>NZ_GL890993.1:1201040-1216998 GCF_000212855.1 Streptococcus sanguinis SK355
GTAATTCTTCCAAGCTCTTGCCTGCTCCTGTGCTCAGCGGCGTTTCATCAAAACCCGCTTGGTGGTTCATGAGGTCAAGCATGGTAATGGGCTTGTCGTATTTGAGGTGTTTCAGGAAATCCTTGGGCAGATACTCTTTTATATCTGTTTTTAGGTCAATTTTTCCTTCTTCCCAGAGCTGCATGACGCTGAGCCAGACGGTCAGTTTGGTGGCAGAGCCCCACTCGAAAACTGAACTGTCGTCCACAGCCAGCTTCTTTTCCTTGTCCATATAGCCAAAGTTCTTTTGGTAAATGGTTTGGCCGTCCTTATCAAAGACTGCTGCCGCCAGTCCCGCGCTGGTTTTTTCGTGTTCCTTGTGGAAATTTTCAATTTTCTGACCGATTTGGTCATAAGGCGTGCCCGACGGCAATTTTTGCTGGTCAGCTCGAACTTGCGCTGCTCCAAAAGCCACCAAGCCACATGTTACCAGCGCCACAGCGCTTTTCAAAAATGATGTTTTCATGATTGCCTCCTTAGAATTTAAACTGCCTTCCCCTTTGCACCCTTATCCTAACAAAAGGGCAGCGCCAAATCTACCCTTTTTCGGTAAGTGGTAAGTTTCTGCAGGTAAGTGGTAGAAAAAGTGGGGGGGAAGTGCTAAACAAAACCAGCATTGCTATCATAGCAATGCTGGTTTATATCTGTTTGATGACTATTTAAACCAAATCCGCCATCTTGCCCAGAGCTGCATGACACTGACCCAGACGGTGATTTTGGTCGTTGACCCTCCCACTCGAAGACCGGGTTGTCATCCACCGCTTGCTTATTTTCCTTGTCCATATAGCCAAAGTTGTTTTGGTAAATGGTCTGTCCGTCCTTGTCAATGACGGTCGTCGCCATACCAGCACTGTTTTTTTCGTGCTCCTTGTAGTAGTCCTCAATCTTCTGACCGATTTGGTCGTAGGATGTGCCCGACGGCAATTTCTGCTGGTCAGCTTGAACATGACCCGCTCCTAGAGCGAGCAAGCCACAAGTTACTAGCGCTACAGCGCTTTTCAAAAATGATTTTTTTCATCATTGTCCTCCTTTTAATTTGGTTACACTTCCAGTTTAAAGGACAAACTTCAAATATTTATAAAGTATTTCTAAAATATTTCTAAAATTTTTTGAAAATGAAGATGAAAACGAGTAGGTAGAACGGTCATTTTTCAGTTAAGGGTTACTCCCTTCTTTTATTTATTCGTCAAATTTATCGGATTTACAGTCATTCTAACGTTTTTACAAGGCCTTGGCGTCTGCTTTTTTCTTGACCAGATAAGCGATGAAAAGGCAAATCAAGGTCATCGTGATTGGCTCCAGGATCCCTCCTACGACAGGAATGGCAGCCGTTCCAACTAAAAGTGGATTGCTGTCGCTACTTAAGGTCGTCCGCAGGAAAGTCGGACCGCTCTCAACAAGGCCAAAGATATTTGTAAGGGTCAGATTGTAAAGAGCATGGGTCGCCGCCACCAGCCAGAGATTATCGGTCAGGGCAAAAAGGAGGGAAAAGAGAACGCCCGACAAGGTCACGCTCAGGATGTAAGAGAAAGGAGCGCCACCCTTGAATGTGTGCATGAGACCAAAGAAGAGATTGCCTAGGGCAATAGCTGGGACAAGCCCCATTTTGGTGCGGAGCTTGTTCAGGACAAAGCCGCGGTAAATGACTTCTTCGGCTAAGGCCTCCAAGAAAATCATAAGGAGCAAATAGGGCCAGAGTGCGAGATTAAATTGATTTCCTAGTCGAAAATGGAGCTGACCAGCTAGCGCATTAACGCCAATAATTGCCGTTGTCGTCAAGAATCCTATAACTGCTCCAAACAGGAGATTTTTGCCCAGCTTTTCCCACCAGAGACCAAAGCTCGCAAGACTGCGGTGCTCCCAAAACTTAGCCACAAGGAGAAGGGGAAGAGCACTGATACCATGAAATAGAAGGGTGCTCACTTCTTCTAATACGAGTTGATTAGAAACATTGATAAAGGGTTGTATCAGCCATTGAGACAAGAGCCCGCTGAGCAACATGCCCAGACCGAGCGCCAGAAAAGCTAGAGGCATGCTCAGCCACCAGTTTTTCGCCCCTGCTTCTTCTTGCAAAGTTTCTAGACTAGAGGAATGATGTGTCGCTTGATAAATATGTGCCATATGTTTTCCTTTCTAAATAAGAATTTTCGATACTGTCAATAATTTTGTGTAAACACTCTAGTAGAGTTATGTAGTTTTAATCAAATAAGCTTTCAAGTGTGTCAGAACATTGGCCAAACCCTTTATGGATTCGTTGACTTTGCTTGAAATTATAATCTTCAAACAAAGTAACTAAGTAACGTTTCAGAGCCTCCTCGTTAGGAAAAAGAACCTTCTTTTTCGTTTGACGTTTGATTTCTTTGTTAAGAGACTCAATGAGGTTTGTCGAATAAATGCTGTGCCAAATCTGGTAGGGAAACCTCCTATTGATAAAAAGCGAGTGTCGTTTGGATGAGTGATGTCAGCTCTTTCTTGTCTGCTGGATAAATTTTCTGCCGGACTAAAAGACTGATGCCGAAGACAAAACTCCCCAAGTGCATGAAAACCTGATTGAAGTCGTAGTCGCCGTCAAGTGACTGGATAAATTCCTCTATTTTCTCCTTATTATAGTCAAAAGAGGCGACTCTTTTTTCCAGCTCCATTTGCCCTGTATCATCATTTTGCGTAGCTAGGCTGTATTTGCTGAGAAATAGAAAATCGAAAAAATTTGCATGGACTTGAGAGTAGTTGATAAACTGTAGAGCCAGCTGTAGAATTTTCTCTCGGGGCGCTTGGTCTTCTTTTTCCGACTCTTTTAGAAAATCAGCAAAATGTTTGGAAATGATTGGAACCAAAGCGAACATCAAATCGTCCTTGTTTTTGAAATGGCGGTAGCTAGCCACATGGCTGACCTTACAGCTACTTGCTAACTTCCGAAGCGACAGGTCTTGCCAGCCATGAGCAGCAATCCTATCAAAGCCAGCCTGCAATAATAGTTCTTTTAAAGGCGGCTTTTTTTCTGCCAATTTTCCTCCTCCTTTCGAGATGTTTTTGCTAGTTACCGCTGGTAACTTCTTTCTATGATTAGTATAACACTTTCAAAAACAAAAATGCAAAAAAAAGACAAAATTTTTCTTCTATTACCATATATTTCAAAAGATTGCAGGAAGATGAAAACTTATCATTTTTCTCAAATCTTCTGCCCTTGCCCCTTTTTTATTTCCACAAAAAAAGGTAAAATAGAATGAAGTATGAATGGAAGAGGTTGCTTATGAAAAATATAGCAAATTTTGCCAATAAGAAGGTCTTGGTCCTAGGATTGGCCAAGTCGGGTGAGTCAGCTGCTCGCCTTTTAGATAAATTAGGAGCTATCGTGACAGTTAACGATGGGAAGACTTTCGAGGAAAATCCTGCTGCCCAATCCTTGCTAGAAGAAGGTATAAAAGTGGTGACAGGAGGTCATCCTTTGGAGTTGCTGGACGAAGACTTTGAACTGATGGTGAAAAATCCGGGTATTCCTTATGACAATGACATGGTCGTTCGAGCTCTGGAGAAGAAGATTCCAGTCATTACTGAAGTCGAGTTGGCTTATCTGATTTCTGAAGCACCGATTATTGGTATTACGGGTTCAAATGGTAAGACGACGACCACAACCATGATTGCGCAAGTCTTGACAGCTGGCGGTCAAAATGGTCTCTTGTCTGGTAATATCGGCTTTCCTGCCAGTCAAGTAGCTCAAACAGCCAGCAGCAAGGATACACTGGTCATGGAACTGTCTTCCTTCCAGTTGATGGGAATTGAAGCTTTTCATCCGCAAATCGCTGTTATTACTAATCTCATGCCGACTCATTTGGATTATCACGGCTCTCTTGAGGAATATGCAGCTGCCAAGTGGAATATCCAGAAAAACATGACAGCTGATGATTATCTGGTTTTGAATTTCAATCAAGACTGGGCCAAGGAAATGGCTAGCCAGGCTCAGGCTACTGTTGTGCCTTTTTCAACGACTGAAAAGGTGGATGGTGCCTATCTAGAGGGTGATGTCTTGACCTTCCGCGGAGAGGCGATTATGCAGGCGGCTGAAATCGGCGTTCCTGGCAGTCACAATATTGAAAACGCTCTGGCTACGATTGCAGTAGCCAAGCTGCGTGGTATTGACAATCAGACGATCAAAGAAGTCTTGTCAGCTTTTGGGGGTGTTAAGCACCGCCTCCAGTATGTGGGGCAGGTAAATGAGGTTGCCTTTTACAATGACAGTAAGTCTACCAATATCTTGGCAACCCAGAAAGCCTTATCTGGTTTTGACAATAGCAAGGTGATTCTGATTGCGGGCGGCTTGGACCGTGGCAATGAATTTGACGAGTTGGTGCCTGATATTAAAGGGCTCAAGAAAATGGTGATCTTAGGACAATCAGCTCCGCGTGTAAAGAGAGCGGCTGATCAGGCTGGCGTTTCTTATCTGGATGCGACTGATGTCCGAGATGCAGCTCATAAGGCCTTTGATCAAGCGAAGCCAGGAGACATTGTCTTGCTTAGTCCTGCCAATGCCAGCTGGGATATGTATAGTAATTTTGAAGTCCGTGGCGATGAGTTTCTCGCTGCATTTGAAGAATTAAAAGGTTAAAATGAAAAAGATTGTATTTACAGGCGGAGGAACGGTTGGGCATGTAACTCTCAACCTTCTCCTGATTCCGAAATTTATCAAAGAAGGCTGGCAGGTCCACTATATTGGTGATAAGCATGGGATTGAGTATCAGGAAATCCAAAAGTCTGGACTGGACGTGACCTTCCATTCGGTAGCTACGGGTAAGCTTCGTCGCTATTTTTCATGGCAGAATCTGCTGGATGGCTTTAAGGTCGTCTGGGGCATTTTCCAATCGCTGGGCATTATGCTGAAAGTGCGTCCGCAAGCTCTCTTTTCAAAGGGTGGCTTTGTATCTGTTCCGCCCGTGATTGCAGCCCGACTATCCGGAGTGCCCGTCTATGTTCATGAGTCGGATCTATCCATTGGCTTGGCCAATAAAATCGCCTATAAGTGTGCGACCAAGATGTATGCGACCTTTGAGCAAAGTTCCAGTTTGACCAAGATTGAGCATGTCGGCGCTGTGACCAAGGTCGGCAACCAAGAGTCAGTCCTACCGCAGGAACTAGAAGAAATTCGTCAGTATTTTGATAAAGAGCTGCCCACCCTGCTTTTTGTCGGTGGTTCTGCTGGTGCTAAGGTCTTTAATGACTTTGTCAGCAAAAATCAAGCTGCGCTGACCGAGCGTTATAATATCATCAATCTGACTGGTGATGAGAGTTTGGATGTTCTGTCTGACCGTCTCTTTCGCAGAGCCTATGTAACCAACCTCTACCAGCCTTTGATGGACTTGGCAGATGTAGTGGTGACACGCGGCGGTTCCAATACAATCTTTGAGCTTTTGGCCATGGCTAAGCTGCATATTATCGTTCCTCTGGGACGCGAAGCCAGCCGCGGCGATCAGATTGAAAATGCGGATTATTTTGTGAAAAAGGGATATGCCAAGCAATTGGCTGAGGAACAGCTGGATATGAGCAATTTACAGACAGCCCTTGATGACCTTTTGGCTAATCAGGGTTCTTATCATCAAGCTATGCAAAATTCTCAGGAAATCAAGTCTGTAGATGAATTTTATGCTTTATTGAAGGCGGATATTGACAAAGGAAAGAAATGAGCAAGAAAAACCACGACGAGTCAAAGGAAGAGGTAAGTGAGCACCTCTCTGAATGGCAGAAACGAAACAAAGAATATCTTGAAAAGAAGGCTCAGGAAGAGGCCAGCAAACAAAAGGAGCTGGAAGAAGCTGAAGCAAGAGAAGCTGGAGCTGAAGACTCAATCGAAGGCGGAGAAATAGCTGAAGAGACGGAAGAAGATGACTCATCTTATGAAGAGGAAGAAACAGAATATTTGGAAGAAGACTCAACTGAAGCTGAGCTAGAGACTGAATTGAGCGAGAAAGAGCGCAAGAAACTGGAGAAACTTCAGAAAAAGGCAGAAAAAGATGCTGCTAAGGTTCGCATCTCGAGGATTCATATTTATCGAGCGCTGCCGGTTTTGCTGGGCAGTGGCTTGATTTTTCTACTGTCAGTTTACTTTTTGACGCCACTGGCGACCATGAAGACAATCAAATTTTCAGGGAACCAAATGGTCAGTCAGGAAGACCTGCTCAAAAGCAGTAAGATTGATGAGAGAGACTATACTTTAACGACCTTTATCAACGGCGGCAATCATATCCGCAATATGAAAGCGTCTAGTCCTTGGATTAACAACCTGGAGATGGCTTATCAGTTTCCGATTACTTTTCAGGTAAAGGTCAAGGAGTACGGAGTTCTGGCCTATCTGCATGAGGGTGGTCAGTACTATCCTATTCTGACAAATGGGCAGGTTATTTCGGACCCGATTGCTGCAGATTCTTTGCCAGAAACCCATATTTCGATAGAGTTTTCAGATGAAAAATTGATTAAGGAATTTGCCCTTCAAATTGAAAAGGTACCGGCTTCGGTTAAGAAAAATATTAAGACAGTTCAGCTGACTCCAAGCAAGGTGACACCGGACTTGGTTACGCTGACCATGCATGATGGCAACAAAGTCTTGGTGCCAATTTCACATATCGCCAAAAAACTACCATATTATAAGGGAATCCAATCGCAGCTGGAAGAGGGTGTACCTAGTGTTGTAGATATGGAAGCAGGGATTTTTAGTTATGTTGAAGGAGCTCAAAACGAGTCATCTTCTTCTGATGAAGAAAAGCAGAAAACAGAAGAGGAACCGACGGGACAGCAAACAGAGCAAGCGGCTGAGCAGGTGACAGAAAGTCAGGAAGAAGAACCTGCAGAGCCGCAAAATTCGACAGAAAACCCGGTAAATACCGAAAATCGCTAAATTATATGTAGAAAAACTGCACATTTTCATTTTCTTTATGTTATAATAAAGCTTGGATAACTCTAATTTTTAGCGTTATTAGTATAGACCGGAAACATGGAAGATAGAGAGGACTGGTGTAATGGCTAGAGACGGCTTTTTTACTGGATTAGATATAGGAACTAGCTCAATTAAAGTGTTGGTGGCAGAGCACATCAACAATGAAATGAATGTTATTGGGGTTAGCAACGCAAAAAGTGCTGGCGTTAAAGATGGAATTATTGTTGATATTGAGGCTGCTGCTGCTGCCATTAAGACAGCTATTTCTCAAGCAGAAGAAAAGGCAGGCATTTCAATTGGTTTAGTTAATGTCGGACTTCCGGCTAATCTCTTACAGATTGAGCCTACTCAGGGTATGATTCCTGTGACTAGTGATTCTAAGGAAATCACAGACACAGATGTAGAGAATGTTGTTAGATCTGCTCTGACGAAGAGTATGACTCCTGACCGGGAAGTGATTACTTTCATCCCAGAAGAGTTTGTAGTGGACGGTTTCCAAGGGATTCGTGACCCACGCGGTATGATGGGGATTCGCTTAGAAATGCGTGGTCTTCTCTACACTGGACCACGGACTATCCTGCATAACCTTCGTAAGACAGTTGAGCGCGCGGGAGTTCAGCTTGAGAACGTTATTATCTCCCCATTAGCTATGACTAAGTCAATCTTGAATGAAGGGGAACGTGAGTTTGGTGCAACTGTTATTGATATGGGTGGCGGCCAAACTACAGTAGCTTCTGTTAGAGGTCAAGAACTTCAATATACGAATATATATCAAGAAGGCGGCGACTATGTAACCAAGGATATCTCCAAGGTTTTGAAGACTTCGCAAAAGTTAGCTGAAAGTCTCAAGTTTAACTATGGTTCTGCTTATGTTCCTGAAGCTGGTACAGAGTCCTTCCAAGTAGAAGTGATTGGCGAAATTGAGCCGGTTGAAGTAACTGAAAAGTATCTAGCTGAAATTATTTCTGCTCGTATCCAACACATTTTTGAGCAAATCAAACGCGATTTGGATAGAAGGCATCTCCTCGAGTTGCCAGGCGGTATTGTGATTATTGGTGGAGCAGCTATTCTTCCAGGAGTAGTTGAACTGGCTCAGGAAGTATTTGGCGTGAATGTCAAGCTTTATGTGCCAAATCAAATCGGCATTCGTAATCCAGCCTTTGCACATGTTATCAGCCTGTCAGAGTATGCCGGAAACTTAACAGATGTGGATATGCTGGCTCAGGTTGCTGTTCATGGTGATGAGCAACTGCGCCATCGACCTGTATCCTTTGAGCGTCCTGCTCAGTCAGTACCACGCTTTGAACCTCAACCAGCTGATGAGATTCCTGAGGAGCCAGTTCAAGAAGTTCCAGTTGCCAGTGCTGATGTACCAAACCAAGAACCAAAAACCGGTATTACAGATCGGATGCGCAACCTAATTGGCAAAATGTTTGATTAAGGAGAATACAGAGAATATGACATTTTCATTTGACGCTGCTGCTGCACAAGGCGCAGTAATTAAAGTTATTGGTGTCGGTGGAGGTGGCGGTAATGCCATCAACCGAATGATTGATGAAGGTGTTGCTGGTGTTGAATTCATCGCAGCAAATACAGATGTTCAAGCTCTTAGCAGTGCCAAAGCTGAAACAGTTATTCAGCTCGGTCCTAAGCTGACTCGTGGACTTGGTGCCGGAGGTCAGCCTGAAGTTGGCCGCAAGGCTGCTGAAGAAAGCGAAGAAGTCCTGACTGAAGCTCTGCAAGGAGCAGATATGGTCTTCATCACTGCTGGTATGGGTGGTGGATCTGGGACAGGTGCTGCTCCAGTGATTGCTCGTATTGCAAAAAATGTTGGTGCTCTGACTGTTGCTGTAGTTACACGTCCTTTCGGTTTTGAAGGAAGCAAGCGTGGAACATTTGCAGTAGAAGGAATCAACGAACTTCGCGAGCATGTAGACACACTCTTGATTATCTCAAATAACAACCTGCTTGAAATTGTAGACAAGAAGACTCCGCTCCTTGAAGCACTCAGTGAAGCAGATAATGTTCTTCGCCAAGGTGTCCAAGGGATTACTGACTTGATTACTAGCCCAGGACTGATTAACCTTGACTTTGCTGACGTGAAAACAGTTATGGCAGACAAGGGTAATGCTCTGATGGGGATTGGTGTTGGTAGCGGTGAAGAACGCGTTATCGAAGCTGCTCGCAAGGCTATCTATTCACCTCTTTTGGAAACAACCATTGATGGTGCAGAGGACGTAATTGTCAACGTTACTGGTGGCCTAGATATGACCTTGATTGAAGCTGAAGAAGCTTCAGAAATTGTCAACCAAGCAGCAGGTCATGGGGTGAACATCTGGCTCGGTACTGCTATTGATGAGTCTATGAAGGATGAAATCCGCGTGACTGTTGTGGCTACTGGTGTCCGTCAGGACAAGGTTGAAAAGGTCAGCGGTATTCGTCAGACACAGCAGCCTACTGGCCCAAGCCGTCCGCAGCAAGTTGAGCCAAATCGCGAAGTTCGCTCAGGGCAGTTTGAACGAAATTTTGATATGACTGAAACGGTTGATATTCCGGCTCCAAGCCGTCAAAGAACAGATACACCTAAAGGTTCAGCCTTTGGTGATTGGGATCTTCGCCGCGAAGCGATTGTTCGTCAGGCAGAACCAAGTTCCTCAGCCCGCGTGGAGCGCTATGCAGAAACTAATGAAGATGATGATGAATTGGAAACACCTCCGTTCTTCAGAAATCGTTAATCTAGATCATGAATTTGCAGAATAATAAAGAGCTGGTCTTTCAATCCGTCGCTCAGGCGGCGGAGCAAGCCCAGCGTTTGAAAGATTCAGTAAATATCATTGCAGTTACCAAATATGTTGACTGCGAAACTACTCAGGAGCTTGTTCGTACAGGTATTCAGCATATCGGAGAAAATCGGGTAGATAAATTTCTAGAAAAATACCATGCTCTGAAAGATGAGAAACTGACCTGGCACCTGATCGGCAGTTTGCAGAGGAGAAAAGTCAAGGATGTGATTAACTATGTTGATTACTTTCACGCTTTAGATTCTGTAAAATTGGCCAAGGAGATTGACAAACGGGCTGAACATGTGATTAAATGTTTTCTGCAGGTGAATATTTCTAAAGAAGAGAGCAAGCATGGCTTTTTGATTGAAGAACTTGAAGTTGTCCTGCCTGAACTTGAAAAATTAGAGAATGTTCAAATTGTGGGATTGATGACAATGGCTCCGTTTGAAGCTAGTCATGAGGAGCTGAACCAAATTTTTGAAAAGGCTCATCAACTACAAAAAGAATTAAAAAAGAAACAGTTAAATAATATGCCCTTTTCTGAATTAAGCATGGGAATGAGCCGTGATTATCCAGAAGCAATTGCCCATGGCTCGACCTATGTCAGAATCGGTACAGCATTTTTTAAATAGGAAAGAAATATGTCATTAAAAGATAGATTTGATAAATTTATAGATTATTTTACAGAAGATGGAGATGAGACTGAGCTTCAGGAGCAGACGGTTAGTAGACCAGCAGTACCTGCCAAACAGAAGCCTGAGTTGGTTCAGCCTAAGCCAGTCAGAGAGAGCAAGCCAGCTCCTCGTCCGGCTGCGGCGGCGAAGCCACAGCCTAAACCTCAGCCTCAACAGAAATCTTCGACAGAGAATATTACCAGACTGCATGCACGTCAGCAGGAATTAGCTCAGCACCGTGCAAATGCGGATGAGAAGATTACGATTGATGTTCGTTATCCGAGGAGATATGAGGAAGCGACTGAAATTGTTGACCTGCTTTTGGCTAATGAAAGCATCCTGATTGACTTCCAGTATATGACTGAGGTACAGGCTCGACGTTGTTTAGACTACCTAGACGGTGCCCGTTATGTCTTGGCTGGAAATTTGAAAAAAGTTGCAAGCACTATGTATTTGCTGACTCCGATTAATGTAGTGGTAAATGTGGAAGATATCCGCCTGCCAAACGATGTTGAAATCAGCGAATTCGACTTTGATATGAAGCGCAGTAGATAAGAGATATGTTATATTTTGTAATTCGTGCCATCTCTAATCTTTTCGATCTTTATACCATCGCCTTGATTGTCTATGCACTTCTATCTTGGTTTCCAGGAGCCTATCAAACCAAATTCGGAGAGTTTCTAACACGAATTGTAGAACCGTATTTAAAACTTTTCCGTCGTCTTCCCTTGCAATTTGCAGGGCTGGACTTTACCGTTTGGGTTGCAATTCTGGCTTTAAACCTTTTAAATCGTGTAGTCTTTTATTTAATAAGCATCTTACTAATGTTATTATGATGAAAGATTTATATCAGCACTTTTCGCCTGAGGATCGAGAGTTTATTGATAGGAGTTTGGAGCTGCTTCAGCGGGTTCAAGATACCTATGCCTTTGAAACAACGTCTTTTCTGAATCCCCATCAGGTTTCGATACTGAAGAATATTGGCAAACAATATGATGTGCAAGTCTTTGCTAGTTCGGATTATTTTCCAAGTGAACTGGCAAGAGTTCTTGTGGCGCCTTCTTATTACCAACTGAATATGGATGATTTTGAATTGAGCTTGCTGGAAATTTCCTATGCAAGCAAATTTTATAAAATCAGTCATTCGCAGATTATGGGCACTCTTCTTAATCAATTAGGGATTGAAAGACGGACCTTTGGCGATATTCTTGTGATTGAAGACCGTGCTCAGCTCTTTGTAGATAAGAGACTGGCCCAGTATTTTATAGATCATGTGTCTAAAATTGCAAAGATGCCTGTAAAATTAAAGGAAGTTTCCTTTGCAGAGCAGTTGAAAGAGCAGAAGCAGGCTGTTACCAGAGATATTTTGGTCTCTAGTCTTCGCTTGGATAAGTTGGTAGCCAGCACCTTTAAGTTGTCAAGAAGCCAGGCTGCTCAGCTAATTTCTGGTAAGCATGTGAAAATGAACTATGCTGTTAATAACAATCCCAGCCAGCAGGTTGGGCTTGAAGACTTGATTAGCGTTAGACGATTTGGAAGATTTAAGGTTTTAAGAGAAAATGGCCTTTCCAAGAATGGAAAACATAAGTTAACCGTTGAATTATTAGCTAGTAAATGAGGAGGAACTATGACACTTACAGCATTAGAAATTAAAGATAAATCCTTTGGAACCAAGTTTAGAGGCTATGATGTTGAAGAGGTAGATGAATTCCTTGACATCGTTGTCCGTGATTATGAGGACTTGGTTCGTGAAAACCACGAAAAAGAAGCAAAAATTCGCAATCTTGAAGAGCGTCTGACATATTTTGATGAGATGAAAGACTCTCTCAGCCAGTCTGTTTTGATTGCTCAGGATACGGCTGAGCGCGTTAAAGTTGCTGCCAACGAGCGCTCTACGAATATTGTCCGTCAGGCGGAGCAGGATGCGCAGCATTTGTTGGATGGAGCTAAGTACAAGGCTGATGAGATTTTGCGCCAAGCAGCTGACAATGCTAAGAAAGTAGCCATTGAAACTGAAGAACTGAAAAACAAGACACGTGTCTTCCATCAACGTTTGAAATCAACCATTGAGAGCCAACTCAGCATTGTGGATTCTTCTGAGTGGGAAGAAATCCTGCGTCCGACAGCTACATATCTGCAGACCAGTGATGAAGCTTTCAAGGAAGTTGTATCTGAGGTTCTGGGAGAAGAAGCAGTTGTTCGTGAGGAAGAAGTGGATGTGACTCGTCAATTTTCTCCAGAAGAAATGGCTGAGTTGCAAGAGCGCATTGAAGCTGCTAACCGTGAGTTAGCTGCGACCCAAGCTTTTTCTCCGCTCAGTGATGAAGATATAGAAGCTCACGCAGCTGAGGAAAACCCAGAAACTGACCATCACGATGATGATACAAATGGGGAACAAAAAGTTCCAGTAAATATTTTATAATTTTAAAGAAGATAAGATTGTAAAAACACAGACCAAGCAAAATACTTTCAGCGAGCAGATGATGGTGAGAGATCTGCAGTCCATCTTGCTTGGGCTATCATTTTACAGAACTTTCGTCTGAAATCAGTAGGATGAGACGGCAGTCCACGTTACGGACAAAGAGGGGCAAGAGGAGCATCATGCTATTGTCTTGCCTAAACAAAGGTGGTACCGCGAATTTTCGTCCTTTTTGGAGAAGTTTGCGGTTTTTAATTTGTATTTTTAAAAATAAAGAGGAATAGAATGAAACTGAAAGAAACACTCAATCTTGGGAAAACTGCTTTTCCTATGCGGGCCGGTCTTCCAAATAAGGAGCCAATCTGGCAAAAGGAATGGGATGAAGCTAAGCTGTATCAACGCCGTCAGGAACTGAATGAAGGCAAGCCGCACTTTATCCTGCATGATGGCCCTCCCTATGCTAACGGGAATATTCATGTCGGCCATGCTATGAATAAGATTTCCAAAGATATCATTGTTCGCTCAAAGTCTATGGCTGGCTACTATGCGCCTTACATTCCAGGATGGGATACGCATGGTCTTCCGATTGAGCAAGTCTTGGCAAAGCAAGGCATTAAGCGCAAAGAGCTGGACTTGGTTGAGTACCTCAATATGTGTCGGGACTATGCTCTTAGCCAAGTCGAAAAGCAAAAAGAAGACTTCAAGCGTTTGGGTGTTTCTGGTGACTGGGATAATCCTTATGTAACCTTGACACCTGACTATGAAGCCGCTCAGATCCGCGTCTTTGGTGAAATGGCTAAGAAAGGATACATCTACCGTGGAGCTAAGCCAGTTTACTGGTCTTGGTCTTCAGAGTCAGCTTTGGCTGAAGCGGAAATTGAATACCACGATTTGGTTTCCACATCTCTCTACTATGCTAACCGCGTCAAAGAAGGCAAAGGAGTCTTGGACACAGATACTTACATCGTCGTATGGACAACAACTCCATTTACCATTACAGCCTCTCGCGGTTTGACTGTAGGAGCAGATATTGACTACGTTTTGGTTCAGCCTGCGGGTGAAAGTCGCAAGTTTATTGTAGCGTCTGAATTATTGAACAGCTTGTCCGAGAAATTTGGCTGGGCTGATGTTCAAGTTTTAGCTACCTACCGTGGTCAAGAATTGAACCACATCGTGACGGCTCACCCATGGGATACTGCTGTAGATGAATTGGTCATTTTGGGTGACCACGTTACGACTGACTCTGGTACTGGTGTTGTCCATACTGCGCCTGGTTTTGGTGAGGATGACTACCATGTCGGTGTAGCCAATGGACTGGAAGTTGCTGTGACAGTCAATGAGCGCGGTATCATGATGGAAAATGCTGGTCCTGACTTTGAAGGCCAGTTCTATGATAAGGTTGTACCAACGGTTATTGAAAAGCTTGGTGACTTCCTCCTTGCTCAAGAAGAAATTTCTCACTCCTACCCATTTGACTGGCGTACTAAGAAGCCAATCATCTGGCGGGCAGTACCACAGTGGTTTGCATCTGTTTCTAAATTCCGTCAAGAAATTTTAGATGAAATTGACAAGGTTAAATTCCATTCTGAATGGGGGAAAGTACGCCTCTACAATATGATTCGTGACCGTGGTGACTGGGTTATCTCTCGTCAGCGGGCTTGGGGAGTTCCACTTCCAATCTTCTATGCCGAAGACGGAACACCAATCATGACAGCAGAAACCATCGAACACGTGGCTCAGCTCTTTGAGGAGCACGGCTCTATCGTCTGGTGGAAGCGTGAAGCAAAAGACCTCTTACCAGAAGGATTTACTCATCCAGGTTCTCCAAACGGCGAATTTACCAAGGAAACGGACATCATGGACGTTTGGTTTGACTCAGGTTCATCATGGAATGGGGTAGTGGTCAACCGTCCGGAATTGACTTACCCGGTTGATCTTTATCTAGAAGGTTCAGACCAATACCGTGGTTGGTTTAACTCTTCACTCATCACATCAGTTGCCAACCATGGCGTGGCTCCTTACAAACAAATCTTGTCACAAGGTTTTGCCTTAGATGGCAAGGGTGAAAAGATGTCTAAATCTCTTGGAAATACCATTGCTCCAAGTGACGTGGAAAAACAATTTGGTGCGGAAATCTTGCGTCTCTGGGTAACCAGTGTAGACTCTAGCAACGACGTTCGTATCTCTATGGATATCTTGAGCCAAGTTTCTGAAACCTACCGTAAGATTCGGAATACCTTGCGTTTCTTGATTGCCAATACCTCTGATTTTAATCCAGTTGAGGATGCTGTAGCTTACGAAGAACTTCGCTCTGTTGATAAATACATGACTATCCGCTTCAATCAATTAGTAGAGACTATTCGCAAGGCTTATGCAGACTTTGAGTTTCTGACTATTTATAAAGCGATTGTCAACTTTGTGACCGTTGACTTGTCTGCTTTCTATCTGGACTTTGCCAAAGATGTCGTCTATATCGAAGCAGCTAAATCATTGGAACGACGTCAGATGCAGACTGTTTTCTATGACATTTTGGTCAAGGTTACCAAGCTGTTGACGCCGATTCTGCCACACACAGCAGAAGAGATTTGGTCTTACCTAGAGCATGAAGAGGAAGAATTTGTTCAGTTATCTGAATTGCCTGAAGCTCAGACTTTCCCAAATCAAGAAGAAATTTTGGACACTTGGTCTGCCTTTATGGACTTCCGCAGTCAAGCTCAGAAAGCCTTGGAAGAAGCCCGTAATGAGAAGGTTATCGGGAAATCGCTGGAAGCACACCTGACTGTCTATCCGAATGAAGTCATCAAGACCTTGCTGGAAGCGGTCAACAGCGATGTGGCTCAGCTTCTCATTGTTTCTCAATTGACGATTGTTGATGGTCCTGCTCCAGAAGGCGCTCTAGTCTTTGAAGATGTAGCTTTTGTCGTAGAGCATGCGCAGGGGCAAGTCTGTGATCGATGCCGCCGCATTGATACAACAGTTAAAGAGCGCAGTTATCAAGCCCTTGTCTGTGACCACTGTGCAGAAATTTTAGAAGAAAATTTCGCTCAAGCTGTCTCAGAAGGCTTTGAGAGCAAGTAAATTTCCAAAATAAAAAATGGCTTTGCCCTTTAGTGGTAAGCCA
>NZ_GL890993.1:1217097-1278867 GCF_000212855.1 Streptococcus sanguinis SK355
TATCCAACTGATTCATGATTTGGATGCGAAGACGGTTCATAGCCCGGCCGAGATGTTGTACAATGTGAAAGCGGTCGAGGACAATTTTCGCAGAAGGAAATAGTTTTTTAGCGATGTCGTAGTAGGGGCTAAACATGTCCATTGTAATGATTTTCACGCTATTTCGGACCTGTCTGGAATAGCGCAGGAAGTGATTGCGAATCGTTGCTTGAGTCCGCCCATCTAAGATAGCTATAATCTTTCTGGAATCAAAATCCTGTGCAATAAAGCTCATCTTGCCTTTCTTAAAGCTGTATTCATCCCAAGACATGTGAGTTGGAAGGAAAGATAAATCTGTCTTGAATTTGAATTCTTTCAACTTACGAATGACTGTGGATGTGGAGACAGCCAAGCTTTCAGCGATGGCCGTCATAGGGACTTTCTCGATTAGTTTTTGAGCGATTTTCTGGTTGACGATGGTCGCGATTTGGTGATTCTTCTTGACTAAGGAAGTCTCTGCGACAGCTACTTTCCTACAGACTTTACATCGGAAACGGCGTTTCTTTAAGCGAATCAGCGTTTTGTATCCCGTACACTCTAGGTAAGGTATTTTCGATTCTTTCTGGAAGTCATATTTAGTCATTTGTCCTTGGCAGTGTGGGCATTTAGGAGCAGGATAATCCAGCTTAGCGATGATTTCTTTATGAGTTCCAGCATCTAGAACATCCAGGATGGTGATGTTCTTGTCTTTAATTCCGAGTAAGTTTGTGATAAAATTGAACTGTTCCATAAGAGTCTTTCTAATGATGGTTTGATCGCTTTTCAGTATAGGTCTTATGGGACTTTTTTTCTACGACAAAAGAGGCTCCATCATTCCTATAGTGGTTTTACCCACTACAGAAATTATAGAGCCGCCATTTTTTAGATAGATTTGAGGATGTTTTGGTTTGGAGCTAGATTAGAAAAAATAAACGGTTGCATTTGCAACTGTTTTTTGTTATACTAGTTATACCTTAGGAGTGTCTATTTTGGTTAGAATATTTTGGAGCTGAAAGAGCTCAGAGGAAGTCAGTTGCTGCAGAGCCTGACTGGCGTAAGTATTTTCAAAGCCAATTAGCTGGTCGTAGAGTTTGAGAGCCTGATTGCTAGGATAGAGCTCTTTGAACTTCTTATTTTGAGCTTTGGTCTTTTTAATAATCAAGCCCCTATCTTCCAGCTTTCGTAAAGAGCGGCTGAGGGTAGTCTTGTCAATTTGCACCATCTCTGCCAGTTGTGATTGGCTGAGACCTTCATTTTCGACGATGCGAATGAGCAGTAGAAACAAATTATTGTCTAGGCCGTAGTTACTGGCTTTCTGATTCATTTTCATCATAGCTTGTCTAGAAATATAGCCCATTTGCCGGAAAAGTTGACGGTAATCCATAGGAACTCCTTGATAGTTGCATTTGCACTTATTATACATTAAAAAGATAGAGGAAACAAGTATGTGGTCTAGGAAAAAATTAACAGAGTTGAACCCGATAGAATTTTATCAAATCTTAAAATTGCGCATTGACACCTTTGTGGTGGAGCAGGAGCGCATTTATCATGAATTGGATGAGAAGGACCTAGAAGCAGTGCACGTTTACCATGCTAATGAAAAAGGGGAAATCGATGCTTATGCTCGGGTCTTTGAAGAGGGAGAGCATTTAGTCTTTGGTCGAGTAGTCACAGCTAGGTCTGTACGAGGACAGGGCTTAGGAGGAAAGCTTATCAGAGAGATCTTACAATTATGTGCTGAAAAATGGCCAGGAAAGGAAATTGAAATAGAGGCTCAGAAGCAGGTGGCTGCTCTCTATGAAAAGTATGGCTTCAAGGCGGTTGGTCAACCCTTTATTTTTGAATCTACGCCTCACATTACCATGATCTATAAACAATAAAAAAACTAAGGCCAGGCCTTAGTTTTTACTGTTTAACAGGAATGGAAATTTCGATTAGATTATTAGCGTAAATCGTTCGGATAGCAGCTTTATCAATAGCGTTTGCATCGATTTTTCTCTTCAAGAAAAATTCTCTAATTTTTTCGATTTCCTGTTCGCGTACAGCACGGTGCATGTTTGAAATCAAAATTTCATAGTGAAGAGGAGCTTGTGTAAAAACAACATCGCTGTTTCCAGCAGAATAAACTTCGACTAATATCGCATCGGTGCTTTCCAATTGGCTTTTGACAAGGTCAGCATGACTGTTTGTTGTATTAATAAGCTTCATACGATTTCCTCCTGCTTTATACCTGCTATTATTATAACATGTTTGCTATAAATTGTGAATGATTTCTTTAAGCTTTAAGTGCATTTTTCCAGGCTTGGATACCCCATTTATGGCTGCCGCGTTTGAGTGTTTCGATAGCTTCTTCGACTGGGAACCAAGCAAGCTGATTGAAATCTTCCAGCGGTTTTTGGACTTCTTGGAAAGAGGTGACCTCATAGAGGTAGGCTGGGTTGTAAAAATAGGTGTCGCGATGTCGGGAGTAAAAATATTCATCAGCTTGTCCAAGATAGCGGCCAAGCTGGGCTGTGAATCCAAGTTCTTCCATCAGCTCGCGTTCAAGGGCAGTCTGATGGTTTTCCCCCTCTTCAATCTCTCCACCGGGCAGAAACCAAGCCCCATTAGGCGCCTGGACCAAAATAATCTTTTCTTTCTTTTCATCTGGGATGACAGCATAGACTCCGTAGCGGGTCACATATTCTACATTTGCTTCCTTTTCACCAAAGGTTGGATTTGTCATTCTAATATCCTCAATCTCTAGTCAGTTTACTATCTATCATAATGGACTAAGGACCAGCTGTCAAGAATTTACTCGGTTTATTGGACAGAAAAAGAATGATAGTCCTTGAAAGAAATCCCCTTCAAATAATAAATTATGTCCTTCGACTGTTTAAAAATTTTTTCTTTATGGGAATAGTCAAACATTCCTAGCTAGAATTGTTATAATAGTAGCGAGGTAGTTTTATGACAGAAAGCAGACTTTTTAGAATCTTATATCTTCTTTTAGAGCAAGGCCGTACAACAGCTCCCGAATTGGCCTCACTATTTGAAGTATCTATTCGGACCATCTATCGAGATGTAGACAAGCTGAGTTTGGCAGGAATACCCGTCTATTGCAGCCCAGGCAAGGGCGGGGGTATTTTTCTGATGAAGGATTTTGTCTTAGACAAGGCCTTATTTTCAGAGTCTGAGAGGGATGAGCTATTAGCTGCTCTTCAAGGCTTGCAGATTTTAACAGATGGCGAGCAAGTAGAGACCCTGTCTAAGTTGCAGTCTTTGTTTCAAGTTCAGGCAACATCCTGGCTAGAGGTGGATTTCACTGATTGGCGCAAGAAAGCAGATCAGAAAGAACTGTTTGATACCATTAAGCAAGCGATCTTGCAAAGAAGAGTCTTGTCATTTTCTTACTTGAATGGGCATGGAGAAAGAGAGCAGCGCAAGATAGAGGCACTGAAGTTAGTATTTAAAAGCCAAAACTGGTATGTTGCTGGTTTTTGTCGTTTAAGACAAGCCCCGCGCTTTTTTAAACTCAACAGAATGAGAGACTGTCAGATGTTAGAGGAAATATTTAAGCAGAGAGTCTTGGATGAGACATTTAGTCCTGAAGAGCGGCTAGGAGATACTGTAAAAGTCATTTTGAAATTTGACTGGAAGCATGCCTTTCGAGTGTACGAGGAGTTTTCAGAAGCAGAGATAGAGGAGAGTGATGGGAGCCTTTATGTCCAAACGCATTTACCGAGCCACGATAGTCTTTATGCCTACTTGCTATCCTTTTTGGATGGAGTTGAAATCATAGAGCCGCCTCGGTTACGAGAAGAATTCAAAGAAAAGTTAAAAGCTATTACCGATATTTATAAAAGCTGACAGAGGTTGTCAGCTTTTCTTTGCTATACTGTTTGTAGTAAAGAAAGGAGGGCTCTCTCATGAAATATGAATGGAGAAAAGCCAATCGAGAAATATATCAAATCAAGTCTGACCCCTGTCTCATAGATGTTCCTGCCCAGTCTTTTATCATGATTGACGGCAAGGGCGATCCTAATGCTGCTGACTTTTCGGAACGAGTTGGTGCTCTGTACAGCTTAGCATATGCTATCAAGATGAATTACAAAAAGACAGCGGCCGAGCAAGAATTTACTGATTTTACAGTTTATCCCTTGGAAGGACTTTGGCAGCAAGAGCAAGCAGGAGAACTCATTAAAGAAGAATTGATTTATACCATTATGATTGGCCAGCCGGACTTTATCACTGAAGAGATGGTGAAAAAGGCTCTGGAACAAGTCCGTGTCAAAAAGCCTAATCCTCTCTATGATGAGATTCGCTTTGAAGAAATGACGGAAGGAGTGTGTGTTGCCATGCTGCACCTAGGACCTTTTGACGAAGAACCTTACTCCTTCGCTAAAATGGATGCCTTTTGCCAGAGTCACCAGCTGACACGGATTTCAAATACTCATAGGGAAATCTATCTCAATAATCTGAATCGGACAGAACCTAGCAAGCTGAAAACAATTCTGCGCTACAAGGTTCAGAAGGATAAATAAAGAAATAGAGCAGAAAACTAACTGTTTTCTGCTCTATTTTGTCGAAATTCATTTTTCTTCTTGAGATGAATGAACGGACTCTGTGCTTTCAGTTTTCTTTGCTGACTTGATAAGAATCTTGCCATTGCTGGTCATGATAGCTTTGAGCTCTTTTTCGCTTGGATTTTCCAGATAAAAGTCAGTAATAGCATCTTCGATATGGTCCTGAATGGTACGGCGCAGTGGGCGAGCGCCCATTTTTGGATCGTAGCCCAGATCAACCAATTTTTCTTTGACCTTCTCTGTAACATCCAGATGAATATCGTTGGTTGCCAAACGTTGGTTTACATCCTCCAGCATAAGGTTGACGATTTGCAGCAGGTTGTCCTTGCTGAGCGCCTGGAATTCGATAATGCCATCAAAGCGGTTCATAAACTCAGGACTGAAGAAGTTGCCCAATTCACCCAAGACGGAGTTGGTGCGGCCTTCACGTGCTGCCCCAAAGCCAACGCTGGCTTCAGCTTTGCCAGTTCCGGCATTGGATGTCATGATGATAATGGTGTCCTTGAAGCTGACAGTCCGTCCTTGGCCATCAGTCAGGCGGCCATCATCTAGAACCTGCAGGAACATGTGCATAACATCGGGATGGGCCTTTTCCACCTCATCCAGTAGAATGAGTGAGTATGGATTACGGCGAACGCTCTCAGTCAATTGACCAGCTTCATCATAGCCGACATAGCCCGGAGGGGCACCGACCAGCTTGGCCACGCTGTGTTTTTCCATATATTCACTCATATCAAAGCGAATCATGCTGTCAGCTGAGCCAAAGAGCTCAATGGCTAGTTGCTTAGAAAGCTCAGTCTTACCGACGCCAGTTGGTCCGACAAAGAGGAAGCTACCGATTGGGCGATTAGGACTTCCTAGTCCGACTCGGTTGCGACGGATGGCCTTGGCAATCTTATCCACAGCATCGTCTTGGCCGATGACATGAGCCTTTAGGTCGCTGGCAAGATTGACTAGTTGAGACTGTTCTTTTTCTTTGAGGTCGCCAACTGGGATATTGGTCTTTTGCTCTACGATGTGCTCAATCGTTTTCTCGCTGATAATCGGAGTGTCCTTGTCTAGCACATTTGTCTGTTGGAGTTCCTTGTACTTGGCAATCTGGTCACGGAAGTAAGCTGCCTTCTCGAAGTCTTCGTCACGAGTCGCCTGAGCCTTGAGATTTTCGGCCTCAATCAGACGTTGGTCAATGACCTTGGGATCAACGAAGTTGAGGGTCAGATTCATCTTAGATCCAGCTTCATCCAAGAGGTCAATAGCCTTGTCCGGCAGGAAGCGATCTTGGATGTAGCGGTTGGAGAGAAGCGCAGCCGCTTCAATGGCCGCATCTGTGTACTTGACGTGATGGTAGTCTTCGTATTTTTTCTGAATCCCTTTGAGGATGGTAATCGTTTCCTCTACCGTCGGCTCGTCTACCTTAACGGGTTGCATACGGCGCTCCAGTGCAGCATCCTTCTCAATGATACGGTATTCATTGAGAGTGGTTGCTCCGACTAATTGGAGTTCTCCGCGAGCCAGAGCTGGTTTGAGAATGTTCCCAGCGTCCATATTGCCATCGCCAGCAGAGCCTGCTCCGACAATTTCATGGATTTCATCAATAAAGAGAATGACATCCTGACGAGAACGAATCTCATCAATGAGCTTCTGCATTCTCTCCTCAAATTGGCCACGGATACCAGTTCCCTGTACTAAGCTGACAACGTCTAGGCGGATAACTTCTTTACCTTGGAGTTTATGAGGCACATCACCATCAACAATCTTCTGGGCCAGGCCTTCCACCACGGCTGTTTTTCCGACTCCTGGCTCTCCTATGAGAACAGGATTGTTTTTGGTGCGGCGGTTGAGGATTTCAATGACACGGACGATTTCTTCATCACGGCCAATAACAGGATCAATCTCGCCTCGGCGAGCCAACTCAGTCACGTTGATACCAAACTCTTCTAGCAGGCCTTTTGGCTTTTGCGGACTTGGCTGAGGCTGACCACCCTTGCTAGGATTGGAGCCGTAGCCGCCACCGCCTCCATAGGCTCCGCCAGATTGGGTAGGAGGAGTAGTTGGTTCCTGAGGCTGTTGGAAATTGCTGAGGCTGTTGAAGAAGTCATCAATCGGATCCGTACCATGATTGTTGGCATTGGCAATTCCACCGAACAAGGAATGTTCAGGGTCTGTTTTCATGATTTGGTAGCAGTTTTGGCACAAATCCACCTGCTGTTTATGGCCATTTACGTTGGTATAAAGGTGAATTGTGGATTCATTGATTTTACAATTTTGACAAAGCATGCAGATACCTCTTTTCTTTTAGTGTGCAAGCTATTTATAGAAATAATTAAAGGTCAAAAATAGTCAAAGTTTTATAGTTTCATTATATCAGTATTCTCGAACTTTGCAAGAATTTACTACAAAATCCTCCCTTAGACCGAGCAGAATGAAAACAAATTCTTGAAAAATTACAAAAAATGGGCTTTTAGTGGTATTTCAGTCGCTATTTATGGTAAAATAAGAGGGAACTAAGTAAATAGGAGAAACAAAATGGAATCACATTTAGTTAGAATTATCAACCGCTTAGAAGCTATGGCTAAGGATGGCGGAAATTTAAAACGTAATTTTGAGCGTGAAGGAGTGGTTGTAGCAGAAGTAGCTTACAGTTACGACGAAGAAAACGGCTCTGTCTTCACCTTGCGTGACGTTGCAGCGCGTGAGACCTATACTTTCGACAGCATCGATTTGATTGCGATGGAAATCTATGAATTACTCTACTAAAAAGCACTTAGCTGCTTTTTATTTTTACCCTTTTTATCTTATTTTGAAAAAGATTTGGTAGGTCTGAAAATTTTACTACTAGGTGCCAATGAAACCTCGCTTTATAACCTTGTATAAGAAAAAGTTATAGGCTGGGCACAGATTTTTTTGGTATAATGAAAAAGATAATGAAAAAGAAATGAGAATGACATGGCGCAGATTATTGATGGTAGAGGTTTGGCAGAGAAGCTTCAGAAAAAATTAGCCGAAAAAACGGCTCGCCTCAAAGAAAAGACAGGTCAGGTACCGGGCTTGGTAGTGATTGTGGTGGGAAATAATCCAGCCAGTCAAATCTACGTGCGGAATAAAGAGCGCTCAGCCTTGGCTGCTGGCTTTCGGAGTAAGGTAGAACGTCTGCCAGAAGAAACCAGCCAAGAAGAGCTCTTGAGCTTGATTGAAACTTATAATCAGAATCCTGACTGGCATGGCATTTTAGTCCAACTACCTTTGCCTGAGCATATTGATGATGAAGCTGTGCTGCTGGCCATTGATCCAGACAAGGATGTTGATGGCTTTCATCCGCTTAATATGGGCAAGCTATGGAGCGGTCATCCTGTTATGATTCCGGCTACTCCTGCGGGCATTATGGCAATGTTCCATGAATATGGCGTTGAACTGGAAGGCAAGCGAGCGGTCGTCATCGGGCGGAGTAATATTGTTGGTAAGCCCATGGCTCAGCTGCTTTTAGCTAAGAATGCAACAGTGACTCTGACGCATTCGCGGACCCACAATCTAGCCAAGACTGCTAAGCGGGCAGATATTTTGGTGGTGGCTATCGGACGTGGACATTTTGTGACCAAGGACTTTGTCAAGGAAGGAGCTGTTGTCATTGATGTCGGTATGAACCGAGATGAAAATGGCAAGCTGATTGGCGATGTTAAGTTTGATGAAGTGTCTGAAATTGCCAGTCTGATTACCCCTGTACCTGGAGGTGTTGGGCCTATGACCATTACCATGCTGATGGAGCAGACCTACCAAGCCTTTAAACGGAGTCTTGAATCATGAAATTTGTTTTTGATTTAGATGGGACCTTGTCCTTTGATTATATGACGATTGATGAGGAGATTAAGCAGGTTCTGCTGACGGCTCCTCAGTTTGGCCATGAAGTTCTGTTTGCTTCAGCGCGCTCCTATCGAGATTGTCTAGGACTATTAGGTCCGGAATTGAGCCAGCAGATAGTGATTGGCCTGAACGGCGGAGTAGCTTATCAGAAGGGACAGCTGATGTTTGAGCGTCAGCTGCCTCAGTCGAGTTATCAAGCCATTCTAGATACTTGTTTGACCTATAATTTACCTTTTTTCGTTGATAATACTTTTGACTACAGCGGCCAGATTTTAGAAAAAATCCCTTTTATTGCCAGTGTAGATCCTCTCAGGCGGGCAAGACGGTTGGAACTGACTGACCTCCAGCATCCTATTAAGGTTGTTATTTACATGGGGAATCATGAGCAACTCTTAGACGATTTACAGGCTCGTTTTGGAAACTTGCCTAATCTAAGTCTAGACTATCATGAACATGAGAAATGTTTTTATATCAATCCGGCTGAAACCAATAAAGCTTCAACTGTAAAGGAACTCTGCGGTTCGGATTATGTGGCTTTTGGTAATGATCAAAATGATATCCAGCTCTTTAAGAATTCTCTCTACGCTGTGCAGGTTGGGGATTTCTCAGGATTGAGGGATTATGCGGATGAGCAGGTCGCCTTTCAGGAAAATTTACCCAAGGCAGTCGCAGCAAGAATCTTACAAAAATTTGCAGATTTCCGAAGAGAATAACTTTCTTGCGATACGAGGCACCTGTTTAGGTGCCTTTTGGTGTATAATAAAGATAGGTTTGGTCATATTGAGACAAGTGCAGGATGAAGTTGGTCTAGGAGAATATCATGGTAAAAAATGCTGAAAATATTTTAAAAAGAGTCATTAGGGAACGTCCCTTGGATAGTCACAAGGGCGATTACGGTCGTCTTTTACTAATTGGAGGGACTTATCCTTATGGGGGCGCCATTATCATGGCTGCTTTGGCTGCGGTCAATAGCGGAGCGGGTCTGGTGACTGTTGCTACAGATAGAGAAAATATCGCCCCTCTGCACAGTCATCTACCGGAGGCCATGGCCTTTGACTTAGAGGAGCAAGACCGATTGACAGAGCAGCTGATCAAATCAGATCTAGTCTTGATTGGTCCTGGCTTGGCGGAGAATCAACTAGGTCTAGATATCCTACAAAAGGTAGTCCAGACTGTGGCAGAACAACAGATACTTATCATGGATGGCGGCGCCATTTCACTCTTTAGCAAGGCAGCTTTGCCATTTCCAAAAGCCCAAACAGTTTTTACCCCTCACCAGAAGGAGTGGGAAGGCTTATCGGGTTTGAGCTTATCAGATCAGACAGCTGCAGCCAATCAGGCGGGGGTCAATCAGCTGCCTCTGGGCAGTATTGTCGTGCAGAAAAAGCATGGGACGACCATCTTTCAAAGTGGGCAAAAGCAGGTTTTTGAGCTGACAGTAGGCGGACCTTATCAGGCAACTGGCGGCATGGGAGATACGTTGGCTGGTATGATTGCTGCTTTTGCGGGTCAGTTCAAGTCAAGCAGCCTCTTTGAGCGAGTGGCGGCTGCAACCCTTCTTCACTCCCTTGTCGCAGATGATTTGAGTCATGAAGCTTATGTCGTCCTGCCAACGGCAATCAGTAGAGCCATTCCAAGGTGGATGAATGAGATGAGTCAGTAGACTTTTTCTTGGGTTTTAAGTCAGCTGGGTTTCTTTTATGGAAGCCCAGTTTTTTTCTTGCTTTTCAGGGTATTTTTAGACTTTGTAATCGGTTTTTTATGCAGTTTTTTGTTATAATAAAAGTTACGGAAAAACTAGAAAAGAAAGGAAAAGGACATGCCAGAGTATTTGTCGGTTTCGACCTTGACCAAGTATCTGAAGATGAAGTTTGAGCGGGATCCTTATTTGGAGCGGGTCTATCTGACTGGTCAGGTGTCCAATTTCCGACGGCGTCCCAATCATCAGTATTTTTCATTGAAGGATGAGAAGGCTGTCATTCAGGTTACGATTTGGTCTGGTGTCTACCAGAAGTTGGGCTTTGAGCTGGAAGAAGGCATGAAAATCAATGTGATTGGCCGGGTGCAGCTCTATGAGCCGAGCGGTTCCTATTCTATTATCATTGAAAAAGCGGAGCCGGATGGTATCGGAGCTTTGGCTATCCAGTTTGAACAGCTCAAGAAAAAACTGGGAGAAGAGGGGCTTTTTCAAGATAAATTCAAGCAAGCCTTGCCCCAGTTTCCTAAGAAAATTGGTGTTGTAACCAGTCCCAGCGGAGCGGTCATTCGGGATATTATCACGACGGTCAGCCGTCGCTTTCCGGGAGTGGAGATTGTCCTTTATCCGACAAAAGTGCAGGGAGATGGGGCTGCAGCTCAGGTTGCTGACCACATCAGACTGGCCAATGAGCGGTCGGATTTGGATGTACTGATTATTGGTCGAGGCGGCGGTTCTATTGAAGATCTCTGGGCTTTCAACGAGGAGGAAACAGTTCGGGCTATTTTTGAGTCTCGGATTCCTGTTATCTCTAGTGTCGGCCATGAGACAGATACGACTTTGGCGGACTTTGTGGCAGATCGCAGGGCTGCGACTCCTACGGCTGCGGCTGAGTTAGCAACACCAGTCACCAAGCTGGATCTTCTGGGACATTTGCAGCAGCAGGAAAACCGCATGTCACGAGCGATTTCCAATCGCCTGAGCTATTATCGAGAGAGATTGAATAAGCTAACCCAGTCGGTTATCTTCCGACAGCCAGAGCGGCTTTACGATGGCCATCTGCAGAAGTTAGACCAGCTCAACCTGCGACTCAAGCAAAAAATTCGCGAATATTATAGTGAAGAGCAACAGCGGGTCAAAATCTTGCAGCACCGTTTGGAAGCATTGAATCCGCTCAGTCGCGTTCAGCGTCTTCAGGAGCAGACTGCTCAGCTGGAGCGTTTGCTGCGCAGCAACATGGCGGTCATTTATGATAACAAGGTGGCTCAAGTCAGGAGATTATCCGAGGCCTTGCTTATGCTGGATACCAGTCGAATCGTGGCGCGTGGCTATGCTATTGTCCAAAAGAATCAAAAGGTTGTCGAGTCAAGTGCAGGCATTGAAGAAAAAGATGAGCTGACCCTGCTTATGCGGGATGGGCAGCTGGAAGTAGAGGTAAAACATGTCCAAAGAAAAGAAATTTGAAGAAAACTTAGCAGACTTGGAAGTCATTGTCCAAAAGCTTGAAAATGGTGATGTAGCCTTGGAAGAGGCGATTGCGGAATTTCAAAAGGGGATGAAGCTTTCAAAGGAACTCCAGGCTAGTCTGGACAAGGCTGAAAAGACCTTAGTTAAGGTCATGCAGGCAGACGGCACAGAAACGGAAATGGAATGACAAGAAACGAGAAACTGGAAAAAATCGGTCTGACGATTGAGGATTTTTATAAGTCTCAGCAAGTGTCGCCGGATTTATCAGAAGTTATTTTGTACTCGGTGCAGGCTGGAGGCAAGCGAATTCGTCCCTTACTGCTATTGGAGTTGATTCAAGCTTTTGGCCTAGAGCTGACTGAGGCCCACTATCAGGTCGCGGCGGCTCTTGAGATGATTCACACTGGCAGCCTTATCCATGATGATTTACCGGCTATGGATGATGACGACTATCGTCGCGGTCGCTTGACTAGCCATAAGAAGTTTGGAGAGGATATGGCTATTTTAGCGGGTGATTCTCTCTTTTTGGACCCCTATGGACTATTGGCAAGGGCCGAGCTGCCCAGTCAGGTCAAGGTGGACTTGATTTCTGAATTGTCTCTGGCAGCAGGGAGCTTTGGTATGGTCGCAGGACAAGTTCTGGACATGCAAGGTGAAGGCCAAGCAATTAGTTTAGAAGATTTAAAAAACATCCATGCCAATAAGACTGGTAAGCTACTGACCTATCCTTTTGTCGCAGCTGGTTTGATTGTTCAGGCTCAGCAGTCTGTTCAAGACAAGCTTCGTAGGATTGGAGAGCTTTTAGGCTTGGCCTTTCAAGTGCGGGATGATATTTTGGATGTGACAGCTAGTTTTGAAGAGCTGGGTAAAACCCCGCAGAAAGATTTAGCTGCGGCCAAGTCGACTTATCCAGCTTTTCTGGGTCTAGATGGAGCTAAGAACTTTTTCAATCAGACCCTTGATGAAGCTGTGGACATTCTGACAGACTTGGAAGAGAAGACAAAGTTTTCAGGCGGAGTAATTCAAAAGATAATAGAAAGTTTGAGATTGAATGGCTAAGGAAAGAGTAGATGTGCTGGCCTACAGACAAGGGCTCTTTGAGACCAGAGAGCAGGCTAAGCGTGGTGTAATGGCTGGGCTGGTTATTGCTGCGGCTAATGGCCAGCGCTTTGACAAGCCAGGTGAAAAGATTGACACAGCCACAGAGCTACGCTTAAAAGGTGAGAAACTCAGATATGTCAGCCGAGGCGGGCTCAAGCTAGAAAAGGCTTTGCAAGTCTTTGGTATTTCGGTCACTGATCGAGTGACCTTAGATATCGGAGCTTCGACCGGCGGTTTTACAGATGTCATGCTGCAGCACGGAGCTAAGCTGGTCTATGCAGTGGATGTGGGGACCAATCAGCTGGCATGGAAGCTCAGACAGGATGAGCGGGTCGTCAGCATGGAGCAGTTTAATTTTCGATATGCCCAAAGGACTGACTTTGAACAGGAGCCTAGCTTTGCCAGTATTGATGTCAGCTTTATATCGCTGAGTTTGATTTTGCCAGCTCTGCATGAGATTTTGGCTCGGGATGGCCAAGTGGTCGCCTTGATCAAGCCTCAGTTTGAAGCGGGCCGCGAGCAGATTGGAAAAAAAGGGATTGTCAAGGATAAAAAGGTCCATTTAGCAGTTCTGGAAAAGGTCACAGCATTTATGATGGAGGCTGGCTTTTCTGTCAGGGGACTGGATTTTTCGCCTATTCAGGGCGGTCAGGGCAATGTAGAATTTCTGGCCTATTTAGAAAAGAGTACAGAACCGCAGGCTCTTGATTCAGCACTGATGACAGCTGTCGTAGAGGCAGCACACAAGGAATTTAAGGATGAATAAGAAGGATAGATTAGAAAAGATTAGACGCTTTGTCAGTGACTATGACATTGGCACACAGGAGGAAATTGTAGAACATCTCAGGGAATCTGGGATTACAGCGACCCAGGCCACGGTCTCTAGGGATATCAAGGAGCTGGGGATTGTCAAGATACCACTCAAGGACAACACCTATATCTACGAGCTACCTAAGACCATGACCAGCAGTCTGGGCTTGGCTGAAAATAATATCCTGTCCTGTCAGGTTTTGGGAAATATGATCAATCTCAGTCTGGTACCGGGGAGCACAGCACTGGTCAAGCGTCATCTTAGAAATGAATTTGCTGAGGATATTTTCAGTATCTTGGCAGACAACGACAGTATTTTGATGGTTATGATGACAGAGGAAGCAGCTGCAAGGATTGCAACCATCATTCACCATTGGTAGGAAAGCCTATGTTATTAGAAATTTCGATTAAAAATTTTGCCATTATTGAGGAGATTTCTCTTAATTTTGAGCAAGGAATGACGGTTTTGACCGGAGAAACCGGAGCCGGTAAGTCTATTATTATTGACGCGATGAACATGATGCTGGGCAGTCGTGCTACGATGGATGTTATTCGTCATGGGGCACCCAAAGCTGAGATAGAAGGACTTTTTTCGCTGGAAAATAGCAGAGCTTTGCGAGAGATTTTTGAGGAGCAAGGCTGGGAGCTGACCGATGAGCTGATTATCCGTCGGGAAATTCTGCAAAACGGCCGAAGTGTCAGCCGTATCAATGGTCAGATGGTTAATCTGTCTGTTCTAAAGGCTGTTGGCCAGCACTTGGTGGATATCCATGGTCAGCACGATCAGGAAGAGCTGATGAGACCCCAGCTTCATATTGCCATGCTAGATGAGTTTGGCTCAGCAGACTTTTTGCATCTCAAAGGCCGCTATCAGGAAACCTTTGACCGCTATCGAAGCCTGCGCAAGCAAGTCCTGACTTTGCAGAAAAATCAGCTGGAGCATAAGGCCAGGATTGAGATGCTGGAGTTTCAGATGGCGGAGATTGAGAGTGCAGCCCTCAAAAGTGGTGAAGATACTGCCCTGCATCAGGAGCAGGATCGCTTGCTCAACCACAAGCTCATTGCCGATACGCTGACCAACGCCTATACCATGCTAGATAATGAAGATTTTTCCAGTCTGACCAATGTCCGCTCAGCTATGAATGACCTTGAGTCTATCGAGGATTACGATCCAGCCTACAAGGAGCTTTCAGGCAGCTTGTCAGAGACATATTATGTCTTAGAAGATGTCAGCAAGCGCCTAGAGGACATTTTAGATGGACTGGATTTTGACGGAGACCGGCTGCTGCAGGTGGAGAGTCGCTTAGACTTGATTAACAGTATCACTCGTAAATACGGCGGCCAAGTAGATGATGTGCTGGATTACTTTGCTCAGATTTCCAAAGAATACAGCCTTTTAACTGGAAGTAACTTGTCCTCAGAGGATATGGACCGAGAGCTGAAGGCCTTGGAGAGAGAGCTGGTAGAGCTGGCTCAGGAGCTTAGCCAGGCTCGTCACGGCCTAGCAGCCCAGCTGGAAGCAGAAATCAAGCAAGAGCTGCAGGACCTCTACATGGAAAAGGCGCGCTTTAAAGTGCAGTTCAGTAAGGGCAAGTTCAACCGTGAAGGCAATGAACAAGTAGAGTTTTACATCTCAGCAAATCCGGGCGAGGATTTCAAACCTTTGGTGAGGGTTGCGTCTGGCGGGGAACTCTCCCGTCTTATGTTGGCTATCAAGTCTGCCTTTTCTCGTAAGGAAGGCAAGACCAGCATTGTCTTTGACGAAGTGGATACGGGCGTTTCTGGCCGAGTGGCCCAGGCTATTGCTCAGAAGATTCACAAGATTGGCTCCAACGGCCAAGTCTTGGCTATTTCCCATCTGCCGCAAGTCATTGCGATTGCCGATTATCAGTTCTTTATTGAGAAGATTTCGGATGAGAATTCGACCGTCTCAACGGTTCGCCTGCTAACGGCTGAAGAGCGTGTTCAGGAAGTCGCTAAGATGCTGGCTGGCGAAGATGTGACGGAGGCTGCTTTGACTCAAGCCAGAGAATTATTAAAAAAATAAACAAGCGAGACTGAGACACTGGTGTTTCGGTCTCCTTTAGGAGGTGGCGCGTATGACAGAATATTTTGCAATTGGTGATGTCCATGGTAAGGCTAGTATGCTAGATGAGCTGCTCCAGCACTGGGACGGTCGTAGCCAACTAGTCTTTCTAGGCGACTTGATAGATCGTGGTGAGGACAGCCGAGCAGTTTTGGAGCGGGTCAAGGACCTAGTGGACCAAGAAGGAGCTGTTTGTCTGTCTGGCAATCATGAGTATATGTTTCTAACCTGGCTGGACAATCCTGAAAAATCTTATGACCACTACCGACGTAATGGCGGTGACACGACCATTAATTCGCTTTTAGGCCGACCTCTCAATGCTCCTGTAGATGGAGTAGCAGACGCGGAAGGTGTCAAGACGGAGGCGGCAGATTTAGTAGATTTTATTCGTCAGATGCCCTTCCTATTGGAAACAGAGCGGTACATTTTTGTCCATGCTGGCCTAGATTTGGAGTTGAAAGACTGGCGAGAGACCAGTGATTATCAAAAAGTTTGGATTCGCGCGCCTTTTCACGAAGGCAGCAATCAGACTGGCAAAACGATTGTCTTTGGTCATACACCGACATTTTACCTCTTGCATAAGGCGCCGGGAACTGATCAGCTATGGATGACTGAGGATGGCAAGATTGGCATGGATGGCGGAGCTGTATATGGCGGAGTCCTCCACGGAGTTGTCTTTGGTTATAATGGCATCATAGAGCAGTATGCCATAAAAAATGATGGTTTGGTAGCTGAAGACTGAAAAAAGATTGGATTTTCCCAATCTTTTTTTGCTGAGATTCTCTTTGAAAACAAGCTTTTTTCTAAAATTTTCCCCAATAAAGTTAAAAAGCTGCATGTAAACACTTTTTCATCTAATTTTAAAGAAGCGCAAAAAGATTAAAAAACTAAAACAAGCAGATTAAATTTAGGAAACGCTTGGTCTGAGCTGTGATTTTAGTGAATATTCCCCCACAAAACCATAAAAATTTGGTATAATGTAGTGTAATAACAAGTTAAAATTTAGATACAGAGTAGGAAATCTATGACAAAAATAAAAATCGTAACAGACTCATCTGTAACCATTGAACCAGAGGTTGCTAAGGAATTAGACATTACTATTGTGCCTCTCTCTGTTATGGTGGACGGGGTGGTCTATTCGGATGCAGACCTAGAGGAGGGTGAGTTTCTTCGTCTCATGCAGTCTAGTCGCAATCTGCCTAAAACCAGCCAGCCGCCTGTCGGAGTCTTTGCTGATGTTTTTGAGCAATTGGCTGAGGATGGAACGCAGATTATCTCCATTCATATGTCTCACGCCTTGTCAGGAACTGTTGAAGCAGCCCGTCAGGGAGCGACTTTGGCTAATGCTGATGTGACGGTTATTGACAGCTCTTTTACTGATCAGGCTATGAAGTTCCAAGTCACTGAAGCAGCTAAACTGGCCAAGGAAGGAGTTAGCCTAGAGGAAATTCTAGCCAAAATCGAGGAAGTGAAAGAAAAGACAGAGCTCTACATCGGTCTCTCTACCTTAGAAAATCTGGTTAAAGGAGGCCGTATTGGTCGAGTTTCCGGTCTGATTAGCTCCTTGCTTAATATCCGGGTTATCATGCAAATGAAGGACCATCAGCTGGAGCCCATTGTCAAGGGTAGGGGCGCTAAGACCTTTAAAAAATGGTTGGATGATTTGACAGTAAGTCTGCAAAACAAGCAAGTGGCTGAGATTGGAATTTCCTATGCTGGCGGTCCAGAATTGGCTCTGGAAATGAAGGAAAGTTTACAGCCGTATGTCAAGAATCCTATTTCAGTGCTGGAAACAGGGTCCATTATTCAGACGCATACAGGGGAAAATGCTTGGGCTGTGCTGATTCGTTACGAATAAAACCATAATAATTTAGAAAATAGCGGCTTAGTACTTGACCTGAAAGCTATTTTTAGATATGATAATATTTGTTAGGGTTATCAACCCAGAAAAAATTTGGAGGATTTGTTAAATGGCTAACAAACAAGATTTGATCGCAAAAGTAGCAGAAGCTACAGAATTGACTAAAAAAGATTCAGCAGCAGCAGTTGACGCTGTATTCGCAGCTGTAACTGAGTACCTTTCAAAAGGTGAAAAAGTTCAACTTATCGGTTTTGGTAACTTTGAAGTTCGTGAGCGTGCAGCACGTAAAGGTCGCAACCCACAAACTGGTAAAGAAATCAAAATCGCAGCTTCTAAAGTACCAGCTTTCAAAGCAGGTAAAGCTCTTAAAGACGCTGTAAAATAATTTTGGTTAATAAAGCCTGACACACTTGCCTTTGGCGCGTATGTCAGGCTTTTTTTGCTCTCAGTTCTTGAACTTAATAAAAGATTTAGTGGCTTCGAGAAAGTTGATTGATGAACTTTCTTGGAGTTTTTATTTTGCAGTAAAGTGAAGTAATTTGTCTCTAAACAAAAGAGAATGATAAAGGACAAACATATTTAAAGACGTGAAATAAAAAGTTTAGGAGGTAAGAAATGAAATGGAAACCACTTCAGGGCTCACTGCCTCCTGTTAATCCTTTTGGCAGCAAATTTCGCTTGCTGATGGGATTGTTTGTCGTGCTTTTTTCAATCTTTCTACTCCTCATGCAGACATTGGCTGCTTTGGAGGAGTAGTTGGCTTGACCAAACGTCAGCGTGACTAAGATTAAGCTTCAGTAAAAAGCTTTGAAAATCTAGAATATATGAAAAGTCTGTTGTCTCAACTTTTGTTGGGAATAGCAGACTTTTTATTTTTCAAGGAAAGATAAGCATTATAAGCAGTCAAATGCTTGAATTTTTCATAAAATTAAAAATAAGCTTGTATTTTTCTAGCAAGTATGGTAAACTATTTTAGTAAAAAATTATACAAAGGAGACTGTTGATGAAGACAAAAACATTAGCACTCGTAAATGGACTAGTTGGACTTATCGGTGGTATTATTCTACTTTTGTGGCCTTTCTTCATTTGGGTTATTTATTTTATGCTAGGTGTATTTGACATCCTGAAAATTGCAATCCTAGCTTTGGGGATTGCTGGTATTGTCTACTATAAGGATGATAATCGTGTGGGACCAGCAGGCTCTATCTTGATGATTGTAGGTGGAATTTTTACCTTTAATGACTTCTTGGGCTGGATTGGTGCTATTCTTTCTATCATAGGCGGTTCCCTTTATTTAGCAAGCTTGAAGAGATTCCAAGTATAGAGCGAGGATTGAAAAAATACTAGTTTAAAGCTTGCATTGCCTTAAATGGATAAGCAATCATGCAGAAGCAGGATGGTGAACTTTGGTTAGTTCTATCCTGCTTTTTTCTTTTTAGCTTATTTACAATCATTCTTAATAGCCAAGTAAGCCTAGTCATGGTATAATGGTAATGACTTAGATGAGAGGCTATAACGGAGTAGATAATGAAACAAGAACATCAGCATGACTTTGACCAAGTAATTGGCCATTTGCGCGCCAAGGGCGTGCGTATTACAGAAACGCGGAAGGCGGTAATTGACTATATTATCCAAAGTCACGACCATCCTAGCGCTGAAATGATATATCAGGACTTGAAGCCCAATTTTCCTAATATGAGTCTGGCAACAGTCTACAATAATCTCAAGGTTCTGATTGATGAGGGTTTTGTCGCTGAGCTCAAGGTTCGCAATGATACGACGACCTACTTTGACTTTATGGGCCATCAGCATCTCAATGTTATCTGTGAAAAATGCGGCCGTATTGCTGATATGGAGCTGGAACTTCCGGATGTGAAGCATGAGGCTGAAGTGCAGACTGGCTACCACATCACCCAAAGCCAGACGACTGTCTATGGCCTCTGCCCCCAATGCCAGCAAGAGGCGGTGTGACTGCGAGGATGATTAGGAGCTTTTTGGAGCCTAAAGACGAACAAAGTTTTGACTCGCTTCGCAAGTTCTATCTGCAACTTCAAAGCAGTACTTTGAGCCATCGGCTACTGCGTCAAGATTCTTTTTCAAATAAAAAGTAAGGCTAGAACTTATGTCTCTTAGCCTTTTTCTATGTGTTTTAGCAATGCATGTTCGCAGGATGAGGATATCATCTGAGCTTAGAGACGTTGATATCTAGTCAAGTACAGCACTTAGCAAGATCAGATATTTCAAGTACAACCCCTTATATACTTATGCTATTATTTTACAGGTGAATTCTCTTTTGATATAATGAAAGCAGAATAAAGCCTTGTACAAAGAGATTCAAAGAGTTCTGAAGGATTTACAATATAGGTAAATTCGTCATAAGTCTGTAGTATTGAAATCTTTAAAGGGTATTACTTTGTGGGTAGGTTAGGTTTTTAGGAGGTCTTATGTTTTGGAGAAAGAAATGGTTGGATGAATTGCCAGACGGCGAAGAATCACCTTTTTTTGAATGCCGACACCTTCTCTTTAAAGAGGAAGCTGGCTATCCTATCTGTCCTTCTTGTGGCGGACTCATAAAAGAGAATTTTCCTAAGAAAAATACGGATAAAGCCCGACTGCATTTAATATGGAAAAAGGTTCAGCAACTGTGGAGTGTCAAGTTTGGAGAAGGCTATTCCTTATGGTTAGTTCTATTTCCAGCTATCTTTGTTCCAGAATATCTAGGCTATTGGCTTTTAAGTACTGGAGATTATGGTTTTACTAGCTTCTTTCTTCCAAGTCGGCATCGACCTACAATGATTAGTTATGCTATTGACGGCTACTTTGTTTTGTTTTTCTTTTTTCTAGGTCAGGAGCGCACTAAACGGTTTGCAACTTTTTCTTTAGGCTTTGAGCGTTTCCATAGAATTCTTTATTCTTGGCCTGTGCGTGTCGTTCTTTTTGCTGTTATCATCTTTTTACTTAATCTTTATATGCCTAAGATTTACGAGCCATACGCACAGTATTATATATCTAAGCATGATTATCTGACTCCCGCTCAGCATGCCAAAGGAGTGGAGCTTTTTATCCAGACTAACATGATTTCAATTTGGATGACAGCTGGTCTGTTGGCAATTCATGAGTTAATAGATAGACGTAGAACCAAGTGGCTCAAGGAAGCCAACGAAGCTTATCTGTCTGGCGGGTGCTAAGGCAAAGGTTTCTGATCGGAAATACAAAAGCGCTTTCTTGCTGAAAAAGGTCTGATTTGACGAAATAGGCTAGCTTTTTAGGCGAAAATTTTGTAAAATAGAATAGATAAACGGGGACTGCCTCGGAAAATAAAAGGAGAATCCATCTAATGGTAAAATTAGTTTTTGCTCGCCACGGTGAGTCTGAATGGAACAAAGCTAACCTTTTCACTGGTTGGGCTGATGTTGACTTGTCTGAAAAAGGTACACAGCAAGCAATCGACGCTGGTGAACTGATTAAAGAAGCTGGTATCGAGTTTGACCAAGCTTACACTTCAGTTTTGAAGCGTGCGATTAAGACAACTAACCTTGCTTTGGAAGCGGCTGATCAGCTTTGGGTACCAGTTGAAAAATCATGGCGTTTGAACGAGCGTCACTATGGCGGCCTGACTGGTAAAAACAAGGCAGAAGCAGCTGAACAATTTGGTGATGAGCAAGTGCACATCTGGCGTCGTTCATACGATGTATTGCCTCCTGCAATGCCTCGTGATGACGAATACTCAGCACACACTGACCGTCGTTATGCTTCACTTGACGACTCAGTTATTCCAGATGCTGAAAACTTGAAAGTTACTTTGGAACGTGCCCTTCCATTCTGGGAAGACAAGATTGCTCCAGCTTTGAAAGATGGCAAGAATGTCTTTGTAGGTGCACACGGTAACTCAATCCGTGCCCTTGTGAAGCACATCAAACAATTGTCTGACGATGAAATCATGGACGTGGAAATTCCAAACTTCCCACCATTGGTATTCGAATTTGACGAAAAATTGAATGTAGTAAAAGAATACTACCTTGGAAAATAAGCTTAAAGGAATCTGGGATTATTCTCAGGTTCTTTGCTTTTCCAGAGAGGAAGAACAAGTCTTGCTGAAAGCTTAGCTAGCAAGTCTTTTAGGTTCAGTAGTTTGGCAGACTTCCTCTTAACTCGTCCATATTTTCAGATTTTCTATCAGTTTTGAAACATTCATCGAGCTGGATTTATGGTAAAATAAAGGTCAGAACTTTTACTAGAATGAGAGAGAAGATGGCAAGGAAGAAGAGAAAATTTGATAGTCATTCCATCACCAGAAGGCTTTATCTGCTATTTGGAATCGTGATGTTTTTGTTTTTAGCCTTGATTGCTCGTCTTGGCTATATGCAGGTGGTCAATCAGGACTTTTATACGGATAAGTTGGCCAAGGCCAGCAAGACCAGGATTACCACTAGCTCAGTGCGTGGGCAGATTTATGATGCTACCGGCAAGCCCTTGGTGGAAAATACGACCAAGCAGGTGGTGACCTATACACGGGATAATCGGCTGACGGCTGGAGAGATTCGAGCGACAGCTCAAAAGCTCCTGACCTATGTCAGTGTCAGCGATACAGAGGTGACAGACCGCCAAGAGGTGGACTATTATTTGGCAGACAGCGCAGTCTATCAGGAAGTAGTGGAAAAGCTGCCTAAGGACAAGAAATTTGATACAGACGGCAACCGCTTGCCTGAGTCCAAAATCTATAAGGCGGCAGCTGAAAGCATTGACCCTAAACAGCTGGGCTATACGGATGAGGAAAAGAAGGCCATCGTTCTCTTTAGTCAGATGAATGCAATTTCCAACTTTGCGACGGGGACCATCCAGACAGATCCGCTGACAACAGAGCAGGTGGCTGTACTGGCTTCCAGCAGCAAGGAACTGCCAGGTATCAGTGTCTCAACGGGCTGGGACCGCAAGGTCTTGGATACCTCGCTGGCTTCTATCGTGGGTAATATCTCGACAGAAAAGACTGGGTTACCAGCTGAGGAAGTGGATGATTACCTGAAAAAAGGCTACTCCCTCAATGACCGGGTGGGGACCTCCTATTTGGAAAAGCAGTATGAGTCAGTCCTGCAAGGCAAGCGAGCTGAGAAGGAGATTCATCTGGACAAAAATGGTAATATGGAGAGCGTGGAAAATATCTCTGACGGCAGCAAGGGAGACAATCTCAAGCTGACGGTGGACTTAAGCTTCCAGCAGGGAGTGGAGGACATTCTCAAAAATGCCTTTAATGCAGAGTTGGCTAGTGGCAATGCAACTTACTCTGAGGGCGTCTATGCCGTAGCTATGGATCCCAATACCGGAGCCGTTTTAGCCATGGCAGGCATCCGGCATGATCTGGAAACAGGAGAAAGCTCAGTCGATGCTTTGGGGACCATGACAAATGTCTTTGTTCCGGGTTCTGTGGTCAAGGCTGCCACTTTGACCTCAGGCTGGGAGAATAATGCTATTAGCGGCAACCAAGTCCTGACAGACCAGCCGATTAGCTTTGGCGGTACGGACAGTATCACTTCTTGGTTTACCCAGTATGGTTCACGTGCTATCACAGCCCAAGAGGCTTTGGAATACTCTTCCAATACCTATATGGTGCAAGTAGCGCTGAAGATGATGGGAACGCCTTACTCAGCGGATATGAAACTGGATTTTGATGAGCTGGATCCGTCCATGAAAAAGCTGCGTTCGACCTTTGCAGAGTATGGTCTGGGAACTTCGACAGGTATTGACCTGCCAAATGAGTCCACAGGTTATCTTCCTGACAAGTTTACTTTTGCCAACTATCTGACCAATTCGTTCGGTCAGTTTGATAACTATACGACACTTCAGCTGGCCCAGTATGCCTCGACAGTAGCTAATAATGGTAAACGTGTGGCTCCACATATCGTTGAAGGCATCTACGGCAACAGTGACCAAGGAGGACTGGGTGATTTGGTGCAGAAAATTGATACCAAGGAGCTGAACCAGGTCAATATCTCTGACGAGGATATGAGTATTATCAAGCAAGGCTTCTATCAAGTGGTTCATGGTAGCAGTGGCTTTACGACTGGTCGGACCATTTCTCAGGGAGAGAGCGTGCCAATCAGTGCCAAGACTGGTACGGCTGAGACCTTTGTGGACAAGGGTAAGAAAGAAGCCATCAATACCAATGTCGTGTCCTATGCACCGAGTGAGAAGCCGCAGATTGCGGTGGCGGTGGTGTTCCCTCACAATACGGATCTATCTTCTACTGTCAGCCACAGTATCACTCGCGATATTATCAATCTTTACAACCAACAACACCCTATGAATTAGTGCTCAATGAAAATCATCAGCAAACATAGAAAGCTAAAGCTGTTAGTGCTCAAGTAGAGCAACCTGGTTTGAGGAGATTTTTTGAGAATAGAGAAAGGATTTTATGCTTTACCCAACCCCTATTGCCAAGCTGATTGACAGTTTTTCAAAGCTGCCCGGCATTGGCATCAAAACAGCCACTCGACTGGCTTTTTACACTATTGGCATGAGTGATGACGATGTCAATGAATTTGCCAAGAATCTGCTGGCTGCTAAGCGTGAGCTGAGCTACTGCTCTGTCTGCGGCAACCTGACGGACGAAGACCCTTGTGCTATCTGTCAAGACCAGTCGCGCGATCAATCAACTATTTTGATTGTTGAGGATAGCCGGGATGTGTCTGCCATGGAAAATATCCAGGAATACCACGGACTTTATCATGTTTTGCATGGCTTGATTTCACCTATGAACGGCGTTGGACCGGACGATATCAATCTCAAAAGTCTAATCACTCGTCTGATGGATAGTGAGGTGACGGAAGTTATCGTCGCGACCAATGCGACAGCAGATGGCGAAGCGACTTCCATGTATATCTCACGGGTCTTGAAACCGGCTGGGATTAAGGTGACTCGCCTAGCGCGTGGTTTGGCGGTTGGATCCGACATTGAGTATGCGGATGAGGTTACGCTGATTCGCGCTATCGAAAATCGGACGGAATTATAAACATCAAGGATTTTTCTTGCTCTAGCTGGCTGGAAGAGTCCTTTTTTCTGTTCAAAAATACTGGGAATTGTGATATACTAAAACGGACTGATACAGAAGCTCCTGCTTAGAGGAATCCATTAGGTAGATTGATGCGAAACCAAGATTTTTAGGTTGTTTTATTTCGAGCTGGCAGCTTTTGTAAATCGTACTATTTTTAGAAAATGATAGGAAAAATCATGGCAAAACAAAGATTGATTTTATTGTATGGCGGACGCAGTGCAGAGCGGGAAGTTTCGGTTTTATCAGCTGAGAGCGTCATGAGGGCTGTCAATTATGATAGATTTTCAGTGAAGACTTACTTCATCACCAAGGATGGAGATTTTATCCAAACTCAGGAATTTGAAGCAACGCCAGCGGCTGATGAGAAACTGATGACCAATGCCACAGTGGATATGTCTCGGAAGATTAAGCCAAGCGATATTTACGAAGATGGAGCGGTGGTCTTTCCAGTCCTCCATGGTCCCATGGGCGAAGATGGCTCTATCCAAGGATTCCTTGAAGTACTCAAAATGCCTTATGTCGGATGTAATATTTTGTCCTCTAGCCTAGCCATGGATAAAATTACGACCAAGCGAGTGCTGGAATCAGCAGGCATTTCCCAAGTACCGTATGTAGCTCTAGTAGATGGCGAAGATGTGGAGCAAAAAATCCAAGAAATCGAGGAGAAATTGACCTATCCCGTCTTCACCAAGCCTTCCAATATGGGTTCCAGTGTCGGCATTTCTAAATCGGAGAATCAAGCAGAACTGCGTGCTTCTCTAGACCTGGCATTCAAATACGACAGCCGGGTACTGGTTGAGCAAGGAGTGACGGCTCGCGAGATTGAGGTTGGGCTTCTGGGCAATGTGGATGTCAAGAGTACCCTTCCTGGAGAAGTGGTCAAGGACGTGGCTTTCTATGACTACGAAGCCAAATACATCGATAACAAGATTACCATGGATATTCCGGCTAAGATTCCAGAAGAAGTGGTGAGCCTGATGCGTCAAAATGCAGAGGCAGCTTTCCGAGCTCTGGGCTGTCTGGGACTGTCTCGCTGTGATTTCTTCTATGCAGAAGATGGTCAGGTCTTCCTTAATGAGCTCAATACCATGCCAGGTTTTACCCAGTGGTCTATGTATCCACTACTCTGGGAAAATATGGGACTGGCCTATCCTGACTTGATTGAGAAATTAGTTGGCCTAGCTGAAAAGGCATTTGCCAAGAGAGAGGCGCATCTTCTCTAAAATATGATATAATAGAGGGGCTGAAAATTTTCGGTCCTTTCTTTTTGCGAGCAAACCGAAAAACGAGGAAGAAGTATGAAACTAGATTTATATGAAATTGCAGAAGTCCTGTCTGCGAAAAATGATGTGACTCAGTTTGAAAATGTCTCTCTTAGAAATGCTGAGTTTGACAGCCGCTTGATTGAGTCGGGTGACCTTTTTGTGCCACTCAAGGGGGCACGTGACGGCCACGACTTTATTGCGACAGCCTTTGCTCAGGGAGCTGCTGCCACCCTATCTGAGCGTCCAGTGGCAGAGGGGGCTTATATCTTAGTCGATGATGTCCTGACAGCCTTCCAGCGCTTGGCCCAGTATTATCTGGAAAAGATGCAAGTGGATGTGCTGGCGGTGACAGGTTCCAACGGTAAAACGACAACCAAGGACATGCTGGCTCAGCTACTAGCAACCAGCTACAAGACCTATAAGACCCAGGGCAATTACAACAATGAAATCGGTCTGCCTTATACGGTTCTTCACATGCCTGAGGACACAGAGAAACTTGTCTTAGAAATGGGGCAGGACCACTTGGGGGATATCCATCTCCTGTCGGAACTTGCCAAACCAAAGACGGGCATTGTAACTCTGGTCGGAGAAGCCCATCTGGAATTTTTCGGCAGTCGAGCTGAGATTGCCCAAGGCAAGATGCAGATTGCGGATGGTTTGAGAAAAGATGGTCTCTTGATCGTGCCGGCGGATAAGATTGTCAATGAATTTCTGCCAGCGGACTGCAAACTTGTTCGCTTTGGCCCTGATACGGATATCTTCCTGACGCGTCTGGAAGAGCGAAAGGACAGCTTGAGCTTTGGCTGCAACTTTTTAGAGCAGAGGATTGACCTGCCTGTGACTGGTAAGTACAATGCAACCAACGCCATGATTGCAGCCTATGCGGCTCTGCAGGAGGGTGTATCTGAGACGGCTATTGCTCAAGCCTTTTCTGAGCTGGAGCTGACCCGCAATCGAACAGAGTGGAAGAAAGCTGCCAATGGCGCTGATATCCTATCGGATGTCTACAATGCCAATCCAACAGCTATGCGCTTGATTCTTGAGACTTTCTCGACCATTCCGGCCAATTCAGGCGGACGAAAATTGGCGGTGCTGGCGGACATGAAAGAGCTGGGAGCGGACTCTAAGTCCATGCACGGCTCGATGATTACCAGCCTCAATCCAGAAATTTTGACCGACCTTTTCCTCTATGGACAGGACATGGAAGCCCTCTATGACTATGCCAAGGAAATCTACCCGCCAGGCAAGGTACATTACTTTATCAAAAATGACGAGAAAGATCAGTTTGAACAGTTGACTAAAGCTGTCAGAGAGAGTCTAACCTCTGCTGACCAAATCCTTCTCAAAGGCAGCAATTCCATGAATCTGGCTAAGCTGGTAGAGGACTTGGAGGGGTAATTCTGAGCAACAACAGGCAGACTCAGCCTTGTTCAAACCTTATATTAGAATGGGAGTCTAGGAGATGGGAATAAGAGATATGTTTACAACCTATAAAACTGAACCGCCTCAACTGGGACTTTGGTATTTTGTTCTTTTGGGGCTGGTCTTTGCGATTATCTGGCTTTCCTATCGCTACTACAATCGGAAAGCTTACCAGCGGCTATTTGTCGGGATGCAAGCTTGCCAGCTGATAGGCCTCTACTCTTGGTATATACTGACTGCTGCCCCTTTGTCTGAGAGTCTGCCCTTTTATCACTGCAGAATGGCCATGTTTGCCTTGATGTTTCTGCCTAATCGCTCAGTGTATAAATTTTATTTTGCACTTTTGGGGACTTTTGGCTCGATTGTAGCCTTTATTTATCCGATTTTTGATCCTTACCCTTTTCCCCATATCACTATTTTGTCCTTTATCATCGGCCATCTAGCGCTCTTGGGAAATTGTTTGATTTATCTTTTCAGATATTATCATACTTTCTCTATGAGCTGGCAGCGAGTGGTGTGGACGACCCTTATGATGAATGCTTTTTTGCTTGTTATCAATATGTTGACAAAGGGTTCTTATGGATTTCTCACAGATCCGCCGCTTGTTGGCAATCACGGACTATTGCTCAATTATCTGCTTGTCTCAATCGTCTTAAGTGCAGCAGTTTGCTTAGTTTCTGAAATTTTTAAGCGCGTGGAGCAGACTAAGACAGTCACCCTAACCTAATCATCTAACGGAGGATTTATGAAAGATTTTTTAACTACGACAAAAACGGTGGCACCGCCTATCTCGATTTTATGGTATGCTGTGATGATTGCTCTGGTCTTGCTGTCTATTTGGAGTTCGCTCAAATATCATGATAATCCGCGTTTTGTCAAGGCTTTTAAGTGGATTCAGATTGCCCAGCTGCTGATACTTTATAGCTGGTATTTTGGTTTTCGGATTCCCTTTACCAATAGCTTACCTTTTTATCATTGCCGCCTGGCTATGTTTGCGGTGGTCTTTCTGCCAGACAAATGGCGCAGTAAGCAGTATTTTGCTCTATTAGGAGCTAGCGGAGCGGTCTTTGCCTTGGGCTACCCAGTCTTTGACCCCTATGATTTCCCGCACATTACCAGCTTTTCTTTCCTGATTGGCCACTATGCTCTCTTGGTTAATTCCTTGATTTATCTGATGAATCACTACGACAAGACTCTGCTCAAGAAATACATGATTGTAGCTTACACCTTTGGCCTCAATCTTTTCCTAGTCGGCGTTAATCAAGTGACAGGAGGAAATTACGGTCTGCTAAAAAGTCCGCCTTTTATCCCTAATGCCTCCCTATGGATAAAGTACCTTCTTGTATCAGTCATCCTTTCTCTGGCTCTGGTTCTCTTTGATATATTGTTTAAGAAACGGTGGAAAAAGCAGTTAAGTCTGGTTCGAAGTTAATTCACTTCAAATTTATAGATCCTGTCAAGTTAATGTGGCAGGATTTTTTAAAAATTAGAAAGCTTAATTATGACTTGCTTTGCTTCTAGTAACAAAAATGGACGGTTTGTCTATCAACTCTTTAAGCTGGTTCAACTAGATGCTTCCGTTCGCTGAATGAAACACTCCAAATTTTTGGCTTTCTTAAAGCCTCGCAGACAAAGGGGAGAAAGCTTGAACCTCTATCTCTTTAAACGGAATAAGGCCGTTTTTTTCCATGACAGCTGAAGAGAAAGAAGAGCTGGAAACCAGAAAAAAACGCCTGCTCTATTTACTGGTTTTAATCTTAGTCTTTGCAATTTTCCTCTTTAGCAGTTTCATTGTCAGATTTTAAAGGAAATTTCATTGACTTAGGAGAATAGAATCGCTCAAAAGGGCGATTTTTATCTTCTTTAGATAATTGAAAAAAAGCGCTAAATCCGCTATAATAGGTAGGTTGAAAGGATTGAAATACTCCGATGTAAAATAAAAAACAAATACTAAGATTCACCATTATCCTAAATGAAAGAAAGAGAAGAAGATGACTTTACAAGAAGAAATTAAGAAACGCCGGACTTTTGCCATTATCTCCCACCCGGACGCGGGGAAGACGACCATTACGGAGCAGTTGCTCTACTTCGGAGGCGAGATTCGTGAGGCTGGGACAGTCAAGGGGAAAAAGACGGGTAACTTTGCCAAATCCGACTGGATGGATATTGAGAAGCAGCGGGGGATTTCAGTGACTTCCTCTGTCATGCAGTTTGACTACGATGGCAAGCGGGTCAATATTCTAGATACGCCGGGGCACGAGGACTTCTCAGAAGATACTTATCGGACCTTGATGGCAGTGGATGCTGCGGTTATGGTTATTGACTCGGCCAAGGGTATTGAGGCCCAGACCAAGAAATTGTTTGAGGTTGTCAAGCATCGGAATATTCCAGTCTTCACTTTTATGAATAAGCTGGACCGTGACGGTCGCGAGCCCTTGGACTTGTTGGAAGAATTGGAAGAGATTTTGGGTATTGCCAGCTATCCGATGAATTGGCCGATTGGCATGGGGAAGAGTTTTGAAGGTTTGTATGACCTTTACAATGAGCGGCTGGAACTTTATAAGGGTAAGGAGCGCTTTGCAACTCTGGCAGAAGGCGACCAACTGTTTGCTTCCAATCCTTTTTATGAGCAGGTTAAGGAAGACATTGAGCTCTTGAGCGAAGCTGGAAATGAATTCTCAGAAGAAGCGATTTTGGAGGGCAAGCTGACACCTGTTTTCTTTGGCTCAGCCCTGACTAACTTTGGCGTCCAGACTTTTCTGGAAACCTTCCTCAAGTTTGCTCCGGAACCGCATGGCCATAAGAAGACAGATGGCGAGGTAGTTGAGCCACTCAGCCCAGATTTTTCAGGCTTTGTCTTTAAAATTCAGGCCAATATGGACCCGCGCCACCGCGACCGTATCGCCTTTGTCCGTATCGTTTCTGGCGAGTTTGAACGTGGTATGAGTGTCAATTTGCCTCGCACTGGTAAGTCTGCCAAGCTGTCCAATGTTACCCAGTTTATGGCTGAAAGTCGGGAAAATGTGACCAATGCTGTAGCTGGTGATATTATCGGGGTTTATGATACGGGGACTTATCAGGTCGGTGATACCTTGACTGTAGGCAAGAATAAGTTTGAATTTGAACCTCTGCCAACCTTTACTCCAGAGATCTTTATGAAGGTTTCAGCCAAGAATGTCATGAAGCAAAAATCCTTCCATAAGGGGATTGAGCAGTTGGTGCAAGAGGGAGCTATCCAGCTTTATACCAACTACCAGACGGGCGAGTACATGCTGGGCGCTGTCGGTCAGCTCCAGTTTGAGGTCTTCAAGCACCGTATGGAAAATGAATACAATGCTGAAGTGGTCATGAATCCTATGGGCAAGAAGACTGTCCGTTGGATTTCACCAGATGACTTAGACGAGCGTATGTCTTCTAGCCGTAATATCCTAGCTAAAGACCGCTTTGATCAGCCAGTCTTCCTCTTTGAAAACGACTTTGCCCTGCGCTGGTTCGCGGACAAGTATCCAGATGTTAAATTAGAAGAGAAGATGTAACTCAGTGCCAACAATTGGAACTAAAGTTCCTAATTGTTGGACGCTAGCTGCTATTGTACGGACTAGCTAACTGCCTTACTAACTCATCGGCGAAAAAATAATCGTTTTCGCTTCTTTATGTCCTAGTGAATGGGATTGTTATGATTGTATAATAAACTAAAGTTACTAAGGCCGAGTTCTGTTGGACCCTTGCTAGCCACTTGACTAATCTCATCAGACGAGACAACTAATTTGGTTGGTTTTGTGCTTCGACATTGCATATTTACTTGCAGGAAGAGTTTATGAAGTTGGGTGCTAGTTTATTAGAGAATCATTCTACCTCATAGAAAGGAGCTCCATGTTTCTGGAAAGAAAACTAAAAGATCAGTCTGTCTGGATCAACATTGACTCAGATAGTTTCAAAAAGAACGCGCGGATTTATCAGGATTATGAAATTGATAAAGAGACCATCGAGTATGCACTCGATAAGAACGAGCGGGCTCACATGGACTACAATCGTGAGAATGGAACAGTTGTCTTTATCTACAATGTCCTTAATCTAGCGACAGACAAGGAACATTATGAGACGATTCCCATGACCTTTGTGGTGCAGCAGGGGCGGCTCATTACTATCAGCAATCAAGACAATGCCTATGTTGTGGACATGATGAAAGCCTATACTGAGCATCATGAGCCAGTATCGGTCTATAAGTTTCTTTTTGCTAGTCTGGAGTTGGTCTCCAATTCTTACTATCCAGTCGTTGAGCGTATGGACAAGCGCAAGGATGAGATTAATGCTCTCCTGCGTCAGACAACTACCAAAAAGCATCTTTTTGCTCTGTCCGACTTGGAAACATCTATGGTCTACCTGCTTGCTGCTGCCAAGCAGAATCACATGCTCCTAGAGCATATCAAAAGCCACGGCATTTATCGTCGTTTTGATGAGTTAGAAACCGAGCAGTTTGAGGATGCCATGATTGAAGCTCGTCAGCTCGTTTCGATGACTGATCTAATTGCTCAAGTTCTCAGCCAGCTCTCTGGCTCCTACAATAACATCCTGAACAACAATCTGAATGACAATTTGACGGTCTTGACCATTATTTCGGTCCTTCTGGCAGTGCTTGCAGTTATCACTGGTTTCTTTGGTATGAATGTTCCTCTGCCTTTGTCTAATGATAAAAATGCCTGGATTTATATTGTTGTCATTAGTCTAATCATCTGGGGACTCCTGACCAAGCTTCTTAAATGGTTAGCCAATAAGAAGTGAACATTTGAGATTATTTTACCTATAACAAGCTCCGAGGATGGTGCTTGTTTTTTCGTGCTTGGGAAAGAAAATGATTAGTACAGTTTGCCTGTATTTAAAAAACTGTTATTTTATGTCATAAAATATAACATAAAAATTATAATTTTTATTGAATAAAATTTCATAATAAAGTATAATATAAAACAATTTAAAATAAGTGAGGGGTAGAAATATGGCAGAATACCTAAGCGATTTAAATTATAAAGGAAAAACATACCAATACACAGACCTTGGGAAAGCCTCAACTCTACTAGGAGGGGATATAGAAGAACTTCCTTATTCTATACGCATATTATTAGAAAGTGTCCTTCGTAAGGAAGATGGGGTTGACGTAATAAAAGATAACATTATCTCTTTGATGCATTATCAAGCTAAATCACCAAGCGGAGAAGTTCCTTTTAAACCAAGCCGAGTTATTCTCCAGGATTTTACGGGTGTTCCTGTCGTAGTAGATTTGGCTAGTATGCGTGATGCGATTGTTGGTCAGGGTGGTCGGGCGGATATGATTAATCCAGAAATTCCAGTTGATTTAGTCATTGATCATAGTGTTCAAGTGGATTTTTATGGCTGTGACACAGCTCTAGAGGCCAATATGACCAAGGAATTTGTCCGCAACAATGAGCGCTACGAATTTCTCAAGTGGGCAGAAAAATCATTTGATAATTATCGGGCAGTTCCTCCTGCTACAGGAATTATCCATCAGGTTAATATTGAATTTCTTAGTGATGTCATCATCGAAAAGGATGGCCAACTCTATCCGGACAGCATGTTTGGAACGGACAGTCATACGACCATGATCAATGGTATCGGTGTTCTGGGCTGGGGTGTTGGTGGGATTGAGGCTGAGGCTGCCATGCTAGGTGAGGCTTCTTATTTCCCAGTTCCTGAGGTGATTGGTGTTCGTCTATTGGGCAAGCTGCCAAAGATTGCGACAGCGACGGATTTGGCTTTAAAGGTCACGCAAATCTTGCGACAGGAAAATGTTGTTGGTAAATTTGTCGAGTTCTTTGGGCCTGGCTTGTCTAATCTAAGTCTGGCTGACCGGGCAACGGTGGCTAATATGGCGCCAGAATACGGAGCTACCTGTGGCTATTTTCCGATAGATGAGGAAACGCTTAATTACATGCGTCTGACCAATCGATCAGAAGATCATATCGAGCTGACCCGTCTCTATGCTCAAAAAAATCACCTTTTCTATGATGAAAGGGTTGAGCCAAACTATACCAAGGTAGTCGAAATTGATTTGTCTAGCATTGTGCCGAGTATCTCAGGACCCAAGCGACCCCAAGATTTGATTGAATTAACAGCTGCTAAAGAAGAATTTCAAGCTAGTATAGTCAGGGAAGCGGGGGTCCGAGGCTTTGGGCTAGATGAGAGCGAGCTGGAAAAGTCTGCAGTGGTTCAGTTTTCTGACCATGAGGAGATGATTAAGACCGGCCATGTGGCTATCGCTGCCATTACTAGCTGTACCAATACATCTAATCCCTATGTGCTGATGGCGGCAGGGCTTTTGGCCAAGAAAGCAGTAGAAAAAGGCTTACAGGTTTCAAAGACTGTCAAAACTTCTTTGGCTCCGGGCAGCAAGGTGGTCACAGGCTATCTCAAGAAGAGTGGTCTGCAAACTTATCTGGATCAGCTTGGTTTCAATCTTGTCGGCTATGGCTGCACCACTTGTATTGGAAATTCAGGCGATCTCCGACCGGAAGTGGCTCAGGCGATTACGGATACTGACTTGCTGGCTAGTGCTGTTCTTTCAGGCAATCGCAATTTTGAAGGACGAATCAATCCACTGGTCAAGGCCAATTTCCTAGCTAGTCCGCCCTTGGTAGTTGCCTATGCTCTGGCTGGAAATACCAATATCAATCTGACCAGTGAGCCACTAGGTTATGATCAAAAGGGGCAGCCTGTTTATTTGATGGATTTGATGCCGGAGCACGACTTGGTTGCAGATTATGTTCAAAAATACGTGACGCGCCAGCTTTTTGAAAAAGAATATGCCCATGTGTTTGATGACAATGAAAAATGGAATCAGATTCCGACAGCCTCTTCTCAAAATTATCAGTGGAATCAGGCTTCGACCTATATTCAAAATCCACCTTACTTTGATGGCTTAGCTGATGATTTAGTCATTCAGCCACTGAAAAATCTTGCGGTGCTGGCGAAATTTGGGGATACGGTGACGACAGACCATATCTCCCCAGCAGGAAATATCGCCAGAAACAGCCCAGCGGCTTCCTATTTACTGGAGCACGGAGTGGATTACCAAGAGTTTAATTCCTATGGCAGCCGTCGGGGTAATCATGAGGTCATGATGCGGGGGACTTTTGCCAATATTCGTATTAAAAATGAATTGGCAGATGGAAAGATTGGTGGTTACACAGATTATAAAGGAGAGATATTATCCATTTATGAGGCGGCCATGCGCTACAAGGAAGAGCAAATTGATACCATTGTCCTAGCTGGCAAAGACTATGGTATGGGGTCCAGCCGTGATTGGGCAGCTAAGGGGGCTAATCTTTTGGGTGTCAAGGTGGTGTTGGCAGAGAGTTTTGAGCGTATCCACCGGTCTAATCTGGTCATGATGGGGATTCTTCCTCTGCAGTATCTAGAGGGAGAAAATGCGGCTAGTCTGGGCTTAACAGGTAAGGAGACTTTCGACATCAATCTGCCACAGAACCCGCAAGTTGGCCAGCTGGTTGACGTGGTAGCTCTGAAAGATGCTGAAGAAATAGCTTTTCAAGCTCGGCTGCGTTTTGATGCAGAGGCGGATATTCGTTACTATGAAAACGGGGGAATCTTGCCCATGGTCGTTAGAAAGAAATTAGAGGAGGTGGGAGCATGAGTCAGACGGACGGTTTGAAAGATACCATTGCCTGTGATACCAGGATTAGCCAGATTGTGGATGATTCTTTGTCTTATGCGGGTTACAATATTTCTGAATTGGTAGAGCACCATGCGAGTTTTGAAGAGGTGATTTATCTGCTGTGGCATTTGCATTTGCCGACTCAGATTGAGCTCAAGCATTTTGAAGAAGATCTGCGAGCTAATTATGCCATTAGCGATGCGGTGGAGCAGTGCATCCTTATTCAGTCCCGCAAGCACCTTCATCCCATGAGTGTCTTGCGCTCGACGGTCAGTCTTTTGGGCGTTTATAATGTCCATGCTGAGGAAGCGTCTCTAGAAGCGACCTATGAGCAGAGTATCCAGCTTATGGCAAAGATGCCGACTATTATTGCGGCTTTTGCCAGACTGAGGTCGGGTCAGACTCCGATAGAGCCACGGGAGGATTTGGGATTCGCGGCTAATTTCCTCTATATGCTCAAAGGACAAGAGGCGAGTGAGCTTGAAGTCAAAGCCTTCAACTGCGCCTTGGTGCTTCATGCCGATCATGAACTCAATGCTTCAACCTTTGCAGCTCGTGTTTGCGCCTCAACCTTGACCGATATTTATTCCTGCGTGACAGCAGCTGTTGGAGCACTCAAGGGCTCGCTTCATGGCGGCGCTAATGAATGTGTCTTTGATATGCTGAAAGAGATCAGAGAGGAAGGGGATTGCCAGGCCTACCTAGACCGCAAGTTGGCCTCTCATGAGAAGATTATGGGCTTTGGTCATCGAGTTTATAAGACCCAAGATCCGCGTGAAAAATACCTGCGACAAATGGCCAAGGACTTGACACAGGGAACCAAAGACGAAGTCTGGTATCAGCTTTCAGAGGAAATTGAAGCTTATATGAAGCATACCAAGCATCTGATACCGAATGTCGATTTTTATTCGGCTACGGTTTACCATGTACTGGGCATTGACAGCAGTATCTACACTTTGATTTTTGCTATGAGCCGGGTGACTGGCTGGATTGCCCATATTCAGGAACAGCGCAAGAACAATAAGCTGATTCGGCCACGTTCTAACTATATTGGTGCTCAAGGTTTGGAGTATCTTCCCATTGGAAGGAGATAAAATGGCAGATAAGATTTTATTTGAGAAAGGGAGATTGCTGGTACCGGATGCTCCTATTATTCCTTACATCCAAGGAGACGGGATTGGGGTTGATATCTGGGAAAATGCCCAGCTGGTCTTTGATAAGGCAGTGGAAAAGGCTTATGGCGGCCATAGAAAGGTTGTTTGGAAGGAAGTTTTGGCTGGGAAAAAAGCAGCAGACCTGTCGGGTGACTGGCTACCGGATGAAACGCTGGCAACGATTAAGAGCCATCTAGTGGCTATTAAGGGCCCGCTAGAAACCCCAGTCGGAGAAGGGATTCGTTCGCTGAATGTGGCCCTGAGACAAGAATTGGATCTCTATGCCTGCCTGCGGCCGGTTCGTTATTTCAAGGGAGTTCCAAGTCCGCTCAAGCACCCAGAGAAGACAGATATCACGATTTTTCGGGAAAATACAGAAGACATCTATGCAGGGATTGAGTGGGGGTGTGGAACGGCTGCAGTCCAAAAAGTTATCGATTTCCTGCAGAAGGATATGCAGGTTGACAAGATTCGCTTCCCAGAAAGCTCTGCTATTGGGATCAAGCCTATCTCTAAGCAGGGCAGTGAGCGGCTGATACGGGCGGCTATTGACTACGCGCTAGCCAAAGGACTAAGGCGGGTAACTCTGGTCCACAAGGGCAATATCCAGAAATTTACAGAGGGCGGTTTTCGGAAATGGGGCTATGAACTAGCTCAAAGAGAGTATGTGGACGAGCTGGCTTCTGGAAAACTAATCATCCAGGATGTCATTGCAGATAATTTTTTGCAGCAGATTTTGCTTTTTCCAGAGAAATTTGATGTTGTCGCCTTGACCAATCTAAATGGTGACTATGCCAGCGATACCTTGGCTGCTCAGGTGGGAGGAATCGGTATTGCGCCAGGGGCCAATATCAATTACGAGACGGGTCATGCTATTTTTGAAGCAACTCATGGGACGGCGCCAGATATAGCGGGTCAAAATAGGGCTAATCCTTGTTCTCTTATCTTATCAGGGGCAATGCTCTTTGATTACATTGGTTGGTCGGAGGCCTCTCATCTCCTGACTAAGGCTATTGAGAAGGCTCTCTTTGAGCAAAAAGTGACAGGGGATTTTGCCAGTCAGCTGGAAGGAGCACCAGCTTTGACTACTAGTCAATTTGCTGAGGAGCTGCTAGCTAATATAGAAAAGTGCTCATAGTGAAGAAAAAAGCGATGAGGAAACTGTTTATCTAGACAGTCTCTTCATCACTTTTTTGTCTTTTTCGATATTCCAGTCCCCAGCCGATTATCCAGCAGAAGACTAGCAGATAATTTTCAATCCAGCCCAGAAAGTTTGCTTGATTCGCCTTTTCCAGATAGCCTAGCAGATGGTTGGTGCCAAAGCCCAGCCCGCCCAGAATCAGTGCTAGCAGGGTCATACGCAGATAGAACCAATCATACTTTATGTTGGTGGCAATGACTAAAGGCAGAATAGCCAGATTCCAGAAACCAATTTCCCGCTGCCAGTAGGGAGCTAGACCATAGATGGACTCATTGCCCAAGAGCTGGGGCTGGAAAATCTGGATTATAGATACGCCCAGCATAGCTAAGATCAGTAAAATGAAAGTCACTCGTAAAAATTTATTCATACCTGTCTCCTTTCTTCTTTGTAGATTATAATGCTTTTGAAAATGATTTTCAAGTTTTCATTTTTTACAAAAGAAAGCTCTAATAAAATATTTTACAGGCAAGTCCTATCTTTTTAGGTGCTTTTGTGGTATACTAGATTAGTTGCAGAAATACAGTTTTTCTATTCAGTGGGAGCTAGCGACCGAGTCGGCGCTTTTTTAGTGCCTGGACTTGAGAGCCCATATTTATGAAGAGAAGAGCGAATACTCTCAGAAAATCGAGATTTAGAAAGCGACAAGTGCTTGGTATGTTTCGATAGTTGAGTATCAAAAGCCTTATAAGGTGGCTTCGCACCGCCTTTAGAAAGAAGAAGAACATTGAAATTTAATGAATTACATTTATCTGCTGAATTACTAGCAGAGATTGAAAAAGCTGGCTTTGTAGAAGCAAGCCCTATTCAAGAGCAGACGATTCCACTTGCTATGGCAGGTAAGGATGTCATTGGTCAGGCCCAGACAGGGACAGGAAAGACAGCAGCCTTTGGCTTCCCGACTCTGGAGAAGATTGATACAGATAATCCTGCTGTGCAAGCATTGATTATTGCTCCAACCCGTGAATTGGCCGTGCAGAGTCAGGAAGAGCTTTTTCGTTTTGGCCGCAGCAAGGGAGTAAAGGTGCGTTCTGTCTACGGTGGCTCCAGCATCGAAAAACAAATCAAGGCCCTCAAATCAGGTGCTCATATCGTCGTAGGAACACCTGGTCGTCTCTTGGATTTAATAAAGCGCAAGGCACTTAAGCTGAATCAGATTGAAACCTTAATCTTGGATGAAGCGGATGAAATGCTTAACATGGGATTTTTGGAAGATATTGAGTCGATCATTTCCCGTGTGCCAGAAGAGCGTCAGACCTTGCTCTTTTCAGCGACCATGCCGGATGCTATCAAGCGCATCGGTGTCAAGTTCATGAAGGAGCCTGAGCATGTCAAGATTGCTGCTAAAGAGCTGACGACGGAGCTGGTGGATCAGTATTATATCCGTGTCAAGGAAAATGAAAAATTTGATACCATGACCCGCCTCATGGACGTGGACCAGCCAGAGCTGTCAATCGTCTTTGGCCGGACCAAGCGCCGGGTGGACGAGCTGACTCGTGGCCTAAAAATCCGCGGTTTCCGAGCAGAGGGTATCCATGGTGATTTGGACCAAGGCAAGCGCCTCCGCGTTCTGCGCGACTTTAAAAACGGCAATTTGGATGTCTTGGTGGCGACAGATGTAGCCGCGCGTGGATTGGACATTTCTGGTGTGACCCACGTCTACAACTATGATATTCCGCAGGATCCGGAAAGCTATGTTCACCGGATTGGTCGGACTGGTCGTGCTGGTAAGTCAGGTCAGTCTATCACTTTCGTAGCGCCAAATGAAATGGGCTATCTGCAGATTATCGAAAATCTAACCAAGAAGCGTATGAAAGGCCTCAAGCCAGCGACTGCGGAAGAAGCTTTCCAAGCTAAGAAAAAAGTTGCCCTTAAGAAGATTGAACGCGATTTTGCGGATGAAAGCATCCGTTCTAGCTTTGAGAAATTTGGCAAGGATGCCCGCAAGCTAGCAGCAGAATTCAGCCCAGAAGAGCTGGCTATGTATATCCTCAGCTTGACGGTGCAGGATCCAGATGCCCTTCCTGAAGTAGAAATTGCACGTGAAAAACCATTGCCATTCAAGCCATCTGGCGGAGGCTTTGGCGGAAAAGGCAAGGGCAGTCGTGGCGGAAATAGCAACCGTCGCAGCAATGACAATCGTCGTGACCGAGGTGGCCGTCGCGATCAATTCAAGAAAGGTCGCAAAGACGAGCGTTTTGACAAAGAAAATCGCTACCGCAAGGACCACAAGAAGCCACGCAATACTTCTAGCGAAAAGAAAACCGGCTTTGTCATCCGTAACAAGGGTGATAAATAAGGCAGATAGCTAACTGGAGTTGGCGGCAATTTTAGCGTCGAGAGAGAATGCAAGTTCTCTCTTTTTTATTTGTTTGATGGCTCCCCTTATCGTCTGTCCTACAGAACTATAAGTCTGAGTCAATGTAGTTTCCTTAATCATGCTAATTGAAGCAGTCCTGTTTGTCAAAGTAAATTATAGCCCCCTTATTTCTGCTGTGAACAGTTCTTGGTCTTCTTGCTATAGAACAGGATTCGAAGTATTTCAACTAATTTCGACATCAAAATTCAACATATCAGCTATTTAAAATAAAAAAATTCACAAATCTTTGTTTATATGCTGGAACTGTTGTATAATAAGGTGAAGGTGAGTCTGTAAGAAATTCAGGAGCAAAAGGAGAATGTAAAATGAAAGAAAGTAGACATAGAATCATTCTGCAAGAACTGGATCAAACAGGTGTGGTTGCTGTAAAAAACCTCAAAGAAATGCTGGGCGTCACGGATATGACCATCCGTCGGGATTTGATTGATTTGGAGAAGCAGGGCATGCTGACCCGTGTTCATGGCGGAGCCCATAAGAAGGTCAAAAATGCTCTCAACGAGATTTCCCACTCAGAAAAGCAAATGCTGAATGTTGAGGAGAAGAAGCAGATTGCCCGCAAATGTGCAGATTTGATTGCTGACGGAGATACGGTTTTTATTGGCTCAGGCACCACAACGGATTTTATCGGAGACTATTTGGATGGCAAAAATATCAGCATTGTCACCAATTCGCTGCCAATTTTTGAAAAGTTAAAAGAAAGGGCCAATTTAGATTTAATTCTGATTGGCGGACGCTATCGGGCCAAGACTCAAACCTTTGTCGGTCAGTTTGCCAATAATCTTTTGAAAGAAATCAAGGTTTCTAAGGCCTTTATTGGGGCGAATGGCATTGATGGTCATAATGTTACCACTAGCAATGAAGAGGAAGGCAACGGCGACGCTATTATCCTTAACAATGCCATCAGCAAATACATTGTAGCCGATAACAGCAAGTTTGACAGCTATTCTTTCTACTCTTTTTACCGGCTGGACAATCTCAGTGCAGTTGTGACGGACGATAATATCGCTCCGAAAGTCAAGGAAAAATACAGCACCTACGTTGAAATTCTATGATGTGTGGCCGGTGAGAGAAACTTGTTTCAAATGAATAATTTATAGAGGCTGTGACTGGAATTTTGTCTAGAAATTCTAGTTGCAGCTTTTTTATATCTTGGTCGATTTTGTAAACAACAGTCTTGACTTTGCCTTGGGCTTCCTTATATAATAAAATGTATTATTAAATTTTAGGAGGTCTTATGACGATCAATATAGTGATTTTTGTGGCAGTGTCGCTTTTTCGTTTGGTGTTTTTGAGGAAATCCTCTCAGAATGAGCAAGATATTCTGGCTAAGGGTGGCATGGAGTACGGGGTGAAAAACTCAACTATCATGAAGTACCTACACATGCTTTTTTATGCGGTTTGCTTTCTGGAATTGCTGCTGAAAAAGCCAGCTTTTGACTTGGTGAGTCTATTGGGAGCTGTGTTGTTGCTATTTTCTATGTTTATGCTCTACCTTGTTGCCAAGCTCTTGGGACCAGTTTGGACCATCAAGCTCATGCTAGTTAAGGATCATAAATTTGTTGACCACTGGCTATTTCGCAATGTCAAACATCCTAATTATTTCCTGAATGTTGTACCAGAATTGGTGGGCTTAGCACTGCTCAGTCATGCCTACTTTGCTCTTTTCATCCTCTTCCCGCTCTACTGTATCACCCTTTACGTTCGTATCAAGGAAGAAGAGCAGTTACTCAAAGAAGTTATCATTCCAAATGGAATTGCTGGTGAATAAAGTTAATAAAATGCATATCGACTGCAAAAGAAAGGCTAGGACGTTTACGTCCTAGCCTTTTCTTGCATGAATTTTCGTATTTCATCAGCCATTTGCTGGGGTTGGTCCGCTTCAAAGAGTAAACTATTTGCTTCAGGCTGGTGGGCAGTTTGGCTGAAAGCCAAAACTGGCTTACCCTTGCTGATAGCCCTTTGGACAATTTGGTCGACTTCTCCCCAGTGATTGATATCCAAGTAAATATCCGCCCTATCAAGCAAATCCTCAATAAAGTCATTCTGGTGGATATTGGTGTAGAGGTTGATATTGGGATAGTCATTAAAGCTGGCTAAGTAAGGAGAAATATTGGTCTTAGCAGCAATGTGAAATTCCAAGTCTGGCAGATTTTCTGCTAAATAAGCCAATTGTTCCAAGGTATCAGAAGCTGTCAGCGTAAAGGCGTGGAAATTGCCCTGTGGACGCTCCTTAATGATAAGCTCTTCCTTGCTCATGGCGATAGAGTTGCTGGGAATATCTTGGAAAATCAAGCTGTTGGCTCCAATGATGACATTATCGCCAATGGTCACACCTTTGAGGATCACAGTATTGGCCCCAATCCAGCAGTTAGCTCCGATCTTGACTGGCGCAACAGTAAAATCAATCTTCTCAATATGGTAATTAGAATACTGATGATTATGGTCAAAAATGCGGACCCCATCGCCAAACATAGTGTCTTTCCCGATTTCGATAGAGTGCTGACAGCGGACAGTGCAGTGATCGTTAAAGAAAACCCGGTTTCCTAGTTTGAGTTGTGCTCCGCTGGCTACACTGAGGCTGGTAAAAGATTGGAAGACGACATCTTGACCGATATCAAGCTGGCTGTCTGGGAAAATTTCGATATGATGAAAGTCGCCTTTAAACTGGATTTCAGGCATTTTGAGTCCTTTCTTTGATGTAAGCCAGTTTGGCTTGTCTAGTTTTCTTTTTAAAGAGTGCTTCGGCTGACATGGCAGCCGGCTTGCTAGGGTGTTCTTCTTGGTAAAGTAAGGTGACTGGCAGCCGAGCGCGAGTGTACTTGGCTCCTTTGCCGGCTTGATGTTTTTTGAGGCGGGCTTGGATATCTGTTGTATATCCGGTATAGAGGGAGCCATCCCCGCATTCAAGCACGTACATATAGGCTTTATTTTCCATAGTAAATCTCGTGAATCTCCGGAGTGTAACTGCCGTCCTGATTGTGAATAAAGAGAGGGGGCAGGATTTTTAGACCGTTGCGGGAACCATCTTTAATCGATTCGATAAGCAGCATATTGGCCTCTTTACCCAGCTTTGGATAGACAAACTGGATGCGCTTGGGAGCCAGTTTGTGGGCTTGCATGGTATCTAAAATATCTAAAAAGCGTTCTGGTCGATGGACCATAGCAAGACGACCATTGGATTTGAGGACTCGCTGGGCAATCTTGCAAATCTCTTCCAGATTGGTTGAGATTTCATGGCGAGCTAAAAGGTAGTGCTGGCTTTCGTTTAGATTGGATTGCTTATCAACCTTGAAATATGGAGGATTGCAGAGAATCATGTCAACCTTGCTGCCGGTGATATATTGGCCTAGGTTTTTCAGATCGTCCTGAATAACTTGCATTTGCTGAGTCAAATCATTGAGCTCAATGGAGCGCTCGGCCATGTCTGCTAGACGTTCCTGAATCTCGACTGCCAGAATCTTGGCCTTGGTGCGAGTGCTTGCAAAAAGTCCAACAGCGCCATTTCCAGCACAGAGATCGACAATCAACCCCCGCTGAGGCAGCTTAGGGAAGCGGGAAAGCAGCACGCTGTCTACCGAATAGCTGAAGACCTCACTATTTTGAATAATCTTGACATCCGTTGAAAAGAGCTGGTTGACGCGCTCTCCGTCTTTTAGTTTTGCTTCGTTCATAAGTCAATTATAGCATGATTTAGCAAGGATTCCAAAGGGATATGGGAAGTTTTTGCACAATCAAAAAAACATGCGAGGGCTCTCGCATGTTTCCATGAGCTTTAATGATAATTCTTTTTTAGCTAGCCCTTAATCAAATCTGTATTTCTGCTTGACGGTGCAGACGACGAAGATAAGTCCGAAAATGACCATGAGAATCAGGTAGACTGGCAACGTCGCAGCTGTCAGTGTCGCAATTTCTAAAAGGTGCTGCAGGACGAAGGCTGATAGATAGAAGCCAAAGACAGAGAAGATAATGAGTAGGCTACGCCAGAGGTTGAGTGGCAGACAGGCCCGGATGACTGACAGGAAGCTGATGCTGCCTAGCAAGTAATAGGTCAGGGTGGCCATTTCTATATCGCTCCAGCCATGACTGCTGCCCCAGATGCGGATAAATAGCACGCTGAAGACAATCATGAGGGAGCTTGGCAGAGCCAGCTGCAGGGAGCGTTTGAGGAAGTGCTTTTCAACCGGCTTAATATTGCGCTCAAAGGTGAGGACAAAGGGCGGGAAACCTTCGACAAACTGGTCAATCAGGGTGATTTGAATCGGAATAAATGGGAAAATCAAGAGATATTCAGATTTTCCTAGCAGGATACTGGCGATGCAGATGATAGCCAGGATAAAGGAATAGATGGTCTTGATGAAGAAAATCGGAGCAATCCGGCCGATGTTATTAACAACTCGGCGGCCTTCAAAAAGAATCTCAGGGACATCGTTAAAGTCGGAATTAAGAAGGACCAAGTTGGCAATCTGCCGAGTTGCGGGGTCTCCCTCGGCCATAACGATGGAGCAGTCTGCTTCACGCAAGGCCAAGATATCATTAACCCCATCTCCCGTCATGGCTGTTGTCCGACCAGCGGCCTTAAGAGTCTGGATGAGCAGCTTCTTCTGATGGGGAGAAACACGGCCAAAGATGGCCGTTTCTTCAGCTTGCTCAACCAGTTCTTGATCGTTGATTTTAGAACAGTCGATGTAGCTGTCGTAGTTGGCAAATCCAGCCTGGCTCGCAATATGTGAAACGGTCACAGGATTGTCACCAGAGATGATTTTCAGATCAACATCCTGAGAGCGTAGATAATCCAAGGTCTCGGCCGCTCCCTCACGAATAGGGTCAGTGATTTCCAGAACAGCTAAAGCGGTCATATCTTCAGGCAGTTGGATGCTGTGTTTGTCTAGCACTTGGTCGCTGTGAGCCAGCACCAAAACCCGCGATCCGCGTTTTTGAGCCTCTCCAACCGCTGCAGGGTTGCTGTCCAGCAGCATTTCGGGCGCTCCCAGAAAGATGGTTCCGACACTTGATAAATGCATTGCGCCCCATTTTCGGTCACTAGAAAATGGGATGACATTGTCGCTAGTATAGGTGTGCTCTAGGTGGCCGTAGCCCTTGCGGATAGCCTGAGCAGTTGGGTTATTATCCTCGCTGGTTTGGATGTAGGCTGCTAAGATTTGGCTGACAGTCTCATCAGAAAACTTATCTGACAAACTATGCAAGGCTTCAACAGTCATCTTACCTTGGGTAATTGTCCCGGTCTTGTCCAGGCAGAGAGTATCCACCCGAGCCAGAGTTTCAACTGAATACATTTCCTGAACAAGGACCTTGCGCATGCCTAGTTTAATGACAGCTGTCAGGAGTGACGTGACTGTCAGGAGGGCGATTCCCTTTGGCAGCATACCCAAAAGAGCTGTCGAGCTGGTAATGACAGAGTTTTTGACAGGCAATCCCTTTATCATCAGGGCTTCAAAGAAGAGAGCCATTCCGAAAGGAATGATAATTTTTCCGGTAAAGCGGGAAATTTTCGCAAGATTGTATAGAATACGTGAGTTGATAGGCTTGAGGGTTTTAGCCTCAGTCATGAGCTTGTTGGCATAGTTGTCTGCTCCGACATGATGCACCTCGGCATAGATCTGCCCACTAGCCAGAAAGCTACCAGACAGCAGCTCAGCGCCTTCTTCCTTGAGAACCAAGTCACTCTCTCCTGTCAGCATGGCTTCATTGGCCTCGGCAACACCCTCTACTACACGGGCATCACTGGGAATTTGCTCGCCGGCTGACAGCTTGATCAGGTCACCCAGTACAATTTCTTCTGGCTGAATTTTGACTTCCTGGCCGTCGCGGATGACTGTGACCAGCTCTCGGCTGACCAGATTGAGCTTGTCAATCATGTGTTTGGCTCGCAGTTCTGTGATAATACCAGTGACAGCATTAAAGCTAATGACTGCGAAGAAGACTAGATTGCTCCAGGCTTGGACAGAGACCAAGGCTACAGCAATAACAAAGTTTAGGGCATTAAAAAGGGTGAAAACATTCCGCTTAACGATTTGCCAGTTACTGGTGCTGGTGTCACTTGTAAAATCGTTGGTCAAGCCCTGCGAAATCTTTTCATCTACTTGGGTTTGGTTTAAACCGATTAATTCTTTCTTGTTCATGAGATTAATGATACCATTTTTTTAGGGAAATGGCTATCAGAATCCGCTGTTACAGGCAAAGTTTGGAAAAACATTGCAGACTATAAAGGGATAGGGTATAATGGGAAAGGATGTAATAAATTTCAAGTACAATCACAGTTTGAAATAAGGAGAGTTTATGTTTTATACCTATTTGCGAGGTTTAGTGATTTTTATCCTGTGGACCTTGAACGGCAATGCGCATTACCACAATAAAGAAAAGATTCCTTCAAAAGATGAAAATTATATCTTGGTGGCCCCTCACCGGACATGGTGGGATCCAGTTTACATGGCTTTTGCGACCAAGCCTAAGCAGTTCATTTTCATGGCCAAGAAACAGCTCTTTGAAAATCGGGTGTTCGGCTGGTGGATTCGCATGTGTGGTGCCTTTCCCATTGACCGGGAAAATCCTGGTCCGTCAGCTATCAAGTACCCTGTCAATATGCTGAAAAAGAGCAATCGTTCCCTGATTATGTTCCCAAGCGGTAGCCGCCATTCTACGGATGTCAAGGGAGGAGTGGCAGTGATTGCTAAGATGGCTAAGGTCCGTATCATGCCAGTAGTCTACGCTGGTCCCATGAGCCTCAAAGGCTTGGCAGCTGGGGAGCGCGTGGACATGAATTTTGGTAATCCAATTGATATTTCAGACATTAAGAAGATGAATGATGAGGGAGTTGAAGAAGTGGCTCGCCGTGTTCATGCTGAGTTTGACCGTCTGGATGCTGAAGTAGCCCCTTACCAGACACATAAGAAAGGCAATATCTTCTTGCGGATTTTACGTGCCTTTGTCTTTATTCCTGCTATTTTGATTGGAATTTTGACCATCATTTTCAGCTTTTTTGCTAGCTTTGTCTGGGATCCGGATAAGCATAGAAAATAAGATACTAATCAGCTTACTGAGCAATCTTGCTTGGGAGCTGATTTTTTTATGTGAGTGAGTTATAATGTTGGTATGTTTTATAAGGAGAATGTCATGTCTCTTGCATTTTTATCTTTTGTAACCTTATCACTGTTTATGCTGCACGAGTTTGATGAGATTATCCTGATTCGGCCTTGGATTTCTCAGAATCAAGATCATCAAGGCTATCAAAAGGAGATGTTCATTTCCAGAAAAGGGAGTTATCTTTCTGCTGAAAGTATTGCTCTGATGATTGCAGAGGAATTTCTGCTGGCTTTTATCCTTTTTTTGCTTGCCATTCTATTTCGCATTCCCGAGCTAGTTTTGGCTATTGGCTTCTGTCATACCCTCCATTTGGTGGGCCATATCATGCAAGTATTTCGCTTTCGTCGCTGGGTACCGGGCGGCTTCACTGCTTTGACGACGTTTCCTATGCTAATCTTAGTCTTCATCCTTTATCTAAGTCAGCAGTCGGTTTCTTGGCCATTGCTTCTGATTCTAAGCGCTCTTGTGATGGCTTTTCTTCTAGTAAACCTTGCTTTTTTACATAGCAGAGCTCAAAAGATAGAAACTTGGATATACAAGATAAGCAAAGCAGACTGATATTGCAGCTTTTATTTTCATCAATGACCATTCTATCTACGACTACTTGCAAAATAAAGATTTTAAAATATGACAAGCTGAAAATTCTCTCGGTTTGTCATTTTTTTGAATGTTTTACGAATAAAAAGACAAAGGAGAAAAAATATGCTTGAAGAAATCATTGAAAAGCTGAAAGAATACAAGCTCTTTGTCGGTCTAGCAGTAGTTGGCGCTGTGCTAGGTGGCTTTTTCCTCATCAAAGGAAATCACCAGCCGCAAAATCAGGTAGCCGCCTTGAGCCAAGAAATAACTTCCTCATCCAGCTCAGCTGATGAAGAAAGCGAAAAGATTGTTTCTAAGGCCAAGGCGGACGAAGAGGAGAGTGAGCAAGTCACTGTGGATATTAAAGGCGCAGTTAAAAATCCTGGTGTCTATGAGCTGAGAGCGGGAGCGAGAGTCCATGAAGCTATCCAAAAAGCTGGCGGATTGACAGCAGACGCCGAGGCTAAGTCCATCAATCAGGCACAAAAATTAACGGATGAAGCAGTAATCTATGTGGCAAAGATTGGTGAAGAAGGAGCCGATGTCACACAGACTGGCCAGCATCAAGCAGGAGCTTCTGATTCTGCAGGTGCCAGTGGTGGAAAGTCAGACAAGGTCAATCTAAATACGGCGACAGAGGCTGAACTGCAGACTATTTCAGGCATCGGACAGAAGCGGGCTTCTGACATCATCGCCTACCGCGAAAGCAGTGGCCGCTTCAAGTCAGTAGATGATCTGAAAAAAGTGTCAGGTATTGGAGATAAGACCTTGGAAAAGCTGAAAGAATATGTTACAGTGGATTAAAAAGTTATCCCTCACCCCTATCTATCTGGCTTTCATTCTTATCTGGGCCTATTTTGCCGTCTATGCTGGCAGTTTGTTAGCATATTTAGGGCTAGGGGTCCTTCTGCTTCGTCTTTTTTTGACCTATCCTTTCAAAAAGAGTCTAGCTGCTTTGGCATTCCTGTCCCTTTTTGTCCTCTTTTTCTTGCTTCGTCGGGAAATGGCAGAGCAGGCCATTAGGCAGGAACCTCCTTCAGCTAGCTCAGTTCAGGTCTTGCCGGATACGATCAAAGTCAATGGAGATTCCCTATCCTTTCGAGGGCGAACTGACGGTCGACTTTATCAGGTCTTCTACAAGATTAAATCAGCCAGTGAAAAGGAAGCTTTTCAGCAACTGACAGATTTGGTCGTCCTTGCTATTGAAGGAGAGTTTGAACAGGCCCAGCAGCAACGAAATTTTTCGGGCTTTGACTATCAGGCTTATTTAAAGAGTCAGGGGATTTACCGTACCTTAAAAATCAATAAGATTCAGTCACTAAGGACAATTTCCAGCCTGAATCCACTGGATTGGCTGTCTATCTGGCGCAGAAAAGCGCTGGTCTATATTCGAAATAATTTTCCTAGTCCAATGAGCCATTACATGACAGGACTCTTGTTTGGTGACTTAGATACGGAGTTTGCGGAAATGAGTGACCTGTATTCTAGCTTGGGTATCATCCATTTGTTTGCCTTGTCTGGTATGCAGGTAGGTTTCTTTTTGGATGGTTTTCGCAGAATTCTTCTAAGGTTGGGGATGAAGAGGGAGACAGTAAACGCCTTGCAGCTGCCTTTTTCATTTATCTATGCTGGACTGACAGGCTTTTCTGTTTCTGTCGTCAGAAGCTTAGTCCAGAAGTTGTTGGCCCAGCAAGGATTGACCAGATCAGATAATTTTGCTCTGACACTGATGATTCTCTTTATCATCATGCCCAATTTTCTTCTGACAGCTGGCGGTGTCTTGTCCTGCGCCTATGCCTTTTTAATTTCTATGATGGATTTTGAAAAGTTGCCGCCGATTCGGAAGCTTTTAGCGGAAAGTCTGACTATTTCATTGGGGATTTTGCCTATACTAATCTACTATTTTTCTGAATTTCAGCCTTGGTCCGTACTTCTGACTTTTCTATTTTCACTACTCTTTGACCTGCTGATGCTGCCAGGGTTAACCCTCATTTTTATTTTGTCACCAATGGTAAAAATCTCTCAGGTCAATTTTTTCTTTGAGTTACTCGAAAATGTGATTCGTTGGGTAGCTGATTTTACTCCGCGTCCTTTGGTTTTGGGAAAGCCCAACCTCTGGTTACTGGTCTCTCTGCTTTTGGTTTTGGCTTTAATCTATGACTTTCGGAGAAAGAAAAGATGGCTTATGTCTTTTAGTCTAGTTGCTCTTCTCCTATTTTTCTTGACTAAGCATCCGCTGCAAAGTGAGATTACAGTGGTGGATATTGGTCAAGGTGATAGCATTTTTCTCAGGGACTGGCAGGGCAGGACGATTTTGATTGATGTTGGAGGACGAGTCGAGATTGGAAAAAAGGAGGCTTGGCAGGAGCGACAGACTTCATCCAATGCAGAAAAGACCTTGATTCCCTATCTCAAAAGTCGTGGTGTTGGTAGTCTGGATGTATTGGTCCTGACTCATACCGATACCGACCATATGGGCGATATGCTGGAGGTAGCTAAGCATTTTTCTATCAAGGAAGTCTATGTTTCCAAAGGAAGTTTGACTCAGCCTGATTTTGTTCAAAAGCTGGAGCAGATAGAAACTTCTGTCCATGTCGTAAAAGTTGGAGATGAGATTCCGGTATTTGACTCGGCTTTGCAGGTTCTCTATCCTAGTGGGACAGGCGACGGTGGAAATGATGATTCGATTGTACTCTACGGGGAGTTCTTTCAGACAAAATTTTTGTTTACAGGTGATTTGGAAAGGCAAGGAGAAACTGAACTGCTGCAGCGATTTCCTCAGCTGAAAGCAGATGTCTTAAAAGCAGGGCATCATGGCTCCAAAGGCTCTTCCAGTCCAGAGTTTTTAGAGCAAATTCAGCCGAAACTGGCCTTGATATCAGCTGGCCAGAATAATCGTTATCGACATCCGCATCAGGAAACTTTGCAAAGATTTGAGAAGTTTAATACAGCCATCTATCGAACTGACCAGCAGGGGGCCATTCGTTTGATTGGTTGGAATTCCTGGAGGATTGAAACGGTTCATTGACAGCCGCGCTAAAGATACCAACTCATGCTTTGTAGACTGCTTAGCTTCAGTCAGGAAGTCATATTGATTTATTTATGCATTTGTGATAAGATAATGGGTATAAAAAAATTATAGAGGAGAATTTTATGTTTGCTGCATATAAAAAATTCTGGACACACTATGCTGATTTTTCAGGTCGTTCTACCCGGTCTGACTACTGGTGGGCATTTTTGTGTCACATGATTATCATTGTACCATTGTTTATCATTATTTGGGTTTCTGCATTAGGAAGTATTTTTTCTGTAGCTCAGGACGCAGCTTATGGATATGAACCAGATCCATCAGCATTCTTGGCTGGGGCAGGATTTGCTGTCATTTTTTGGTTTATCCTACTGATTTATAGTTTAGCTACCTTAGTTCCTTATATGGCAATTATAGTTCGCCGTCTGCGGGATGCTGGTTATCATTGGGCTTTCCTATTTTTGGCTATTGGTCCGTCTATTGCTATTCTTATTCCTGTTCTAAATATTATTGCAGTTCTTGTAGCTCTTCCATGTTTTATTGCTTTGATTGTTTTGCTTTGTCAAGGATCTAAGCCTGAAATGGTTGGGAATTCATACGGTCAGCAATATGGTCAGCAAAACTTCCAAGGTCAGCAGTTTGGTCAACAGTCTTACAATCAAGGCTTGAACTATGAAAAGCAACCACAACAAGGCGGTTTCCAAGGCCAACAGTTTGGCCAACAACCACAGCAAGGTGGTTTCCAAGGACAACAGTTTGGTCAATCACAACAACCAGTTCAAAATCAACCATTTGGCCAACAGCCGCAACAAGGTGGTTTCCAAGGTCAGCAATTTGGTCAACAACCACAGCAACCTGTCCAAAACCAGTCATTTGGCCAACAACCACAACAACCAGTTCAAAATCAACCATTTGGCCAACAGCCGCAACAAGGTGGTTTCCAAGGACAACAGTTTGGTCAACAACCACAGCAACCTGTCCAAAACCAACCATTTGGTCAACAACCACAGCAAGGTGGCTTCCAAGAACAGCAGTTTGGTCAACAGCCACAACAACCTGTTTCTGATCAAAGTCAAGCGGTGGAGCAAGCAGAACCAGTTCAAAATCCATTTACTGCTGAAACACCTGAGCAGTCAACACCTGAGGATTTTGGAACTCAAGCACCTGTTGAGGATAATCCTTTTGTTTCGTCAGTTCAAGAGGAGCAACCTTCTACTCCAGCTGAAAACAGTGTAGATGATGCAACTGAAAATCAAGAATAAACAAAGAAGAGTTGGAATTTCTCCAGCTCTTTTTGTTCTATCGCTCGCAGAAAAGATTTAACAGAACGAGGCATTGATTGCTTTTCATAACAAAGAAAAATGAAGCCACTAACAGTTTATATTTATATAGCGGATATACTCAAAAATTAGATTTTGTTTGCAAAGAAAATAGCAGACTTTCCGACTCTTTTTTGTTACAATCAATACATGAAAAAAATTGACAAGAAATATAAAGCAGGGGAGACTTTCTGTGTTAGCTATTGAGGAAATTAAAAAAATCACGCCAAGCAATCTTCCTGCTTTGACCATTTTGACTGGGGATGACTTGGGGCAGTTTGAGTTGTTGAAGGAGCAGTTTCTCCGCCAGATTCAGTTTCAACCGGGCGATTTGAACACTGCTATTTTCGATATGAAAGAAGCAAACTATCAAGATGTGGAGTTGGACTTGGTCAGTCTGCCTTTTTTTACGGATGAAAAAATCGTGATTTTGGACCATTTTGCTGATTTGACAACAGCCAAGAAGCGCTATCTGACTGATGAAGAACTCAAATCTTTCGAAAGTTATCTGGAAAATCCAGCGGATACGACTCGTCTGGTTATCTTTGCAGAAGGCAAATTGGATAGCAAGCGCCGTCTGGTCAAGCTGCTGAAACGGGACGGAAAAATATTTGAGGCTGCAGAACTCAAGGAAGCAGATTTACGGGCTTATTTCAGTAAGGAAGCGCAGGCAGAAGGATTACAATTTGCTCCGACAGCTTTCGATCAGTTGCTGCTGAAATCAGGTTTTCAGTTCAGTGAAATCAGTAAAAATTTAGCCTTTCTGAAAGGATATAAAGAGTCTGGTCAGATTGGTTTAGAAGACATTGCCGAGGCCATTCCCAAGACTCTTCAGGACAATATTTTTGACCTGACCCAGCTTATTTTGCAGCAGAAGATTGATGAGGCCAGAAGCTTGGTCCGAGATTTGACTCTTCAAGGTGAGGATGAAATCAAGCTTATTGCCATTATGCTGGGGCAGTTTCGTATCTTTACGCAGGTTAAGGTTTTAGCGGAAAATGGCAGAGCTGAGAGTCAGATTGTGTCTGATTTGTCCGACTATCTAGGCCGCAAGGTCAATCCTTATCAAGTCAAGTTTGCCTTAAAGGATGCTCGCTCACTGAGTTTAGCCTTTCTTAAAAAGACTATGGCCTGTTTGATTGAAACGGATTTTCAGATTAAGTCGGGGCTGTATGATAAAGATTACCTGTTTGATTTGGCTCTGCTCAAGATTGCGACGGGTGAGCTACAAGCAAAATAGTTGAAAAATTCTAATGATTGCGTTATCATTTTTATAATCATATAGAAAAAGAGGTCTATCAAATGGCAATTATCTTACCTGATCTTCCTTACGCTTACGATGCTTTGGAGCCTTACATTGATGAAGAAACAATGCACTTGCATCATGACAAGCACCACAATACCTATGTAACGAATGTTAATGCTGCGCTTGAAAAACATCCTGAAATCGGTGAAGACTTGGAAAAATTATTGGCTGATGTTGAGTCTATTCCATCTGATATCCGTCAGGCAGTCATCAACAACGGTGGTGGTCATCTTAACCACGCTCTTTTCTGGGAGTTGATGACACCAGCTGAAACATCACCATCTGCAGAATTGGCAGCAGATATTGAAGCTACTTTTGGATCATTTGAAGACTTTAAAGCAGCTTTCACTGCAGCGGCTACAACTCGTTTTGGTTCTGGCTGGGCTTGGTTGGTTGTCAACAAAGAAGGCAAGTTGGAAGTGACCTCAACAGCAAATCAGGATACTCCTATTTCAGAAGGTAAAACTCCAATCTTGGGACTGGATGTTTGGGAACATGCTTACTATGTGAAATACCGCAATCTTCGTCCGAATTACATTCAAGCTTTCTTCTCAGTTATTAACTGGAAAAAGGTTGACCAACTTTACGCAGCTGCGAAATAATCAGGCAGTTTCAATATATAAAAAGGCGAATCGATTAAAGATTTGCCTTTTTAATGCTTAAAATACCTTTTTTCTGGATTTCACTTGTTATTTTCCTCATAATTTTTTATAATACAAATGCTAGGAGAAATGTTTTGAGTAAAAAAATTATAACGATTATCGTAGCTATAGTTTCTTGTCTTTGTCTGCTGGGCTTCATCTTCCTGTTTATAACTGAACGAAATAAGGCCATTGAAAAGAAAGCACAAGAGGCTGCCCAACTTGCAAAGTCTGGCGAGCAAGAACAGGAGGAGGAGAAAGTCAAGCCTGATTCCAAACCAGTTGAAGAAAAGCCCAAGCTAGTTGAAAAAAGTCCAGAGGAGAAGCAGAAGGTCATGGAGGCGGACGGCCCGACTATGGATGCTTTAGGACTTCGATTTGACTATGCAAATTTGGATTTGACTCAGGTCATCCAGACTTATATGACCGAAATGGGAATTGAACCCTCCCAGGTTGCATTTTCATATAAGGATTTGACGACTGGCAAGACCTTTGCAATGAATGATACCCAGCCTATGACTGCGGGATCGACCTACAAGCTCCCTCTCAATATGCTGGTAGTAGATGAGGTTGCTGCCGGCAAACTTTCTATGGACGAGCGGTTTGATATTACCAATACAAACTATGAATATAGGGGCGAGCATGATAACTATGTCGGTGCTTTCAACGGTGCTATGAGAATATCAGATATGCAGGAATATTCCTTGGTTTATTCTGAAAATACTCCAGCCTATGCTTTAGCAGAGCGTTTGGGCGGTATGGAAAAGGCCTATGATATGTTTAGTCGCTACGGTCAGTCTAAGGCTGATATTAAGACGATCAGCCGGGAGAATAATAAGACCACGACGGACTACTATATTCAGGTCCTTGAGTATTTGTCTAAAAATCAGGAAAAGTACAAGGATATCCTTTATTATATCGGCGAATCCTTCCCAGGTGAATACTATAAGCGCTATCTGCGCGACATTACCATCTATCAAAAGCCTGGATATGTTCGTGAGGCGCTCAATGTGGATGCATTAGTTATGGAAGAGAAGCCCTATATTATAGCTCTCTATACGGCTTATTTAGGTGGTAGCACCGAGGCCAGTGATGAGATTAGTGGTGTCGGAATTGAGCAAGTTGGTCAGTTAGCCTACGTCATCAATGAATGGCATCGGGTTAATATGAACTAAGAGCAATCTAGTCTAGACAGGCTAGATTTTTTGATAGCTATTTAGAAAAAAACCAAAATACCTCTTGCTTTTTTGAAAGAGAAGTGTTACAATCTATTTAGAAGATGTTCTAATTACTTCATTCTGCTCTGTTTAATTAGTCACTGAGCAATTTTTTATAAAAGCTATTTAGAAAAAATTCTAAATTTCTCTACTCAAAAAGGAGGAAAAATGAAGAAAGCAAGAAACTCAATCCTACTAACCGTAGTAGGTCTAGTGACGGGTCTATCCATTTGGCTGGCTGTTTTTTCCTGGGTGCTCTATAAAAATAAGGATGACCTGCAAAAAATATCCAATCAAAAACATTTTTAAATACAAAATAGGCAATCTAGTTTTTCTAGACTAGATTTTTTAATCCAGAGTATTTAGAAACAAATCGAAATACCTAAGAAGGATTAGATTGCTTCGTTTCGTACCCTTTATTTAGAAAATTTTCTAAATAGATAGATAAAGGAGAAAAGATGAAAAGAGGATTACTTTTATTGCTTATAGGCTTGCTCACGGTTTTATCCGTCTGCTGGGCAATCCCGTCTTGGATCGTTTTCAAAAATAGACGAAAATTGGAAGGAAAAATTAAATGTTGAAAGAAATTTTACGGAAATACCGCGCTTCTTATCTGGGTGCGACTATCTTTAGCATTGGAGCAACGATTTTTATCACTTTGTTTTCTTTGCAGCTGGGAGTTGTTGTGGACAGTGCGCAGAAGGCTCATTCTAACTTGCTTGGACAATTCTTTATCTGCCTTTTTTGCACTTGTGCTTGGTCTCTTTGCAGCTTGCTGGCTATTTGGTTCAAGAACAATCATAATAAGCAAGTCTTGGAAGAAGTCAAAACGAGGCTTTTCCATTCTTTTTATGACAAGAATTTGCATGACAAGGCTTCCGAGCAGGAAAATAGCTATCTCAACACAACGACCAAGAATATGGATATTTACCAAGAGAATTACTTGACCCCGCGCTGTGATATTGTGGCTGCCTTTTCTTCAGTTTTTATCAGTACACTGGCTATTTTTTGGATTGAATGGCGCATGGCTCTGGGCTTTATTCTCATTTCTTTTTTGACCATGGCTGCGTCACAAATTCCAGGGATATTGATGCGCAAGGCGACAGCGAATTTCACTCAGAAAAGCAATTACTTTTTGAAGCAAGTCACCAATTTTTTGGAAGGCTTTGAGCAAATCAAACTTTTGCAAATCCAAAAAAGGGTGGTTGAGCACCTGTCTAGCAGCAACAGCGACTTTGAGCAAGCCAGAAAAAGCTATAATGCGGCTAAGGAGGGCGCTGTGACTCTGATGATGTTCTTTAGCTTTCTGTCTCAGATATTTTGTATGTCTCTGGGGATTTGGTTTGTCAGCCAAGGGTCTCTGACCATTGGGGCTTTGATTGCCAGTGTTCAGCTTTTGAACTTTGTCTTCACTCCTTTGCAGCTTTTTATCAATAACAAAAATCTCATGAGCACGGTCAAGGATATTGAGAATGATTTTGATGCTAAGTTGGCTAAGAAAGAAGCGGAGCCCGCTCAAAATCTGACCGAAACGATTGATCGGATTGATTTTGAACATCTCGGTCTGGAGTTGGGCGACAAGGCTCTCTTTCAGGATTTTTCTTATCAGTTTGCCAAGGACAAGCACTATGCTATTATCGGCGAGTCTGGTCGGGGCAAGTCGACCTTGATGAAGCTCTTGCTCAATTATTTTGATAGCAAGGACTACGCTGGTCAAATCATGGTTAATGGTCAAGCGGTCAGCCAGCTAGCAAGCGACAGTCTCTATCAGAAAATCGCCTTTATCCAAAAGAATGACTTTTTTATCGAGGGAAGTGTGGCGGACAATATCGCGCTATACAGAGATATAAATGCACCTGACCAAACTTTCTTGTACCAAAGTCTGCATTTTAATGAGGCTTTCTTGAGCAAGAAGCTGGATTTGGAGCGGCAGGAAGTTTCCTATGGTGAAAAGCAGCGGATTGATTTGGCGCGTTTCTTGGTTAAGGATTATGATGTGCTGATTTTTGATGAGCCGACCAGTAATCTTGACCCGAGCTTGGCGGCGGAAGTCATGGACTATATCTTGTCCATCAAGGACCGCATTGTTATCGTTATTACTCATAATCAAGGCAGGGCACTCTTAGACCGCTTTGATGACTGTTTGGAATTATAAAAGGAGGAAAGAAAATGAAATTAAAATGGAAAGAATTAGTGGCAAGCCTAATCGTTATTTGGCTACCGCTTATCTACGCTTTGTCAATCTATGCAGACCTACCTCAGCTAATCAGAGGGCATTTGCCCTATAGCGGTCTAGGCATGCCCAAGCAAGTCTTTATCTGGTTTCTGCCAGTTCTCTTGAGTGTAATTCAACTGATTGTTTGCTACACGACGACTATTAAAGAGATTATCGACAAGCAATTTGTCCATTTCCTTTACTGGCTGGTTCCCTTTATCAATGCCGTAGTTTATATCAGCGTTCTTCTTTATGGGCTCAATCCGGCTTTTCCGGTATTTAAGGTCAATGGGATTATGTCTGCAATCATCCTTAATGCTGTCAGCTACTTCCTCACGAGAAAAATAGTGGCAGACCAAGAGCCGGCTCCACGCGTTTTAGCTTATATCTTCGGAGGAGTTAGCTCAATCCTGTTTCTGGTCAGCCTCTTCCTCTTTTAAAATAGCAATCTGATAGGAAAGGAGAAAATCATGTTTCATATTTTTACTTTTGTTAAAATGCTTTTATTCTTTATCTTTGGCTGGATCTGGCTCCTTCTCGGTCTACTCAGTTTGCTCTTTCTTTTTCCTTTTTAAGTGAAGGAAATATAGAAAATAATGATTGGAGATCATCATGAAATCATCATTTTTGAAAAGCACTGTGGCGCTGGTAACGTGTGGCTTGCTAGCTTTTGGAGCAGCCCACGCTTACGCCGACCAGCAAAAATTGCCGTCAGGCACATCTTACGACCAAATCGGTCAGAAGATTGAAAATTACTACCAAGAACACGAAAAAACCAGCGCAGGACTGGCAACAACGGTCTTTGACAAAGACGGCAATACTCTCTATCAAAAGAACTTCGGCTATACGGACAAGGAAAAGAAGCTAGCGGTGGATGACAAGTCGGTCTTCGAGTGGGGTTCAACCACCAAAATCACCGTCTGGGTCAGCGTCATGCAGCTTTGGGAGGAGGGCAAGATTGACCTGAAAACGGACATCAGGGAGTATCTGCCCCAAAATCTCCTAAAAAATCTCAAATACGACAAGCCCATTACCATGCTGGACCTCATGAACCACCAAGCGGGTTTTGAAGACTACCCTTTATATATAGGTTCTGACAAGGATTTAGGAGCATTGATGAAAAAAACTCCGTCTCAGATTTATGAGCCGGGAACGGTGACCTCCTATTCTAATTATGGGACAGCGCTGGCAGGCTATATCGTGGAGCGGGTGAGCGGGCAATCCTTTGCCGACTATGTCCACGAGCATATTTTCCAGCCGCTGGGTATGGAGCACACCGCTCTCAAGCCTGATTTGTCGGATAATCGCTATGTACAAAAGCAGCGGGAGAAGGAGAAAACCTACGATACAGAAGGTAACTTGCTAAAAGGTGATGTGCCATTTGTCCTCGGAGAATATCCAGCGGGGCGAGCGACAGGCACTTTTTTCGATTTGAAACGCTTTGCCCAAGCTCTCTTGCAAAAGAAAACGCTCTTTAAGCGAGCAGAGACTTGGGAGAATTTTTACAGCGCTAGCCATACTTATCCGGGTACGGACGTTCCTGTCAATGCTCATGGACTGTGGGCAACAGAATTTGAAAACACCAGAACGCTTGGGCACGGTGGAAATTCGCCGGGTTTTACGACCAGCCTCTTGCTTGATTTGAAGTCAGGGATTGGCTCAGTCGTTACAGTCAATCAGAGAAATGAGTTCCATTTTGCTATCGCCATGCCTGACCTCATTTATGGTAGGAAAAAAGAAGCCTCAAAGGCGTCACAAAGAGATTTTCAAGCTGGTTTTTATCGCGAAGCGCGCATTTTTAGCAAAGGTCCTCTGTCCATATTTAGAGTTTTCAAATCGACCAGCTATCTGGACAATCCCTCTGAAAATGCGGCTATCAAAGACTATTTTGGTTTTTGGACGGCAGGAGAAAAAGGAGGGAGCTATCGTTTGAATTTGCCCATTTCAGATAGAATGAAGCTGTCCTTGCTTGATGTCATCAAAGACTATGGCAGTTTAGTGCTTGCTGGGCTAGCCTTACTTTATGTTGCCCTTTGCTATCTTTGTGGTATTTTGGCAAAATTGTATCGTTTGCTCCTTAGGAAAAATAAGGGAAGCAACTCAGCTGTTTGGTCAATCTGGCATTATCTGACGGGCTTCATTATTCTTTGGGTGTTTCGCAATTTATTCTCATTTTTCTCTATTATTCTTGCGAAAAATTCTTTCGACCTAGCTGGTCTGACGGGGTATTTTCAACTCTTTGCCTTGCTTGCTCTAGTCTTGCTGATTAGTGCTTTTCTGCCCTATCTGCCTTTTTTCAAAGAGAGATTGAAGCAAGGAAATAAATACCTCACGCTAGCGACCAGCTCCGCCGCTTTTATCATCGCTTTTAATATTTTCTACTGGTCGCTGTACCAGTGGTGGGCACTTTAATAGAAAGGTGAATATCATGAAATCATCATTTTTGAAAAGCGCTGTGGAGCTAGTAACTTGTGGGCTGGTCGTTTTTGGAGCGGGTCACGCTTACGCCGACCAGCAGAAATTGCCGTCGGGCACGCCTTATGACCAAATCGGTCAGAAAATTGAGGACTACTACAAGGAACACGAAAAAACTAGCGCCGGGCTGGCAACATCCGTCTTTGACAAAGACGGCAATACTCTCTATCAAAACAACTTTGGCTATATGGACAAGGAGAAAAAGCTAGCTGTAGACGATAGCTCGGTTTTCGAGTGGGGGTCAACGACCAAAATCATGGTCTGGGTCAGCGTTATGCAGCTCTGGGAAGAGGGAAAACTTGACCTCAATGCCGACATTAAAGAATATCTGCCCAAGGATTTCTTGACAAACCTCAAATACGATAAGCCAATAACCATGCTTGACCTCATGAACCACCAAGAAAGTTTCGACGAAACACCCCTTTACATGGGTAGTGACAAGAGCTTGGAGGAGCTGCTCAAAGAAAGTCAACCGCCGCAATCCTATAAGCCCGGTGAGCTGACGGCTTACTCTAACTATGGGACAGCGCTGGCAGGCTATATTGTAGAGCGGATAAGTGGACAATCTTTTGCCGACTATGTTCACGAGCATATCTTCCAGCCTTTAGGCATGAAGCATACTGCCCTCAAGCCTGATTTGTCGGACAATTCCTATGTACAAAAGCAGTGGGAGAAGGAGAAAACCTATGATACAGAAGGCAACTTGCTGAAAGGTGACCAGCCGTTTATTCTTGGAGAATATCCAGCAGGGCGGGCAACGGGAACCTTTTCAGATTTGAAACGCTTTGCCCAAGTTCTCTTGCAAAAGAAAGCGCTTTTTAAGCGAGCGGAAACGTGGGAGACCTTTTACAGTCCTACGAATACATTTCCTCATACGGATATTCCAATCAATTCCCACGGACTTTGGTCAATAGAGTATGAAAATACCAGAACGCTTGGGCATGGGGGGAATTCGCCGGGCTTTACGACTAGTCTTTTGCTTGATTTTAAAACGGGTGTCGGCTCTGTCATTATGGTTAATCAAGGGCTGGAGACTAATTTTACTTCTAAAATACCCGAGCTTATCTACGGTCAGAAAAAATCGACTTCGCAAGAACAAGTGAAAAACTTCCAGCCCGGCTTTTACCGTATGGCTCGCACTTTCAATCAAGGTCCGTTATCCCTGATGAAAATGATGCCCAACTATACAACTTATATCAAAAATCCTAATGATAATCCAAATATTCAATCGCGTGGTTTCTGGATAGCAGGTGAAAAGCACGGACGTTATGTGATTAGTTTACCGATTTCCGACTGGGTCAAGATGTCTATATTTGATGTGGTAAAGGACTATGGTGTTTTGATTTTGGCAGCTGTAGCAGTGGTTTATGCGCTACTAGCTTACATTGGTGGTTTTCTTGTTAAAATGTATCGCTTGATTTTCCGCAAGCCAAATCAGCAGCCTGCTAATCTAGTCTGGAACATCTGGCACTATGTGACTGCAGGGTTTGTGCTCTTTGTACCAGTCAACTTTATGACGGCTTTATCTTCTATCCAAGCAACAACTTCAACGGCTGGTAGCCGCTTGCAATTCATGCTCTTTGCCATGGTAGGACTGGTCTTGGTTGTTAGCACCCTTTTACCAGTCATTTGGCGCTCTGCCTTCAAATCAGCTAGTAAGGCGCGGATAGCTCTCACGCTAGCGACCAGCTCCGCTGCCTTTATCATGGCTTTTAATATTTTCTATTGGTCGCTATACCAGTGGTGGGCACTTTAATAGAAAGGTGAATATCATGAAAACATCATTTTTGAAAAGCGCTGTGGCGCTGGTAACGTGTGGCTTGCTCGCTTTTGGAGCAGCGCAAGTTCGAGCTGACCAGCAAAAGTTGCCGTCGGGCACGCCTTATGACCAAATCGGTCAGAAAATTGAAAATTTCTACAAGGAACACGAAAAAACCAGCGCGGGACTGGCGGCAGCAGTCTTTGATAAGGACGGCCAAACCATTTACCAAAAGAACTTTGGCTATATGGACAAGGAAAAGAAGCTGGCTGTGGACGACAACTCGGTTTTTGAATGGGGCTCCGCCACCAAATTGACCGTCTGGCTCAGCGTCATGCAGCTCTGGGAAGAAGGAAAAATTGACCTAAAAACAGATATAAAAGAGTATCTGCCCCAAAATTTTTTGAAACACCTCAAATACGACAAGCCCATTACCATGCTTGACCTCATGAACCACCAAGCAGGTTTTGATGAAACGCCGCTAAACACAGGAACAGGCAAGAGCTTGGAAGAGTTG
>NZ_GL890993.1:1279024-1411991 GCF_000212855.1 Streptococcus sanguinis SK355
CTGATTCTGGTCAGCTTGGTCAATCTAGCAGGTCTCGTCATAGTTGCCGTTTCGGGGAAGTACATGCCCGATTATCGTTGGCAAGTTATTCTCTTTGCCCTGCTTGCACTGATTTTCTTGGTTAATGCTGGGTTGCCAATCTTTCTGCGTTCAAAATTCCAAGTCAGCAAGGGTCGAAAAATCTTGACCTACTTGACCAGCAGCGCTTCACTTATCGTCGTTCTCAATATCCTTTATTGGAGCCTTTACCAGTGGTGGACTTTATAAATAACAGAAAGGAGCATTTCACATGCAGACTTCCATTTCAACTTCAACTATTAAAAAATTTCTCATCTGGGCTTATGGCATAGGTTGGTTTCTTATGATCTTCTTATGTTATTTCTCTCAGCAAAAACAAAACGTCATAGCCTCGGTCTTCTCTATTTCCGCTATGTTTGCGCCGAGTATCGCGGCTCTTATTTCCAAAGCTCCCATTAAAGAGGCCGGTTGGCGACCTAATCTGAGCAAAAAGTGGAAGTCCTATGCTGCAGTCTGGCTCTGGATTGCCTTTTATGCTATCTTTGGTGCGGTAGTTTATTTTAGCATTTTTCCCCAGCACTTTTCACTAGCCTTTAGCCTGCTTGCTAAAAGCATTGGAACTAGCAATCCAGCTCTAGTTCAATCCACGGTTTGGCAGTATGTCTTTAATTTTCTAACGTGGATAAATTTACTTTGTATCATTCCAGCTTTAGGTGAAGAGTTAGGCTGGCGGGGTGTGCTTTATCCTTATCTTAAGGAGCGCTACGGTCGGACGAAGGGTCGCTTTATCGGTGGTCTGATTTGGGCTTCGTGGCATTTACCTATGTTACTGTTTGCGGACAAATTATCACTAGACACCATTCTCTATATCTTTCCTTACTATATTATGGCGATTACTATGGGCTTCTTGTTAGATATTTATTATGTAAAAAGCAAAACCATTTGGTTGCCTGCTTTTGGTCACTCCACTATTGATACACTTGGCCCCCTGACTTCTTTGTTGGTCGCAGGAAATGTCAAACCTCTTGCCTATCTCGGGCCTGGAGCCAATGGGCTATTTGTAGGCTTACTAGCCATTGTAGTGGTTACTTGGCTAACCAAGCGGGAGGCGAAAGAAAACTAGAATTGAAAAAAGAAAGGAGCATTTTATATGCAAAACACAATTTCAACTTCAACCATTAAAAGGTTTCTAGCATGGGCGTTTGGGCTCGCTTGGCCAGGTATGCTAGCCATAGCTTACTTTTATGCGAACAATCAGAAACTTGTCGGTAACATTTTATCCGCAAGTGTGGTAATGTTCGCCCCTATGGTGGCTGCTTTTTTGGCTAAAGCTCCTGTCAAGTCTATCGGCTGGAAATTGAAGCTCGCCAGTAAATGGCGCGATTACCTAGCCTGCTGGTTAGCCATTTGTAGCATTATACTTGGCGGCGCACTTGTCTATTTTGCTGTCTTTCCGCAGCATTTGGCTTTTGCCCTGAACCCACAAGTCGCCCTTCAAATTTTAATGATTCTTACGGTCTTAACTCTAGTCATCAGTCTTTCTGGCTTGGGCGAGGAAGTCGGCTGGCGGGGTATTCTCTATCCTTATTTGAAAGAGCGCTACGGACGGACTAAGGGACGCATCATTGGTGGTCTCATCTGGGCTATTTGGCATTTTCCTGTCAATATGATTGGAGCAGGGACGCTGGGTGAGCGTTTCTTAAATTTAATTCCCTATTATATCATGGCTATTTCTTTTGGGATTATCCTTGATATTTACTATGTACGTAGCAAAACCATTTGGCTGCCAGCCTTTGGACATGGGGTCATTGATGCCGTTGCCATGATAACTACCGTTTTCACTGTTAGTGGGGTAGAAACGTTTAAATTCCTTGGTCCTGGTCCAACTGGACTTTTTAGCGCTCTCATTGCTCTTGTCATTGCCGTTTGGCTGACCAAGCGCGAAGAGAGAGAAAGTCAGCAGGGGATTTCTTAATCTTTTTTAGGTGATTTTTCTACCACTTACTAGCGCAATCTAACCACTTACCAAAAAGAGCTTGATTTGGTGTACTTCTTTTGTTAGGATAAGGGTGTAGGGGAAAATACACCTTAAGGAGGTCACACATGACACATACTTATCAAAAGACAGCCCATCGCTCTAGTCTGGAAATCTTGCAAGAAGAAGCAGGGGCAAAAAATTGGTGGCTGAGCCTGCCGCTGGCTTTTCTTGCGATTGCTGCGGGAAGCCTCATCAGCGGAGCTTTGTCCCAATGGCTCTTGCTGCCGAGCATGACGGACGCCAATCGCTTACTGATAGGCATCGTTTCTTTATCCGTCTTTTTAGGTAGCAGTTTACTCATCATTCTCTTCGTCGCTAAATTTTGGGAGCGGCGCAGCCTTGCCAGTTTTGGACTTTGGAAGGAAAAATTAGGGTTCAATCTGCTGCTTGGTACAGCACTGGGTTTCTTCTTAGTCCTTCTGGCTGTGGGCTTTAATCTGCTCGGCGGACAGCTCCACATTCAAGTCGAAAAGCAGTTCAATCTAGGAATTTGGCTCTTTTTCCTGGTCAATTTCTTCTTTCAGGCGCTGGCTGAAGAGATGATTTACCGCGGCTTTGTCATGAACAAACTCCGCACCAAGCTGGACTTGCTACCGGCTGTCCTGCTCAACTCCCTGCTCTTTGCGGTTATCCACATTTTTAAAGGTGGAACGCCCGTCCTTTATATCCTCAATGTCTTTCTGACCGGGATTTTCCTTTCCCTCCTTTTTGCACTGACGGACAATCTCTGGCTGGTCATAGCGCTGCATGCGGCTAATAACATGATTTATCTAGGTGTCTTTGGAGTGATTGGGACGGGCAACAATCTCCAGCACGGTAGTTTCTTACAGACGACTTTGACCAGTCAAGCCAACAGTTTCTTAGCAGGAACGCCAAGCGAACCTCTATCAGGCGGGCTGATAGCAGTCATCGTTATGGCGCTGGCTGCTCTTCTCACCGCCTATCTAGCCAAGAAAAAGCAAGTGTTTAGCTAAGCCCTCCTTGTCTTTTATCCTCAAAAACAGTATAATGGAGAAAAGAATTTGAAAGTTCTCTAAATAGTTTTAGGAGGATTGCTGGCAGAAAATCTTGTCCGTTTGAGTAGCGCCTTGCTTACATTTGTAGGAGCCATGACTTATCTAGAGCTAGTTGCTTTGTTTGTCCTTAGCTAGAAATCAATTTTAAGAGGTATCAAAATTGGGAATTAGTGAAACCATGAAAGCCCTAGCTGATCCAGTTCGGCGGGAAATATTAGAAATATTAAAAAAAGGTCCTAAGTCGGCTGGTGAAATCGCTCAAGTCTTCGATTTGACGGGAGCGACGGTATCCTACCATTTGTCCCAGTTGAAAAAAGCGGGGCTCATCTATGAAGAACGGCAGAAAAATTACATTTACTACCATTTAGATGCTACGGTTTTTGAGGAAATTTTGGTCTGGATTGCCGCGCTAGGAGGGAAAAATAATGAAAACGAAACTGAGAAATAACCTTAGAGAATTGCTGCTGACTTTCTTGGTTATTTGGCTGCCACTTGCTTATGCCTTATGGATTTATCCTAGTTTGCCAGAGAATATTAGGATCAATTTCACGTCGCCGATTAGCCCGACATTTAAGTATGTACCCAAATTTCTCTTTATCTGGGGTCTGCCAATCTTTATGACTTTGGCACAGCTGATTGTTTATGGGGCAACGGCTTACCGAGAAATCACCAAGCCAGCTTTTGCCCGCTTCGTCCTTTGGATTGTTCCCTTGACCCATATCATTGTCTATCTTTCTATTTTGTTCTATGCTCTCGATTCTCACTTCAATGTTAATAAGATTGCCTTGATTTTTTCAGGCTTGATGTTTATGATTTCTGGGAATTATATGCCCAAGAAAGTGGTGGTGGAAGAAAAACCAGCGCCGCGTTGGCTAGCCTACCTCTTTATCCTAGTCGGATTGACAGCCGTACTAGTGGGACTTTTTCTTTTGTAAATCAAGTGAAAACAAAGTGCACAGATTGTGCGCTTTTGTTTAGTCTCATTCTGACTCTTTGTCAACTGTAGTGGGTTGATGAGAAGTTATAATCTGGAGAGGACTAAATCAGTCCTCTCCTTTTTGATGTTCAAAGCGATGATTTCTTTATGAGTTCCAGCATCTAGAACATCCAAGATTATGATGTTAGGGTCTTTTATTCCCAGTAAGTTTGTGATAAAATTGAACTGTTCCATAAGAGTCTTTCTAATGATGGTTTTGTCGCTTTTCATTATAGGTCTTATGGGACTTTTTTTCTACAACAAATAGGCTCCATTATTCCTACAGTGGTTTTACCCACTACAGAAATTATAGAGCCGTTTTTTATTGCAGTAGAGCTTGATAATTTTTAGATTGAAGTTATTTAGAAAAAATTCGAAATAGATTTGACAGAAAGAAAGGAAAGATGTATAATCTATTTAGAAAAAAACCAAAACAGTTTAGGAGAAAAAACGATGATTTCCATTCATATCTTGATTGCTATGCTGCTGATTTTAGGGGCAGTCCTTGTTCCTTTGGTTTATTTTAAAAAGACCAAGCACATTTCTCTATTAGTCTTTCTTTTAGGGGGGGTTGGTTTTTATTTATCGAGTCAAGTTTTGGAAAATATCTTGCACCGTATCGTTTTACAGCCTCAGGCTGATGGGACTATCGCTTTGCAGACGGAAAATCCTTGGCTATATGTCCTTTATGGTATTGCTGCGGCAGCTATTTTTGAAGAAACAGCCCGCTGGGTCATCTTTTACTGGCTGCAAAAGAAGCGTCCACTGACCTTTAGGGATGGTGTGGCCTATGGCTTGGGGCATGGTGGTATTGAGGCTCTGTTTATTGGTATTGTCAGTCTCTTAAACTTTTGGGTTATAGCTCAAGTAGTGACTCAGGGGAATGCCCAGACGCTGGCTCAAATTCCTCAAGCAGTTATTGACAATGTCCGCTCTATGAGCGCTGGCAGCATCTATCTTTTAGCTTTTGAACGGATCTTGGCTATTCTCATTCAAATCCTACTAACATTCTGGGTTTGGAAGGCGGTCAAGGAGAAGGCTCCAGTGTATTTTTTAGCTGCTCTGGGACTTCACGCCCTGATTGACCTAGCGCCTGCTCTGGCTCAGGTAGGCTTTCTTCCGCCACTGGCTGTTGAGGCTCTGCTCTTAGTAGAAGTAGTGGCACTAGTCTTTCTGACCAAGAAAATCTTGAAAGTTTACCTGAAAGAAAGGTTCAATCATGGGGATCAGTCAAACGCTTAAAGCTCTAGCTGACCCAGTTTGAAGGGGGATTCTGGAAATGCTCAAGCATGGTCCGAAGTCTGCAGGGGAAATTGCCCAAGCTGTTGAGCTGACGCCTGCGACGGTATCCTACCACCTCTCTCAGCTAAAGAAAGCCGGTCTGCTCATAGAAGAAAAGCAGAAGAACTTTATATATTACAGCTTAGATGTCACTGTTTTTGAAGAAATTCTTGTCTGGTTTCAATCTCTTGGAGGAGGAAACGAAAATGAAAAAAAATAGTTTAGAAGAATTAGGCTGGGCACTTGGCGTCATGCTCTTGCCAGTTTTATATGCCATCTGGGTCTATCAAAAATTACCGGAAAACCTGGCTATTCACTTTGACTTATCTGGAAAAGGAAATGCTTTTTTACCTAAGTTTCTAATAGTATCTGCTTTTCCAATTGTCATGATGCTGCTAGAAGTTATGATCTATTGGACAACCATTGCCAAAGATATCTTGAATAGAACCTTTAAGCACCTTATTCGTTGGATGTTTCCTCTTACCTTTGTTTCGCTGTATCTAGCTACTATTTATCGGGGCTTAAATGAGAGTTTTGATGTGCGTAAAATAGCAACTATGCTAGTTGCTTTGGTTTTCATAATTGTAGGCAATTACTTGCCCAAAAAAGTACAAGCTGACAGAAATTCCATGAATAGAAAATGGGCACACCTCTTTGTTTTGTTGGGATTTCTTACTTTTATAGTCAGCATTTTCTATTTGTAAGCGGATTTATGCTATAATGGTATCAAGTATCAAATAAAAGGGTTATCATGATTACCAAGGAGCATTATCAATTTATCCGGCAGCACCCTGCCTTTGTCAATCTGCCAGTGGAGCTTTTCGATAAATTAGCAGTGGAGATTCAGTATCGCAAGATTCCAAAAGGGCAAATTATCTTTTTTGCAGGAGACCGGCGTGAGCGCCTTTTTCTCTTGTCTCAAGGCTATGTTCGGATTGAGCAGTATGATTCGACAGACACATTTTCTTATATGGATTATGTCAAGAAAGACAGTGTTTTCCCCTATGGAGGTATGTTTTTTGATGAGCGCTATCATTACACAGCCATCGCTGTCACCAATGTCGAATATTTGTCCATTCCTATCGATTTGTTTGAAGATTATTCAAAGAAGAGTGTGGACCAGCTGTTGTTCATTACCAAGCGCCTATCGCAAATCCTGGAATTTCAGGAATTGAGATTGCGCAATGTCGTAGCGGCCAGTGCCAGTGAGCGTGTTATCCAGTCTCTGTCGCTGCTCTGCATGGATTTGTGCAAGGAGGGGGATAGCCTGCCCTTTCCTATCAGTATGAAAGAGTTGGCAAAACTAGGAGCCACAACTCGGGAAACGGTCAATCAAGTTCTGAAAAAGCTCTTGGATGAAGGTCGGATTGAATACGAACATAAAAAATTAACTTTTAAAGAGAAAGAGTATTTTATGAAATATCTTGCTGGAAGCTAATCGGTTCTGATTAGCTTCTTTTTTGTTAAATAAATTCAAAATATTCTAATATTAACCATGTACTGATTTTATTTTTAAAAATAAATATTCACAAAAATAATATAATGCATAAAATATTCAAAGAAAACGCTTTAAAGAAGAATATTATAAAAATAGAAATAGAAAAAAGCAAAGGATTTGACATTTGCAATGTAGGATTTTTCTTGAAAGCGGTAGCATTAAATGCTAGAATAGTACATGTAAACGGGCTTAGGAAAACCTAAACCGCAAAGAAAAAGGAGGATAGTAGATGTCTACACATCCAATTCGTGTTTTCTCAGAAATTGGAAAACTGAAAAAAGTTATGTTACACCGTCCTGGCAAGGAGTTAGAAAACTTGCAGCCGGACTACTTAGAACGTCTTCTTTTTGACGATATTCCTTTCTTAGAAGATTCACAAAAAGAACATGACAACTTTGCTCAAGCGCTTCGTAATGAAGGAGTTGAGGTGCTCTATCTTGAGCAGCTGGCTGCTGAGTCACTGACTTCCCCAGAAATCCGCGAGCAATTCATCGAAGAATATCTGGAAGAAGCCAATATTCGCGGCCGTGAAACCAAGAAGGCTATTCGTGAACTGCTCCGTGGTATCAAAGATAACCGAGAGTTGGTTGAAAAAACGATGGCAGGGGTTCAAAAAGTTGAATTGCCAGAAATTCCTGAAGAAGCAAAAGGCTTGACGGACTTGGTAGAATCTGATTATCCATTCGCTATTGATCCGATGCCAAACCTTTACTTCACACGTGACCCATTTGCTACGATTGGTAATGCTGTATCGCTTAACCACATGTATGCGGATACTCGTAATCGTGAAACTCTCTACGGTAAATACATCTTCAAATACCACCCAGTATATGGTGGAAAAGTAGATTTGGTATACAATCGTGAAGAAGATACACGTATCGAAGGTGGGGACGAACTGGTTCTTTCAAAAGATGTGCTGGCGGTTGGTATTTCACAACGTACAGACGCAGCTTCTATCGAAAAACTCTTGGTCAATATCTTCAAGAAAAATGTTGGCTTCAAGAAAGTTTTGGCCTTTGAATTTGCCAACAACCGTAAGTTCATGCACTTAGACACTGTCTTCACTATGGTTGACTATGACAAGTTCACGATTCACCCAGAAATCGAAGGTGATCTTCGCGTTTACTCTGTGACTTATGTTGATGACAAACTTAAGATTGTTGAAGAAAAAGGTGATTTAGCAGAAATCTTGGCAGAAAACCTTGGTGTGGAAAAAGTTCACCTGATTCGCTGTGGTGGTGGCAATATCGTAGCTGCTGCACGTGAGCAGTGGAACGATGGTTCTAACACCTTGACCATCGCACCTGGTGTGGTAGTGGTGTATGACCGTAACACCGTTACTAACAAGATTTTGGAAGAATACGGCTTGCGTTTGATTAAGATCCGCGGAAGTGAATTGGTTCGCGGTCGTGGTGGACCACGCTGTATGTCTATGCCATTTGAACGTGAAGAAATTTAGGAATCCAGTATTTTACTGATACTCAAAGAATAGAAAGAGGAAATAATAGAATGACACATTCAGTATTCCAAGGACGTAGCTTCTTAGCAGAAAAAGACTTTAGCCGTGCTGAGTTAGAATACCTTATCGGTCTTTCAGCTCACTTGAAAGATTTGAAAAAACGCAATATTCAACACCACTATCTTGCTGGCAAGAATATCGCTCTCTTGTTTGAAAAAACATCTACTCGTACTCGTGCAGCTTTTACAACAGCAGCCATTGACCTGGGAGCACATCCAGAATACCTTGGTGCAAATGATATCCAGCTTGGTAAGAAAGAATCTACAGAAGATACTGCTAAAGTTTTGGGCCGTATGTTTGACGGGATTGAATTCCGTGGCTTCAGCCAACGCATGGTAGAAGAATTAGCAGAATTCTCAGGTGTTCCAGTTTGGAATGGTCTGACTGACGAATGGCATCCAACTCAAATGTTGGCTGACTACTTGACAGTTCAAGAAAACTTTGGCCGCCTGGAAGGTTTGACATTGGTATACTGTGGTGATGGACGTAACAATGTTGCCAACAGCTTGCTGGTAACGGGAGCTATCCTTGGCGTCAACGTTCACATCTTCTCTCCAAAAGAACTCTTCCCAGAAAAAGAAATCGTTGAATTGGCAGAAGGCTTTGCTAAAGAAAGCGGCGCACGTATCCTCATCACAGAAGATGCTGACGAAGCAGTTAAAGGTGCAGACGTACTTTACACAGACGTTTGGGTATCTATGGGTGAAGAAGACAAGTTTGCAGAACGCGTTGCCCTCCTCAAACCTTACCAAGTAAACATGGATTTGGTGAAGAAGGCTGATAACGAAAACTTGATTTTCTTGCACTGCTTACCAGCATTCCACGATACAAATACTGTTTACGGTAAAGATGTCGCTGAAAAATTCGGCGTAGAGGAAATGGAAGTAACAGACGAAGTCTTCCGCAGTAAATATGCTCGTCATTTCGACCAAGCAGAAAACCGTATGCATACAATCAAAGCGGTTATGGCTGCAACTCTTGGAAACCTCTACATTCCAAAAGTATAATCTTACCTAAGAAACCGTCTACCAACAGCTATGAGGGCTGCGACTAATAGCTTTAGTCCGGCCCTCTTTTATATGATAAGAAATGTTCATTTTCTTATTGAAAATTTGAAAATCTACTAAAATAAATTGGAAGCGCATTCATTAGGGCGCAATTAAGGAGAATTTAATGGCAAATCGTAAAATCGTTGTAGCCTTGGGAGGCAACGCCATCCTTTCATCTGACCCCTCAGCGAAAGCACAGCAGGAAGCCTTGGTGGAAACTGCTAAGCACTTAGTGAAATTGATTAAAAACGGGGATGACCTTATCATTACCCATGGAAATGGTCCACAGGTAGGGAACTTGCTGCTGCAACAGTTGGCAGCGAACTCTGAGAAGAATCCTGCTTTCCCACTAGACTCTCTTGTGGCTATGACAGAAGGCAGCATCGGCTTCTGGCTGCAAAATGCTCTGCAAAATGCTCTCTTGGATGAAGGTATTGAAAAGAATGTCGCTTCTGTTGTGACGCAAGTAGTAGTTGATAAGAACGATCCAGCCTTTGTCAACCTCAGCAAGCCAATCGGTCCTTTCTACTCAGAAGAAGAAGCAAAAGCGGAAGCTGAAAAGAGCGGAGCGACTTTCAAAGAAGATGCTGGCCGCGGTTGGCGTAAGGTTGTTGCTTCACCAAAACCAGTGGATATCAAGGAAATTGAAACGATCCGTACACTTTTGAATCAAGGTCAAGTAGTGGTAGCTGCAGGTGGTGGCGGGATTCCTGTCGTTAAAGAAGACAATGGCCATCTTACTGGTGTTGAAGCCGTTATTGACAAGGACTTTGCTTCTCAGCGCTTGGCTGAGTTGGTTGATGCGGACCTCTTCATCGTCTTGACTGGTGTGGACTATGTCTTTGTTAACTACAACAAACCAGACCAAGCAAAACTGGAACATGTGAATGTTGCTCAATTGGAAGAGTACATCAAGCAAGAACAATTTGCACCAGGCAGCATGCTTCCAAAAGTAGAAGCAGCTATCGCCTTTGTCAATGGCAGTCCAGAAGGTAAAGCAGTTATTACCTCTCTGGAAAATCTGGGAGCTCTGATTGAGTCTGAGAGCGGCACGATTATTGAAAAAGGCTAGGCATAGAATTGACTGAAAAGCGATAGTAAGTAATCTCTATTGCCGATGGAAATCTTTTCTTGAAAATCATTTATAATTTTCAAAAATACTGGCTTTTTCAATGTTAATATGGTAAAATAAAAACAAAGTAAGCGTTTTCTTGTTTACTCATGCAGGGAAATGCAGGTTCGTAACCTCGTAAAAAACGTTTAGGAGGAAAAACAAATGAGTGAAAAAACAAAAAAAGGGTTTAAGATGCCTTCATCTTACACCGTATTGTTGATAATCATTGCCATTATGGCAGTGCTTACTTGGATTATCCCAGCCGGGGCTTTTGTAAAAGGTGTTTATCAGCCTCAGCCACAAAATCCACAAGGAATTTGGGATGTCCTGATGGCACCGATTCGTGCTATGCTGGGCACGCATCCTGAGGAAGGATCCTTGATTAAGGAGACAAGCGCAGCCATTGATGTTGCCTTCTTCATCCTCATGGTGGGTGGTTTCCTTGGTGTTGTTAACGAAACTGGTGCTTTGGATGTGGGAATTGCCTCTATCGTTAAGAAGTATAAGGGCCGCGAAAAGATGCTGATTGTTGTCTTGATGCCTCTCTTTGCCCTTGGTGGTACTACCTATGGTATGGGTGAGGAAACCATGGCCTTCTATCCGCTTTTGGTACCAGTGATGATGGCGGTTGGTTTTGACAGTCTGACTGGGGTGGCTATCATATTGCTTGGTTCGCAAATCGGATGTTTGGCTTCTACGCTAAATCCATTTGCAACTGTTATCGCTTCAGAGACTGCTGGTGTTGGAACTGGTGAAGGGATTGTCCTTCGTCTCATCTTCTTGGTTATTCTGACTGCTCTCAGCACTTGGTTTGTTTACCGCTATGCAGATAAGATTCAAAAGGATCCGACCAAGTCATTGGTTTACAGCACTCGCGAAGAAGATTTGAAACACTTTAACGTTGAAACTTCTTCATCTGTTGAGTCAACTCTGAGCAAAAAACAAAGAACAGTTCTATTCCTGTTCATCATGACATTTGTCATTATGGTATTGAGTTTCATTCCTTGGACAGATCTCGGTATTACTATCTTTAAGGATGTCAATACCTGGCTGACAGGTCTTCCAGTACTCGGTAAGATTATTGGTTCATCTACTTCTGCACTGGGTACTTGGTACTTCCCAGAAGGAGCGATGCTCTTTGCCTTCATGGGAATCTTGATTGGTGTTGTGTATGGTCTGAAAGAAGACAAGATTATCTCAGCCTTCATGAACGGTGCAGCTGACTTGCTTAGCGTAGCCCTGATCGTAGCAATCGCCCGTGGTATCCAAGTTATCATGAACGATGGTATGATTACAGACACTATCCTCAACTGGGGCAAACAAGGACTCAGCGGTTTGTCATCACAAGTATTTATCGTCTTGACTTACATTTTCTACCTGCCAATGTCCTTCCTTATCCCATCATCATCTGGTCTAGCTAGTGCAACTATGGGAATCATGGCTCCGATGGGAGAATTTGTCAATGTCAAGGCTAGCTTGATCATCACAGCTTATCAGTCTGCTTCAGGTGTGCTGAATCTGGTTGCACCAACTTCTGGTATCGTTATGGGAGCTTTGGCACTCGGACGTATCAATATCGGTACTTGGTGGAAATTTATCGGCAAGCTGATTGTAGCTATCATTGCTATCAGTATTGGTCTCTTACTCCTAGGAACTTTCTTACCGTTCCTATAAGCTAGAAGCTGAGGTGATTCCATGAAAAATTTTATAACGGAAGAGATTAAAGAAGATTTTCTTGAATCTTTGAAAACAATCGTTTCTTATCCTTCAGTGCTAAATGAAGGTCAAAATGGAACACCTTTTGGACAAGCTATCCAAGATGTCCTAGAAAAAACTTTAGAAATCTGTCGAGAGTTAGGTTTTACCACCTACCTCGACCCTAAAGGTTATTACGGATATGCAGAAATCGGTCATGGAGCTCAGCTCCTGGCCGTTCTCTGTCATTTGGATGTTGTTCCATCAGGTGATGAGTCGGACTGGCAGACGCCTCCCTTTGAAGCTACTGTCAAGGATGGCTGGATTTTCGGCCGTGGGGTTCAGGACGATAAGGGACCTTCTATGGCCGCTCTTTATGCGGTAAAAGCATTGCTGGATAGCAGAGTGGAATTTAAAAAGCGGGTTCGCTTTATCTTTGGTACAGATGAGGAGACGCTTTGGCGCTGCATGGCTAGGTATAATCAGCTTGAAGAGCAGGCTGCACTTGGATTTGCACCAGATTCTTCCTTCCCTTTGACCTATGCTGAGAAAGGGCTTCTGCAGCTCAAGCTGGAAGGGCCGGGCTCTGACACTTTAGAGCTCGAAGCTGGTCAAGCTTTTAATGTCGTTCCTGCCAAGGCTTCCTATTCAGGCAGCCTACTGGAGTCAGTAGTTGCTGGCTTGAAAGATTTAGGCTATGAATATGAGCGAACGGCAGAAGAAGTAACGGTTATCGGCTTGCCCAAGCACGCCAAGGATGCCGCCCAAGGAATCAACGCCATTATTCGCCTAGCCAAGGTCTTGCAGACCCTGGATTCACATCCAGCTCTTGTCTTTCTGGCTCAGGCGGTTGGTGAAGATGCGACAGGCAGCCATCTCTTTGGGCCTGTGTCTGATGAACCGTCGGGTTTTCTTTCCTTTAATGTTGCCGGTCTGACTTTAAGCTCTGACCGCTCTGAGATTCGGATTGACATGCGAATTCCGGTCTTGGCAGACAAGGATAAGTTGGTTGAAAAGCTGGCAGAGATAGCCAGTCAATATGAGCTGACATATCAGGAGTTTGACTACTTGGCTCCGCTCTACGTACCTTTGGACAGCGAGTTGGTCAGCACCCTGATGGAAATTTATCAGGAGAAAACAGGAGACAACAGTCCAGCTATGTCTTCTGGCGGAGCGACCTTTGCTCGTACTATGCCTAACTGTGTTGCCTTTGGCGCCCTCTTTCCGGGAGCTGATCAGACAGAGCATCAGGTCAATGAACGATTCCGCCTAGATGATCTGTATCGGGCCATGGATATTTACGCAGAGGCCATTTATCGTTTGGCTACAACACCTTAAATGAACCATCTTCAAATCTTATTTGTACTGCATTGCTCTGGTCAAGTATAGCTTGCTGATTTACTAATAGCTTTCATTGAGACAAAAATCGTAAATAGAAAAAGCTGAGGCAATTTTGTCTCAGCTTTTATTTACTAAAGAAAAATGGTGGGGTGAATTCTTTGAGCTTCTCAAAGCAGTCAAGGGCACCTTGGTTATCCTCGCAGATAATCAGACAGACGTCATCACCGCAGACAGTAGCAACAATCTGTGGCAGCTCTAGAGCGTCTAAGATTGCACCGAAAGACTGGGCCAGACCAGGCAGGGTTTTCATGACGACTTGGTTTTGAACTGGCCGCAGCATGACCAAAGCATCTTCCATGTAGAAGCGAAGCCGTTTTTCCCAGCGGGATGGTGCAATACTGTTGATGATATAGTAGGAAGTATCGTTTTCACTGACCTTGACCAGATTGAGTGCTTTCATATCTCGTGAAAGAGTGGACTGGGTAACAATGACGCCGTTTGCTTCCAAATGCTCCTGAAGTTCTTGCTGGGTATGGATTTTTTTCTCCATGATTAAGGAGCGGATGAGACGGTGTCTGCTTTCAATTTTATTCATAAATTTTCACCTATAGTTATTTGATAAACATAGCATCACCAAAGCTGAAGAAGCGATAGCGCTCAGCAATAGCGTGCTCATAAGCTTTAAGCGTTAAGGAACGTCCGGCAAAGGCAGAGACTAACATGACCAGAGTTGACTTGGGCAGGTGGAAGTTGGTTGAAAAAGCATCAACGACCTTCCAATCGTATCCAGGCTTGATAAAAATATTGGTCCAGCCAGAGTCAGCCTGAATCTGCCCCTGGAATTTACTACCAATTGTCTCCAAGGTGCGGATAGATGTCGTGCCGACTGCAATGACACGGCCTCCCTTAGCCTTGACCTGACGGAGTATCTGGGCAGCTTCTTCGGACAGACTGTAAAATTCGGAGTGCATCTCGTGATCATCTAAGCTGTCCACAGAAACCGGTCGGAAAGTTCCCAGTCCGACATGAAGGGTCAGATAGACCAGTTTGACTCCCTTGGCAGCAATCTGCTCTAGCAGCTCTTCTGTGAAATGAAGTCCAGCAGTTGGCGCAGCAGCAGAGCCGTTTTCCTTGGCATAGACAGTCTGGTAGCGTTCGCGGTCTGACAGTTTTTCGTGGATATAAGGCGGAAGCGGCATTTCTCCCAAACTTTCCAAGACCTCTAGGAAAATCCCTTCGTAGCCAAAGCACACAATTCGTCCGCCATGCTCAAGCTCATCTACCACAGTAGCAGTTAAGCGGCCATCGCCAAAGGAAATCTGAGCACCTACTCTGAGGCGCTTGGCTGGCTTGGCTAGCACTTCCCAGTCATCTCCCTGAGTATTTTTCAGCAGTAGCAGCTCGACATGGCCTCCTGTCTCAGGTTTGATACCATAAAGGCGGGCAGGCAGGACACGCGTATTATTCATAACTAGGGCATCGCCGGGCTGGAGCTGATCAATAATCTGGTCAAAGTGCTGGTCGGAGAAGGTCCCCGTTTCTTTATCAACCACTAGCAAGCGGGAAGCATCCCTTTTCTCTAAAGGCGTCTGAGCAATCAGTTCTTCGGGCAAGTCAAAATCAAAATCAGCGGTATTCATCGTATCTCCTTATATTGTTTTCATCAGCCAGAGTAGGTAGGCGGCTAGTAGGAAGGGACTAGCTGTAAGCAAGCCACCCAAAATCAAACTTAGCATCTGCAAGCCTGGCTGTTTTTTTATGAGGAAACTCAAGCTGCAGAGTAAGACTCCGACAAAAAATAAAATCAATAAAACAATCAGTAAAAACATGTCTCTATTATAACACGATTTGCCGCAAAAGGAAGCAAGCACGACTAGAAAGTATGTCTATTTTGCAGACTTTTTCTTGACAAAAATCGGTCTATACCATATAATAGAATTAAGAAAAGATGTGGAGGTGGAAAATGAAAATTATTCAAGTGGAAAACCAAGTAGAAGGTGGCAAAGTAGCTCTTGAACTGCTTAAAGAAAAGCTAGCTCAAGGAGCAAAAACTTTGGGGTTGGCCACAGGAAGCAGCCCAGAAGAATTTTACAAGCAGATTGTTGAGAGCGACCTTGATTTTTCAGAGATGACCAGTGTCAATCTGGATGAATATGTCGGTTTGCAGGTGGAGGATCCTCAGTCTTATCGTTATTTCATGAATCAGCACCTCTTTAACCAAAAGCCTTTTAAAGCAAGCTTCCTGCCTAATGGAGCAGCGAAAGATTTAGAAGCAGAAGTGGCGAGGTACAATCAGCTTCTTACAGAGCATCCAGCTGATTTGCAGATTTTGGGAATTGGTACGAATGGTCATATCGGTTTCAATGAGCCGGGGACCAGTTTTGACAGCCAGACTCACTTAGTGGATCTGACACCGTCCACCATTCAGTCCAATGCTCGATTCTTCAACAAGATGGAAGATGTTCCGACTCAGGCTATTTCCATGGGGATTGGCAACATTCTCAATGCTAAGTCCATCATCCTCTTTGCTTACGGTTCAGCTAAGGCCAAGGCTATAGCAGGGACTGTTGAGGGGGAAGTGACAGAGGAGCTGCCAGGCAGTGCTCTCCAGAAGCATCCGGATGTTGTAATTATCGCTGATAAGGAAGCACTTAGCTTGTTAAAACACTAAGATTTTAATGTTGTTGCTATAAAACTAGTTTTGCCAGATAAAAGTCTCTTAATTTCCTATCTATTTTTTTAGGTAGGATTTTTAGATTTATGGTTGACTTTGCGTAAAATATGATATACTAGATAGGTATAATTGTTCTTTGGAGGATCCTGTGAAGAAAAAGCTTTTGTTATTGGGAATTGTGTTCCTGACCTCGTTAGCACCACTAGCTGCTAGGGCTGATGAATTGGTGGATATGGCTAAAAAAATGTATCCGCATGATAATGTTCAGGCGATTAATCGTCCCAAGTCTTCTCTCGTTATTGACGGCAGTACAGGCGATGTTGTATGGGAGGATAATGTCGATGAGGTACGTGACCCAGCAAGTATGAGTAAGCTCATGACGCTTTACTTGGTCTTTGAAGCGATTAAGGAAGGAAAAATCAGCGAAAAGACGGTCATTACAGCTACACCTCAGGATCAGGCCATCGCTAATATTTATGAAATTTCTAATAATAAAATTGTTGCAGGTGTGGACTACACTGTATCTGAGCTCATTACGATGACCATCGTGCCTTCATCCAATGCGACAACTGTCATGCTGGCCAATTATCTATCGGATAATGATCCAGATGCTTTCTTGGATCGGATGAATGCCAAGGCTCAAGAGCTGGGTATGACCAATACCAAGTGGTTCAATGCCAGCGGTGCAGCGGCAGTTTCATTCAAGGGATATTACAATCCTCAGAATTACGATAATACTCTCAGCAACCAGACAACAGCCCGTGATTTGGCGATTCTGGCCTATAACTTTGTCAATCACCATCCTGAGATTCTAAACTATACTAATAAAGCAAAGGTTACGGTTAAAGCTGGAACTCCTTACGAGGAAACATTTGACACCTATAATTATTCCCTGCCAGGTGCTAAATACGCACTCAAGGGAGTAGATGGTATGAAGACGGGTTCTAGCCCTAACGGTGCTTTCAACTATATCGCGACTATTAAGCGTGGCGATCAGCGCATGATTGCTGTGATTATGGGAGTTGGCGACTGGTCTGACCAAGACGGTGAGTATTACCGCCATCCTTTTGGTAATGCCTTGATTGAGAAAGCATATGCGGACTACGAGTACAAAAAGCTCCTCTCCAAGGGTGAGCAGGAGATCGATGGTCAGAAGTATAAGCTGCCTGAGGATTTCTACGCTACTGTTAAAAAGGGAACCGAGCCTAAAGTCAAGGTTGAAAACAATGTTCTCAAGGCTGAAAATGGCTTGAAGACCTTGTCTAGCAAGATCTCTGATGAAATGAAAGTCGAGAAAGTTGAGAATCCAGTTGCTCAGGCCATTGAAAATGTGACTGGCAGCAAGTCGGAAAGCAAGCCTTGGTATGGTGTGTTCTTCAGCGATAAGATGTTGATTCTGCTGCCTGTTGGCATCCTGCTGATCATTCTGTACTTTGAATACCGCAGTCGCCAAAAACGCAAGGCTGCAAAGCAGGAACGTCGTAGAAATACAGATGTTGAATAAAGGGAATGTCCTCTGTCACATACGAACGGAATGACTTTCCAAGCTAAAACTCAGTGATTTTGCTGAGTTTTCTTTCTGTTTTAAGGAGATTTTCATGCGAAAAAAGTTTCACAACAGCTATCTAGCTCATTTTTTACTTTTTAATTTTTTCTTTCTGGCCTACTCTCTTTTTTCGACCCTGATATCAGTCTATATGCAGGACTTAGGCTATTCTAATGCCCAAGTATCTCTAGTAGTGTCGTCTTCCTTCTTTGCCTCCATGTTGGCTCAGCCGATTTTTGGAGTTCTCAGCGATGCTTTGGGAATTAAAAAGATTTTCCTTTTTAGTTTTTTAGTCATGATGGTTGGGGCTGTCTTTTTTATGAAGGCAACTCAGCTCTGGCAGCTGTTAGTCTGGTATAGTCTGGTTCTCATGTTGATCAACGGGGTCAATCCAGTCATGGATGTTTTAGCGGCTCAAAGTCCTTATACTTATGGGAAGATTCGGATTTGGGGAACTATCGGCTATGCCTTAGGATCTCAGCTGGCAGGACTAATCTATCAAAGAGTCGCACCGCAGGCTATTTTCCCAGTCTTTATTGGTATGATGCTTATCAGCAGTCTAGGACTATTGGGAATCCAGCCCAAGCATGACCGAGCAGCCTTAGATAAAAAGGACATCCGCAAGCAGACAGGTCTGGGGAAACTCTTGACCAACAAAACCTATCTTTTTTACCTCCTTTTGGTCGTCCTTTACTCTGGGGTGGGGAATACTGGTCATACCTATATCCCGGCCATGCTACAGCATAGTGGCTTAGAGGTGGATAGGGCTTCGACTGTCGTTGCCTTATCAGTTCTGGTTGAAGCGCCTTTTATCTTTTATTCCTATCTCTTTATGGACAAGATTTCGATGAAGAAGCTTCTTTATATCTGTTTGGGAATCATCTTTCTCCAGTACAGTGTTTATGCCTTGGACCTAGGTTTGATTTCGAAAATCGGGATGACTCTCCTTTCCAAACACGTGACTGGCATGGTTTTGATTATGGTGACCCTGAAAATCGTAGCCAGTCTGGTTGATGAAAAATACCTGGTTACAGCCATTGCTCTGGTCCAGACAGCCCGCAGTCTAGGAACCATTCTCATTCAAAATCTGACCGGCCATTTTCTGGACAGTTGGGGTTACGAAGGAATGAACCTATTTCTAGTAGCAGTTATCTTTCTGGTCTGTCTGCTGGCCCTCTTTCTAAAATTACCAGAAGGAAAAAGAAATCAGTTATTTGGATAATGAGAAACGAGTCGGAGAGATGCTCTCTCGACTCGTTTTTTTATCTAGATAGTTTCTTTTTTCTTTTGCGAATATTTTAGTAAATGAGAGAAATTTTTAGAGGGGGGGCTAGGATATGTTTGTGGCGCGAAATCATAAGGGGCTTTTGTGTAATGCTCTGGAGGAGAAGATTGAGAAGGGAGCTGATTTCGTCTGCCCCGCTTGTTCAGGGGCAGTCCGTTTTAAAAAAGGGAAGGTTATGCAGCCGCATTTTGCGCATATTTCGCTAGAAGAGTGTCGTTTTTATAGGGAAAATGAGAGTGCTGAGCACCTCAACCTTAAGGCCGAGCTTTTTCGCTGGGCTGTCCAGACAGAAGAAGTTGAGGTGGAGACTTTTTTGCCTGCACTGCAGCAGATTGCTGATTTGCTAGTTGATAAAAGACTAGCGCTTGAAGTCCAGTGCAGTCCTCTAAGTATAGAACGGCTGCAGGAACGGACGCTTTCTTACCGCCAGCATGGCTATCAGGTTCTCTGGCTTTTGGGGCGAAAACTTTGGCTCAAGGATTCCCTAACCCGTCTGCAGAAGGATTTTCTCTATTTTAGTAAAAATATGGGCTTTCATCTCTGGGAGCTGGATCAAGAAAAGCGAGTTTTGCGTCTAAAATACCTGATTCACGAAGATCTGCATGGAAAAGTCCAGCACAAGACCAAGAACTTTCCCTTTGGTCACGGCCGGCTTTTGGATATTTTGCGTTTGCCCTTTCAAAAGCAGGAGATGAACAGCTTTCTGGCCCAGCAAGATCCGCAGATCTGCAATTATATCCGCCGTCAGCTTTATTACCAGCAGCCTAGATGGATGTGGCTGCAGGCCCAGCTCTACCAGAATGGCGATAATCTCTTGACTAAGACTGCAGAGGATTTCTATCCACAGATTCGCCCAATACAAGCTGCCTCCTTCTGTCAGATAACTACTGATTTGACTGGCTATTACCAGCAGTTTGAGAATTATTACGCCAATCTCCAGCAAAAAAATCTGCAAATTGTTTATTCACCGGCTTTTTATGAGATGACAAGAGAAAATTGCTAAGTATCGTTAGTTTCCCATTGATGAAGCCATAAACTTTTAGTTATCCTTTCAGTTTTAGAATATTTGAGAATCCTGTATAATATAATAAAGTAATAAGTTAGATAGTTAAAAATTCTAAATCGTGCTAATTCAGCTAGCTTTAGCAAAGATGAGAAACGAAAGGAACCACCATGAAGAAAATTTTTGTAATCTTTTTGAGTATCATCACGCTCAGTTCAGCTATGCTTCTAGGAGGGTGTAGCATGCTAAATAGTCGTTCAGAAAAAGAAGAAATGATTCAGATTGCGGAAAGTACAAAAATGAAGAAGGCGATTGAGAAAGAGTTGAGAGAACTGGATCCTAAAGCTCTGACACCAGAGGGGAAGATTAAAACGTATAAAATTGAAAAGAATAAATTAGATTTCAATCCGATGGGAGGATTAGACATCTATTTAATAATTAATGATAATAAGAAGTTTGAATTAGACATGACTTTTCAAGAAAATTCAACTACTGGCGAATACGAAGCGGGTGGTTATGGCATGTCTCCAGAATTTAACGAGCTAATTAGAGGAGAAAAGTAATACGCCTGATTATAAAAACCCTGTTGATGTTAAAGAATATGAAGATAAACAACTTGGTGGAACTTATTTATATGAGTATGGGAGTATGCATGTTGTAAAGAATATGATGTAAAAGGGAGGATTATTTAGGCACCGTCTCCCAAATTTATAAAAATATCAAGCGTGATGGAGAACGAGTTTTTGTCTTTACAACTCTTTATCCGTACTGGAGTACTTGAGACTTCTAAAAAAAGTATAACAATGATAAGATAAAACATTAATCCAAATCCATTTTCATTAGGACATCAGTTTGAGCAAAGGTAACAAACTAAAGGAGTCATCATGAAGAAATATTTTGTCATCTTTCTGACTATCATCACGATTAGTTCAGCTATGCTTCTAGGAAGCTGCAGCATTCTAAACAGTCGGTCAGAAAAAGAAGAAATGATTCAGATTGCAGAGAGTAAAAAGATGGAGAAAGCCTTGGAAAATTTTCTCAAAGGTTTAGATTCTAAAGCTTTGACACCAGAAGGAAAGATTAAATCCTATGAAATTCAAAAGGATCAGTTAGAATATAATCCAATGGGAGGGATAATGATTCAAATGTTTATTAACGGAGATAAGAATATAAGTTTAAGTGTAACAGTAGTAGAAGATTCAACTACTGGTAACTATGAAATTGCCACAAATTCAAGAAGTCCGAAACTTAGTGATCTATTGGTGAAATAGAATACATAGTCTCCGTGTCTCAAATTTACAACAGTATAAAAGATGATGGAGAACGATTTTTTGTCTTTACATCTCTTTATCCGTAGTGGCGCTCTTATAACGTTAAAAAAATAGTATAAAAATGATAATATCAAACATTAATCCAAATCCACTTTCCCATTTCGTTAAGGCATTAGCTTTAGTAAAGATAACAAGTTAAAGGAGCCACCATGAAGAAAGTTTTTGGAATATTTCTGACTATCATTACGCTAAGTTCAGCTATGTTTTTAGGAGGCTGCAGTATGTTAAACAGTCGTTCGGAAAAAGAAAAAATGATTCAGATTGCAGAAAGTAAAAAGATGAAGAGTGTTATTGAGGAAGGGCTGAAAAAGATTGACCCTCAAGCATTAACACTTGAAGGGAAAATTAAAAGTTATGAAATTGATAAGAAGTCACTAACTCAGAACCCAATGGGAGGATTAATGTTTGATTTAATCATTAATGGTGACGAAGAAGTAACACTAGGATATGTCATTACAGAGGATGAAAATGGGAAATTTCACAGGGATGGGACTGTGTGGTCACCGAAGCTTACAGAACTAATGGATGAAGAAAATGTAAATGGCAATGAAGAATAAGGTTTTTCTAGATAACTTCCTAACAATGATTGCGCTATTATGTTCTTTGGGAAAATAGTATAATAATCAATATAAAACATTAATCTAAATCTAGTTTCCCATTTTTGCTAAGGATCCAGCTTTAGCAAAGATGAGAAGTGAAAGGAGCCACCATGAAGAAAATTTTTGTCATTTTTCTGAGTATCATTATGCTAAGTTCGTCTATGTTTTTAGGAGGATGCAGTATGCTAAATAGTCGGTCAGAGAAAGAAAATGAAAATAGTCAAATGATTAAACTTGTAGAAAGTAAAGAGGCTGAAAAAGCATTTTATCATTGGTTCACTTATGTTGATCCTCAAGCATTTAAAAAAGAAGGCTTTATACAAAGTTATGAAATAGATAGAAACTCAATTTCAAAAAATCCAATGAGCGGGATAGATTTCGATATTATAATAAATGGAGATTCTGATTTTATTATTAGCTGCAATATAAATAAAAATAGTGATGGAGAGATAGAAAGCACTAGTGCCACTTATTCTGATAAGTTATCCCAAGCATTGGAAAGATAGGAGTTTGGCAAGGTATTAATAGATGATGGATAATTAAATGATAAGCAACATGTGGATATTGCATTAAGAGAATATCGTATTGATTCAAAAACTAAAGATGTGGTAATTGGGGAAGAGGGAAACGAAAGGAGTCATTATGAAGAAAATTTTTGTAATCTTTTTGAGTATCATCACGCTCAGTTCAGCTATGTTTTTAGGAGGGTGCAGTATGGTAAACAGTCGGTCAGAAAAAGAAGAAATGATTCAGATTGCGGAGAGTAAAAAATCTAAGAGATTGATTAAGCAAATGTTAAAGAAGAAAGATCCTGAAGCATTGACAGAAAAGGGAATAATCAAAAAATATACAATAAACGAAAAAAATCTTGAGTATAATCCCATGGGAGGTTTAATTGTTGAGCTTATAATCAACGATGATCCTGACTTGACAATTACAACAACATTAACGGAAGATTCTAATGGACAGATGGAGTATTCTGGATACGTAATTTCTGGTGAACTCGCAAAGAAATTGAGGGGAGAATGATATGACATATGATGAATCATTTAGTGATAAACAGAAAGTAAACATTGCCATATAAGAATATGAGATAAAACGTGTTAATTAAGAAGTTGAACTAAGTGACGAAACCTATGTTGGAACTGTTCCCCAAATTTACGACAATACAAATGGCAATGAAGAGCAATGATTGCGCTTTCATATTCTTGAGAAAAATAGTATAATAATCAATATAAAACATTAATCTAAAACTGGTTTCTCATTTTCGTTAAGGTATCAGCTTTAGCAAAGATGAGAAGTGAAAGGAGCCATCATGAAGAAAATTTTTGTAATATTTCTGAGTATCATTACGCTCAGTTCTGGCATGATTTTAGGAGGTTGTAGTATGGTAAACAGTCATTCAGAACAAGAAGAAATGATTCAGATTGCAGAGAGTAAAAAGATGAAGAAGGCGATTGAGAATGAGTTGAAAGCACTAGATCCTAAAGCTCTGACAGCAGAAGGGAAAATTAAATCTTATGAAATTCAAAAGGATAAGTTGGAGTACAATCCTATGGGAGGAATGTTGGTTTATGTGGTTCTCAATAATGACCATGAGTTAAATATGAATATGACGGTATTAGAAGAAAAGACGGGTGAATATAGAATAGCGAGTTATTTTGCATCTGATGAACTTGACGAACTTGTTGGAGGTGTATAAATGGATGGCTGCTTAAGTCCTATTGATGGCACAGGATATACTGATAGACAACATGTAGATATTGCTATGTTTGAATATGCCGAAGATATAACTGTTGGAAAAAAAGCTAAAGTTGGTGATGTTGGCTACAGAGGCACCGTCTCTCAAATTTACGACAATGTACATGGCAATGAAGAACAATATTTTATCTTTACAAATTTCTATCAATGATTGCGCTTTCGCATCCTTTGGAAAAATAGCATAATAATTAATATAAAAAGTTAATCTAAATCTAGTTTCCCATTTTTGTTAAGGCTCCAGCTTTAGCAAAGATGAGAAGTGAAAGGAGCTATCATGAAGAAAATATTTGTCATTTTTTCTGAGTATCATCACGCTCAGTTCAGCTATGTTTTTAGGAGGTTGTAGCATGCTAAAAAGTCAATCAGAAAAAGAAGAAATGATTCAGATTGCGGAGAGTCAGAAATCTAAAAAGTTAATTGAGGAAATGTTAAGGAAGAAAGATCCTGAAGCATTGACAGAAAAGGGGATAATAAAAAAATATACAATAAATGAAAAAAATCTCAAATATAATCCTATGGGCGGCTTAATCGTTGAACTTATAATCAATGATAATCCAGAACTAACGATTACCACAACATTGATGGAAGAGTCTGATGGGAAGCTAGAACATACAGGGTACGTAATTTCTGGTGAGCTTGCAAAGAAGTTGAGGGGAGAATGACATGACATATGATAAAGCATTTTATATTTATGAATCTTTGATGATTCCGTTTTTATATTCTTTGGGAAAATAGTATAATAATCAATATAAAACATGAATCCAAATCCATTTTCCCATTTTTTATAAAGCATCAGATTTAGCAAAGATGAGGAACGAAAGGAGCTGTCATGAAGAAATTTTTTGTCATTTTTCTGAGTATCATCACGATTAGTTCATCTATGCTTCTAGGAAGCTGCAGCTTGCTAAATAATCGGTCAGAAAAAGAAGAAATGATTCAGATTGCGGAGGGGAAGAAAGCGCAGAAAGCAATAGAAGAATTACTAAGACAGGAAGATTCTAAAGCATTGACTGAGGAGGGGATTATAAAAGAATATTCAATTAACAAAGATAAATTAGAGTATAATCCTATGGGGGGGGGTAATCGTTGAACTTATAATCAATGGTGATCCAGAATTAACTATTAAAACAACATTGATGGAAGAATATGAAAGGAAATTAGAGCATACAGGTTATGTAATATCTGGTGAGCTTGCAAAGAAGTTGAGGGGAGAATGACATGACATATGATAAAGCATTTTATATTTATGAATCTCCGATGATTCCGCTTTCATGTTCTCGATAAAAATAGTATAATAATCAATGTAAAACATTAATCTAAATCTAGTTTCCCATTTTTGCTAAGGCTCCAGCTTTAGCAAAGATGAGAAGTGAAAGGAGCTATCATGAAGAAAATAGTTATTATTTTTCTGAGTATTGTAACACTCAGTTCAGGCATGATTCTAGGAGGTTGTGGTATGTTAAACAGTCGGTCAGAAAAAGAAGAAATTCTTCAGATTTCAGAAAGTAAAAAGATGAAGAAAGCCTTGAAAATTCTTCTTAGGGAATTGGATCCCAAAGCTTTGACACCAGAAGGAAAGATTAAAACCTATGAAATTAAAAAGGAAATGTTAGAATATAATCCTATGGGAGGATTAAATGTATACATAACAATTAACGGGGACGAAAAACTATATATTAACATGACTGTTCAGGAAGAAGAAGCAGGTAATTATGAAGTAGTCAGTTATGGCGTTTCCCAGGAATTAAGTCAGTTAATTGGAGAATAATATGGCTAATAATAAGAACTACACAGATCAACAAAATGTTGAGGCTGCTATGGTGGAATATAGACCTTTAAAAGTAGGAGAAAACCACTCAATTAAAGGCGAAAATGGATATATCGGTAATGTCTCCCAAATTTACGACAATGTAAACGGCCATGAAGAACAAGTATTTGTATTTACAAATAATGGTAAAGGCCCTGAGCAATCTCCAGTTCCCTACTCAGCTTCGGATGCTGAGCGTGCTCAGGTGCAGGATGTGACAGTCATGATGCAGGGCTCTCAGACCAAGACGCACACTCCTAAGTTAATCCACGATACTGTTACGGATTGGCTGCCTACAGACTTTGTGACGGCATCTCACCGTCTGGGACCTGTAGGTGCAGTAGAATATGCTACCCCTTTTGTTTATCGTCATTCAAAAAATATTATTACTCAAAAAAGCCGAGAAGAACTAGATAAGGCAGATCGAGACGTAAGTAATAAGATAGGAAATGTAGTCGGAATCTTTAATAAAGATGCTGGTCAAGCTGTGAAGCAGAGCCTTAATTCTCTCAATAAAAATCCCTTTAATGAGCTGAGGAAGAATGTTATATCAAATCTTGCAGGTGTTTCTGGCGGAACTTTCACGACAGGAATTGCTGCACCGAATATTTTGGTAGCTGCTAGTTATCTCAAAAAGACACAAGAGTTTCCTCCGGCTCAGTTTAAGGATGCGGCTAAGCATCTTAAGGAAACCATTCGTAAGTACCCTAATGCCAAGATTGATCTTTACGGACACTCTTTGGGTTCTATGGATATCCAGTATGCTCTATCCACCCTGACAGAGGAGGAGATGCGCCATATTGGCACAGTCCATATCTACAATGGCCCTAATATCTATCCTCTCTTGCCCAAGGAACAGCAGGCACGACTGGATAGCGCTAAGTATAAGATTTTTAATCATATCGACCATAAGGATATCGTCAGCTTAGGCTACAGCTTATCTGGCAGTGAAAATGCTGCTGGTATTGTACGCCATATTGCGACTGTCGAAAAAGAAATCGGCGATCAGCATATGATGGAGGGCTATATCTACGATAAAAATAAAAATTTTGTGCTTATGGATGGGACGGGTAAGACGACTATCAAGGATACCATCAAAGCAAATATGATTCCTTACCAGAATATGAAGAAGTATCTGTCTAAGGGGGGATTTAGCAGTAATGAAAAGATTTATCTGGATAGTTTTCAAGCCCAGGCAACTGTTCAAAATTTAGTAAATGTAACCAAACTAGGCTATGACACGTTGCAGCAGGCTAGAGATCAGGTTGTTAGCGAAGCGGAAAAGCTAGCAGAGCAGTTGGGAAAGGTTCCTCAGGGCTTCAGTCTTAGTCCAGATGAGGTGACTGCAGCCTATCAGGCTGGAGGTGCAGATTATCAATCATTGGTCGGATCTTTACAAGAGCACTTTGAAAGTCGATTGTCTAAATTTCAGATGCTTCTAACTATCTTTGAAGTTTTGCAAGGTCAGATTGAAGCTGGAATTGAGCAGCTGCTGGCTAAAGATCAGACATTAGCAGGAGATTTTGAGCAATGGAACCAAATCAATCAATGAAGCAGGATATAGCTAAAAAAGAAAAAGAGTTGGAGGAGCTTTACTCAGAACTTCAGCGGGAACGCTTGAAGATTGATAAAGAACGAGATGTCATCCTATCTAAGAAAAAAGCTTTTTCCGACATGCTACAAGAAGAGTATGAAATGGCGACTGCTATTTTGCGGAAACAAGAAAGGGACACTAGTATCGAATGGCAGGCTCTAAATCAGTATATAGAATCCTATGATATATTGGCGGAAGAGGCTAGCAGCGAGGAACTGAAAAATCTTGATCTAAAAGATGAGAAAGTTTTGGAAACATTCTCTAAGCAGAGACGCCGTTTAGAATGGGAAATTGAAGATAGCTATTCTCATCTTCGTGATTCTAAATAAATCTGCTGTTTAGAGTAGAGGAAAGGAAAAAGTCTATGTTTATATCAGAAATAGCTTCAACACCAGTAAAAAGTTACTTTTCACCATCTAAAACATCTGATTTGGCAGAAATTAGAAAAGCAATAGAAAAGCAAATTATAACGAATGTTCTAGCTCCTCTTTTGTTAGCTCAAAAAAGCAGTCTTCAAAGCAATTATGATACTCTTTTTACCGATGTCGCAAAGACTGTTCAGGAGAGCGTGAAAGTAGCTGCAGATCAGATAGATAGCTCGATGAAAGGGCAATTTTCTAAAAAAGTTGTAAGCGTTATAGACAACAGCAGTACGAAATTTGAAGAAATTTAGCAATGAACTCTTTGGAATCTAATTTTTGTTTGGTCAGGAATTAGAATCAAAGAGTTTTTTTAAAACTAAGTCAGTCTGCATAGCTACTAAGAGATTTTGGTACTTGAGTTTTATAAAAAGTGGAATTTTGTGATAGAATAGGGGAGTCGGAGGATTTTTTTATGGCAAAACAAAGAAATGAAATTGAAGAAAAATATACTTGGGATTTGAGCACCATTTTCCCAACAGATGAAGCCTTTGAAGTTGAGCTGGCGCAGGTTTCAGAAGAAGTGAAGAAAGCAGCTAGTCTGGCTGGACATTTGCTAGATTCAGCAGACAGTCTTTTGACAACGACAGAAATCCAGTTAGACTTGATGCGTCGTATTGAAAAGCTTTATTCTTATGCTCACATGAAGAATGACCAGGATACACGTGTGGCCAAGTACCAAGAGTATCAGGCTAAAGGCATGACTCTTTACAGTGATTTTGGTCAAAGCTTTGCCTTCTACGAGCCCGAATTTATGGCGATTACAGAAGAACAATACCAAGCTTTCTTAGCTGAGCAGCCAGCCCTGCAGCTGTATCAGCATTATTTTGACAAGCTTTTGAAAAAGAAAGCTCACATCCTGACACAGCGTGAAGAAGAACTATTGGCTGGTGCTGGTGAAATCTTTGGGGCAGCGGGCGAAACCTTTGCTATCTTGGATAATGCAGATATTGTCTTTCCGATGGTGCATGATGAAGATGGAAATGAAGTTCAGCTCAGCCACGGTAACTATATTACTTTGGTCGAGTCTAAAAATCGAGAAGTCCGTAAGGAAGCTTACGAGACTCTCTACAGCGTATACGAGCAGTATCAGCATACCTACGCTAAGACTCTGCAGACCAATGTCAAGGTCCACAACTACAATGCGAAAGTCCGCAAGTTTTCATCTGCCCGTGAAGCGTCTTTATCAGCGGACTTTATTCCAGAAAGTGTCTATGACAGCTTAGTTTCAGCTGTCAATAAGCATTTGCCTCTTTTGCAGCGTTATATTGCTTTACGAGCGAAGATTTTAGGCATTTCTGACTTGAAGATGTATGATATGTACACACCTTTGTCAGAGACAGACTACAAGTTCACTTATGAGGAAGCCTTGGCTAAGTCTGAGGAAGTTCTGGCTATTCTGGGTGAGGATTATTTGAGCCGAGTCAAGACAGCTTTTTCAGAGCGTTGGATTGATGTTCATGAAAATCAAGGCAAGCGATCAGGGGCATATTCAGGCGGTTCTTACGATACCAATGCCTTTATGTTGCTCAACTGGCAGGACACGCTGGATAATCTCTTTACCTTAGTGCACGAGACGGGTCACAGTATGCACTCCAGCTATACTCGTGAGACCCAGCCTTATGTCTATGGAGACTATTCTATCTTCCTAGCTGAGATTGCTTCGACGACCAATGAAAATATCTTGACAGAAAAGCTCTTGGAAGAAGTAGAAGACGACGCTACCCGCTTTGCTATCCTCAATCACTTCTTGGATGGCTTCCGAGGTACAGTCTTCCGTCAAACCCAGTTTGCTGAGTTTGAGCATGCTATCCACAAGGCTGACCAAGAAGGTCAAGTTTTGACCAGTGAGTTTCTCAATGAGCTCTATGCTGATTTAAACGAGAAATACTATGGATTGAAAAAAGAAGACAATCCGCAGATTCAGTACGAATGGGCTCGGATTCCTCATTTCTACTACGATTACTATGTTTTCCAATATTCGACAGGATTTTCAGCTGCTTCTGCCTTGGCCGAAAAGATTGTCCATGGTAGTCAGGAAGACAAGGACAAGTATTTGGACTATCTGAAAGCTGGGAACTCTGACTATCCACTCAATGTCATCAAAAAAGCAGGTGTGGATATGGAAAAAGAAGACTACCTAAATGCTGCTTTTGCTGTCTTTGAGCGTCGTCTGGATGAATTTGAAGCCTTGGTAGAAAAGTTGGGACTGGCATAAAATGGTCGAGACTTATAATCAAAACTCTAATCCCAATATGCGCCGGCCAGTGGTCAAAGAAGAAATTGTAGACTTTATGAGACAGCGTCTCCAGCCAGTTACTGGTGGACTCAAGGCTCTGGAAGATTTTGCCAAAGCTGAAAATGTACCTGTGATTCCCCATGAGACAGTGGCATATTTCCGCTTGCTTCTTGAAAGTCTGCAGCCAGAGAAGATTTTAGAAATCGGTACTGCTATTGGCTTTTCTGCCCTTTTGATGGCGGAACATGCGCCTCAGGCTCAGATTACGACTATTGATCGCAATCCAGAGATGATTGAGCTGGCCAAGGCTAATTTTGCTAAGTATGACAGCCGTCAGCAAATCACCTTGCTGGAAGGCGATGCAATGGATCTGCTTGAGACATTAGAGGATTCCTACGACCTGGTCTTTATGGACTCTGCCAAGTCCAAGTATGTAGTCTTTCTGCCTCAGGTCCTCAAGCGCCTCAATCCTGGTAGTCTGGTTCTCATTGATGATGTCTTTCAAGGTGGCGATGTTGCCAAGCCTTTTGAGGAAATTAAGCGTGGCCAGCGAGCTATTTACCGAGGACTGCACAGCCTGTTTGACGCAACATTGGACAATCCAGATTTGACTGCGAGTCTGCTTCCCTTGGGAGATGGTCTGCTTATGATTAGAAAAAAATGACATCTCTGATTTTTTCCTAATTTCCAAAAATTTTTAGTAAAATTTAAGATATCAATTCAAATTTGTGCTACAATAGAAAACGTGAACTTTTAAGAATAAGGAGTCAATATAAAATGAAGAAAAAAATATTTGCAGGAGCTGTGACACTCTTGTCAGTCGCTGTATTAGCAGCATGTTCTAACTCAGAAGGCAAGGACATCGTGACCATGAAAGGAAACACGATTACTGTCAATGAATTCTACGATCAAGTGAAAAACAATGGTGCAGCTCAGCAGGTCTTGCTGCAGATGGCTATCAAAGACATCTTTGAAGAAAAATACGGCAAAGATGTAAAAGACAAGGATGTTAAGGATGCTTTCGAAAAGTCTAAAACTGCTTACGGTACAGCTTTTGCCCAAGTCTTGGCTCAAAATGGATTGACCGAAGATGCCTACAAGGAACAAATCCGTACCAATATGCTGGTAGAGTATGCCGTTAAGAAGGCTGCTGAAAAAGAGCTGACTGACGAAAACTACAAGGCTGCCTTTGAAAACTACACGCCAGAAGTAACAGCTCAAATCATCAAGGTTGCCAGCGAAGACAAAGGTAAGGAAGTTCTTGAAAAAGCTAAAGCAGAAGGAGCAGACTTCAGTCAAATCGCTAAGGAAAACTCTACCGATGCTGCCACTAAGGAAAAAGGCGGAGAAATCAAGTTTGACTCTGGCTCTACTGATGTTCCAGATGCTGTCAAAAAAGCTGCTTTTGCTTTGGAAGAAAATGGCGTTTCAGACCTTGTGACTGTACCAGATTCACAGTATTCAGCAAGCTACTATATTGTTAAGCTAGTCAAGAAGTCAGAGAAATCTTCTAACTGGAAAGACTACAAAGATAAGCTGAAAAAGATTATCATTGCGCAAAAAGAAAAAGATACTAGCTTTATCCAAAGTGTTGTAGCTAAAGAGCTGAAAGATGCCAACATCAAGGTTAAGGACAGTGCTTTCCAATCTGTCTTTGCTCAGTATATTGAAACGACAGGCTCTTCAACTTCTTCATCAAGTGCTGCCAGCAGCTCAAAGACTTCTGAGTCCAGCTCAGCAGCCGAAAGCAGTTCGGCAGAAGCTTCATCATCAGCCGCAGAATAAGGTTGACGAAAAGACAATAAGCAAGTATAATAAGACTGGTGAGAATTGATTTTTCAAGTTCTTAGTTCAGAGAATTGGCGGTGCTGCGAGCCATCTGAGGCGGAGAATCATGCTACTCATCTAGCAAAATAGAATACGAAATGAGAATGACAAGTTCATTGAATGAAGGTGGTACCGCGGTTTTTCGCCCTTCGGACAAGGAACTTGTCTTTTATGTTGACTCTGGAGGTAACATAATGAAAACCTATCTTGTCAAACAGAAATTTCGCTTAGGCGGCGAACGCTTTGATATCAAGGACGATCGAGGAAATGTGGATTACCAAGTGGAGGGCTCTTTCTTCCAGATTCCTAAGACCTTTACTATCTATGATAGTCAGGGGCAAATCGTCAGTCAGATTACCAAGACCGTTCTAACCTTCCTGCCCCAGTTTGAAATCAAACTCAGCAGCGGGCATAGCTTTTATATTCGTCAAAAATTCACTATTTTGCGTGATAAGTATAAATTTGATAATTTGGGGCTACGGGTTGAAGGGAACATCTGGGATTTAAACTTTCGTCTGCTGGATGACAGCAATCAAGTCGTTGCAGAGATTACCAAGGAGCTCTTCCATCTAACCTCTACTTATCAGGTTCATATCTATGAAGAGTCTTATTCAGATTTGGTGATTTCCCTCTGTGTCGCTATTGATTATGTCGAAATGCTGGAAAGTTCGTCATCATAATGCAATTTTTTAGAAAAAATTTAAGGAGAAAAAACAAATGAAACAAATGTCAAGTGCTCAGGTTCGTCAAATGTGGCTGGATTTTTGGGCAACTAAAGGTCATGCAGTAGAACCATCTGTCAGCTTGGTGCCGGTCAACGATCCAACCTTGCTCTGGATTAACTCTGGTGTAGCAACTCTCAAGAAATATTTTGATGGAACCATCATTCCAGAAAATCCTCGGATTACCAATGCGCAAAAGGCCATTCGGACCAACGATATTGAAAATGTTGGAAAGACTGCCCGCCACCATACCATGTTTGAAATGCTGGGCAATTTCTCTATCGGCGATTATTTCCGTGATGAAGCGATTGAGTGGGCTTATGAGCTTTTGACTAGTCCTGAATGGTTTGATTTTCCCAAAGACAAGCTCTACATGACTTACTATCCAGATGACAAGGACTCTTACAACCGCTGGATTGCTATGGGCGTTGAGCCTAGTCATTTGATTCCGATCGAGGACAACTTCTGGGAAATCGGTGCGGGACCTTCTGGACCAGATACAGAGATTTTCTTTGACCGAGGTGAGGCTTTTGATCCAGAAAATATCGGGGTTCGTCTCTTAGAAGAAGATATTGAAAATGACCGATATATCGAAATCTGGAATATTGTCTTGTCACAATTCAATGCTGACCCTGCTGTACCGCGTAGCGAGTACAAGGAATTGCCACATAAGAACATTGATACGGGCGCAGGTTTGGAGCGTTTGGTCGCTGTTATCCAAGGTGCTAAGACTAACTTCGAGACCGACCTCTTCATGCCAATCATTCGTGAAGTAGAGAAGCTGTCTGGCAAGGTCTATGACCAAGATGGCGACAATATGAGTTTCAAGGTTATCGCAGACCATATCCGCTCGCTCTCCTTTGCCATTGGTGATGGCGCTCTTCCTGGAAATGAAGGCCGCGGCTATGTCCTTCGTCGTTTGCTTCGTCGTGCTTCAATGCATGGCCAAAAGTTGGGTATCAATGAGCCTTTCCTTTACAAACTTGTACCAACTGTGGGCAAGATTATGGAAAGCTACTATCCAGAAGTTCTTGAAAAGAAAGACTTTATTGAAAAGATTATCAAGAGTGAGGAAGAATCTTTTGCTCGTACTCTGCACTCTGGTCAACACTTTGCCCAAGGCATCGTAGCAGATCTGAAAGAAAAAGGTCAAACAGTCATTTCTGGTCAAGATGCCTTCAAACTCTACGATACTTACGGTTTCCCGCTGGAGTTGACTGAGGAAATTGCTGAAGAAGCAGGCATGACTGTAGATCGTGCTGGCTTTGAAGCGGCTATGAAAGAGCAGCAAGATCGGGCACGTGCTTCTGTTGTCAAGGGCGGATCAATGGGCATGCAAAATGAAACCCTGCAGGCTATCACCGTAGAGAGTGTCTTTAACTACGAAAAAGAAGAGCTGACAGCTGAACTTCTTGCTATTGTAGCGGATGATGCAGCAGTGGAGTCTGTTGAGACAGGCATGGCTGCCCTCATCTTTGCAGAAACACCATTCTATGCTGAAATGGGTGGTCAGGTGGCCGACCACGGTCAAATCTTTGATGGAGCAGGCAATCTGGTAGCGCAAGTTACGGATGTGCAAAAAGCACCAAATGGTCAGCCACTGCATACTGTAGAAGTTTTGGCTCCTCTGGCTCTGGGTCAAAGCTATAAACTGGAAATTGACCACAGTCGTCGCCATCGTGTGATGAAAAACCACACGGCGACTCACCTCTTGCATGCAGCCCTGCATAATGTTCTTGGTAACCATGCAACCCAAGCAGGCTCTCTGAACGAAGTAGAATTCCTGCGCTTTGACTTTACGCATTTCCAAGCGGTGACAGCAGAAGAGCTGCGTGCTATCGAGCAAGAAGTCAATGAGAAAATCTGGGAAGCTCTTGCCATTGAGACAGTAGAGACAGATATTGACACAGCTAAGGAAATGGGTGCCATGGCGCTCTTTGGCGAAAAGTATGGTAAAGAAGTTCGTGTCGTAACCATCGGTGACTACTCTGTGGAACTCTGTGGTGGTACCCATGTTGCCAACACTTCTGAAATCGGCATTTTCAAGATTGTCAAAGAAGAAGGTATCGGATCTGGAACTCGCCGTATCTTGGCAGTCACCAGCAAGGAAGCTTTTGAAGCCTACCGTGAGGAAGAAGAGGCGCTTAAGGCTATTGCAGCGACCCTCAAGGCACCGCAAATCAAGGAAGTGCCTCACAAGGTTGAAGCACTGCAGGAGCAGCTGCGTCAACTCCAAAAAGAGAATGCAGAGCTAAAGGAAAAGGCAGCAGCAGCGGCCTCTGGTGAAGTCTTCAAGAATGTTCAAGAGGCAAATGGACATAGCTTTATCGCTAGTCAGGTCTCTGTGTCTGATGCAGGTGCCCTGCGTACCTTTGCGGACACATGGAAGCAGAAGGACTATTCAGATGTTCTCATACTGGTCGCAGCAATTGGAGACAAAGTCAACGTCCTTGCAGCCAGCAAGACCAAGGAGGTCCATGCTGGTAATCTGATTAAGGAATTGGCGCCGATTGTAGATGGTCGAGGCGGCGGTAAGCCAGACATGGCTATGGCCGGCGGCAGCAAGCAATCAGCTATTCCAGACTTGCTAGCAGCAGTTGCTGAGAAGTTGTAATGTTAGATAAACGATAGATAAAAAGGTCTGCTCTTTGGGCAGACCTTTTTCTGTGCCCTTAGCTCTCTTACTTCTCTGTATGAAAAGTCAATAGGCCGCTTTTCGGCAAGAAATTATGAATTGTTTTAGAATAAATAATGATATTTTCAAAAATATTGCATAAAAATACAGAAAATACTTGACAAAGGGAAAATATACGAGTAAAATAAAACGCATATTTATACGGAGGTTTTTTAAAAATATGCGTATTTCGATTGTAGGAATTACTGGTTACTCAGGAATGGAACTCCTCCGTATTTTACTGCAACATCCGCAGGCGGAAGTCGTTTCCCTTCATGCCAGCCAAGATATGGAGTCTCCTGTGTCAGAGCTTTATCCTCATTTGAAGGGGATTTGCGACCTGAAAATAGAAGCTTTTGACAGTCAGGAAATTATGCGACGAGCAGAACTTGTTTTCTTTGCAACGTCAAGCGGAGTGGCTAAAGATTTGTCAAAAGATTTTGTGGAAGCAGGATTTCCGGTTATTGACCTTTCTGGTGATCATCGTTTACCAGGGAATATTTATAAAAAATGGTATCAGAAAGAGCCAGCAGAAGACTATGTTCAAAAAGCGTTTATTTATGGGCTGTCTGAGTTTACAGATGTCAAAGGGAAGCGATTTATTGCTAATCCCGGCTGTTATGCGACAGCTACAGAGTTGGCCTTGATTCCCTTGCTGAAGGCTCAGGCTATTGAGCTGGACTCCATTATTGTTGATGCCAAGAGTGGCTTGACAGGGGCGGGGAAAAATCCAGCTGCATCTAGCCATTTTGTTCATGTGCACGATAACTATGTGACTTACAAGTTAAATCAGCATCAGCATATTCCTGAGATTGTGCAGCAGTTGCAGCGTTTTGATGAGGGATTGCAGCAGATTCAGTTTTCAACTTCCCTCATTCCGCTCAATCGTGGCATCGTGGCGACGGTTTACAGCAAGTTGAAAGAACCTTTGACTCGGGAAGAACTGGCTGCTATTTACCAAGAATGCTATCAGGGCAAGCCATTTGTCCGTATCCAAGCTGCTCTGCCGAATCTGCACCAGGTTGTCGGTACTAATTATACAGATATTGGTTTTGACTATAATCCTGTGACAAATATTTTAACTGTAGTGGCTGTGCTGGATAACCTGATCAAAGGGGCTGCTGGTCAGGCGGTTCAAAATATGAATCTGATGCTGGGCTTTCCTGAAACAGATGGTCTGCTCAGTCAACCGTCCTATGTCTAGATGAGAAAGGGTTAGATATGAAGATTATTGATGGAACGATTGCCAGTCCGCTAGGCTTTTCGGCTGACGGTTTACACGCTGGCTTTAAGAAAAAGAAGTTGGATTTTGGCTGGATTGTCTCAGAAGTACCAGCCAGTGTGGCTGGAGTCTACACAACTAATAAGGTCATTGCTGCTCCGCTTCTAGTGACCAAAGCATCGATCCAAAAGAGCCAGAAATTGCAGGCTATAGTGGTTAATTCTGGTATTGCCAATTCCTGTACAGGCCAGCAGGGGTTGGACGCTGCCTATGATATGCAGCGATTGGCTGCTCAAAAGCTGAAGATTGATCCCGACTTGGTAGGTCTGGCTTCTACAGGAGTCATCGGTGAGCAGCTTCCAATAGATGCTCTGAAAAATGGTCTGTCACAGATTCTAGTGAGTGGCAAGGCAGAAGATTTTGCTGAGGCTATCTTAACAACGGATACTTGCACCAAGACCTGTATAGTCACAGAAGAGTTTGGCTCAGAGCTGGTGACTATGGCAGGGGTGGCTAAGGGATCGGGCATGATTCATCCGAATATGGCGACCATGCTGGCCTTTATCACCTGTGACGCTAATATTTCAAGTGCTACCCTGCAAGCGGCTCTCAGTCAGCATGTGGAGACGACTTTCAACCAAATCACGGTGGATGGAGATACATCGACCAATGACATGGTGCTAGTCATGGCTAACGGCTGCCGACAAAATGAAGAAATTCTGCCAGATACGGAAGAATTTGAAAAGTTTTCCAAGATGCTCCGCTATCTTATGGCTGACTTGGCTAAGAAAATTGCCAAGGATGGAGAGGGAGCAACCAAGCTGATTGAGGTCAATGTTCGGCATGCCAAGGATGAACAGAGCGGCCGTATGATTGCTAAGAGTGTCGTTGGCTCTAGCTTGGTCAAAACAGCTATTTTTGGTCAAGATCCCAATTGGGGCCGAATCTTAGCAGCTATCGGCTATGCGGGAGCAGATGTCTCGGTTGATGACATTGATATTTGGATTGAGGGGATTCCAGTTATGCAGGCTTCTAGTCCTGTGGCTTTTGACCCCGAGGAGACTAGTGATGCCATGGCTGGGGAGCTGCTGACCTTGACCATTGACCTGCACGATGGGGAAGCTGAGGCTCAGGCCTGGGGCTGCGATCTATCCTATGATTATGTGAAAATCAATGCCCTCTATAGAACCTAAGGAGAAATGCAATGAAAGATGTGATTGTTATAAAAATTGGTGGCGTTGCTGCGCAAAAGCTGTCTACTAAGTTTATCAAGCAAATGCAAGCGTGGATAGCAGCTGGTAAGAAAATCGTGGTTGTTCACGGGGGCGGTCTGGTCATTAATCAACTCATGAAAGAGCGGCAGCTGCCTACTCGCAAGGTTAAGGGGTTGCGTGTGACAGCTAAGTCTGACTTGCCTATCATTGAGCAGGCCTTGCTAGGTCAAGTCGGCCGAACGCTGACACAAGAACTGAACGACTCAGATATTGAAAGCCTTCAGCTGGTTTCACATTTGGGAAAGACAGTTTCGGCAGATTTTATCGATAAAGACCTCTATGGCTATGTCGGTCTGGTGAAGGCGATTCAAACTGCTTATCTAGAGAAGCTGCTGGATGCGGACATAGTCCCGGTGCTGGCTTCGTTAGGAGAAAATGCAGCTGGCGATCTCTTAAATATCAATGCAGACTATCTAGCTGCGGCAGTTGCTAGCAGCTTGCAGGCAGAGAAGCTAATCCTGATGACAGATATAGAAGGGGTTCTAGAGGACAAAAAGGTCCTGCCCCAGCTTCTGACCAGTCAGGTTTCCAAGAAGATTCAGACAGGTGTCATCAAGGGTGGGATGATTCCCAAGATTGAGAGCGCTGTTCAGACTGTGCTTTCCGGTGTCGGGCAGGTTCTGATTGGTGACAATCTTTTGACGGGCACCTTGATAGCAGAGGGATAACGATGGCTTATTTATTTGAAAACTACAAGCGGGCGCCTATTGAGTTTGTTAAAGCAGAGGGCACCTATCTGATTGACAGTGAGGGAAAGGCTTATTTGGATTTTTCGTCGGGGATTGGCGTAACTAATCTTGGCTTTCACCCGCAGGTCCAGCAGGCTTTGATCCAGCAAGCAGGGCGCATCTGGCACAGTCCCAATCTCTATCTTAGCTCTCTGCAAGAGCAGGTAGCTCAGGAACTGGCAGGTTCTTATGATTATTTGGCTTTTTTCTGCAATAGCGGAGCAGAAGCTAATGAAGCAGCTATTAAGCTAGCTCGCAAAGCTACTGGCAAGCAAGGCATTATAACTTTTCAGCAATCCTTTCACGGTCGGACCTTTGGCGCTATGGCCGCAACAGGACAGGATAAGATCAAGGAAGGATTTGGTGATGGGGTTCCTCATTTCAGCTATGCGGTTTACAATGATCTGGCCAGCGTAGAAGACTTGGTCAATCAGGATACGGCAGCTGTCATGCTGGAATTGGTCCAAGGAGAATCAGGAGTTCGTCCAGCAGAAGCAGCCTTTGTCAAAGACTTGGCAGATTTTTGCCAACGAGAGGGGATTTTACTGATTGTTGATGAGGTACAGACAGGTATGGGGCGCACGGGTCAGCTTTATTCCTTTGAGCATTATGGGATTATACCGGATATTGTGACACTGGCTAAGGGTTTAGCCAATGGCCTGCCCGCTGGTGCTCTATTAGGAAAATCCAGCTTGGCTCCTGCTCTTGGACCTGGCAGTCATGGCTCTACCTTTGGTGGCAATAAATTAGCCATGGCAGCTGCCTTGGAGACCTTGCATATCATGAAAGAGGCGGGCTTTCTAGAAGAAGTCAGGTCTAAGAGTGCCATCTTATTGGAGCAACTGCAGCTTGCTTTTCAGGACCATCCAAAGATTTCTGCTGTTCGCGGCCTGGGCATGATGATTGGGATTGAAACAAGCGCCAGTCTGTCAAGGCTTGTTGAAGCCGCTCGTCAGAAGGGCTTGATTATCCTAACAGCCGGAGAGAATGTTATCCGTCTCCTGCCGCCTTTGACTATCAGCAGGGAGGAAATCCAGCAGGGGATTGCTATTTTAAAAGAAGTATTTTCTCAAGTAGATGAATAAAGGAAAAGAGAGTGGGACAGAAATCGGTAATTCGTTAGAATTCGATTTCGTCATCCCACCTCCGCACAGTTGAGTAGGGCTGTAAAAGCTGATGAAATCAGCGTAGTAGAGCCCACTCAACCACTGCGTCTTGCTCGACAATCCAAAGACAATTGAGAGGCTAGGACTTTTATCCCAGTCTCTTATTTGTCTATGATAATGGTGTTTTTGACAATGATTATTATTTTTTTGACAAAGATACTTGTCAAAAAGAAAAGAATCTGTTACAATAATTTTATCCAAGGGAGAATAATAAATAAGGAGTTTATGATGCAGCTTAGAAATCGACTCAAGGAGTTGAGGGCGCGTGACGGTCTCAACCAGACAGAACTGGCTAGGCTGGCCGGTGTTTCCAGGCAGACAATCAGCCTTATAGAGAGAGGCGAATATACCCCATCGATTGTGATTGCTTTTAAGATTGCCCATATTTTCAACGAAAGTGTTGAGAATGTCTTTCGGCTGGTGGAGGAAGCAGAATGAAGAAGCAATTAGAATTCATTTCAACAGGAGCTAAAACAGTCCTTCAGCCTCAGCATTCTTGTATCATCTATTGTAAAAAAATAAAGGAGAAGAAGTCGTGAAAGAGCAAAAACGTATATCTAAACAGAAAAGAGTTTTATATAATGTCCTCATATTGCTAGCTGGAGCTTTTGTAGGTGGTCTGTCTATTTTGTTTTCTGAAACTGGTCTGCTAAAAAACATCAGTTGGTCGGCTATTTTTTCTGTTCAACTGCTGCGCCAGCTAGGCTGGGCCAGTCTTATCATCCTCTATCCATTGGCTTTTTTCTTGAATTATCGGACTCGTAAATACAATGAAGCCTATGAAAAAGAAGCAGATGAGGATAAGAATTATGAATGGTACCGGCTAACCTTTAAAAATCTGGAATATGCGGGCATTGTCTTTAATATCAGCAATATTATCTCCCTTTTTACGCTTCTAGTGGGGGTTACTTATATCGAACATATCACCAATAGACAGAGCTCGCTGCAATGGGGCTACATAGAGTATGTGATTGTGATCCTCATGTTTGTTTCACAAGCTGCCTTTTTAAAGACAGTTCAGATGGTGAGGCACTATAAGCTATCAGCCTTTCCGACTACTGAGGAAATAAAAGAATTTGTGCTCTCTTATGATGAATCAGAGCTGCAAGCCAATTATGAACAGTGCTATCTTATTCTCTTTAATGTAAATCAAAGACTTCTGCCAATCCTCTATATTGTTTTAGGAATAGTGGGAACTTTCACACCCCTTAATGTCGTTTCCGGTTTTGTAGTTCTGGTGGTGATCCATATCTATATCAATCTTATGTATTATCCAATGGTAAGAAAATATTTCAAATAAGCTTATTTCTCGATGAAAGGAGGAAATTATGAAACTACTGAAAGAACTTGATTTTATCCATAATAAAAAGGTCAATCTGGCTCTGAATATAATGGCTGTATTGCTGATCTTCCCTTTTCTAGCCCTCTTTACCTGGATTGCTATTCTGATGTATGGCAAGGGTAGCGAAGTTTTTCATTTCTTTGACTTATTCTACCTCCTTGTTCTAATGGTCATTCATGAGCTGATCCACGGCTTTTTCTTCAAGGTCTTGGGGGATGAAAATACCAAGGTCAAGTTTGGTTTTAAGAGCGGCATGGCCTATGCGACTAGCCCAGGCAGTCGTTACAGTCGGAAAAGGATGCTCGTCATTATCCTGGCACCATTCTTTCTGATTAGCCTAGCCTTGACTTTGATCTATGGCTTGCATATTCTAACTGCGGCTTCTTATATCGTCCTTGCTAGCTTCCATGCAGCCGGCTGTGCAGGAGATTTTTTCCTTGCTGCCGCTATTCTCCGGCAGAAGGGGGATATCTCTGTTGAGGATACGGAAGTTGGTATTAATATTTATCAAAAGGAGAGTACAAAATGAACAACTTCAAATCAACTGCTTTAGGACTTGTAAAATGGATAGGCTTAATTGCTCTTAGCCTTCTTATAAATGTTGCTCCGATGCTATTCTTAAGGCTCGGGAAGAGTTTACCTATTTATGCAGAAATCTTATTGGTAGCCTTGTATCTGATTTTAGTTTTCCTTATTTTTCGTAGCTTATGGCGGCGATACCAAAAGCATGTACCTGAAGAAAAGAAAAAATTTAAACTGTCTGGCAAGGACATCGGTTTTGCTTTTCTATTCTTTTTCCTTGCGAGAGTGGCTGCTATTGTTGGTGTTTATCTTAATCTCATCCTGAGCGGCAATTCCCAGACTAGTAATGACAGTGCCATACAAGGGCTAGGGGGAATGATGTCTTCGCAGCATATCTTTTTTGCCTTGCTCTTTGTTGCAACAATTGCTTTTATCGCTCCTATCATGGAAGAATTAATTTTCCGCGGTTTTGGTACTGCCTTCTTTTTCAAAAATAATCAAAAAGTTTTGGCTGCCATTGTGACTTCTGTGGTCTTCACTCTGCCTCATATCACCCAATTGACTGAGTTCCCAATTTATTTTGCACTTGGACTGGTTCTTTATTTATCCTATGCTCGTCGGGGGAATATAAAAGATTCCATGTTGGTTCATATCCTGAACAATCTCCCTATGGCTATAATACTGCTGTTAGCCATGTTTAAGTAAATCAATCTATAAGGAATCACTATGAAATTAAAAACTTTCTTTACTAATTTTGGCCTTTATATTCTTGTCCTCTTGGCCTATTTCTATATATTTTCGGCTATAGTTCTCTTCACTATAGGTTCTCTGACAGGAGGAGCTTCTCAACTATTGATTTTGCCGATTTTTGTCATACTTGCAAGTCTCTATTCTTTTGCCATGTGGAAATGGTACCAGAAAGATTTGCAACTGGAAATCAAAAATACCAAGCTGACAAGCTCTATCTGGCTTCCCAGCGTCCTCTTGCTTGCTTTTATCATCTTCCAGCAGCTCGTTCCCATTGAATCTTCTGCCAATCAGAATACTGCTGTACAATTGATTCAGCAGCAGCCAGCCTTTGCCTTCCTATACATGGTAATCTTTGCTCCTGTTCTCGAGGAGTTGCTGACACGAGGATTTTTGGCTAAGTTTCTCTTTCCCGACCAAAATAGCTTGGCGAAAATCCTGCTCTATTTAACTGTATCTGCCAGCTTTTTCTCTCTTTTGCACATGCCGGGCAATCTAGTCCAGTTTCTGGTTTACTTCATCTTGGGGGCAATCTTTGGCTTAGGCTATCTAGCTAAGAAGGATCTGCGCCACTCAATGGCCTTACATCTGGCCAATAACCTAATTGCCTTTCTTCTCATTGTCTTCTTTTAATAGAAAAACTAAATAGCAGACAGCACTTCTAAAGTTAGGCAGAAAAATCTAACTCCAGAAGTGTTTTTCTGTGGAATGGAGTTTAAATACCAAACTGCTTTTCTGGTCTCTCGAGAGCCAGCAGTTTCAAAAAGTTGTGAAAGTGTTTTCCAGATGGTATAATGAGCTATCAAATGAAAAGAGGTTTCCTTATGTCTAAAGTCCTATTAATTGTCAACCCTAGCTCGGGAGGCGAAAAAGCCAAGTCCTATGAAGACTTGGCAAGAGAAAAGCTGGCAGAATGTTTCAATGAGGTAGTGGTTAAGCATACTGAAAAAGGCGGAGACGCAGCAGCTTTTGCTAAGCAAGCCGCAGAAGACCATTATGATAGCGTCTTTGTCATGGGTGGCGATGGAACAGTCAATGAAGGAATCAGCGGTCTGGCTGAACTAGACTATCGTCCGACTTTTGGCTTCTTTCCACTTGGTACGGTCAATGACTTGGCGCGTGCTCTCAGCATTCCCTTGGACGCTGAAGAAGCCATCCAGAATCTGGATATCAACAAAGTCAAGCCACTTGATATCGGCAAGATTAATGACCAGTACTTTATGAATGTGGTTGCCATTGGAACTATTCCTGAGTCGATCAACAATGTAGATTCTGAAGACAAGACCAAGTGGGGCAAGTTTGCCTACTTTATCTCTGGCTTCAAGCAGTTAATGGATACTAGTTTTTACGAATTTCACTTGAAGATTGATGGAGAAGAGCGCACGATAAAGAGTAGCACACTCTTGATTGGCTCTACCAACTCAATCGGAGGTTTCGAGAGCATTCTCCCTGAAGCTACTGTCAATGACGGCTTGCTTCATCTTTTGTATCTTAAGGATAAAAACCTCTTGGACACCTTGGTTTCTGTGCCGGATTTGATTTCGGGCAATGGAGAAGAAAGTGATAATATCGAGTATCTGACCTTTAAGGAAATCACAGTTGAGTTGACTGATGACAAGGCAGAGCTCAGCGTCAACGTTGATGGAGATGAGGGCGACCAATTGCCAGTAACGATTCGTGTCTTGCCTTCTCACTTGAATGTGTATTGCTAATTATTTTGGGAAAATCAGAAATGCTAGATGATGTTTGCTTTATCTGTTCTCCTTGCTAGTTTAGATTACAAAACCCCTCTTTCCAAAATATGGAAAGAGGGGTTCTTTGTCTTATAAACCGTAATTATAGTCGTCATCCTGCATAGCTTCAACTTCGCCCAGCAGGTAGCCGTTACCTACTTGGGAGAAGAAGTCATGGTTGGAAGTACCAGTTGAGATACCGTTCATGACGATAGGATTGACATCGTCCGCTGAGTCTGGGAAGAGTGGATCTTGTCCTAGATTCATCAGAGCCTTATTAGCATTGTAGCGCAGGAAGGTCTTGACTTCTTCAGTCCAGCCGACTGTGTCATACAGGCTTTCAGTGTAGCCTTCTTCATTTTCATAGAGGGTGTAGAGCAGGTCGTACATCCATTCTTTGAGTTTTTCTTGCTCGTCTTCTGGCAGCTCGTTAAAGGCTAGCTGGAACTTATAGCCGATATAGGTTCCATGGACAGATTCATCACGGATGATGAGCTTGATAATCTCCGCAACGTTGGCCAGTTTGTTATTCCCCAGATAGTAGAGCGGAGTGAAGAAACCAGAGTAGAAGAGGAAGGTTTCCAAGAAAACGCTGGCTATTTTCTTTTCCAGAGCTGTACCGTTCAGGTAAATTTCGTTGATAATCTCTGCTTTCTTTTGCAGGTATGGATTGGTGTTGGTCCAGGCAAAGATTTCATCAATTTCTGACTTGGTGTTGAGCGTAGAAAAGATAGAAGAGTAGGATTTGGCATGAACGGACTCCATGAATTGGATGTTGTTGAAAACTGCTTCTTCGTGGGCTGTTCGAACATCCTTGCGCAGGGCATCCACACCAGACTCAGACTGGAGGGTATCCAGCAGGGTCAGGCCACCGAAGACCTTGCCGACCAGGTCTTTTTCCTTGTGAGACAGCTTTCTCCAGTCATCCAGGTCATTGGATAGGGGAATCCGCGTATCCAGCCAGAATTGCTCAGTCAGTTTTTCCCAAGTGGACTTATCGATAACATCTTCGATAGCGTTCCAGTTAATGGCTTTGTAGTAAGTTTGCATGACAATCTCCTATGAAATAATTTTTAATTTTTAAAGTGACGAGAGTCGTGTATCCAATTTATATTTTTAAAGCGATTATAAATATACATTTGTTGTGTAATATTAAAAGGCTTATTTGATATTATATAATAGTTGGCAGTATTAATAGTGGCTTCATTAATATAGCGCAATTTCTCATTTGTCATTTTCACCCATAAATTATCAGAGCAATTCATTTCATTATTTTGGAATTCAAAACACAAATAAGGGGAAATAGGCATTAGAATTTGAAAACCATTTGGAATGTTTGGAGGTCCGAATGTTGAAATAACTGGATTGTCGCTGGTTAAAAATCCATTACCTCTAGAAATATGAAAATTCATTTGTTTAGGCTTTTTAAAAAAACTGAGAAAACTTTCTAAATTTTTATCTTTTTTCATTACTTTATTAAAAATATTTATGTTTTCTGGGTTGTTTTTTATTTCAGCTAATTCAATTGGAAACTCTCGTGATTCTGAGAAATGATTAATAAAATTAGATACGAACCTTACTCTGCCAGAGTCAGTTCTAATTTCTTGGAGAAATATATATTTCCAGATTGTTTCAATTTCACTTTGATTTAAGATGTATGATTCTCCTGCTGATACGATATGTTCAATAATTTTAGAAAATTCTCCTTCAAATCTACTAAGCTTATTTTCAAGAATATTATCAACTATAATACGATCATCTGATCTTTTTTCCTCGTAGGTATATTTCTTGTAACAGATACTTTCATAGTGGACATATAGTTCCTTATCAGCAATGCGATTATAAACATGAAACTTGCTTGTATTATCAGCAAAATATTTAAGTAAGGTTCTTGGATAATAATGTTGTTTTTTTGTAACCATAAGTAATCAGATCACACAGCTTTCACAATGGTTGGCACCTACTTCGCCCCCATCATCAGTGAAGGTACGGACGTAGTAGATGGACTTGATACCCTTGTTGAAGGCGTAGTTACGCAGGATAGAAAGGTCGCGGGTTGTTTGCTTGCTTTCTTTTTTCCATTCGTAGAGGCCTTTAGGAATATCGCTGCGCATAAAGAGAGTCAGGGAAAGACCTTGGTCCACGTGCTCAGTTGCGGCTGCATAGACATCGATAACCTTTCGCATGTCCATGTCATAGGCACTGGTGTAGTAAGGGATAGTCTCAGTTGATAGACCAGCAGCAGGATAGTAGATCTTACCGATTTTCTTTTCTTGACGTTCTTCAATCCGTTGAGTAATTGGATGGATTGAAGCAGAAACGTCATTGATGTAGCTGATAGAGCCATTTGGTGCAACGGCTAGGCGGTTTTGGTGGTAGAGACCATCAGCCTTGACCTTGTCGCGCAGCTCTGCCCAATCTTCTGCAGACGGGATAAAGATACCTGCGAAGAGTTCTTTGACACGGTCAGACTTAGGTACAAATTCACCCGTCAGGTATTTGTCAAAGTAAGTGCCATTGGCATAATCAGATTTTTCAAAGTTATGGAAGGTCACACCGCGCTCGCGAGCGATATTGTTAGACTCAACCAAGGTCCAGTAGTTCATGAGCATAAAGTAGATGCTGGTGAACTCTACAGCTTCTGCTGATCCATAGTCAATCAACTGCTGAGCCAAATAGCTGTGCAGTCCCATAGCTCCCAGACCAAAGGTGTGAGCCAGGCTGTTACCATTGTCGATAGATGGCACAGCTGTGATGTGCGAGCTGTCTGTGACAAAGGTCAGGGCGCGTGTCATAGTCCGAATGGATTTTCCAAAGTCAGGCGAAGTCATCATGTTGACAACGTTGGTAGAGCCTAAGTTACATGACACATCTGTTCCCAAGTGAAGATACTCTTGCGCATCATTCAAAAGGCTAGGCTCTTGCACCTGCAGGATTTCAGAGCAAAGGTTACTCATGACGATTTTACCGTCGATTGGATTTGAACGGTTGGCCGTATCAATGTTTACGACATAGGGATAGCCAGATTCTTGTTGGAGTTTGGAAATTTCTGTTTCCAAATCACGGGCCTTAATCTTGGTCTTAGTGATATTTGGATTAGCGACCAACTCATCGTATTTTTCAGTGATGTCAAGGTAGGCAAATGGCACACCGTACTCACGTTCAACAGAATATGGGCTGAAGAGGTACATTTCTTCATTCTTACGCGCTAATTCGTAGAACTTATCCGGAATCACGACACCAAGTGAGAGGGTTTTAACCCGAACTTTTTCGTCAGCATTTTCTTTCTTAGTAGAAAGGAAGGCGATGATATCTGGGTGGAAGACATTGAGGTAAACAACCCCAGCACCCTGACGTTGGCCCAGCTGGTTAGAATAGGAGAAGCTGTCCTCAAAGAGTTTCATAACAGGCACAACGCCAGACGCAGCTCCTTCATAACCCTTGATAGGTGCTCCAGCTTCCCGCAGATTGCTGAGGGAAATACCGACCCCGCCTCCGATACGAGACAATTGCAGGGCAGAGTTGATAGAGCGGCCGATTGAGTTCATATCATCTGTTACTTGGATGAGGAAGCAGGACACCAATTCACCGCGACGAGCCCGACCAGCGTTGAGGAAGCTTGGTGTCGCCGGTTGGTAGCGCTGGTGAATGATTTCATTGGCAATATCCTTGGCAATGGCTTCATCTCCGTTGGCAAAGTAGAGGGCGTTGAAGAGTACCCGATCTTCCATGCTTTCCAGATAGTATTCACCATCATTTGTCTTCAGTGCATACTGGTTGTAGAACTTATAAGCTGCCATGAAAGATTTAAACTTGAAATCTTGAGCATGGATAAAAGCAGTCAGCTCCTCGATGTATTCTGGAGAATAGAGCTGAATAAATTCCTTTTCCAAATAGTTTTCTTCTATTAAATATTCAATCTTTTCTGTAATAGAAGAAAATTGCTTGGTGTTCGGCTCAACATTTTCCTTAAAGAAAGCCTCCAGGGCTTCTTTGTCCTTGTGGAGCATAATCTGTCCGTTAATCGGACGGTTGATTTCGTTGTTGAGTCGGAAGTATGTCACATCCTCTAAATGTTTGAGTCCCATGTTTTCCCTTTTCTATATAAATAAGATAATTAGCTAGCGGAAAAAGTTCCGCCTTACAAAAGAAACGGCTCCTATGAGCATAGGAGCTGCAGTTTGCCCTGATAATATGTCTTTTAGTTTATCTCCCGATCAAGGCGCGCTGCCCTCAAAATAAACTACATTAAGACAGTTTTTTCAATTTACCAGGTTGGAAACCAGAAAATGCCTCAGTTGCTGTCTGAATCACAGGAGCAGCATTGAAACCAAGATCTTTGACATGGTCAATAAATTCTGGCTGCTCGTCCAAGTTGATTTCGCGGTATTCTACATGATTAGTATCTAAGAAGCGCTTGGTCATTTTGCACTGAACGCAGTTGTTTTTTGAGTAAATAGTTACCATTAAAGATTCCTCTAAACTTTCATTTTTTTCTTTTAAATAATACGAATCTAGTATATCTAAAAGAAAATAGAATGTCAATAGTTTTGAACTAAATATTGTGTGATATTTTGTTATAGGATAGATTACAATACAATATATAGTGTTTATATAAACAATGAAAAGAAGTGAAAAATTGCAGAAAAGGAGCAAAATGCTGATAAGGCAATGCTTAAACAAGTCTTAAAACTTTAGATAAATGACTGGTAGCTTTTCCTTCCAAAAACCAAAATCCAATATCTTGTGTTACAGAATTTAGGGAATCACTAGGAGGAGTGGAGGGAGGAGTTTTTGGATCTGAATTCGAGCTAGATATTTTTTATTGGAATGTAAAAACTCCCTGCAAATGTCGCTGCAGGGAGCTAGGGATAACATGTTATTTTTAGTAGGCAGCCCACCATTGATAAAGAGACCAGTAGAGAATATTAGCGACCATGATTAGAGAGGATAGGCTGGCAATACTAGTGATAAATAATTTACTCTTACTCCATTTTTCCTTGTTTTTAAGGTAGAAAGGATAAAGAGAGCCGATTGCAAGAAGCAGAGCTAGAATGGCTAATGTTATAAAGTTCCAGTTATAGTCAGCATCTGCAGCATTCATAAGTTTAGTAAAGATATTGAATAGGTTGAAAGGGATGCTCAAAATAGCGGCATTGGTTAGGTATATCCATATTTTCCATGCTAATGAAGTCTTCTTTTGGGATTTTTTTAGGATAAGGCGATAAAGATCGATACCTGCATTGGTAAGGAGACTAATCGCACTAAACAAAATAGCCAATCCAGCAAGAAGGAGCATCCCATAATCTTTTATAAGATCCCAATTAGATTGCCGAAGTGCATCGCCATAAACTATCGTGATTTTTTCTTGTCCTTGAGATTCACTAGCGACCCAGAAATTTCCATTGAGCTGAGCAGCATCTGCTTTTTCATTAATATAGTAGGTATATCCCGGAATTGTTCTTAAGAAAGAGAAGGGACCACTATTGAAAGTACGGGCGCTGCGATAGTAACCAGGATGGAACTTTGCATAAGATTGTTTATTTGGAGATTTTTTAGGACCAAATACTAGCTCAGGCATCTTGTAATTATAGATTTTTTCTTGAAATTGGTTTGTCATAATGACTTGGCCAATACCAGACTCTAAGTCAAGTAAAATGTAAGAAGAAAATCCTCCAGAATTGCCGCCGTGTCCAATAACTCTGACACCATATTCTTGATACCAAAATCCGTGTGCATTCAGAGGGATATCTGTACCTGGATAGGTAGAGCTTGCAGTATATAGAGTCTTCCAAGTCTCAGGATGTTTGAAAAGTTCTTTCTTTTTTAGAAGGGCTTGGGCAAATTTCTGTAAGTCATCTAAGGTTCCTGTGGCACGACCGACAGGATAGAGACTTAGTTCAAAGTCTGAATCTTTTTTATAATTTCCATTAGCATCATAGCTTTTGACTTCTTTATGTTTTTCATAGACATATGCATTATCGGACAAGTCAGGCAAAATAGCCGTTTTTTCCATCTCTAGGGGTTTAAAGATGTGCTCATGGGTATAGTCGGAAAATGATTGTCCACTAATTCGCTCAACAATATAAGCGGCTAGTCCGGTACCAAAGTTAGAATAGGCAGTAGTTGTACCTGGTTCAAATACTTGATTGGGTTGTCTGGTCTTCATCAGTTCTTCAATACTTTTATCCCCTTTTAGGTAAGTATTTTGCTCGTCAAATCCGGCTTGATGATTCATCAAATCTAGCATAGTAATAGGTTTATCGAAATTTAAATGTTTGAGAAAGTCCTTGGGCAGGTAGTTTTTTATATCAGTCTCAAGATCAATTTTTCTTTCTTCCCAGAGCTGCATGACAGATATCCAGACAGTCAGCTTAGTGATAGAACCCCATTCAAAAATGGTGCTATCATCAGCTTTGGTCTGTTTTTCCTTATCAATATAGCCGAAATTTCCTCGATAAATGGTTCCATTTGTATCAAAAACAGCTGTTTCCATAGCAGCGGATGTCTTTTCATTTTTTTTATAAAAATCTTCTATCTTTTGACCAATCTGTTCATAGCTATCCCCTGTAGGTAAAGTCTTACTATCCGCCAATACAGGGCTTGGAATGATAATGCTAAGTACAGGGAGTAGTGAGCAGATGAATAATAGTAATTTCTTCATAGCGTCTTCCTTTCGTAAAAATAGAGACTGGACCGTCTATAACCTCTATTTCTTTTCTATTAAATATAGCGCGCCTTCAATAGACAGAAGAAATAGAGAAATCAGTTCTTTTCTATAAAAAAGATTGCAATTGTAGCTAAAGTAAGATATATTTAACGAGTAGCTACAAAACAATTATACCATATGACTGAAATTGTGTAAATAGTCATATACGATTTTTAAAAAGAAAGGAAAACTATGCCAAAAGGGTTTACAATAGAAGAAAAGAGAATATTAATTGAAAAATTTAAGGATGCTTGCAGTCAAAGCTGGATGAATTTTGGCTATAAGAAAACGAGTGTTGATATTCTCTGTCAAGAAGTTGGGATTGCAAAAGGTTCCTTTTATACCTTTTTTAAAAATAAAGAAGAGCTCTTCTTTCAGGTTTATCGCGATGCACAAGACAGGATTTTTTCCATTTTTGAAGCTATTTTGAAGGATAATCCATCAAAGGAGGGGCTGTCTAAAGCTTTGAAGGCAGTCTTTAAAGAGTATGAAAAAAGTACATTTGTCTTTGATACAAAGAATCCTGATTACTTAAACTTTAATAATAAACTGAGTCTTGAACAGCGACAAGAAATTGATGCTCAAACGGCTCGTCTGAATGAAGAAATTTTTTCTCAGTCCTTTCTAAGTTTAAAGATTGATAAGGATTTAGCTATTTCTGTTTTATTTGCAACTATGTCTACCATTACACATAAGGATCAGTTACCTGTTGATATTGAACAAGTTTTTGATTTTATGATTGAAAATTTGGTGGAAGTCATTTTTGAATAAAGCTTGGTGAGTGTGGGCTTTAGCTTTGAAATTCTACCTTCAATATAATAAGAAGTGCTTTCATTTCCTAAGAAATATTTTGTAAGCGGGCCATAAAATTCTTGAAAAAGATTTCAAAAGGTGATATAATATCAACTTGTAAGGGTTATCACAATAACTCAAAAAGAATTATTTAAAAGGAGAGTCTAACTATGGCTTCTAAAGATTTCCACATTGTAGCAGAAACAGGTATTCACGCACGTCCAGCAACTTTGTTGGTTCAAACTGCTAGCAAATTCGCTTCAGACATCACGCTTGAATACAAAGGTAAATCAGTAAACCTGAAATCAATTATGGGTGTTATGAGTCTTGGTGTAGGTCAAGGTGCAGACGTAGTTATCTCAGCTGAAGGTGCAGATGCAGACGATGCCATCGCTGCAATCTCCGAAACAATGGAAAAAGAAGGATTGGCTTAATATGACAGAAATGCTTAAAGGAATTGCAGCATCTGACGGTGTTGCCGTTGCTAAGGCATATCTATTAGTTCAACCGGATTTATCATTTGAGACTGTTTCAGTCGAAGATACGAATGCAGAAGAGGCTCGTTTGGATGCAGCTCTTGAAGCTTCACAGAACGAGCTTTCTGTTATCCGTGAGAAAGCAGTAGATAGCCTTGGTGAGGAAGCCGCTCAGGTATTTGACGCTCACTTAATGGTACTTGCTGACCCTGAAATGGTTGGGCAAATCAAAGAAACAATCCGTGCGAAAAAGACCAATGCAGAAGCTGGTCTGAAAGAAGTAACGGACATGTTTATCACTCTCTTTGAAAACATGGACGACAATCCATATATGCAGGAACGTGCGGCAGATATCCGCGACGTGACCAAACGTGTTCTTGCTAACCTTTTGGGCAAGAAATTGCCAAACCCAGCGTCTATCAATGAAGAATCAGTTGTCATTGCTCATGACTTGACTCCATCTGATACTGCACAGCTGGATAAGAAATTTGTTAAAGCTTTTGTGACCAATATCGGCGGCCGGACAAGCCACTCTGCAATTATGGCGCGTACGCTTGAAATCGCAGCAGTATTGGGAACTAATAACATTACTGAGCTTGTAAAAGACGGCGATGTGATTGCAGCTAACGGTATCACTGGTGAAGTGATTATCAACCCAACTGAAGATCAAATCGCAGCATTCAAGGCAGCTGGTGAGGCTTATGCTAAGCAAAAAGCTGAATGGGAATTGCTTAAAGATGCTCAGACTGTGACGGCAGATGGCAAGCACTTCGAATTGGCTGCCAATATCGGTACACCAAAAGACGTTGAAGGTGTCAATGCTAACGGTGCAGAAGCAGTTGGTCTTTACCGGACTGAGTTCCTTTATATGGATTCTCAAGACTTTCCAACAGAAGATGAGCAGTATGAAGCATACAAGGCTGTGCTTGAAGGCATGAATGGAAAACCAGTTGTTGTTCGTACGATGGACATCGGTGGTGATAAGGAACTTCCTTACTTCGATATGCCACATGAAATGAACCCGTTCCTCGGTTTCCGTGCTTTGCGTATCTCTATCTCTGAAACTGGCGATGCTATGTTCCGTACACAAATCCGCGCTCTCTTGCGTGCTTCTGTACATGGACAATTGCGCATCATGTTCCCAATGGTAGCTCTTCTCACAGAATTCCGTAAAGCTAAAGCGGTTTATGACGGAGAAAAAGCTAAATTGCAGGCTGAAGGTGTTGCAGTAGCAGATAATATCCAAGTGGGTATCATGATTGAAATCCCAGCAGCAGCTATGCTGGCTGATCAATTTGCCAAGGAAGTAGATTTCTTCTCAATCGGTACCAACGACTTGATTCAGTACACTATGGCAGCTGACCGTATGAATGAACAAGTCTCTTACCTCTATCAACCTTACAACCCATCTATCCTTCGCTTGATCAACAATGTTATCAAGGCGGCTCATGCTGAAGGCAAGTGGGCAGGTATGTGTGGAGAAATGGCTGGCGACCAAACAGCGGTGCCATTGCTCGTAGGTATGGGCTTGGATGAATTCTCTATGAGCGCGACTTCTGTCCTTCGGACTCGTAGTCTCATGAAGAAGCTGGATACGAAGAAGATGCAAGAACTGGCTCAGCGTGCACTGACTGAATGTGCAACGATGGAAGAAGTTCTTGAGCTTGAAAAAGAGTATCTCGACTTCGATTAATCTGAAAAATTAAGATCAGATCAGGAAAAATTTCCTGGTCTTTTTTTGTTGTGGCCTCATAGTAAGAGGGAGAAAAAAGTGGAAGCCAAAGAAAAAAATAGCAAATAAGCAAGTAGAATATGAACGAACTAAGATAATCTATTTAATTTGTGAAAAAATTCCTTAAATTCACGGATTTTAGTTGAAATTTTCAGAAAATTTGGTAAAATAATATTTAATAAAATTTTGGAGGGACAAGTGACACAATATAAAAACTATATAAATGGAGAGTGGAAAGTTTCTGAAAATGAAATTACCATCTCATCTCCTATCAACAATGAAACTTTAGGAACAGTTCCTGCCATGACTCAGGCAGAGGTAGACTATGCTATGGCGAGCGCTCGTGCAGCTTTGCCAGCTTGGAGAGCTCTTTCAGCAGTTGAACGTGCAGCTTATTTGCACAAGGTTGCGGATATTTTGGAGCGTGATCAGGAGAAGATTGGCGAAATCCTTGCTAAAGAAGTTGCCAAGGGGATCAAAGCGGCAGTCGGAGAGGTAGTCCGGACAGCAGACTTGATTCGCTATGCGGCTGAAGAGGGGATTCGTATCCACGGTCAGGTTATGGAAGGTGGTGGCTTTGAAGCTGCCAGCAAGAAAAAACTAGCTGTAGTCCGCCGTGAGCCTGTAGGAGTTGTATTAGCTATTGCGCCATTCAACTATCCAGTTAATCTGTCAGCTTCGAAAATTGCTCCTGCTCTTATCGGCGGAAATGTCGTGATGTTTAAGCCACCTACTCAAGGTTCAATCTCTGGTCTGCTCTTGGCTCAGGCTTTTGCTGAGGCAGGTCTGCCTGCTGGTGTTTTCAATACCATCACTGGCCGTGGTTCAGAAATCGGGGACTACATCATTGAGCATAAGGAAGTAAACTACATTAACTTTACGGGCTCCACTCCAATCGGTGAACGCATCGGTAAGTTGGCTGGTATGCGTCCAATTATGCTTGAATTGGGTGGTAAGGATGCTGCAGTTGTGCTGGAAGATGCTGACTTGGAACATGCAGCTAAGCAGATTGTTGGTGGGGCATACAGCTATTCCGGTCAGCGCTGTACGGCCATCAAGCGTGTAATTGTCATGGAGAGCGTGGCAGATAAATTAGCGGCGCTGATTAAGGCAGAGGTAGAGAAACTGACGGTTGGTGATCCCTTTGATAATGCGGATATCACACCAGTCATTGATCATGCATCAGCAGATTTCATCTGGGGCTTGATTGAAGATGCTCAAGAAAAGGGAGCGTCAGCCTTGACAGAAATCAAACGTGAAGCAAATCTCATCTGGCCTGCCTTGTTTGACCATGTGACACTGGATATGAAAGTAGCTTGGGAAGAGCCATTTGGTCCTGTTCTTCCGATTATTCGTGTGACTTCCGTTGAAGAGGCTATCCAGATCTGTAACCAGTCAGAATTTGGTCTTCAATCTTCAGTCTTTACAAATGATTTCCCGAAAGCATTTGAAATAGCTGAAAAACTGGAAGTGGGTACTGTACATATCAATAATAAGACCCAACGTGGTCCAGATAACTTCCCATTCCTTGGTGTTAAGGGGTCTGGAGCTGGAGTGCAAGGGATTCGTTACAGTATCGAAGCCATGACACAAGTGAAATCCATCGTGTTTGATGTGAAATAATGAGAAAGGCGGCTTTGTGCGGCCTTTTTTCTTACTTTGATGAACTTGTAAATCTAACAAGATTATCGGACCATTTGAAAAGAACCAAGTATTTATATATTTAATTACTTATTATTTTAAAATGTAAATTTACATATTGGTCTATATCTTTATGAAAATTTTCATCTTTTTCTTGTCTGGAGTAGGGGGCTATATTTAGAGAAAAAGGAATGAAAAATAATTAAGGGATACAAAATGCAGTGGTTTCTATCTTATTTATTCCTAATTTCGGCTAATGTTCGGTTTTAGTAATTTTCCGTAAGGATATTTGAAATTTACTTGAAAAAGAGATAAAAATAATGTAGAATAGTATTATAGAAAACGCTTACAAATAGAAAGGTGATCGCATGGATAAGAACGAAGCATTAAGAACCTTTACAACAGGTGAAAACTTTCATTTACAGCATTATCTAGGGGCGCATCAGGATGAAGTGGACGGCAAGTCTGGCTACTCTTTCCGCGTTTGGGCGCCTAATGCTCAGAGTGTCCATTTGATTGGAGATTTCACCAATTGGTATGAAGAGCAGATTCCTATGGTCCGAAATGAAGCGGGCGTTTGGGAAGTCTTCACAGAGCTGCCTAAGGAAGGAGATATTTACAAGTACAATATCAAGCGCAGCAGTGGTCAGGAAATTTTAAAAATTGATCCGCTGGCTATCTATCTGGAAGAGCGTCCAGGCACGGGAGCAGTTATCCGCACTATTCCTGAGAAAAAGTGGAAAGATGGTCTTTGGCTGGCACGCCGGAAGCGTTGGGGCTTCTTCTCTCGGCCGGTCAATATCTATGAAGTGCATGCCGGCTCGTGGAAACGCAATGAAGACGGCAGTCCTTATAGCTTTGCCCAGTTAAAAGAAGACTTGATTCCTTATCTGGTGGAGATGAACTACACACATGTGGAATTCATGCCGCTTATGGCTCATCCGCTGGGACTTAGCTGGGGCTATCAGCTCATGGGCTACTTTGCCTTTGAGCACACCTATGGCACACCTGAGGAATTTCAAGACTTTGTCGAAGAATGTCACTTGAACAATATCGGTGTCATTGTAGACTGGGTACCAGGTCATTTCACTATTAATGATGATGCTCTGGCCTACTATGATGGGACACCGACTTTCGAGTATCAGGATCACGACCGGGCTCATAACTATGGCTGGGGTGCTCTCAACTTTGATTTGGGCAAGAATCAGGTTCAGTCTTTCTTGATTTCCAGTATTAAATTCTGGATTGATTTTTACCATCTGGATGGGATTCGGGTTGATGCTGTCAGCAACATGCTCTATCTGGACTATGACAGCGGTCCATGGCAGCCAAATAAAGATGGAGGCAATCGTAACTATGAGGGCTATTACTTCCTGCAACGCCTCAATACGGTTATCAAATTAGCCCATCCTGATGTCATGATGATTGCAGAGGAAAGCTCTTCAGAAACCAAGATTACTGGTATGAGAGAGCTGGGTGGTCTTGGATTTGATTACAAGTGGAATATGGGTTGGATGAATGATATCCTTCGCTTCTACGAGGAAGATCCGATTTATCGTAAGTACGATTTTAATCTAGTGACCTTCAGCTTTATGTACGCTTTCTCTGAAAACTTCCTCCTGCCATTCTCGCATGATGAAGTGGTCCACGGCAAGAAGAGTCTTATGCACAAGATGTGGGGTGACCGTTACAATCAATTTGCAGGGCTCCGCAACTTGCTGACCTACCAAATCTGCCATCCGGGCAAGAAACTGCTCTTTATGGGCTCAGAATTTGGTCAGTTCCTAGAATGGAAGTCAGAAGAGCAGCTAGAATGGTCTAATCTGGACGATCAGATGAACAAGAAGATGCAGGGCTTTACTGCTACGCTCAATGCTTTCTATAAAGACAATCGTCCGCTTTGGGAAATTGATCTGAGCTATGATGGCATCGAAATCATTGATGCGGATAATACTGATCAAAGTGTCCTCTCTTTTATCCGTAAGACGGAAAAAGGAGATATGTTAGTTTGTGTATTTAATATGGCGCCGGTAGAGCGGAAGAACTTTACCATTGGTGTTCCAGTGGAAGCCATTTATGAAGAGGTATGGAACACTGAATTAGAAGAATGGGGAGGTGTTTGGAAGGAACATAACGAAACAGTTCAGTCTCAAGAAGGACTTTGGAAAGATTATCCACAGACCTTGACCTTTACACTGCCAGCTCTTGGAGCCAGCATCTGGAAGATCAAGCGTCGGATTGCTCGCAAAAATGTTAAAAAAGATTCCACAAAGGAGTAATAGTCTATGAAGAATGAAATGCTAGCTTTGATTCTTGCCGGCGGGCAAGGAACTCGTCTTGGAAAGCTCACACAGAGTATCGCAAAACCAGCGGTACAGTTTGGCGGCCGCTATCGTATTATTGACTTCGCCTTGTCTAACTGTGCCAACTCCGGTATTCACAATGTCGGTGTCATTACTCAATACCAGCCATTAGCTCTGAACAGTCATATCGGAAATGGTTCTAGCTGGGGTCTCGATGGTATTAACTCAGGCGTATCCATTCTTCAGCCTTATTCTGCGAGCGAAGGAAATCGCTGGTTTGAAGGTACCAGCCATGCGATTTACCAAAATATCGACTATATCGACAGCATCAATCCTGAATATGTCCTGATTTTGTCTGGGGACCATATCTACAAGATGGACTATGATGACATGCTTCAGTCTCACAAGGACAACAATGCCAGCCTGACAGTTGCCGTTCTGGATGTGCCTCTCAAAGAAGCCAGCCGTTTTGGAATCATGAATACAGATGCTAATAATCGGATTGTTGAATTTGAAGAAAAACCAGCAAATCCTAAGTCAACCAAGGCTTCTATGGGGATTTATATCTTTGATTGGCAGCGTCTGCGCAATATGCTGGTAGCTGCTGAAAAGAGCAATGTGGATATGTCTGACTTTGGTAAGAATGTTATCCCTAACTACCTTGAATCTGGCGAAAGCGTTTATGCTTATGATTTTGCAGGCTATTGGAAAGACGTTGGTACAGTAGAGTCTCTCTGGGAAGCCAACATGGAATACATCAGCCCAGAAAATGCTCTGGATAGCCGCAATCGTCGCTGGAAAATTTATTCTCGCAACTTGATTTCTCCGCCAAACTTCATCAGTGAAAATTCCCATGTAGAAGATTCGCTGGTCGTTGATGGCTGTTTCGTTGACGGTACAGTAAAACACTCTATTCTTTCTACTGGCGCTCAGGTCAAAAAGGGCGCAGTCATTGAAGACTCTGTCATCATGAGTGGAGCTGTTATTGGCAAAGACGCTAAGATTAAGCGGGCCATTATCGGCGAAGGTGCTATCATCTCTGATGGTGTAGAGATTGATGGTACAGAGGAAGTATATGTTGTCGGATACAACGAGAAAGTGGGGGTACCAAAAGATGAAGATTGATAAATATTCAGCAATTTTAGGAAACACAGTCGGCTTCCATGATATGTCAACTCTGACAAATCATCGTCCAGTAGCCAGCTTGCCATTCGGTGGGAAATACCGCTTGATTGACTTCCCGCTTTCAAGTCTTGCCAATGCTGGTATCCGCAGTGTCTTTGGTATCTTCCAGCAGGATAATATCAGCTCTGTCTTTGACCATATTCGTTCTGGTCGTGAGTGGGGATTGTCTACTTTGCTTAGCCACTATTACCTGGGAATCTACAATACCCGTGTAGAAAGCTCTACAGTCGGTGAGGAATACTATAAGCAGCTTTTGATCTACCTCAAACGCTCTGGTTCCAACCAAACGGTCGCTCTCAACTGCGATATCTTGGTTAATATTGACCTCAATCAAGTTTTCCACTTGCACAATACAACAGAGCAGCCGATTACAGTTGTCTATAAGAAATTGCATAAGGAAAATATTTCGGATGTGAATGCTGTCCTAGATATTGACGAAACGGACCATGTCAGAGGGCATAAACTCTTTGATGGCCGAGAAAATACTGAGCTCTTCAATATGTCTACAGACATCTTTGTGGTAGATACTCCATGGCTGATTGAAAAACTGGAAGAAGAAGCTAAGAAAGAGCATCCCCAAAAACTGCGCTATGTCCTGCGTGATTTAGCAACTCAGGAAGGGGCATTTGCCTACGAATATACAGGCTATCTGGCGAATATCTATTCTGTAGAGACCTACTACAGATCCAATATCGATATGCTTGAAAGTAAAAAATTCTACTCTCTCTTCAGTCCGAACCAAAAGATTTACACCAAGGTTAAGAATGAAGAGCCAACTTACTATGCTGAGTCTTCAAAAGTATCTCGCTCCCAGTTTGCGTCAGGAAGCATTGTGGAAGGTGAAGTCATCGATTCTGTGATTTCACGGAATACCAAGATTAAGACTGGAAGCAGTGTTAAATCCAGTGTTCTCTTCCCTCGAGTCAAAGTTGGAGAAAATGCAACTGTTGAGTACGCGATTGTGGATAAGGGTGTTGAAATTGCCGAAGGAGTGGTGATTCGAGGAACAGCAGAAGACCCAATCGTAGTCAAGAAGGGCCAAAAAGTTACAGAGGACATAATTCGATGAAGATTTTATTTGCAGCAGCAGAAGGAGCCCCATTTTCTAAGACAGGTGGTTTGGGAGACGTTATCGGCGCTCTCCCCAAATCACTGGTCAAGGCTGGCCATGAAGTTGGTGTTATTCTGCCTTACTATGACATGACCCATGCTAAATTTGGCGACCAAGTGGAAGACCTTTTCTACTTTGAAGTCAGTGTTGGTTGGCGCCGCCAGTACGTCGGGGTCAAGCGACTGGTCTTGAACGGTGTGTCCTTCTATTTTATTGACAATCAGCATTATTTCTTCCGTGGCCATGTTTATGGGGATTTTGATGATGGTGAGCGTTTTGCTTACTTCCAGTTAGCAGCCGTAGAGCTGATGGAGCGGATTGATTTCATTCCGGATGTTCTGCATGTTCACGATTATCATACAGCTATGATTCCTTTCTTGGTTAAGGAAAAATACCATTGGATTCAAGCCTATCAGAATATCAAGACTGTCTTAACCATCCATAATCTGGAGTTCCAAGGTCAATTCCCTGATAGTATGCTTTGGGAACTGTTTGGAGTGGGTTATGAGCGCTATGCAGACGGAACCCTACGTTGGAATGACTGTCTCAACTGGATGAAGGCTGGTATTCTATATGCGGATCGAGTGACAACTGTATCGCCAAGCTATGCAGGTGAAATCCGTACACCAGAATTTGGTTGCAATTTGGATCAAATCCTGCGGATGGAGTCCGGTAAGCTGGTCGGAATTGTCAATGGGATTGATACAGATATCTATAATCCAGAAACGGATCCGCTATTAGCTCACCACTTTGACAAATCTGACTTATCTGGTAAACTAGAAAACAAGCGAGCTTTACAAGAGCGAGTTGGTCTGCCTGTGCGTGACGATGTGCCGGTTGTTGGGATTGTTTCCCGCCTGACACGTCAGAAAGGCTTTGACTTGGTAGTGGAAGAGCTGCACAATCTCCTGCAGGAAGATGTGCAGATTATCCTCTTGGGAACAGGCGATCCAGCTTTTGAGCAGGCTTTCGCTTGGTTTGGTCATGCCTATCCTGATAAGCTTTCAGCTAACATCCTCTTTGATGTGACCTTGGCTCAGGAGATTTACGCTGCCAGCGATATTTTCCTCATGCCAAGCCGCTTCGAGCCTTGTGGCCTGTCACAAATGATGGCTATGCGCTATGGAACCTTGCCTTTGGTGCACGAAGTGGGCGGTCTGCGTGATACCGTAGAGCCTTACAATGCCTATACAGGACAGGGAACTGGCTTTAGCTTCAATAACTTTTCTGGCTACTGGCTGACTTGGACCTTCAAGGAAGCACTCAGGCTTTATGTCGATGACAAGGAAGCTTGGAAATCTCTGCAAGAGCAGGCGATGGAGAGAGACTTCTCTTGGGATACAGCTAGCCAGGCTTACAGTGATTTATATCAATCACTTCTATAACATTTACTTCGGAATCAGTGTAAACAAATCCTCTCTTGTCCATGGGACAAGGGAGGATTTCCGTGAGAATTACATTTTTATATATTATCATACTGTTTTGGAGCTCTGTTTTTAGCTTGTGGCTGAAGCGAGTACTTCTCATCTTGATTGAAAAAAAGTATTCCTGCGTTTAAAAACTGTTTCCCACTTTTAAGAAAGGGAGATAACCACCCACCATGGAACTGACAAAAGAACGTTTTATTAGAGATTTTAAGGACATGCTGCACGAACGAACGCTGATTAAGGTTGCCGATGCGACTTCAGTGGAGCTTTTTCAGGCCTTAGCCAGCACTGTCCGCAAGTATATCACGCCCCTATGGCTGGAGCGCCGTAATCAGTTGATTGAGCAGCAGCAAAAGACAGCTTATTACTTTTCTATCGAGTTTCTTCCAGGACGCATGCTGGAAACCAATCTGCTCAACTTAGGTATCCTCGATACGGTCAAGGAAGGCTTTGCTGATTTGGGCGTTGACTTTGAGGATGTTAAGAATGCTGAGTATGACATGGCCTTGGGCAATGGCGGTCTGGGCCGCTTGGCGGCTGCCTTTATGGACTCGCTGGCAACCACTGGCTATCCTGGCTTTGGAAATGGGATTCGCTATCGCTATGGTCTCTTTAAGCAACGCATCGTAGATGGCTATCAGGTAGAAATTCCTGATGATTGGTTTGGCAGTCTGGGCAATGTCTGGGAAACCCGTAAGGACCATGATATTGTTGATGTTAAAATCTTCGGAAATGTTTCCCTACATGCTAATGAAAAGGGCCGGATTGTGCCTCTTTATGAGAATTCCAAAATCTTGCGGGCCGTTCCTTACGATGTGCCGCAGATTGGCTTTGGCAATGATAATGTCAACAATCTCCGTCTTTGGGATGTTGAAATCCCAGAAGAGCATGAACTGGATTATCCGACCATTGAAGCTCGTCGCCGGGTGCAAGACATCACTGCTATTCTCTATCCAGACGACTCTAGCTACGAAGGAAAAGAGCTGCGCCTAATTCAGGAATACTTTATGACCAGTGCAGGTCTGCAGACCATTATCAAATCCTACCTCAAGCAAGGTCGTCCGCTCAAGGATATCCATGAAAAGGTCTCTGTCCATATCAACGATACCCACCCAGCTGTCGCACCGGCTGAATTTATGCGTCTCTTGATGGATGAGTACGATTTGGAATGGGCAGATGCTTGGAATGCTACGGTTAAGACTATGAGCTATACCAACCATACCATCTTGTCTGAAGCCTTGGAAAAATGGGATGCAGAGCTCTTTAAGAATGTCCTGCCGCGGGTTTATCAGATTATCCTAGAAATCGACAACCGCTATGTAGCTGAAATGGCTGGGCGTGGCCTTGATCCGCAAGTCATCGAAAACACTCGGATTGTCAAAGACAATCAAATCCACATGGCCCACTTAGCCATCATTGGCGGTCATTCGATTAACGGGGTTGCCAAACTTCACACCGAACTGCTCAAAGAAGACACCTTGCGTGATTTCTACAGCATTTACCCAGAGAAGTTTAACAACAAGACCAACGGGATTATCCAGCGCCGCTGGCTGCAGATTGCGGATGAGCCTCTGTCAGCTGAGATTGATAAACTAATTGGTAAGGGCTGGAGAAGTGATATCCATGAGCTGCGTAAGCTTTTGGAATTCAAGGATGATCAGCAAGTGCTGGGTGATTTCTACCGAGTGAAGCAGGAAGCCAAGGCCCGTCTGGCTGACTTCATCAAGGAATCAACAGGAGTAGAAGTTTCTACAGAAGCCATCTTTGATGTGCAGGTGAAACGGCTCCACGCTTATAAACGTCAGTTGCTCAACCTGCTTCATATCATCAAGCTTTATTGGGACCTCAAGGACAATCCTGACAAGGATATGGTGCCGCGCGTCTTTATCTTCGGTGCCAAGGCTGCTCCAGGCTACCACTTTGCCAAGTCTGTTATCAAGCTGATCAATGAAGTGGCTAATCTGGTCAACAAGGATGAAAGCCTGCAAGGCAAACTCAAGGTGGTTTTCCTAGAAAACTACCGCGTCAGCCTGGCTGAGCTCATCATTCCAGCTGCGGATGTATCAGAGCAGATTTCTCTGGCTTCCAAGGAAGCTTCTGGTACTTCCAACATGAAGTTCATGATGACAGGTGCCATTACCTTGGCCACTCTGGACGGAGCCAATATCGAAATCAAGGACGAGGTTGGTGACGACAACATTGTCATCTTTGGGATGGACAAGGACGAGGTTTACGAGCACTATGCCCGCCACGATTACTACTCACGCGGTGTCTATGAGAGCAATCCAGACATTCGCCGGGTAGTCGATACCTTTGTCAACGGCACCATTCCAAACGTCCGTGAAGAAGGCTCAGAAATCTACGAAGCCCTCATCACCCACAATGATGAATATTTCCTCTTGGAAGACTTCCATGCCTATGTAGAAGCTCAAGAGAAGATTGATGCTCTCTATCGTGACAAAGAAAAATGGGCTCGTATGAGCTTGATCAATATCGCTACGTCTGACAAGTTTACTTCAGATGATACCATTGAGCAATATGCCAAGGAAATCTGGAACTTGGAGAAATAATACTCTTCAGAAAACATGAACAATAAGAGATTGGGGCCTGGGTCTCAGTCTCTTTTGCTATTCATCTACCATCTTGTCGAGAAATATGCTATAGTAGAGAAAGTATGAGAGTCCAACTTTTAGAAAAGCAGGGTAAGCAAGCATGAAAGACTACACCATTTTTTATCAACAATTAACGGCTCCCTTTCGTAGCCGCCCTCAGTGGCTGAAAGGGCTGGTTTACTTCAATAGGGGAATGACCCTGTTCATACCTATTGTTTATGGTCTAGTTCTAATCAGTGCCTTTCTGGCAGAAGGCTGGAAAGGGCTGCTTGCTTTTTTCTTCCTGCCAGCTATCGGATTTGGTCTGTTATCAGCTATTCGCAAACAGCTGAATCAAGCACGCCCTTACGAGAAATGGCCTATTCAGCCCTTGCTAGCCAAGGATACATCAGGCAAGTCCATGCCCAGCCGCCATGTCTTTTCGGCGACTATTATTTCCATGTGCCTACTCTACTTTTTCTGGTTGCCGGGACTCCTCTGCCTCTTGCTTTCAGCAGGGCTGGCCCTAGTGCGTGTGATTGGCGGAGTGCACTATCCAAAGGATGTTCTAGTAGGCTATCTTTGCGGCATTTTCTGGGGAATTTTACTTTTTTTATTATAAAGGACCTGTTTTCGGCAGAGAGTAGACAAAGGGCCTCCAGCTATATTATAATAGAAGCAGCAACAACCGTTTTGACACCAAGGGCTATTCCTTGCTGGATGTAAAAAATATTTAAGGAGAATACTATGTCAGAACCATTATTTCTACAGTCTGTGATGCAGGAGAAGATTTGGGGCGGCACCAAGCTGCGCGATGTCTTTGGCTATGAAATTCCCAGCGACCATGTAGGGGAGTACTGGGCAATCTCGGCTCATCCCAATGGTGTGTCAACCGTCAAGAACGGACGATTTGCCGGCCAGAATCTAGACGTTCTCTATGCCGAGCACCGTGAGCTTTTTGGCAATCGCCCAGAGCCAGTCTTTCCGCTTTTGACCAAGATTTTAGATGCCAATGACTGGCTCAGTGTTCAGGTCCATCCTGATGATGCCTATGGACTAGAGCACGAAGGGGAGCTTGGTAAGACTGAATGCTGGTATGTCATAGCTGCAGACGAAGGAGCAGAGATTATTTACGGTCACAATGCCAAGAGCAAGGAAGAGCTGCGCCAGCAGATTGAGAGCAAGGACTGGGACCGTCTCCTGACTAAAATTCCAGTAAAAGCTGGCGATTTCTTCTATGTACCAAGCGGAACCATGCATGCCATTGGCTCGGGGATTTTGATTTTAGAAACTCAGCAGTCCAGTGATACAACCTATCGTGTCTATGATTTTGATCGCAAGGACGATGCTGGCAATCTTCGTGAACTGCATTTGGAGCAGTCTATTGATGTTTTGACTATCGGTGAGCCAGCCAATAGCCGTCCTGTTACCATTCAGGCAGATAGTTTGACTTCTACTCTTTTGGTGGCCAATGACTTCTTTGCTGTTTACAAGTGGGATATTACTGGTTCAGTTAATTTTAAAAAGACAGCAGACTATAGCTTGGTTAGTGTCTTGGAAGGTGTCGGTGAGCTGGAAGTTGATGGAGCAGTCTACCCACTCGAAAAAGGAGAGCATTTCATCCTGCCAAGCGACGTCACAGAATGGACCTTGTCTGGAGATTTGCAGCTGATTGTCAGCCATCCATAACTATAGAAAAATCAAGAGCAAATAATCGCTTTGCTCTTTTTTCTTTTAAAAATATAGGAAATAAGTAAAATTCTAGACAGTTTCTTCTTATTTATATAGCAGAATAGTTTGTATGTTGATAGTTATTCAATTGATTTTGGTAAAAAATTTTATATAACAAAAGAAAAAAACAAAAAACGCTTACAAGTGTGTAAAAGATTGACTATTCGATATTTTAGGAGTAAACTAAGGAAGTAATTAAAAAATATTAAGGAGAAGTCATCATGAATTTAACATATTTAGGACTTTGTTTTGCCTGCTTTGGCGTATCAATTGCTGAAGGTTTGATTATGAGTAATTTATTTAAGGCAGCGTCTCGTCAGCCAGAAATGATTGGTCAATTGAGAAGCCTCCTAATCTTGGGAATTGCCTTTGTCGAAGGTACTTTCTTTGTAACGCTGGCTATGGCCTTTGTTATCAAATAAGAAAGAATTCTCTTTAGAAAAGGGGGTGTCATCTGTTGGAAGAAAGTATCAATCCAACTATCAATGTCGGTCCTGTGACCTTTGATTTGACCCTGCTGGCCATGACTCTGCTGACGGTGTTTGTAACTTTTGGACTTGTTTATTGGGCAAGTCGAAAGATGACGATTAAGCCGTCAAGAAAGCAGAATGCTTTGGAATATATCTATGATTTTGTCATTGATTTTACCAAGGGAAACGTTGGCGAGCATTATATGAAGAATTACTCGCTTTTTCTATTCTCCCTCTTTCTTTTCGTGGCTGTGGCGAATAACTTGGGATTGATGGCTAAGGTTCAGACAACCAATGGCTTTAATCTCTGGACATCGCCGACAGCCAATCTCGCTTTTGACCTGGGTTTCTCTCTTTTGGTGACGATTTTCTGTCATGTTGAAGGAGTTCGACGTCAAGGGATAAAAGGATATCTAAAAGGTTTTGTGACTCCGGGTATCATGACACCCATGAATATCTTGGAAGAATTTACCAATTTTGCTTCTCTAGCCTTGCGGATTTATGGAAACATTTTTGCAGGTGAAGTATTGGCTGGTTTGCTCTTGACTTGGGCACATCAAGCGGCGTATTGGTATCCGATTGCCTTTATTATGAACATGGTTTGGACTGGTTTTTCCATCTTTATTTCCTGTATCCAAGCCTATGTTTTTACCATGCTAACATCTATGTATCTTGGTAAAAAAATTAATGGTGAGGTAGAATAAAAAGAAAGGATAGATAAAATGAATATAACCGTAGGTGAAATTATTGGCAACTTTATCTTGATTGCCGGCTCCTTTCTTCTTTTAGTATTTCTCATTAAGAAGTTTGCTTGGGGCAATATTATCGGGATTTTAGATCAGCGTGCTCAAAAGATTTCAGACGATATTGACGGTGCGGAATCGGCCCGTAAGAAAGCTGAAGACTTGGCGCAAAAGCGCGAGGAAGCTCTGGCAGGTAGTCGGGTCGAAGCAGTTTCTATCGTTGAGACTGCTAAGGAGACAGCTGAGAAGAATAAGGCTGGAATCCTAGCTAATGCAGCAGAAGAAGCAGGGCGCTTGAAGGCTAAAGCCAATCAGGAAATTGCCCAAAATAAGGCAGAGGCTATGAGCAGCATCAAAGGAGAAGTGGCCGACTTGACAGTGACTCTGGCTAGTAAGATTTTGAGTCAGGAGCTGGATAAGGAAGCTCAGAGCGAGCTCATTGACCGCTATATCAAACAGTTAGGAGATGCCTGATGGATAAGAAGCAATATGCAATCATTGAGAAATATGCTTTGCCTTTTGTTCAGACGGTCTTTGAAAAAGGTCAGCAAGAAGATGTTTTTGAAAAACTGAGTCAGATTAAGGCTGTTTTCGCGGAGACCGGCCTTGCTGACTTTTTGTCACATATCGGCATCAGTGACCACGAGAAAGAAAAGAGTCTGCGGCTCTTTCAAAACTCAGGCTCCCAGCTGCTTGATAATCTGATTGAAATCGTCATTCTCAATCATCGTGAGGACCTCTTTTATGAGATTGTGCTGGAGAGTCAGCACCAGCTTGAAAAGATCAGCAATGAGTTTGAGGTGACGCTACGCTCTGTTCAGCCTTTGACAGCCAGTCAGAAGGAGAAGATTCGGCCGATTATTGAGCAGAAGATGGGCCTAAAGGTCCGCTCGCTCAAGGAAGAATTGGACAGTAGCTTGATTGGCGGCTTTGTCATCTCTGCCAATAACAAAACAATTGATGCAAGCATAAAACGTCAATTGCAAGTCGTAAAAGAAAAATTGAAATAGAAAGTGGTGTGAATTTTGGCGATTAACGCACAAGAAATCAGCGCTTTAATTAAGCAACAAATTGAAAATTTCCAGCCAAATTTTGACGTCACAGAAACAGGGGTCGTCACTTATATTGGTGATGGAATTGCGCGCGCTCATGGACTGGATAAGGCTATGAGCGGAGAGCTCTTAATCTTTGAAAATGGCTCTTATGGTATGGCGCAAAATCTAGAGTCAACCGATGTTGGGATTATCATCTTGGGAGACTTTACAGACATTCGCGAGGGAGATACCATTCGCCGGACTGGTAAAATCATGGAAGTTCCTGTGGGAGAGGCCTTGATTGGGCGGGTTGTTGATCCGCTGGGTCGTCCTGTCGATGGACTTGGTGACATTGTCACAGACAAGACACGTCCGGTTGAAACACCGGCTCCGGGTGTCATGCAGCGTAAGTCAGTATCTGAGCCTTTGCAGACAGGTCTCAAGGCAATTGATGCCTTGGTTCCGATTGGCCGTGGCCAACGGGAGCTGATTATCGGGGACCGTCAGACTGGGAAGACGACCATTGCTATTGATACCATCCTGAACCAGAAAGGTCAGGATATGATTTGTATCTATGTGGCGATTGGTCAGAAAGAATCTACCGTCCGTACACAGGTAGAAACGCTGCGTCAGTATGGTGCTTTGGACTATACGATTGTCGTGACAGCCTCTGCTTCACAGCCGTCGCCTTTACTTTTCTTGGCGCCTTATGCTGGTGTAGCGATGGCAGAAGAGTTCATGTACAATGGCAAGCATGTTTTGATTGTCTATGATGACTTGTCCAAGCAGGCGGTGGCCTATCGTGAATTGTCCCTCCTGCTCCGTCGTCCGCCAGGCCGTGAGGCCTTTCCTGGAGATGTTTTCTATCTGCATAGCCGTCTCTTGGAGCGTTCAGCCAAGGTTTCTGATGAGCTGGGCGGTGGTTCGATTACAGCTCTGCCATTTATTGAAACGCAGGCAGGAGACATTTCGGCCTATATCGCGACCAACGTGATTTCAATCACTGACGGACAAATTTTCCTCAGCGACAGCTTGTTCAATGCTGGGGTACGTCCGGCCATTGATGCAGGTTCTTCTGTATCACGGGTTGGGGGCTCTGCCCAAATCAAGGCTATGAAGAAAGTAGCTGGAACTTTGCGTATCGATCTGGCTTCTTATCGGGAGCTTGAGGCCTTCACTAAGTTTGGTAGTGATTTGGATGCGGCAACGCAGGCCAAGCTCAATCGTGGCCGTAGGACTGTAGAAGTCTTGAAGCAGCCGATTCATGAGCCGCTGCCAGTTGAAAAGCAGGTGGTGATTCTCTATGCTTTGACCCATGGTTTCTTAGACAGTGTGCCAGTAGATGATATTCTGCGCTTTGAGTCAGAATTATTTGCCTACTTTGATGCACATCAAGAAAGCATTTATGAAACCATTCGGACAACGAAAGACCTTCCAAGTGAGGAAGTCTTGGATGCTGCCATTACTGAGTTTATAGATCAGTCTAACTTCAAATAAGAATAGAGGTGTCAGATGGCAGTTTCATTAAATGATATTAAAAATAAAATTGCATCCACGAAAAACACCAGTCAAATCACCAATGCCATGCAGATGGTTTCTGCTGCAAAGCTGGGAAAGTCTGAGGAAGCAGCTAAGAATTTTCAGGTCTATGCCCAGAAAGTGCGTAAGTTAGTTACGGATATGCTGCATGGCCACGAGGCAGAAAATGCCCGTCATCACTCAATGTTAATCAGTCGGCCAGTCAAGAAATCAGCCTATATTGTCATTACTTCTGACCGCGGTCTGGTAGGTGGCTATAATGCAACCATTCTCAAGGCATTGATGGAGCTGAAAGCTGAGTACCATCCGACAGGAGAGGACTTTGAAGTCATCTGTATCGGAAGTGTCGGTGCTGATTTCTTCCGAGCTCGGGGCATTCAGCCGGTTTATGAACTGCGTGGTCTAGCAGATCAGCCTAGCTTTGATGAGGTTCGTAAAATCATTAGCAAGACCATTGAGATGTATCAGAATGAGCTCTTCGATGAGCTCTATGTCTGCTATAACCACCATGTCAACAGTCTGACCAGTCAGATGCGGGTGGAGCAGATGCTGCCAATCATTGACTTGGACCCCAATGAAGCGGATGAAGATTATACGCTGAATCTGGAACTGGAGTCCAGTCGGGATTCTATCTTGGACCAACTGCTGCCCCAGTTTGCAGAGAGTATGATTTACGGTGCCATTATTGATGCCAAGACGGCTGAGAATGCTGCCGGTATGACTGCTATGCAGACAGCGACAGACAATGCTAAAAAGGTCATCAGTGATTTGACTATTCAGTACAACCGCGCTCGGCAGGCTGCCATTACGCAGGAAATTACTGAAATCGTGGCGGGTGCAAGTGCCCTAGAATAAGGCCACAAATGAATTAGAAATTAAACGAGGGAAAAAACATGAGCTCAGGCAAAATTGCTCAGGTTATCGGGCCGGTCGTAGACGTTGCGTTTGCTGCTGGAGACAAGCTACCTGAGATAAATAATGCACTTGTAGTCTATAAAAATGATGAGAAAAAATCAAAAATCGTCCTTGAAGTAGCTCTTGAGCTTGGTGACGGTGTGGTGCGGACCATTGCCATGGAGTCGACCGATGGTTTGACGCGTGGTTTGGAGGTCTTGGATACTGGTCGTCCGATTTCTGTGCCAGTTGGCAAGGAAACTCTGGGGCGGGTGTTCAATGTCCTAGGAGACACTATTGACTTGGATGCGCCTTTTGCAGAGGATGCAGAGCGCCAGCCGATTCATAAGAAGGCACCGACCTTTGATGAACTATCGACTTCATCAGAAATTCTGGAAACAGGGATTAAGGTTATCGACCTTCTAGCTCCTTATCTGAAAGGTGGGAAAGTCGGTCTCTTTGGTGGTGCCGGAGTAGGGAAAACAGTCCTGATTCAGGAATTGATTCACAATATTGCCCAAGAACACGGGGGGATTTCTGTCTTTACAGGTGTTGGTGAACGGACGCGTGAAGGGAATGACCTCTACTGGGAAATGAAAGAGTCTGGCGTTATCGAAAAGACGGCTATGGTCTTTGGTCAGATGAATGAACCGCCAGGAGCTCGGATGCGGGTTGCTCTTACCGGACTGACTATCGCGGAATATTTCCGTGATGTGGAAGGTCAGGACGTGCTGCTCTTTATTGACAACATCTTCCGCTTCACGCAGGCTGGTTCGGAAGTATCTGCCCTCTTGGGGCGTATGCCGTCAGCCGTTGGTTACCAACCAACACTTGCGACAGAAATGGGACAGTTACAAGAACGGATTACCTCAACCAAGAAAGGTTCCGTTACTTCTATCCAGGCTATCTATGTGCCAGCGGATGACTATACTGACCCAGCGCCAGCGACAGCTTTTGCTCACTTGGACTCTACGACCAACCTAGAACGGAAATTGGTTCAGCTGGGGATTTATCCAGCCGTGGATCCCTTGGCTTCCAGCTCGCGTGCCCTTTCTCCTGAGATTGTAGGAGAGGAGCACTATGCAGTGGCAGCAGAGGTTAAGCGGGTTCTGCAACGTTATCATGAATTGCAGGATATCATTGCTATCCTTGGTATGGATGAGTTGTCAGATGATGAGAAGACTCTGGTTGCGCGTGCGCGTCGGATCCAGTTCTTCCTGTCACAAAATTTCAATGTGGCAGAGCAGTTTACCGGCCAGCCTGGCTCTTATGTACCAGTAGCTGAAACGGTTCGTGGCTTCAAGGAAATTCTTGAAGGCAAGCACGATAAGTTGCCAGAAGACGCCTTCCGTGGTGTGGGGTCCATCGAGGATGTATTGGCCAAGGCTGAGAAAATGGGATTCTAAGAGGTGAATGATGGCTCAAATGACAGTACAAATCGTGACACCGGATGGTCTTATTTATGATCACCATGCTGCATTTGTTTCCGTAAAGACCATTGATGGTGAGCTGGGGATTTTACCTCGTCACATCAATACAATCGCTGTTTTAGAAGTAGATCAGGTCAAAGTACGCCGGGTTGACGATGACAAGCATATCGACTGGATTGCGGTTAATGGCGGAATCATTGAAATTGCAGATAATGTCATTACCATTGTGGCGGACTCAGCTGAGCGTGCGCGTGATATCGACATTAGTCGGGCTGAGCGGGCTAAGCTCCGAGCTGAGCAAGAAATCGAAGAAGCACATGATAAGCATTTGATTGACCAAGAACGCCGGGCTAAGATTGCTCTGCAGCGGGCGATCAACCGGCTTAATGTCGGGACAAGATTATAAGAAGCTATTTTACATAGAATTGATGGAAGTCATTGATCATCTGGTAAGATGCTTTCATGAATATAGACTGAATACGCAAAACTGAGGCAAATCTGTCTCAGTTTTCTTTTCCAAAGAAAAAGGGGGGACTATTTAGTTCGTCCCTAACTGGAGTCTTGTGGTATAATAAAAGTTATGGTAGAAGTTATATTTAAATTATGCAGTCATTTGCTCTTTATTTTCTTTGCCTTTCATCTGCTGTCAACGGTTGTTGAGTGGGAGAGGTTTTTCAAGGTTAATGCCGATAATGCGATGAAGATTCGCTTTTTGGTTCTCTTGTTTAGCATTGCCTTGGGCTATTTAGTCAGCCTTTTCTTCATTGGTATTTACGATATGAGCCGGGCGATTTTTAACGGTACTTTATAAGGTCATATTTTTGATTTTATGGTATGATAGTATGGATGATTTTAAAAATTTAGAGTAAGGAATCGGTATGGAAAAAATTATTATTCAAGGTGGAGATAATCGCTTGGTCGGAAAGGTCAAGATTGAAGGAGCAAAAAATGCGGTCCTGCCTCTTTTAGCAGCGACAGTATTGGCCAGCGAGGGCCAGTCAGTTTTGAAAAATGTTCCGGTCTTGTCCGATGTCTTTACCATGAACAATGTGGTCCGCGGTTTAAACACTCAGGTGGATTTTAATCAGGAAGAAAATACAGTTGTTGTAGATGCCACTCAGCCTTTGTCTGAGGAGGCGCCTTACAAATACGTCAGCAAAATGCGGGCGTCTATCGTTGTTTTGGGTCCAGTCCTGGCTCGTAATGGTCATGCTAAAGTTTCTATGCCAGGCGGTTGTACGATCGGCAGTCGGCCTATTGACTTGCACCTGAAGGGCTTAGAAGCCATGGGTGCTCAGATTACCCAAACAGCGGGTTACATCGAAGCGAAGGCAGAGCGGCTCAAGGGGGCCCACATTTACATGGACTTTCCCAGTGTGGGAGCAACGCAAAACATCATGATGGCTGCAACGCTGGCTCAAGGAACGACAGTGATTGAAAATGCTGCTCGGGAGCCTGAAATCGTTGACCTAGCTCTCTTTTTAAATGAAATGGGAGCCAAGGTCAGAGGAGCAGGTACCGAAACTTTGACCATTGTCGGAGTGGATCAGCTGCGCGGGGCTAAGCATAATGTGGTTCAAGACCGTATCGAAGCAGGGACTTTTATGGTTGCTGCAGCCATGACCAGTGGTGACCTGCTGATTGAGGATGCCATTTGGGAGCACAATCGTCCTTTGCTTTCCAAAATGCAGGAAATGGGAGTGGAAGTGACAGAGGAAGATGAAGGGATTCGGATTAGTTCCGATGTTTCGAAGCTGAGACCGGTTTCGGTCAAGACTCTTCCTTATCCGGGCTTCCCTACCGACATGCAGGCTCAGTTTACAGCGCTCATGGCCATGGCCAAGGGTGAGTCTACGATGATTGAGACTGTCTTTGAGAACCGCTTCCAGCATCTGGAGGAAATGCGTCGGATGGGGTTGCACTCTGATATCATGCGTGACACAGCTCGCATCTGGGGTAGCGGCAGTCTTCAGGGAGCTGAAGTCATGTCAACAGACCTTCGGGCCAGTGCGACTTTGATTCTGATGGGCTTGATTGCCGAAGGTGAGACTAAGGTCAGCAAGCTGGTACACTTAGACCGAGGCTACTATAAATTCCATGAGAAATTGGCAGCCTTGGGAGCCAAAGTGAAGCGTGTAAAGGAAGAAGACGATGAGTGAAAATCTTAAATATTTAGGCCGGCAGATTGGCCTTGTTTTACTGGTTCTCCTGGTAGCTGTGATTCTCTTTTTCGTGGCTCTGATGATTGGTTATAATGTTATCGGAAACGGTAAGGGCTCTATCTGGTCACCAGAAACCTGGCAAGAATTAATCGGGAAGTTTACTGGAAACTAGCTCCTAGTTGAAAAGACTGGCTGAAATGAATCCAGTTTGCTAAGTTGAAAGAAAGAAGATGAAAAGAAAGACTAGTCAGAAAAGGAATTCTAAGAGTCTGCAAGGCTGGGCTGGGCTGACTCTGGCCTTGATTTTGGCTCTGGCTGGCTATTTCTGGGGACAGGATGGTCAGCAGCCACTTCAGAGTCCAAATTCAGAAATCAGGGTTGAGCAAGTCCAAGATCAGGGCACTCCTAGTCAGGAACTGGCTGAGAGCGTTCTGACGGATGCTGTCCGAGCTCAGCTCAAAGGCAGCATTGAATGGAATGGAGCTGGCGCTTTTATCGTGAATGGGAATAAGACAGACTTGGATGCGGGGATTTCTAGTAAGCCCTACGCTGACAATAAGACCAAGCTTGTTCAAGGGCAAACCCTTCCGACAGTGGCAAATGCCTTTTTATCCAAGTCTACCCGCCAGTACAAAAAACGAGAAGAAACTGGAAATGCCAACACTTCGTGGGTACCAGCAGGATGGCATCAACTCAAGAACCTCCCTGGTGAGTACAATCATGCTGTGGATCGAGGACATCTCTTAGCCTATTCGCTGATTGGTGGTTTGAAGGGCTTTGATGCCTCTACCAGCAATCCTGCCAATATCGCAGTGCAGACGGCTTGGTCCAACCAAGCCAATGAAACGGATTCGACAGGGCAGAATTACTACGAGACAAAGATCCGGAAGGCTCTTGATAAGAACAAGCGGGTGCGCTACCGGGTAACCTTGATTTATGCCACGGAGACAGATGTAGTACCGGTTGGGTCACATTTAGAGGCCAAGTCCAGCGATGGCAGTCTGGAATTCAATGTCTTTATTCCGAATGTGCAAAAAGGGATTCGCTTGGACTATAATAGTGGCAGGGTCAGTCTGGATAGAGGTTCTTAATTTTATACTCAAAAATGGATTTGCAAAGAGTATTCAATAGTATGAAAAGAAATGGTTGCAGATTTGTAGTCATTTTCTTTTATAATAATAGATAGAAAGAAGGCTAATTTTTCAGTCTTCTTTAAGAAAGCGGTGGTAAAATCAACGTTCTCTTACAATCTAGTAAAGGAGGTTGCGATGGGACTTATTTTTAAAAGCATCCGGTTCCTCATGCGTCTGATTGGGCGCGTGGTTTGGGGACTTGCCTGGTCCTTTGTCCTGAGCTTTATGGTTATTGTCGGAATTTTCTATTTTACCACTTCGACAGAACCGGGTACAGAGGGACTGACGCAGGCTGTTCAGACAGCTGTTGGCAGAGTGGATCAATTTTTAAATAACCAAGGCATTTCCACGGGGCTTCACAGCAGTGAGGAGACGCAAACAGATCAGCTGACAGATGAGCATGCAACAACAGGGGCTCGTTGGGATCAGCCAAGCGCCACGATTTATATTGATACAAATAATGAAACCTTCCGTTCAGCCTATAAGGAGGCCATTGATTCTTGGAATCAAACAGGTGCCTTCACCTTTCAAATCATCAATGACAAAGACAAGGCGGACATTGTTGCAACGGAGATGAACGATGGCAATGTCAGTGCAGCTGGTGAAGCTGAGTCGCAGACTAATCTCCTAACCAAGCGGTTTACCCATGTCACAGTTCGCCTTAATAGTTACTACCTGCTAGACAGTCGCTATGCTTATTCTCATGAGCGGATTGTCAATACAGCGGCGCACGAATTGGGCCATGCTATCGGATTAGACCATAATGAGGAGGAATCAGTGATGCAGTCAGCAGGCTCATTTTACAGTATCCAGCCGACAGATATCCAGGCTGTAAAAGACTTGTATCAATCGTAAGCCTATGTTAAAATCTATTTTTTACTTGATTCGACACTTTCCAGAGCAAGTTTTTCTCTTTGTTTTTAACTCGGGAATCTTTGTCTGGCTATGGAAAAGCGGCAATGAGATTGCCAACCAGCTAGGAGTGACAGCGGCTTGGGAAAATCATGTTCCGGCGCCCATTCAGGTCTTCTTCGGCCAGAATATTGAAGCAGTTCAGGGATTTTTTCACAATTCCGCCTTTATGTGGCTAGTCGGGTCCATGATTATCCTTCTGGTTATTCGTCTGATTAAGGGAATGATTAAATTTGTTGTCTTTGCAGTTCTGATTCTGCTGGGAATTTATCTGATTTTGCAGAATCAATCTATTCTCAATAGTTTTATGTAGAGGCTGGGACAAAAGTCCTAGCCTCTCAATTGTCTTTGGATTGTCGAGCAAGACGCAGTGGTTGAGTGGGCTCTACTACACTGATTTCATCAGCTTTTACAGCCCTACTCAACTGTGCGGAGGTGGGACGACGAAATCGAATTCTAACGAATTACCGATTTCTGTCCCACTCTCTTTTTCTTTTGGGGAGCTGAGTTTGCTTTCTCTTGAATTCTGATAGCTGTGCTTCTGGAAATCTGCTATAATGGTCTTATGATTATTTTACAAGCAAGCAAGATTGAGCGCTCTTTTGCAGGGGAGCTTCTTTTTGACAATATTAACCTGCAGGTGGATGAGGGTGATCGGATTGCTCTCGTCGGTAAAAATGGAGCTGGGAAGTCAACCCTGCTCAAGATTTTGGTGGGCGAGGAAGAGCCTACTTCTGGTCAGATCAATAAAAAACGAGACCTGTCCCTGTCCTATCTGGCACAGGACAGCCGCTTTGAGTCGGAGAATACTATCTACGACGAGATGCTGCTGGTCTTTGATAGTCTGCGTCAGCAAGAAAAACGCTTGCGGCAGATGGAGCTGCAAATGGGAGAATTGTCAGGGGAAGAGCTGACTGCTCTCATGACCCAGTACGATCAGCTGTCAGAGGACTTTCGCCAGAAAGGTGGTTTTACCTACGAGGCCGATATTCGAGCTATTTTGAATGGCTTCAAATTTGACCAGTCCATGTGGCAGATGAAAATTTCTGAGCTGTCGGGCGGGCAGAATACCCGTCTGGCTCTGGCCAAGATGCTTTTGGAGAAGCCAGAACTGCTAGTGCTGGATGAGCCGACCAACCATTTGGATATAGAGACCATTGCCTGGCTAGAGACTTACTTAGTCAACTACAGCGGTGCCCTGATTATCGTCAGCCACGACCGCTATTTCCTAGACAAGGTTGCGACTATCACGCTGGACTTGACCAAGCATTCCTTGGATCGCTATGTGGGCAATTACTCTAGCTTTGTGGTCCAAAAGGAGCAGAAGCTGGCCACTGAAGCCAAGAACTATGAAAAGCAGCAGAAGGAAATCGCAGCCTTGGAGGACTTTGTCAATCGCAATCTAGTTCGGGCCTCCACTACCAAGCGGGCTCAGTCCCGTCGTAAGCAGCTGGAAAAGATGGAGCGTTTGGACAGACCCGAAACCGGCGGTCGCTCGGCCAATATGACTTTCAAAGCCGATAAAGTTTCGGGAAATGTTGTTCTGACCTTGGAAGATGCGGCTATTGGCTATGGTGAGGAAGTCCTGTCAGAGCCGATTAATCTGGATATTCGCAAGTTTAATGCGGTAGCCATTGTCGGGCCAAATGGGATTGGAAAGACAACCCTGATTAAATCACTAATCGGTCAAGTGCCCTTCATCAGAGGCAAGGAGCAGCTGGGGGCTAATGTAGAAGTGGGCTACTATGACCAGACCCAGAGCAAATTGACTCCCAGCAATACGGTACTTGACGAGCTATGGAATGACTTCAAGATGACGCCAGAGGTCGAAATTCGCAATCGCTTAGGCGCTTTCCTCTTCTCGGGAGACGATGTCAAGAAGTCTGTCGGCATGCTATCAGGTGGAGAGCGGGCGCGGTTGCTTCTAGCAAAGCTGTCTATGGAAAACAACAATTTCCTCATCCTAGACGAGCCGACCAACCACCTGGACATTGACAGCAAAGAAGTGCTGGAAAATGCCCTGATTGACTTTGACGGCACCCTACTCTTTGTCAGCCATGACCGTTACTTTATCAATCGAGTGGCCACCCAGATCATCGAGCTTTATGAAACAGGCTCCACCCTTTATCTGGGTGATTATGACTACTATCTGGAGAAAAAGGCAGAGCAGGAAGCCTTGCGTGAGGAGACGGAGCAGGCCAGTCCTGACAAGCCAGCACCTACCAATGACTATCAGCTTCAAAAGGAAAACCAGAAAGAACAGCGCCGTCTGGCCCGTCGCCTCGAACAACTGGAAGCGCAAATCGAGGATTTGGACAGCCAGATCAGTCAGCTTCAGGAAGCCATGGAGGCCACTAATGACGCCGCCGAACTCATGGAGAGCCAGCAGCAAATCGACCAGCTGACCGCTGCCCAAGAAGAAGCCATGCTAGAATGGGAAGAACTAGCGGAGAAGGTGTAGGAGGAGCCAATCGAAGCTGCGCAAAAATGTCTAGTTTCCGTGTAAAATGAGCTCCCCAGAGCTCATAATGCTTAATTCACATGTGAAATCAGCTAAAAAAGAGTAAAAAACGAATTTTTACATGTGTTCTGAGATTTTTTCGAGGAAAATAAACTATTCTTCATGCAATCTAAGTTCTTTTAAAGACAAGTCAGTCCGTCAGATTTTCTGAAAAGCTATTTTGGAGCAAAATGACTCTGTCAGATTTTCTGACGGTTGGTCTGAGAGCAAATCCCGAACTTTCTATTTTCTGACGAGTTCTTTTAGCAGAATCTGCCTTTTCCGATTTTCAGCCGATAAGATTTTGACGAAAAGAGCCTCGTCTGAAAATAAAATCCGAACAAGGGGCGGTGAAGATAGTTTTGAAAGAGCGAATAGCCGAGTTTTCTCAACGATCTACACGCTGGCAATTCTTTTCATGCCTCTTGCGACTTTTCTGATGACTCTTCTGCCGAGTGTCCATACCTTTTCCTTTCTTCTGATTGGTTTCGGAGTGATGGGATTGGCTTTGATTTCCTACCTTTACCAAAAGAGAATACAAAAAGACTAGGCTGGATTTCCAACCTAGTTTGTTTGTATAGTATTTTAGGAAAAGGCAGCAAGCTACAGGCCAGTTCTGCCTGCTCAACATCAATACTGAGAGCAACCGTTTGTCCCGGCTGGACATTGGTACCATAAGTAACTAGAATTTTAGCATATTTGCGTAGGTTTTCTTGAAAATGTGATAGAGTTATGTTTGTTTTCCTTTCTTGTAGGGAAGTAGCGAGTGATATAGCATCTCACTCGAAAGCAACGAATATCTTTTTTATAGCACCCACCACTGATAAAGCGACCAATAGAGAATGTTGGCTATGATGGTGAGGGCAGCTAGGCTGGTCAGGACTGTCAGGAAGAGACGTCCCTTGCTTAATCGGCTTTTGGCCCTAGCTATCCAAGGATAGAGGAGTCCTGCTAGCAGTAAAATTCCCAGTCCAGCGAAGACCATATAGCGCCAAGGTTGCATGATACCAGTCTTGCTGACAGTCATAACAGTAAAGATGAGATAAGAATTGAATCCAACGGCGAGAATAGTAAGCGAGGTCAGATAATTCCAGATTTTCAAATCTACTGGAGTCTTGGCAGGTGTCTTTCTGACCAAACGAATCAGGTCTGTCACTCCGCTGATGACAAGACTGATAAGAGCATAGACCAGCCCGACAAAGAATAAGGCGTACATGGCATAGTCTTTGTAGATCTCAATGTCCGCAATCTTGTAGCTATCTCCGTAGGCATTTGTGATAGTCTCTTGGTTATTCGCATGGCTAAGGACCGCATAGCCTTGAGTGAGGAGAGGATTGTCTGAGTTTTTAGGGGCATAGCTGGTGTATAAAAATCCTCTGGTAATGGATATCGGCCCAGTCTCGAAGTAGCGGGCTTTGCGATAAAAGCCAGGCTGAAAATTTTTAAAGGCTGTTTTGTCAGTCTTTTTCTTGTCTCCGAAAATCAGCTGGGGCATCTCGCTATTATAGATTTGCTCTTGGGATTGATTGGTCATGACGACGTAACCGATACCGTTTTTCAAGTCAAGCAGGATATTGGAGGAGAAGGCGTCGGTATTCCCTCCATGGCCGACAAGAGTCGTGCCGTACTCTTGGGTCCAGAAGCCATGCATGTTGAGCGGTATATCTGTGCCAGGATAGGTGGAGCTAGCTGTGTAAAGAGTTGCCCAGGTTTCCTTCCGCTTAAATAGCTTGTCCTGACTCAGGAGTGCTTGGGCAAATTTTTGGAAATCTGCCATAGTACCGGCGGCCTGACCTGCTGGATAGATGTCCATGTAGAAGTTGGATGCTCCAAGAGACTGTCTTTCTGTACTGTAGCCCTTGTCTTCCTTCCGCTTTTCGCGCACATAATCATTATCTGTAAAGCCTGGTAGGATAGCTGTCTTATCCATGTCCAGTGGCTGGAAAATATGCTTATGGACATAGTCTGAGAAGCTCTGACCGGAAACCTGCTCCACGATATAAGCGGTCAAGGCCGCGCTGTAGTTTGAATAGGCGGTCTTTGTGCCAGGTTCAAAGATTTGGGCAGGCTGCTTAGTTGCTAGGAATTCTTCCATGCTGATGTCATGGTAGTTCATGGCCGCACCAGACTCTTCAAAGCCAGCTTGATGATTCATCAGATCCAGCATGGAAATAGGCTTGTCGTAGCGAAGAGTCTTGAGAAAGTCCTTTGGCAGATAGGTTTTTATGTCAGTTTCTAGGTCTATCTTGCCTTCTTCCCAGAGTTGCATGACTGAGATCCAAACAGTCAACTTGGTCACAGAACCCCATTCAAAAACGCTTTTGTCATCCACTTTGATGCCTTCTTCTTTGTCCGTATATCCAAAGTTGGCATGGTAAATCGTACCGTTCTTGTCAAAGACTGCCGTTGTCATACCGGCTGTTGTCTTTTCATGCTCCTTGACAAAGTCTTGGATTTTCTGCCCAATTTGGCTGCGCTCTATGCCTGATGGCAGCTTTTGTGATTCATCAGCTAATGCAGTGACAGGTTGGAAAATTCCTAGGCTGAGAATAGCCAGAAGCCATAAAAACATTCGTTTTGTCATCATATTCATACTCCTTTTTGACATGTTTCAGATTTAGCTATTGCAGCAATAGATCAAAAGGCCGAGGACTAGGATGATTAAAATAATTAGGAGTTTTGATTTTTTCATAAAAATTCCTTTCTGTTCTATGTAGATAATAATTGGTCATTTTCTAATACTCAATGAAATTCAAAGAGTAAACAGGGAAGCTAGCTGTAGGCAATACTGAAGTACGAAAATTTGGTGCTGATCTAGTTAGAATATAGTGTAAACTATTGGAAAACCCACCATTGATAGAGAGACCAATAGAGGATATTGGCTATCATAGCTAGGGCAGATAGGCTAGTCAGAACTGTCAGACAGACATGACCTCGACTGAGTTTCTCTGATGATTTTTTGAAAATGGGCAGCAGAACAGCAAGGGTCAGTAGGAGTCCTAAGATAGCAAAAACCATATAGCGCCAAGAGCTAACGCCGCTAAAATCATTTTTTAAAACTGCTTGGAAAACCAATAGGAGTTGAAGTGGAACAGCCATGATGCCTAGAGAAGTCAGGTAGCTCCAAACCTTCCAAGAGCGAGGCAGAGTTTTTTTCTGCTTGTGCCAAATTAGATGACTAATGTCTCTAAAAATATTACACAAGATATTTCCCAGAGCAAAAAAGCTAGCAAGGAGTCCTAAGCCTGTGACGGCATAGTCTGTAAAGAGCTCGGAATCAGAAATCTTCTTAAAGTCAGAGGAAGTCAAGGACAGCGTAGTTTGCCCATTTCTATCGTCAATAGTCCAAAATTCATCTTTTAATAAGTCTTCATTCGGACTATTCAGTCGATCAATAAATGGAGGTACAATTTTAGCTATAGACAAGGGGCCACTATTAAAAATTCTGTAGGAAAGATAATATCCAGGACTGAATCGTTCCTTAGTAGCTTCGCTAGCTGTTTTTCGCTGTCCAAATACTAATTCCGGCATATAGAGATTATAGCGTTCTTCAATTGATTGATTGGTCATGACAATCATGCCAACTCCTGACTCAAGGTCCAACAAAAGATTGCTAGAAAATCCGAACGTATGTCCTCCTTGACCTAGAACAGAAACATTATACTTACTTACCCAGAAGCCGTGAGCATTGCGTACTATATCTGTACCTGGATATGTTGAAGTAGCAGTATAAAGGGTTGTCCAAGTCTCTGGACGATGGAAAAGGGTCTCCTTTTTGAGAAGTGTTTGAGCAAACTTTTGTAAATCCTCTAGCGTGCCTGTAGCTCTGCCGGAGGAGTAGAGGCCGAGTTCGGAATTAGCGCTTCCTAAGAGCTTGCCTTCGCTATCGTATCCCTTTGCTTCCTTGCGCTTAGCCTGTACAAAAGCATTGTCAGATAAATCTGGTAAAATGGCCGTCTTGTTCATCTTTAGAGGTTCAAAAATATGCTCGTGAACGTAATCGGAGAAACTCTGACCAGAAATTCGCTCTACGATATAAGAGGCCAAGCCTGTCCCGTAATTTGAGTTAGCTGTGACCGTACCTGGCTCGAAAGATTGGATCGGCTGGTAAAAAGCCAAAATTTCTTCTAGATTCTTGTCGCCATGTAGGTAATTGGGAATCGTATCAAAGCCTGCCTGATGATTCATCAGATCGAGCGTGGTGATAGGCTTTTCAAAACGAAGATTTTTGAGAAAGCCTTCTGGCAGATAGGTGCGGATGTCTTCTTCTAAATCAATCTTGCCCTCCTCCCAGAGTTGCATAGCAGAAATCCAAACAGTAAGTTTAGTCACTGCTCCCCATTCGAATACGCTGTCTTTGTCCACTTTGATACCTTTTTCCTTGTCCATATAGCCGAAGCTGCCTTGGTAGATAGTTCCATTGGTATCAAAGACGGCTGTTGCCATACCAGCAGTGGTCTTTTTGTGCTCCTTGACAAAATCTTGAATTTTCTGGCCGATTTGGTCGCGACTGGCTCCAGATGGCAGCTTTGTTCCCTCCTCGGCTAGCGCTTTAGCTGGGTAGAGAAGGCTGAGAGTTAAGAAACTTAGCATAAAGCATAGGGTCAATTTTTTCATTACGAGATACTCCTTTTCTATCGGTCTTTAGAGACAGAAGCAGACTAGGAACGATCGCCCAGCGTCTTCTACAGAAGAAAGTCCCTTCAAGCAAGGAAAATTTTGTGGAGAACTGACTCGGTTTGTCGGATCTATTGTATTCTCTTCGAAAAACGGCTTAAAATCACATCAACGCTGTCTTGCTGTACTCTGATACTGTCTGTGCTTGCTCTTTAGTTTGCATTGAGTATTAAAATCTCCTCAGCTATGTCTTCGTTGAAAACGAAGTCAAAATACGCTATACTAGGAGCAAATTGTCACTAAGATTATAACCAAGCCAGCAGCCAAGTTCAAGGGAAAACGGCCTTTAGCCTACAAGAGATACTTTTTGGCTGCTTCTGTATACCATTCAAGGAGGACAAAATGGACGGCAAGCAATTGCAGGTGCTGGAAACGAAAGAAATGCTGAAACAGGGACTCTTAACCTTGCTGCAAAGTCAGGATTTCTCAGAAATCTCAGTCACAGATATTATAGAGGTTTCGCAGACTTCCCGACGGACCTTTTACCGCCATTTTCGCAATAAAGGGGCTTTATTGGACTATTACCTTCAGGAGCTGATGAAGGAGTATTTTCGTGTAGAAGAGGATATGCTGAACAAGCCAAACCAGTATGAAGCCTATCTTTATCTTTTTCGTTTTTGGTACAACAAGCGTCAGGAGCTGAGAGGACTGGTTAAGAGTCAGCTTTTTTCCTCCTTTATTTCTGCATGGAATGCCCATTCCCCAGCAGTGCTTCAGCCTTTCTTTAAGGAGCAGATGGATATGCAGCTTTTTAGGATACACTTTCTCATCGGAGGCTACAGTAATGCTATTTGGAACTGGCTGCAAGAGGAAGAGCCAGAGCAGCCAGAAGTCATTACAGACTATTTTTTCAAGATTGTAGGCTATTTCACCTGTGATAAAGATGATTCGACAAGCAAGAAGGAGTAATGGATAAGGGGAAAAAAGATGGCCTGAAGGTTTATTGGTTAGAAAGGGAAGCAGCGATTTCCATTGTTCAAAAAGCAAAAAAACTAGGCTGGAATAATTTCCAACCTAGTTTTCTGTATGGGAATTTTTAAGTGCTTCTTTGGTTTTCTTAAGCTCTTTTTTCAGTGAGAAATTTTTCACCATGCTGATGAGAAAGGTCGTGACAGAGCCTAGGAGCACTGAGACCAAAATCAATATGATTAAGGGGAGTTTGAAGCTAAATAGGATAAAGCTAACATTAACGCTCTGCATATTTGCCAAGGAAATACTGGCAACCAATAGAATGGTAATTAAAAGCAGAATATAATGCAATTTTTCTTTCATAGTGATTCTCCTGTTTATCTATTCAAACTCAGCCTTGCTCTTGATATCTCCGTATTCTTCTGGGATTTCTTGGGCAAGGATATCTTCATAAGCTGCTAGTTTAACATCTGAGCCATACTTGTTTTTCAGAGCAGTGGTCACCAGACGGTAGGCCAAGTTGGCATTGCGGGACAAGATAGGGCCGTGAAAGTAGGAGCCAAAGACATTCTTATAGTGGACGCCTTCATTGCCGTCTTCTTGGTTGTTGCCACTTCCATAGACGACTTTGCCCAGAGGTTTTTCGTCGTCAGAGAGGAAAGTCCGTCCTTGGTGATTTTCAAAGCCGTAGTAGGTTTCGTTGAATTCTTCGTTATGAATCTTGATGTCACCGATATAGCGGTTTTTGGTCTGGTTGAGGGTATAGTGACCCATGATGCCCAGACCTTCGATTCGTCGGCCAGAAGCTTCGATATAGTACTGGCCTAAGAGTTGGAAGCCACCGCAGATAGCTAGCACTACGCCGTTTTCATTGATAAAGCTTTCCAAAGCTTCTTTTTTAGCTGGTAAGTCACGAGCCACGATCGTTTGCTCATAGTCTTGACCTCCGCCAAAGAAGACGATGTCGTAGCTGTCCTTGTCAAAGTCATCTTCTAGAGAGACGATATCGACTTCAACCCTAGCGCCTAGTTTTTCAGCCACATACTTGAGCATGAGAATATTGCCGTTATCGCCGTAGGTATTCATGAGATTGCCATAGAGGTGGGCAATTTTAATATCGTAACGGTAATCCTGGTTTTCAGGAGAAGTGAGGGATCTGTAAACCATTAGTTCATTTCCTTTCTGACCACTTGTCGTTCTGCCAGTAGTTCGCGGAATTCCAGCATAGCAGTATAAGTTGCTAAGATATAGGCATGCTTGGTTTCTTGCTGTTCAATGGCCTTAAATACTGCTTCTAAATCTTTGACTTCAGTAATCTGATCTGCTGGATAGCCGGTTACCCGCAATCGACGTGCAATCTCTGAGTGGCGCACACCACCTGCAATGACATGAGGAATCTCCATCTCTAAAATCTTCTCAAAGTTAGCATCCCAGATCCAGCTGGTATCAATGCCGTCCGCATAGTTGGCGTTGAGCAGGACAGACAAGCTAAAGTCAAAGGGTGCAAGTCCAATCATATCTAAAGCTTGGGTCGCCCCAACAGGATTTTTAATCAAGACTAAGGTACATTCCTTATCGCCGATTTTGAAAGTTTCCTGACGGCCAAAGACAGCTCGGCTCTTGTCAAAGCCAGCCTTGATAGTAGCCGGCTCGACACCAAAGAACTGAGCTACTGACACTGCGGCCAAGGCATTGTAGATATTATAAAGACCACCAATATTGATCTGATAGTCTTGCCCATCAATGGTAAAGGCAGAGCGGTTATGCTCAAGTGTTTTGAGAGCGGTCAGGCTGTAGTCAAGCTTAGGACGCTTGAAGCCGCAGTCCTCACAGATATAAGCCCCCAGATTTGCATAGGTGTTGAGCTCGTATTTGAGGATATGCTCGCACTTGGGACAGAGGATGCCCTCAGTATTGTAGTGAGCCAGCTGAGCCTGGCCTTTCTCGGTATCAAATCCATAGTAGCGAACAGGGTTCTTCAGGCTTACTGAGTTAAAGAGGGGGCTGTCGCCATTCATCAGTACAGTCGCTTCAGGCACTTTAGCTGCAGCATCCAGAATCATCTGGTAGGTCGTGTAGATCTCACCATAGCGATCCATCTGGTCGCGGAAAATATTGGTAAAGACGAAGAGGCTAGGTTTGATATAATCACAAATCCGGGATAGGCTGGCTTCATCTATTTCCAGAACAGCGATATTTTTGCCAGATTTGCCTTTCTTAGCGGTCAGGAAAGTTGTGGTAATCCCGGTAATCATATTGGCACCGCTGGGATTGGTCACCACTTCTCCGAAGGCTTCCTTGAGAATGCCTACTGTCAGAGCTGTAGTCAGAGTTTTACCATTGGTTCCGGTAATAACCACGACCTCATAGTTCTTCGCTAGATTTTGTAAAATGTTTTTATCAAATGTCAGGGCAACTTTCCCCGGCAGAGTCGATCCACGCCCCATTTTGCTGAGAACAAAGTGGGAGGACTTGCCTGCCAAGAGGCCCAATGCTGTATTTATCTTCATAAGAAATATTTTATCATAAAAAAGTAAAGAAGGTTACAGAAAAATATTGACAAACGTGATATAATGGGTTGGTAAGTCTTTAAGCATTAAGACCCACTGTAAAATAAAAAGAGAGAAGTTAATTGAGTGAACTCTAATTACAAGGTAAAATCAAGCTGTGACTAGATTTAATATGTTCGATTTGTTGCTATAGCTGTTTGATTTTGCTTGTACTGGAGTAGGAAGTCTAAGTATGAATTTTCAACAACTAACCAATCTCCAATATTGGGCCAGTTTGTTTTCTGACCCTTGGAGGATTGTAATTAATATTATTGACGTCGCTATCGTTGCATGGATTCTATATTATCTAATCAAGGCCATTGCTGGTACGAAGATTATGATTTTGGTCCGCGGGGTGCTCTTCTTTATCTTGGCACAGTTTTTTGCCAATATCATCGGCTTGACCACCATTTCTTGGCTGATTAATCAGGTCATCACTTACGGGGTCATTGCGGCTGTGGTGATTTTCTCGCCTGAGATTCGGGCAGGATTGGAAAAGCTGGGCCGAGCAACGGATATTTTTTCTGTGACGCCCATCAGTAACGAAGAAAAAATGGTTCAGGCCTTTGTCAAATCTGTTGCCTATATGAGTCCGCGGAAAATCGGGGCTTTGGTGGCCATTCAGGGAACCCGTACCTTGCAGGAGTACATTGCAACAGGGATTCCTTTGGATGCAGATGTGTCCGGAGAGCTGCTAATCAACATTTTTATCCCCAATACGCCATTGCACGATGGAGCTGTCATCATAAAAAACAATAAGATTGCGGCTTCCTGTGCCTACCTGCCTCTGACAGAAAGCAGCGGCATCTCTAAGGAGTTTGGAACCCGGCACCGCGCAGCTATTGGCCTGTCTGAAGTATCCGATGCGTTTACTTTTGTCGTTTCAGAAGAAACAGGTGGGATTTCCACCACGCACAATGGAATTTTCAAGCATGATTTGACTTTGGATGAGTTTGAGATAGAGCTGAGAAAGGTCTTCTTATCAGAGCAGGACAAGCCAGCAGGTTTGAAAAAACGCTTCATGGGAGGATGGAAGAAATGAAAAAACGTAAAAAAATTCTTTATATCATCTCTTCGTTTTTCTTTGCCCTAGTTCTTTTTGTCTATGCAACCTCTAGCAGTTATCAAAACAATACTGGAGTTCGACAGGTCACATCTGAAACTTATACCAATACGGTCTCCAATGTGCCAATTGACATCAAATATGACAGCGAAAATTACTTTATCAGCGGCTTTACTTCTGAAGTATCCGTTGCCCTGACAGGCTCCAACCGGGTCAATCTGGCCAGTGAAATGCAGGAAAGTACTCGGAAGTTTCGAGTCGTAGCTGATCTTTCCAAGGCTACAGAAGGAACAGTAGAAATCCCGCTAAAGGTTGAAAATCTTCCAAGCGGTCTGACTGCTACAGTCACTCCGCAGAAGATTTCTGTTAAGATAGGAAAAAAGGCCAGCAAGAAGGTTGAAGTCCGCTACCTCATCACAGACAGTCAGGTAGCTGAAAATGTGTCTATTAGTGGTGTGACCTTGGAAAATAAGGAAGCTACAGTTACCAGTGACGAGGAGACCCTGTCTAAGATTGAGTATGTCGTAGCCATTCTTCCGACCAATGTCATTATCACTGGCAACTATAGCGGGACAGTACCACTGCAGGCTGTTGATGGACAGGGGAATGTCATGCCAAGCGTGGTGACACCATTTGAAACGACGATGCGTGTCAACACTAAAACAGCAGACAACTCAGGCTCGTCCTCCTCTAACAGCAGCTCAAATACGAGCTCATCAAATAAAAACTAAATAAAATTTTGAAAATAAACTTGGATTAAAGCGGTCTGCCTTGCTTGTAGCCTAAATCTTTACATCCAGGTCTTATGAAAGGAAACTATTTATAATGGGTAAATACTTTGGAACCGATGGTGTTCGCGGAGAAGCAAATGTGGAATTAACGCCGGAATTGGCCTTTAAACTCGGCCGCTTTGGTGGTTATGTTCTGAGCCAGCACGAAAGTGAAGTTCCTCGGGTTTTTGTTGGCCGTGATACTCGAATTTCAGGAGAAATGCTGGAAAGCGCCTTGGTTGCAGGACTTTTGTCCGTTGGGATTCATGTTTATAAGCTGGGTGTCATTGCAACGCCTGGTGTGGCTTATCTGGTCAAGTCAGAGAAGGCCAGCGCAGGAGTCATGATTTCTGCCAGCCACAATCCAGCTTTGGATAATGGGATCAAATTCTTTGGTGGTGACGGCTATAAGCTGGATGACGAGCGTGAGTTGGAAATCGAAGCTTTGTTGGACGCAGAAGAAGATACCTTGCCACGTCCAAGTGCAGAAGGATTGGGTGACTTGGTAGACTATCCAGAAGGACTGCGCAAGTACCAACAATACTTGGTTTCAACTGGTTTGGAACTAGAAGGAATGCATGTAGCCTTAGATACGGCCAACGGTGCAGCTTCTACCAGTGCCCGTCAGATTTTTGCAGACCTTGGTGCACAGTTGACGATTATCGGAGAAAATCCAGACGGCCTCAATATCAATCTGAATGTCGGGTCTACGCATCCAGAAGCTTTGCAGGAAGTTGTTCGTGAGTCTGGTGCAGCGATTGGTCTGGCTTTTGATGGAGATAGCGACCGCTTGATTGCAGTAGATGAAAATGGTGAGCTGGTAGACGGTGACAAGATTATGTACATCATCGGTAAGTACCTGTCTGAGAAAGGCGAGCTGGCGCAGAATACCATTGTTACGACTGTCATGTCCAACCTAGGCTTCCATAAGGCTTTGGATCGCGAAGGTATCCAAAAGGCTGTGACAGCAGTTGGTGACCGCTATGTAGTAGAGGAAATGCGCAAGAATGGTTATAATCTTGGTGGCGAGCAGTCTGGACATGTTATCATCATGGACTACAATACGACAGGTGACGGCCAGCTGTCAGCTGTGCAATTGACCAAGGTCATGCAGGAAACAGGTAAGAAACTATCCGAATTGGCTGCTGAAGTAACCATCTATCCGCAGAAACTGGTCAATATCCGTGTGGAAAACAGCATGAAGGATAAGGCGATGGAAGTTCCAGCTATCAAGACGGTGATTGAGAGAATGGAAGCCGAAATGGCTGGCAATGGCCGGATTTTGGTTCGTCCGAGTGGAACTGAGCCTCTGCTGAGGGTCATGGCTGAAGCACCAACTGACGAAGAAGTAAATTATTATGTAGATACCATTGCCAATGTTGTTCGAGATGAAATTGGAATAGACTAATAAACGTAAAGAAACTGAGACATAACGTCTTGGTTTTTTTACATTTGTGTGAATATTTAAACACTTTGACACAAAATGTTGATAAATTGCAATACTCTTGGTATAATAAGCTATGAAAGGAGCATAAAATGAAAGATAAGAAGACGATCATTCTTAAAATTTTAATCTTGTTAACGGCTATTGTTACAGGTATTGGTTTTGCTGCTAGGACTCAGGCTGCTGAGGTAACAGACTATACTCAACAAACCAGTATCACTAAAAATGGTGTGCCATTAACAAGTGACTCAACGGTTATGACTAATGAAACTTTGTCCGTAACAACTAGTTTCACATTCCCGTCATCTCAAACTATCGCTGAAGGGGACACCCTCACTTTCTCACTGCCACAGGAATTAACCCTGATTACTCCCTTAAACTTCCAAGTATCTGATGTTGTCAATCACAAGGGAGAAGTAGTCGGAAAAGCTCAAGCGAATCCAGCGACTCAGACGGTTACGGTAACGTTTAGTAATTACTTTACTAACTACACCGAACAAAAAGAAATGTCCCTGACTTTTAATGTACGAGTTAATAACGACAAGGTGCAAAATTCAGGGCCAGTTTCCTTCAAATTTGGCCAGACAGATTTTTCTTTCCAATACGAAAAGGTAGAAGGAACTGCTGGTGAATATGAAATGAAATATGGTTACCAAGACAGTAGCGATCCAAAGATTGTCAAATGGCGCATTATCCTGAATGCAAGACAAGACATGCTTCGTAACATGGTGATTTCAGACAACTTTGGCGATGGTCTGACACTGGTACCAGGTACACTGCGCGCAGTTCGTTATGCTCCTGTAGAAGGTGGTATCCGCAATGAAGCGCACTTGCTGACTCTGCCTGTTTTGGATAACTTCACTAACAAGGCGGTTCTTACGCAAAATGCTAATGGTGATGCTAATGGCTTTACCATCAACTTTGGTGATAACTACAATTGGCCAATGTACATCGAGTACTCTACTCGCGTACCAGATGGTGTTCAAGTAGGCGATGTGGTTAACAACACCTTGTCTTGGACAGCTAAAGGCTTCCCAGAGCGTACTATTACTAAGTCAGTCCGCTTAGAAGATGGTTCTGGTAAAGGAAGCGGATTGTTGGCAAAAGACGTAATGATTAAGGCTCAGAAGAAGCTTGTTAACAAAGAATTAGAAAAGGGTCAGTTTACCTTTGGTCTCTTTGATGAAAACGGTAATTTGCTTCAAACAGTGACCAATGAAGCGGATGGATCTATCAACTTCAAGGCTTTAAACTACAGTGCTGCTGGTACTTACCGCTACAGCATTAAGGAAATCCCAGGAAACGATCCTAACTACGTCTATGATGACAAGGAAGCACAGCTGACAGTTACTGTAACAGATGTTAATGGTGAGCTTTTGGGCTCTGTCAAGTATGACTTGGATCCGGTCTTTACAAATACCTATAGAGGTAATGATCCAGGCAAGTCAGTTCAGCCACCAACTCCTGGCAATAACAACAATCCAAACAACAACCCAAACAATAATCCAAATAACACCCCAGGCAATGGTAACAATACCCCTGGTAACAGTTCCGACAATCCAAAGGGTGGAACAGACAATCCAGGGAATGGAAATAACAATTCAAACAATGGTACCAATGATCCGGGTGCTGCAGGAGGCAACAAAAAAGTTCTGCCTAAGACTGGTCAAGAAACTACACTTTGGCTGTCGGTTGCAGGTTTGGCAATCTTAGTTGGCTTTGGAAGCTATGTCTTTCTTCAAAAAAAGATTAGATAAAATTCAAAGGTTTTAAGAGTTTTCTCTTAAAGCCTTTTTGCATGGTTTTCCATTTGAAAAAACGGAGCAATCGTGTTAGAATAGACCTAGTAATTTTTAAAGGATAGAGGTGTTATCGTGGCTTTTGGAGATAACGGACAACGCAAAAAAACAGGATTTGAAAAATTGACGATGTTGGTAGTGATTATCATGCTCATCGTGACGGTCGGAGCAATCTTTGCTTCTGCTCTCAGCGCAATCTTTTAATCCAAACGCTTCAGGGCGTTTTTTTAGACTAGAAAAAGAGAATAGAAAAAATGAGTATGTTTTTAGATACGGCCAAGATTCAAGTCAAGGCTGGCAATGGTGGCGATGGCATGGTGGCCTTTCGCCGTGAAAAATATGTTCCTAATGGCGGTCCTTGGGGTGGCGATGGCGGTCGTGGCGGCAATGTTATTTTTGTTGTAGACGAGGGTCTTCGTACCCTGATGGATTTTCGCTACAATCGCCATTTCAAGGCTCAGTCTGGTGAAAAGGGCATGACCAAGGGCATGCATGGTCGTGGCGCTGAGGACTTAATTGTTCGTGTACCTCAGGGAACGACGGTTCGTGATGCGGAGACTGGCAAGGTGCTGACGGACTTGGTAGAAAATGGTCAAGAATTTATCGTAGCTCGTGGTGGCCGAGGCGGTCGTGGAAATATCCGCTTTGCGACGCCTAAAAATCCTGCTCCTGAGATTTCTGAGAATGGAGAACCAGGTCAAGAGCGTGAGCTTCTGCTGGAGCTCAAGGTCCTAGCAGACGTTGGTCTGGTCGGCTTCCCTTCTGTCGGGAAATCCACTTTGCTTAGTGTCATCACAGCAGCTAAGCCTAAGATTGGTGCTTATCATTTTACGACAATCGTGCCCAATCTAGGTATGGTTCGCACTCACTCTGGAGAGTCCTTTGCGGTGGCGGATTTGCCAGGTTTGATCGAAGGTGCCAGTCAAGGGGTCGGACTGGGAACTCAGTTTCTCCGTCATATTGAGCGGACACGGGTTATCTTGCATGTTATCGATATGTCAGCTAGTGAGGGACGTGATCCTTATGAGGACTATCTAGCTATCAATAAAGAGTTGGAATCCTACAACCTTCGTCTCATGGAGCGTCCGCAGATTATTGTTGCTAACAAGATGGACATGCCAGATAGTGCTGAAAATCTCAAGATATTCAAAGAGAAATTAGCGGCTAATTATGACGAGTTTGCGGACTTACCGCAAATCTTCCCAATTTCCAGTCTGACCAAGCAGGGACTTGCGACGCTCTTGGATGCGACCGCAGAATTATTGGATAAAACACCAGAGTTCTTGCTCTATGATGAGTCTGAAATGGAGGAAGAAGCATACTATGGCTTTGACGAAGAAGCACCAGCTTTTGAAATTTCTCGTGACGATGATGCGACTTGGGTGTTGTCAGGTGACAAGCTGGAGAAACTCTTTAATATGACCAACTTTGACCGCGATGAAGCAGTCATGAAATTTGCCCGTCAGCTTCGTGGTATGGGAGTTGATGAAGCCCTTCGCGCTCGCGGAGCCAAGGATGGAGATCTGGTTCGTATTGGCAAGTTTGAGTTTGAATTCGTTGACTAAGAAGGAGGTTTGCAATGGGTGATAAACCGATATCCTTTCGCGATGAAAATGGGAATTTTGTCTCTGCAGCCGACGTCTGGAATGCAGAAAAGCTAGAAGAGCTCTTTAATAAACTTAATCCCAAACGCAAGCTGCGTCTGGAAAGAGAAGCATTAGCGAAAGCGGAAGAAGAATAAGACTTTCGCTTTGGGAACAAAAAACGCTGGGAAAGATTTCTCAGCCTTTTTAAATCTTAAAAAGTGGGTTCTGATAGGTAAGTAGATTTCCTTTTAGCTTCTAAGGATCTCATCAATGAAAAAATGGAAAAAGGCAAGGCTTATCAATCTGTCGTGGCCATTGCTTGCTATTTTATGGTATAATGAAAAAAATAAGTAGGAGAAGTGATAATTATGGCAAAAACGATTCATACAGATAAAGCACCAGCAGCGATTGGACCCTATGTGCAAGGAAAAATTGTCGGCAACCTTTTGTTTGCGAGTGGGCAGATTCCTCTGTCTCCTGAAACTGGGGAAATCATTGGGGCGACTATTGAAGAGCAGACCCAGCAGGTGCTGAAAAATGTTTCAGCTATTTTAGAAGCTGCTGGAACAGACTTTGATCATGTGGTCAAGGCTACTTGCTTCTTGAGTGATATCAATGATTTTGTGGCCTTTAATGAAGTTTACAAAACAGCTTTTACAGAAGCATTTCCAGCTCGGTCGGCAGTAGAAGTGGCTCGCCTGCCTAAAGATGTGAAAATTGAGATTGAGGTTATTGCCGAGATTCTCTAAAAAAGAGCAGGGGAAAACAGCTCTTTGACGGATTCTATCTGATGAAAGGATTATAATGTCTGAAAAGAAGATTAAACTTGTCATTGTGACTGGAATGAGCGGAGCAGGGAAAACCGTAGCCATCCAGTCCTTTGAAGACTTAGGTTATTTTACCATTGATAATATGCCGCCAACTCTGGTGCCGAAGTTCTTGCAGTTGGTCGAAGGAACCACGGACAATGATAAATTGGCTCTGGTTGTCGATATGCGCAGCCGTTCCTTCTTTATGCAAATCCAGCCTGTTTTGGATGAATTAGAGCAAAATGAGAACATTGATTTCAAGATTCTTTTCCTAGATGCGGCGGATAAGGAGCTAGTGGCTCGTTATAAGGAAACGCGTCGCAGTCATCCGCTGGCAGCTGATGGTCGGATTTTAGATGGGATTAAACTGGAGCGCGAACTCTTAGCCCCTCTGAAGAATCTCAGCCAAAATGTTGTAGACACAACAGATTTGACACCGCGGGAGCTTAGAAAAACGATTTCTGAACAGTTTTCCAATCAAGATGAAATGCACAGTTTCCGAATTGAAGTCATGAGTTTTGGTTTCAAATACGGTCTGCCTTTGGATGCAGACTTGGTCTTTGATGTGCGCTTTCTGCCTAATCCCTACTATAAACCTGAGCTGCGCAATCAGACAGGTTTGGACAAGGATGTCTTTGATTATGTCATGAACCATGCCGAGTCAGAAGAATTTTACCAGCATCTGCTGGGCTTGATTGAGCCAATCTTGCCGGGCTATCAGAAGGAAGGCAAGTCTATCCTGACCATTGCTGTGGGTTGTACGGGTGGTCAGCACCGCAGTGTAGCCTTTGCTCAGCGCTTAGCAGATGATTTGGCTAAAAATTGGCCAGTCAATGCCAGCCACCGCGATAAAAACCGTCGGAAAGAAACGGTGAACCGCTCATGAGGAAGCCAAGAATTACAGTCATCGGCGGTGGAACAGGGATTTCTGTTATTTTAGACAGCCTACGTAAAAAGGACGTAGAGATTACAGCCATTGTCACAGTAGCAGATGATGGAGGCAGTTCTGGTGAATTGCGGAAAAACATCCAGCAGCTGACTCCACCGGGTGATTTGAGAAATGTCTTAGTAGCCATGTCTGACATGCCAAAGTTTTATGAGAAGGTCTTTCAGTATCGCTTTGCTGAAGGAGACGGCGTTCTAGCGGGGCATCCCTTGGGCAATCTGATTATTGCCGGTATTTCTGAAATGCAGGGCTCAACCTATAACGCCATGCAGCTTTTAACCAAGTTTTTCCATACAACAGGTAAAATCTACCCTTCTAGTGACACCCCTCTGACTCTGCATGCTGTGTTTACAGATGGGACAGAAGTTGTCGGTGAAAGCAATCTGACCAGTAAGAGCGGAATGATTGAGCGGGTCTATGTGACCAATACCTACGATGATAAGAAGCCTGCTGCCAGTAAAAAGGTGGTTGAGAGCATCTTGGAGAGCGATATGGTGGTTCTGGGGCCGGGTTCACTATTTACCTCTATCTTGCCTAACCTCGTTATCGAGGAAATTGGCCAAGCGCTTCTAGACACCAAGGCAGAAGTGGCCTATGTCTGCAATATCATGACCCAACGCGGCGAAACAGAGCATTTTTCAGACAGCGATCACGTCCAAGTTCTGCACCGTCATTTAGGCAGGAAGTTTGTAGATACAGTCTTGGTCAATATCGAACCTGTTCCTCATGAGTACATGGACAGCAACCAGTTTGACGAATATCTGATACAGGTGGAGCATGATTTTCAAGGACTGCAGGAGCAGGTTCCGCGCGTTATTTCTTCGAACTTTCTGCGTTTGGAAAATGGCGGAGCTTTCCATGATGGTGAGCTGGTCGTTGATGAATTGATGCAGATTATACAGGTACGCAAATGAGCTTTACAGTAAAAGTAAAAGAAGAACTGCTGAGTCTGGCAAGCAGAGATAAAAATGAGCTGTCAGCCATGATCAAGATGTCTGGCAGTCTGGGCTTGGCCAGCAGTGGTTTGACCCTGTCTGTTACAACAGAAAATGCCAAGATTGCCCGCCATCTCTATGAGTTGCTGTCGGACCTTTATCAGGTCAAGTCAGAAATCCGCCACCATCAGAAGACCAATCTGCGCAAGAACCGTGTATACACAGTATTTCTGGATCAGAAAGTAGAAGAAATCCTTTCTGACCTGCACTTGGCTGACTCCTTTTTTGGTATCGAGGCCGGGATTGACCAGGCCATTTTGTCAGATGACGAAGCTAGCCGGGCCTACCTTCGGGGGGCCTTTCTCTCAAATGGCAGCATGCGGGAGCCAGACTCAGGCAAGTACCAGCTGGAAATCCTGTCCGTTTATCTGGATCATGCTGAGGATTTGGCTGCCTTGATGCGGCGTTTCCTGCTGGATGCCAAGACCATTGAGCGCAAGAAAGGGGCTGTCACTTATCTGCAGCGGGCTGAGGATATCATGGATTTTCTCATTGTCATCGGTGCTATGGAAGCCATGGCTGAATTTGAATCTCTTAAGCTCATGCGGGAAGCGCGCAATGACCTCAACCGCGCTAATAATGCTGAGACAGCCAACATCGCCCGTACGGTCACAGCTAGTATGAAAATCATCAATAATATTGCCAAAATCAGCGACAATATCGGCATTGAGAGTCTACCTGTAGACCTGCAGGAGGTAGCCCAGCTTCGTATCCAACATCCGGACTACTCCATCCAGCAGCTAGCTGATAGTCTGAGCCGACCTCTGACTAAGAGCGGTGTCAATCATCGCTTGAGAAAAATCAATAAAATCGCAGATGAATTATAAAAGCTGCTGAGCTTGAGCTCGGCAGCTGTTTTTTATAGGCTTGTAGAATGTTTAGGTTGGACTTTTTGCTCAGGATAGATATGGTTAATGGCATTGTTGACAGCAGTAGGTGCCTCACCTAGCCCAGTTGCAATCAGGTCAATCTTCCCCTCGTAGCTGCAGCAGTCTCCGGCTGCATAGATACCTGGCACAGAAGTTTCTTGCTTGCTGTTGACCAAAATCTTGTGACGGTTGAGCTCCAAGCCCCAATCTTTGAGATTGCCGACAGAGGATTTAAAACCGTAGTTGACAAAGAGATGATCAAGAGGCAGAAGCTGACTTTCCTCTCCCTTGACTTGGCTGATTTCCAAGTGGGTAATCTTGCCATTTTCGCCGACTAATCGACTCGGAACAAATGGTGTCTTAATCTCAACACTAGAAGCCTTGAGTTCTTCCACACTATGCTCTAAAGCCCGGAAGTTATCCCGACGATGAACCAGGCTGGTTTCTGCAATCTTTTCAAAAGCTAGCGCCCAGTCAACAGCCGAGTCGCCGCCGCCCAGAACAACAACCTTTTTGCCAGCGTACTGACTGATGTTTGAAACGTGATAGTGAAGGTTGCTGTAGCTTTCAGCATTATCCAACTCTAAGACCCTCGGTTTAAAGGCGCCACCACCCATAGCGATGATGATGGTTTTGGTCTGATGCTGGGCTTTAGAAGTTGTGATGGTGAAGCCATCATCAGATTTAACGATATCCAGAACCGTTTCATTGAGGCAAATCTCAGTCTGGAAAGTTTCCAGCTGCTCAATCAGACGCTGTGTCAACTCTTCGCCACTTAGATTGGTAAAGCCTGGTACATCCAGAATCTTCTTTTCTGGATAGAGAATAGCCGGCTGACCGCCCAGCTGAGGCAGGGAATCAATGATTTTAACCTTGGCTTGGCGCAAATGAGCGTAAAAAGCTGCGAATAGGCCAACTGGACCGCCACCGACAATCGTAATATCATACAGTTCAGACATAATCTTCCTCAATCTTTTTAAAATAAACTAGCATTATTGTACCACAAAAAGGGGTTGAAATGTAGGCAAATGTTTTGAAGACATCTTAAAAGCCCCTGATGGGGCTTGAAATTAGATAGCAAATAAATCGTTGAGGTTTTCAGACAACGTTGGGTGGGTGAAGATTTGCTTGCTCAAGTAGGTGTAAGGAATCTTATTATCCATGGCTACAGTCAGGATATTGATAATTTCCTGAGCCCCTGCTGAGAAAATTGTTGCTCCGACGATTTCCTTGGTTTCAGTGTTGACAACGGCCTTGAAGGCACCGCGTAAGTCAGCATTGACATGTCCACGAGGCATTGCTGCGACTGGAATCTCCTTAACTGCAATCGGTAAACCTTGCTCTTGGGCTTCCTTTTCAGTCAATCCGATTTGAGCCAAAGGTGGTGTGATGAACATGCTGGTAGGGACGTTTTTACGGTCTTCCAGTGTGTAGCTGCCATCGCCAGCCAGATAGCTATAAAGGATACGGAAGTCATCCAGTGAGATATAAGTAAACTGCAGACCGCCATTGACATCGCCCGCTGCAAATACACCAGGTACAGATGTTTCCAAGTGCTTATCGACCTTAATCGCTCCGCGCTCTGTCAGCTCAATGTCAGTATTTTCCAACTGCAGTGGCTCAACATTCGGCTTGCGGCCAGTAGCATAGAGCAGGGCATCAAAGCGGAATTCTCCATCCTCTGTCACAACCACAACTTCAGCACCATCATTTTTAATCTGCTTGGTTTGCACATTTTGCAGGAGCTGGATTCCGTCTTCTTCCATGTATTGCTTAGCTAGAGCGGCGATAGAAGGCTCTACTCGAGGGAGAAAGACAGGTGCAGCATCCAGCACAGTCACCTGACTGCCCAATTTATTGTAGAGTCCGGCAAATTCTAGGCCGATGTTACCGCCACCCAGAACTCCTAAACGTTTAGGAAGTTCCTTCAGATTTTGAATGCCGGTTGAGTCATAGACATGCTCGGTCTCAGTCAGTCCTGGAATTGGCAGGACATTGGAAACAGCACCGGTATTGATGACAATAATCTCAGCAGTCAGTTCCTTTTTCTCATCGCCAGCTGTGATTTCGATGACTTTATTGGAAAGGAAATGAGCTTCCGCATCGATGATGTCAACACCAGCGCCACTGATTGCTGCGTAGTTCTTCCCGTTGAGACGGCTGGTTACAGCGTTCTTTTCAGCCATGACTTGGTCGAAAGCCAGGCCTTTTTCAGCTGCGACAAGCAGGGTCTTGGTTGGGATGCAGGCGATATTAATACAGGTTCCTCCATACATAGCCTTGCTTCGCTCAATCAAAGCAACTTTTTTTCCTTGGGCCGCCATTTTGGCTGCCAATGTTTTACCGGCCTTCCCAAAGCCGATGACAATTAAATCATAGGTTAACATAATTTACCTCCATTTTTCAAAAAGATTGTATCACATCTAGTCAGAAATTGCTGATTTCTGCTACGCTTTTTTTCTTCAGTATTTTTATCCACACTTTTTATACAGATTGTCCATTTTTTGAGCAAGATTTTCGCAGTTCCAGTCAGTCTATGTTATACTCATTTTTGTTATTTATTTTAGGAGAGCAAAATGTCTATTATTACATTGATTTTGGCAAGCTTGGTTGCCTTGGAATTTTTCTACATCATGTATTTGGAAACGATGGCAACGACTTCAGCAGCGACAGCTCGGGTTTTCGGCATGTCGCAAGAGGAGTTGGAGCAGCAGTCGGTCAATACACTTTTCAAAAACCAAGGAGTTTATAACGGGCTGATAGCTGTTTTAGTGCTGATTGCGGCCTTTGTGCAGCCTAGTCCGGTTTGGCTGGGAATTTTTATGGTTTATATCATCTTGGTAGCAGCTTACGGTGCAGTGACCAGTGACCCGAAAATCCTTTTCAAGCAGGGAGGGCTGGCTATGCTGACCCTGCTTAGTTTATTTTTCTAAAATAGAGTGAGGAAAATTGATTTCCCACTCTTTTTTTATATAATGATTGACTTTTTTATTAGACAAGTGTAGAATAAAAATAGAAATAGCATTATTTAGAAAGCGCGTAGGAACGATGAAAAGATCTATTAAACGTTTGCCAGATGGGGAATTTACTATTTTAAAAGTAATTTGGCAGCTACCTACCCCAACGACCTCTGCCCGTATAATGGAAAAGCTAGGACCAGACAATCACTGGAAGCCCCAGACTTTGCTGACAGTCTTGGCTCGCTTGACTGAAAAGGGCTTTTTAGAAAGTGTCCGCAAGGGACGTGAAAGGCAGTATACAGCCTTGATCTCAGAAGATGAGTATCTGGAAGTTGAGGCTTCGGATTTCTTGAAGCGTCACAGCGGCCGTTCTATGGGTGGGTTTGTCAAAACACTCTTTTCTTCTAACTCCTTTTCGGAAAATGAATTGGATGAGCTGCGCAGTCTGCTCAACCAAAGAAAGTAGGATGGAGGGATAAGCATGAAACAATTCCTTCTTTCTTTTCTTCTGACCAGTTTGTCGACATCTATTTTGGTGCTTTTGCTTAGTCTGCTTTTTACGGCCTTTAAGACTAAGATTTCGGTCAGAGTGAAGTATTTTATTTGGTTTTTGATATTGCTGAGTTTTCTGTTTCCGTTCCGTCCTCAGTTCGGCTCAGGCCTGATCCGTCTGAATACAGGATCGGTAGTTCAGACAGCAGTGACTGTCACCCAGACAGGCGGTGGAGCTCAGGGTGCTTCTCCAGCGGTTGAAAAAGCTAGCCAGTCAAATCTCTGGGACTTTTTCCTAGGTCTGCCTTGGTTTGAGATTCTCTTTGCCATCTGGCTGATTGGCTTTGTCTTTAGTATAGGAAGATACGCTTATTCTTATATTCGCTTCAGAAAGATGCTGAAGCGCTGGGGCACGGAGTTTCAGGACGAAGAAGCGATGGCTCAGCTGCAGGCTGTTCAGCAGGAGATGGGAGTTAAGGGCCGGATTCGTCTGCTCCACTATCCTATGTCCCAAAGTCCTATGCTGCTAGGTTTTAGAGATATTTTAATCGTGCTGCCAGAGTTGGACTACACAGAAGAAGAGCTGCAGCTGATTTTCAAGCATGAGCTGACCCACTACAAACACCGAGATGTGTTAATCAATCTCTTAGGGATTTTTGCCAAGAGTCTGCACTGGTTTAATCCGGTTGTCCGCTTTGCTTGCCGTGAAACCCAGGAAGCAGGAGAAATGTACTGTGACTACGATGTTCTGAGCTGTAGAGATACAGAGTATCGGACGTTCTACGGTGAAACGATTTTGACCATGATAGACCGCAGTAAGAAGACCCCAATTGCCCTGACGACCTGTTTTTACTCTGACAAGTTTAATCTCAAGCGGCGGATTGTCGGTATTATGGATAACCGCCTGCCTATGAGATTTCTGTCTGCTGCCTTTGTAGTAGCAGTTCCTCTCCTTTTGCTCTTGACTAGCTCGGTCTTTGCTCTAGAAAGCCCAGCTGCTCAACAAAGCCGACCTGTTGCTGGTCAAAAACAGTCTCAAGGACTCAGTCAGCGTCAGGCTCTAGCATCCGTCTTAAAAGAGCTGTCGCTTTCTGAAAAAGATATTAAAGATTTACAAATTTCGCGTGAGAAAGACACCTATAAGATTCGCTTCTCTCACGGGCAAACGGCCCATGAAACCATTGTCAATGCTAAGGATGGAAAACTGGTCAAATCCAAGCAGCATACCATTGTCGAAAAGACAGTAACGGTTGAAAAAGAAGTTAGTCCATCGTCGTCAGCTGCATCAACTCCAGCTGACAACAGCGCTACTGCAGGCGCAGGGAATACGGGAGCAGCGGGCTCTACCGGAGCAAGTACTGGAGCTAGTACAGCAACAGTTCAAACTCCGTCTCAGAACAGTGCCTCTCATACGACAGACAGCGATGATCCGGACGATGATGATGACCATGATGACGATTAAATAGAGGATTCTGCCAGTTTAAGTTTCTTAAAAGCTTAGACTGGTAGAATTTTATTATCTTCTCAAAGGGGGATTTGGCAATCCTCCGAGAGCAGTTAGTCATCAGTTTATCTTTTATTTTAGGTCGATTTTGCTTACAGTTTGCACTTCGTTTCCTAATGCTAAAAAAACTGAAAGATTATTTATCTTTTTTCTTGACATTTAGAAACGACAAATGTAGAATATAATTATAAACTACATTTGTAGAATGTTTTTGAAAAATACTGCTTGGAAAGGAGAAGAAAGAAAGCTTATCCAGACGCTTGTAGGATGCAGAGCGGAAGCTCTATTTCTTTTAAAAGCACAAACTACATTTGTAGAATAAAAGGAGAATTCAAATGAAACAAAAGCAAATCCAAACAAACTTCCAACGAATCGAAACGAAGTATATTCTTGACCGAGCAATGTTAGCTCGTCTTGAAGCTGACATGAGACCTTACCTCACCGCAGATGATTATGCGACTTCAACCATTTCCAATGTGTATTTTGATAATGATGAGTTCCAGATGATTCAGGATTCCATTGCCAGAAAAGGTGGTCGCGAAAAAATGCGGATGCGCACTTATGCTGAGCAGCCGAATGATGATAGTCAAGTTTTCTTGGAAATCAAGAAGAAACGTAGTGAAGTAGGCTTCAAATACCGTTTGGTTTCGAATCCGCTCTCTGTGACCAACTATATTGTGAACAGTGTAGCAGACCATACTATTTCCGATGATCGGGTCAAGGCAGAAGTGGAGCAGTTGCAGGAGCGCTATATAGACTTGAAGCCAAAAATGGTGATTAGCTATGACCGCTACTCTATGAGAGGCTTGGAAGATAAAAAGGTACGTGTGACAGTTGATTCCAACATCCGCTACCGTGATTATGATGTAGACTTGGCTTTAGGCCGCTATGGACTGCCCTTGCTGGAAGACGACAAGGTGATTATGGAAATCAAGGTTCCTGGTCAATATCCTCAGTGGCTGGCTGATATTCTGAACAAATACGGTCTTGAAGACCAGTCCTTCTCAAAATACGGCAAAGCCTACCTGAAAACTAAAGAAAGGCTGACTCAAACAGTCAAGGCTTAAGGAGGTAGTCTATGCTCAATCAGTTATTTAACAGTATCTACTCCTCTACGGAAGTCAAGATAAATCCTTTAGCATTGATTTTTTCACTAGCAACTAGTGTGGTTTTAGGAATTATCTTGGCCAAGGTCTATAAGCGCCAAACCATTTATACTAAGGAATTTGTCGTCACTCTCTCCCTTTTGCCAGCCATTATTTCCATTATCATCTTCTTGGTTAATGGAAATTTGGGTACCAGTGTCGCCGTAGCAGGAACTTTCAGCTTGATTCGCTTCCGGTCGGCTGCAGGTGGCTCCAAGGAGCTTCTAGCCATCTTTATGGCGACAGCTATCGGGATTACAACAGGGATGGGCTTTGTAGCACTGGGAATTGTCTTTACTCTAGCTATTTCAGGCATCTGGATGCTCTTTGAAAAGATGAGCTTCACTTCAGTCAGTCAGACCAGACGTTATGTTCAGGTTCAGGTTCCAGCTGATTTTGACTACGAAGTACTCTTTGATGCTATCTTTGAAACGGCTTGTAAATCAGCCGAACTGACCTCTCTCAAGTCGGCTGAAAAGAAGTCTATCAAGCTGGACTATGTTGTTGACTTGAATCCGGATATAAGCGACCGAGAACTCATTCAGCAGTTCCTGTTCTACGATAAGGTTCAGGATATTTCCCTTTCCAAAGCCGCTAAGAAGCGTAAAACTCTCTAAGCAAAAGAAGACCAGCTGCAGCATAGCAGTTGGTTTTCTTGTTTGTATAATAGAAAGGAGCTACATCATACTTACAGAAAATACTTGACACTCTTTTCTATATGTGGTATGATTATATAGATTTTGGACTTGAAGGGAGTGAAAAAAATGTCAAAAACAGTAGTACGCAAGAATGAATCACTTGATGATGCACTTCGTCGTTTCAAACGTGCGGTTACTAAAGCTGGTACTCTTCAAGAAACACGCAAACGTGAATTCTATGAAAAACCTTCTGTAAAACGCAAACGCAAATCAGAAGCAGCTCGTAAACGTAAAAAATTCTAATTGAACAAAAAAGCAGACTCCGGTCTGTTTTTTGTTTTCACCCTTTGGAGAAGGTCGCACTTACTTCCAGCGCGATTAGCATGGCAAGAAAAAAACACTGATTTTCATCAGTGAATTCTCTTTATTTTTTCTCAGCCAACAAAGCTTTGATTTCTTGCAGGACTTCCAATTCAGTTGGTCCAGCAGCTTCTTCAGCAGCTTCCTCCTTCTTCTTAGCAAGGCTTTGAGCTTTTTCAGCAGACTTGACGATGAAGAAGAGAACAGTACCGATTACCAAGAAGTTAATCACGGCGCTCAAGAAGTTACCATAAGCAATCCCGTTCCATTTCAATTGAGAAATTTGCTCCAAGTTTGCAGCTTTCAAAATTGGATTGAGGAAGAGAGGAGTGATTACGTCAGTAATCAAAGAAGTGACGATTGCTCCAAAGGCGTTGGCGATGATCACACCGACTGCCAAATCAATCACATTCCCACGCAGCAAGAATTCTTTAAGATCCTTTAACATTCTTTCTTTCCTTTCAAGAATTTATTAATGAGATTATATTATAGCTTATTTATATGACATCTACAAGATATTTGCTTGTCAAATATTTTACATTTGCTTCATTTTAGTATAAAATATAGAATGATATTCTATGATAAATTGGAGGTATTGTCTCTTGATTGATAAAGAACTCATTTCTGAAATTAAAAACAGCGTCAATATCGTCGATGTCATAGGAGAAACAGTGGCCTTGACAAAGGCTGGGCGGAATTTTCTGGGACTCTGTCCCTTTCATGGTGAAAAGACGCCCTCTTTTAACGTTGTAGAGGATAAGCAGTTTTATCACTGTTTTGGCTGCGGCAAGTCGGGCGATGTCTTCAAATTCATTGAGGATTATCGAGGCGTTTCCTTTATGGATGCTGTGCAGATTGTAGCAGAACGGGCAGGGATTCCCTTGGCTGTGGAGACAGTGGGCAATGACCGACCGAGACAAAGTCATCCGCATCAGGCTCTCTACGATATTCATACCGAGGCAGCCAAGTTTTATCATGCGGTCCTGATGACGACCAAGATGGGAGAGGAAGCGCGGGCTTATCTCTACCAGCGGGGGCTGACAGATGATGTTCTCAAGCATTTTCAAATTGGGCTGGCTCCCAATGAGGGGAATTATCTTCATAAGAGTATGGCTGGCAAGTTTGATGAGAATACCATCATGAACTCAGGCCTCTTTAATCTGGCGGAGAATAATCTGGTCTATGATGCCTTTCAGAACCGAATTATGTTCCCCCTGACCAATGACAGCGGGCAGGTTGTGGCCTTTTCCGGACGGATTTGGCAGGCAGTGGCTACTGATGGCCATCAGGCCAAGTACAAAAACAGTCGCAGCACCGCTATTTTTAATAAAAGCTACGAGCTTTATCATCTGGATAAGGCCAAGCCGGTTATCAAGAAGAGCCATGAGGTCTATCTGATGGAAGGTTTCATGGATGTGATTGCGGCTTATCGAGCCGGGATTGAAAATGCGGTTGCCTCGATGGGAACAGCTCTGACCCCTGAGCATGTCCAGCACCTGAGCAAGTATTGCAAGAAGATTATCCTGTCTTACGATGGAGATAGGGCAGGGCAGGCAGCAACTGCCAAGGCTTTGGATGAGCTGAGAGATATGACGGTGGAAATTGTTCGGATTCCGGATAATTTGGATCCGGATGAATTTCTCGCTAAAAATTCTGAGGAAGATTTGCAGCATTTGCTGAGCAAAACGCGAATAAGTAATGTGGAGTTTCTGCTGCGTCATCTGAAGCCGGACAATATTGAAAATCTGCAGGCTCAGATTGAGTTTGTAGAGAAGATGGCACCGATTATTGCGAAGACCAAGTCCATCACAGCGCAGAACTCCTATATTTACATGCTGGCTGAGTTGCTGCCGGACTTTGACTATCAGCAGGTGGAGCAGACGGTAAATAACAGCCGCCTGGCTGAGCGCTCTAGTCGCAGTCAAGAGGCGTCCACTCAGCAGTCTCAACCAGTTGTCATGCAGTTTTCGCCCTCAAATCGGCTGAGTCGTCTCATGAAGGCGGAAAATCATATCTTCCACCGCATGATGCATCATCCTTTGATTTTGAACCAATACCGGCTGAGAGAAGACTTTTTCTTTGACTCTGAGGAGTTACAGGCCTTGTATGAGATTTTGCTGGCAAATGGCGAGGTGACACCGCAGGATTTGTCCCAGCTGCCGGATCATGTCCAGCAGGCTTGGTACCGCGTTTTAGAAGAAGACTTGCCTGATGAGGTTTTGGAAGATGAGTTGAAAGAAGTGGAAGAAACCAGAGAGCGGGAGATTTTGCGCAAGCATAATCAGTTCATTAGTAAGAAGATTCGAGAAGCCTCTCACAGCGGAGATACGGACACAGCCCTGTCCGAGCTGGAGCGCTTGATTGAGCAAAAAAGAAGAATGGAGTAGGAATGGCTACAAAACAAAAAGAAGTAACAACATTAGATGTTCAAATTGCAGAATTTATCCGCAACCACAAGCAGACTGGAGTTGCGACAGATGATGAAATCAATGATCAGTTGGTCATTCCTTTCACTTTGGACGCTGATGGGATTGAGGATTTGCTGCAGCGCATCCAGGATGCTGGTATCTCAATTACAGATAAAGAAGGAAATCCCAGCGCGCGTGTCTTAAATAATGAAGAGGAAGAAGCAGAACTGACGGATGAAGAGCTCTTGGGCAGCAATTCAGCCAAGGTCAATGACCCAGTCCGCATGTATCTGAAAGAAATCGGGGTTGTGCCCCTTCTCAGCAATGAAGAAGAGCAGGAGCTGGCTATCTTGGTAGAACAGGGAGACTTGGAAGCCAAGCAGCGTCTGGCTGAGGCCAATCTTCGTCTAGTTGTTTCCATTGCCAAGCGCTATGTCGGCCGTGGTATGCAGTTCCTTGACTTGATTCAAGAAGGAAACATGGGGCTGATGAAGGCCGTTGATAAGTTTGACTACACCAAAGGATTTAAGTTTTCAACTTATGCGACTTGGTGGATTCGTCAGGCCATTACCCGTGCGATTGCTGACCAAGCTCGGACTATTCGGATTCCGGTCCACATGGTGGAAACCATTAACAAGCTAGTCCGTGAGCAACGCAATCTCTTGCAGGAATTAGGTCAAGACCCAACACCAGAGCAAATCGCTGAGCGTATGGATATGACACCTGACAAGGTTCGTGAGATTCTCAAGATTGCTCAGGAGCCGGTTTCTCTGGAGACCCCTATCGGTGAGGAAGATGACAGTCATCTGGGAGACTTTATCGAAGATGAAGTGATTGAAAATCCAGTCGACTATACAACTCGTGTCGTTCTTCGTGAGCAGCTGGATGAGGTCTTGGATACGCTGACAGACCGCGAGGAAAATGTCTTACGTCTGCGCTTTGGTCTGGACGATGGAAAAATGCGGACACTGGAAGATGTCGGCAAGGTCTTCAATGTCACTCGCGAGCGGATTCGCCAGATTGAAGCCAAGGCCCTGCGTAAACTCCGCCATCCAAGCCGCAGCAAACCACTCAGAGACTTTATTGAAGATTAAGAAATGAAAAGCAGCAAGGGGCAGAGCAGGAAAGCGTTAAGTCGGCAATCCTAGCTGAAAACAAAAGCTCCCTCAAGCTAACTTGAAGTTTCTGCTATATCTATAAGGAGGATATTGCATGTCAGAACAAAAATACAGCCCTGAAGAAGTTGAAAAAATCAAAACTCGTATCTTAGAGAGCTTGGAGCAGGTTATTGACCCAGAGCTGGGGATTGATATTGTCAATCTAGGCTTGATTTATGAAATCCGTTTTGATGAGACCAATGGAGAAACGGAAATCGATATGACCCTGACAACCATGGGATGCCCTCTGGCGGATCTTCTGACTGACCAGATCTATGATGCCATGTCAGATGTTCCAGAGGTTACCAAGACTGATGTTAAGTTGGTTTGGTACCCAGCTTGGACGGTGGAAAAGATGAGCCGTTATGCTCGGATTGCTTTGGGGATTCGCTAAGAACTGATAGTAAGTGCTGGCCTGCTGCGTGCAGGCTTTTGCTTTTTTTAGCAGATTCTGTTATAATGTTGCTATTGTCTTGGGGTCGTTACGGATTCGACAGGCATTATGAGGCACATTTTGCGACTCATCTAGCGGATGTAAAACGCCAGTTAAATATAACTGCAAAAAATAACAATTCTTACGCTGTAGCTGCCTAAAAACCAGCCAGCGTGACCCGATTCGGATTGCTTGTGTCTGATGATAGGTCTTATTATGAGCAAGCTACGGCAAAATCTGGTCTAGGGATTTTGCAAGAGATTGATAGACTCGCTTGACTTGGGCCTGAGCTGTGTGTCAAAGTCAAGTTAAATCAATACATAGCCTATGGTTGTAGACAAATGTGTTAGCAGGTGTTTGGACGTGGGTTCGACTCCCACCGGCTCCATTATTTTAAGCATTCCTAAAGCGTTGAGAAATCAGCGTTTTTTGCTTTTGCTATGTTCAGGGAATCTTGATTTCTGTTTGAAAAAGTAATACAATGATGTTAGTGATGACAAAGAAAATATTGGTATTTCTAGTTGGTTAATTCATAAATATTAAGGGAAGTTTGATATGAGTTTTTTTAAGAATCTGTTTGGTAAGAAACAAGAGGAAGAGAAAGTAGAAAAGGTAGAAGAAGCAGTGCTTGATGTGCCTTCTGAAGATCCTTTTCCGAGTGAGTGGGGATCTTTCTCAACCTATATAGATGACAAGTTGGCTAGTATCCGTCTGAATCTAGCTCTTGCTGATGAGGCACCCTATCCTCTCTATGCCTATGCTATGAGGCTCAAGATATCGCTCCTCCAGTACGATGGGGAGACGGGTTTTCCATCTAGTGATGAGTTTAAGGAGCTGAATGTAATTGAGGATCGGCTTTCTGAGGCTTTGGGCCAGGTCGGTGGCATTCATGTTGGTGTGATTACGACAGATGGAAATATTGAGTTTTACTACTATCTGCAAGACAAGAAAGGCCATCTAGAGCCGATTGCAAACGTGATGCGCGACTTTCCAGACCGCCGCTATGACTCAGCTACCTTGGAAGATGAGGAGTGGGATCAGTACTTTGACTTTCTCTATCCTAATGAATACGAGTATCAGACCATTCTTAACCAGCGGGTCTGGTACCAGCTGGAGCAGGACGGAGATGACCATAGTCAGGAGCGCGAGATTGACCATTGGGCCTATTTCGCTTCGGAGGAAGATCGAGATGGTTTCCTAAAGGAAGTAGAAGAGCTGGGCTATAGTCTCGTATCTGCTGAAAAGATAGAAGATGCAGACAAACCTTATCAGCTGCACGTGATTCGGATGGATACGACAGAAATCTTTGATTTGAACCAGAATGTTTGGACTTTGGTCGAATTTGTGAAAAAATTTAACGGAAACTATGGCGGTTGGGGCTGTAATGTGGTATAATGGTTAAAGTTTTGAGAAAGCTGGACTTTCTCTTTTGTGGAAGATTACTCAAGAGGCTTAAGAGGCTGTGTTGGAAACGCAGTAGGCGTGTAAAAGCGTGCGTGGGTTCGAATCCCATGTCTTCCGTCATAAGATGCAAGAAACGCTATTTGGCGTTTTTTCTATTGCAAAAGTTTATGGAAGAAAGGCGATTCTTTTTAAATATGAATATCTTTGGAAATACTTGAAAACAATTTCAGCAAAAAAAATAAGTATTTTATTGTTCATTTTATTTAATAGTGTGGTAAAATGAGAGTAATAGAGTTTTAAAAGGATATAAATTAAAGGGAGAATTATGTTTTTTAAACGTCAAAAAGGTAAGTACCACGAAGTAGAGCGTGTGACTCGTTTTAAGCTGATTAAATCGGGCAAGCATTGGCTGCGTGCTGCGACATCACAGTTCGGCCTTTTTAGATCAATGAGAGGGGGAGGCCTTTCATCGATCGAGCTCAAGGTAACGGAAGAACAAGTTACCGATAAGAAGAGCGGCATAGACTTTTTGAGGGGCATTGTCGCCACGGGGGCTGTGCTGGGCGGAGCTATTGTAACAAATACAATCGTCCATGCGGAAGAAGATCAGGCTCTGGAAAAAGTCATTGACACGACAGACGTTTTAGCGACACGTGGTGAAACAGTTTTAGGAGAAGAAAGCAGTGCTGCTGAGGCAGCGACCGCAACGGCAAGCTCACATACTGAGTCAGAGTCTGTATCAGATACCTCCTCAGCCAGTGCCAGTGCTTCTGCTAGTGCGTCTATCTCTGCCAGCATCTCAGCTTCAGAGTCAATGTCACAGTCTAGCTCTGCTTCTATCAGTGCCAGCACATCTCAGTCAGTCTCAGATTCCTTAAGTGTATCTGAGTCTCTTTCAGTGTCTTCAAGTACATCTGATTCAGTGAGTGCAAGCACTAGCGCGTCTGCTAGTGCATCAGAGTCAGTCTCAGCTAGTCAGACATCTACCACCTCTACATCAGAGAGTGCAAGATCCGAAAGCAGCCAGCAGTCTACAGAAGCTTCTAGCCAAACTAGACGTAGAAGAACGCGTCGGGATGTAACGGACTCAGGTCCTAATGTCGAATATCGTGATATTAAAGGCGATATGATTCAAGGTGTTACTACAAGTTTTGATGATGTTAATCGACTTTTGACTTGGACGATAACTCTGACACCAAGACAGGTAAAGACTAACTTTGGTGCACTTGTATCTATCAGTGGCAACCAGGAAACTCGTACAGTAACGATTAATGGTAAAAATGCTGCAAATGGTGGAGTTTACAATTCAGGCGGTGCTTGGAATCTATATACAGGTGAATCTGTCAGCGATAATATTCTAAGAATTACTACGCGCGTAAATGATGCTGGTGGTGAAGTCAAGCTAGGCCTCCGCTTAGTAACTAGCGATAAGAAAATTACCAATAAAAATCTACCGCTTGAGTTTGAACAAGTTGCTGCTACGACAAATGGAAGTTGGGATAAGGCAGGATTTAATACAACTGTTGCGGAAAAGGATACGGAAGCTCCCCAAGTGAAATCTGGGGATTATGTAGTATATCGTGGTGAATCCTTTGAATTTAATGTAGAAACTACCGACAATAGTGGTCAAGTTAATAGAGTTGTCATCCGAAATGTTGAAGGCGGTCCTCAGAGTACTTATCTTTCTCCTAATTGGGTACAATATTCTACAGAGAATTTAGGACAACCGGGTAATGCTACAGCACAGAACCCACTTCGAACTAGAATGTTTGGTTTGGTTCCTACAGATACAGTTATTGGTTATTATACTCGTTATATAGTTGCGTGGGACCCTTCAGGAAATGCCACTCCAATGGTAGATAATGCTAATCGGAATGGACTCGAAAGATTTATCCTTACTGTTAAAAGTCAAAATGAAAAATATGACCCTGCAGATCCATCTATAACTTATGTAAATAACGTTTCTAGATTATCTACAACTGAGAGAAATGCTGTAGCTGCCGCGGTAAGAGCAGCAAATCCTGAGATACCAGCTGCAGCTACGATTACTGTTTCTGCTGATGGAACGGTTACCATTACTTATCCAGATAGATCTACAGATACTATTTCTGCGGATAGAGTAGTAAAGGATTTTGCATCAAGTCGTTCAGCTTTAACGTCTGCGTCAACATCCGCCTCCACGAGTGCTTCTACGTCTGCTAGTACTTCTGCATCCCTAAGTGCGTCGACCTCTGCGAGCCAGTCTATTGTAGATAGTAAATCGGCTTCTGTAAGTGCATCAACATCCGCAAGTACGTCTGCCTCGACCAGTGCATCAGTTTCTGCCAGCACGTCGGCTTCAACGAGCGCGTCAGTATCTGCAAGTACATCAGCATCGACGAGTGCGTCAGTGTCCGCAAGTACGTCGGCTTCAACGAGCGCGTCTGTATCTGCAAGTACGTCGGCATCAACCAGTGCATCAGTATCCGCAAGTACCTCAGCATCGACCAGCGCGTCCGTAAGCGCAAGTACGTCCGCATCGACGAGTGCATCTGTGAGTGCAAGTACGTCCGCATCAACGAGTGCCTCAGTATCTGCAAGTGCGTCTGCTTCAACGAGTGCATCAGTAAGTGCCAGCACATCCGCATCAACGAGTGCATCTGTGTCAGCAAGCACGTCCGCTTCAACGAGTGCATCTGTGTCAGCAAGCACGTCTGCTTCAACGAGTGCCTCAGTATCTGCAAGCACGTCCGCATCGACAAGTGCGTCAGTAAGTGCAAGTACCTCGGCCTCAACGAGTGCGTCAGTATCTGCAAGTACCTCAGCCTCAACGAGTGCGTCAGTATCTGCAAGTACCTCGGCCTCCACGAGTGCGTCTGTAAGCGCAAGTATGTCAGCTTCAACAAGTGCTTCTGTCTCAGCAAGCACGTCCGCATCAACGAGTGCGTCAGTATCTGCAAGTACGTCGGCTTCAACGAGTGCATCAGTAAGTGCAAGCACGTCCGCCTCAACCAGCGCGTCAGTAAGCGCAAGTACATCCGCATCAACGAGCGCGTCCGTAAGCGCAAGTACGTCCGCATCAACGAGCGCGTCAGTAAGCGCAAGTACATCAGCGTCAACGAGTGCGTCCGTAAGTGCAAGCACGTCCGCGTCTACTAGTGCGTCAGTAAGTGCCAGCACGTCTGCATCGACGAGTGCATCAGTAAGTGCAAGCACGTCCGCATCGACGAGTGCGTCTGTCTCAGCAAGCACGTCTGCTTCAACGAGTGCATCAGTAAGTGCAAGCACGTCCGCATCGACAAGTGCGTCAGTATCTGCCAGCACGTCAGCCTCAACAAGTACATCTGTATCAGCAAGTACGTCCGCCTCAACAAGCGCATCAGTTTCCGCAAGCACTTCAGCGTCTACGAGTGCGTCTGTAAGCGCAAGTACTTCAGCATCGACAAGTGCGTCAGTTTCCGCAAGCACTTCAGCGTCTACGAGTGCGTCAGTGAGCGCAAGTACTTCAGCATCGACAAGTGCCTCTGTATCTGCAAGTACTTCAGCGTCTACGAGTGCGTCAGTAAGTGCAAGTACATCAGCGTCTACGAGTGCGTCTGTAAGCGCAAGTATATCTGCATCGACGAGTGCATCTGTGTCTGCAAGTACGTCCGCATCGACTAGTGCGTCAGTATCAGCAAGTACATCCGCCTCAACGAGTGCGTCAGTAAGTGCCAGCACGTCTGCATCTACGAGTGCATCCATGAGTGCAAGTACGTCAGCCTCCACGAGTGCGTCAGTAAGTGCAAGCACATCGGCTTCCACGAGCGCGTCCGTAAGCGCAAGCACGTCCGCGTCGACTAGTGCGTCAGTAAGTGCAAGTACCTCGGCTTCAACGAGTGCATCAGTAAGTGCAAGCACGTCCGCATCGACTAGCGCATCCGTATCTGCAAGTACCTCGGCCTCCACGAGTGCGTCAGTAAGTGCAAGTACGTCAGCCTCCACGAGTGCCTCTGTATCCGCAAGTACGTCAGCGTCGACCAGTGCGTCAGTGTCTGCAAGTACATCCGCGTCCACGAGTGCGTCAGTGTCTGCAAGTACATCAGCATCGACCAGCGCGTCCGTAAGCGCAAGTACATCCGCGTCGACTAGCGCATCAGTATCTGCAAGTACGTCCGCTTCAACGAGCGCGTCTGTGTCAGCAAGCACGTCCGCATCAACGAGTGCGTCAGTAAGTGCAAGCACGTCAGCATCGACGAGTGCGTCAGTAAGTGCCAGCACATCTGCTTCAACGAGTGCCTCTGTATCTGCGAGCGAATCAGCCTCAACAAGCGCATCAGTGTCTGCAAGTACATCCGCGTCCACGAGTGCATCCGTAAGTGCAAGTACGTCTGCGTCGACCAGTGCATCCGTAAGTGCAAGTACCTCAGCCTCAACAAGCGCGTCAGTAAGTGCAAGTACCTCGGCTTCAACGAGTGCATCAGTTTCAGCAAGTACGTCAGCGTCGACGAGTGCATCAGTTTCAGCAAGCACGTCCGCCTCGACAAGTGCGTCAGTGAGCGCAAGTACCTCAGCCTCCACGAGTGCGTCAGTGTCAGCAAGCACGTCCGCCTCCACGAGCGCGTCTACAAGTGCAAGTACATCAGCGTCGACCAGTGCATCTGTGAGTGCAAGTACATCAGCTTCAACGAGTGCATCAGTAAGCGCAAGTACATCATCTTCAACGAGTGCATCAGTAAGCGCAAGTACGTCAGCGTCGACTAGCGCGTCCGTATCAGCAAGTACGTCCGCCTCAACAAGTGCATCTGTATCAGCAAGTACGTCCGCCTCAACGAGTGCGTCAGTAAGTGCAAGTACGTCAGCGTCTACTAGTGCGTCAGTAAGTGCAAGTACGTCAGCGTCGACTAGCGCGTCCGTATCAGCAAGTACGTCCGCCTCAACAAGTGCATCTGTATCAGCAAGTACGTCCGCCTCAACAAGCGCATCAGTTTCCGCAAGCACTTCAGCGTCTACGAGTGCGTCTGTAAGCGCAAGTACTTCAGCATCGACAAGTGCGTCAGTTTCCGCAAGCACTTCAGCGTCTACGAGTGCGTCAGTGAGCGCAAGTACTTCAGCATCGACAAGTGCCTCTGTGTCTGCAAGTACGTCCGCATCGACGAGTGCGTCAGTATCTGCAAGTACCTCCGCGTCCACCAGCGCGTCAGTGAGTGCAAGTGAATCAGCCTCAACGAGTGCATCCGTGAGTGCAAGTGAATCAGCCTCAACGAGTGCCTCAGTAAGCGCAAGTACGTCGGCCTCAACGAGTGCATCAGTATCCGCAAGCACATCTGCGTCGACGAGCGCGTCAGTAAGTGCAAGTACGTCGGCGTCCACGAGTGCGTCAGTAAGTGCAAGTACGTCGGCGTCGACAAGTGCGTCAGTAAGTGCAAGTACGTCAGCCTCAACGAGTGCGTCAGTTTCTGCAAGCACGTCCGCGTCGACAAGTGCGTCAGTCAGCGCTAGCACGTCCGCATCGACTAGTGCTTCAGTGAGTGCAAGTACATCTGCATCGATGAGTGCATCGGTAAGTGCAAGCACCTCAGCTTCAACGAGCGCGTCCGTATCCGCAAGTACGTCCGCGTCAACTAGTGCATCTGTATCTACAAGTACGTCAGCATCGACTAGCGCGTCTACAAGTGCAAGTACATCGGCATCCACAAGTGCGTCAGTATCCGCAAGCACCTCGGCTTCAACGAGTGCGTCTGTATCCGCAAGTACATCGGCTTCCACGAGTGCGTCAGTATCAGCAAGCACGTCCGCGTCTACAAGTGCAAGTACATCGGCATCCACAAGTGCGTCAGTATCTGCAAGTACGTCCGCTTCAACGAGTGCATCCGTATCAGCAAGTACCTCAGCTTCCACGAGTGCATCAGTTTCTGCCAGCACCTCAGCATCGACGAGTGCGTCCGTGAGCGCAAGTACCTCGGCGTCTACGAGTGCGTCGGTAAGTGCAAGTACGTCTGCATCGACGAGTGCATCCGTATCAGCAAGTACCTCAGCTTCAACGAGTGCATCAGTTTCTGCCAGCACCTCAGCATCGACGAGTGCATCTACAAGTGCAAGTACGTCGGCTTCCACGAGTGCATCAGTATCAGCAAGCACCTCAGCGTCCACAAGCGCCTCTGTATCAGCAAGTACGTCGGCTTCCACGAGTGCATCAGTATCAGCAAGTACGTCGGCCTCCACGAGCGCCTCTGTATCAGCAAGTACGTCGGCTTCCACGAGTGCGTCCGTAAGCGCAAGTACATCGGCATCGACGAGCGCATCAGTAAGTGCAAGTGAGTCCGCATCGACCAGTGTGTCAGTAAGTGCAAGTATGTCCGCTTCAACGAGTGCGTCAGTATCCGCAAGTACGTCAGCCTCAATGAGTGCGTCAGTATCTGCAAGTACCTCCGCATCCACGAGTGCGTCAGTATCTGCCAGCACGTCAGCGTCGACAAGTGCGTCAGTATCTGCAAGTACCTCCGCCTCAACGAGTGCATCAGTAAGTGCAAGTACTTCAGCGTCCACAAGTGCATCAGTAAGTGCAAGTACCTCAGCGTCCACAAGCGCGTCTGTATCTGCCAGCATGTCTGCGTCAACCAGCGCGTCCGTATCCGCAAGCACCTCGGCTTCAACCAGCGCGTCCGTAAGTGCAAGTGAATCAGCTTCCACGAGCGCGTCCGTAAGTGCAAGTACTTCAGCTTCAACTAGCGCGTCAGTAAGTGCAAGTACGTCCGCTTCCACGAGTGCATCAGTAAGTGCAAGTACGTCAGCTTCAACGAGCGCATCTGTAAGTGCCAGCACGTCCGCGTCGACAAGTGCGTCAGTATCTGCAAGTACCTCAGCGTCAACAAGTGCGTCAGTATCCGCAAGTACGTCAGCATCGACGAGTGCGTCTGTAAGTGCAAGTACGTCAGCCTCAACGAGTGCATCTGTATCTGCAAGTACGTCAGCATCGACGAGTGCGTCTGTAAGTGCAAGCACCTCAGCGTCGACCGGTGCGTCCGTAAGTGCCAGCGAATCTGCGTCCACAAGCGCATCTGTAAGTGCCAGCACGTCCGCGTCGACTAGCGCGTCAGTAAGTGCAAGTGAGTCCGCATCGACAAGTGCGTCAGTATCAGCAAGCACGTCGGCTTCAACGAGTGCATCAGTAAGTGCAAGTACGTCCGCTTCAACGAGTGCGTCCGTAAGTGCAAGCACATCCGCTTCAACGAGTGCGTCGGTAAGTGCCAGCACGTCAGCCTCCACGAGTGCATCTGTGTCTGCAAGTACTTCAGCATCGACGAGTGCGTCCGTTTCTGCAAGTACCTCAGCCTCCACGAGCGCGTCTGTATCTGCCAGCACGTCGGCATCAACAAGTGCGTCCGTAAGTGCAAGTACGTCAGCTTCAACTAGCGCGTCAGTAAGTGCAAGTACGTCCGCTTCCACGAGTGCATCAGTAAGTGCAAGTGAATCAGCTTCCACGAGCGCATCTGTAAGTGCCAGCACGTCCGCCTCCACGAGCGCGTCCGTAAGTGCAAGTACGTCCGCATCGACGAGTGCGTCAGTAAGTGCAAGTACATCTGCATCGACCAGTGCATCAGTGTCAGCAAGTACATCTGCCTCAACGAGCGCATCTGCGAAAGCGAGTGAATCAGCCTCCACGAGCGCATCTGTATCTGCAAGTGCGTCTGCGTCAACTAGCGCGTCCGTATCTGCAAGTACGTCCGCTTCAACGAGCGCGTCAGTAAGTGCAAGTACCTCAGCGTCGACGAGTGCGTCCGTATCAGCAAGTGAATCGGCCTCCACGAGCGCATCTGTTTCTGCAAGCACATCTGCGTTGACGAGCGCGTCAGTAAGTGCAAGTACGTCGGCGTCTACAAGTGCCTCAGTTTCAGCAAGTGAGTCAGCTTCAATTAGCTCATCTGCGAAAGCGAGTGAATCAGCTTCCACGAGCGCGTCTGTGTCTGCAAGTACCTCAGCCTCGACGAGTGCGTCAGTAAGTGCAAGTACGTCCTCCTCAACCAGTGCATCTGTATCAGCAAGTGAATCAGCGTCAACCAGCGAGTCAGTAAGCGCAAGTACATCTGCCTCCACGAGTGCATCCGTAAGTGCAAGTGAGTCTGCATCAATCAGCGAATCGACTTCAGTTCAGGCTTCTGCCTTAGCGTTGGCAAGTAGATCTGCTTCAGTAAGTGCTTCAGAATCCGCAAGTACTTCGGCTAGTCTGTCTGGTTCAGAAAGTGCTTCGATTAGTGATTCTCAGTCAATCAGCGAGTCGACTTCACTGAGCACTAGCACATCAGCCTTGCATAGTCAGCTGGATCTGGTTCATGAGAAGGAATTCTACTCACTAAGCCTTTCTACCAGCGAGTCACTGTCAGCAGCAGTCAGCCTTAGTGAGCTTGCTCGTGTCAGTCAGTCTGTATCGGAAAGCCTGTCTACGAGCCTGTCAGCTAGTCAGAGCATATCTGAAAGCCTGTCAGCTTCCGCAAGACAGTCTGAGTTGGATATGATTTCTAGAGGTCGTTTGCCTCAGACAGGGGAAACGGAGAGCAAGGCTTCCATCCTAGCTTTAGGCTTAGGAGCATTGGGCTTGGCCTTCAAGAGACGTAAAAAGAAAAGCGACTCTGAGGAGTAGCAGTAAATAGAGCCGCTCAGTTTATCTTTTAGTCCGTCAAAAGTTCACTCAGTTAGAGAGTTGTGGAAGTGATGGGCAGAGTAAGTTGTAAAGGAAATAACTTGATAATTTCTAGTGCTTGCTTACTAAAATACTAGACTAGGAACTAGTAAAAAGAAACCGAGAGGTAATAGAAACAGGAAGTTTTGACAACTTCCTGTTTTTTTGACAATTTTACAGAAAAAAGTCTTCTATATTCTGCAGGAAAGTCCCTGAGAATATAGATTTTTTGGACAATATTTTATATAATAGCAAGTATAGAATTGATGTTTAAGAGTTTATGAAATGAAAGAGTAAGGGTGAAAATGAAAACGATAGTTTTGGTTGGGGATCAGGCCTATCAGGAGCAAGTCTCTACAACGATTAAGTCGATTTTATATTACAATAAAAATGTAAAAATCTATGTTTTCAATCAGGGATTGAGTGACGAGTGGTTCCGTGATTTTAATGAGCTGGCTGAGCAACTGGACAGTGAATTAGTTAATATCAGCTTGGACCAAGTGACGATCAGTCCAGAATGGCTGACTCAGGACCATATCAGCTCAGCTACCTATGCTCGCTATTTCATTCCGCAGTTTGTAGCAGAGGAACGTGTCCTTTATCTGGACAGTGATCTGGTGGTCAATAGTGATTTGCAGCCTTTATTTGATATTCCTCTGGAAAGCAAGCTGGTAGCTGCGGTTGGAGATGCTGGAGGTTACGGCTTTAATGCTGGCGTTTTGCTGATTGATAATCAAGCATGGAAAGAAAGGCAGCTGCAGGAGGCCTTTATCAAGGAAACGGACCGCATCATGGGCTTGGTCCAATCTGGACAGATGGAGGATTTCAACGGCGATCAGACGGTTTTAAATCATGTGTTAGCTCAGGACTGGCTTGCCTTGGATAAGATTTACAATCTGCAGGTCGGTCATGATTTAGTGGCCTTTTATAGTGGCTGGAATGGCCATTTTGAGCTGGATCAAGAACCTCTGATTATCCACTATACGACCTTCCGCAAGCCTTGGAACTCAGAAGTTAGCTATCGGTACCGCAAGCTATGGTGGGACTTTCAGGCCTTGAGTCTAGAGGAGATTTTAGCCCATCATCGGGGAGAGTTTGAGATGCCGGACCGTTGGGAGAAGGCAGCTCTGAACTGCATGCTCCTGACAGATGTACAGGAGTTAGAGCAGATAGAGTTTTTAGCCCAGTCCTTGCCTAAGGTTGATTTTCACATCGCCTGTTACACAGAGATGGGAGCTTATCTGCAATCTTTGAACCAGTATGAGAACATCCACCTTTACCCGCAGGTTATCCATGCAGTGCTGGATGAGCTCATTGATAAGTGCCAGGTCTATTTGGATATTCACCATGGAAGCGAGCACTATCAGCTGAGCCGTCGTTTCAAGGAACTTGACAAGCCAGTTCTGGCTTTTGACAATACTAAGACAAATGAAAACGAAGAGCTGGTCTATCCGCATGAAAATCCACAGGAGATGGTGGAGAAGCTGCGCAGTCTGATGAAAACAAAGAAGCCGCAAGCCTTTCGGGCTGTGGTGCTGGCGGCTAATGCTGCCTATAGTGAGCAGGTCTTAACCACCATTAAGTCCATCGTCTGCCACAATCGCTTTATCAAGTTTTATGTCATCAACAGTGACTTTCCGACAGAGTGGTTTGTCAGCATGCAAAAAAGACTGGCCAAGCTGGACTGCCAGATTGTCAATGCTCGGGTGTCTGCTTCGCTAGTGTCAAATTTTAAAACGGATATTAGTTATACTGTTTTCCTACGCTATTTTGTAGCGGATTTTGTTGAGGAAGACAAGGCTTTGTATTTGGATTGCGATATCGTTGTCACGCGGGATTTAAGCTCCCTATTTGAAACAGAACTTGGAGATGCACCACTTGCTGCGGTCAAGGATCTGGGTGGGCAAGTGTATTTTCATCAGCATATCTTTAATGCCGGTTTCTTATTAATCAATAATGCCCTTTGGAAGCAAGAAAATATTCGCCAACGTTTGATTGAATTGACCAATGAATGGCATGACAAGGTACCGTCTGGTGACCAAAGCATTCTCAATATGCTCTTTGAAAATCGCTGGATGGAGCTGCCTTTTGCTTATAACTGCATTACGCTGCACACGACCTTTTCGGACTATGAACCTGAAAAAGGTCTCTATCCGCCTGTGATTCACTATCTGACCGAGCGAAAGCCTTGGAAAGAGTATACTCAGTCCATCTATCGTGAGGTCTGGTGGTTCTATCAGGGACTGGATTGGTCGGATATGCAGGAGCCAGTCGGAGCCCTGACTCAAAAGATGGTGGAAGGTGAAGAGGGCTCAAGTCTGTCCTGCCTAGTCTATACCTACTCTTGTGACCTGATGCATATCAACTATCTGATTCAAGCCCTGCCTGCCTGTCATTTTTACATCGCGGCACCGGTAGTGGTAGCAGAGCCAATCACGCGTCTGCTCCAGTATCCTAATGTCAGCGTCAGCTCAGATATTGCGGGCATTCCGGCTCTCTTGGAGTCGCTGGAAGCCAAGTCTCAGCTGCTGCTGGATATCAATGCAGGTGATGAGGTCGGTGATATCATTGCTCGCTTTAAGTCTGCTGGCAAGGCAGTCTTTGCCTTTGACAGCACAGCCCATGGCCAGCAGGGGCAGGAAGTCTTTCCAGCTGATAACCCTGAAGTCATGGTGCAGGCTATTGAGAAGCTAAGATTGGCCGAGCCTGAAGAGCGGCAGATTTCTGTACTCTCTATCGACCAATCACTGGATTATCTCTTGGAGAAAGGTGCTTCAGTGGTTCGCTTTGGAGATGGGGAGATGGATTTAGTTGCTGGCCGTAGTATCGTTTATCAAGACTTTGATCCAGAACTATCAGTACGCTTGAGAGAAATCATGTCTATGGAAAGCAATGAGCGTTTGATGGTCTGTCTGTCCGATGTATTTACAGGGCTAGAGCGCTATTCCATTGACGCCCAGAATTTTTGGAAAGTTCACTTGTATTATCACTTGTCAGATTACCAAGAGATTTGCCGAGCACCTTGGTACGGATCGACTTTTATTTCCCGGCCTTATATCGACTTGGAAGATAAGACACCGTCTGCGGGTTATTTTGCAAAGCTCAAGCAGCTTTGGCAGGACAAGGACCTCTTGATAGTAGAGGGCTTGACTTCCCGCTCTGGTGTGGGCAACGACCTCTTTGACGGGGCTAGGTCCATCAAGCGGATTATCTGTCCTTCTCGCAATGCCTACAGCAAGCTGGAGGCGATTAAGCAGGCTGTTCGAGAACATGCGGATAATCGTCTGATTTTGACTATGCTGGGTCCAACGGCTAAGGTCTTGGTCTATGATCTGGTCCAGGAAGGTTATCGGGCGCTGGATATTGGGCATATTGACTCGGAGTATGAGTGGTTCCAGATGGGGGCGACCCACAAGGTCAAGCTGTCGCACAAGCATACGGCTGAGCACAACTTTGATCAGGATATTGAGTTTAGAGATGACCAAGCTTATGACAGTCAGATTGTTGCCAATCTGGCTCAGGAATGAAGATTAGAAAAAGAATATGAAAGTTAATATTACCAATCTATACGGTATGTCTGGCCAGAGTACGGCCTTGATTGCCCAGAATGATGTGACCAAGCTAGCCAAGCAGCTGGGTTTTAATGAACTGAGTTTTTATTTTTACGATATTTACAGCGACAGCCAGTCTGAGCTGAGTCGGCGTCTGGACGGCATCATGGCAAGTGTAGGCTATGGCGATGTGGTTATCTATCAGTCGCCGACTTGGAATGGCCGGGAGTTTGACCAGGCCTTTATCAGCAAGCTGAAGATTTTGCAGGCCAAGCTGATTACCTTTATCCATGATGTGCCGCCACTGATGTTCCCGTCAAACTACTATCTGATGCCGGAGTATATCGATATGTATAATCAATCCGATGTGGTCATCGTGCCTTCTGAGCAGATGCGAGACAAGCTTCTGGCAGAGGGGCTGACTGTGGGCAAGATTTTGGTCCAGCGCATGTGGGATCATCCCTATGATTTGCCCCTGCACCAGCCTCAGTTTGAGCGCAAGCTCTATTTTGCAGGAAGTGTGGAGCGTTTTCCACATCTGATCAATTGGTCTTATGCTACGCCTCTGGAGATTTTTTCACCTGAGGAGGAGACAAGTCCAGAGGCCAATGTCAGCTATCGCGGCTGGGTCAGCCGGCCAGAGTTGCTCTTGGAGCTTTCCAAGGGCGGTCTGGGGCTGGTCTGGGGTGTTGAGGAAAATCCAGCAGACGAGCCGGAATACTACGGTCTCAATATCTCTCATAAGTCTGCCACCTATCTGGCAGCTGGGATTCCGGTCATCGTCCCTTCTTACCTGTCCAATGCAGAGCTGATTCGCGAGCACGGTCTGGGCTTTGTCGTAGACAGTCTGGAAGAGGCCAGTCGGATCGTAGAAAGCCTGACTGCCGAGGAGTATCAGGCTATGGTCGAGCGGGTTAGAAAGTTCTCTTTCTTGCTCAAGGAAGGTTATTTTAGCAAGAAAGTCTTAGTAGATGCGGTGATGGAAGTCTTATCTTAGAGCCTTTTCAGCCATCGTCATGAGGAGTCAGTGTGAAGTCATTTTTTAAACCGGTCATTATCAAAAAGTTTCTGTGGACCTTATTTTTCTTATTTATCTATGTCTTGGGAACCAAGCTGACCCTGCCTTTCATCGATATGAGTAAGGCAGCTGCCATGGACGGGACCTCTACTACCTTGAACTATGCGACAGCTCTGATGGGTGGGAATCTGCGCAGTATGTCGCTCTTTTCTGTCGGCCTGTCTCCTTGGATGTCCTCTATGCTGATCTGGCAGATGTTTGCTGTGTCCAAGCGCCTAGGCTTGAGTAAGCTCCCTCTGGAAGTGCAGGAAAGGCGGCGGATGCTGCTGACTTTGGTCATTGCCTTGATACAGTCTGTGGCACTGGTCCTAAACTTGCCACTGCAAGAAGCAGGTGGGGTGGATATGACTACGATTATGGTCTTAGATACCTTGGTCTTGATGGCTGGGACTTACTTTCTCATCTGGCTGACGGATTTGAATGCTGCCATGGGACTTGGAGGCTCCATCATGATTGTCATGGCCAGCATGATTGCCTACATTCCGCAGGATATTTGGAACTCTATTCAGGAGCTGAAGATTTCTTCACTTTGGCTGGCCTTGATGCTGGTTTTCAGCCTAGTCTTTCTCTATCTGGCTGTTACAGTTGAGCGATCCAAGTACCGAATTCCAGTCAATAAGATCAATATCCATAACCGTTTCAAGAAATACTCTTATCTGGATATTCGTCTGAATCCTGCTGGTGGAATGCCGATTATGTACGCTATGACCTTGGTCAGCATTCCCCAGTATTTCCTTTTGATTATCCACTTTCTTCAGCCGAACAATCAGCTGATTGAGCAGTGGATAGAAGCGCTGTCTATGGGAAGTCCAGCTTGGTTTATCCTCTATCTGTTGACTATTTTCATCCTGGCGCTGGCCTTCGCCTTTATCAATATCAGTGGCGACCAGATTGCCGAGCGGATGCAAAAGAGTGGAGAGTATATTGAAAATGTTTATCCGGGAGGAGCAACCCGCCGCTATATAAATGGTTTAGTGACCTATTTTGCACTAGTGGGGGCTTTCTATCTTATCCTGATTTCTGGCCTACCCATGATAGTGGTGCTTCTGGACATTCGCTATCTGCGGCTCAGTATGATTCCGGGGATTTTTATGATTTTTATCGGGATGGTCTTTTCTATTAAGGACGAGGTGGATGCCTTGACGCTTAATGACCGTTATCGTTCATTGTTGTAGGAGAAACTATGTATTACTTTATTCCTTCATGGAGTGGCAGTGGGGATCGGATTTGGCACCGGGATATTATCCCTTGGTACCGCTCTATGCAGCGACTGGAGTTTGATGACTCGATTCATCAGATTCGGATTTTTCAAAGTGAAAATCTGCCAGTCCAGCTGCTTTTGCCAGCTTATATGCCACATGCCCGCTATCTCTTGCATCGGCAGGATATTTTTGAGACGGACTATTACTCGGTCTTTGATGAGATTCAGGGAATCCAGTCTAAAGAAATGCAGGTCTTGCAAATCAAGGATCTGGACTGGGAGCCAGACTGCGAGTTTGTCTATACGCCCTTTCTAGTCATGGTCCGCAGGCAGGGACAGCTCTATGCCCATGTCGAGTTTGGAGTAGAAGGCTTTATCAGCTTCATCAAGTTTTTCAAGGATGACCAACTGGAGAAGTTTTATATCTTTGATGATCGGGGCTTTGTCTCCAGTATTACCTACTATGAAGAGGGGCAGCCCCTTTATCAGGACTACCTACAGCCGGATGGTGACTGGCGGATTCGTGAGCATCTCAAGCCTGACGACGGTCGGGTAGAGGTCAACCCTGCTTACTTACTGGACTTTGATAAGCTGGAGTATGAGAGGATGCCAGACTTAATCTTGGAGAAATTGGGACACTATATCGAGCGCAATGCAGGAGAGGACAGCCGGTTTGTCCTAGCAACGCATCCCTTATACACTCAAGCCATTTTGCGCTTATTGCCCAAGAATGTTCAAATCATTCTCAGCTTTTTCCACGAGCGCAATCATACAGTGGATTGGCCAGCTTTAGAAGCAGATTTGCAGCAGGCGAATTTAGTCTTGACTGATCGTATGGACTTTAAGAAGGCTATTCAGCGCTACCTGCCTAGACAGGCTCAGAAGGTGCATTACCTATCGCCTTTTGATACTCGTCTGCAGCTAGGCAAGAGCCAACGCCGCCGGGAATCTAAGATTTTTTATCAGATTAATCTGGAAGAAGTGTTTAATGACTATGCCGTTTTCAAGGTTCTTCACTATGTAGCCAAGCATCCAGATACAGAGCTGACTATCGGTGTCTACAATGCTTGGCAGGAAGGAATCCAAAAGGTGGAGACCAAGGTGCAGGAGGTCATTGATGAGTATCTGAATCAATATGAATTTGTCAAGAACTACCGGCGCAGTGAGCAGGCTGAGAATGCCCTGCTGGAAAATCAGGAGCAGGACCTCCGTTTCACCATTAAGAATATCACGGACGAGCTCAGCTTGATTCAGGAGCTGGATGATACACGGTTAATCATTGATCTGAGTGACCAGCCCAATCTCTATACGCAGATTGCTGGGATTTCTGCAGGGATTCCGCAGATCAATCTGGTGGGTTCGGACTATGTGACCCATCTGCAAAATGGCTATATCTTGGACTCTATCTCTGATCTACCGACTGCTGCAGACTATTATTTGGAAGGTTTGAAAAATTGGAACCAGGCCTTGATTTATTCCATTGAAAAAATCCATCATAATACTGGTCTAGAGCTGATTGGCCGGTGGGAGCAGTGGCTCAAGGAGGCTGAGAATGCAAAATAAGCTGAAAATCTTACAGATTGGCTCAAGCGATTGGAGCAAAGAGTTTGCTATTCCAGACAATATGGCCTGGTATTATTTCTTTCCTAACTCCAATCTAGCTATCAAAAAGGTCATGGAGATGGATAAGATTGGCAAGTTTGATGCGATTCTGGTAGACGATTTGCGTCGGATCCCAGATTTGTTTATGATTGAGGCCAAGATTATCCCTTATACGGTATTCTATGACCAGGAACAGGAAACCCAGGAAGCGGATATTGAGTACTTTCTCAAGCGTCACTGCGCTCAGCCAACGGATATGGGTGATCGAGCTGACCTGGTTCGCAAGCTGTCCAAGGCTCTCTTTTCCGGTCAATATGGGGATAAGATGACTCCACTCGATATGGTAGTCAGCCCTGGATTTCGGGGTAAGATTTGCTACAATGGCTATGAAAATCTAGAGCTGGAAGGTGACTTTGGTCAGGACTTTCAGCCTGTCCTCTCTTGGAAATACAATGTCGTGGCCAATGCCTACAACCCAGTTGAACTCTGGCTTGAGTATGAAAAGTCAGGCAGCTGTGAGCTGCGGCTGCGCCTCTATAATATCCAGGAAGGCTCGACTGCGGACATTGCTCGCGAGACTATTTTCGCAGAAGAGGACATGCGGGAATCCATGGTTCTGGACAATGACTTTACTTCCTATCTGGGAGTCAGTCTGGAGGCTAGAGGAGAGGGACGGATTCAGGTCGGTGCTCTGCATCAGCGTCTGACCCGCTTTGAGTTTGGTAAGTATGTTCTGGGTGGGAAGATTTTTCGCGATAGCCACCGTCAGGAGATTAATTACTTCTTTTATCCAGGAGATTTGAAGCCGCCTTTGGCTGTTTATTTCTCTGGTTACCGTCGGGCGGAAGGCTTTGAGGGCTTCGGAATGATGCGCAGTTTGGGCTGTCCTTTTCTCTTATTTTCTGATCCGCGCGTGGATGGCGGTATGTTTTATTTGGGCAGCCAGGAGCTTGAGAGCAGTATTCATAACATTATCCAAGAGCATCTGGACTTTCTGGGCTTTACCGAGCGGGATCTGGTCCTGTCAGGTATGTCCATGGGGACCTATGGTGCGGTTTATTACGGATCAGAGTTTCGTCCGCGGGCCATCGTTTTGTCCAAGCCCTTGGGAAATCTAGGCACTATTGCCCAACGTGGTCGTTTACGCCTGCCCGAGGTCTTTCCGACGGCTCTAGATGTCCTTCACCGTCACACGGGTGGCAAAGATCAGGAACATGTAGAGGAGTTGAATCAACGCTACTGGCGTAAGTTTGAGAAGGCTGATTTCAGCCGGACGACCTTTGGCATCGCCTATATGAAAGAAGAAGACTATGATCCGATGGCCTATGAAGACCTAGTAGCGGCTCTTCATCTGACCGAGGCCAAGCTGATTAGCAGAGGTGTCCCTGGTCGGCATAATGATGACTTAGCTGTGTCTGTGTCTTGGTTCATGAATTACTATCGAATGATATTGGAAAAGGAATTTGGGAGAAAGAAATGAAGATTCAAAAAAGAAAGGGCATTTACTGGGGAGAGCTGAGAGGGGTTTCGGCAGCTGGTAAAATGACTGACTTTACCTATCTCTACGGCACTACCCTTATTATTCATTCCCCTTCACATGTATTTTTTGAAAATAAACTAATGGCCTCCGGCCAGACTATCCATGAATGGTCTTCCAAATGGAACTATCAGCGAGACCGGCAGGTACCTGCTCTCCCCTTGCTTAAAAAGGGAACTCGCTATTGCCTGTCTAGAGATATGACCACCTATCCTGAATCCAGCGTCTTTCTGAAAATCATTTTCTTTGACCGCTATGATAAAGAAATCAGCAATCAAGTGGAGCGCTCGGAGAGTATGATCTTTACCTACCCAAAGGAAGCCTATAGCTATAAGGTTCAGCTGCTGAGTGCAGGAGTTGAGTCCTTAGAGTTTCATTGCCTAAACATTGACCAAGTCATAGAGGAGTCTGATGATTAAAAATCATTTTCAAATTCAGCGCTTAAAGAAAATCTTAGCCAAAGTCAAGAACTTTGAGTCAGAAATGGCTGGCCTGTCAGACGCTGATCTGCAAAAGAAAACACAGGAATTTAAGAAGAGACTGACCGCAGGTGAGACTTTAGACGACCTGCTGCCGGAGGCTTATGCTGTGGTGCGGGAAGCTGACAAGCGGGTGCTGGGCATGTTTCCCTACGATGTGCAGGTCATGGGGGCGATTGTTCTTCATGAGGGCAATGTCGCTGAGATGGCTACGGGAGAGGGCAAGACTCTGACGGCTACCATGCCGCTCTATCTCAATGCCCTGTCTGGTCAAGGAGCTATGCTAGTGACCACCAATACCTATCTGGCTCTGCGGGATGCTCAGGAAATGGGACAGGTCTATCGTTTTCTGGGGATGACTATTGAGGCAGCGGTGGTAGCTGATGAGACTGAAAATTTGACTCCCAAGCAGAAGCGGCTGATTTACCAGGCGGATATTGTTTATACGACCAATAGTGCCTTGGGCTTTGACTATCTGATTGAAAATCTAGCAGAGAATAAGGACAGCCAATATCTTAGTCCTTTCAACTATGTGATCATCGACGAGATTGACTCCATCCTCTTGGACAGCGCTCAGGTGCCTTTGGTTATCTCTGGTGCGCCTCGGGTTCAGTCAAACTTCTATGGTATCATGGATACCTTCATTACAACTTTGAAAGAAGATGAGGATTATCACTACGATGACGAGAAGAATGAAGTCTGGCTGACATCAAAAGGTATTCTGGCGGCGGAGTCTTTTCTTGACTTGGAGCATCTTTATTCCAAGGAAAATCAAGAGTTGGTCCGCCACCTCAATCTAGCCTTGCGAGCCCACAAGCTCTACAAGAAGGACAAGGACTACGTTGTCCGACAGGGTGAGAAAGAAGCTGAAGTCGTACTTTTGGACCGCTCAACCGGCCGTCTGCTGGAAATGACCCGACTTCAGGGAGGCCAGCACCAGGCTATTGAGGCCAAGGAGCATGTCAAGCTGACGGAGGAAACGCGAGCCATGGCTTCCATCACCTATCAGAACCTCTTCCGGCTCTTCCGAAAAATCTCTGGTATGACAGGAACCGGCAAGGTGGTGGAGAGCGAGTTTATGGAGACTTACTCCATGTCTGTCATCAAGATACCGACCAACCAGCCAGTTATTCGGCAGGATTTACCAGACCAGCTTTACCAGACCCTGCCAGAAAAAGTATTTGCTTCATTGGACGAGGTCAAGCACTACCATGCTCAAGGCAATCCGCTCTTGATTTTTACCGGCTCAGTGGAGATGTCAGAGATTTACTCTTCTCTACTGCTGAGAGAAGGTATCGCCCACAACCTGCTCAATGCTAACAATGCTGCCCGTGAGGCGCAGATCATCGCTGAGTCTGGGCAGAAAGGTGCAGTGACAGTGGCTACATCCATGGCCGGCCGAGGTACGGATATCAAGTTGGGACCAGGTGTCGCAGATTTGGGCGGTCTCGTGGTGATTGGTACTGAGCGGATGGAGAACCAGCGGATTGACCTACAGATTCGTGGCCGTTCAGGCCGCCAGGGTGATCCAGGTATCAGTAAATTTTTCATCTCACTGGAAGATGACTTGCTCAGGAAGTGGGGACCGGACTGGCTCAAGAAGTTCTACAAGGACTACTCTAACGAAGAGGTCCAGCAGCATCCAGTCCAGCTGGGACAGCGCCGTTTCAGACACTTGGTGACCAAGGCTCAGAGGGCTAGCGAAAGCAGCGCCAAGATGTCCCGTCGAATGACGCTGGAATATGCCCAGTGTATGAAGATTCAGCGGGAGATTACCTATGCTGAGCGCAATCGCCTGATTCGAGCTGAGGAGCGGATTGATGAAGAAATCAGCCGCGTCCTCCGTCAGGTCATTCATCAGGCGGCTTATGAGCAGTCCTATGCGACACGGGCTGACCTCTATCGCTTTATTTTAGACCATTTCAGCTACCATGCTGAGCGTATTCCTTATGATTTTGATATTTATTCGCCGGAGAAAATCGCAGAGCTCTTGCAGGATATTGCCGAGCAGGAGCTGCAGGCAAAGAAAGCCTATCTCAAGTCTGACAAGCTCTTTACTCATTTTCAGCGGGTGTCCGTTCTCAAGGCTATTGATGAGAACTGGGTCGAGCAGGTGGACTATCTGCAGCAACTCAAGACAGCCTTGAGCGGTCAGCATTTCTCTATGAAAAATCCTCTGGTAGAATACTATCAAGAGGCTTACGATGGCTTTGAATATATGAAGGAACGCATGAAGCAGCAGATTGTCAAGAATCTTTTGATGAGTGAATTGGCACTCAACCCTAAAGGAGAAGTCATCATGTACTTCCCGTAAGACGAGGAGAATATGACAGTATATAACATTAACTTAGGCATCGGCTGGGCCAGCAGCGGTGTAGAATACGCCCAAGCTTATCGGGCCCAGCTACTGCGCAGAATCCAGCAGCCGGCTAAGTTTATCTTTATGGATATGATTTTAGCAGATAATATCCAGCATCTAACGGAAAATATCGGTTTTCTGGATGAGGAAGTTATCTGGCTCTACAACTACTTTTCGGATATCAAGATTGCGCCGACGACGGTGACGCTGGATCAGGTGCTGGCTCAAGTCGCAGGTCAGCCGGAGCGCTCGGAGAGAGAGGGCAAGATTGTCCGCTATTTCTATCCGCAGGATGATCAGTTTATTACTTGCTATCTGCGGCAGGAAGACCAGGACTTTGTGGAGCATGTGGAATATGTCTTGCGGGGGAGATTGATTCGCAAGGATTATTTCTCCTATGTCCGCTATGCCAGTGAATACTTCGCGCCCCACAATGACGCCGCAACTCTCTACCAGCGCCGTTTCTACCATGAAGACGGCAGTGTGGCTTATGACATGCTGATAGAGGATGGTCAGGAAGAGCTCTATCGTTTTCCAGATCGTATTTTCTATTCCAAGGCTGAGCTGGTCCGTTATTTTCTTCAGTGTTTGAAGCTGCAGTCAGACGATGTAGTCATCTTGGATAGGGAGACAGGAATTGGTCAGGTTGTCTTTGAGGAAAGCCAGAAGGCTAAGCTGGGAGTAGTGGTCCATGCGGAGCATTTCAGTGAAAATGCCAGCAGCGACGACTACATTCTCTGGAACAATTTCTATGACTACCAGTTTACCAATGCTGACAAGGTGGACTTTTTCATCGTGGCAACTGAGGCTCAGAAAACGATTCTAGAGAAGCAGTTCAAGCATTACTCAGACAAGCGTCCCAAGATTGTCACCATACCAGTGGGGAGTCTTGACCAGCTGACTTATCCCAAAGAGCCTCGCAAGCCTTTCTCCATGATTACAGCTTCGCGTCTTGCTACGGAAAAGCATATCGATTGGCTAGTGGCAGCGACTGTCCAAGCCCATGCCCAGCTGCCTAAGCTGACTCTTGATATTTACGGTAAGGGGGGCGAAGAGGACAAGCTACGCCGAAGGATTGAGGAAGCAGGAGCGCAGGACTACATTCGGCTCAAAGGGCATGCGGATCTGAGTCAGGTTTATGCAGGCTATGAACTTTATCTGACGGCTTCAACCAGCGAAGGCTTTGGTTTGACTCTTATGGAAGCAGTTGGATCGGGTCTGCCCCTCATCGGTTTTGATGTCCGCTATGGCAATCAGACTTTTATCGATGATGGTAAAAATGGCTATCTGCTGCCGGTCAGTTCCAATCAGGTCGAGGATCAGATTATTGCTACTTTTGTGGAGAAAATAGTAGCTCTCTTTAGCCAAGGACGCCAGCAGGAGATGAGCCAACACTCTTATCGAGTGGCCGAGAATTATTTGACCAACCGGGTTGAAGCGGCTTGGTCCCAGCTTTTAAAGGAGGTCAGAGATGATTCAGCTCTTTGATTATCACAATCAGGAAACCCAGGATCTGCATGATTCTCTCCTTGCAGCTGGCTATGACTGTCCGACCATTGTCATTGAGGCCAATGGCTTTCTGCCGGACGACATGATCTCCCCCTATACTTACTTTCTGGGGGATGAAGAGGGAGTAGACCACCCGCTCTTTTTCAATCAAGTGCCAGTGCCGCCTTTCTGGGAAATCACAGGCGACCATCAGTCGGCGCGTGTCAGTGACATGGGAGAAGAAAGGGCACGGATTCACTATGCCAGTCAGGCCAAGGGCCGGCTGGTCAAGCAGGTGGATTGGCTTGATAAAAAAGGCCAGCTGCGACTGAGTGAGCGCTATAATAAGCAAGGCCGCTGCTTTGCAAAAACAGCCTATAAATCAGGTCAGGAAGCCTTCAACACGACCTACTACAGCACTGATGGCCAGGAGCGTATCGTGGAAAATCATGCCACCGGTGACATCATCCTGACTCTGGACCAAGAGCCCTTGCGAATTTTTAAAAGCCGAGTGGATTTTATCCGTTTCTTCTTGGAACGGCTAGACTTTGACTTGGATCACATTCTCTTTAATTCGCTGGCTTATTCTTTCCTAGTTTCCCACAGCTTGACAGGCCGAGCTGGGCAGGATATTCTCTTCTGGCAGGAGCCGCTTCATGACGAGCTGCCAGGCAATATGCAGCTGATTCTGGACAATAGTCAGCTGCGGGCGCAGACCATTGTCATTCCAGACTTGGCGACCTATCAAAAGGCCAAGAGTTTGGCTGTAGCTGACCAGCAGCAGAAGTTCCTGCATCTGGGCTATCATTATGATTTCAAGCGGGACAACTACCTACGAAAAGATGTTTTAATCCTGACCCATTCGGATCAGATTGAAGGCTTAGAGACCTTGGTTCAGGCCTTGCCGCAGCTAGTCTTTCGCATTGCAGCTCTCACGGAAATGTCGCCCAAACTCTTGTCTATGCTGTCCTACAAGAATGTCGTCCTTTATCAAAATGCCAGTCTCAAGCAGATTGAGCAGCTCTACTTGGAATCAGACATCTATCTGGATATCAATCACGGCGGACAGGTTCTGCAGGCAGTGCGCAAGGCTTTTGAGAATAATCTCTTGATCCTAGGCTTTGAGCAGACCCTGCATGACAGGCACTACATTGCCCAGCAGCATATTTTCGATAGCAGCCAGCCAGCTCAACTAGCAGCAACTCTGGAAGAAGCCTTATCTGGTGTTGAGCAGATGAGGTCAGCCTTGCAAGCTCAAGGTCGGCATGCCAACGATGTACCCGTCAGTCTTTATCAGGAGACTCTCCAAAGCGTACTAGGAGGTCAGCATGGCTAAAAAAGATTTATTTCATAAGGATATTGAGGGGCGGTTGGATGAACTCAAGCATGGCAAGCCCAAGAAAGAAAAGGCCAGCTTGGGTGAAAATCTCAACAAGGCCTTTGTCATCGCCTTGGGCTTGATGATCTTGATTGGTTTGATTTTTACATTGATTGGAGCCTTGAGGAAATAAAATGCAAACAATATTGATTACACTTACCATTGTAGCAGCTCTTGTCTTGATTTTGCTGGTTGGTCTTCTTCCCAGAGAGAGCCAGCAATTTTACAGAGACACCAATACATCAATCGGCAAGTCAGGCTACTGGGAAACTCACTTCGCAAAGAAAATTCTAGTTCTTTTGGCAAGCCTTGCTCTGATTGTGCTTATGATTTTCTTTATGATTCAATCCCTTTAGTATCTGTTTAGGTAGCGAAGCTGTTCTGACGACTGCTAAAAAAGAAAGACCCTCTATTGCAGTGTACTGACCCCCAAAAGTTAGACAATTAATTTATCCAAAGGATTT
>NZ_GL890993.1:1412507-1467463 GCF_000212855.1 Streptococcus sanguinis SK355
CAGACAATAGAGGGAATTTTTATAAGCGGATTTTTTATGTAAAGGTTTTAATTTCTGAAAGCACCTTGATATTTTCCTGAAAAGGAGTAAACTGGATATACAAGTGATGGAGGTTTAGTATGAAATTATACGTTCAGTTGATGATTATTTTTATGATTTCCCTTGTTGGAGAAGGGATTTCAAGTGTTTTCCACCTGCCTATTCCGGGCAGTATCATTGGTTTAGTCTTGCTGTTTTTGGCTCTGCAGTTCAAGCTCCTGCGCCTGCGCCATATCAGCATGGTTGGCAATTTTCTTTTGGCAAATATGACCATTCTTTTTCTGCCTCCTGCGGTTGGTATCATGGATAAATTTCAGGTCATTGCGCCTTATCTGCTGCCAATTATTTTGATTGTTTTAGGAGCGATTGTGCTCAATGTCTGCGTGATTGCAGTTGTGGTGCAGCTGATTAAGACTCGTTTTGAAGGAGATTATGAGGAAGGAGACGCCAGCAATGTCTGATTTATGGAGCAATCCTCTCTTTGGCCTTGCCTTGTCTATCTTGGCCTATCTGTTCGGCCTATTGATTTTTCGTAGATTTCCTCATCCCTTGACAACTCCTTTGCTGATTGCAGCAGTTTTGGTCATTGCTTTTTTAAAATTAACCGGTATTTCCTATAAGGATTACTATGTCGGCGGCTCCTATTTAAACAACCTAATTGTGCCATCTACGGTTGCTTTGGGGATTCCGCTTTACAAGACTTTTCATTTGATGAAGCACCATGCGCGCAGTATTTTGATTGGGACCTTTGCGGCGGTTGTAGTCAATACTAGCTTTACTGCCCTGTTGGCTAAGTTTTTCGGCATGGATTTCTTTCTGGCTGTCTCTCTTTTTCCGAAGTCTGTCACAACGGCCATGGCTGTCGGTATCACAGACAAGCTGCAAGGGCTTGCTACTGTGACATTAGTTGTGGTGGTTGCGACGGGCATTCTGACCAGTGTCTTAGGGCCAACGCTTCTTAAGCTCTTAAAAATCACAGATCCAGTAGCTATTGGTCTAGCTTTAGGGGGAACCGGCCATGCGGTAGGAACGGGAACCGCCTTTAAATACGGTCAGGTTGCAGGAGCTATGGCGGGACTTGCGATTGGCGTGACCGGGCTCATGTATGTTCTGGTCAGCCCCATCGTGGCAGCCATTATTCTGAAGTAAAAATAAACAATGTTGAAACGTTTTGTTTCAACATTGTTTTGCTTATTGAAGATTTAGCTTCTTTTTCACGATGAAATAGATGGTAAAATAGAAACCAAAAACTTTCACGAGCTCAAAGACAATTTGGATAATCAGAGAGAGGTCTAGCATCATTTCAAAATCCGTAGCGGAGTAACTATAATCGTATGGAACAAATAGGCCATACGGATTGAAGAGACTAGGTAAGAAGATTGACAGGACCGCTAGAACACTCCAAATCAAAAATCCGAAAAGCACAGCCATCATAATCCGATTCTTCTTAAATAGCTGTCCAACTGAGATTGCTAGATAAAAGAAGAGGATACCAGAAAGGATTTGAAGGAGATTAAGGAAGCCGTATTTGACAATCCAAAGCCACAGATTTGGGATTTCACCAATATATTTAAAAATTTCATTAAATGAATAGCCGGTAATAGGGAGGGCAATGCCAAAAATGACAAGGCCGCTAATAAACATGGTTAGCATACACAAGAGGGTCCAAACAAATGCGGAAAGAAGCTTAGACAGAAGAATCTGATGCGGGGTAACTGGCAGAGTCCAAGTCAAGTAACCTTCTCGCCCAAAAACATTTTTATAAAACCGACGGATGATAATGATGGTATTGGACAGAAAGACAGCGCAGGATGCAGAAAACAGCAAGAGGAAGAGTAGGTATAAAGTGACAATAACACCACTAGTAGCCATTGGGTAGTCACTATAGCGTTCCATGACCTCCGGTCTCAAGCTGCTGCCAGTTATGAATCCCATCAAGATAGATAGAGTGAGAAGAATGGCAAAGGTGATACAATACCATTTGTAATTAGACTTAAAATCGTATTTAAACAGTTTTCCAAACATATAATGAAGACCTCCTAATAAAAGCGAAACTGGCTGCGGAAAAGATTATCAATGGATTGATTGTACTGTTGACGCAGCTGATTAGCATTTTCATGCAAAAAGATCTGACCTTGGTTAATCAGGATGACTTCATCCAAAATTGGCTCGATATCCGCAATCAAGTGGGTGGAAATGATGACAGAAGACTGAGGCGTACGATTTTGGATAATGGTCTGCAGGATATAGTCACGAGCAGCCGGATCAACACCACCGATAGGCTCGTCTAGGATATACAGTTCCGCATGGCGGCTCATGACCAAAATGAGCTGCATTTTTTCCTTGTTTCCTTTTGAAAGGCTTCCGATGCGCGCTTGAGGATCAATATGAAGATCCTTTAGGAGCTGCATGGCTTTCGCGCTGTCAAAATTATCATAAAAATCTTGGAAATATTTTACAGCTTCGATTACTTTAGAGCTGTCGCTTAGATAAGTCGTATCTGGCAGATAGGAAACGATTCTTTTCGTATCAGGAGAAGGTTTGACGCCTTTGAGATAAATATGGCCAGAGGTGGGCTGCAAGAGACCATTGATAAGCTTGATAATAGTTGTCTTGCCGCTGCCATTAGGACCTAGAAGTCCGATGATTCTGCCAGGCTGGATGTTTAAGCTTACATCATAGAGGGCGGGTGCGTCACCATAATTTTTATGGACATGGTCAAGATAGACCAGAGGATACTGATTCATACATGTCTCCTTCATTTTCTTCAATTTACAATTATTATACCTTTTCCTTAGGAAAATGGCAAAGAAAGCCGGAAAGGGTGAATGGAATCTTTATGTTCGGTCAAACTCCTATTTCCCTCATTCAGTGAATTGCGGTATAATAGTTATAAGAAGAAGCAAAGCATGTTCAAGGAGAAAAATGTGGTGATACAACTTGATACCAAGACTGTTTACAGTTTTATGGATAGCTTGATCCCGATAAAGAAATATGTGCAAAAAGCCAAGGACTTAGGATACAGTCATCTGGGCATGATGGATGTGGACAATCTCTATGGGGCTTATCATTTCTTAGAGGAAGCCGAATCTGCGGGACTGCGGCCGCTTTTAGGCTTGGAGCTGAGTCTGATCAAGGCAGAGCAGGAGCTTCATCTCCGTCTGCTGGCTTTAGACAGTCAGGGATATCGCAATCTGATGAAAGTCTCGACTCTCAAGATGATGGGACAAAAGAATTGGGAGTCTTTCCAGCATCTCTTTAAGGGATTGGCTGTGATTGTTCCTGCTTTTGACGGAGTAGCAGATCTGGATTTGGGGTTGGATTTTTATGTTGGAGTCTTTCCAGCAACGCTCCAGCAGGAGTTTGGTCGGCCAACCCTGCCCTTGCATACCGTCCGATATTTTGATAGGGGAGATTTGGAAACCTTGCAGATGCTCCGGGCTATTAGAGAAAATGCCAGCCTGCGAGAGATTGGCAGTCTCCCCAATCATGAGTTTTTGCTGGCACCAGATGCTCTGGCAGGAGCTTTTAAGGAAACTTTCCCAGAGAGTCTGGCTAATCTTGAGAAGCTAGTCCGTGATGTTCACTATGATATCAATAGGGAGCTGAAACTGCCCCGCTTTAATCGAGAGCGGCCAGCCGTGGAAGAGCTAAGGGAGCGATCCGAAGCTGGCTTAAAAAAACGCGGTTTAACAGGTAAACTTTATCAGGAACGACTGGACCAGGAGCTGGGTGTCATTCATCAGATGGGCTTTGATGATTACTTTCTTATCGTCTGGGATTTGCTGCGCTTTGGTCGCAGTCAGGGCTATTATATGGGCATGGGTCGAGGATCTGCTGTTGGCAGTCTGGTGGCCTATGCTTTGGAGATTACTGGGATTGACCCAGTCAAGAATAACCTGCTTTTTGAGCGCTTTCTAAATCTAGAGCGCTATACCATGCCCGATATTGATATTGATATTCCTGATGTTTACCGGCCAGAGTTTATCCGCTATGTTCGGGACCGCTATGGCAGCATGCATGCGGCTCAGATTGTGACCTACTCGACCTTTGGAGCCAAGCAGGCCATTCGTGATGTCTTCAAGCGCTTCGGTCTACCAGAGTATGAGCTGACCAATATCACCAAGAAAATCCGCTTTGGCGATAGTCTGACCTCTGCTTATGAGAAAAATATGGCCTTTCGTCAGATTATCAATAGTAAGCTGGAATATCAAAAGGCCTTTGATATTGCTAAAAAAATCGAAGGCAACCCCCGTCAGACCTCTATCCACGCAGCCGGCGTTGTGATGAGTGACAATGACCTGACAGACCAGATACCGCTCAAATACGGTGAGGACATGTATATCACCCAATATGATGCCCACGGTGTGGAAAGCAACGGTCTGCTCAAGATGGACTTTCTGGGCTTGCGTAATCTGACCTTTGTCCAGCGGATGAAGGAAGCAACCCTGGAAAAATATAAGGTAGATATTGAGATTGCAGAGATTGACTTGGAGGATGCAGAAACTCTGAAACTCTTTGCAGCCGGCCAGACCAAGGGGATTTTCCAGTTTGAGCAGCCGGGGGCTATCAGCCTGCTCAAGCGGGTTCAGCCAGTTTGCTTTGAGGAAGTAGTAGCCACAACCTCTCTCAATCGTCCTGGAGCCAGTGATTATATAGATAATTTTGTCAAGAGAAAGCATGGAATGGAACAAGTGGAGTTGATTGATGACAGTTTGGCTGATATTCTAGCTCCGACTTACGGTATCATGCTCTACCAAGAGCAGGTCATGCAGGTGGCCCAGCGCTTTGGTGGCTTTAGTCTGGGGAAAGCCGATATTTTGCGGCGGGCCATGGGTAAGAAAAGTGCTGCTGAAATGCACCGCATGCAGGAGGACTTTGTTGCAGGTGCTCTCAAGCTAGGTCACTCGGAAACTAAAGCCAAGGAAGTCTTTGCTATTATGGAGAAGTTTGCTGGCTATGGCTTTAACCGCAGCCATGCCTATGCCTACTCAGCTCTGGCCTTTCAGTTGGCTTACTTCAAGGCTCACTATCCAGATGTTTTCTTTGATGTCATGCTCAATTATTCAAGTAGTGACTATATCACCGATGCCCTGAGTTTTGACTTTGAAACAGCCCCCCTCAGTATCAACAATATTCCCTACCATGATAAGTTTCAGGATAAGAAAATTTTTTTGGGCATGAAAAATATCAAAGGCCTGCCTAGGGATTTGGCTTACTGGATTATCGAAGAGCGACAAAATGCTGCCTTTACTGGGGTGGAAGACTTTATTCTGCGCCTGCCTCAGAATTACCATAAGATTCCGCTGCTGACTCCTCTGATCCAGCTGGGGCTCTTTGACAGTTTTGAGAAAAATCGCCAAAAAATTCTAGCCAATTTGCCTAATCTATTTGTATTTGCGGATGAGCTAGGTAGTCTTTTTGCGGATACGACCTATTCTTGGACAGAGGCTCAGGATTTTAGCGATACCGAAAAGTTTGAGTTGGAACAGAGCATAATCGGTGTGGGGCTTAGCGATCATCCCTTGGTTAAACTGGCCAAAGAAGCGGACCAGCCCTTTAGCTGGATTAGTGATTTGACGGAAAATAGCAGAGCTAGGATTTTGGCTGAAGTCCAGACTATTAAGACTATCCGGACTAAAAAGGGCGAGAATATGGCCTTCTTGCAGGTTTCAGATACCAAGAAAAAACTGGATGTTACCCTCTTTCCTGATACTTATAGACAGCTGGGTGAACGCATTAAGGAGAAGGGTATTTACTACTTGAGCGGCAAGGTGCAGGAGCGGGATGGTCGTTTACAGTTGGTCTTGTCAAATATAGAAGAAGCCACTACAGAACGCTTCTGGATAAAACTTGCGGGCCATGAGCATGATCGGGAAATATCTCATGTTTTGCAGAAATACCCTGGCAATATTCCAGTTGTCCTGCGCTATGAAGATGAGAAGCGAACCATATCTGCACCTCATTTCCGAGTGGAGAGATCAGAGCAGCTGCAAGAGGAATTGAAGAATTATACTATGAAAACGATTTTTCGTTAAAAAATATGGAAAATAAGAGAATTTTCATGATGATTGTGGTATAATCTATAAGAATGTTAAAAAGAAAAAGGAGCAAAAAGCGAAATGAAACGTATTGCTGTTTTGACTAGTGGTGGTGATGCCCCTGGAATGAATGCTGCTATCCGTGCAGTTGTTCGTAAAGCAATTTCCGAAGGAATGGAAGTCTACGGGATTTATGATGGTTACGCTGGAATGGTTGCTGGCGAGATTTACCCACTTGATGCGACATCAGTTGGTGACATTATTTCTCGCGGTGGAACCTTCCTTCACTCTGCTCGTTACCCTGAGTTTGCCCAAGTTGAAGGGCAGCTGAAAGGGATTGAGCAGCTTAAAAAACATGGAATTGAAGGTGTCGTTGTTATCGGTGGTGATGGATCTTACCACGGTGCTATGCGCTTGACAGAGCATGGATTCCCAGCTGTCGGTGTTCCAGGAACCATTGACAATGATATCGTCGGAACAGACTTCACTATCGGTTTTGATACAGCTGTTACTACAGCTATGGATGCGATTGACAAGATTCGGGATACCTCATCCAGTCACCGCCGTACTTTCGTTATCGAAGTAATGGGACGTAATGCTGGTGATATTGCTCTCTGGGCAGGTATTGCATCTGGTGCGGACGAAATCATCGTTCCTGAAGAAGGTTTCAAGATCGAAGAAGTTGTTGAAAGCATTAAGAGTGGCTATGCTAAGGGTAAGAAGCACAACATCATCGTCTTGGCTGAGGGTGTCATGTCAGCGGATGAATTTGCTGAAAAGCTGAAAGAAGCTGGAGATATGAGCGATTTGCGTGTCACAGAGCTCGGACATATCCAGCGTGGAGGCTCACCGACTGCGCGTGACCGTGTTCTTGCATCTCGTATGGGAGCACATGCTGTTAAACTGCTTAAAAAAGGTATCGGCGGAGTTGCTGTTGGAATCCGCAATGAGCAGATGGTTGAAAGCCCAATCCTGGGAACTGCTGAAGAAGGAGCACTCTTTAGCTTGACTGCTGAAGGCAAGATTGTCGTCAATAATCCGCACAAGGCTGATCTGGACTTGGCTGATTTGAACCGCAGCATCAATATTTAATTATTATTTGTTATTCAGGCCAAGAGGCCAAATAGAAGAAGGAGTTTCATACAATCATGAATAAACGTGTAAAAATCGTTGCAACATTAGGTCCTGCGGTAGAAATCCGCGGCGGTAAAAAATTCGGTGATGACGGATATTGGGGAGAAAAGCTGGATGTTGAAGCATCAGCTCAAAACATTGCTAAGTTGATTCAAGCTGGCGCAAACACATTCCGTTTCAACTTCTCACACGGTGACCATGCTGAGCAAGGAGAGCGCATGGCAACTGTTAAGCGTGCAGAAGAAATTGCCGGCCAAAAAGTTGGTTTCCTTCTTGATACAAAAGGACCAGAAATTCGTACAGAATTGTTTGAAGGCGATGCAAAAGAGTATTCATACAAGACTGGTGAAAAAATCCGTGTTGCTACTAAGCAAGGTATCAAATCTACTCGTGAAGTAATTGCTTTGAACGTTGCTGGCGGATTGGACATCTACGATGATGTTGAAGTTGGCCGTCAAGTATTGGTTGACGATGGTAAACTTGGTCTTCGTGTTATTGCTAAAGACGATGCTACTCGTGAATTTGAAGTAGAAGTTGAAAACGACGGCATCATTGCTAAGCAAAAGGGTGTGAACATCCCTAACACTAAAATTCCTTTCCCAGCACTTGCTGAGCGTGACAATGACGATATCCGCTTTGGTCTTGAGCAAGGAATTAACTTCATCGCGATTTCATTTGTACGTACTGCAAAAGACGTCAACGAAGTTCGTGCAATCTGTGAAGAAACTGGTAATGGCCATGTTCAATTGTTCGCGAAAATCGAAAACCAACAAGGTATCGATAACTTGGACGAAATTATTGAAGCTGCTGACGGTATCATGATTGCCCGTGGTGACATGGGTATCGAAGTACCATTCGAAATGGTTCCAGTTTACCAAAAGATGATCATCACTAAGGTAAATGCAGCTGGTAAAGTGGTTATCACAGCAACTAACATGCTTGAAACCATGACAGAAAAACCACGTGCAACTCGTTCAGAAGTATCAGACGTATTTAACGCTGTTATCGACGGAACTGACGCAACTATGCTTTCAGGTGAGTCTGCAAATGGTAAATACCCACTTGAGTCAGTAACAACAATGGCTACTATCGATAAGAATGCTCAAACCCTTCTTAACGAATATGGCCGCTTGACAACTGATAACTTTGAGCGTAACTCTAAGACTGAAGTTATGGCTTCAGCAGTTAAAGATGCTACAAACTCAATGGATATCAAGTTGGTAGTTACCCTTACTAAGACTGGTCACACAGCTCGTTTGATTTCTAAATACCGTCCAAATGCTGATATCTTGGCTATCACTTTTGACGAATTGACTCAACGCGGTCTTATGCTGAACTGGGGTGTAATTCCAGTGACTACAAACACTCCATCTAACACAGATGATATGTTTGACATCGCTGAGAAGATTGCAGTTGAGCAAGGCTTGGTTGAATCTGGTGATGATATCGTTATCGTTGCTGGTGTGCCGCTTGGTGAAGCAGTTCGTACCAACACAATGCGTATCCGTACAGTACGTTAATCTAAGAAAATAAAAAAGAACCGTTGATTGAAAAATCATCGGTTTTTTCTCTTGTCGAAGTGATGACCATTATCTTGTGTGGGAAGAAGGACACGCCAGCGTTTTGATTTTTGAAATAAGATTGTCCCTTTGTCTATTTTGTCTAAAAATGATATAATGGTATAAAAGAGATGGGAGAGACAGATGTTAAAGAGAGATTTATTAAGAAATGTCATTATTTTTTCAGTTCTAGCAGCTATTATTATAGGGCTGAGAGTTTTTATTTATACGCCTTATCGGGTGACTGATCAAGACAGCAATGCTTATTTGGCAAAGAATGACTTGGTCTTGGCAACGAGAAAGCAAGACATCAAGCGTGGAGACTTTGTCCTCTATGAAGTGGACGGCAAAGACTATGTCGGCCGGGTCATTGCCCAGGAAAAAGATCAGGTAACCTATATGGATGACCTCCTTTACCTGAACGGTCAGGTCATGTCGGAAGAATACATTGAGAAAATGCGCGAGAAATATTTGGCTTCAGCAGGAAGTTCGGGCTATTATACGCATGATTTCTCTATTATGGATTTAAAAGACTCAAAGTCTGATAAAATTACTAAAGATTCTTATCTGATTCTTAATGACCGACGGGAAAATACCAAGGACAGCCGAGAATTTGGGCTCATCAAAGCCAGTCAAATCAAGGGAGTGGTGGAGTTCCGACTCTCACCTCTGAATGAATTTGGTTTTATTAAGAATAAGTAAACTGAAGTCTATTTTCAACCAAGGCAGGGCAAGCCTTGGTTTTTTTCTTTGAAAATCAACTTTAAAGTTACAAGTAAACATAAAGATACTTTTCCTGATGTGGTATACTAATATCAAAAGACCGCAAAAAGGAGATTGCTTTTGAAGTCAAGAAAGAAGAAATTATTATTTTTTGCTATACTGGCTCTAAGTTTTTTGACAGCATGCAGCAGTATAGTAAATAGAGATGGTGAAAAAATATGGATGTCAGATACTGAAATGTCGGAGCTTCGTAAGAAAGAGGAAAAGATTGCACTTTATATCATTAATCATTATGAAGATGTTCAAAAAATTGAATTTGATGAATTTTCCAAGGGAAATTTATGGAAAGGGGATTCCGTTAGTCTCATTGTAAATGATACCAGTTATATCCCACATGTTTCTTTGGACTCAAAAGATGAAAACTATAATATAAATGATAACTCTCGCACTGATTCGACAGAATTGACTTTTCGTCTTAAAAAGAAAGAGAAGGTCACAAATTTTAAAGATGCGGGTGAGACGGATGTTATTTACTCTGGACAAAATGTTTGGCTGACGACTGAGGAAAAAGTAAAGGTGCGCAACCAGGAAGAGGGGCTGGCTTTATTTTTACTGAATCACTATGAAAATGTTGAAAAAATTGAATTTACAAAGATTTCAAGAAAGCCTTTTGGACAGGCAAGAGAAGCTACGTTAGTTGTTAATGATAAGATAAAGATTTATTCCTACCTAGATGATAGCTATGACAACTATCATTTGTCTTATAATCCTGAAAAAGACGGCCTGAAAGCTAAAGATAATCAAACAAATTTGCAAAGTCTAGATAGCATTACTGTTATCTATTATACGGGGAAATGAATGATGTGTTGCAAAGAAAAAGCCAGACTGACTTAATTATCAGACTGTTTTTTTCGTGTTTCTTGATGAAAGATGTTTTGCCATACTTCGTGGCGACGCCAGAGGCTGGTATGGATAACACCGTCCATTTCATAGCGGATGAGCTTGGTTTTCTGGCTGACAGAGAGGAGTTCAAAGTTTTTGATAGGTGTTTTTGAGGCTCTTTCTGCCTGAAATTCAGACTTGTTTAGCTGTCGGCCATCTTGGGAAATATAGAGAAATTCGGCGGACAGAAGCGTATCCAGTTGGCTGCCTTGCTCTACGAGCTGCTCACGCATGAGTAGGTTTGGATAAAGATTTTCCAATCTCTCATCTTCAGGAATGGGAGCGGGCTCGATATGAATGTCAATGTCAAAGACCCCAAAGCGCTTCATCAACATATCCTCAACCTGGTCCGCAATATCATGGCTTTCAAAAACAGACAAATCGGGATTCATTTCCAAGATAATATCCAGGTAGATATTACTGCCATAGGTCCGGCCGCGTTGTGACTTGACCTGGGTGATTTTAGGAATTTCCAGGATAGCTTGCTTATAGTCTTGGAGTAGGCTTTCATCAAATCCGTCGGACAGGCTGAAAGAAGATTCCATAAAGATATCATAGGCTGTCTTGAGAATGAAGAAGGTAATTACAATGGCTGCCAGCTTATCAACGATTGGGAAATTAAAGGCGCTGGCAATGATAGCAACTGAAGTGCCGATAGAAGTGACAGCGTCTGACAGGTTGTCCTTGGCTGCAGCATCCAGAGCCTTGGAATGAGCTTTTTTAGCTAGCGTTTTATTGTAAAAATAAACACCCAACATAATGATTGCCGAGATGATTCCGACCATGGCACCAACAGGGTCAATCTTGGTTTCTTGGTTGGAGATAATCTTCTGAATGGTCTCTATCAAGACATCAAATCCAACGAAAAACATGATAAAAGATGTGATGAGACTGGCCAGATCTTCTATCTTCCAGTGGCCGAAGCGATGGTCACGGTCGGCTGGTTTTCTGGCCATACGCAGGCCAATTAAAACGGCGATATTAGCCACGATATCAGATACATTGTTGAAGCCATCGGCCGTCAGACTGGAGGACTGGAGGGTCGAGCCAGCGATGATCTTGATCGCCGAGAGAATCAGATAGGTAGCGATGGAAAGGATGGCTCCTCTCTCTGCTAGCTTCAGATTGTTGCTAGGATTTTTCATGACAGCCTTTCTTTCTAATAGGGTAGCAGAATGGAAAAGAGACTTGAGAAGAAATGTCATCTCTTGACAGATGTTCTAAGTCTCATATGGGCTTATTATAGCAAAAATAGGCCTGATTTTCAATTTCCTTCGGGTTTAGGGCGTCTTAAATGACTTGCCGAAAATCTAATCTAAAATCAGAAATTCCTCTTCTTTCTGGTTTAGCTTCATCAGGATTTTTGTTATAATAATAGCATTGACTTTGAAAGAGGAAGAAAAATGCATCCTTTATTAAACGGTATGAATGACCGTCAGGCTGAGGCGGTCCAGACAACAGAAGGGCCTTTGCTGATAATGGCGGGAGCTGGTTCGGGTAAGACCCGTGTCCTGACCCACCGCATCGCCTATTTGATTGATGAAAAGGAGATTAATCCTTGGAATATCCTAGCCATTACCTTTACCAATAAGGCGGCGAGGGAGATGAGAGAACGGGCTGAAAAACTTAAAACCGAGGCCCAAGATTGCTTAATCGCTACCTTCCACTCCATGTGTGTGCGCATCCTGCGACGAGAAGCAGACCATATTGGCTACAACCGTAACTTTACCATCGTTGATCCGGGCGAACAGCGGACTCTGATGAAGCGGATTCTCAAAAATCTCAATCTAGATCCTAAAAAATGGAATGAGCGCGCCATTCTGGGGACTATTTCCAATGCTAAGAACGACCTGATTGATGAGGTGGCCTATGCAAATCTAGCTGGTGATATGTATACAGAGATTGTGGCCAAGTGTTACACGGCTTATCAAAAGGAATTGCGCCAGTCTGAGGCTATGGACTTTGATGACTTGATTATGCTGACTCTAAGGCTTTTTGACCAGAATCCTGACGTCCTGACCTACTACCAGCAACGCTATCAGTATATCCATGTAGACGAGTATCAGGATACCAACCATGCCCAGTACCAGCTAGTCAAGCTCTTGGCTATGCGCTTTAAGAATATCTGCGTGGTCGGGGATGCTGACCAGTCTATCTATGGCTGGCGGGGAGCCGATATGCAGAATATCCTGGACTTTGAAAAGGATTATCCTGAAGCTAAGGTAGTTCTGCTTGAGGAAAATTATCGTTCTACCAAAACCATTCTTCAGGCGGCTAATGAAGTCATCCGAAACAACCGCAACCGCCGTCCTAAAAATCTCTGGACTCAAAACGAAGATGGTGAGGAAATTGTCTACTATCGGGCTAATGACGAGCAGGACGAGGCTCTCTTTGTCGCCCGAACTATTGATCAGCTGAGCCGAGAGGGCTACAGTCATAAAGATTTTGCAGTTCTGTACCGGACCAATGCTCAGTCACGGACGGTGGAAGAAGCCCTGCTCAAGTCTAATATTCCCTATACCATGGTCGGTGGAACCAAGTTCTACAGCCGCAAGGAAATCCGCGATGTTATTTCTTACCTCAATCTCATCGCCAATCCTAGCGACAATATCAGTTATGAGCGCGTGGTCAATGAGCCCAAACGTGGTGTCGGTCCAGGAACGGTGGAGAAGATTCGAAATTTTGCGTCCAGCCAGGAAATCTCTTTGCTAGATGCGTCGGCCAATATCCTGCTGTCACCGGTCAAGGGCAAGGCGGCTCAGGCAGTCTATGATTTTGCCAATATGCTTCTCGATTTGAGGGAGCGTTTGGATGATTATACCCTGACGGAGCTGGTAGAAGCTGTATTGGAAAAGACAGGTTATGCTGCTTCCTTGGCAGCCCAGGCGACCTTGGAGAGCCAAGCACGGATTGAAAATATCGAAGAATTCCTGTCTGTAACCAAGAACTTTGACGAAAGTCCAGACAATCCTGCTGATGAGTCTGGTCTTGACAAGCTCAGCCGTTTTCTTAATGACTTAGCCTTGATTGCAGACACAGATGACGGAGATCAGGAGAGTTCCGAAGTGACTCTGATGACCCTCCATGCAGCCAAGGGATTGGAATTTCCGGTCGTCTTTCTGGTTGGTATGGAGGAAAATGTCTTCCCTCTAAGTCGGGCGTCTGAAGATGAGGATGAGCTAGAAGAAGAGCGGCGTCTGGCCTATGTCGGTATCACCCGAGCAGAGAAGATTCTCTATCTGACCAATGCCAATTCCCGTATGCTTTATGGTAAAACCAACTATAATCATCCTACTCGCTTTTTGAGAGAAATCAGCTCAGACTTGCTAGACTATCAGGGACTGGCTCGACCGGCAAATAGCTCTTTTAAGGTTAGCTATACCAATAGCGATACTAGCAAATTCGGTCAGGGCATGAGTCTGGCTCAAGCCCTGCAGGAGCGGAAGCGTCAGGCGGCACCAAGTTCCATTTCTACAGGCGGTCTGCCTTTTGGAAAGAGCAGTCAGTCATCTAATCCAGAAGTTGCTTGGGCTATCGGAGATATTGCCCATCATAAGAAATGGGGCGATGGGACGGTTCTGGCAGTCTCTGGCAGTGGAAATAGTCAAGAGCTTAAGATCAATTTCCCAGAAGTCGGTTTGAAGAAAGTATTGGCCAGCATAGCGCCGATTGAGAAAAAATCATGATGAGACAGTCGATTGAAGCCTGGATCTATCATCCAAAGGAACGAGAAATCTTGCTCTTGAAAGTTGAGAATGAGCCAGTTTCCTTTTGGCAGCCCATTACTGGTGGGATTGAGAGCGGCGAGAGTCCAGAAGAAGCCTGCCTTCGTGAAATAAAAGAAGAGACCGGCTTGCTTTTAGCTTGTTCAAACCTGACGGGTCTTGGAGATTTTAGGGTAAAGATTGATGAAAATCTGTCCATCCACAAGAATCTCTTTCTAGTTCTGACAGAGCAGAAGGAAATCCAGATTTCTGATGAGCATGTGGGAGCTCAGTGGATAGCTTTAGAAAAAGTTTCGTCGCAGTTGTACTGGCCCAGCAATCAAGCAACTTTTGCGATTATATCCGAGAAGCTATAAGATATAGCTTCTCTTTATTTCTTTTGATAAGGAAATTCTATTAGTCAAGCGAGACGTTTAGTGGTAGACTTATCACATAACTATAGTGAGGTGACCTTATGACACGTGAATTTAAATTTGAAACCCTGCAGCTTCATGCCGGACAGACAGTTGACCCGACAACTAAGTCGCGGGCTCTGCCTATTTACCAGACAACTTCCTATGTGTTTGACGATACTCAGGAAGGAGAAGATCTCTTTGCTCTACGCAAACCGGGCAATATCTACACTCGGATTACCAATCCGACCCTGTCTGCTTTTGAGGAGCGTATTGCGGCTTTGGAGGGTGGAGTCGGAGCTCTAGCAACAGCTTCTGGTATGGCGGCCCTTACCTATACCGTTCTAGCTTTGGCGCATGCTGGCGACCATGTAGTGGCAGCCTCCACCATCTACGGCGGCACCTTTAATCTGCTCAAGGAAACCCTGCCTCGCTATGGCATTACCACGACTTTTGTTGATATTGAAAATCTGTCTGAAGTAGAGGCAGCCATTCAGGACAATACCAAGCTGGTTCTGATTGAAACCTTGGGCAATCCTCTGATTAATATTCCTGACTTTGATGCTTTGGCAGAGCTGGTTCATGCTCATAAAATTCCGCTGATTTCTGACAATACCTTTGCTACTCCTTATCTGATCAATGTCTTCTCTCACGGAGTGGACATTGCGGTTCATTCTGCGACCAAGTTTATCGGCGGTCACGGAACCAGCATCGGAGGTGTGATTGTGGACAGCGGTCGCTTCGACTGGGAAGCTTCTGGCAAGTTTCCGCAGTTTGTCGATCCAGATCCAAGCTACCACGATATCAGCTATACGCGGGATGTTGGAGCGGCTGCCTTTGTCACTGCTGTCCGGACCCAGCTCTTGCGCGATACGGGCGCAGCCATGTCCCCCTTCAATGCTTTTCTCTTTCTGCAGGGGTTGGAAACTCTCTCTTTGCGTGTAGAGCGCCATGTGTCCAATGCTGAGAAGATTGTGGAATTCTTAGCAGGGCATCCTAAGGTCGAGCAGGTCAATTATCCCAAGCTTGCTGAGAGTCCTTATCATGCTTTGGCAGAAAAATATTTCCCTAAAGGCGTAGGCTCTATCTTCACCTTTAATGTCAAAGGCGGAGAGAAAGAAGCTCGTAAGGTTATTGACAGCCTAGAGATTTTCTCTGACTTGGCCAATGTAGCAGATGCTAAGTCCTTGGTCGTCCATCCAGCCACGACAACTCATGGTCAGATGTCACCAGATGCTCAGCTGGCAGCAGGCATTACACCAAATCAAATCCGTCTCTCTATCGGCTTGGAAAATGTGGATGACTTGATAGAGGATCTCAAGCTAGCCTTGGAATCTATCTAATTTTCAATGCCTCTAGACTGAGCAAATAAGAATAAAACTAGGTTGGAAATAAGCTGCACCCCAAAAGCTAGATTTTTTGTGTCTAACTTCTAGGGTGCAGTGCATTTCGCCTAGTTTTTTGTTATAATGAGAGATATTAAAAAATAGCAGGTAATCAAAATGACAATTTCAGTGATTGTTCCGTGCTTCAATGAAGAAGAGTCTATTCCTCTGTTTCATGAAGCTATGGAAGCGGTGAAATATCAAATCCGTGACCAGTTTGAATATATTTTTGTCAATGACGGATCGACAGACCAAACCTTGGCTGTTTTGCGTGAGCTCAGCAGTCGCTGTCCTGACGTGCACTATCTGTCCTTTTCTCGTAATTTCGGAAAAGAAGCAGCCCTCTATGCTGGTTTGCAAGAGGCGAGAGGGGAATTTGTGACGGTCATGGATGTAGATTTGCAGGATCCGCCTGAGCTCCTGATTGAGATGAAGGCCATGCTGGACTCGAATCCTGAGCTGGACTGTGTAGGAACCCGTCGCACTACTCGAGAGGGCGAGCCGCCAATCCGAAGCTTTTTTGCCAATTTGTTTTATAAGCTGATTAACAAAATTAGTCAGGTAGAGATGGTAGATGGTGCGCGCGACTTCCGACTGATGCGCCGTCAGATGGTAGAAGCCATTCTGGAGGTTTCAGAGTACAATCGCTTTTCTAAGGGGATTTTTGCCTGGGTGGGATTCAATACCGAATACTTGGAATACAAAAATGTTGAACGAGTGGCTGGCAAGACTTCATGGAATTTCTGGTCTCTTTTCAACTATTCTTTGGAAGGTATTGTCAATTTCTCTGATGCGCCTCTCAACATTGCCTTTTTAGGGGGTATTCTGTCTTGGATTTTAGCTTTTATCCTGATGGCGGTGATTATTATCCGTACCTTGGTTTTTGGTGACCCGACATCGGGCTGGCCGTCCCTTATGACCGTCATTCTCCTTATCGGAGGCTTCCAGCTGCTGACCATCGGTATCCTAGGTAAATACATCGGCAAAATCTTCATGGAAACCAAGCATCGCCCAATCTATGTGATTAAAGAGAAGAGTAAGTGAGTCTTATTTAGCTGAGGAGAGATTGTGAAAAATAAAAGAATTAATATTGTCTTATACTTGTCTTCGTTTATTTATGCGATACAGTTTTACATCAATAATAAAATCACCCCAGTAGGAGACCAAACAGCCTTTTTAGAATATGCTAAGGAATTTCATTACAATTATTTATTTTTTGGGATTGATCGTTATTTTACCTGGAGCAGTAGACTGCTCATTGAGTCAGCCACCTTATTATTTTCCGTACACGAAAAGCTGTTTATAGCAGCAGCCTTTCTGGCAACTTTGCTTTTGGTCTATGCTTTAAGGAAGCTGACCCCTTCCTTGCCTTGGCTGCCAGCTTTACTAATTTTTATATTCCTTCCGGCAACTGAATTTTTAAGCGCGGGCTCTATTCCGACTTATGTCAATTACATTTTCCCTACTTCCTTGTTGCTTTTCGCACTCTTTTTCAGAGAATCTAAAAATATTTGGATTAATATGGCTAGCCTTTTGTGCTTTTTAGTTGCTATCATGCAAGAACAATTAGCAGTCTATGCTTTTTTGTGGCTTCTGTTTGAAACTGTCCTTGCAAAGAAAGATAAAAAACCTTTACTGGGTAATTTATGCTATTTGGCATTGAGCGGTGTAGGAATCTTATCAGCCAAGCTGTCTCCTGGGAATGCTCTGCGTTTGGAAAAGAATATTGTCAGTTGGTTCCCCAACTTTCCTAACTTGAATATCTTCCAAAAGCTTGGGCTGGGCTTTCTGGAGACAGGGGATAATATGCTTTCCACGTCCTTTGCCTTTGTGATGGTCTTCTTGCTTGTGCTCTTTGTTTATGCTCTTCACAAGAAAAATGTAACAGCCATAGCTCTGAGCGGTTTTGTCATACTCAATATTTTTTCACAAAAAATGGGCTGGAATACTATTTTTGGTACCTTAACAGGTATCAGTAAAGCAGCCAGAGAATCAGGGACATTTTCTTTTAATATTACTTATCTGAGCGCGGTCGCTTTTTATGGCTTGCTGCTATTAATGATTCTTTACGCTTTGTGGCTTGTAGTTTCAGATTTTAGAGAAAAATTATGGCTGACCTATTTATTTGTAATTGGCTTTATTGGCCGCATGGTCATTTCATTATCCCCCACTCTCTACGCTTCAAGCACTCGAACCTTTTTGCCTCTAATGATAAGTCTATTCATTATTACTTGCAGATTGTTGTATCACTTGTATACAGAATATCAAAAGCGGCAAGAGGCTGTTCTCTAGCTCATACTATTAAGTATATTTTCCGATAGGGATTCGACCAAGCAGATTTTTTCTGCTTTTTTTGTTATAATAAACTCATTGAATGTTTATGATGTGAAAGGAAAGACAAATGATTTTAATTACAGGTGCGAATGGACAGCTGGGTACAGAGCTTCGCTATCTTTTGGATGAGCGCAATGAGGAGTATGTGGCTGTTGATGTGGCAGAAATGGATATTACCAATGCCCAAATGGTGGACAAGGTCTTTGCGGAGGTCAAGCCAAGCTTGGTCTATCACTGCGCAGCCTATACCGCTGTTGATGCGGCAGAGGACGAAGGAAAAGAGCTGGACTATGCCATCAATGTGACCGGTACTGAAAATGTGGCAAAAGCTGCTGAAGCACACGGAGCAACCTTGGTCTACATCTCAACAGACTATGTATTTGACGGACAAAAGCCTGTCGGTGAGGAGTGGGAAGTAGATGACCGGCCGGATCCGCAGACTGAGTATGGCCGTACCAAGCGCATGGGTGAGGAGCTGGTTGAGAAATATTCCAGCCGTTTCTATATCATCCGTACTGCCTGGGTCTTTGGTAACTACGGTAAAAACTTTGTCTTTACCATGCAAAATCTTGCCAAGACGCACAATACTTTGACCGTAGTCAACGACCAGCATGGCCGTCCGACTTGGACTCGTACGCTGGCTGAATTTATGACTCATCTGGCTGAAAACCAAAAGGAATTTGGTTATTACCATCTGTCTAATGATGCGGCAGAGGATACGACATGGTATGACTTTGCAGTGGAAATTCTCAAAGATACAGATGTGGAAGTTCAACCAGTTGATTCCAGCAAGTTCCCAGCCAAGGCTAAGCGGCCTTTCAACTCAACTATGAGTCTGGCCAAGGCCAAGGCTACAGGCTTTGTCATTCCGACTTGGCAGGATGCCTTAAAAGAGTTTTACAAGCAAGAGAAGAAACAGTGATTTTCTTTGAAGTTGATAACAGCGACAGAACTTAGTTTCAGACTAGGTTCTGTTTTTTCTTCTGGCAGATTCAAGAAGTGATTTTGAGGTGCGTGCTCTGGTGGAGAAAGAGCTGTCTTGAAGATACGAGGGGAAAATGATAATGAGAAGAATTTTCCACAGATCTTATCCCCTTAAAATAAAGATGTTTCAATTTGATGAAATTCTGTGGATAACCTTTATTATTTCATTCAACTGTGTTACAATGTTACTATAAATAAAATAGAAGAGGTGTGTGAATATGTCACGTAAACCATTTATTGCTGGTAACTGGAAAATGAACAAAAATCCTGAAGAAGCAAAGGCTTTTGTAGAAGCAGTTGCTGCTAAGCTGCCTTCTTCAGATTTGGTAGAAGCTGGTATCGCTGCTCCAGCAATTGATTTGACGACTGTTTTGGCAGCAGCTAAAGGAAGCAATCTTAAGGTAGCAGCCCAAAACGCTTACTTTGAAGATGCAGGTGCCTTCACTGGTGAAAACAGCCCTAAAGTTCTTGCAGAAGTTGGAGTTGACTACATCGTTATCGGTCACTCAGAACGCCGCGATTATTTCCATGAAACAGACCAAGACATCAACAAAAAAGCGCACGCTATCTTCCGCAATGGTCTGGTGCCAATCATCTGCTGTGGTGAGTCGCTTGAAACTTACGAAGCTGGCAAAGCTGTAGATTTCGTTGGTGCTCAAGTATCAGCTGCTTTGAAAGACTTGACAGCAGAGCAAGTTGCATCATTGGTTATCGCTTATGAGCCAATCTGGGCTATCGGTACTGGTAAGTCAGCAACTCAAGATGACGCTCAAAAGATGTGTAAAGCAGTTCGTGACGTTGTAGCAGCTGACTTTGGTCAAGAAGTAGCAGACAAGGTTCGCGTTCAGTACGGTGGTTCTGTAAAACCTGAAAATGTTGCGTCTTACATGGCTTGTCCAGATGTTGACGGTGCTCTTGTTGGTGGTGCATCACTTGAAGCTGAAAGCTTCTTGGCATTGCTTGATTTTGTAAAATAAAAAATGTTGAAAAAAGACTTGTCCTCCCAAAGGTGACAAGTTTTTTAAAAGTTGGAGAGAAAAGTTGAAATCGAAAGAATTGGTTTATTTAGCGAGTACGGCTATTTTGTTGGCAGCGACTGCCAATGTTGCAAAAGCCGAGGAACATACTGTCGCTGAGTCAGAAATTTTAAAAACAGAAAGGTCTGTTAGTTCCCAGAATCAGATAGTGAATGCGGCTGCATCACAAGCGTCTAAACAGCCGACTGTAGCAGTATCATCTGCAGAACAGTCATTTCAAGCAGTTAAGCAAGAGGAGCAAGTAACGAATGCTGTAGGAACAGCTGTTGAGTCTGGAGGAGCAGCTCAATCAGCCACTGCAGAAACTCAGGTGGCACCTGCTAAGCCAGAAGGGCAAACTCAGTCAGATGCAACTCCTTCTAATCAGAATGAAACTGCAGCTGATCAGTCAGCAAAAGCAAGCTCTTCTGTTGCAGATTCTGTTACTGCTTCAGAGCCAAAGGCCAGTCCTGCAGTAGCATCAGCACCAAAAGCTAGTAATGCTGGAAAAACTGTATTTTATAATGCTGGGTCAAAGGCTCAGGCAGCCCGCGGGAATTCCCAAGCAGAGATTAAAGGCACTTCCTTTGTAGATGTCAGCAGCCACAATGGCCATATCAGCGTGGACGACTATCGTAAATTAGCCCAGCAAGGGGTTGGCGGTGTCGTTGTCAAACTGACAGAAGGAACCCATTACACGAATCCATTTGCCGAGTCTCAAGTGAGAAATGCTCAGGGAGCTGGTTTACAAGTATCGACCTATGCCTTCTCGCACTATACTAACGATGAAGAAGCGAGAGCAGAAGCTCGTTATTATGCTGCCTTTGCTAATAGACTAGGTCTGCCTAAAAACACGGTCATGGTCAATGACATGGAAGATCCTAAAATGCAAAATGGGATCAACCAGCATACCCAGGCTTGGGCGGATGAGATGCGCAGACTGGGTTATTCTAACCTGATGTACTATACCAGTGCCAGCTGGCTGGATCAAAATAATCTTCGCAGCAAGGGACCGGTTAATACATCGCAATTTGGCTATAGCAACTTCTGGGTGGCCCAGTATCCGTCTTCTAATTTAAATCTTGATGGAGCTAAATCTCTCAAATACAATAGTGGCGCTGGAGCATGGCAGTTTACAGCCCAGGCTCAGCTTTTAGCTGGCAAGCATGTATTTGACCATAGCGTTGATTACACTGGGAGATTTACCCAGCAGTCTGCTCTTGCTAAGCAGCCTTTAAAGGGTAACATCAGTATTCAGAATAAGAATAATGTCAACGGCAGCTTTGATGTTGTTATTTCAAACGTTTCTGCTCCTTATGGAGTGTCTGTTGTTAGTGTTCCAGTGTGGTCTGAAGCTAATGGTCAAGACGATATTATCTGGTACACAGCCACTCAGCAGGCCAATGGTACTTATAAAGTTTCTGTTGATTCTAGCAGACATAAGGATTCAGTTGGCAAGTACAATGTCCATCTCTACTATGTCCGCAATGACGGCCAATTAGTCGGTGTTGGCGGTACTACAACCAATGTATCTGTCATCAAGCCACAGGGAAAAATCAGCATCCAGAATCGTAACAGCGAAACTGGTGATTTCGATATTGTTGTTTCAGGTATTTCATCTCCAGGAGGTCTCAAGACTGTTTCTCTGCCGACTTGGTCAGAGGCCAACGGCCAAGATGATATCAAGTGGTATACTGCTGAACGTCAGGCTGACGGTACCTATCGGAAGCGGGTACGCATCAGCGATCACAATCATGTGCAGGGCGAGTACAATGTCCATCTCTACTATGTCCAAAATGACGGCCGCTTGGTTGGTGTAAGCGGCACTAAAACGACCGTTTCTCTTGGCAAACCTAAGGGCACCATCAGTATTCAAAATCGAAACAAAGAAACCGGCGATTTTGATATCGTAGTTTCAGGTATTTCATCTCCGGGCGGTCTGAAAAGCGTTTCTCTGCCAACATGGTCTACTGTGAATGGTCAAGATGACATCAAGTGGTATGACGCAGAGCGTCAGGCTGACGGCACTTATCGTAAGCATGTCCGTCTGAGTGATCACAATAATGTTGAGGGCGAGTACAATGTGCACCTTTACTATGTGCAGAATGACGGCCAGTTGGTTGGTGTGAGCGGCACTAAAACGACTATTTCCATAGAGAAACCAAAAGCCCAAGGCAAAATCAGCATCCAGAATCGCAACAATGAAACCGGCGATTTTGATATTGTGGTTTCGGGTATTGTCTCTCCGGGCGGTCTGAAGGGAGTTTCCCTGCCAACATGGTCTGAAGCCAACGGTCAAGATGATGTTAAATGGTACACAGCGGAGCGCCAAGCTGACGGCACTTATCGGAAACGAGTTCGCCTGAGCGACCATAACAATGTCCAAGGCGAATATAATGTGCATCTTTACTATGTGCAAAATGATGGCAAGTTGGTAGGAGCAGGCGGCATCAAGACCAATGTTTCTATCAGCAAGCCGCAAGGTAAAATCAGCATCCAGAATCGCAACAGCGAAACTGGCGATTTTGATATCGTGGTTTCGGGTATTGTCTCTCCAGGCGGTCTCAAGAGCGTATCATTGCCGACTTGGTCAGAGGCCAATGGCCAAGATGATATCAAGTGGTATGATGCAGAGCGTCAGGCTGACGGTACTTATCGGAAACGAGTTCGCCTGAGCGACCATAACAACGTTGAGGGCGAATATAATGTGCACCTTTACTATGTGCAGAATGATGGCAGCTTGGTTGGTGTGAGTGGCACTAAAACGACTATTTCCATAGAAAAACCAAAAGTTCAAGGTAAAATCAGCATTCAGAATCGCAACAGCGAAACCGGCGATTTTGATATTGTGGTTTCAGATATCGTATCGCCAGGTGGTCTTAAGACAGTTTATCTTCCAACCTGGTCAGAGGCTAATGGTCAAGACGATGTCCAATGGTACACAGCAGATCGTCAGGCTGATGGTACTTATCGTAAGCATGTATATGCGCGTGACCATAACAACGTTCAGGGCGAATATAATGTACATCTTTACTATGTCCAAAATGATGGTAAGCTAGTAGGAGCAGGTGGCATCAAGATCAACGTTTCTATCAGTAAGCCGCAAGGTAAAATTAGTATTCAAAATAAAAATAACGATACTGGAGAGTTTGACATTGTAGTATCAGGCATTGTGGCACCAGAAGGTCTCAAGACAGTTTACCTGCCGACTTGGTCAGAGGCCAACGGCCAAGATGATGTCCAATGGTACACGGCTGATCGTCAGGCTGATGGTACTTATCGTAAGCATGTATATGCGCGTGACCATAAGAATAATGCAGGTGAGTACAATGTTCACTTGTATTACTTAAATAATCAAAATCAGCTGCAGGGAGCTGGTGGAGAAAAGACCTCTATCTCTGTAAACCGTCCTCAGGCAGCTAGTCAGCGAGACCGTGTTCTTGCGGCGGCAGCTGCTATGGTAGGTGTCAGGGGAGGCAGTGCTGAGCATCAGCGCTTGGTCAACGATTATAACAGTGTCAGACCGCTGCCGGTTGGCTATGCTGTGAAGAACACGGATGACTGGTGCGACATTTTTACTACAGTTATTTTCCAAAGAGAGGGCTTGAGCGATCTTATCGGCCGCGAGTGTGGCGTAGAGCGTCATATTCATATTTTCCAAAGACTAGGTATCTGGAATGAAGATGGCAATTCGACTCCTAGCGCAGGCGATATTATCACCTTTAACTGGGACAAAGATACCCAGCAAAACGATGGCTGGGCTGATCATATCGGTATTGTCGAAAAAGTTGAAAATGGCATCATTCACACGATTGAAGGCAACAGCAATAACGTAGTTAAACGCAATACTTACCGCATCGGTCATGGGAATATCCGTGGTTTTGCGACACCTCGTTATAGATAAACATACAAAAAACCAAGGGAAACCTTGGTTTTTTTAACGTCTTAGAATTTTCTTTATGAGCTGAAGTAGCTTAAACTTGAGTGGGTTAGGATAATAACGGAAAGTTCCCATTTTTCGGACGATGAAGCCGTTGAAGTTCTGTTTGAAGCGCAGAACACCGTCAGAACCGTCGAAAATTCCCATTATACCGAGGAAATTATAAAATGGGATACCTTTCTTGATACTTTCGGTCATAACGTATTCCTGCAGCAGGGCTGGAGCGTAGAATTTATTAAACTCAGGATAGGAGCCGCTGAAAAGATAGGTTGCTTCCTGAGGGGTATAGATAAAGAGGCTGGCAGCCAGAATCTGGTCTTGGTCGCCGTACTTATCAATCAGCTCTTGAGCCTCTGCTTTGCGGGTTTCAAAGCTATCAAACTGGCTGGAAAGTTCTCGCAGCTGATTTTGTTTCTTTTCAGATTGAGGATTGTTTTCCAAGTCCGCCTGCAGTTTCTGAATTTTCTGGCCCAGTTTCTCTTGGTCTTTTTGTAAGTTCTGAAGGTAGTCCTTGAAGTTAAGACTGGCTGTCATAAAGTCCGCTTGCTTACCAAAGCTATCATAAAAATCTTGATAGTAGTCTAGCGGCTTGTCATCATATTCACGTCGGTCAGAAGTAGCAGCTGTGATGTCTTTGAAAACGCTGAGTTGGTCACGTTCCAGCCTTTTTAGCTTGATACCAAAGGTATTAGCCTTTTTGACAGTCGCCTTGCCATTTTTACTGAAGGATTTGAGCAGGTCTTTCTCCGTCAGACCAGCTAAGTCTTTGACATAATGCCAATCAGGCTCGCCGCCTGGATAGCCTGTCTGTAGGCCGTCAAAGTCAAAGCCCAAATCAGTCAGTTGCTGGATAAGCTCGACTTTTTCATCAGATGTAGGCTGGCCATTGCTGTCAAAGGTCTGATAAGTCTCGTAGGGCTTGATGATGAGCTCCAGGGCGCCTTCTTTTTTAGCATAGGCCTGCAAAGCTTGATAGAAGGGGGGCAGGTATTGAGCATCGGTAGAGACAGGACCGCAGTTGATTTCCATATGGAGGCCGCCAGTCATAGGCATACTGTAGAGGACAGCAGATACCACTACCTGTCCCTGCGGGTCGGTGTAGCCAACATACTGGGTACTGAAGCCACGCTTGCTCAGCAGCTCTGCCATTTCCACGGTCTGCATAAAAGAGCGTTGGGAGCTAGCTGAGGTATGCTGGATGAATTCTTCTTGGCTGAGAAGTTTAAAGGTCATAGGCTTCCTTTCTTTTAATGCTTGCTGCGCAGTTTCTTTCTGAGAGTGTAGGCCAGATTGGAGAGGTGGTAAAGAGGATTAGTTGGCAGGTTAAATTCACCAGCAAATTCCTCAATGGTCGGATTGAACTTGGATTTAAAACTGTAGAGACCGCCCTTGAGGTCGTTTTCGATTCCTCCCATATTTTGCCAATCTGCTCCGCGCTCAAAAGCATGTTTGGCCGTTTCGTACCAAGTGATGATAGCTGGTTGGTAACGACGGTATTCCTCGTCCATTCCGGCATAGATATTTTCAGAAGTCTTGCCGTATTCTAGGACCAGGGTGCCAGACAGGGGAACGACAGCAGCACCTTGGCTGATTTTGTCCTGCAGAAAGTCAATCTCTTCCTGGAGGCGTTTCTGTTCTTGCTGGTTATTCTCAATCTTGCCGGGCTTGGTTTTCTCGGTAAATTTCTCAGCTTCTTTGAGTGTCTTGGTCAGCTGAGCCTGCAAGTCTTCCAAGCGTGCCTTTAGATTAATGCTGGACAAGGTGATGTAGGAATGCTCAGGATAAGTATCCAAGAGTTTTTGGTAATAGTCTTTGCCACGCAGGTGGATGTTTTTTCTATTTTCCGTTTTCTTCATCAGGGCTGAAAAATCATCTAGTAATTCTGCTCCGCCAAATTGGATTTGAATACCTTTGTTACGGGCTGTACGAATAGCCTGCCGAGTACTTTTAGAAAGCAGATCCTCGCTGAAATCTTCTTTATGAATATTGGCCTGCAAGCGAGGCTGTATGGTTTCGTCCAGAGACTCAGTCCGCCCGACCCAGACAGCTCCTGCTTGCTGCAGTTCTTGAATCAGCTCAACTGTCTCTGCTTTGTCTTGCAATTCACTGCCCATCTTGCTTTCTGCCAGAAAGAGGCTAGGATCAAACTTGACAAAGAGCGCTTTTTTCTCCTTGGCAAATTTCTTGAGCGACGCCAAAACAAAGGTCAGCAGCTCCTTGTCACTATAGTCCATGATGGGACCGCGCGGGATATAAAGCATGGTCATCCCCAAGGGCAGTGGTTTGATCAGGACACTGGCTGCAGCAACCAAGTGGTCGTCTTTATAGAAGCCCAAGCGCTCATTTGCCCAGTTATCCTTAATCTGAGCCCAGGCTGAGCTCTGTAGAAGATTGGCCTGCGGATGAGCCGTGACAAAATCGTCGTGTTCCTGAGCTGAAATTCCAATTTTGTAACTAAACATTATTTTAAAACCCACTCTCTAATAGCGTGTGCTACGCCGGATTCGTCGTTCGATTTGGTGATATATTTGGCGATTTTCTTGAGTTCTTCCTTGCCATTTTCCATGACAACAGGAGATCCAACGGCTTCCAGCATGGCGCGGTCGTTTTCTTCATCACCGATAGCCATGGTCTGCTCCTTGCTCAAGCCCAGTTTTTCGGCCAGATGGAGGATAGCAGCCCCTTTGTTGACAGTCTTTTTTACAATTTCCAGATAGAAAGGAGCTGATTTAACCAGTGTATATTTTTCGGCTAATTCTGATGGCAGCTTAGCAATAGCTGCATCCAGAATTTCTGGTTCATCAATATACATGCACTTAACGATTTCTTTATTGGCCATTTCTTCAGGTGTGCGGTAGAAGATAGGCATGCTGACCAGATTGGACTCGTAAACAGTGTACTTACCGATGTTGCGATTGGCTGTATAAATGCCGTCCTTGGTGATGGCATGCATGTGAACACCTAATTTTCGCCCGAGCAGTTCGATATCCAGATAGTCGTCATAAGTCAGTGTTTCTTTGATTAATTCTTGACCTGTAACAGTATCCTGCACCAGTCCGCCGTTGAAGGTAACGACATAGTTGTCTGGCTGATTAAGCTCTAGCTCCTCGAGAAGCTTTTGAACACCCGCAATAGGACGGCCTGTTGCAATGACGATTTTAACGCCAGCAGCCTTGGCATCCTGAACAGCGCTGAAGACTTCAGGAGTGATTTCTTTTTGGTTATTTAAAAGGGTGCCGTCAATGTCAACGGCAACTAATTTGATAGACATATTATTCTCCGTAGGTAAATTGGTCGTTTTTGATATAGTGCATAAAGGTCTGGTTTTTTTCGCTGAAAAGTCCTGTATCTGCTAGCATTTCCTTAGGGAAGTAGAAGCGATTATCGCCCTGTCTGGTCCCTGCTAGCGAATGGACGATAGGTGACAGGCTGGACAGTTCTGCTAAGCTGCCATCTTTTTGCAGAATTTCGATCTGGGTCCGAGGTTTTTCAACGTCAGGCCGGTAGAAATCATAAGGCAAATCAAAATTACGATGGATAGCAGTATAGTAATCAGGGTCAAAACCAACCTGTCCAACTAGGTCTCGCATGATATCCAAATGCGCTTCGTTTTCCTGAGAGAAGACGATAGACTTAAAGACTTTGCGGTTGATAAAACGCTGAGCCAAGTCAGATAAAATCTTGTCTGGACTAGCCATCCAAACTTGGAAATAGGTATTCATAACACCATCATCCAAGGCCAGATAATCCTGCAGGGTCACTCTATTTTCAAAGAATGGAATGAGATTGGGAGATGATAGGGCAAAATAATCCTTCTGAGCTGGATAGAGAAACTTGGCCCGCTTGAGCAGATTTTGCAGCAGAACTTCCATAGCTCGGCTGGCCGGGTGGAAATAGACCTGCATGTACATCTGGTAGCGGCTGACTACGTAGTCTTCTACCGCATGCATGCCATTGCGCTTGAAGGCGATGCCCTTTTCTACAGGACAAATCACTCGTAAAATTCTAGTCAAGTCAAATTGCCCATAGGAAGCGCCAGTAAAGAAGGAATCTCGCAAGAGATAATCCATCCGGTCCACATCAATCTGGCTGGAAATCAGCTGGACCACCTGCTTATTGGGATAGGTATGGTTGATGACGCTAGCTACCTTTTCTGGAAAATCTGGTGAAACCTGCACCAGGGCCTGATGAATCTCTGTCTCTGGACTGGTGATGATTTGCCGCGTAATGTCCTCGTGATTAGTATCAAAGAGGCGCTCGAAAGTGTGTGAATAAGCTCCGTGTCCTAAGTCATGAAGGAGAGCAGCTGTCATGGTCAGCAGGCTTTCGTGGCTGTCCCAGTTGGCTTGGTATTTTTCATTGAAAATCTTGGTGATGCGCCGGGCAATCTCATAGGCTCCCAGACAATGCGAAAAACGGCTGTGCTCCCCGCCGTGGAAAGTATAGCCGGAAGTACCCAGCTGTTTGATGCGGCGCAGCCGTTGAAATTCTTTGGTATTGATTAAATCATAAATAACCTGATGGTCCACATGAACATAATTGTGAACCGGGTCCCGAAATACTTTTTCAATCATGCTACCATTATACCACAAATCATAGTAGGAAAAAAATCAAAGCTGCGACTGAAAGAAGAGCAATTTTGTCATTTTTTTGGTAGAATAGGGAAAGAAAAACAGAAACGAGATAAAGATGCAAATCAGAATAAAAAATCAAATCCAGCTGGACGGGCATACCGAGCTAATTGATCAGGTCTACGATACGGACTGGACGCAAAAAGGAGACTTTCATTATCTGCTATATAAAAATGAAGAAGGAGAGAAAGTAGTTCTGAAGTTTCACGATAAAGAGCTGCTTATGACCCGCTTTTCTGAGCCCAAGTCCATCATGCGCTTCATCAGTCAAGGGCAGGCGTTGGTTGGCATCCATACACCTGTGGGCGTGCAGCAGTTTGTGACTGATACTTCTTTTTATAAGGTTGATTTGACCAAGCAGATTCTGCAACTTCATTATCAGCTAAAAACTCTTGATGGGGAGCAGATTTTTGCCAGCTATGAGATGGAGATTAGCTGGGGTTAGCTGCTATTCTTCGAGAAAACTCTTGAAAATCATAATGTTTCCCCTTGCAAAAGCTTGAAAATTTGGTATAATAGTTTCTAACTCAAGGGAGTAGCTAACGGAATAACCGTTACAAGGTCGTCAATACGAAAGAAATTTCCGGCCTTGTATGAAATAGCGAGACTTGTTAATAAACAGGTCTCTTTTTTGTTTCTGACTTTTTGGATATGACTGATGTGGCTCAAGATGATGAGTCGTAGTGGTCAGAAAACTTCAGGAATAAAAGAGGCCAAGAGGAGGAATACATTGTCAAAAGAACAAAAGCGCCAAGCTTTTTACACCCAGAGTCCTGAGGAAATTTTCAAAACTTTGGACGCTTCAGAGCAAGGTTTATCCAGTCAAGAAGCAGCCAAGCGTTTAGCTGATTATGGCCGCAATGAACTGGATGAAGGGGAGAAAAAATCTCTCTTGATGAAGTTTTTGGAGCAATTTAAGGATTTGATGATTATCATCTTGTTGGTAGCAGCGGTCTTGTCTGTTGTCACATCAGGTGGTGAAGACATTGCGGATGCCTTGATCATCCTAGCGGTAGTAATCATCAATGCCATCTTCGGCGTCTATCAGGAAGGCAAGGCTGAAGAAGCGATTGCGGCTCTCAAATCCATGTCTAGCCCAGCTGCGCGTGTCCTGCGTGATGGCCATGTCACAGAAGTAGATTCTAAGGAGTTGGTACCTGGCGATATCGTTAGACTGGAAGCCGGGGACGTTGTTCCAGCAGATATGCGGCTTTTGGAAGCTAATTCACTGAAAATCGAAGAAGCGGCTCTGACAGGTGAGTCTGTGCCGGTTGAGAAAGATTTGACTGTAGAGGTAGCTGCAGATGCTGGTATTGGCGACCGTGTTAATATGGCCTTCCAAAACTCAAATGTGACCTATGGTCGTGGGGTTGGATTGGTTGTTAATACAGGGATGTACACCGAAGTCGGCCATATCGCAGGTATGTTGCAGGATGCGGATGAAACGGACACACCGCTCAAGCAAAATCTTAATAGCCTGTCTAAGGTTCTGACCTATGCTATCTTGGTGATTGCTGCAGTGACCTTTGTAGTCGGTGTCTTCATTCAAGGGAAAAATCCACTAGATGAGCTGATGACCTCTGTAGCCTTGGCAGTTGCTGCTATTCCAGAAGGTCTGCCTGCTATCGTTACCATCGTGCTGGCTTTGGGAACTCAGGTTTTGGCTAAGCGGAATTCGATTGTCCGTAAGCTTCCAGCTGTTGAGACTTTGGGATCAACTGAGATTATCGCTTCAGATAAGACTGGTACCCTGACCATGAATAAGATGACGGTCGAAAAAGTCTTTTACGACGGAGTCCTGAATGAAGCTGGACAAGATATTAAACTTGGACTAGAGCTGCCGCTCTTACGTTCGGTTGTCTTAGCCAATGATACCAAGATTGACCAGGAAGGGAAGCTAATTGGTGACCCAACAGAAACAGCCTTTATCCAGTATGCTCTGGACAAGGGCTATGATGTGAAGGCCTTTTTAGAGAAATATCCTCGAGTAGCTGAGCTGCCCTTTGATTCAGACCGTAAGCTCATGTCTACTGTCCATCCATTGCCAGATGGGAAATTCCTTGTGGCAGTAAAGGGAGCGCCAGATCAACTCTTGAAACGCTGTGTTGCCCGTGATAAGGCTGGAGATGTTGCAGAAATTGATGATGCTACTTCACAGCTGATTAAGTCGAACAACTCAGACATGGCTCACCAAGCTCTGCGTGTGCTGGCTGGCGCTTACAAGATTATTGATGCAGTTCCGTCTGAACTGACATCTGAAAATCTAGAAAATGATTTAATCTTTACTGGTTTAATCGGTATGATTGACCCAGAACGTGCAGAAGCTGCAGAAGCTGTTCGTGTAGCCAAGGAAGCAGGTATTCGTCCAATTATGATTACCGGTGACCATCAGGATACAGCTGAAGCTATCGCTAAGCGTTTGGGTATCATCGAAGAAGGAGATACTGAAGACCATGTCCTGACTGGCGCAGAGCTCAATGAGCTTTCTGATGCAGAATTCGAAAAGGTTGTTGGCCAATACTCTGTCTATGCCCGAGTTTCGCCTGAGCATAAGGTACGGATTGTCAAAGCTTGGCAAAACCAAGGTAAGGTCGTAGCCATGACAGGTGATGGTGTCAATGACGCACCAGCTCTGAAGACTGCGGATATTGGTATCGGTATGGGCATTACAGGTACAGAAGTATCTAAGGGTGCCTCTGACATGATTCTGGCAGATGATAACTTTGCGACCATCATTGTAGCCGTGGAAGAAGGACGCAAGGTCTTCTCTAATATTCAAAAGACCATCCAGTATCTCCTTTCAGCTAATACAGCTGAGGTGCTGACTATTTTCTTGGCAACCCTCTTTGGTTGGGATGTGCTGCAGCCAGTTCATCTGCTTTGGATTAACCTAGTAACGGATACCTTCCCTGCCATCGCTCTGGGAGTTGAGCCTGCTGAGCCAGGTGTCATGAGTCATAAGCCTCGCGGCCGTAAGTCTAGCTTCTTCTCAGGTGGAGTGATGAGCTCTATCATCTATCAGGGGGTCCTGCAAGGGGCTTTGGTTCTGGCGGTTTATGGTTATGCTATCTCTAATCCCGTTCATGCCGGTGATATCAAGGCTATCCATGCGGATGCTCTGACAATGGCCTTTGCAACGCTTGGCCTCATCCAGCTCTTCCATGCTTATAATGTAAAATCTGTTTATCAGTCTATCTTTACAGTTGGTCCATTCAAGTCTAAGACCTTTAACTGGTCTATTCTGGTTTCTTTCATCCTATTGATTTCGACTATTGTAATTGATCCACTGGAAAAGATTTTCCATGTGACCAAGCTGGACTTGTCACAATGGACAGTTGTTCTGATTGGTAGCTTTTCCATGATTGTCATTGTTGAAATTGTTAAGTTCATCCAACGTAAATTAGGTATGGACAAGAATGCTATTTAAGAGCAAAAAGTCATCTTCGGATGGCTTTTTTGCGTACAAGGCGATATAATCAAATTCAAAGAAAGCAACTCGAAAGGACGGTGAAAGTATGTATCAAAATTTACGAAAGAAGTTGGAAGAGGCTTCTCCTTTATATTATGAGGAAGAAATCTTATGGTTACTGGATCATATTGGTCATCCAGAAGCGACAATCCGTGATGAGTTAGTCTTTTCGTCCTTAGCAAGGGGACTTCAGACTGACATATTTTCAGCTGAACAGTTTCGTTTCTTGGCTCAAGAAGCAGTTAACAGACAAGGACTTTTTTACAAGAGTGATAAAAATGGTCAAGCTACCTTAACACGCTCCTTCACAGCTTTACTTTATGCCAATCTCTTAAACTGTGATGGTAATCCAAACTCTTCGTATTATCAGGCATTATCAGTGCAAGGAAGAAAATATTTACTAGATAAGGGGCTAACCTACCTGTCAGTAGAAAGAGACACAAGGGGTTACTCCAGGAAATACGGTTGGGTTCATGCCTTCGCTCATGGAGCAGACTTATTGACAGAAGTGGCTTGTCATCCGGACTTTCCCTCTAGTAGGATGCCAGAGGTTTTAGAGGTCATTCATCAAGTTTTTAAAAGAGTTTCAGTCCGTTTCGGAAATGATGAGGATTGGCGCTTAGCCCAGATGCTCTATCAAGCTGTCTTAAAGGAAAAACTGTCGCAGCGTGAACTTAGACTATGGCTTCAATCACAGAGTTTTCCATTGGAAAACAACCAAGACTTCATTTCTTTTTCCAATTTTCGCTCCTGCTTATTAGAAGTCTATGTGAAGTTGGACAGCAAAAAGCAGCTCTCAGATGAGCTGAGAGCTGCTATTCAACATTTCCATTACTGAACTTCAATTACTGTTAAAGCATCTCGCAGTTCAGCTGCCAGGTGTTTTTTCTTATAGTCTCGAAATTCGACTAAATCTTTAACAGCATTATAACGCTTGTGCAGGCGGTACATCTGGGGGATCTTATACTGAGGAAAGTCATTAAAAAAGTTCCGAGTCAGTTCCCATTCGCGGATGTAGCCCAGAGGACGCATATGGTAACGGACACCTTCGATAACACGGCTTTGGTGGCGGTGGTGGAGATGACCAAAAATCACTTCTTTCACCCTGTATTTGACAAAGAGCTGATGAAAAGCTTGGCTTCCTAGGAAGGCGTTGAAGCGCTGGAAATAGGGATGGTCGTATAGAAAGTCTTGATGGGGGACAAAATGCAGAGCAACAATAATGGGACCATCTAAAGTCATCAGCAGTTTTTCTAACTCTTGCAACGTCTGAGCTGTAATACTAGGGTCGTCTAAGGCTCTCTTTAATCTGCGATCAAACCAGAAATTGGTCTTGGTGCGCAGATGCTCTTCTTTGCTTTTTTCTGGAACAAAGCTGTAGTCGTACCAGCCAGAAAAGCTGACGAGCTTGGTCTGGCCGAACTGTTGGACCTGAAAATCATAGTTTGAAATTTCTTGCTCAGAAAGTCCCAGCATATCGTGATTTCCCAGATTAAAAGAAAGGGGAATCTCTTGCTTCAAAGTTTCAAGAAAGGGCAAACTGATATTGGTCAGGTCGTTGGACAAATCCCCTGCGATGTGTAGGTGGTCAATCCCTTCTTCTCTTAAAAGCTGGCGGAGTGCTTGTCGCTCAAAGTCTCCAAATTGATTGGAATCCAGATGGAGGTCGCTCATAAATCCGATTCTTGTCATGGTTTTAGTCTAGCATATTTTTCAAAACTTGAAAATGCTTAAGGCCCTATGGAGAGTCTCCCTTTTTATCAAAACACCTCATAAATTTTCGTAATCTTGTATTTCGTTTATCCATGAATGAAGTCTAGGAAGTCTTGAAATAATTCTTCCAACCCCATGTCATTATATTACTTTTCTAACAATTAGGTGACAAGGAGTCGCTTGTCTTGCCTAGCTAGGGAAAATCCGATAAAATGTAAGCTGCTGAATGTGAGATTAGGCAAACTGTTTAATTTATGTTATAATTAAACGATATGTGAAAAGAGGTATTTATGGACATTTCAGAAATTCGTCAAAAGATTGACGCAAATCGTGAAAAATTAGCTTCTTTCAGGGGGTCTCTTTGACTTAGAAGGTCTGGAAGAAGAAATTGCCATCTTAGAAAATAAGATGACAGAACCCGATTTTTGGGATGACAACATTGCAGCCCAGAAGACATCTCAAGAGCTGAATGAACTTAAGCAAACCTATGAGAATTTCCATCAGATGACTGAGCTTTTTGATGAATCGGAAATCTTGCTTGATTTTCTGGCTGAAGATGAGTCGGTTCAGGGAGAGTTGGAAGAAAAGCTGGCGGAACTCGAGAAAATGATGACCAGCTATGAAATGACCCTGCTCCTATCTGAGCCTTATGACAATAACAATGCCATCCTTGAAATTCACCCAGGCTCTGGTGGTACAGAGGCCCAGGATTGGGGAGATATGCTGCTGCGTATGTATACACGCTTTGGCAATGCCAAGGGCTTCAAAGTTGAGGTCTTAGACTATCAAGCGGGAGATGAAGCGGGAATTAAGTCGGTGACTCTTTCATTTGAAGGGCCGCACGCTTATGGTCTGCTCAAGTCAGAAATGGGAGTCCACCGATTGGTTCGGATTTCGCCATTTGACTCAGCTAAACGTCGCCATACTTCTTTTACTTCAGTAGAGGTCATGCCAGAGCTGGATGACACCATTGAGGTGGAAATTCGCGATGACGATATTAAGATGGACACTTTCCGCTCGGGAGGAGCCGGCGGGCAGAACGTCAATAAAGTTTCTACTGGTGTGCGGCTGACCCATATTCCTACGGGAATTGTGGTGCAGTCTACGGTTGACCGGACTCAGTATGGAAACCGCGATCGGGCTATGAAGATGCTACAGGCCAAACTTTATCAGCTAGAACAAGAGAAACAAGCGGCCGAAGTCGATTCACTCAAGGGAGATAAGAAGGAAATTTCCTGGGGCAGCCAAATCCGCTCCTATGTCTTTACGCCTTATACCATGGTCAAAGACCATCGGACCAGTTACGAAGTAGCACAGGTGGACAAGGTGATGGACGGAGATTTGGATGGTTTCATCGACGCTTATTTGAAGTGGCGTTTGAACTAGGAAATGCAAGAGATTAGAATTAGATTGAAAGGAAATTTCAATAGATGTCAATAATTGAAATGAAAGACGTTGTCAAGAAGTATGGCAACGGGACCACTGCCTTACGTAGTGTGTCTATTAACGTAGAACCTGGGGAGTTTGCCTATATTGTAGGTCCTTCAGGAGCAGGAAAGTCAACCTTTATTCGTTTGCTTTATCGGGAGATAAAGCTGGATAAGGGAAGTCTGAAAGTAGCTGATTTTGACTTAGCTAAGATTAAGAAGCGTGATGTTCCAATGCTGCGCCGTCAGGTTGGAGTAGTCTTCCAGGACTATAAACTTCTTCCTAAAAAGACAGTGTATGAGAATATTGCCTATGCCATGGAAGTTATCGGTGAGCGCCGCCGCAATATTAAAAAGCGGGTTATGGAAGTGCTGGACCTGGTTGGTCTTAAGCACAAGGTCCGCTCATTCCCTAATGAGCTGTCCGGTGGTGAGCAGCAGCGGATTGCCATTGCGCGTGCTATTGCCAACAACCCTAAAGTCCTGATTGCGGATGAGCCGACAGGAAACTTGGACCCAGATAATTCTTGGGAGATTATGAATCTGCTGGAGCGGATTAACCTTCAGGGAACGACTGTCCTGATGGCAACCCACAACAGCCAGATTGTAAATACTCTGCGTCACCGCGTTATTGCTATTGAAAATGGCCGTGTGGTACGTGATGAAGCGGAAGGAGAATACGGATACGATGATTAGAAGATTTTTTCGCCATTTGATTGAGTCGCTTAAGAGTCTTACGCGGAATGGTTGGATGACTGTAGCGGCTGTCAGCTCGGTTATGATTACCTTGAGCTTAGTGGCTGTCTTTGCTTCAGTAATTTTAAATACAGCTAAGCTGGCAAATGATATTTCAAATAATGTCCGCGTTATGGTCTACATGCGTAAGGATGTTGCCGACAATAGCGAAACGATTGTAAAAGAAGGCCAAACAGTTCAGAATGAGGACTACCATAAGGTCTATGATGCTCTGACTTCTATGAAAAATGTAGATAAGGTTACTTTTTCTAGTAAGGAAGAACAATATGAGCAGCTGACAGAAACCATGGGTAGCGAGTGGAAGATTTTTGACGGTGATGCCAACCCACTTTACGATGCTTATATTGTTGAGACCAAGGCGCCTAAGTATGTAGAATCTGTTACAAAAGATGCTCGGAAGATTGATGGTGTTTCAGAGGTTCAAAATGGTGGTACCAATACCAAAAAGCTCTTTGCGCTTTCTAATTTTATCCAAACGTGGGGCTTGATTGGTGCAGCGCTTCTGATTTTTGTTGCTGTCCTTCTCATTTCCAATACTATTCGGATTACCATTATTTCCCGCAGTCGCGAGATCCAAATCATGCGCTTGGTTGGTGCCAAGAATAGCTATATCCGTGGACCTTTCTTGTTTGAAGGGGCCTGGATTGGCTTGCTAGGGGCAACAATTCCGTCAGTGGCAGTGTATTTTATATACAAAATAGCCTTCCAGACTATGAATAAGAGCCTAGTCGGTCAAGGGCTTTCTATGATTGATCCGAAACTCTTTAGTCCGATTATGATAGCAATACTCTTCGTATTGGGTATTCTTATCGGATCATTGGGATCTGTCTTCTCTATGAGACGCTTCTTGAAGATTTAATAATACATAAAAAACCAGAGTTTGAAGAATTTCAAACTCTGGTTTTGTTATAGATAACTATAGGTAATTGCTTAAATGTCTACTAAGCTAAAAATGGATTAAAGACTTTTTCATGTGAAATAGTGGTGTCATGCCCATGACCAGGATAAACAGCATAGTCTTTGGGCAATACCAGAAGTTTTTCACGAATGGACGTCAGCAATTGTTCCATGTTTCCTGTCGGCAGATCCGTTCGTCCGATGCTTTCCCGAAAGAGGGCATCGCCCGTCAAAACAAGGCGGTCATCTGGAAAGACTAGAGAGACACCTCCGATAGAGTGGCCAGGTGTTGCAAGCGCATAGAAATGAAAGCCTCCAAGGTCATTGTCTGTCTCGTAGGAGAAAAACTCCTCTGCTGGTCGACAGATGATATCATCCATATCAGCATGGCGCGCCAGACCAGATAGGTTATCTGTCGGTGTGTAAAGCCAGCTGCTTTCACTCTCAGCCACATAGACAGGTGGGGCAGCATAGTGCTCTCGGACCTTTTCTAAGCTCATAATGTGGTCATAATGGGTGTGAGTCAAAAGAATAGCAATAACAGGCTTGGCGAGTTCCTCCAGCTTTCGCTCAATCTTTTTCCAGTCACTGCCAGGATCGACGACTAGGAGGCCCTGATCATTCTCTAAGATATAGGTATTTTCAAAAGCTACAAGGTTGATAATTTTATGAATTTTCATCTGATTTCCTCGGAAAATATATTCTGCTATTGAGTGTAACAGAAAAGCGGTTTTTTTGCACAGAATTGCTTTCTAGGCTAGAGCTGAAAATTTTCAGATGTCTCAGAATGGCTTTTATGATATAATCTTAGCAGTATGACACAAAATGATTATAAGTATGCCGTTGTGGACTTGGAGGCTACAGGAACGGGCAGCAGTGCAAAGATTATCCAGATTGGCATTGTTCTGATTGAGAATGGAATCATTACCAAGACTTATGAAACAGATGTCAATCCTCATGAGGAACTGGATGAGCATATCAAAGAGCTGACAGGTTTGGATGATGAGCGGCTTGGGCGAGCTCCTGAGTTTTCTCAGGTAGCAGCGGAGGTATATGAGCTGATTCAGGATGCGATTTTTGTCGCTCATAATGTCAAGTTTGATGCAAATCTATTAGCAGAGGCCCTTTTCTGGGAAGGGTTTGACTTGCTGACACCGCGTGTGGACACGGTAGAGTTGGCTCAGGTCTTTTACCCGACCTTTGATAAATATTCCTTGGGCAATCTCTGTAATTTGCTGGATATTTCTCTGGAAAACGCCCACACTGCTCTGGCAGATGCTCAAGCAACGGCTCAGCTTTTTTTAAAAATACAAGACAAAATCAAGAGCCTGCCCAAGGCCTTGGTTGAGAAAATGCTAACTTTGGCGGACAGCGTTATCTATGAGTCGCGCTTGGCAATCGAGGAAGTTTATCAGACGATGCCGGATCAGCAAGAGAAGGAACTGCAATCCTGCCATGGCATTTTCCTGCGACGTCCCCAAAAGCTGACTTCGGAAAAGAAACTGTCGCAGGATTTCCTGACCAATCTATACCTTCTGGGCTTAGAAGAGCGGCCTGAACAGCTCAAATTTGCTCGTTTTATGGAGGAAGCTCTGGACCAGCAGGAGCCTAGTTTTTTAGAGGCGCAGACAGGCTTGGGAAAGACCTTTGGTTATTTGCTGCCCATTCTATCTAGAGGTCAAGAAAAAGTACTAGTGACGGTTCCGACTAAGATCCTGCAGGATCAGCTGCTACAAAAGGAAGGACAGTTGTTGGAGGAAGTATTTGGTATTTCCTTTCACAGTCTTAAGAGTCCGGAGAATTATCTCAAGCTGGACCATTTCTATCAGACATTGGATAGGGAATATGACAACCGTTTGGTTAATCGTTGCAAGTTGCAACTCTTGGTCTGGCTGACAGAAACCAAAACAGGTGATTTGAATGAAATCGGGCAGGCTCATCGCTTCTCAAGCTATTTCAATGAAATCCGTCATGATGGCAAGCTAAGCAAACATTCTCTTTTTTATGAGGAAGATTTTTGGCGGTTGGGACAGGTCAAGTCAGCTACCAGTCGAGTCGTGATTACCAATCATGCTTACCTACTGACGCGTTTAGAGGATGACCAGTCTTTACTGGACAATCGCATTCTGGTAGTTGATGAAGCTCAGAAGATGTTTTTCGCCTTGGAAAGCTTCTCTCAGGCCAGTATAAATCTAACTAAAACGCTGCAGCAGATAAATCATCTCCTTCAGGAAGAAGGGGAACTTCTGCAACAACGGCTTTTGCAAAGCATTCAGTTTGAGCTGGCTGATGCTGCAGAGAAGCATCGCAAGAAAACATCTGAGCTCAGTCCGGAAAAGATTGATCGACTGCTTCAGGATGTGTCCGAGTTAAAGACAAGTGCACTTCCTGAGCTGCAGCACTTGTTCAGTGGCAAATACCAGTATTATTGGTTGGTTGATGAAGTTTTGGCAGACCATCGCTTGATGACGCTGCATGCTGGCCGTTCAGAATTGCAGCATTTCACAGACTTTTTACCTGAAAGGGCCAAGGTTGTATTGGTTTCATCTACTCTGGAAATCAGCTCAAAGGTCAATTTGGCGCAGTTGCTAGGCTTTGAAAGTTATCACTTTTACAAGCTGAAAAGCAAGAAGAAGCCACTGCAGAAGCTCTTTTTAGATGAAAGTTTTCCAGCAGTAGTGGATTTGTCAACTGAAGATTTTGCTCGAGAGATTGTTGCTTGCCTGCAAGAAGTGGCAGCACTTGGTCTGCCTATCGTCGTCCTCTTCACCTCTAAAGACTTGCTTTTGACTGTTTCGGACTTGCTGGCTTTGCCGCATTTGGCCCAATATAAAAATGGGGATGCTGGCAATATCAAGCGGCGTTTTGATAGAGGAGAGGCAGGAATTCTTTTGGGCTCTGGCAGCTTCTGGGAGGGGGCGGATTTTGCTGAGCAAGACCAGATTATTCAGCTGGTTACTCGGATTCCTTTTGACAATCCCAAGGATTTCTTTGTGCAGAAGATTAACAGCCGCCTGAAAACGGAAGGTAAGAATGCCTTTTATGATTATCAACTGCCTCTTGCCATCTTACGGCTTAAGCAGGCTATTGGCCGGACCCGTCGAAATGAACATCAGAAGTCAGCTGTTATTTTTTTGGACAACCGAATCTCTAGTAAACGCTATGGCAAGCAGATTCAGCATCATTTGTCACAATTAGCTTCTTTGGACATTCTGCCAGAGGCAGTCATTATGCAGGAGTTACGAGACTTTTTTGACTGAAACTTTCTAAAATCAGCTGAGTTTTATTGGCTGATTTTTTAGGTTCATTCAGATTTTTGGGATAAAATTTGTTATAATGAGAGGCATAGGAAAGAAGGGGTGTTCGTGAAAAAATATTTACCAGGAGTTCTGTTATCCTTTGGCATAGCGGCTGTTTCTATCTTTTTAGGCGGTTTGCTTCCCTTGATAGGCTCTAGTGTTTTGGCTATTGTCTTTGGGATTGTTTTGAACAACAGCATGAAGCTGCCGGCTATGTTTCAGGAAGGACTCAGCTATTCAGGAAAGAAATTGCTGCAGTATTCCATTATCTTTTTGGGATTTTCCATGTCCATTGGTCAGGTTTCTGAGACGGGGCTTTCTTCACTCCGTATAAGTCTTATCACCATTCTGATAGCCTTTCTGGCTGCCTATTTGGCTGGCCGTTTCTTTAAAATGAACCGCGTCTTGACTATTTTAATCGGTTTTGGAACAGCCATCTGCGGTGGCTCTGCCATTGCGGCCGCCTCACCAATCTTGGAAGCTGATGAAGAAGAAATCGCCTTGTCCATCTCCACTATTTTCTTTTTCAATATCTTAGCGGTATTCATTTTCCCTTTTTTAGGGCATTTGTTACAGATGTCGGATACCTTTTTCGGGACTTGGGCCGGAACAGCTATCAATGATACTTCGTCAGTAGTGGCAGCAGGCTATACATATAGCCCGTCAGCTGGGGACTTGGCGACCATTGTCAAGCTTAGTCGGGCTCTGATGATTGTACCGGCCTGCTTGATCTTCGCAGCTTTTCGCTACATTAAGTCTAAGCAGTCAGCACAAAAGACGAACTTGAAACAAATTTTTCCTTGGTTTATAGCTTGGTTTGTCCTAGCCTCACTTGTCAGCAGTCTTGGATTTCTGCCGGCTGCTGTCATCCCCTATACAAAATTCATTTCTCAGTGGCTGATGGCTATGGCCTTAGCAGCTATTGGCGCAAAGGCTTCCTTTAAGCAGTTTAAGCAAGCAGGAGCAGCGCCTTTGCTGACTGGTGCCTTCGCTTGGTTTTGCGTCGCTGTTTCTAGCTTGATTATCCAGTATTTTTTCTAAAAAGGAGGGACTATGCCTTATCAAAGACGGACGTTTGAGTCCCGGATTGATTATAGTTTAATTTTGCCAGTTTTGATGCTGCTTTCAATCGGTGTTGTAGCTATATACATTACTGTTAGTCATGATTATCCTGATAATGCCTGGCCCATGGTTGGTCAGCAGATCGCCTGGATTGCGGTAGGCTTCTTGCTCAGCTTTATCCTCATGTTTTTTAATACCAAGTTTCTCTGGAAAATCACGCCCTATCTCTATGTTTTTGGTCTTGGCCTCATGGTCTTGCCTCTGATTTTTTACAGCCAATCTCTGGTAGCCTCCACTGGTGCTAAAAACTGGATTGCTATTCGTGGTGTGACCCTCTTTCAGCCCTCAGAGTTTATGAAGATTTCATATATTCTCATGCTGTCGCGGCTGGTGGTCCATTTTCTCCAGCAGCACAAGCAGGATGAGCGAACCTTGGCTTTAGACTTTTTTCTGATCCTGAAGCTTGGACTCTACACTGTGCCTGTTCTGGTTCTATTAACCCTTCAGAGTGATTTGGGAACAGCTCTAGTTTTTGTTGCCATATATGGCGGTATCGTTCTTCTGTCAGGTGTTTCTTGGAAGATTATCCTGCCGGTCTTTCTGACGGGAGTCCTGCTGTTGGGAGGATTTCTCTTTATCTTTATTTCCGATGGTGGCCGTGCCTTTCTGCATAATCTAGGCATGCCAACCTACCAAATCAATCGGATTTTGGCTTGGCTTCATCCTTTTGACTACGCTCAGACGACCACCTTCCAGCAAGCACAGGGACAAATCGCTGTCGGAAGTGGCGGTCTGACTGGTCAAGGCTTTAATGTTTCGAATCTCTTGGTTCCTGTTCGGGAAAGCGATATGATTTTCACCGTCATTGCAGAAGATTTTGGATTTTTGGGCTCGACCTTGGTTATCATGCTCTATTTACTGCTGATTTATCGCATGCTCAAGATTACGATTAAATCCAACAACCAGTTTTATACTTATATCTCAACTGGCTTTATCATGATGCTGCTCTTCCATATCTTTGAAAATATTGGAGCGGTGACAGGAATTCTGCCTCTGACAGGGATTCCGCTGCCCTTTATCTCACAGGGTGGCTCTTCCATTATCAGTAATCTTATCGGAGTCGGTCTCCTGCTGTCCGTCTCCTATCAGAACAGCCTGACGGATGAAAAGAAGGGGCGAATTCCTGCAGTCCGAAAAAAAGTCGTACTGAAGAAATTAAAATAAATAGATAGCAAGTTTTTGACTCACAAATCAGATGCGATTTTGTGATTGGCTCATATCAGAAAGGATATTTTCATGAAAAAAGCAGCTTTACTCTTAGCTCCCGGCTTTGAAGAAATCGAGGCCCTGACGGTTGTGGATGTCTTGCGCCGTGCAGGTCTTGTCTGTGATATGATTGGTTTTGATAAATCAGTGACTGGGTCTCATGCCATCACTGTTCAAGCGGATCAGGTCTGGAAGGGCCGGCTGGATGACTACGATATGGTCATCTTGCCAGGAGGGATGCCAGGATCGGCCAATCTTCGTGACGATGACCGCCTGATGAAGCTTTTGCAGGATTTTCAGCAAGCGGATAAATTCATCGCTGCCATCTGTGCCGCTCCCATTGCTCTTGACCGTGCAGGTATCTTGACTGGTAAGTATTTCACTTGCTATGACGGTGTGCAAGACAATATTAAAAATGGAACTTACCGTAAAGAAACAGTTCTTGTTGATGAGAAGTTGATTACTAGCCGTGGTCCATCGACTGCCTTGGCTTTCGCCTATGAGCTGGTTCGTCAGCTGGGAGGAGACGCTGACCAGTTGGCTGATGCCATGCTTTACACAGATGTATTTGGGAATTAAAATATGCTGGGATTCATAATGTGTCCCAGCTTTTTTGAAGTCTAATTTACCTTAGCGCTCCTCTATATGGAGCGGGTTTAGAGATGTTGAACAGGACGAAACCAACATCCATTTTTAAATTTTAGATTCTTTGAGATATTTTGTTTAGAAAAAGGCTTGAAAAAAGTCGGAAAAGTGCTGGATTCGGGCAAATATTAGCCCCTTTTTCATGAAAATTATGGTATAATGAAAGGTATGAATTATCAAGATTACATCTGGGATTTAGGTGGAACACTCTTGGATAATTATGAAACTTCGACAGCAGCTTTTGTTCAAACCTTGAAAGAGTTTGGTCTGCAAGCTGGTCACGACGAAGTTTATAAGGCCCTCAAGGTGTCTACAGACTATGCTGTCCAGCAGTTTGCTCCCCAAGAAAAAGACTTTTTAAAGTTTTATAAGGCCAATGAAGCAGAAGAGTTGACTCACCCTGTCTTATTTGACGGTGCGGCAGAGTTGCTTAGGCGGATTGTGGCCAAGGGCGGTCGGAATTTTCTGGTCTCCCACCGGGACAACCAAGTGCTGGAAATCTTGGAAAAGACTGCCGTTGCATCAGCATTTACAGAAGTGGTGACAGCAGCAAATGGTTTTCCAAGGAAACCCTCACCAGACTCCATGCTCTATCTAAAAGACAAGTATCAGATTTCCTTTGGCTTGGTCATTGGTGACCGGCCGCTGGATATTGAAGCAGGGGAGGCAGCTGGCTTTGATACCTATCTCTTTGATAATATGCAGCATCTTGAAGAATTTATAGATATTGATTAGAAAAGGAACACTATGACAGAAGAAAAGCAACAAGATATACAGGCCCAAGAATATGATGCCAGTCAGATTCAGGTCTTAGAAGGCCTAGAAGCCGTTCGTATGCGTCCAGGGATGTATATCGGTTCGACCTCCAAGGAAGGTCTGCACCATTTAGTATGGGAAATTGTTGACAACTCGATTGATGAGGCTCTAGCTGGTTTTGCCAGCCACATTCAAGTCTTTATCGAAAAAGATAATTCCATCACAGTAGTGGATAACGGTCGGGGAATTCCTGTTGATATTCAGGAGAAAACAGGCCGTCCGGCCGTGGAAACCGTCTTTACCGTTCTCCATGCCGGAGGAAAATTCGGCGGTGGCGGATACAAGGTATCAGGAGGTCTGCACGGTGTGGGCTCTTCCGTTGTAAATGCCCTGTCCACCCAGCTGGATGTCCGCGTTTATAAAAACGGCCAGATTCATTACCAAGAATACAGTCGCGGTCAAGTAGTCGCTGATCTAGAAATCATTGGTGAGACAGACCGTACAGGTACGACAGTTCACTTTACACCGGATCCAGAGATTTTCACTGAAACAGTAGAATTTGACTTTGAAAAGCTCAATAAGCGGGTGCAAGAACTGGCCTTCCTCAACCGTGGTCTCAGAATTTCCATCACTGATAAGCGAGATGGAATGGAGCAGGTCAAGGATTACCACTATGAGGGTGGGATTGCCAGTTATGTTCAATACATCAATGAAAACAAAGATGTAATCTTTGAAACGCCGATTTATACTGATGGCGAAATGGACGACATTACGGTTGAAGTAGCTATGCAGTATACGACTGGCTACCACGAAACAGTCATGAGCTTTGCCAATAACATCCATACCCACGAGGGTGGAACGCATGAGCAAGGTTTCCGGACAGCCCTGACAAGGGTTATCAATGACTATGCCAAGAAAAACAAGCTTCTCAAAGAAAACGAAGACAATCTGACTGGGGAAGATGTTCGTGAGGGACTGACAGCGGTCATCTCTGTCAAGCACCCCAACCCTCAGTTTGAAGGTCAGACTAAGACCAAGCTAGGCAATAGCGAAGTGGTCAAGATTACTAATCGTCTCTTTAGCGAAGCCTTCTCAGATTTTCTTTTGGAAAATCCTGCGGTAGCTCGAAAAATCGTTGAAAAAGGAATTTTGGCTTCTAAGGCTAGAATTGCTGCCAAGCGAGCTCGGGAAGTAACCCGCAAGAAGTCTGGCTTGGAAATTTCCAATCTGCCCGGTAAATTGGCTGACTGCTCGTCCAACGACCCACAGGAAACAGAACTTTTCATCGTGGAGGGGGATTCCGCGGGTGGTTCAGCTAAGTCCGGCCGTAACCGTGAATTTCAGGCCATTCTGCCAATTCGCGGTAAGATTCTCAACGTTGAAAAAGCCAGCATGGACAAGATATTGGCCAATGAAGAAATCCGCAGTCTCTTTACTGCTATGGGAACTGGCTTTGGAGCTGACTTTGATGTCAGCAAGGCCCGCTACCAAAAATTAGTCATCATGACCGATGCCGATGTAGACGGTGCTCACATTCGGACCCTGCTCTTGACTTTGATTTACCGCTATATGAAGCCAGTTCTGGAAGCTGGATTTGTCTATATCGCTCAGCCGCCAATCTACGGTGTCAAGGTCGGAAGTGAAGTCAAAGAATATATCCAGCCAGGTGCTAATCAGGAAGAAGAGCTTCAGGCTGCTTTGGCACGTTACAGTGAAGGTCGCTCCAAGCCAACCATTCAACGCTATAAAGGTCTCGGAGAGATGGATGACCATCAGCTGTGGGAGACAACTATGAATCCTGAACATCGCTTGATGGCACGGGTTTCAGTGGATGATGCAGCGGAAGCTGACAAGATTTTTGACATGCTGATGGGGGATCGCGTTGAACCTCGTCGTGAATTTATCGAAGAAAATGCTGTATACAGTACGCTCGACGTCTAAAAAAATCAGAAAAATCAACCATTATGGGCAAAAATATGATATAATCATTATGTTTGCTTTATAGTAACAATGTGAAGGAGTTCTATATGTCTATTGGACTAGTTATTCTCGTTGCTGTGGTAGCTCTGCTTTTGGTTGTCGGCTATGGTACTGCAGTTCTGATGAGAAAGAGAAATGAAGCTTTACTTCAAAATTTGGAGGAGAGAAAAGAAGCACTCTATAATCTCCCTGTGAATGATGAAGTTGAAGAAGTAAAAAATATGCATTTGATTGGGCAGAGTCAGGTAGCCTTCCGTGAATGGAATCAAAAATGGGTAGACTTGTCCTTAAATTCATTTGCTGATATCGAAAATAATCTATTTGAAGCAGAAGGTTATAATAATTCTTTCCGTTTCATAAAAGCCAAGCATGCCATTGGCAATATTGAGAGTCAGATCGACTTGATTGACGAAGACATCAAGATGATTCGAGCAGCCTTGGAAGATCTTAAAGAGCAAGAGTCTAAGAATAGTGGTCGTGTGCTCCATGCCCTGGATTTGTTTGAAAAACTGCAAACCCAGGTGGCGGAGAATGCAGAGTCGTATGGGCAAGCCTTAGCTGAGATTGAGAAACAGCTGGAAAATATCCAGTCAGAGTTTTCTCAGTTTGTGACTCTTAATTCTTCGGGTGACCCGGTTGAAGCAGCTGAAATCTTGGATAAGGCAGAGGATCATATTCTTGCACTAACACATATCGTTGAGAAAGTTCCTGCCATTGTCGAAGAGTTGACTGTGAAATTGCCAGATCAGTTGGAAGACTTAGAATCTGGTCACCGTAAGCTCTTGGAATCTGGTTATCACTTTATCGAAACAGATATAGAGTCTCGTTTTCAACAGCTTCATGCAAGTCTCAAACGCAACGAAGCTAATATTTCAGCCCTAGAGCTGGATAATGCTGAGTATGAAAATGAGCAAGCGCAAGAAGAGATTAACGCTCTCTATGAAATCTTCACTCGGGAAATTGAAGCCCACAAAGTAGTTGAGAAGCTGATTAAAAACTTGCCTAGCTATCTGGCTCATACAAAGGAAAACAACCAGCAACTCCAAAAAGAGATAGAACGTTTATCTCAAACCTTCCTTCTCTCTGATACGGAAACTTCTCATGTCAAGGAGTTGCAGGCTGAGCTTTCTGCCCAGGAAGATGTGGTGTTGAGCGCGGTAGAAGATTCTTCTGAAACCAAGCAAGCTTATTCTGTGGTTCAGGAAGAGTTGGAAGCTATCCAAGAGCGTTTGAAAGAAATCGAAGATGAGCAGATTTCTCTTGGTGAAGCACTTGCAGAGATTGAAAAAGATGATGCTAATGCTCGCCAGAAAGTCAATATCTATGCTAACAAATTGCATACCATTAAGAGATATATGGAAAAACGCAATTTGCCAGGTATCCCAGACTCTTTCTTAGAAATTTTCTTCTCAACCAGCAACAATATTGAAGAGTTGGTTAAGGAATTGGAAGCTACACGAGTCAATATCGAATCAGTTAACCGTTGGCTGGAAATTCTAGGAAATGATATGGAGCAATTGGAAGAAGAAACCTATCGTATCGTCCAAGATGCTACCTTGACTGAGCAGCTGCTGCAGTATTCAAACCGCTATCGTTCCTTTGACGATAATGTACAAGCAGCCTTCAACAAGTCCTTGTATGTCTTTGAACATGACTACGACTATGCTCAATCATTGGAAATCATTTCAAAAGCTTTGGATCTTGTCGAGCCAGGCGTGACAGAGCGCTTTGTGACATCCTACGAAAAAACACGCGAGAATATTCGTTTTTAAAAGAAGTTCCTTCGGGAGCTTCTTTTTCCATTCTCAGCAAAAAGGGTCTTATGTTATAATAGAGGGACAGATTAAAGTAGAAAGTCTAAAAAAATGAAAAAGATTAAAAAATATATTACTCTCATTTTTCTTGGAGGTGTAGCAGTTTTATCGATAGCATTGATAAATGGCTGGCGTCTGGATGATTACACTGTCCCAAAAAACAGAACAAGAGAACAGTATGATTTTGAAGGCACTTTTGAACCAATGTTTAAGTTTTTAGAACAAGAGAAAAAGGATTTTACTGGATTAAAAGGTTACATAAGTCGTGTTTATATAGAACATGGAGACGAAGTCAAAAAATATTCAGTGGACTTAGATATTATACAATCTGATCTTAAGGGTGACTACACAATAACAATCGGTGATAAAGAAGAGATTGCTCCTGTTACTTATTCTAACGGTAAGCTGACTTACAGCTCGGAGATAACTCCTTTATTTGATGAAGAGATTCTTAATTTAGTTGTTCAAAGAGATTATTTCGCTTCCTTGGATGTGAAAGAGACTTTTAAGAGTGCAGAAACAGAGCTTCGTGATATCATCTACAAGCCAGAAAATCACTCTGAACTCTTTAAATATCTCAAAAAATAAGTATAATATGTCAGAGGATACTACCTGTCGAATAAGATTAGATCACTCTAGTGGAACAATCTATGGGATTTCAATACGAATGGAATCTAAGGATGAGGCTGTTCAAATAGATTTAACTATATTTAAAAAATAGGTGGGGATAATCAATGAATGGAATTGAAAAAAGTAACCGACGAGTTGAAATGTCTGATTAGGTAGAGAGCAAAGAATGAAAAAACAGAACTGGTTATTAGGGATAGTGATAGCAGGGCTTCTCCTATTTTTTGTCGTATCACTACATGGATGTGATTTTGGCTGCGAAACTATTCCAAAAAACAGAACAAGAGAACAGTATGATTTTGAAGGCACATTTGAACCAATGTTTAAATTTTTGGAGCAAGAAAAGAAGGATTTTACGGAGATTGAAACTTACTCTCCATCATTGACTATAATTGACTCAAATGGTGAAATGACAACATATGACATTTTTTTAAAGCTCCAAGCTGGTTCTGGTAAAGGTACATATACCATCAGCAAAGGGAAGTATAAAAAAGATGCTCAAGAAGTTGGTGTGACTTATACTGATGGGAAACTGCAATACGAGGGAGAATTGGAGCCACTATTTGATGAAGAAATATTCAATCTTTTAATTGACAGGAACTATTTCGAAGCGCTTGAGGTTAAAGAAACCTTTAAGAGTGCAGAAACTGAATTGAGTGACATTATTTATAAAGCTGAAAATCAGTCAGTATTATATAAAAAAATAGTGGAAAAATATAATCTACCATCGGATACGAAACTTTCGTTTAGTCTTAGTCATGCATACTATAATAGATATGATGTCTTATTAAATTTTGAATCCAAGCAAAAGGTGATACAAATTAGTACAGCAATTTATTTAGTTAAAAGGAAGTGAATTTATGAATCCAATTGGAAAAAGTAACCGACGAGTTGAAATGTCGGCAGTCCTATCTGCTGCTGCTATAGATGTCAATAGAAAAGGAGTCAAGAGATGGATAAAGTTAAAGGTCTCTTAGTCATGGATGTAGACAGCACCTTAATCATGGAAGAAGGGATTGACCTGCTAGGAGAGGAGGCGGGTGTAGGAGCTCAGGTTGCGGCTATTACCGAGCGTGCCATGCAAGGAGAGTTGGACTTTGAAGCTGCCTTACGTGAACGTGTCGCTCTTTTAAAAGGCCTGCCAGAGGATATTTTTGATCGAATTGCTGAAAGGATTCACTTCACTCCGGGAGCCGAGGACTTGGTCAAGGAGCTGCATAAACGTGGTTATAAAGTAGGTTTGGTGTCAGGTGGTTTTCATGAGACGGTGGACAGACTGGCTGAGCAGCTTGGAATTGACTACGTCAAGGCAAATCGTTTGGAAATCCAGCAGGGGTTTTTGACAGGACAAGTCTTAGGAGAGATTGTCACTAAGGATACCAAGCTTGCCATGCTAAAAGCATGGGCAGCTGAAAACAATTTGGAATTAAATCAAACAATTGCTATGGGAGATGGCGCAAATGATCTGCCTATGATTCAAGCAGCAGGGATAGGAATTGCCTTTATGGCCAAGCCAATTGTGCGAGTGCAGGCTCCTTATCAGATTCAAGAATGCAATCTCTATCGGGTCATTGATCTTTTAGACAATAGAAAAGAATAGGAGAGAAGCATGCATATTCTTATTGCACCGGATTCTTTCAAGGAAAGCTTGTCAGCTCCTCAGGTTGCTCAAGCTCTTCAGACGGGCTTTTCTCAGGCCTTGCTAGATGCCAGCTTTGACTTGCTACCGGTCGGTGACGGGGGCGAGGGGACAATGCCTGCGCTGACAGCAGCCTTGGGCTGGCCTGAATTTTACCACACTGTGACTGGGCCCTTTGGTCAGCCAGTAAAAATTCCCTACGCCAGAAATGGTCAGCAAGCACTTTTTGAAATGGCTGACTTGGTCGGACTCGCATCTATTCCGCAGGAAAAACGAAATCCCTTGGCCATAGAGACCAAAGGATTGGGAGAATTGATTTTGCACCTGGCTGAAGACGGTGTCAGAAAGATTTTAGTTGGTGTTGGTGGTTCGGCCAGTAACGACGGTGGGATTGGACTGGCAGCGGGCCTGGGCTATGAATTTTTCGATGCGGATAATCATAGACTGCGCCCCATTGGCTCGTCTTTGGGAAAGGTCGCTCGAATTTCAGCTGAGCAGGTTCCTGCTTTCTTGAAAGAAGTTGAGATTGAGATTTTGACTGATGTAGACAATCCTCTTTGTGGAGCTCGCGGTGCGACAACTGTTTTCGGAGGTCAGAAAGGTCTAGCTCCCCTACTCTTTTCTCAAGTAGACCAAGCTATGTCTGATTTCTATCAGTTGGTCGCTCCTCAGGTAATTGATATGGATGGAGCTGGGGCTGGAGGCGGAATGGCAGCAGGACTGGTTGCTTTTGCCGGAGGAAAAATTGTTTCGGGTATTGAAACCTGTCTAAATTTACTGGATTTTGATGACAGAGTCAAAAAAGCGGACTTGGTCGTAGTGGGCGAAGGACGGATGGATCGTCAATCTTTGGCGGGCAAGGCACCAGTCGGGATCGCAAGACGAACACCAGAAGGCATCCCTGTACTGGCGATTTGCGGCAGTCTGGCAGATGATTTACCGGATTTCCCAGTTGAGAATATCCAGGCAGCTTTTCCGATTATTGCGCGAGCAGATAGTTTGGATAGGATTCTAGAGCAGGCGGAGCAAAATTTGATTCGCACAGCAAGAAATATTGGCAATGTACTAAAAATGAAAAAAAGCGGTTAGTCCGCCTTTTTTAGTAGGTATTCAATTTCTTTAACTATCATGCCCTTTTCAAAGAAGAAGATATCACAAGACAGGTCACCAAAATCATTTTCTAAAATGGTCACAATCCGATTCTGGTCGGGACTAAGCTGATAATAGGTGCAACGAAACTGGACGGGGTTGTTATGGTAGACTTTTTGAATTTTAGTCAGGTAGTCAGCTTTACCTTTGATGATTTCGATTGTATCACCCTGTAATTCCCAGCTAACTTGATCAGAAAGAAAGGTCTCATAGGTTTGCCAATCGCGCTGATTTTCAGCTTCAAAAAAGGCAAAAAGTTTTTCTAAATTTGTCATCTTACCCAAACCATTTTTTCCAGAGAGGGCGCTTTTCCTTTGCAGGTTTTTCTGCTGGCTGAAGGAGACTAGCAAACTGTTGGCTTATGTCCTTGTCATCTACTTGGACAAGATGGTCGCTATGGACAATCAGGCCAAAAGGAGAAGACTGGTAATCGCTAGAGACGATAGTGGCTTCGCAGCCTAGCTCCTTAGAGGTTTTTAGATAAAAGATTTGATTGCCAGACTCGACTTCTGGGGAAATTTTGACAAATACAGGTTGGCAGTTTTTCATGATGCTGTTGAGCATTTCCTTGAAATGACTGCGAATGAGAGAGCCGTTAGCTTGTTCAATAGAGCAGGAAGCCAGCACTCGCTCCTCAAAAGTCCCTAAAAATTTGCGTTGTTCATCAGGGTTGAGCTTGACTCCGCCCTGAGATTTTTCCATGATTACTTTATTAATATCAGTCATAATAAAATTGTACCATAAAAGGAGAAATTCTAAAAGGTCGAATCTTCTTTCTGATTTGCCGGAAAAACATTTATATAGTAAATTTGGAATCGTTTTCTTGTGCAAAAATTCTCAAATTTGCTTAGATTCTCTATTTTTCCTTGAAAAAAAAGCGTTTTTGAGGTATCATAGACTAGTAAATAATTTTAAATAATAAGGAGAGTAAGAAATGTCAATTATTACTGATGTTTACGCTCGCGAAGTCCTAGACTCACGCGGTAACCCAACACTTGAAGTAGAAGTTTATACTGAATCAGGTGCTTTCGGACGTGGTATGGTTCCTTCAGGAGCTTCTACAGGTGAGCACGAAGCAGTTGAACTTCGTGATGGCGACAAATCTCGTTACGGTGGTCTTGGTACACAAAAAGCAGTTGATAATGTAAACAACGTTATCGCTGAAGCTATTATCGGTTACGATGTTCGTGACCAACAAGCCATCGACCGTGCAATGATCGCTTTGGACGGTACTCCTAACAAAGGTAAATTGGGCGCGAATGCAATCCTTGGTGTGTCTATCGCTGTAGCTCGTGCTGCTGCTGACTACCTTGAAGTGCCACTTTACAGCTACCTTGGCGGATTCAACACTAAAGTTCTTCCAACTCCAATGATGAACATCATCAACGGTGGATCTCACTCAGATGCTCCAATCGCATTCCAAGAGTTCATGATCCTGCCAGTTGGTGCTCCAACATTCAAAGAAGCTCTTCGTTACGGTGCTGAAATCTTCCACGCTCTTAAGAAAATCCTTAAATCTCGTGGTTTGGAAACTGCCGTTGGTGACGAAGGTGGATTCGCTCCTCGTTTTGAAGGAACTGAAGATGGTGTAGAAACTATCATCGCTGCTATCGAAGCTGCTGGTTATGTTCCAGGTAAAGATGTATTTATCGGATTTGACTGTGCATCATCAGAATTCTACGATAAAGAACGTAAAGTATACGACTACACTAAATTTGAAGGTGAAGGCGCTGCTGTTCGTACATCTGCAGAACAAATCGACTACCTTGAAGAGTTGGTTAACAAATACCCAATCATCACTATCGAAGATGGTATGGATGAAAATGACTGGGATGGTTGGAAAGCTCTTACTGAACGTCTTGGTAAGAAAGTACAACTTGTTGGTGACGACTTCTTCGTAACAAACACTGACTACCTTGCTCGTGGTATCAAAGAAGGTGCTGCTAACTCAATCCTTATCAAAGTTAACCAAATCGGTACTCTTACTGAAACTTTTGAAGCGATTGAAATGGCTAAAGAAGCTGGTTACACTGCAGTTGTATCACACCGTTCAGGTGAAACTGAAGATTCAACAATCGCTGACATCGCAGTTGCAACTAACGCAGGTCAAATCAAGACTGGTTCACTTTCACGTACAGACCGTATTGCTAAATACAACCAATTGCTTCGTATCGAAGATCAACTTGGTGAAGTTGCTCAATACAAAGGTCTTCAAGCTTTCTATAACTTGAAAAAATAATTCATTCAGATTGAATGAAGTAAAAATCCCTCAAGCTTGACTTGAGGGATTTTTCAATAAAGTAAAGGGAGATTCGGGAGATGTTTTATTTTTTTCTATATATTCTAAGTAGAGAATGGCCAGCTCTTATGCTCTTAGCTGTTGGATTGATTATATCTTATTGGTTGAAGTCGTGGCGTCTGGCACTTTTGGCGGTCCTTGTATTCTTTCTGGTCACCAGTATATTGTGGCGAGCTCAGTTGAGTCCGTGGGTTGCTTTTCTCTTTTTATTCCTCGCTTTCTATTTATTGATTAAAAGATACAAATGGGTTCTTTATCCTGCCCTTGCTTTAGGTTTGTTGCTATTGGCAGTTTCTCCTATAATTGGCTATCTTTTTACAGTTTATGTTCCAGTAAGCCATTATGCCTATCTAGAGGAGAAAGGACAGACGGTAGTGGTTCGAGAAGACTATTATGGAGCTTTTTTTGGTGATAGTAATATAGAGATTACAACTTATGTAGAAGGGCAGCTTACATCATCAAAGGTAAAACGGTATGATAATGTCCCTATGAATAAGTTTTATAAAGAGAAAGATGTTAACTTAGATGCTTTTCTTGAACAACCCCTAACAAGTAAACGATTAGAGGAGTTAAAAGGTTTTATTAAGGAGAGGGAGCGTCAAGAACCGTAGTTTACCAAGAAGTTGTTTTGATAGACCTATTGGGAATTTTCCTTGCCCGAATCGATAAAAAGTAGTATGATAAGACACAGATTGTGAGGAGAAATAAATGAAAGACTTTCACTTTGATGCGATTTCAGCATTTGAAAACTATGAGATTGAAAAGATGAAGGACGGTCAGGTTATTGTCACGACAGAAGTCGTTCAGTCTTCTTTGAACTATTATGGTAATGCTCACGGGGGTTATCTGTTTACTCTCTGTGATCAGATTTCTGGTTTAGTCTTGATTTCTCAAGATTTAGATGGGGTGACGCTTCAGTCTTCTATCAACTATATGCGAGCGGGACATCTGGGTGATAAATTAATCATTTCAGGAAACTGTGTTCACCCAGGGCGTAAAACACGAGTTGTAGATGTTACTATTACGAATCAAGATAAAGAAAATGTCTGCAAGGCAACATTTACCATGTTTGTTACTGGACAGAGAAAAGAAACTAGCCAAATTAATATTTAGTTAAAAAGCCCGATTTCTAACTGGAAACGGGATTTAAGGTTTAAAAAGATACTAACCAGTATCTGAAATCGTGCACAAAAAAAGCATCGCTCAAAGAGGATGCTTTTTATGTTTGTGACTTTCAGTCTGTCTCGCTCCGTAAGGTGCGAGACAAATAAACCACCCGCTATGCGGGTGCGCATCGAAGGTTATACCAAAAA
>NZ_GL890993.1:1467513-1520906 GCF_000212855.1 Streptococcus sanguinis SK355
TAGTTTTATGGGGTATTTAAAAGGTAAAAGTGCTCTCATGATGTTTGATAAGCACGCCAATCTAAAATATAAGTTTGGGAACCGACATTTTTGGGCGGAAGGCTATTACGTGAGTACAGTAGGACTTAATGAAGCCACAATTAAGAAATATATCCAAGAGCAGGAAAAGCATGATATAGCGTTGGATAAATTGAGTGTAAAAGAATATGAGGATCCCTTTAGGGATAGTGGTAAGTAATGCAAACACCTCTTTGAGAGGTTTGTGACGAGTCAAGAGCAATGAGGCTTGAACAAAGTGAAAGCCAACGTCTTTAGGCGCTGGCTGGTGATGTGGGCTTATAGCCCTGGGACAAACCACCCGTTAGACGGGTGGTTATGATTGGAGCTTGTCAACGTATATTGTTTGTTAGTCAGTCGTCGGCCTATAACAAGCTTAATAAGTGGTTTGAAACTTACTCAGATTTGTATTTTAGCATTATTACATCACTAAATATGGAAGCATATCATGAATTGCTAGGTATGTAACTGATTGTATGATATAATGAACTAAAGTACAATGAGTAGTATATAGTGCTTGTGCCTTGATTGAGGAGATTCCGGTTCGAATCCAGGCTATTGTGCTAGCATCTAGGGAACTAGGTGCTTTTATGATTTTTCCAAATTAGTATATAAGGTAATGTAGAGGAAAGAAAAACATCTAAAAAATCCTCAAAAAGTAGGAAAAAACGTAGTGAATTTGATAAAAAGTACAAAAAAATGCTTTTTTGAACTACTTCTTTTTCATTTTATGGTACAATATAGTCATTAGAGGAAATAAGAGTACTGAATTTTGGAGGGAATTTTGGAGGGATATCATGGAACAACCCCTACTGCTGCACAAAATATACTAAGTACTTGTTCAATAGATGTTATTCCTTTTGTTATAACCAATGATGCAGGGATAGTGCTTGGACAGAATCTCCCAAATGATTTGGGACAAGGGTTGTATTTATTTATTGACGAAGAAAGTAAGGGGTTTTCTGGAAAACAATCTGCAAAGAATTACTCTAAAACATATAAGCACGAAGAAAATAAAATAAAGATTTTAAAGTTTGTTTTTGATGATCAAAATTTAACTGTATTAAATTTAAATAATACTTCAACTGTAAAGATGCTAAATGAATTGAAGAATCAATTATATGATAGAATCTATACTCAGTTGTCTTCTGCAATTAAAAATAATCCTAGAAAAAAGAGAGCGAATTTAGATGGAATTTTTCTTGAATTTCTGATTAAGTTTAGATTCTGTGACAGTATAGATTGTGTAATTTGTGATACATATACACCTGTGTACAATGTTGGGGGTGTAAGAACAATATCTAATTTGCCAAATGGTAGGGAAATTTGTCTTAGAAATTTATCCTTAATCAATTGGGAAAAAGTCGAGGAGTGTGAGTGATATGGCCTATAATGAAATTATATTGGATGGATCAATTCTTGATATTGATTCATGGTTACCAAAAGATGCGTTGGATGAATTAGTCAAGCTTGTCATTAAAAAAGAAATTTATGATTTTAAATTGGCTCAGAATAATCCTGCAAGCTATTGTAAGGTAGCAATTGGTGATGAGTTTTACGAAATAAATAAAAAAATGAACTACTCTAATAATGTTTACAGTGATTCAATATTTCAAATTGGAAAAGGAGTTGAAGCTGCATAATGGCAATTATTTCATTTGAAGATTATGCAATTGATAATGTAAGCTTTCTAACAAACACTATGTTTGAGGGAGCTGATGATTCGGGCAAATTACATACTGAGGTAAGTTTTTCAGCTGAGATTGGAATTAGCTATGAGAATGCACGGTCATATGTAATAATTAAAACCCAAATAGGAAATTGTAAGTCTGAAATAGATTCAACTGAAGTTAAACATGTTCCCTTCCAATTGGAAGTTGATATCAGAGGTATTTATTCGTTAAATTTTAGCGATTTTAAAAGTGTAGATAATTTAAAAGATATATTGAGTACAAATGCAATCGCTATACTTTATCCTTATTTAAGATCTTTTGTGTCAACTTTAACTGCTCAGGTCAATAGTTTTCCAGCCTATGTTTTGCCAGTTGTAAATTTCGCTGAAACATTAAGAGAGAACAATCTAGTTGAATATTGGGGGTTTGATGAATTGCCTCTTAATATTTTTAATAATTAAAAGACACTCTTCAAGATGCCTTTTTTCTTGCCTGCTGAACTCATAAATTTAATACCTTTTTAACTACTCCTTTAGTACACTGTACTTGTTTGTACTTCACATTTTAGAATGGAAAAAGTAAAAAGTGGGTTAATAATTTAGTGTATTTTATTGAACGGCTTGATATTGGTACAACTTGAAAAAATAATCTAATAAGATACAAAAGGAGCTAGGACTTAGTACTAGCTTTTTTGATGTGTAAAGATATAACAATGGATATTTTTTGATTTAGGATCAAGCCTAATTGATGAGAGGGAGATTTATCATCTTTTCCTAGAAAATTGCCTAGAAGTAGTGTGTAGGGCTGATCATGCTCTTTCCCTTGAAAAATTGGAGGACAAGATGACAGTTTTTCTTTCGGAAAATATAATCAAGAGATGCCTGCATTTTCTTGTGACTACATGGTTGAAAAAGTGAGTGATTTACTAAAGATTTTATAGCTTTCTTGTATAAAAATCAGTCTTTTATGGTATACTAGCAAAGTGGAAGGAGGAGCACAATGGAAGAATTATTAAATCAGGTCTTACTATCACAGGATAGGGAAGTTTTCAATCAGATATTTGAGGATTACTATCCCATTGATATTGCTCTTTCTTTGGAAGCCTTGGAGGATGAGGAAGGGAATCTCCTCAAAACCTTTACGGAAATGGCTAGTGATGATCAATTGGTAGAGATTTTAAAAGAAGCCGAGCCGGAGTTGCAACGACAGATTATCCAATCAATTTCTTTCAAACGTACCAGCACTCTTTTTTATCTTATGCCAGATGATGATGTGGTAGATATTTTGGGTTACTTGAGTGTGGACTTGCGTAAGCAATACTTAAGTATGATGAAAAATACCAGTCAAGAGAATTTGAAAGCTATGTTGGCTTACGATCCTCAGACAGCTGGTGGTCTGATGACGACAGAATTCATTACCTTAAATGAAAATCTGACCGTTTCAGCAACTCTCAATAAATTGAGGGAGATTTCGCCCAATACGGAAGTTATTGATACCTTATTTATTAGAAATGCTCATCATTCGCTAGTTGGCTGGATTGATATCCGTGATTTATTTATTCATGATGCGGAGATGAAACTCAGCGAATTTATGAACACTCAGTTAGTGACTGTGACGCCAGAGGTTGACCAAGAAGAGGTGGCTCAGCTTTCTGCCAAATATAATTTATCTGTTGTACCGGTCGTCAATCATCGGCAGGTATTGCTAGGAATTATCACAATTGACGATATCGTCGATGTTTTGCAAGAAGAATATCAAGAAGATATCTTGCGGATGGGTGGTGTCCAAGAAAGTGAAGAAATTGGAGGACCTTTCAAAGAATCACTCAAAAAACGCTTACCTTGGTTGATGATTAACCTAGTGACAGCCTTTCTGGCTTCTGCGACAGTAGCACTTTTTGATGATACGATTTCAAAAGTTGTAGCATTAGCAGCGATTAGTCCTATTATCACAGGAATGGGCGGAAATTCTGCCTCTCAGACACTTGCTTTGGTTATCCAGGGAATTGCCTTGGGCAAACTAGATCTGAAAGAAGATCGGTATTTAGTATTCAAAGAAATCGTGCTAGCTTTGGTTAATGGTTTCTTTACTGGCTTGATTGCAGCGATTGTCATGTTTGTCTTCTATCAAAATTTCTATCTGTCTGTTATTGTGGTATTGGCAATGATGATCAATCTAGCATGTGGTGCTCTATTTGGTTACTTTGTACCGCTGATTATCAAGACACTGAATCAGGATCCAGCTCTAGCTTCGACCATTTTTATTACCACGGCAACAGATGTATTGGGTTATCTAGCTTTTCTAGGCTTAGCACAGGTTTTCTTGCCATTGATTATATAAAAAAGAGAACACAAAAAACGCTTGATTTTTCAAGCGTTTTTGTTATGTTTACTTAGAACAAACCTTTAATTTTATCAATAGCGCCGCTGGCCATTTCATTTCCAGCTACTAATTTTTTAGCTTGATCAAGGTATTCTCCGAGTTTGTCCTTGTTTTCTTCGATAAACTTTTTAGCGCCATCAAAGTCTTTCTTTTCAATCATTTCTTTTACTTGGTTAAATAAATCTACGGGGTTCATGGTGGTTGCTCCTTAGTAATTTTTTATACTATTTAATCAAATTTCTAATAGAAAGACAAGAATTCTGCTTATTTAAAGGTCACACAAACAGCTTCGGGAATATAGAAATCATGGGAGATTTCTGTTAATTTTCCACTTTCAGCATCGCGTTTGAAGATGGTTGCATTGCCAGAGTCTTGATGGACAGCAATGATATGGTTTTGATCCGGTGTGATGTTGAAATCCCGTGGATTTTGGCCATTGGTAGGTACAATCTGGATTAAGTCCAAGCTGCCGTCAGCTAAGATTTCGTAAACGGCAAGAGAGTCATGGCCGCGGTTGGAACCGTAGAGAAACTTGCCATCAGCAGACAGGTGGATAGCAGCTGTTCTGTTGGCTCCTTCAAAGTCCTCTGGTAAGGTGGAGATAGTTTGCAGGTGTTCAAAATGGCCGACTCCATCGTAAATCAAGACTTCAATAGTAGAATTAAGCTCACAGATTAAATAGGCGATTTTATAATGATGGTGGAAAACGATATGGCGGGCACCAGCTCCAGCGGCACACTTGTAGGTGTTCAGAGGAGCGATTTTTCCATCTTCAGCAACATCATAAGTGGTGACTTCATCAGTTCCCAAGTCGCAGGTGATCAGGTATTGATCTGGTGTAAGGTCAGCATAGTGGACGTGAGCAGAGGCTTGATTTGCGTGTGGTCCTTGACCTTGATGGCTAGCTGAGTCAGCCAGTTCCAGTCTGCCATCAGCCAGTCGTCTGTAGATCAGAACTTGCCCTTTATGATAATTGGCACCGTAAACCAAGTCACGTTCTTCGTCAACTGCCACATAGCAGAGCGGAGCCCCCTCTTCAACGACATGGTTGAGGAGCTGACCTGCCTGGTCAAAGGCTGCAATCCCCCCCTGTCCGTCCTTTGCTCCAACAGAATAGAGATGTCCAGCCTTATCAAAGGCTAGGTAGGTTGGACTGGGCTCTTCAGCAACCAAGGTTAAGTTTTCTAAAGTTCCTTTATTAGAATTAAAATCTGCCTTGTAAATTCCCTTGGAATCTCTGCGAGTATAGGTTCCAAAGTAAACTGTTTGTGTCATTCCATTACCTCGTATGTATTTAGATTGATTGCTACTATTATATCATAAAAGCAGATGATAGGTCTTAGAGCGGAGGATTTGTCTGATTTTCAAAAGAATAGTATTGATTTGAAAAAACAGATAAAAAACAGATAGCGGGTAGGAAGGGGATAGATGGCTTTGTTAGAATAGAATTGTTCAAAAAAACAATTACTGTCAGGAAACAACAAAGTTCCTGCTTGCTAAAACAAAGGAGAAATCAAATGAACGTTAAAAAAATTGCTATGCTCGTTGCCCTTATCGGAATGTCAGGATTCTTTTTAGCCGCATGCGGAAATAAAGAAGCTGATAACTCAGAAATTAAGGATGGGAAACAAGTAGACTTCCAGAAGGATGCTGTTGATAAGAAGACCAAGACAGTTGATGGCAAAGAAGTGACAGAATACACAATGCCTGATGGAAATGTTATCCAAATCCCAGCAGATGGTGAGGAAATTCCAGAAGATGGATCAGGATCTAGCTCAGAAGCTGAATAAAGATTAAAACATATAGGTTGGAGGCAATATGTTTCGAAGAAAAAAAATGAATCGTAAGACCATTCTATTGGGCAGCACGGTCATTCTTGCTTGTGCTGGACTGGGAGGCTATCTGTATTTTAGACAGATCAATCAACAACAGGCCATGAAAATGGTAGATAAGACGATTGATTCGCTGACAGTCCAAGAAGCTGTCAATAACAGTAAAAAAACAAGCCTGGTTTTATCTGGGGAAGTAGTTGCCAACAATAGCAGTAAGGTCAAGATTGACCCTTCTAAGGGGGAAGTCAAGGAAGTATTTGTCAAAAATGGTGATACCGTTACACAAGGGCAGCCGCTCTTTTCCTATGTGACAGAGCAGCAATTGACAGCCCAGTCGGCTCAATATGATGCCCAGTCCAAGGCTAATGGCATCACAGCCGCTCAAAACAGCGCTGCGATTAAATGGGAAACTTATAATCGCAAGTTGGCCAGTCTCAATGCTCTCAAGGACAAATACAATTCCAGTCAGGATGAGTCACTGCTAGAGCAGATAAAGTCAGCTGAAGATGAGCTGGCTCAGGCGTTGAGCGATGCCAAGACGGCGGATAATGAAGTAACGACAGCTCAGATTGAGGCTGAAAAGGCTCAGGTGACAGCTCAGACAGAATCAGACCGGATGAAGTATGATACTGTGACTGCCGATACAGCAGGAACAATTACCTCTATGAATGAAGATTTGCCCAATCAGTCCAAGGCTAAAAAGGAAGAAGAAAACTTTATTGAGATTATGGACAAGTCCAAAACTCTGGTCAAAGGGACTGTCAGTGAATTTGACCGTGAAAAGCTGAGTGTCGGCCAGAAAGTGGAAGTGGTGGATCGCAAGGATCCTAAGAAGCGATGGAGTGGTACGGTAACTCAGGTCGGCAGTCTGACAGCAGAAAATACTTCCAATAATAATGGTGGGAATAAGCAACAGGAAAACCCTAACCAAGGTAAGTATCCTTATACTGTTGAGCTGGATCAAGGTGGTGAAATGCCACTGGTGGGCTCCCATTCCTATGTCAACATCGTGGAGAATGCTCCCGAGGCAGGAAAGGTAGTTGTCAATAAGGCCTATACCTTCAGTAAAAATGGCAAGACCTATGTCTGGAAAGTAGAGGGCAAGACTCTGAAAATGCAGGAAGTCAAGACCAAGAAAGTTTCTGACCGTTTGGTGGAGATTACGGAAGGTTTGACTATGCAGGATGCTATTTCAACCCCGAGAGCAGGTATGGAAGAAGGGATGGAGGTAGGACAGCATGTTAAAGCTTAAGGATATCCACAAATCTTATCAGCAAGGCAGTCAGGAATTTCCAATTTTAAAAGGAATTGATCTGCATGTGAAAGAGGGGGATTTTCTGGCTATCATGGGACCGTCTGGATCTGGCAAGTCCACTCTGATGAACATTATCGGCTGTCTGGATAAGGCAAGTTCAGGGACTTATCATATTGAAGGGACCGATGTGTCTGAGCTGTCTGACAATCAGCTGTCCGATTTGCGCAATCAGAAGATTGGCTTTGTTTTTCAAAATTTTAATCTTATGCCCAAGCTAACGGCCTGCCAAAATGTGGAACTGCCTCTGACTTACATGAAAATTCCTAAAAAAGAGAGACGGGAGCGGGCTCTGGAAATGTTGCGATTGGTCGGACTGGAAGAAAGAAGTGATTTCAAGCCTATGGAGCTGTCCGGTGGTCAAAAGCAGCGGGTAGCCATTGCGCGAGCCTTGGTAACCAATCCCAGCTTCATCCTTGGTGACGAACCAACGGGGGCCCTGGATACCAAGACCAGTGTGCAGATTATGGACCTTTTCAAGCAGTTTAATGATGAGGGAAAGACCATTGTCATCATTACCCATGAGCCGGAAGTAGCCCAACTCTGCAAGCAGACGGTTATCCTGCGGGATGGTAATATAGAGAGCAAAGCGATAGGATAGAAAGGAAGCTGTATGGAAGATATTTTTGTAGCTCTGAATTCAATCTTGTCGCATAAAATGCGCTCTATGCTGACCATGTTGGGGATTATCATCGGGATAGGCGCTATCATTGCAATCTTTTCTATCATTGAGGGAAATACGGAAAATACCAAGCGTCAGCTCATTGGCGGTAACAATAACACAATCAAGGTTGTCTATGACAAGAAAAGCGCCATCGATCCAACTATTCCAGAGAAATCTCAAGCCCAGAAGCCTTCTTATATTCCCTTTATGGGAGAGGATGTTTTGAGTAAGATTAAGGAAATCTCTGGGGTCAAGAATGCTCTGCTGACCTATGGTACAGATGAGAAGATTTACTACCTGAGCCAAAAGTCATCTGGGAAGATTCAGGCGGTTTCGCAGACAGCCGCTGACATCAAGCAGCAACGCCTGCTAGAAGGTGAAGGATTTGACTCAGAAGCCTTTAAAAATCAAGAGCAGGTGACCTATCTGGAAAAGTCCCTTTATGATAGTCTTTTTCCAAAGGGGGATGGTATCGGCAAGTATGTGGAAGTCTTAGGCAATCCCTTTAAGGTTATTGGAGTATTTGAGTCAACTGAACAGAGTGGCTTAACAGCTGGTGCAGAAAAGGTGGCCTATATTCCCCTGCAGCAGTGGCATCGGATTTTTGATACCATTAATGTCAGTCCTGAAGTGACTGTCCAAACCCACAAGGCCGATGATTTGAAGAAGGTGGCCAAGAAAGTCAGCGATTATCTCAATCAGCAGATGCCACCATCAGACTATATGTTTGGTGTGCTCAACCTGCAGGAATTTGAACGGCAACTGGACAATCTCAATAAGTCTAACTTCGTCTTGCTAGCAGGTATTGCCAGCATCTCCCTCTTAGTAGGAGGTATCGGTGTTATGAATATCATGCTGGTTTCAGTGACAGAGCGGACTCGTGAAATCGGAATTAAAAAGGCTCTAGGAGCTCGGCGGAAGATTATTCTCAAGCAGTTTCTGATTGAGGCAGTTATACTGACCCTGATGGGAGGAATTATTGGCGTGGTGGCTGGTATCGCCTCGGGCTTTGCCATCACTCAGTCTCTAGCCTATCCGTATATTTTATCCCTCTTTTCTGTCTTTGTAAGTTTGATCTTTTGTTGTATAATAGGAGTAGTATTTGGGCTCCTGCCAGCTGTGAAAGCATCCAAGCTGGATCCAATTGAAGCCCTGCGATTTGAATAGGTAAAGGAGAAAAATCTAAGTATGCACAAGATTCTAGTGGTGGAAGATGATACGACGATTAATCAAGTGATTTGCGAGTTTTTAAAGGAAAGTCAGTATGAGGTGAGGCCAGTATTTGACGGAGGCGATGCTTTGCAGGCTTTTGAAGAAGAACCCTTTGATCTGGTCATCTTAGATATGATGCTGCCGACCAAGAGCGGTCTGGAAGTGCTGAAGGAAATCCGCAAGACTTCTCAGATTCCGGTCATGATTTTGACCGCTCTGGATGACGAGTATACCCAGCTGGTCAGCTTTAATCACCTCATCAGTGATTATGTAACCAAGCCTTTTTCACCGCTAATCTTGGTCAAACGGATTGAGAATATTCTGCGCAGAAATACAGTTGCTTCAGAGATTGCTGTTGGCGACCTGACGGTTTCGATTGATGACTGCACAGTTTACTGGCAGGGCGAGAAAATGCCTCTGACCAAGAAAGAATATGAAATCTTGCAGACTCTGGCTAAGAGGAAGGGACACCTGGTGACCCGTGATCAGCTCATGAATACCATTTGGGGTTACAGTGAGCTGGATAGCAGGGTACTGGATAATCATATCAAGAACATCCGTAAAAAGATTCCGGGTGTGCCGCTGAAAACCATTACGGGTATGGGTTATCAGCTTGGAGGAGAAGACAAGTGAAAATTGTCAAAAAGAACTTTCTCTTGACCTCGTCCATCATTTTCGTGGTGGTGACTATCGTTCTAGCCAGTCTTTACTTTGCCATGCCGGTGTATTATCAGCAGGTTAAGAGCGGAGAAGCTCAGAGAGAATTTGACCAAGTTTCCAAGCAAGTCAAGGGAAAGTCCAGTCAGGAAATCGGCGAGCTCTTGAGTGATTATAGTAAAAAGAGCAATCTGATTTGGTTTACCTTGCTGGCGAAAGACAATACGATTCTCTATCCCTCACTCGAAGCTGGCGATGAAAGTTCTCTGCAGCTGACTATCGTCCCAACGATTGCCAACAGCGACTATGAGAGCAAGAGTTTATCAGAAAGTTTTCGGACTTCAGATGGTAAAGAAGTTGTCCTGAGAGGGGAATATTCCTTACAGCCTGTTTCTGATGCTAGTCGGATTTTGCTCAATCTCTATCCATTTGTCTTGCTTGTATCTCTGAGTCTAGGTGGTCTGGCTGCCTATCTCTATAGCCGGACTTCCAGTCAGCGGATCAAAGCCATCTCTAAGAGCACCCGTCAAATGACGAGTCTGGCTCCAGATGTGACCTGTCAGGTCAAGGGGCGTGATGAGATTGCTGAACTGGCCCAAGACATCAATCATCTCTATGCTAATCTACTGACCAGTATTGAGGCTCTGCGCCTAGAAAATGAAAAGGTAGCAGAAAGCGAGCGGGAAAAAGCTGAGTTTTTGCGGATGACATCGCATGAGCTCAAGACACCCATTACCAGCATGATGGGGATGGTCGATGGCATGATCTATGGAGTAGGAGAGTTCAAGGATCGAGACAAGTACTTGCAGAAGTGCCGAGAAATTCTAGAGGAGCAGTCGGAGTTAGTCCAGTCTATCTTAGCCATTTCTAAACTGGAGATGAAGACTGAAACTGAACAGGAAGTCTTTTCACTCAAGCAGGTCTTGGAGGAAAATCTGAGTACCTATCGAGTTTTAGCAGATGTCAGACACTACCATTTTCAAGTTGAGCTGACAGAAGCGAAGGTCAAGGGTAACCGCACCTATCTGCTCAAGGCTATCAAAAATCTTCTGGACAATGCCTTTCATTATACAGTAGAAGGTGGACAGATTCTACTTAGGCTGGAAGAGCGTAAGCTAGTCATCGAAAATGAAGCAGAACGAGTCTTAAACAAAGACCAAATCCAGCAGATTTTTCAGCCTTTCTATCGGCCAGACTACAGCCGCAATCGCAAGGATGGCGGGACTGGTCTGGGACTCTTTATCGTTCAGCAGATTTTGGACAAGCATGGTCTGCGATATCAGTTTGAAGCCGTTGATGGGCGGAAGATGCGCTTTAGCATTTCTCTGCCGGCTGTTGAAAAATAGCCTTGTATTCTAGCTGGCCCTGCAGAAGCCGAATAGAGAAGTCAGAAGCTGTATTTTGCGAAAAATACAAATCTTCTGGCTCCTCTTTTTTTTTGCTTTTCTCTATAGCTGAGCTGAGAATTTTTCTCTGAAAAATGTTACAATGAAATGACAAGTTAAAGGAGGAGAATATGGAGCATAAAGAAAAAGATTTTAGCCTATCTTGGTTTTTTAAATGGTTTTTAGATAACAAAGCTATTACAGTATTTCTAGTAACCCTTTTGATGGGACTGAATATTTTTATACTTAGTAAAATCAGTTTTATTTTTAGCCCAGTCATTGAATTTTTGGGAGTAATCATGCTGCCGGTTATTTTAGCTGGCCTGCTTTATTATCTGTTAAATCCCATCGTCGACTGGATGGAAAAGCACAAGATTAATCGACTGGTTGCTATTACCATTGTCTTTGTTTTAATTGCTTTTTTGATTATCTGGGGCTTGGCTGTTGCTATTCCTAGCTTGCAGCATCAGGTCATGGCCTTTGTCAGAAATGTTCCAGCTTATCTGAAGCAGGCTGACAAGTTCATCGACGATATTGTGACCAAGTATATTTCGGCAGATTTCAAGCCGCAGATTGAGGAATACACTAGCAATCTATCAAGCCAAATTACCGATTGGGCCAGCAATTTTTCATCTAGGGCAGTTAACTGGGCGGGGAACTTAATTAGTACAACTTCGCAGATCGTCGTGGCTATTATCATCATGCCGTTTATCCTTTTTTACCTGCTGAGAGACGGGAAAAATCTGAAGGGCTATGTGACCCAGTTTCTGCCGACTAAATTCCGCGCTTCCTTTGGTCAAGTGATGACGGATATCAACACCCAGCTGGCTAACTATGTGCGCGGTCAGGTGACGGTCGCTATCATTGTAGCTCTGATGTTTATCGTTTTCTTTAAGATTATTGGTCTGCGCTATGGTGTCACTCTTGGAGTCATTGCGGGCGTTCTCAATCTGGTGCCTTATCTGGGCAGCTTTTTGGCTATGCTTCCGGCTCTGGCAATCGGTTTGATTGCTGGCGGTCCAGTGATGCTGGCTAAAGTCATTGTTGTTTTCATTGTTGAACAGACTATCGAGGGGCGTTTTGTTTCTCCTCTGGTCTTGGGCAGTCAGCTCAGTATTCATCCGATTACGATTTTATTCGTATTATTGACTTCTGGTACCATGTTTGGCATTTGGGGCGTTTTCCTGGGAATTCCTGCCTATGCTTCAGCAAAGGTAGCCATTGCAGCCATCTTTAAGTGGTATCAGAAAGTAAGTGGCCTCTACGAAGCCGATTTTGAACAAGAAGGAGAAATCAGTGAGCAAGAGTGAACAAATGTTGGCAGCTTTACAGGAGCAGGACCTAGCTCTGGCTGACCGCTATTTCGAGCAAGCCCTGACTACAGACAGCGAAGAAGAATTATTGGATTTGGCCGATTACTTAGAAAGTATCGGCTTTTTCCCTCAGGCCAAGCGTATTTTTGAAAAGTTGGCTCCTGACTATCCAGCTTCTTATATTAGTCTGGCAGCTATTGCCAGTGACGATGGGGACTTGGAGCAGGCTTTTGCCTATCTGGAGGAGATTCAGCCGAACAGTGACTGGTATGTTGCTGCTCTCTTGGCTAAGGCTGACCTCTATCAGCTAGAGGGGCTGCCTGATGTAGCTCGAGAAAAATTGGCTCAGGCAGCAGAGCTGACTGATGAGCCTTTGGTAACCTTTGGTCTAGCTGAGATAGATTTGGAGCTGGGGGATTTTTCTCAGGCGATTAAGGAATACGCCCAGCTAGATAATCATTCAATCTTTGAGCAGACAGGCGTCTCAACCTATCAGCGGATTGGAGTCTGCTATGCCAGTCTTGGAAAACTTGCAGCGGCGATTGAGTTCTTAGAAAAGGCTGTTGAGCTGGAGTATGACGATGCTGCGGTTTATGAGCTGGCGACTATATTAGCGGATCAGGAAGAATACCAGAAGGCCAATCTTTATTTCAAGCAACTGGATACTCTGTCGCCGGATTTTGAAGGCTACGAATATGGCTATGCCCTATCTCTTCATGCGGAGCATCGAACAGCTGAAGCCCTGACTCTTGCCCAGCAGGGCTTGGCTAAGAATCCATTTGAGACTCGGCTCTTGCTTTTAGCCTCACAGCTTTCTTATGAACTTCATGATGAGGAAGCGGCTGAACATTATCTCTTGCAGGCTCAGGAAGATGCGGATGATTTGGAAGAGATTGCCTTGCGATTGACTACTCTTTATTTGGAGCAGGAACGCTATGAGGAGCTTTTAGAATTTGCAGATCAAGAAGTCGATAATGCCTTGACCCGCTGGAATCTGGCGCGTGCTTATCAGGCCTTGGAAAATCTGGAAAAAGCAGAGGAACTCTATGATCAACTGGCTCATGAACTGCAAGACAATCCAGAGTTTCTGGAGCAGTATGTCTATCTTTTGCGAGAACTAGGCAGATTCGAAGAAGCTAAAAGAGCTGCTGCTTCTTACCTGAGATTGGTACCTGATGATGCTAGTATGCAGGAACTCTATGAAAGTTTATAAGAGCACTCGCTCAGCCCTTTCCCGCGATTTATGGTATAATGATTGGCGGTAGAAATTCAGTAAGCACATGTAATAAGGATGAAAAAAGCTTAGCTGGATGGGCAATAATATTTTTAGGAAGAGAAAGATTAAGGAAAAATAATGGCAGAACCAATCAAATTATTTCAATATAATACTTTGGGAGCTTTGATGGCTGGTCTTTACGACGGCAGTATGACTGTTGGAGAGCTGCTGCAGTATGGAGATTTGGGTTTGGGAACGTTGGACTCTATTGATGGTGAGCTCATTATTCTCGATGGTAAGGCTTATCAGGCAAAGGGATCTGGAGAGGTGCCAGAAGTGGTTGAGGTGTCACCGGATATGACTGTGCCTTATGCGGCAGTAGTTCCTCACCAGGCGGAGGTCATTTTCCGTCAGCGCTTTGAGATGAACGACAAGGAACTGGAAAAGCGGATTGAGTCTTACTATGATGGGGAAAATCTTTTCCGCTCTATCAAGATTCATGGTGATTTCGCCCGCATGCATGTTCGGATGATTCCCAAGTCTACGACAGAACGGAAGTTTGCGGAAGTAGCGGTTAATCAGCCTGAGTACTGTAAGGAAAATATCACTGGAACCATCGTTGGTATCTGGACACCTGAGATTTTCCACGGGGTCAGTCTAGCAGGCTATCATCTGCATTTTGTATCGGATGATCTGACTTTTGGCGGTCATGTCATGGACTTTGTCATCAAGGAAGGTGTCATCGAGTTGGGGGCTGTAGACCAGCTGGATCAGCGTTTCCCAGTACAAGATCGCAAGTATCTCTTTGCTAAGTTTAACATGGATGAGATGAAAGAAGATATGGAAAAGTCGGAATAAATAGCAGGGGCTAGCATTGTTTGCTGCCCTCTTTTTTGATATAATTGGAAAAAGAATAGAGGAGAAGTGAAGCTATGATTTATTTGGTAAACGCCAGCCCAAATAGGAATGGCAATAGTTTTAAGCTGGGGCACTTTTTTCTGAGAGATAGAGATTATGAGGCTCTTCAATTAGTGGACTACCATATTGAGCAATATGGCCAGTCAGCAGAAAACGATCAGTTCTTTCAAGTCTATGAGCAGCTGAGCCAAGCCGATGTACTGGTGTTTACCAGTCCTATTTATTGGTGGTCTTTTTCGGGTCTGCTAAAAACTCTGTTGGACCGAGTAGCTGATGTGCATGAGCCGCAAGAAGCACTCAAGGGCAAAAAGGTGTTCCTGCTCTTGCAAGGTTCTCAGCCCAGCAAAGAAATTGAAATGCTGGACTACGTAATGAGCCGCTTTTGCCAGAACTGCGGACTCAAATATGAGGGGCTGGCAGTAACCACTCATGAACTGAAAGAAATCGACGGTTGGGAATTAACGTCCCTGAAAGAAAAATTAGATAAGGTTTTATCATCAGAAGGTTAAAAGTGAGAAGATTCGTTTGCGGATCTTCTTTATTTTGCTCTAAAAATGGAGCCTTTTTTTCAGGTGTCTATTTTTGGACACTATGCCCCTCAACTACAGTCATATCCATGGCTAACTAAAATTAATTGGTGTATAATACCTATTGCTATTAAATATTAATATAGGAGATTCTATGGGAAAAGAATTATTTAACCCCCATTTAAACAAATTTTCGATTCGAAAATTAAATGTTGGAGTTTGCTCGGTATTATTATCTACCGTTTTCCTTTTAGGTACTGCGGCTACAGTAAATGCTGATGAAATTGCCAGCGGATCTGTAGATGATAATATTTCACTGCCAGAAAAGCCGACGGAGTCAGCTGTCAGTCAGCCTGCTCTTGAGAATACAGCAACATCTGCAGTTTCTGAAACAGCTAACTCAGAAGCAAGAGCGGATCAAAATCAGCTGGTAAGCCCAGCTGCAGCTCCAGAGCAAGCGACACCTGAAAAGCCACAAGAAACTAATCAGACAGCTGAGACCTCTAATGAAGCAAGACCTGCTGAAGCTAGTCGGACGCGCTCTTATTCAGTACAATATACGCCAAAACCAAGTTCTGCGGCTATGCCAAGGTCTGATCGTAATGGCCAGCCAATGGAGACAGGAACATCATTCCGTACTGCCAGTCCTGCTGGTCAAGCTAGCTCTGCTATACAAGATGCAACAGCTAATCCTACAGTTTCTAAACCAACACTGGAAGAATCAGTAAGGAAACGCTCTGATGAGTTGATGAAGCAGGTAAACTGGCTAGATTTTGGTGATACTAAATCACTGAGAAATCTAGATAAAGATGGCTCCTTTAAAGTTGGAACAGTATATGAAAAGGAAATTTCGCCGGGCTATGTGGTCAAACTGACCGTGACGGAATTGAAACCTTTCTATGCGACAGAGATCTATCGTGATCGAGTAAAGGGAACTGAGTACGAAAGCAGTTATGATCCCAATGCAAAAAATACTTGGCTTCAATATAACAATAGTAATAATTATGCTTATCAGTATTGGTATGGTGATGATTACCGTCCTAAAATTACTGGTGCAGCTCAGAATCAATATTCAGCTATTAAGTCAGAGGGAATTGATACTAAAGGGCGTAAAACCCAACTGCAGGTTCCTAAAGATGAAGCCAACTATGGCGTGAAGTTCAAAGTTGAAGCTAGGTATCGTGGGAAGCCAGTTAAAGCAACAGTTGTCATGGCTGATGGTGAAGAAGCTAATCCGGGTGAGTACGCTATCTTTACAACCAATGGTAAGGGCTGGGAACATTTGGCCGAGTGGAAGCGTACAGTCACAGACGCAAATGGTGTGACTACTGAGATTACAGAAACCTATAAGCCGATGAAGCCTACTACAGAAGGCCAATTTATTGGAACTGACGGTACTGGTGTTCATTGGCAGGCCTATGTCAGCCCTGACCAAAAGACTGGCGGACTGGGAAGCCAAGTATTTGGACCTAATCTTTCTAGAAATAATACAATTCCACTTGTAATGACACGTGGTGCATCAGAGGTTGGTATTTACATAGCCTCTTCTGGTCAGCAAGCTGCGATGATTGGTTTTATGGCAATCGATGAAGGTGATGCACCTGATTCCTATGGAAAAGCGATCCATGCTATTTCAAGATACAATGCAGAAACTGGCGGTCAAAATCCACAGCCATTCTTGGGCCGTGTTGCGGCTGATATTGATACCACATCTGGAAATAACTGGAAGCATGACGATCAGAATGATTTAGCCGATGAAGGTATTAATCAGCTCTTGTCTGATGATTTAGTCGGGAAAACCAATGGTCTTTTTCCAGTAAACCGTCTGCACGACGGAGATTATTCTCTCCGCATCCATGCTTCAGCTAACGGATACGAAAAAGCCTATGTCCGTGCCTGGATTGACTTCAATAACAATGGTGTCTTTGACGAAGACGAAGCCAGTGAATTTACCGAAGTAACAACTGCGGGAGATTATACTGTTAACTTTAAGAAGAACCCAGCCATGACCAATCCTGAACTTAGCAAGCTTGGAATGCGGGTTCGTATCGCCTTGAACAAGGGAGATATTGAAAAGCCTACTGGAACTGCATTTAGTGGTGAGGTGGAAGACCTAGAAGTCGAACTGACCTATCCACCAAAAGGAGAGAAGAAGGAAAGTACTGGAATCCGTGATCAGAGACAGACAGCCACTCTTCATTTCACTCCACAGGGGATTGCTCAAAATACTGAAAATCAGAAAGTAGCAATTGATACTACTAAAGCTCCGATTGTATTAGATGCGAGAGGAGAGCTTCTGACTGCTGATGCAGCAGGTTGGTACAACACTGCTGAAGGCCGTTATAAAGTAACAGCAAACGGTGCTGATGTAGATGTGGTATATGAGCCTAAGGCTGGCTTTATCGGCACAGCTCAGGGGATTAACATCCGTCGTTTTGATACTAACGGCGCAAGTACAGATTGGATTGCAAAAAATCAGGCTGAACCAGTCATCAATGACCAGCTCAACACCATGGATGGACGTTATGTACCAACCGTGCTCAATGTTCCTAAGTATGAAACAACAGATGCTCAAGGACTAACGCAAGAAAAGACACCTGTCTTTAATGATGGAGATGCTGGCAAAACTCCTGCAAGTCCAAGTACAGCAAATCCTGTAAAATTTGTGAAAGCGGATGGAACGACTACAGATGATACTAGAGTTCCAGCTTTATCAAATGGTCAGGAAGTTGGTCGTTTTGAAGTCGAGCCTTCAACAGGTAAGATTACCTTTACGCCAAATAAAAACTTTGTTGGTACAGTGGATCCAGTTTCCGTTCAGATGATTGATGGCAAAGGTATTCCGCATCAAGCTGTTTATCAGCCAAAGGTGACTCCTGTTAGACCATCTGCTCAAGGTGCTAGCAGTGAGGGCATTCAAGGTGCAGTTCAGACAGGACAGCTGACCTTCAATCCGGGCAATAATCGTGTACCTATTGATAGCAAGAAGTTGCCAACCTTTGATAATGGCAGCCAGACTAAAACAGTTGCTGGTGTTGGGACTTATCAGGTGGATAATCAAGGCCTAGTAACCTTTACTCCACTGGCGACTTATACTGGACGTCCAGCGGCAGAGACTGTCAAGCGAGTAGATGTCAATGGAACAGAAGTAACAGCTACCTATCAGGCTGATGTAAAAGCAGCAGCACCAAGTGCGACGAATGCTGAAACCAGTGGTATACAAGGCCAAGTTCAGCGAGGAAAAGTCAGCTTCACAGAAGGTTCTGCGCAAGTCAACGGTCAAACACAAACGATGGCCTTTCCAGCTGGCTCAACTCCACTCTTTGACAATGGTTCGACTGTTAAAGAAGTGCCTACTGTTGGTAAGTTTGAAGTGGATGAGGATGGAAATGTAACCTTTACTCCAGAGAAACAATTTAAAGGCCTTACGCCAGACATCAGGATTACTCGTACAGATACGAATGGCAGCACAGCTACAGCTATCTACAAGGCGACAGTCACTGCTGTAACTCCAACAGGGACAAACATCACCAGTACTGGTAAACAAGGCCGTCCACAGACAGGTAAGCCAAACTTTTTCAGTAGCAACCCAGATGTACCATTGGATGATGATACTCCAGCGACTTTCGATGATGGAAGCAAGCGCAAGGTGGTTCCAAATGTTGGTATCTTTGAGGTGGCACCAGATGGATCTGTCACTTTCACACCGGACAAGCAATATGTTGGGACACCAGACCCAGTTGTTGTTAAGCGTGTGGATAAGAATGGCACTCCTGTGACAGCCAAGTACACGCCTACTGTTGAGAAAGTGATTCCAAGAGCGACAGGTGTTCAGACAAAAGGCCCTCAAGGTCAAGTTCAAAAAGGCAAGGTTACTTTTGAACCAGGAAGTCCTCAAGTTGGTTTCCCAGAAAACAGCACCCCAGTCTTTGATACCGGCACGAATGTGAAAGACATTGCCAAAATCGGTAAGTTCGAAGTGGATGGAGAGGGTAATGTCACCTTTACTCCAGTCAAAACCTTTGTCGGTAAGACACCAGAAATCGAACTCAGCCGAGCAGATGTTAACGGAACAGTAGCCAAGGCTAAATATCGGGCGACTGTGACCGCTGTGACTCCGACAGGAACTGGAGATCAGACAGAAGGTCCGCAAGGCCAAGTTCAAAAAGGACGTGTAACTTTTAAAGCTGGCGATCCAAAAGTAGGATTCCCGGCCAACAGCACGCCAGTCTTTGACACGGGTACGAATGTCAAAGAAATTGCCAAAGTCGGTAAGTTTGAAGTAGACGCGGAGGGCAATGTCACCTTCACGCCAGACAAGCGCTTTGTAGGTGAAACGCCAGAAATTAGCATTTCTCGCAAAGATGCAAATGGTATTGCAGCAAAAGTCACTTATATCGCGACAGTTACATCAGTAACTCCAACAGGAACTAATGTGACTAGCATCGGTCCTCAGGGTATCCCGCAAACAGCTACCCCAACTTTCCAAGGTGGTAATCCACTGGTTCCGATTGATGAAGCAGTCGAGCCAACTTTCGAAGATGGCAGCAAGAAGAAGGCTATTCCAGGTCAGGGAACTTATACCATTGCACCAGATGGCGTAGTGACTTTCACGCCGGAGAAGCAGTTTGTAGGAAAGCCAGATTCAATCACTGTAAAACGTGTCGATAAGAATGGTACGCTGGTGACGGCAACTTACAACCCAGAGTTTACCAAAGTGACCCCAACAGGTACTAATGTGACTAGCACCGGTCCTCAGGGTATCCCGCAAACGGGCACTCCGACCTTTGCGGGCGGCGATCCACTGGTTCCGATTGATGAAGCAGTCGAGCCAACTTTCGAAGATGGCAGCAAGAAGAAAGCTATTCCAGGTCAGGGAACTTACACCATCACTCCAGATGGCGCAGTGACTTTCACCCCTGAAAAACAATATGTCGGTACCCCAGAGCCAGTGACGGTGAAACGTGTCGATAAGAATGGTACGCCAGCCACTGCGACTTACAGGCCAGAGTTCACCAAGGTGACTCCAACAGGAACTGGTGATAAGACAGAAGGATTGCAAGGTCAGGTTCAAGAAGGCCATGTTACCTTCACACCAGGTCATGCCTCTGTACCATTCCCGGCTGAAACAACTCCGCTCTTTGACAATGGTTTGACTGTTAAAGAGATTCCAACCGTTGGTAAATTTGAAGTGAATGCGAACGGTAAAGTTACTTTCACTCCAGACAAGCAGTTTAAGGGGATCACTCCTGAGCTGACATTGATTCGAGCAGATGTGAATGGCACTCCTGTTACAGTCAAATATCAAGCAGTAGTGAAAGAAGTGGTTCCAACGGGAACAAATATTACCAGCACTGGTAATCAAGGCCGCCCACAAACAGGCAAGCCAAACTTCGTAAGCGGCACTCCTGGAGTACCACTGGATAATGACACTCCAGCTACTTTCGACGACGGAAGCAAGCGCAAGGTTGTTCCAAATGTCGGTATCTTTGAAGTGGCACCAGATGGTTCTGTCACCTTTACCCCAGATAAGCAATATGTTGGTACCCCAGATCCAGTTGTTGTCAAGCGAGTGGACAAAAATGGCACTCCAGTGACAGCCAAGTATACGCCAACTGTTAAGAAAGTGACTCCAAGGGCCACAGGTGCTCAAACAGAGGGGCTTCAAGGCCAAGTTCAAAAAGGCAAGGTTACTTTTGAAGCTGGAAGTCCGCAAGTCGGCTTCCCAACCGACAGCACACCTGTCTTTGATACCGGCACGAATGTCAAAGAAATTGCCAAAGTTGGTAAGTTCGAGGTTGATGCGGAGGGGAATGTCACCTTCACACCAGTCAAATCGTTTGTCGGTAAGACACCAGAAGTTGAACTTAGCCGTACAGATGTCAACGGTACAGCAGCAAAAGCCAATTACCAAGCAACTGTGACAGCTGTTACCCCAACAGGTACTGGTGACAAGACAGAGGGCTTGCAAGGTCAGGTTCAAAAAGGTCATGTCACCTTCACGCCAGGCCATGAATTAGTTCCATTCCCAGCAGGTTCGACTCCGCTATTTGGTAACGGAAAGAATATTAAAGAAGTACCAAATATCGGTAAGTTCGAAGTGGATGTAGATGGCATTGTAACCTTTACTCCAGACAGACAGTTCAAGGGTGAAACACCAGAACTAGGAATTATTCGTGTGGATGCCAACGGCACCCCTGTTACAGTTAAGTACCAAGCGGTGGTGAAAGAAGTAACTCCGACAGGTACCACCGTTACGAGCACCGGTCCACAAGGTATCCCGCAGACAGGAACTCCAACCTTCAAAGCTGCGGATCCACTAGTTCCAATCGATGAAACAGTCGAGCCAACTTTTGACGATGGCAGTAAGAAGAAGGTTATTCCAGGTCAAGGAACGTACACCATCACTCCAGATGGCGTAGTGACTTTCACACCAGACAAGCAGTTTGTGGGTAAACCAGATCCAATCACAGTGAAGCGAGTGGATAAGAATGGTACACCAGTAACTGCGACTTACAGCCCAGAGTTCACGAAAGTAACTCCAATAGGTACCAATGCAACAAGCACAGGTCCTCAAGGTCTTCTGCAAACCGGCACATCAACCTTTGCGGGTGGCGATTCTCTGGTTCCAATTGATGACTCAGTCGAGCCAAGCTTCGACGATGGCAGCAAGGAAAAGACCATTCCAGGTCAGGGAACTTACACCATTACTCCAGATGGCGCAGTGACCTTTACTCCAGACAAGCAGTTTGTAGGCAAACCTGATCCAATCACTGTTAAACGTGTGGACAAGAACGGCACACCAGTGACTGCCACTTACAGTCCAGAGTTCACAAAAGTAACTCCGACTGGTACTGGAGTCAAGACAGAAGGTCTGCAAGGCCAGGTCCAAGAAGGCAAAGTGACCTTCACGCCTGGTCATGATTCAGTTCCATTCCCAGCTGGTTCGACTCCACTATTTGACAATGGTTCTTCTGTCAAAGAAGTACCGAATGTTGGTAAGTTCGAAGTGGATGCGGACGGTAAGGTAACCTTTACTCCAGATAAACAGTTCAAAGGTGAAACACCAGAACTCGAATTGACTCGCACTGATGTCAATGGCACCCCTGTTACAGTTAAGTACCAAGCGGTAGTGAAAGAAGTCACTCCGACAGGCACCACCGTGACGAGCACTGGCCCACAAGGCCGACCACAAACGGGTACACCAAGCTTTGTCGGTGGCGACCCGGATGTGCCACTGGATAATGACATTCCAGCGACTTTCGAAGATGGAAGCAAACGCAAGGAAGTTCCAAATGTCGGTACCTTTGAAGTGGCACCAGATGGTTCTGTCACTTTTACACCTGACAAGCAATTTGTAGGCACACCAGATCCAGTTGTTGTTAAACGAGTAGATAAGAATGGCACTCCTGTGACGGCTAAGTACACACCAACTGTTGAAAAAGTCACTCCGACGGCGAAAGGTGCTCAGACAGAGGGGCTTCAAGGCCAAGTTCAAAAAGGTAAGATTAATTTTGAAGCAGGAAGTCCACAAGTAGGTTTCCCTGAGAATAGCACGCCAGTCTTTGATACCGGTACTAATCTGAAAGAAATTGCCAAAGTCGGTAAGTTTGAAGTAGACGGAGAGGGTAATGTCACTTTTACTCCAGTTAAAACGTTTGTTGGTAAGACACCGGAAATCGAACTCAGCCGCACAGATGTAAATGGTACAGTAGCTAAGGCTAACTACCAAGCGACTGTGACTGCTGTTACTCCGACAGGTACCGGCACTAAGACAGAAGGTCTGCAAGGCCAAGTCCAAGAAGGGCAAGTCACCTTCACTCCAGGCCATGACTCAGTTCCATTCCCGGCTGGTTCGACTCCATTATTCGACAATGGTTCTGCAGTTAAAGAAGTACCGAATGTCGGTAAGTTCGAAGTGGATGCGGACGGCAAGGTTACTTTCACACCAGACAAACAGTTCAAGGGTGAAACACCAGAACTTGAATTGACTCGTGTGGATGCCAATGGCACCCCTGTTACCGTCAAGTACCAAGCGGTAGTGAAAGAGGTAGCTCCAACAGGTACAACCTCAACCAGCACTGGCCCACAAGGCCGTCCACAAACGGGTAAACCAAACTTTGTCGGTGGCGACCCGAATGTACCACTGGATGATGATGCTCCAGCGACTTTCGAAGATGGAAGCAAACGCAAGGAAGTTCCAAATGTCGGTACCTTTGAAGTGGCACCAGATGGATCTGTCACTTTCACACCTGACAAGCAATTTGTAGGTACACCAGATCCAGTTGTTGTTAAGCGAGTAGATAAGAATGGTACGCCAGTGACGGCTAAGTACACGCCTACTGTTGAAAAAGTCACTCCGACAGGCACTACTGCAACCAGCACTGGTCCTCAAGGCCTTCCTCAAACGGGTACTACAACCTTCACAGGTGGTGATCCATTAGTTCCAATTGATGACTCAGTCGAGCCAAGCTTCGAAGATGGAAGCAAGAAGAAGACCATTCCTGGTCAGGGAACTTACACCATTACTCCAGATGGTGCAGTGACCTTCACCCCAGACAAGCAGTTTGTAGGCAAACCTGATCCAATCACTGTAAAACGTGTGGATAAGAACGGCACGCCAGTGACTGCGACTTATAGTCCAGAGTTCACTAAAGTAACTCCGATAGGTACCGGCACTAAGACAGAAGGATTACAAGGCCAAGTCCAAGAAGGACAAGTTACCTTTACGCCTGGTCATGATTCAGTTCCATTCCCAGCTGGTTCGACTCCACTGTTTGGTAACGGAAAGAATATTAAAGAAGTGCCAAATGTTGGTAAGTTCGAAGTGGATGCGGATAACAAGGTAACCTTCACCCCAATAAAACAATTCAAAGGTGAAACATCAGAGCTGGGATTAATTCGTCTAGACGCTAACGGAACTCCTGTTATTGTCAAATATCAAGCAATAGTGAAAGCAGTAGTCCCAACCGGTAAAGATGCGACATCTACGAATATCAAGGGTCATGTTCAAACCGGCAAACCTGCCTTCGAAGCAGGTGAACCACTGGTGCCAATTGATGAGACAGTCGATCCAACCTTCGAAGATGGAAGCAAGGAAAAGACCATTCCAGGTCAGGGAACCTATACTATCGCGCCAGATGGGACAGTCACCTTCACTCCAGAAGCTGATTTCCTTGGTCAGGGTACTGGTGTGACCCTTGTCCGTCGTGATAAGAATGGTACCTCAGTGACGGCTCGCTATGTTCCGACTGTGGTTGCACCATCAACTAGCAAGGACAGTGTATCTAGCGGACGCAAGGGACAAGCTCAAACAGGCACGCCAACCTTTGAAGGGGCGATTGACCAGGCAGTAGCTCCGACCTTTGCGGATGGCAGCACCGAAAAGGTTGTCCCAGGAGAAGGAACTTATCGATTCAATATGCTGGGAGCAGTGACCTTTGTACCGGAAGCCGACTTTGTTGGAACCGCCAGCGGAGTTGTTGTGAAGCGTTCAGATATTTATGGCAATGCCGTGACGGCTACTTATACCCCAACTGTTTTGGGAAGTACTGATACAGAAGATACCAGCAGCACAGGTCTCAAAGGTCAGCCGCAGACAGGCAAGCCTCTCTTTGAAGGAGATGTGGACTCAACTGTTCCGCCAACTTTCGAGGATGGCAGCACCGAAAAGCTTGTTCCAGGCCAAGGAACTTACACGATTGCGCCAGATGGTACAGTGACCTTTGTACCGGAAGCTGGCTTTGTCGGTCAAGCGGATGGTGTTACTGTTGTTCGTAAAGACCGCAATGGTCAGACTATTTCAGCAGTCTACATTCCGACTGTGACAGAAGCTCCTGTTCAGCCAGAGCGCACGATTACGCCTGCACCGCCGTCTCTTTCCAAGAGCGAGAGTGCAAAAGCTCTTCCTAAGACTGGTACAGAAGAAACCTCATACTTGGCAGCAAGCTTACTTGCAGGAGTGTCAGGTTTAGGACTGATTGGCTTAGACAAGAGAAAGAAAAAGTCTGAAGACTAAAAATTAAGAATTTAGGTTTCAGATACCAATTAAAAGAGGAAAGATTCGTTTATGGATCTTTCTTTTTTTAAAAATAGACCATTTTTAAAAAAGTGTCTATTTCTCGATAAAAATTCCATAATTATAGTTATATATATAGCTAAGCAAAATAGAATAGTGTATAATAAAGCAGTTGTAATTAAATGATTATTTAGGAGATTATTATGGGAAAAGATTTGTTTAATCCACACCTGCGTAAGTTTTCGATTCGAAAACTAAACGTTGGTGTTTGTTCTGTGCTCTTATCGACCTTGCTTCTTTTGGGAGCAGCTGCGCAGGTTAGCGCTGATGAGACTGTTTCTTCTGGGCCTCAAAGCGAGGTTTCTCAAACAGGTATAGCTGATTCCTCAGTAAGTACTGCAGAACCGCTAAATTCACCAGCTGAGGAAAGTAATCCTGCCACTATTTCAGCTCAGGCAGAAGATGCATCTGCTGTAATGACAGCAAGGTCTGATTCAGATGGCAAGTCAACAAGTGAGCAGCCGGGGGCAGAAACTGCCTCTTCACAAGCAGGTGTTCCCACAGAAGTTAAGTCTGATGAGAATATCCAACCAGCTCCTGCTCAACCAGCAGCAGTCGCAGAGACTCCTCAGCCTAGTCGCTCTCGTCGGGTAAGACGGGATGCTGCACCTACTGGTCTGCGAGATGGTGATCCTAACAACACAATTGAGAAGCCTACTTTGGCTGATTCTGAAAAAAAGAACCCGACAGACTTGATGAAGCAGATCAACTGGCTGGATCTTGGTGATAGAAGCGCCATCAGTAACTTAGATACGGATGATTCCTTTAAAGTTGGTACTGTCTATGAAAAAGAAATTTCACCAGGTTATCGTATAAAACTGACAGTGACGGAATTAAAACCCTTCCACTCAACAGAGATTTATCGTGACCGCGTCAAGGGTACTGAGTATGAAAACAGCTATGATCCGAATGCGAAAAACACTTGGTTCAGATATGTAAATGAAGACTATAAAAAGCAAGAAGCCGAAGGTGATTCGGCTAGACCGAAAATTATAGGAGCGGAGCAGAATCAATGGACATCTGTCCGAGACCAAGGGATTAACACCAATGGCCGAAAGACTCAATTACAAGTTCCTAAAAATGGTGCTAGCTACGGAATAAAATTCAAGGTAGAAGCGACTTACCTTGGGAAACCTGTAAAAGCAACAGTTATCATGGCAGATGGAGAAGAGGCCAACCCAGGGGAGTATGCTATTTTCACGACCAACGGCCAAGGATGGGAACACTTGGCAGAATGGAAACGTGTTCGGCCAGATGGGTCTGTAATTACCGACACTTATGACCCAATGAACCCTAACAGATATGGTCAATATATAGGGGATAATGCGACTGTACCTGTCATTGACTGGACTGCTTTTACTAATCCAGATCAAAAAACAGGAGGCTTGGGCTCTCAGGTCTTTGGTCCTAATACTTCTAAAGATCACACAGTTCCGATTGTGATGACACGTGGCGCTTCAGAAGTTGGGATTTATATTGCTTCTTCTGGTCAGCAAGCTGCTATGATTGGTTTTATGGTAGTTGATGAGGGAGATGCACCGGCTTCTTATGGAAATGCTATTCATGCTATTTCTGGTTATGATGCCAATACAGGTGCAAGGACTCCTCAGCCATTCTTGGGACGAGTTGAAGCTGATATTGATACTACCTCTGGTAATGACTGGAGGCATGATGACGATACTGATCACGCAGACGAAGGGGTTGATCAGCTCTTGCCTTCAGATTTGACCGGTAAGACAAATAACCTCTTCCGAGTTAATCGTCTTCAAAATGGTGACTACTCAGTTCGTCTCCAAGCCTCTGCCAATGGCAATAGTAAGGCCTATGTCCGTGCTTGGATTGATTTCAATCAAAATGGTGTTTTTGATGAAAATGAGGCCAGCGAATTTACTGAAGTAACAACGGCTGGTGACTATACTGTTAATTTTAAGAATAATCCAGCGATGACCAATCCTGCAGTTAGCAAGTTGGGAATGCGGGTCCGTATTGCCCTGAATAAGGGAGATATTGAAAAACCTACAGGAACAGCCTTTAGTGGGGAAGTTGAAGACTTAGAAGTCATCTTGACCTATCCACCAAAGGGAGAAAAGAAGGAAAGTTCAGGAATAATCAGCCAGCGTCAGAAAGCTACTCTTCAGTTTACACCTCAAGGTATTGATCAAAATGATGAAAGCAAGAAAGCGGCTATTGATACAACTGTAGCACCTCTTGTTTTGGATAATGCTGGCAATACATTAACAGCAGATGGCGACGGTTGGTACAGTACTGTTGAGGGACGATATAAAGTAACAGCCAAGGGTGCAAATGTGGATGTGATATTTGAACCTAGCACTGGCTTTATCGGTACTACTCAAGGAATTAATATCCGCCGTGTTGATACTAATGGTGCAAGTACAGATTGGATTGCGAAGAATAATGGAGAACCTGTTATCAACGATAAGTTGAATAATATGGATGCCCGCTATATTCCGACTGTTTTGAATTTCACGGAACATCGTTCGACGGATGCACAAGGTTTGTCTCAAGTGCAAGATATTGTCTTTAATGATGGCAATCCTGCTAAGACTCCCGCTCAACCATCTGCAACGAATCCTGTCTTTTTCTTGGATGCTGATGGCAATCGTATTGTTGGAACAAGCGCGAAGGCAACATCGCAAGGCCAAGAAGTGGGAACCTTTGAATTAGATCCAGCTACTGGGCGTGTGACTTTCACTCCGAATAAGTCATTTGTGGGGACAGTTGACCCGGTTAACCTACAATTGCATGATACCGATGGAACAGAGCACCGTGCAACCTATCAACCAACAGTAACGCGTGTTGTTCCAACAGCACAAGGAGCAAGCTCTGAAGGTATTCAAGGTGCTGAACAATCTGGTAATTTGATCTTTATGCCAGGTGATAATCGTGTGCCAATTAATGAGGCAGTCGCTCCAACTTTTGATAACGGTCAAACAACTAAAGTTGTTACGAATGTTGGAACTTATATGGTTGATAGCGCAGGTCGTGTAACCTTCCAACCAGTTCCTAGTTATACTGGCCGTCCAAGTGCTGAATCTGTTAAACGTGTTGATATGAACGGGACTGAAGTAACCGCTGCTTATCAAGCTGAAGTTAAGGCCGCAGCCCCAACAGGTCAAGATACACAGTCTACCGGTTTACAAGGGAAACTTCAAACGAGTCACCTAAACTTTACTCCAGGTCAAGCAAGTATTAATGGACAGACTGCGACGGTGCCTTTAGCGCCAGAGGGACCACAATTTGTAGTTAATGGGCAAATTCAACAATCTAATAGTCTGTCTGTTTATGATGCAAGTGGCAAGCTACAAGGAACTTACACTGTTCAAGCTAATGGAGATATTAGTTTCCAACCTGCACCTGATTTCCATGGAACGCCTACTCCTGTACGTCTTCGTGTAAGGGATAAGAATGGATCTACAGCAGAAGCAGTTTACCAACCTACAGTGATTCAAGTAATTCCAAATAGCACCGATGCGACTAGCACTGGTCCTCAAGGTATCCCACAATCAGGTACACCTGCTTTCACTCCTGGCGACTCAGCTGTTCCAATTGACATGGATTCTCCAATGACCTTTGAAGACGGTCAGTCTAAGAAGATTGTTCAGGGAGTAGGGCAATACACTATCAACTCAGATGGTACTATTACCTTTACTCCTGAGAAACAGTATGTTGGCACACCAACACCAGTTACAGTAAAACGTGTTGATAAAAATGGCACGGAAGTGACTGCAACTTACACGCCAACTGTGACTAAGGTAACGCCAACCAGCACTAACGCGACTAGCACTGGCCCTCAAGGTCTTCCACAAACTGGCACCCCAATTTTTGCGGGTGGTGACCCACTAGTTCCAATCGATGAAACAGTTGAGCCAACTTTCGAAGGTGGAAGCAAGAAGAAATCCATTCCAGGTCAAGGAACGTACACCATCACTCCAGATGGCTCAGTGACTTTCACGCCAGAGAAGCAGTTTGTAGGCAAGCCAGATCCAATCACTGTGAAACGTGTTGATAAAAATGGAACCCTGGTAACGGCTACATACACTCCAACCGTTACCAAAGTGACACCAGTAGGTACTAATGCGACGAGCATTGGTCCTCAAGGTGTGCCTCAAACTGCCACCCCAACTTTCCAAGGTGGTGATCCATTGATTCCGATTGATGAAACAGTTGAGCCAAGCTTCAAAGATGGTAATAAGGAAAAAGTGATTCCAGGTCAAGGAACTTACACTATCACTCCAGATGGTAAAGTGACCTTCACCCCGGACAAGCAGTTTGTAGGGAAGCCAGATCCAGTCACAGTTAAACGTGTTGATAAGAACGGTACTCCAGTCACTGCCACTTACAGTCCAGAGTTCACTAAAGTAACTCCAACTGGTACTGGTGTCAAGACTGAAGGACTTCAAGGTCAAGTCCAAGAAGGAAAAGTGACCTTCACGCCAGGCCATGACTCAGTTCCGTTCCCTGTTGGTTCAACTCCGCTGTTTGACAATGGTGCTGCAGTTAAAGAAGTGACGAATATTGGTAAATTTGAAGTGGATGCCAATGGCAAGGTGACTTTCACTCCAGACAAGCAGTTTAAGGGTGAGACACCGGAACTCGAATTGACTCGCACTGATGTCAATGGCACCCCTGTTACAGTTAAGTACCAAGCGGTGGTGAAAGAAGTAATTCCAATCAGCACCGATGCGACTAGCACTGGTCCTCAGGGTGTACCTCAAACCGGTACCCCACTCTTCCAAGGTGGTGATCCGCTGGTTCCAATCGATGACACAGTCGAGCCAACTTTCGCAGATGGTAATAAGAAGAAGACCATCCCAGGTCAAGGAACTTATACCATAGCCCCAGACGGGTCAGTGACCTTCACACCAGACAAGCAATTTGTAGGAAAACCCGATCCAGTCACAGTAAAACGTGTTGATAAGAACGGTACGCCAGTCACTGCAACTTACAGTCCAGAGTTTGTCAAGGTAACTCCAACTGGTAAAGATACCACATCTACAAATATCAAGGGTCATGTTCAAACCGGCAAACCTGTATTTGAAGCAGGTGATCCTTTGGTTCCGATTGATGAGACGATTGCACCAATCTTCGAAGATGGAAGCAAGGAAAAGACCATTCCAGGTCAGGGAACATACACCATCGCACCAGATGGAACAATCACTTTCACTCCAGAAGCAGATTTCCTTGGTCAGGGTACTGGTGTGACCCTTGTCCGTCGTGATAAGAATGGTACCTCAGTGACGGCTCGCTATGTTCCGATCGTGGTTGCACCATCAACTAGCAAGGATAGTGTGTCTAGCGGTCGCAAGGGTCAAGCTCAAACGGGCACTCCAACCTTTGAAGGGGCGATTGACCAAGCCGTAGCACCAACCTTTGCGGATGGCAGCACCGAAAAGGTTGTTCCAGGTGAGGGAACATATAGGTTCAATATGCTGGGAGCAGTGACCTTCGTACCGGAAGCCGACTTTGTTGGAACTGCTAGCGGAGTTGTCGTGAAGCGTTCAGATATTTATGGCAATGCCGTGACAGCTACCTATACCCCAACTGTTTTGGGAAGTACTGCCACAGAAGATACCGGCAGCACAGGTCTTAAAGGCCAGCCTCAGACCGGCAAGCCTATCTTTGAAGGAGATGTGGATCCAACCGTTCCGCCAACTTTCGAGGATGGCAGCACCGAAAAGGCTGTTCCAGGTCAAGGTACTTACACGATTGCGCCAGATGGCACTGTGACCTTTGTACCGGAAACTGGCTTTGTCGGTCAAGCTGACGGCGTGACAGTGATTCGCAAAGACCGCAATGGTCAGACGATTTCAGCGGTTTACGTTCCGACTGTGACAGAACTTCCAGTTCAGCCAGAGCGGACGATTGCACCTGCACCGCCGTCTCTTTCCAAGAGCGAGAGTGCAAAAGCTCTTCCTAAGACTGGTACAGAAGAAACCTCATACTTGGCAGCAAGCTTACTTGCGGGAGTATCTGGTTTAGGACTGATTGGCTTAGACAAGAGAAAGAAAAAGTCTGAAGATTAAGAGGTGAGAACTTAGGTTCTAACCGCTAAATTAAAAGAGGAAAGATTCATTAGTGAATCTTTTTTCTTTATGTCCAAAGAGAAAAATTCTTAAAAACTTTATAATAATAGCAATTCTAAAATGTTAAACATTAAAGTAGAATCAGAAATATTCCCAGATTTATTTAATTTATAATGATTTTTCTATGGTTTATTTTTTCTGTTGTTTTTTAAAAATAGACTATAAGACGCTTTGTGTCTATTTTTTTGAAAAATTTATATAATTATAGTTATATATATAGCTAAGTAAAAAGGAATGTTGTATAATAAAACTATTGTAACTAGATGATAATTTAGGAGATTATTATGGGAAAAGATTTATTTAATCCGCACCTGCGTAAGTTTTCGATTCGGAAACTAAACGTCGGTGTTTGTTCTGTGCTCTTATCGACCTTGCTTCTTTTGGGAGCGGCTGCGCAGGTTAGCGCTGATGAAGCTAGCGTTTCTGGTACCCAAAATGAGATTACTCAAACGGACATAGCAGAACCACCAGTAATTTCTGCTGAAGCAGAAGCTTCTGAACATTTACAAAATACAGAAAGTACAGCATCTGCGTCTGTTACTGAGAACCCTCAATCAGATGATAATCCTAGTCCAAGAAGCTCAGAGTCTGAGAAAGTTGAAGAATCTACTGAATCTACAGCAACTAAACCAGTTGAGAATACTCAACCAATCACTGTTCAGACAGAAACATCTAACGCGGCTGAAAAGTCAGAAGCAACCGCAGATCTAGCTCAGCCTAATCGCTCTCGTCGCGTGAGACGAGATGCGGCAACTACTGGACAACAGAACAGCGTAACAACAGGAGTTCCGATAGGTACTGGACCAGCTGGGGCAGATGATGCTACCTCCACGCCACGAGTACCTAAACCAAGCTTGGAGGAATCTGTCAAGAAAGATAGTACCCAATTAGCCAAACAGATTAGTTGGCTTGATTTTTCAGATAGTGCAAGTTGGAAAAACTTGAATCAAAGCGGTGGCCTTAAGGTAGGGACCACTTTCACAAAAGAGATTTCACCTGGCTATGTGGTGACCTTAACGGTCAAAGAGCTCAAGCCTTTTAACTCGACTGAAATCTATAGAAAACGGGTCGCAGGTACTGCAACAGAGGGGACCTATAACCCCAACGCTGAGAATGGCTTCTTAAAATCTGCGCCAGATTATGGTAAAACACCTCCATCAGTTACAGGGGCAGCCCAGAACCAATGGACGACCATACGTGCCCAAGGCTTCAATACTCAGAATCGAAAGACCCAATTGGTTTATCCAAAAAACTCTACCAACTGGGGGGTAAAATTCGATATTGAGGCTACCTATCTTGGTAAGCGGGTGGCCCCTACGGTGGTTATGGCCGATGGTGAAGATGCCAATCCAGGTGAATTCGCAATCTTTACCACTAACGGTACGGGTTGGGAATACATGGGTGAATGGAAGTTGAAGAGCCCGGCCAAAGAAGCCTATACGGTTATCACCAAAAAAATGTTGGATGATGAGGACGTTAAGTTAAGGGGTCTTTTAATCTTAAAAGATAAGAGCGTAGACTGGTATAAATATCTCAGTCCAGATACTGTGACAGGAGGTCTGGGTACTCAGGTCTTCGGACCAAATCGTTCTAACGAACGGACGGTTCCTGTCGTGATGACGCGTGGGGCCTCTGAAGTAGGATTCTATGTAGCTTCATCTGGGCAACAAGCCATGATGATGGGCTTCCTCGTGGTAGATGGGAGTGATGGGCCTGAGAGTTATGGCGAAGCCTTCCATACCATTTCGGGACGTGACTCGGTGACCAACGCCCTTATTAAGCAACCTTATTTAGGGACAACGCCAGCTGATATAGATGTTGAGTCATCCAATGACTGGGTTCTGGACGATAAAAAGGAGCATAAGGACGAGGGAGCCAACCAATTACTAGCAGACGATCAATTAAGTACTTCTAATGATTTGCTAGATTTAGATAAAGCCAAAAATGGAACTTACACAATTAAAATCAAAGCTAATCCAAATGGTAATGCTAAATCCTATGTCAAGGCCTGGATAGACTTCAATAATGATGGAGTCTTCAGTGAAAGCGAAGGTAGCAATCTACAAGAGGTTACAACTGCTGGTGACTATACCTTGACCTTCAATGCCAACCAAAATATTAGTGGCGGACAAGTAAATGAATTGGGTATGCGTTTCCGTATTGCCACAAATGCAGGCGATATTGAGAAGCCAACAGGTATTGCCTTTAGTGGTGAAGTAGAAGATATGCTCTTGCATCGTATTTATCCTCCTAAGGGGGAGAAGCAGACTACGGATGGCTTTACAGGCGAGACTCAAACTGCTGTCCTTCACTTCACACCTAAAGGAACGGATCGCTCAGACGACAGTGTCAATGCAGTTATGAGCACCCAAGCGCCTCAAGTCTTAGACAATCAGGGCAATGTTTTACAGTCAGCGGATGGCACGACTTATATTCGTCCAGAAGGGACCTATGTAGTGACCAACAATGGCAATGACGTGCAAGTAGCCTTCACACCAAATGCGGACTTTTCTGGAACTGCTGACGGAGTTAACATCCGTTGGACTGACAGCAATGGTACATCAACTGGATGGACTTCGACGGATGCTTCTGACCCTAATAAAAATGAACAATTGACTAGTATGGACGGCCGTTATGTGCCGACAGTTCGTAAGATTCCAAACTACGAATCAAGTGGTCTTCAGGGACTGGAACAAAATAAAACGCTAGTCTTTAACGATGATGATGCGAATACAACCCCTGTCACGCCAGATGCTACTCATCCTGCCAGCTTTGTGGATGCTAACGGTCAGCCGGCAGCAGGCAACACGGTGCCTGCCATGGCCAATGGCCAGCAAGTGGGAACCTATGAATTGGATCCAAATACCGGCCAAGTGACCTTCAAGCCTATCAAGACTTTTTATGGCACGCCAGACCCAGTGGTAGTGCAAGTCAGCGATGCCGATGGTAAAGCACACCGAGCACGTTATCAACCTAAGGTAACCCAAGTAACACCAAGAAGTACCAATGCCGAATCGACTGGTCTCCAAGGTCAAGCACAAAGTGGTAAGCCAACTTTCACTGCAGGTGACCAACAAATCCCAATTGACATGAGCAAAGCCATGACTTTTGAAAATGGCACGAACACCTTGGAAGTGGCGAATGAAGGAACTTATACTATCAATTCAGATGATACCATTTCCTTCAAGCCACTTAAGCAATTCACTGGCAAGGCGACACCAGTTACGGTTAAACGCGTCGATGCCAACGGCACAGAAGTGACTGCTACCTATACACCGAACGTGACCAAGGTTACACCAACCAGCACACCTGCTACTTCATCAGGTCCTCAAGGTCTTCCACAAACAGGGACGCCAGTCTTCGAGGAAGGTGATTCAGCGGTCCCAATTGACTATAACAAGCAAATGACCTTTGATAATGATCAACCTAAGAAAATTGTTTCGGGCGTGGGAGAATACACCATTAATTCAGATGGTTCTATTACCTTTACTCCAGATAAGAAATATGTGGGTACCCCAGCCGCGGTGACGGTCAAACGAGTTGATGAAAATGGCACAGAAGTAAGAGCAACCTATACGCCAACTATTACCAAGGTAACTCCGGCTGGTACTGGTGATAAGACAGAAGGATTGCAAGGTCAGGTTCAAGAAGGTCATGTTACCTTCACCCCAGGTCATGCCTCTGTACCATTCCCAGCTGAAACAACTCCGCTCTTTGACAATGGTTTGACTGTTAAAGAGGTCCTAAACGTTGGTAAATTTGAAGTGGATGCCAATGGTAAGGTTACTTTCACTCCAGACAAGCAGTTTAAGGGGACAACTCCTGAGCTGACATTGATTCGAGCAGATGTGAATGGCACACCAGTTACCGTCAAATACCAGGCAGTGGTGAAAGAAGTGGTTCCAACAGGTACCAATGCGACTAGCACTGGTCTTCAAGGTCTACCACAATCAGGTACACCTACTTTCACTGCGGGTGACAAAGCTGTGCCGATTGATATAGCCCAACCAATGACCTTTGAAGATAATCAAACAACTAAGAAGGTAGACAAGGTCGGTACTTATGTCATTGAGTCAGATGGCTCGATTACTTTCACTCCAGAAAAGCAATATGTTGGTACACCAACACCAGTTACAGTTAAACGTGTAGATACGAATGGCACTGAAGTTACTGCTACTTACACGCCAACGGTAACACGGGTCACACCAAGAAGCACCAATGCTGAGTCAACAGGCTTGCAAGGACAACCACAAAGCGGCAAGCCGACCTTTACCCCAGGTGACCAAGCAGTTCCAATCGACATGACTAAGCCAATGACCTTTGAAAATGGTACGGACACGTTAGTAGTATCTGATCAAGGAACTTATACCATTAATTCAGATGGTTCCATTACCTTTAAGCCGGAGAAGAAATTTACTGGCAAGGCGACCCCAGTGACGGTCAAACGTGTAGATGCGAATGGAACCGAAGTGACAGCTAAATATACTCCTACTGTTGAAGAAGTTATTCCAAACGCAACTGGCGATCGGACTGAAGGTCCACAAGGATTGGTTCAGAATGGTAAGATTACTTTTGAAGCTGGAAGACCAGAAGTAGGCTTTTCAGCAGATAATCCGCCAGTTTTTGACACTGGTACCAATGTGAAAGAAATTGAAAATGTTGGCAAGTTTGGAGTGGATATTGATGGTAATATTACCTTTACACCGGTTAAGACATTCGTAGGTAAAACGCCAGAAATTGAAGTCAGTCGTGCAGATGTCAACGGTACCCTTGCTAAGGCAAAATATCAAGCAACAGTAACGGCTGTAAAGCCAACTGGTGTTGGAAACAAGACAGAAGGCTTGCAAGGTCAAGTTCAAGAAGGTAAAGTGACCTTCACGCCAGACAAGCAGTTTAAGGGTGAGACACCGGAACTTGAATTGACTCGCACCGATGCCAATGGCACTCCTGTTACAGTCAAATACCAAGCAGTGGTGAAAGAAGTGGTTCCAAGAGGCACCGATGCGACTAGCACAGGTCCTCAGGGTGTTCCGCAAACAGGTAGCCCAAGCTTCCAAGGTGGTGATCCACTTGTTCCGATTGAGATGGATTCTCCAATGACATTTGAAGATGGTCAACCTAAGAAGACGGTTCAAGGAGTAGGGGAATATACCATCAACTCAGATGGTACTATCACCTTTACCCCAGACAAACAGTATGTGGGTACCCCAGCTTCAGTTACTGTTAAGCGTGTAGATAAAAACGGAACAGAAGTAACTGCTACCTATACGCCAACGGTAACACGGGTAATGCCTACTAGCACCAATGCTGAATCAACCGGCCTTCAAGGTCAACCGCAAAGTGGCAAGCCAACTTTCAGTCCAGGTGACCAAGCGGTTCCAATCGATATGACCAAGCCAATGACCTTTGAAAATGGGACTGATACTTTGGTAGTGGCTAATCAAGGAACTTATACCATTAATTCAGATGGTTCCATTACCTTCACTCCAGATAAGCAATTCACTGGCAAGGCGACACCTATTAGGGTTAAACGAGTCGATGCTAACGGCACAGAAATAACTGCTACTTATACCCCAGAAGTGACCAAAGTAACCCCAACTGGCACCAATGCTGAATCAACTGGCATTCAAGGTCAACCACAAAAGGGGACGCCTACTTTCACTCCTGGCGACTCAGCTGTTCCAATTGATATGGATTCTCCAATGACCTTCGAAGACGGTCAGTCTAAGAAGATTGTTCAGGGAGTAGGGGAATACACTATCAACTCAGATGGTTCTGTCACCTTTACTCCAGAGAAACAGTATATTGGTACACCAACACCAGTCACTGTGAAACGTGTGGATAAGAATGGTACTGAAGTAACTGCTACTTATACACCGACCGTTACCAAGGTAACTCCAATCAGCACCAATGCGACTAGCACAGGTCCTCAAGGTGTCCCTCAAACTGGCATTCCAACCTTTGCGGGTGGTGATCCACTAGTTCCAATTGATGAAACAGTTGAGCCAACTTTCGGAGATGGAAGTAAGGAGAAGACTATTCCGGGTCAAGGAACATACACGATTGCTCCAGATGGCGCAGTGACTTTCACGCCAGACAAGCAATTTGTAGGTAAACCGAATCCAATCTCTGTAAAACGCGTCGATAAGAATGGCACGCCAGTAACTGCAACATACAGTCCAGAGTTCACTAAAGTGATTCCTACAGGAACTGGTGAGAAGACAGAAGGCCTGCAGGGTCAGGTTCAAGAAGGAAAAGTCACCTTCACCCCAGGCCATGACTCTGTTCCATTCCCGGCTGGTTCGACTCCGTTATTTGACAATGGTTCTTCTGTCAAAGAAGTACCGAATGTCGGTAAGTTCGAAGTGGATGCGGACGGCAAGGTTACTTTCACTCCAGACAAACAATTCAAGGGTGAAACACCAGAACTCGAATTGACTCGTACGGATGCCAATGGCACCGCTGTTACCGTCAAGTACCAAGCGGTAGTGAAAGAAGTGATTCCTACAGCTACCAATGCGACCAGCACTGGCCCACAAGGTCTTCCGCAAACAGGCACTCCAACCTTCAAAGGTGCGGACCCACTAGTTCCAATTGATGAGACTGTTGAGCCAACCTTCGAAGATGGAAGCAAAAAGAAGACCATTTCAGGTCAGGGAACTTACACCATTGCTCCAGATGGGGCAGTGACCTTCACACCAGACAAGCAGTTTGTAGGTAAACCAGATCCAATCACTGTAAAACGTGTCGATAAGAACGGCACATCTGTGACTGCGACTTACAGTCCAGAGTTTGTCAAGGTAACTCCAACTGGTAAAGATGCGACCTCTACGAATATCAAAGGTCATGTTCAAACTGGCAAACCTGTCTTTGAAGCAGGTGATCCACTTGTGCCAATTGATGAGACGATTGCACCAAGCTTCGAAGATGGAAGCAAGGAAAAGACCATTCCAGGTCAGGGAACCTATACTATCGCACCAGACGGTACAGTCACCTTCACTCCAGAAGCTGATTTCCTTGGTCAGGGAAGCGGTGTGACTCTTGTCCGTCGTGATAAGAATGGCACCTCAGTGACGGCTCGCTATGTTCCGACTGTGGTTGCACCATCAACTAGCAAGGACAGTGTATCTAGCGGACGCAAGGGACAAGCTCAAACTGGCACGCCAACCTTTGAAGGGGCGATTGACCAGGCAGTAGCTCCGACCTTTGCGGATGGCACCACAGAAATGGTTGTTCCAGGTGAGGGAACGTATAGGTTTACCGTTCTGGGAGCAGTGACCTTTGTGCCGGAAGCAGACTTTGTCGGAACTGCTCGCGGAGTTGTCGTGAAGCGTTCAGACATTTATGGTAATGCCGTGACAGCTACTTATACCCCAACTGTTTTGGGAAGTACTGATACAGAAGATACCAGTAGCACAGGTCTTAAAGGCCAGCCTCAGACTGGTAAACCTATCTTTGAAGGAGACGTGGATCCAACCGTTCCGCCAACTTTCGAGGATGGCAGCACCGAAAAGCTTGTTCCAGGCCAAGGAACTTACACGATTGCGCCAGATGGTACAGTGACCTTTGTACCGGAAGCTGGCTTTGTCGGTCAAGCGGATGGTGTTACTGTTGTTCGTAAAGACCGCAATGGTCAGACTATTTCAGCAGTCTACATTCCGACTGTGACAGAAGCTCCTGTTCAGCCAGAGCGGACGATTACACCTGCACCGCCATCACTTTCTAAGAGTGAGGGGGCAAAAGTTCTTCCTAAGACCGGTACAGAAGAAACCTCCTACTTGGCAGCAAGCTTACTTGCAGGAGTGTCAGGTTTAGGACTGATTGGCTTAGAGAAGAGAAAGAAAAAGTCTGAAGACTAAGGCAAGCTTGAAGAAATTTCCTTATTGAACAAGAGAATTTCACGAGAACGCAAAAAGAGGTAGAACGTAAGTTTTACCTCTTTATTAGTATCACATAATTAGCGTGATAGAGAGAAACAGAATGTTTCCGTTTACTAATGCCTGGCTCGCTGCCAAGAATGACCTATTTTCAAAAAAGACAAGTCTACATCTTCATGCCTTTAATCTTTTCTTCATCTGGTGTGACACGCAGGGTTTTCTGGCCCGTATAGGTGACAAATCCTGGCTTTCCACCGGTTGGTTTGTTGAGTTTTCTAGTCTCAATCATATCTACTTGAACCAGATTAGAGAGTCTGGCCTTGGAAAAGTAGGCCGCTAGCTCGGCAGCGTCAGTCTTGACTTCATCGCTGGGCTGAAGATTACCTGTGATGACCACATGACTGCCTGGAATATCTTTGGCGTGAAACCAAAGCTCGTCTTTCTTGGCTATCTTAAAAGTCAGCTCATCATTTTGTAAATTGTTGCGGCCGACTAGGATAATGGTTTGGCCATCTGTTGCCAAATATTTCTCTGGTTTCTGTCTTTTCTGGATTTTCTCTCTCTGGCGTCGTCGGATAAAGCCAGTCTGGATTAGTTCTTCTCTGATTTCTGCAATTTCAGTCAGGCTGGCCTGAGCAAGGGCTGTTTCTACGCTCTCTAGGTAAAGAATTGTAGTCCGTGTCTCCTCAATTAAGCTGGTCAGGTGTTTGACAGCTTCCTTGAGCTTCTGGTAACGTTTGAAATAGCGCTGGGCATTTTGGTTGGGGGTTAGGGCCTTGTCAAGCGAGATGATAATCTTCTCACCTGTGTAGTAATTGTCCAGCTCTACCTGGTCCTGATTATTGGGCACCTGATGGAGAAAGGTGGTCAAGAGTTCCCCTTTTTGCCGGAATTCTTCTGCATTCTCCGTTGCTAGGAGCTCTTCCTCTTGCTTGCCCAGCTTTTTCCGGTTCTTTTCCAACTCATTTTCTACTCGGCGGATAAGCTCGCTGGCCTGCTGGTTGACCCGGTCGCGCTCCGCCTTGTCCTTATAGAAAGTGTCTAAAAGCTCGGATAACGTGGACATTTGGGTCTTGCTGTCGGAAAATAGCAGAGCAGAGAAGGATTTTTCGGTCAGGCTTGGCTGAGTCGGACTGGCAAAGAAGGCTCGGAAAGTTTTGAGCTTGTCAGCTGTCAGACGGCCACTGAGTTCGGTAGCTGTATCCCGACCCAATCCCTGAAAAATTTGCTGCAGGCGTTTGGGCTCTATTTCCTCAGTCTGCAGGATTTCAAAAAGTTTTTCATCGCCTACAGTGAAAGGGTTGAGACTGCTTGGCTGAGGCGGTGCGACATAAGTTGAGCCCGGCAGGATAGTTCGGTAGCTATTTTGTGAAAAACCAACATGTTTGATGGCTTCAATAATCTTACCGCTAGCCTTGTCCAAGAGGATGATATTGCTGTGCTTGCCCATGATTTCGATGACCAGAGTCACAGCCACGCTATCGCCGATTTCGTTCTTATTGGAGACGCTAATTTCCAAAATCCGGTCATTCTCCACTTGCTGGATTGCTTCAATGACAGCGCCCTGCAGGTATTTACGCATAACCATGATAAAGGTATTTGGAACAGCTGGATTTTCAAAAGTAGTCTCAGTCAGCTGGACGCGCCCAAAGACCGAGTGGGCAGATAGGAGCAGCTTGTGGCTTTGGCGGTTGCTGCGAATCTGTAAAACCAGCTCCTGTTCAAAGGGCTGATTAATCTTCTGAATGCGGCCGCCCACTAATTCGCGGCGGAGCTCCTCAGTCATGTGGTGTAAAAAAATCCGTCGAAAGACATGCTTTTCTCCTTGAAACTTGCTATAGAAAATTATAACAAAAAACCAAGCTAAAAGCTTCTAAAGTCTCGCCAAAAAGCAATTTAATTTTTGCCTATAACTGCCTCGATAAATCAAATCCGAACATTTTATAAAAATTTTCAAAAAGGTCTTGACATCCTTTCAGGAAAAACTTAAAATATAGGAAATTAGAAAAGTAGTAGATGCATTTGTTTTTAGCGAGCTTGTGGTTGGTGGAAATGAGCAGCAAATCTTTACGAAATTGGGCTAATTGATAAAATGAATTTGAAACAATAAGAATTCGGTAGGCACACCTTACAGTGCAGCTTGTTTGATGACAAGACAGAGATATGGGGAATATTAGCTATTTTCCATAATTGAGGTGGCACCGCGATTTTCGCCCTCACACAGAATACCTGTGTGAGGATTTTTTGTTGCTTATTATAAAAAACAAGGAGAATTGCCTATGTTTAAACGATGGCGTCCCTAGGGATTGATAGAAAATATAAAACATAGAAATGGAGAAAGAACATGAAAAACAAACGATTAGTAACTATCTTAGGCCTTTTGGCCGTTTTGGCAATCGGTGGGATTGTCTATTCCAGCTTGAACAGCAAAGGCAACACTACTAAGACTAGTAGTGACAGTCAGACAGTCAAGGTAGGCGTGCTGCAGTATGTCAGCCACCCTTCGCTGGATTTGATTTACAAGGGGATTCAGGATGGTCTGGCTGAGGAAGGCTATAAGGGAGGCAAGATTAAGATTGACTTTATGAATGCTGAGGGCGATCAGAGTAAGGTCTCTACTATGAGCAAGCAGCTGGTATCCAATGACAACGATGTGCTGATTGGGATTGCGACTCCGTCTGCACAAGGACTGGCAGCAGCTACTAAGGACAAGCCTATCGTCATGGGAGCTATCACAGATCCGGTCGGAGCAAACCTAGTGAAAAATCTTGACAAGCCAGGTGGCAATATCACTGGTGTCTCTGACCGCAATCCAGCTAAGCAACAGCTAGAGCTGATTAAAAAATTGACTCCAGATGTCAAAACTATCGGTGCGCTATACTCTAGCAGCGAAGATAACTCCAAAGCTCAGGTAGAAGAGTTCAAAAAATTGGCTGAAGAGGCAGGCTTCAAGGTAGAGGAATACTCTGTTCCTTCGACCAATGAAATTGCATCAACCATGAATGTCATGACTAGCAAGGTTGATGCTATCTGGATTCCAATTGACAATACCGTTGCGTCAGCTTTTGCTACAGTTGTGTCCAGCAATAAAGAAGCTAAGAAACCAATTTATCCAAGTGCGACAGCCATGGTAGAAGAAGGAGGTCTTGCCTCTGTCGTTGTAGACCAGTATGACCTAGGTGTTGCGACTGGTAAAATGGCAGCTAAAGTCCTTAAAGGTGCTAAACCTGCTGATACTGCAGTAGATATTTTTGATACAGGTAAATCTGTTATCAATACCAAAAATGCCAAAGAACTTGGCATTACTGTACCAGAAGATGTTCTGAAAGAAGCAGGTCAGGTTATTAAATAGAAAGAAGGAAGTCTGTTGCTTGACAGGCTTCTTTTTCTCGATAGTCTCTTCTTGTAAAACCTTTCTCGCAGTTGTATAATAGAATTGGCTCAAGTGAATGGGAAGAGCAAATGAAGTACAGTTTGCTCCAGTGGATTTTACGAAGAGATAGAAGCGGAAAGGGAGTTAGTCAAGAAAGAATGGAAGAAGATATTCAAAAAAACCGCTATATGGGATCGGTCAAGGTTGGCCCCAAGGGGCAGATTGTCATTCCAAAAGAAGTGAGAGATATGTTTGAAATTCGACCTGGGGATGCTCTGGTCCTCTTTGCAGATGCCCAGCAAGGTATTGCCATCCAGCGTTACGAGCTCTATGAAGATCTATTTAATCAGACCTTCAATGGAGACAAAAGTTCAAAAAGTGATTTATAAAATCGGAATCTGCTCAAGCAGATTTTTTCTTTTGCTTTTATTTGCTACTACTAATGAATAGGTGTATAATAAGTATAAGAAGTTATACAACTTATACCAAACTCTTTCGAGATTGAGTTAAAATAGCTTAGTTTTTAGCTAAATGAGTAAGTTGTGACTAACTTTAGATGTCAAAGTCATATCTTTAAATTACATTTCGTTTTTTAGTTCCTCATATCTGATGAAAGGAGATGTCCTTATGTATGCAGTTGAGATGCAGGATTTGACCAAACAATACGGCTCAAAAACGGTTGTTGATGGTTTGAATCTAAAAATTGAAGAGGGTGAATTCTTTGCTATGTTGGGCTCTAATGGTGCGGGGAAGACAACAACGATTAAGATGCTGTCTTGTCTAGTTGAGCCGACAGCAGGAGATGCCCTGATGCTAGGTCATAGCGTTCGCAAGGAGGAAGGTGCTGTCAAAGAAATGATTAATGTTTCACCTCAGGAAACAGCTGTTGCTCCCAAGCTGACAGTCAAGGAAAATCTGGAGATGATTGCTCGTCTATATGGATTCTCTAAGGAAGATGCGGCGCGAAAGACAGAGCATCTGATGGAGACATTTGACCTGACGGATAGGCAGCATGATCAGGCCAAGTCCCTGTCAGGTGGCTGGCAGCGCAAGCTCAGTATTGCAATGGCTCTAATCAGTCAGCCCAAGATTCTGTTTCTGGACGAGCCGACCTTGGGGCTAGATGTACGGGCTAGAAGGGAGTTATGGAAGAATATTGAGCAACTAAAGGGAAAAGTTACAGTGATTCTGACCACCCATTATCTAGAAGAAGCCGAGGCTTTGGCCGACCGACTCTGCATTATGGATAAGGGAGTGGTGCAGATCTTGGGGACAGCAGAGGAAATTATACAAGCTTCCGGTAAGAAGGATTTTGAAGAGGCCTTTTTGGCCTATACGGAAGGAGGGGAATTAGCATGAGAGCCTTCATTTTTGCAAAGCGCAATTTCAAAGAAATCATGCGTGATTATGTCAGCAGTCTGATGGGAATTGGTTTTCCTGTCTTTCTGATTATCGCCCTGTCCCTTATGAAACAGAGCCTCAAAGGGATGCCAGCTATATTTTCCATTGAAAATTTTGCTCCAAGTATGATGGTGTTTGGTGCTTCCTGGCTAACTATTTTTGTTGGCAGTTTAATGGCCACGGATCGCAATTGCTCTTTTCTCATGCGTCTCCTATCTACACCGCTTAGAAGTGTGGATTATATCTTAGGGTATTCGATTCCAGTTCTGCCTCTGGCTCTTTTACAGGGCATAGCTAGTTTTGCAACTGCAATGATTTTTGGCTTATCCTTAAATCTGGGAACTTTGTACGTCCTCTTGGTCTTGATCCCAGTAGCTCTGCTCTTTATTTCCTTGGGACTGCTGCTAGGCTCAGCTTTCTCTAGCAGTAATGCAGTCAGTGGTTTTGGAACTATTCTTGTCAATGCCACGGTTTTTCTAAGTGGAGCAGTGCTTCCGATTGAGATGATAGGAGGTGGTTTTGAAGCATTTTGCAATGCCTTGCCATTTGCCCATGCAGCAAAGGCTGTTCAGTTGGCATTGGCTCAAGATTTGAATTCGCTTTTGCCTCATCTTTTTTGGGTTCTGCTCTATGCTTTCCTATTCTTTATCCCTTCTGTCTGGATTTTCAAAAAGAGGATGAAAGGGTAGAGGTTTAGTTCAATGTAGAAATCAGCTGGATTAACTTGCGAAATGTTTAGAAATCTGTTAGAATGAAATGTAACTAAATAGCAATCCGCAAGACCAGTAACCTAGGGGAAGTTTAACAGGGAGGAGAGCCATCGACTGAAAGCTCTCTAGATGAAAGCTAGGCGAATTCACTTGCTCTAGGATTGATAAGTAAGGTCTGGCTTGCCAGATAAAAAACGGATGGTACCGCGTGTCAACGCTCCGCTTATGGAGATTGACGCGCTTTTTATTTTGGAGGGAAAATGACGAAAACGATTGAAGAACAACTAAAAAGCCTGCGTGAAGAGACTCTAGCTTCTCTCAAGCAGCTCAAGGCTGAGAATCAAAAGGAACTGCAGGACTTGCGTGTAGCAGTCTTGGGTAAGAAGGGTTCGCTAACTGAAGTCCTGAAAGGGATGAAGGATATTTCAGCTGAAATGCGGCCGATTATCGGGAAGCACGTCAATGAAGCGCGTGATATTCTGACAGCAGCCTTTGAAAAAACTGCTCAAGAGATGGAAGAACAATTAGTAGCTCTGAAACTAGCTGAGGAATCCTTGGATGTGACCCTGCCAGGCCGTCAAATTCCGGTTGGGAACCGTCATATTCTTAGCCAAACTAGTGAAGAAATTGAAGATATCTTCATCGGAATGGGCTATCAGGTCGTGGACGGCTTTGAAGTGGAGAAGGACTATTACAACTTTGAGCGGATGAATCTGCCTAAGGATCATCCAGCACGGGATATGCAGGACACTTTCTATATTACAGAGGAGATCCTGCTCAGAACCCACACCAGTCCAGTGCAGGCGCGAGCTATGGATGCCCATGACTTTTCTAAGGGACCTCTCAAGATGATTTCACCGGGGCGCGTTTTCCGCCGGGATACCGATGATGCGACTCACTCCCACCAGTTCCATCAGATTGAAGGCTTGGTGGTTGGAGAAAATATTTCCATGGCAAACTTGCAAGGAACGCTGCAGCTGATTGTCCAGAAGATGTTCGGCGAAGATCGCAGTATCCGTCTGCGTCCATCTTACTTCCCATTCACAGAGCCGTCTGTTGAAGTTGATGTTTCCTGCTTTAAGTGTGGCGGTGCCGGCTGTAATGTCTGCAAGAAGACCGGCTGGATTGAGATTATGGGAGCTGGTATGGTGCATCCGCGCGTGTTGGAAATGAGTGGTATTGATGCAGAGAAGTACTCTGGGTTTGCCTTTGGTCTCGGTCAAGAGCGGGTAGCTATGCTCCGCTACGGTATCAACGATATTCGTGGATTCTACCAAGGAGATATTCGTTTTTCTCAGCAGTTTAAGTAGAAACCTGTATTCATAGATGCAGCTTTTCTGAGAAAGGAGTGCAGTATGCTAGTCAGAGTCAAGAAAGAAGAAGCGAACATCCTGCGAGAGTTGGAAGTCGCAACCTATCAAGAAACCTTTGGCCCATTTATCAAGGAAGCTGATATGGCTCATTATTTTGACAATGAGCTGTCGCTTGCAACTATCGAAAAGGAACTGGCAGACCCTGAGTCAGAGACTTATTTTGTTGTCAAAGGCGGTGAAATTGCTGGTTTTCTCAAGGTAAACTGGGGACAGGCTCAAACAGAGCAAGAACTGCCACAGGCCTTTGAGGTTCAGCGAATTTACGTTTTGAAAGCCTATCATGGTCAGGGATTAGGCAAGGAAATGTTTGAATTTGCCTTGGAAGAAGCCAAAAAACGAGGTTTTGACTGGGTCTGGCTGGGCGTCTGGGAGAAGAATTTTAGAGCTCAAGATTTTTACTTCAAATACGGCTTTGAAAAATTCAGCCAGCACGACTATATCACTGGTGAGACAGTAGACACAGACTGGCTGCTGCGCAAGAAATTGAAATAAACAAGAAAATTTAAAGAGAGGAAATGATACGACCTAAAAGCTTTAAATTTAGATGATTTGTTTCTGAAATCAGGATTTCAGACAAATCTCTAAAATTTGGTCGGTCAAGTTCCTTAGCGATAGAATAGAGAAAGGAATTGAACCCGGGCTAAAAACTCGAAAAAAGATAGATTTGCGATCATTCGTCGAATGCTTAGTTAATCTCCTGTTTTTCAGTCGTTTTTGACGCCCTTGGTATCTTAAATATGCTAGTAAGTTATAAGTGGTTAAAAGAGTTAGTAGACATTGATGTGGCGAGCGCTGAGCTGGCTGAGAAAATGTCAACAACAGGAATTGAAGTAGAAGGTGTGACTTCACCAGCTGCTGGCCTGTCAAAAATTGTCGTTGGCGAGGTGGTATCGTGTGAGGATGTTCCTGATACCCACCTGCATGTTTGTCAAGTCAATGTCGGAGAAGAGGAGAACCGTCAGATTGTCTGTGGTGCTCCGAATGTCTGTGAAGGCATCAAGGTCATGGTAGCTTTGCCAGGTGCTCGCATTGCGGACAATTATAAGATTAAAAAAGGAAAAATCCGTGGATTGGAGTCACTGGGTATGATCTGCTCTCTGGGTGAGCTAGGTATTTCTGATTCTGTCGTGCCAAAGGAATTTGCGGATGGCATTCAAATCCTGCCTGAAGAAGCAGTGCCGGGTGAGGAAGTCTTCTCTTATCTGGACTTGGACGATGAGATTATCGAGCTTTCCATCACGCCAAACCGGGCAGATGCTTTGTCTATGCGTGGGGTGGCTCATGAGGTGGCTGCGATTTATGACAAGTCTGTACGTTTCAAAGACTTCCCACTGGTGGAGAATGAAAAGCAGGCAGCTGACAGTCTTTCAGTAGCCCTTGAGACAGAGAAAGCCCCTTATTACGCAGCTCGTATCTTGGAAAATGTCACCATTGCGCCAAGTCCTCAGTGGCTGCAAAATCTTCTCATGAACGAAGGAATCCGTCCGATTAACAATGTAGTGGACGTGACTAACTACATCCTGCTCTACTTTGGTCAGCCCATGCATGCTTTTGATCTGGATACTTTTGAGGGTGACCAGATTGTCGTGCGGGAAGCGCGTGCTGGTGAAAAACTGGTGACACTGGACGGCGAAGAGCGCGAGCTGGAAGTCAGCGACCTAGTCATTACTGTGGCGGATAAGCCAGTTGCTCTGGCTGGTGTCATGGGCGGAGCAGCGACTGAAATCTCTGGCCAGTCAACTCGTGTTGTTCTGGAGGCGGCTAATTTTGATGGTAAATTGATCCGCAAGACCAGCGGTCGCCTTAACCTTCGTTCTGAATCATCTTCCCGCTTTGAAAAAGGCATCAATGTAGCAACTGTCAATGAAGCTTTGGACGCGGCAGCAAGTATGATTGCGGATTTGGCAGGTGCAACTGTTCAGGCTGGTATCGTATCTGCTGGTAGCTTAGACACTAGTGATGTAGAAGTGGTGTCCAGTCTCGCGGATGTCAACCGAGTTTTGGGAACAGATTTACTTTATACAGATATTGTGGATGTCTTCCGCAGACTTGGCTTTGGCTTGTCAGGAAATGCTGAACAGTTCACTGTCAGTGTCCCTCGCCGTCGCTGGGATATTTCAATTGAAGCGGATCTCTATGAAGAAATTGCCCGCATTTACGGCTATGACAAATTACCAGCTAGCCTGCCAAAAGATGACGGGACAGCTGGTGAATTGACTGCAACGCAACAACTGCGCCGTCAAGTACGGACCTTAGCAGAGGGAGCTGGACTGACAGAAATCATCACCTACGCTTTGACGACGCCAGAAAAGGCGATTGAGTTCACTCTCAATCCTAGTAACTTGACTGAACTTATGTGGCCAATGACAGTGGAGCGTTCTGTTCTTCGTCAGAACATGGTTTCTGGCATTTTGGACTCCCTAGCCTACAATGTAGCTCGTAAAAATAAGAATCTAGCTCTCTATGAGATTGGAAAAGTCTTTGAGCAGACCGGCAATCCTAAGGAAGAACTGCCAAATGAAATCAATAGCTTTGCCTTTGCTTTGACAGGTCTAGTTAATGAAAAAGACTTCCAGACCAAGCCAGTTGCTGTAGACTTCTTCTATGCTAAGGGTGTAGTGGAATCACTCTTTGATAAGTTGGGCTTGACAGCTGAATACGTGGCTAGCAATCAGATTAAGAGTTTGCATCCTGGTCGGACTGCTTTGATCTCTATCAATGGTCGGCCTGTCGGCTTTGTCGGCCAAGTCCATCCTGCGGCAGCCAAGGCTTACGATATTCCTGAAACTTATGTGGCTGAGCTCAATCTGTCTGCTATCGAAGAGCAGCTCCAGCCAGCACAGCCATTTACAGAAATCACTAAATTCCCAGCTGTCAGCCGGGATGTGGCCATCTTGCTCAAGGCTGAAATCACTCACCAAGAGGTCCTTGATGCAATCCAAGCAGCTGGTATCAAGCGCTTGACCGATATTAAGCTCTTTGATATCTTCTCTGGTGATAAACTGGGTGTCGGCCTCAAATCCATGGCCTACAGCCTGACTTTCCAAAATCCAGAAGCTAGCTTGACTGACGAAGAAGTGGCTAAATATATGGAAAAAATCGAAAAATCTCTTACCGAAAAACTCGGTGCAGAAGTTCGCTAATGAACTATTCCCCAGTCATGTGATTGGGGATTTTGATTGATACTCTTCGAAATCCTATTCAAATCATAGTTGATTTGCAGTTTCGCTTGGCTTTCTATCTGGGCAAGCTTATTACTAGGATGCGAGCAAAGATGTAGACGAAACGAGAAATATTCGAAATTGAAAATCAGTAGGGAAAGTAATCATGGAAAATTCAAACCAAATCTCCCAATGTCAGACTCTTTGGGCTAGAAATAAATATCTGGTTCTCAGTCATTCCAGTAAGATCTATCTGGAAATCCGTCAGTATCTAAAAAGTGACTCGGTGGAAGTAGAGCATGTTCAAGACTTGATTGACCAGGCGGTGGCCCTTTCAGAAAATCGCGGTCAGGTCAGCAATGCCTTTCAGCACGTTTGGGGCTATTTTAAGAAAAAAGCGAGCCCGTCGGAAAAAGAAGATTTTATGCTGCTTTTGCTTCGTTACCAATCCGGTCAGGCTGAGCAAAAAGACTTGGTAAGAGCTGTAAAGGGCCTGCTAGTCAAGTATCCCAATCCTTATCTGCAAAAATCGACTTTGTTATTTGGGGATGAAGCATGAGGAACTGAAATTAAGGGGAAAGAATAAGCTTGCTCGTCCAGTAGTTTTGAGGGGGGAGATGATAAGAATAATTTGTTGGGCTCATAAACAATATTATTTTGACTGATTTCGATAAAGGCTTCACCTCGAGCAAAACGTGTCTTTAAGGTATGATTGGAGAAAAAATGTTTTTTACTTATCAGGGAAATAAATTATATTATAAAGTGATTGGTCAAGGAAAACCAGTCTTGGCAATTCATGGTTTGGGCTGTTCATCTGAATTGATGGAAGGATGTTTGGAACCTATTTTTGAGAAACATGCTGGCTATAAAAGAATTTATTTAGATCTGCCTGGCATGGGTAGGTCTGATGTCAATCCTGCTTTTGCAAGTGCGGATGCGATTTTAGAGATGCTCCTGAACTTTATAGAAACTGTAATCGGCGGACACAGCTTTCTCTTAGCTGGAGAGTCTTATGGTGGTTATCTTGCTCGAGGAATTTTGGCTAAGAAAAATTCTCAGATTGATGGTTTGCTGCTTATTTGTCCAGTAGTTGTACCCAATCCGAAAGAAAGAATTTTGCCTAAAGATACTCTGCTAATTAGAGAGGTTGGGTTTGATATAGCAGGCAAAAGCGAAGATTTCGTTGATTTAGCGATTTTACAGACTAAAGAAACTTATCAACGGTTTGAAAAAGAAATCCTAATTGGGCTTCAGATGATGAATGCTCCCTTTGTCCAAAAGCTGCAAGAAAACTATGCTTTTTCGTTTGAAGTGGATCAAGAGATACAGAAAAAGGGCTACGATAAGCCCAGCCTTTTTATAGCAGGAAAGCAGGACCAAGTCGTGGGCTTCCAGCAGTTAGCGCAACTGTCTCACTATTATCCAAGGGCAACTCATGCTGTAATGGATCTTGCTGGCCACAATGCACAGATAGATCAAGAGGCTCTCTTTACGGCCTTGGTTGAAAATTGGCTCAAGCGAATTGAACTTTCCTGATACTAAAAGATTTAATATGTTGAACAGATGCAGATGAAACTGGAGTTCATCAAAGAAATCTAATTCAGCCCCAAATTGATTTTAAAAGCATTGAAAAAAGCGGTATAACCGCTTTTTTTGCTTATTATCCCCAGAATTTCTGGGCGATTTCTTGGCCTTGTTTGATTTTGGCCCATTGTTGCTCAATGGTGAGTTCGTTTCCAGAGTCACAAGAGGCGAAGCCGCATTGGTGGGATAGCAAGAGTCGTTCTTTTGGTAGAACGGTTGCTGCTTTCTCGAGGAGGTCTAGGACGCGTTTTTCGTCATCCAAGCCTGTTGTCTTACTGGAGAGAAGTCCTAAAACGACTTCTGCATCCTTGTCTTTCAAAGCTGCTAGAGCTGATACATCACCAGCTACATCGCTGTCCCACTCTAGGAAGTAGCGATCATAGTGTTGGTCGCGCAGGAATTTTTCCGCGATAGCCTCGTAGGTACCTTCAGCAGCAGAGCGGCTTTCGTAGTTGCCACGGCAGTTGTGGGTCCAGACAGTCAGTCCTAGCTCATGGGCGTAGTCTACGACTTCATTATTAATAGCGACAAACTCGTCTGCCAGGTCAGCCAGACTAGCATTGCCCTCTGTATAGAAGCTAGCAGGATTGGACTCGTCAAAAAGCTCCCAGAGGCAGTCGTCAAACTGGATAATCTGTCCGCCAGCAGCCTTATAGTCGTCCAAAAATTCCTTATAAGCTTGAATCAAACCTTTTTTCAAGTCTTCATTGGTCTCATAAACTTGTCCTAGTCCCGCCAAGCGGTCAAAGACAGCTAACTCAGTATAAGCATGGGCAGGTCCCCAGACAGTCAGCTTGGTATCTTCACCAGCAGCCTCTTCCTTGACTAGCTTATAAATCTCGATAAAGTGATGGTTTTTACCAGAGAGTGGTGCTGTGATACGGATACCAATGTCCTTACGGGTCTCGTATTGCCCGCCGTCGTGGTCCTTGAAGGTGTAGCCGTGGTCAGCAATGTAGCGCTCGATTCCCTTAAGTCCCCAGACAAAGTCCAGATGCCACATGGACTTGGAGTATTCTCCATCCGTCAGGATGTCAATTCCCTTTGCCTTTTGCTCAGCAACAATCTCCTTGATGTCAGCTGTCTCCGTCTCATGGTAGCCTGGGAAACTGTCGTAGAAGGGGTATTGAATATCATCGCGGTGCTCGATTTCTGTTTTATACTGGCGGAGATTTTCTGGGCGCAGAAGTGATCCAACCAGTTGAAATTTTGATTTTGTCATAAGATTTCTCACTTTCATTAGGGATTATGGTCCATTGTATCGAAAATTCCTCGGCAAATAAAATAGTTAATTATACTGGTAGGGTATAGCCGAAAACTATTGCTCGCGCTTCCTGAAATTTTTCTCTCAAATCAAAGTATCTTCTCCATCACAGTTTCCTGAGCCTGAAGTCCTAATTGCTCATAGAAACGCAGGGCTCCGACATTGTCGTTCCAAACATTGAGAGTCAGATTATAGCAGCCGATTTTCCGAGCATAGTCTTCCGCAAAGCGGTAAAGCTTCTCGCCAACCTTTTGCCCTCTGGCTTTCTCATCTACACATAAATCCTCAATAAAAAGTGTCTTGATGGGATTGAGTACAGGACTGACAGGCTGCTTGATGGAGCAGAAGAGGTGACCGAGGATTTCTCTGGATTCACTTTCAAAGACGAAAATAGGAGTGGACTCTTGTCCCAGAATCTTCTCTAGCTCTTCATTGTTAAATTTGCTTCCCTGGTCTTTAAAAATATCTGGCCGAGCTTGATGATGAACCAGCAGGACTTGCTGGAGGAGTTCTTGTAGTGCAAGAATATCACTGACTTGAGCTTTTCTGATTGGCATAATTTTCTCCATTCATCTTTTATAGAATCATTATACGACAGGGAACTATTTTGTCAAGCGAGCTCGGAAAGATTAACAGAACAAGTAGCGTCTGAATAGCAAAGTTCAGTCAGAGTGATTCATTTCCTTTAGATGTATTTTCCTTATAATAAAAACTGCTTTTTCTTGACAAATGAAACAGACAAGTGTAGAATATAACTATAAACTACAAATGTAGAAAAAGGAGAAAGCGATATGACTATTACAAAAAAAGCCTTTATCGGAATTCTATCTCTGACAGCAGCAGTCCTATTGGCTGCCTGCTCAGGCAATACCAACCAAGGAGGGAATACTAGTTCATCACAGAATACGCAAGGCCAGACATCACAATCTGCACAAAATCAGATTTCGCAGTCATCAGCTGCATCTTCCTCTAATCAGCCTTCGTCATCATCAAATGCAGAGCAGGCTACGAATCTAGACGGGCGCTACCAAGCAACCGACCATGATGGCGACCAGCATGTCCTGGAAATCAATGGTACGACTGGTACTTGGACTGAGACCGAAGTCGATGGCAGTAAGGAAATCAAGCAGGTACAAGTAGATGCTGCTAATCAAAGACTGATTGTCGGTGATGATGTCAAAAGTTACCGCCAAAATGGCAATCAGCTGATTGTGGACGAATTGGATGATGATCCAGACACTCTGACCTTTACCAAGCAGTAAAGCGCATCTCAATTTGCTCAGGACAACAGGATGAGCAGTGAGGAAATCAAACTAGAGG
>NZ_GL890993.1:1520956-1530388 GCF_000212855.1 Streptococcus sanguinis SK355
CTGTCCCACTCTCTTTTTTATAAGAATTTTATCTTAAATGATGTCAAAAATTTGACTTGAAGGGTGCTCTAAGTTGTATAATAGTTACTATAAAGATATCAAAGGAGAAGAAACGATGAAATTGGCAGTTTATACAAAAGCAGGTCAAGTTGGACTGACTGAGATTGATCGTCCGCAAATTATTGAGGCAGATGATGCCATTATTCGGATTGTTCGGACCTGTGTCTGTGGCTCTGACCTATGGCGCTACCGCAGTCCAGATATTGAAGCAGGACATCAAAATAGTGGACATGAAGCGATTGGAATTGTCGAAGAAATTGGGGATGCAGTAACAACTGTAAAACCTGGCGATTTTGTTATTGCGCCATTTACTCATGGATGCGGGCAATGTGATGCCTGCCGAGCAGGATTTGATGGCACCTGTGATTCTCATATTGGTAACAACTGGTCAGACGGGGTACAAGCAGAATATATACGCTTCGAATTTGCTAACTGGGCACTTATCAAAATTCCGGGTCAGCCTTCTGATTATACAGAAGGAATGCTCAAATCCCTCTTGACACTGGCTGATGTCATGCCAACTGGTTATCATGCTGCACGAGTGGCAGACGTCAAGCCTGGTGATAAGGTTGTCGTGATTGGTGACGGAGCTGTTGGACAATGCGCTGTTATCGCTGCTAAAATGCGTGGTGCTTCCCAAATCGTTCTCATGAGCCGTCACGAAGATCGACAAAAGATGGCTTTAGAGTCAGGTGCGACAGCTGTTGTTGCAGAACGTGGCGAAGAAGGAATTGCCAAAGTGCGTGAGATTCTAGGTGGCGGGGCAGATGCAGCTCTGGAATGTGTTGGAACAGAAGCAGCTGTTGATCAAGCTCTGGGAGTCCTTCACAACGGTGGCCGCTTAGGCTTTGTTGGTGTGCCTCACTATAATAATCGAGCGCTCGGTTCTACCTTTGCCCAAAATATTACAGTGGCAGGCGGTGCGGCCTCTGTCACGACTTACGACAAGCAAATCTTGCTCAAGGCAGTTCTTGATGGTGATATTAATCCGGGCAAGGTCTTTACAAGTGAGTACAGACTGGATGAGATTGATCAAGCTTATAAAGATATGGATGAACGCAAGACCATTAAGTCTATGATTGTCTTTGATTAGGTTTAGAAGAAAAACAGCCTTGCTGCAGTCTCTTTAAGATGGCAGTGGGCTGTTTTTGAATAGCTTGGTAGTTATTTTCATGAAAGGAAATTCATTCTTTTTGCTCTCTGCACCAAGTTATCCACTTTGACCATTCGGCGGCCAGATGGAGCTGGTGTTCTTTGATAAGGCTGTCTGGACAAAGGCTGGGGAATTCGACGCAGAATCGGGCTTCTAAGCCTTTTTCTGTGTCGCGAAACTGATGGCGAATACCACCGATATTGCAACCGTTCGCTAGACTGGCGGCACCGACGGTTTGGAAGGGATAAGACGCATCACGAGGCTCCTCTATCTCAGCTTCACCACCAAGGTCAAGAAAAAACTGTGTTGGCAGTGGGCTGTTTCCTGCAGTCTCAATGACTTCAAGTTTGCTGCTGTGGGGCTGCAAAGCATAATGGTCTGGACAGGCACCAAGATTGACTCTTTTATGAGTATCTGTCTTTTCTAACATTAATTTTTCTAGCCTTTTACTGAAAGAAGCAGCAGTCAGTCCACTTGCAAAAATCGTTACAACAGCTCTTTTTCGTGGTTTCTTGGACCATTTGGCTGCCCATTCCATCAAATATTGGCTCCATTTGAGTTTGGTTCCAATTTTATGGATTAGCTCCTCGTATGTCAGCTTCATTTTTGCTTCCAGTAGGGCTTGGTCTGAAATCTCCGTGTTGTCAGTATTCGGCAGCTGTAGATTAAGTATCTTAGCTGCTTTATGGATTCTCTGCTTCCGCCATTGCTCAATTCTTTCTTGACTGACTTCCTTTTGATTGATCATAATCTTCATCTTTTAATCCTCTTGTTCTTGTCTTCTGCTTATATTTATTATATAGTGGGAGCTGGATGGTATACAAGCATCAATTTTTGATAGACTGTTGCATTTTGAGGTGAATGGCATGTATGAGAAAAAAAGAAGAAAGACAGAAAAGCGGATAGAGACTAGCTTGCTGCAGCTGATGAAAGAGCAGACTTTTGAGACTATCAGTATTCGCCAATTGATTTACTTGGCAGAGGTGAATCGCAGTACCTTTTATCGGCATTATCTGGATAAATATGATCTGCTGAAGGAGATAGAAGACCGTTTGCTAGATGATTTGCAGTCCTATTATCAAGAGGCTCTAGATTCTGCCTGCTTGTTCAAGTTAGAAAAGGATTTTAAAGTGGAAGACTATATCCATGAGAAACAAAATCTTTTTCATTTTTTTGAGCCTTACTTGGAAGACTTGGCCATTCTTTTGGGTCCAAATGGTAGTCCAACTAGTTCGCGGCGGTTGCAAGAAGTTCTGAGGGAGATTTTCTGGCAGAGTATTTCCTTGGGGAATCCAAATTTAGAGGAGGTAGAAGCGGATTTGCTGCTGAATCATCAGGTCGCGTCCTTTATGGGAACCCTGACTTACTGGCTGGCTCATCCTCGCTATAAGGCTCAGCAAATGAGTGATTTTCATGCTAAGGTGACCGCTGTTGGTCTGGCGGGCTTTGTCAGAGAGCATATGCAGGGTGATTGACAGGATAGTTTTTCCAGTTTGATTCTTTATGCTATAATAGTCTCGTATATCTCAAAGGAGGGTAGCCGTGTTTTTAGCATTTAAAGAGATTGTCTACAGTCGCGGGCGTTATCGTTTAGTGGTTGCTGTGGTCTTTCTCATTACCTATATGGTTTTCTTTTTATCCAGTCTTTCCGTTGGTTTGGCTAGGCTCAATCGCTTGGCTTTGGACCAATGGCAGGCTGAGTCGATCGTCTTGTCGGAGTACGCCAATAAGAATCTGGTTTCTTCGACTCTCAAGGAAGAGGAGTACAGCCGCCTGCTTCAAGGCGACTCAATCGCTGCTTTGGGACAAACGTCAGCAGTGGCCAATTATGAAGATGGCACTGATAAAATCAATGCTCAGGTTTTTGGTCTCTCTTGGGAGAGTTTTCTAGCGCCTGACATTATTGAGGGACGTCCTGCTGAGACTGCTTATGAAGTTATTGCGGATAAGCGCCTGCAGCAAAAAGGTGTAAAACTAGGCGATCAACTCCAGCTCAATGGCAGTGAGCGCCTCTATCAGGTTGTTGGTTTCACAGAGGATAACAGCTTCCTAACCCAGCCAGTGCTCTTCATGACGCTGGAAGATTTCAGGGAATTAAAGTACGGCTCAAGTCAGGTTAAGAATATCAGTGCACTTGTGGTCAAGGATGGTCAGAAGATTGAAGAAGCTGGACTTAGTCAGCTCTCTATGAGTGATTTTATAGAAAATATCCCTGGTTATCAGCCTCAGGTACTGACTTTTTCCTTTATGATTGGGGCCATGGTTCTGATTACATTTTTGGTATTGGGAATTTTTATGTACATCATTACCATCCAAAAGACCCATCTTTACGGTATTATACGCGCCCAAGGGATTGCCAGTGGGAAGATTATTGCTTCTATTTTTTGGCAGATTTTCATCCTGTCCACTCTGGGAATCAGCTTAGCTGTCTTGGCTCTTTTGGGGACCCAGCTAGTCTTGCCGGCTTCTATGCCTTTTTACAGTGACTGGCGAGCTTATCTAGGGCTGATTATCCTGATTGTTTTCATGTCACTGGCTGGCGGACTCTTGTCCATTCATCGGGTTCTGAAAATTGACCCTATCACAGCAATCGGAGGTGAGTAAATGTCAATCATAGAACTAAAAGGGGTTACAAAAGAATACGGCCAGGGGCATACGCTGGTTCAAGCCCTGAAACCAACTGATTTCCAACTTGAAGCGGGTCAGTTTGTAGCTATTATTGGGCCGTCAGGATCGGGTAAAACAACCTTTCTGACCTTGCTGGGCCATTTGCAAACTCCCTCAAAAGGCCAGATTCTCCTGCATGGGAAAGATACTTCCCAGCTCAAGGAAAAGGAACGGGCTGCTCTACGCTTCAATGATTTCGGCTTCATTTTGCAAGCCTCCAATCTCATACCTTTTTTGAAAATCGAAGACCAGTTTCAGCTGATTGACCGCTTATCTAAAAAGGAAAGGACGGATCTAGACAGTCTGATTGAGCTACTAGATTTAACAGGAACACTCAAGCAGTATCCCAAAGAATTGTCTGGCGGAGAACGGCAGAGAGCTGCTATCGCTAGAGCGCTTTACAATAGCCCAGATATTATCTTGGCTGATGAGCCGACAGCTAGTCTGGATACGGAGCGGGCCAAGCGCGTGGTCCATTTGCTCAAAGAGGTGACCCAGAAATTCCATAAGAGCGTGGTCATGATTACCCATGATACCCGCCTGTTGGACGAAGTTGACAAGGTTTATGAGATGCAAGACGGAGTGCTGACTCAAGTTCGATAAAGCGTTAGAATGGTTTATGCAATCAAACAGAGAAAAAACAAGGAGAAGATTATGATTCATTATAAAACAAATCCTCAGCTGGATTTTGCGGCAGTGCTAGACCTCTATAATTCGGTTAATTGGAGCAATTACACCAATCATCCTCAGCAGTTAGAGCAGGCCTTCCATCAGTCCTTGTTTGTGATGGCGGCCTATGACGATGAGGAGTTGGTTGGTTTGATCCGAGCGGTCGGAGATGGGCTTACCATTATCTTTATTCAGGATTTGCTGGTGTATCCACACTACCAGCGTCAGGGGATTGGACGAAACCTTCTTCAGAAAACATTGGAAAGTTTTAAGGATGTTTACCAAATCCAGTTGGCAACGGAGCAGTCAGATAAAAATCTAGCGTTTTATCAAGAGCTTGGCTTTCGCCGACAGGAAGATTTCGACTGTACTGGTATGATTTATGCACCTGATAAAAAGTAAAATTATAGAGAGAGTGGGACAGAAATCGGTAATTCGTTAGAATTCGATTTCGTCGTCCCACCTCCGCACAGTTGAGTAGGACTGTAAAAGCTGATGAAATCAGCGTAGTAGAGCCCACTCAACCACTGCGTCTTGCTCGACAATCCAAAGACAATTGATAGGCTAGGACTTTTGTCCCAGCCTCTTTTGTCATGTTTACAAGGGGATAAGGTATAGCTAGATCAATGAAAATCTTTCTCGGTCTTTTTTTGTTTTTCCTTGACAGTTAAATTGTCAGAATTTATAATAAAAGAAGAAAGGTGATAACGGTGTTATCGAATTAAAACCATGAAAAAAGAAACAGATGAGTTAAATGAAAAAATCTTGGAAAGCGCGAGGAGTGAGTTCTTGGCTTATGGCTATCAGGATGCTTCACTGCGGAGAATTTGTCGCGCTGCTAGCTTGACGACTGGGGCTCTTTATAAGCGCTATGAGAGTAAGGACAGTCTCTTTACTGCTCTGCTTGAGCCTACTCTAACAGCTTTAGACCAGTATGGACAAGAGCAGAAGCGACGTGACTATGATTTCCTAGAAGAGGGGCACCTGTCTGATATGTGGACTCATCGCTTAGAGGATCTCCAGTCCCTGATGCGGATTCTCTATGAGCATAAGGATATTATGCAGCTCTTGCTCTTTAAATCTCAGGGTTCTTCGCAAGCGGACTTCAGGATGCGTCTGCCTCATTTGGCTGCTGACGAGACTTATCGCTATTTGGAGCTGGCTTACAAAGAGGGGAAAATCAATCATCTGGTCAAACACGAGTTTCTGCGATCGTGCATGACAGCTTATTACACAGCTGTATTTGAGCCCTTGGCTCAAGACTGGCCCCAAGAGCAGGCGCTGGAATTTTGCCATTCCATCATGGACTTGTTTGACTGGGGAGGTTTGCTAGGTTTTTGATAGAAAGAAGGAAATTCTATGAAGAAAAAATCTGTTCTTGCTTGGATCTGGGACTTTGTTTCCCTTCATAAGATGTATTTTGTGCTAAGTCTAATCTTTGCCTTTGCCTCTGTGATTTCAGGATTTCTGCCTTATTTCTTTATTGGTGGGATGATTAATCAGCTCTTGGATGGCAATAAAAGCTGGGATTTTTACCTGCAGCAGTCAGCGTGGGCAGGTCTGGCTTGGATTGGCTACTGGGGATTTCACGGTATTTCCACCATGCTGTCACATACGGCTACTTTTAAGATTCTAGCGGAAATGCGGCACCGCCTGACAGATAAGCTAGCTAGGCTGCCTTTAGGTATAGTGCTTAGTCAGTCATCAGGCAGCTATAAAAACATTATCGTTGAGCGGGTGGATGCGACCGAAACGACCTTGGCTCACCTAATTCCAGAGTTTACTGCTGGGATTTTTGGTCCGATTATTGTTCTCATTGCTATGCTGGTTATCGATTGGCGCCTGACCTTGCTGTCTCTCCTGACTATTCCCATCGTGGCTCTGGCATATATGCGGATGGTTGCCAATAGCGAAGCAGACTATCAAAATACTCTGGTCAAGACCAAAAAGCTCAATGATACAGCGGTGGAATACATCAATGGGATTGAGGTTATTAAGGTTTTTGGCAAGGAAAAGTTCTCTTACGATAAATTTGTGACGGCTGCTAGAGAAGGAGCAGACTGCTTTATTGAGTGGATGCGCAAGTTCAATCTGGAGATGGGCATTGTAACTGCATTTCTGCCATCAGGCCTGCTCTTTCTGCTGCCGGCTGGCTGTTATTTCTATCTGCAAGGCAGCTTGACTGCTAGCAATTTCATTCTGATGATTATTCTGTCGCTCAGTCTTCTGACTCCTCTGATTTTAGTGGCTAGTTACATGGATGATTTACGGAAAATCGGGACTATTTTTGGCCAAGTCATTGATATTTTGGAAAAACCTGATTTGAAAAGGCCTCAGAAGTTGCGAGAACTTCCAAAAGGAAGGGATCTAGTCATGACGGATGTCAGCTTTGGCTATGCAGATGAGGAGGAGGTGCTACATGGAATTTCGCTAGATATTAAGGCTGGCAGCATCAATGCTTTGGTCGGACCATCAGGCTCAGGGAAGTCTACAATTGCCAAGCTTCTAGCTTCTTTCTGGGATGTCACTTCTGGTCAGATTACCTATGGTGGCTTGGACATTCGCCAGCTTCCGCTAGACTATTACAGTCGGCAGATTGCTTACGTGACCCAAGATAACTATCTCTTTGATGAGACCATTATGGAAAATATCCGGATGGGGAATCCGGCAGCTTCGGATGACAAGGTTATTGACATTGCCCGTCGTTGTGGCTGTTATGACTTTATCATGAACTTGGAAGATGGTTTTGAAACTCAAGTAGGCTCTGGCGGCGGTCATCTATCTGGTGGGGAGCGTCAGCGGATTGCCATCGCCCGTGCCATGCTTAAGGATGCGCCGATTCTTATTTTGGATGAAGCGACTGCTTATACAGATCCGGAAAATGAAGCACGGATTCAGTCCAGTCTAGCTCGTCTGATTGAGGGACGGACCTTGATTGTCATTGCCCACCGATTGTCTACGATTATGAGCGCAGACCAGATAGTTCTAGTCAATGATGGTCGGATTGAAGCTAGAGGCCGGCATGAAGAATTGCTGGCAGCTAGTCCGCTTTATGCTTCCATGTGGCAGGCCCATATTGCTACCAGGGATAGTGGTGAGATGGAAGGAGGGCTGACTCATGCTTAATATACTGAAGAAATTCTTTGATTTCTGTACGGCAGAGGACCGTAGGAAATTTTATCAATCCATTTATCTGGGCATCGTCAAGTCCTTTATCATCGCTCTGCGTATTCCAGCAATTGGCCTAGTTGTTATGGGATTGATTGAGAAGAACCTCTCTATGCAGACTTTCTGGCTGGCTCTGGGAATCATGCTGGTATCCACTGTGCTAAACGTCTGGATTACACTAAAAATCACCATGCTGCAGACGGAAGCGGGCTATCATACCTGTGCTCAGAAGCGGATTGAAATTGCCGAGCACATGCGCTATCTACCCATGGGCTACTTTAATCAAAATAGCTTGGGCAAGATTACCAGTGTCACGACTAATACGCTGGAAGGGCTGTCTGATGTAGCTACCAGAGTGGTTATGATGACAGTGCAGGGATTTCTGACGACTGGCCTCATCACTATTTTGGTCTTTCTCTATGATTGGCGGGTTGGACTGGTTCTCTTGGTGGGTCTCGTCCTCTTTCTCCTGCCAAATACCCTCATGCGTTGGCAAGTTGGCAAGGTTTCTGATGACAAGTATCAGGCGGATATGGATCTAGTTGCTGTTGTTTTGGAGTATAGCCAAGGGATTGCTGAAGTTAAGAACTATAATCTGGTCAACCGTTCTGCCAAGAAGCTGTCCAAGTCTATTGAAGGCAAGAGTCGGCTAGATACCAAAATGACACTCGTGACCTCACCTTACATTGCCCTCCAGGGCATGGTGACCAAGCTGACCGGTCTCTTTATGGGGCTTTTCTCTATCTACTTTTATCTCAGTGGCAGTATGGAGCTGCTGGTAACTATTATGATGATTGTCAGTGGTTTTATGATTTATGAAAATCTAGATGGCGTTGGCTCTTTCTCTTCTCTCCTGCGCATTGTTGATCTGTCGGTTGATATGGTCAATCAAGTTTTGGCTATCCAACCGATGGACATCAGTGGTCAGGATATTGAGCCTAAGAGCAGCCGGATTGAGCTGAGAGATGTTAGCTTTTCTTATGGAAATAAGAAAATCATTGACCGGGTTTCTTTCACCATTCCCGAAAAAACAACAACTGCACTGGTCGGACCTTCTGGCTCTGGCAAAACAACGCTCTGCAACCTCATTGCCCGCTTCTGGGATGTGGACCAGGGAAGTATCAGTCTGGACGGACATGATGTCAGGGATTACAGCTATGACAGTCTGATTCGTAATTTTAGCTTTGTCTTCCAAAGCGTCTATCTCTTTGAGGATACCATTGCCAATAACATTCGTTTTGGCAATCCGGAGGCCAGTCTTGAAGAAGTGATAGAAGCTGCCAAGAAAGCGGCCTGTCATGACTTTATCCTCTCGTTGCCTGATGGTTATGATACCAAGATTGGTGAAGGCGGTGCTAGTCTTTCTGGAGGTGAGCGTCAGCGCATTTCCATCGCACGGGCTATTATTAAGGATGCGCCTATTATCATTCTGGATGAAGCAACAGCCAATGTTGACCCCGAAAACGAAGAAGCCCTCATGCAGGCTATTCAGGCTCTGACTCGCGATAAGACCATTATCATGATTGCCCACCGACTCAAGACGGTTGAGCATGCAGATCAGATTCTAGTGCTGGATCAAGGCTGTATTGTCGAGCAAGGCAAACACCAAGACTTACTGGCCAAACAAGGTATCTATAGTAAGTTTATCCAAGAAAGAAAAAACAGCTGCCAGCTGGCGGATTGAGATGGAGGAGTGATAGTATTTAAACCGTTGT
>NZ_GL890993.1:1530438-1587747 GCF_000212855.1 Streptococcus sanguinis SK355
CAATCAGCGGTTTTTTTTACGTTTGATTTCACTCATTTCAGTCTTGACTGAAATGAGTGAAAGAGATATACTATAGGCAAGAGGTAACAGATATGAATCAGAAAAAGAAGATTAGTTTAAAGCCAGAGTTACAAAAGTTTATTGAGAATATTGCTGCCATTTATGAAGGTTATGGCATTCCGCGAATTGGGGGTCGGATTTTCGGTTTGAGCCTTGTTTTTGGAGAACCTTTGTCAGCAGAAGATATGTCGGCTCTACTTCAAGCAAGCAGGAGCAGTATTTCTACCAATATTCGAGCATTGATGCTCAATGGCTGGATAGAAAAGGTTACCTTTCCTGGAGATAGGATTGACTATTTTAGATTTTCCCCCCAGGCTTGGGAACGAGTTCTCGAACATCGAAAAGAAGCTTTATTTCCAATCAAGCAGATTGTTGAAAGGGGACAGCAGGAATTGGCTGAAGATTCTCTCGAACACCAACAGTTAGAAGACATGAAAGCATGGCTGGATATCCAGGCTAATTATCAGGAGGAAATGTTGAAGGCTTGGCGGAAACATATTAGAGACAAGCAAAGAGGGTGACGAAGATGTATGAAAATCCTTATCAATATTTATCAGGAAATATTGGAGACAAAAAACTCATTCGAGCGGGTTTTGAAGAAAAACTCTATGATACAGGACAGATTAAACTGAATTATGTTGTGGGACCAGACAATGGACCCAATCTTCTGCTTATTCCAGCTCAAATAGGAACTTGGGAATCTTATGGCAAAGTCCTGATTTCTCTTTCTCAGCAGTTCAAGGTATATGCCATTGATATTCGGGGGCATGGCAAGTCCAGCTGGACACCAGGAGATTATTCTTGGTCTACAATCGGTCAGGATATGCGTTCCTTTATTGACAATGTCGTCCAAGGGAAAGTCATCATTTCGGGAAATTCTTCAGGAGGGATTATCGCTCTTTGGTGTGCAGCCAATTTGGGTTCGGAAGTGGCAGGAATTGTCATTGAGGATGCTCCTGTCTTTTCTGCAGAGATGCCTCGTTTTAAGGAGAGGGACCGTTTTGTCTACAATGGTCTCAAGCATGTGGTAGAAAAAATAGGGGATTTGGACAATCGTGATTTGGCGGATTATTTTTCAGGTCAGGAGATGCCTGTCTCGGAGAATCGGGTTAAAAAAATGCCTGACTGGATGATTCGTTTATTATCAAAGCGAATCAAAAAATTTCGAACCAATCACCCCAATCAGCCACTTGAAGTTGGTTTTCCATCTACCTTGAAGCAGCTTCTGAAATCACTGTCCATGTTTGATCCAGATTTTGCTCGCGCTTTTGTGGATGGCCGATTTTATCAAGGCATTCATCATGCTGAAGCCCTGAAAGCAAGCACTTGTCCAATACTATGTCTCCATGCTAACTGGAAAAGATATGAGAAGTACGGTCTAGTTGGGGCTCTAGATGACCAGGACGTTCAGCATATTCTGGAGCTGGCGCCACAGACTATTTACAAAAAAATTCCAGCCAATCATGTTATCCATGCATTTAAACCCCGTTGCTATATCCAAGCTTTGCTGGAGTTTAAAGACACAATTCAGAACAGCTAAAGCAAGCCAGCGGCTTGCTGTTTTTCATTTATTGGTAGGAATGGTATAATAGTTGATAGTCATGAGAAGTAGATTAGTGAATTTGGGAGAATGATGAAAAAGAGAGTTACAGATAATAAATGATAGCGATATAATCTATCAGCTTGGCAAAGAAAAGGAATAAAGATTTTAATTTTAAACGAGAGGTACCCCATGAACGAAATCAAATGCCCCAACTGCGGGGAGGTTTTTACAGTCAATGAGAGCCAGTACAGTGAGCTTTTGTCGCAGGTTCGGACTGCAGAGTTTGACAAGGAGATTCATGCTCGGATTGAGCAGGAACTGGCTTTAGCAGAGCAAAAATCCCAGAATGCCCAACAAGCCCTGCTATCGCAGAAAGATCAGGAAATTAACAATCTTCAAAATCAAATTGATCAGTTTGAGACCCAGCAGGAATTGGCAAAGAAAGAGGCGGAGCAGACAGCTAATCTTCAATTGCAGGAGAAGGATAAGGAAGTTCAGCAATTGGAAAGTCAGCTAATAACTCTGCGCTTGGAGCATGAAAATCAGCTTCAAAAGACCTTGTCTGCGCTGGAAAAAGAGCGCGACGAGGTTAAGAATCAGCTAGTTCTGCAAGAAAAGGAAGCAGCGCTGGCTCAGACCTCTCTCAAAGAGCGCTATGAGGTAGAGCTGCGGCAGAAAGATGAGACTATAGAGTTCTACAAGGATTTTAAGGCCAAGCAGTCTACTAAGATGATTGGCGAGAGTTTGGAACAGCACTGCGAGTACGAGTTTAACAAGAATCGTATGGCTATGTTTCCACGAGCGGAGTTTGGCAAGGACAATGATGCCAGAACCGGCAGCAAGGGCGACTACATTTACCGTGAGGTGGATGAAAATGGTGTAGAAATCCTCTCCATCATGTTTGAGATGAAAAATGAAGGCGATGAGACAGCGACCAAGAAGAAAAACGAGCATTTTTTCAAAGAGCTGGATAAGGACCGGCGGGAGAAAGGCTGTGAGTATGCTATTCTGGTGACACTTCTGGAGACTGACAGCGAGCTCTACAATTCAGGCATTGTCGATGTGTCCTATGCTTATGAGAAGATGTATGTTATCCGACCACAGTTCTTCCTGCCAATGATTACCCTCTTGCGTAATGCTGCGCTTAACTCGCTCCAGTACAAGCAAGAACTGGCCTTGGTGCGGGAGCAGAATATTGATATTACGCATTTTGAGGAAGATTTGGATGCCTTTAAAGTAGCTTTCGCCAAGAATTATCAGTCTGCTTCGACCAACTTTGGTAAGGCAATCGAAGAGATTGACAAGGCAATCCGCCGGATGGAAGAAATCAAGAAATTCCTGACAACCTCTGAAAACCAGCTGCGATTGGCAAACAACAAACTAGACGATGTCTCTGTCAAGAAACTGACGCGCAAAAATCCCACTATGAAAGCTAAGTTTGAAGCTTTGAAGGGTGACTAGGAGGATCCTATGCAGATACGAAAAGCAACCACGAAAGATGCTGAAGCCTTACTGTCTTTATACGAAGACTTGGGCTATCCAACGACCGCTTCTAAGCTGGCTCGACGTTTAGAAACGATTCTTTCTCAGCCGCATTATGGCTGTCTTTTAGCTGAAAGAAACGGAGAAATTTTAGGTTTCTTAGGTTATGCAAAGCTCTTCTTTTTTGAAGCAGATGGATCTTGCTATCGTATTTTAGCTTTGTCAGTTGCAAAAGAAGCAAGACGACAAGGAATTGCTAGTAGGCTAATTGATGAATTGAAAAAACAAGCGGTAAAAGAAGGAGTTAAGGCACTGGCTCTAAATAGTGGATTAACTGCTGAACGAAATGCTGCACATCAGTTTTATCAGGCGGTTGGATTTGAAAAAGTGACTGCCGGCTTTGCTCTGCATTTAAAAAGTCAATATGAATAAACATGATAAAATAGTAAGGAAAACGAAGTAATGTCTTCAACAAAAGGGAAAACCTTATATTTTAACAATAAGAGCATGGACTATGTGACCTTTGGAAAAGGTAAGAAACCACTGGTCATCATCCCAGGTCTAGGGGATGGTTTGGCGACTGTTAAGGGAATGGCGCAAATGCTTGCCCTAGCTTATAGGGGCTTAGCAACAGCGTTAATGATGAACGGTTGGCTGCGCATGCTTTTTATCAAAACCATGGCTTTCGCCAGACTAGCTTAGCTAATGTAGAGGAGGATGAGCATGGGAAAGAAAAAAGCTAAGACTAGACCGGAAATACCGAAGGAGCCCGACCTCAGCCCTGCTATGCAAGCCCTTTTAGAAGAGGCCTACACCCTGTTTAATTGCGATTTACACTTTCCTCTGACCCTTTGTACCTGCCCCGTCTGCATCTCCGAGGAGAATCTCAGAGCTTTGCAAACCATTCCTGTCAGGGAACTGAGTGAGGTGTTAATCTATGAATACCTCAACGCGGTGGTTAATAAGAGTGATGACGACTACCAAATCAGGCATTTTCTGCCTCGGATTTTAGAGATGATTGCTCACTACATTGAAATCAGAGTCGATGACTCTCTTAATCTGGATCGGTGTCACTTTGAAAGTGACAGTTGGAAGCCACAGGAGTTAGATTTTATGCGGCGCTTCTCACGTCAGTTTATCCTTGATACAATTAACTTTAGACCCAGTCAAGCTGATGGTGTGGCGGTTTATTTGGTTATGTTTGATCTGGCTGGCCTTGAAACCAGCCATCTGCTAGATAAGAGTCTTTGGCTGGAGGAAGCTGATCCCATCAAGGCACTACTTGCTCTGGAGGAGATTTACTACTATTACACCAAGGATTATGCCCACTTTGACTATATTTTTTCGGACAATCCTGCCTTTAACCAGCAGATGACAGATTGGCTGAACAGTCGGGAACTGGCTCAAGGTTTTTTTCCAATATTGGAAAATGTTCTCCTATCGGAGGAAGAAATAACGACTACTGAGGACTGCCGCCTTGAACAGCTTTATCAGATTTTTGAAAGTCGGATAGAAGTGTGACTATTTCGTTATGTTTTTCTAGTCAATCATTAGCATCCATATAAACTGATGGAATTTTTGAAAAAATCAAGAACAAAAAGTGACTGTTGATTCAGGCTCAGACCTGTCAAGAATATGATGCAAGAGCAGACAAGGATTTCCAAAAGAGAGTTTTAGTATTTTTAGAAAGTTAATCAATGAACGGAATTATCAACCTAAGAAAAGAAGCGGGAATGACCTCGCATGATGCGGTATTTAAGCTACGCAAGATTTTAAAAACCAAGAAAATCGGTCATGGGGGCACCTTGGATCCAGATGTAGTAGGGGTTCTTCCGATTGCTGTGGGCAAGGCAACGCGCTTAGTCGAGTTCATGCAGGAGGAAGGCAAGGTCTACGAGGGGGAAATCACACTGGGCTACTCAACAACGACAGAGGATGCCAGCGGAGACATCCTAGAGCGGACTCCAGTGACGGAACTTTTAGAAGAAGCTCTCATTGATGAAGCGATGGAGTCCATGACCGGTGAGATTCGCCAGATTCCGCCCATGTACTCTGCAGTCAAGGTCAATGGCCGCAAGCTTTATGAGTATGCAAGAGCGGGTCAAGAAGTGGAGCGGCCAGAGCGGCAGGTGTTCATCTATAGTTTCGAGCGCACCAGTCCGATTTCCTATGAAGATGAACAAGCCCGCTTTCGCTTTCGAGTCAAATGTAGCAAGGGGACCTATGTCCGAACTCTGTCTGTTGATTTAGGAGCCAAGCTTGGCTTTGCCAGTCACATGTCCCAGCTGACACGGACTTCCTCAGCAGGTATGAGCTTAGATGATGCCTTGACCTTGGATGAAATAGCGGAGCGAGTAGCAACGGAGGATTTCTCATTTCTCCGACCACTCGAATTGGGAATCGGAGATTTAGTGAAGGTTGAGCTTTCTGACGAGCAGGTTGAGGACGTGAGGAACGGCCGTTTTATCAGCTTGATGTCAGAAGAAACTGAGCTAGCTGGCTTTTATAAGGAGAAGTTAGTAGTCGTTTTGGAAAAGCGGGAAGCAGCCTACAAGCCCCGCAAAGTCTTCCTTTAATATTAACAGTAGAATTGTCAAAAGATTGTTACTCTTTTGTAATATGAAATGTGCGCTTGCATGTTATAATTATTTCATTAAACCTCACAAAAGGACAGCAACTGCACAACTGCTGTCCTTTTGTTTTGCTTTTTTCAGATTTTGACAAACGCCCTGACTAGAGCAGTAAAATTTTTTTAAATGTTTTGCAGTTTAGAGCGGAACGGATATTGTAAAAATAGCAAATGCGTAGTAAAATAGAGGAATGATGATAACCAAGAGAATTATAGATGAAAAAGGGATTGATCAGACAGAAGATACGGTCCTTGTTCTAGGCTATTTCGATGGGCTGCATAAGGGCCATCAGGCACTCTTTGAGAAGGCACGAGAGATTGCTGTAGAGCAAGGCCTAAAGATTGCAGTGATGACCTTCCCGGAGTCGCCTAAGCTAGCCTTTGTCCGCTATCAGCCTGAGCTCATGCTGCATCTGGCTAGCCCTGAAGACCGGATGGCGCAGCTGGAAAGTCTGGGTGTTGACTATCTTTACCTGATTGATTTTACTAGCCATTTTGCGGGCAATACAGCTCGGGACTTTTTTGAGAAATACGTGTCTCGTCTGCGCGCCAAGGCTGTGGTAGCTGGCTTTGACTATCATTTCGGATCAGACCGAAAAGAGTCACATGAGCTGAGAGATTATTTTAATGGCAAGATTGTTATCGTTCCCTCGGTTAATCTGGATAATCGGAAGATTTCTTCCACTCGGATTCGGGAGACGATTGCTGTCGGAGATATGCTGAAAACTCAAGAATTGCTGGGCTACCCTCTGTCCACTCGCGGTATTGTGGTTCATGGCAATGCCAGAGGACGGACGATTGGCTATCCAACAGCCAATCTAGCTCCCTTGGATCGAGTCCTTCTTCCAGGAGATGGCGTCTATGTCGCGGACGTTGAGCACAATGGTCAGCGCTATCGTGGTATGGCTAGTGTTGGGAAAAATGTAACTTTTGACGGTGATGAGCTTCGTTTTGAGGTCAATATCTTTGATTTTTCTCAGGATATCTATGGAGATACCATTCGGATTTTCTGGCTGGATAAGATTCGCGAGATGGTTAAGTTTGATGGTATTGACAGCTTGATTGCTCAGCTGCAGAGCGATGAACAGATTGCTCGAAGTTGGACTGGTTATCGAAATAGTTGAAAAAGTTATATTTTCATGACATTCGGCAGTAATTTTCAAAAAAATATAGTCAAGCCAAATAAAATTTAGTATAATAGAGGTAGTTATTATACAGAATTAGAAGAGAAACGCATGATTACATTATTTTTATCGCCGAGTTGTACTTCTTGCCGTAAGGCGCGTGCTTGGCTGCTAAATCATGAAGTGCCCTTTCAGGAACATAATATCATGACGAGCCCTCTGTCAGCTCCCGAATTGCAACACATTCTTTCTCTGACAGAGAACGGTACAGACGACATTATTTCAACTCGCTCAAAAATTTTTCAGAAATTAGATTTGGATGTGGAGGATTTGTCCATTTCAACCTTGATTCAGTTGATTGAGGAAAATCCCAGTCTTTTGCGACGCCCAATTATTTTAGACGGCAAACGGATGCAAATCGGCTTTAACGAGGATGAAATTCGTGCTTTCTTGCCTCGGAGTTATCGTAAGGAAGAGTTAAGATCCGCAACCATGCGGGCAGATATTCAGTAAAAATGAACAAAAATTATAGTTACCCACTAGATTTATCGTGGAGCACTGAAGAGCTTGCTTCGGTGCTCTCTTTTTTTAATGATGTAGAAGCAGCTTATGAACAGAAAGTCCAAGCGGAAAAGCTCTTGAAGTCCTATGCGGCTTTCAAGCAAGTTGTTCCTAGCAATGGCCAAGAGAAGCGAATCGGCCGTGACTTTGAAAACGTCAGCGGTTATTCGCTTTATCGTGCTGTTCAAGAGGCAAAAAGTAAAGGTAAAGGAAGCATTTCTCTTGGAAAATAAATTTCATTTTGCTAAAGAAATCATCTACCAAGCTGGTGCTTTTTTGAGGAAACATCTCTATGATGATTTGGATGTGAGTCAAAAGACCAGTGCCACCGACTTGGTCACCCAGATGGACCGGAAGGTTCAGGATGACTTGGTGGCTAAGATTCTAGCCCACTATCCGCAGGATGCTATTTTAGCAGAGGAAAATGGACTCCGACATAATATTGCTGATGGCAATGTCTGGGTGATTGATCCGATTGACGGAACCACCAACTTTATCACTCAGAAGGCTGATTTTGCCGTTATGATTGCCTATTTTGAAAAGGGAATTGGTCGTTTTGGCTTAATCTATGATGTGACCAGAGACCAGCTCTATCACGGTGGCGGAGACTTTGACGTCTATTGTAACGACAGGAAACTTCCTGCTTTTGAGAACCAGCCTTTTCAAAATTTTCTCATGGCTTCCAATGCCGGTATGCTGCAAGCCAATGATTGGGGCTTGGCAGACTTGGCTCGGGAGTGTTTAGGGGTTCGGGTTTATGGCAGTGCTGGGATTAGTTTTAGCAAGGTGCTGTCTGGCGGTCTCTTGGCTTATTTTTCCTACAACTGGCCTTGGGACTATGCGGCGGCTTCGATTATGGCGGAGAAGCTAGGCTTTATCGTCCAGACTTTGGATGGCAGTCAGCTAAATTTCCAGACTCGGCAGCCCGTTATGATGGCACCTAAGTGCAAACTATTAGCTATGAAGCCTTATTTAGAAAAGGGGAAGCAGTAAATGGACTTTCCTAAAGGTTTTAAAGAAAAATATGAGCAGATTCTAGGCTCAGAAGCAGCAGAATTTTTTGCGACTTTTGACGAGGAGCCAATTTCAGCCTTTCGCAGCAATCCTCTAAAAGAAGGCCAGCAGAATTTCTCAGATGCTATTCCTGAGACAGACTGGGGCTTTTATGGCAAGGTGTCTGGCAAGTCTGCTGAGCATGTGACTGGTCTGGTTTATTCGCAAGAGCCAGCAGCTCAAATGGTAGCTCAGATAGCAGCGCCATCTAAGGGGATGAAAGTCTTAGATTTGGCGGCAGCACCAGGTGGCAAGTCAACTCATCTTTTATCTTTTTTAGATAATACGGGCTTACTGGTCTCCAATGAAATCAATAGCAAACGCTCTAAAATCTTAGTGGAGAATATTGAGCGCTTTGGTGCTAGAAATGTGCTTGTTACCAATGAATCAGCCGAGCGACTGGCTCAGGTCTTTCAGGGCTATTTTGATCTGATTGTTCTAGATGCGCCTTGCTCGGGCGAGGGTATGTTCCGTAAGCAGCCGGATGCTACCCAGTATTGGACACCGGATTATCCAGCCCAGTGCGCCCAGCTCCAGCGAGAGATTTTAACAGCTGCTATGAGCATGCTTGCCAAGGACGGTCGCCTGGTTTATTCGACCTGTACTTGGGCTCCTGAAGAAAATGAAGGCATCGTTGCTTGGTTACTGGAAGAATTTCCACTTGAACTGATTGATATTCCTAAAGTAAACGGGATGACTGAAGGAATTGGCTTTCCTGAGACAGCTCGGATGTATCCGCATCGCTTCAAAGGTGAAGGTCAGTTTGCAGCTCATTTTCGCTATACTGGTGAGAATAGCTGCAAGAAGATTAAACCAGGTAAGAATCGTTTGACGAGCGAGCAAAGAAAACTCTGGCAGGACTTTGAGAACAAGCATCTAAAAACAGTCTTGACTGGAGAACTGCAGACCTTTGGGGATAATCTCTATTTGTTGCCTGCTGGTCTGCCAGATTTATCCAAGCTAAAGATTGCCCGTAACGGTTTGCATCTAGGAACATTTAAGAAGAATCGCTTTGAGCCTAGCTTTGCCCTAGGCTTGGCTATGAAGCCCAGCGAGGTTTCGAAGCAGGTTGAAATCAATGAACAGGACTTCACGAAATATGCTGCAGGCGAGACGATTGAACTGGCAGAAACGCAGCCAAACGGATGGTACCAACTAGTCCTTGGCGGGAACGGTCTGGGCTTTGCAAAAGTGACTGGAAAAACCCTGAAAAATTATTTTCCAAAAGGCCTGAGATTTAGATAAAATATTAGGAAAAGCTGCTATTATATGATATAGTTGAAGATGTGAATGTATTGAAAAAAGCTTCTTTCTGCTAAGTAAGAAATACTAAAGATACTTCCCATCCTCTTGATTTTATTAAAGGAGAAATCTTTTGAACAAATTGAAAAAATTTGCTTTAGCACTGACAGCTCTGGGCTTAGGTCTCAGCTTATCAGCTTGCTCATCTTGGATTGACCGCGGTGAATCCATGACAGCAGTAGGTTCAACTGCCCTGCAGCCCTTAGTTGAAGCAGCAGCTGATGAATTTGGCTCCAACAACATCGGTAAAACAGTCAATGTGCAGGGTGGTGGATCTGGTACAGGTCTGTCTCAAGTGCAGTCAGGAGCTGTTGAAATTGGGAACTCTGATGTTTTCGCTGAAGAGAAGGAAGGGATCAAAGCATCTGACCTGGTGGACCATAAGGTCGCTGTAGCCGGTATTGCTGTGATTGCCAATAAAGAAGTTGACGTGGATAATCTGACATCCGAGCAGCTGCAGAAAATTTTCACTGGTGAAATCACCAACTGGAAAGAGCTGGGCGGTAAGGACTTAGAGATTTCGATTATCAATCGTGCGGCTAGCTCTGGTTCCCGAGCAACCTTTGACAGTGTCATCATGGATGGGAAATCAGCTGTGCAGAGTCAAGAGCAGGATTCCAACGGTATGGTCAAAAATATCGTTTCGCAAACTCCTGGTGCGATTTCTTACCTAGCCTTTGCCTATGTTGATGAGTCTGTAAAAACCTTGAAACTTAATAACTACGAGCCAACAGCAGAAAATGTTGCTACCAATAACTGGTCGCTCTGGTCTTATGAGCATATGTATACACTAGGCAAGCCGACTGGTCTGGCTGCTGAATTTCTGGACTATATGCTATCAGATGATGTTCAAAAAGGCGTTGTAACCAGCATGGGCTATATCTCAATCAACGATATGAAAGTCAGCAAGGACGCTGATGGGAATGTCACAGCAATAGAATGAGATTCAAAATGAAAAATGAGGAATTAACCAAAAAGTTGTTATCGCCTTCTAAAAATTCTCGCTTGGAGAAGTTTGGCCGCTATCTGACTTTTGCTTGTCTGTCACTGATTGTGGTGATTGTGGCTATGATTCTAATCTTCGTTGCTCAAAAAGGTCTATCTACTTTCTTTGTCAACGGCGTTAATGTTTTTGATTTTCTTTTTGGTGGCGTCTGGAATCCTTCTGGTAAGGAATTCGGTGCCCTGCCAATGATTTTAGGCTCTTTTATCGTTACCATTCTGTCAGCTCTGATAGCAACTCCCTTTGCGATTGGTGCAGCTGTCTTTATGACAGAGGTTTCTCCAAAAGGAGCGAAAATATTGCAACCGGCGATTGAACTTTTAGTTGGTATTCCGTCTGTTGTTTATGGATTTATCGGTCTGCAAATCGTAGTGCCTTTTGTCCGTACAGTCTTTGGTGGTACTGGTTTTGGGATTTTGTCTGGTATTTTTGTGCTCTTTGTTATGATTTTGCCGACAGTAACCTTTATGACGACGGACAGTCTGCGTGCTGTGCCGCGTCACTACCGTGAAGCAAGTCTGGCTATGGGCGCAACGCGCTGGCAGACTATTTGGCGGGTAACTCTCAAAGCAGCTCGCTCAGGTATTTTTACAGCTGTGGTCTTTGGAATGGCGCGCGCCTTTGGTGAAGCACTAGCTATCCAGATGGTCGTTGGTAACTCAGCGGTGATTCCAACCTCTTTGACAACACCAGCAGCTACACTGACCTCTGTCTTGACTATGGGAATTGGAAATACCGTTATGGGAACAGTGGACAATAACGTTCTCTGGTCTCTAGCTCTGGTGCTCTTGATGATGAGCTTAGCCTTTAACAGTGTGATTAAACTAATTACAAAAGAAAGAGGTAAGAAAAACTATGCACGCTAAGAAATTAGATAAATTGGCGACTGGTGTTCTCTACACAATAGCAAGTATCATTGTTGCCATCCTTGCCTCTCTCATCCTCTATATCTTAGTTAGAGGCTTGCCGCATGTTTCTTGGTCTTTCCTGACAGGGAAATCCTCTTCTTACCAAGCTGGCGGTGGTATTGGGATTCAGCTATACAATTCCTTCTTCCTGCTTGTAATTACTCTGATTATCTCTGTGCCTCTTTCTATGGGGGCTGGGGTTTATTTGTCAGAGTATGCTAAGAAAGGTCCAGTGACCAACTTTGTCCGCACCTGTATTGAAATTCTGTCTTCACTGCCTTCAGTAGTAGTTGGGCTCTTTGGTTATTTGATCTTCGTTGTCCAGTTTGAGTATGGTTTTTCTATCATCTCTGGTGCCTTGGCTCTGACAGTCTTTAATCTGCCTCAGATGACGCGGAATGTCGAAGACAGCCTGCGTCATGTCCACCACACCCAGCGTGAAGCTGGTTTGGCCTTGGGAATTTCCCGCTGGGAAACGGTCCTGCATGTGGTCATTCCGGAAGCTTTGCCTAGTATTGTGACAGGGATTGTACTGGCTTCCGGTCGTATCTTTGGTGAGGCAGCAGCCTTGATTTATACAGCAGGTCAGTCAGCTCCAGCTCTTGACTGGTCCAACTGGAATATTTTCAGCGTTACCAGCCCTATCTCTATCTTCCGTCAGGCTGAGACCTTGGCCGTCCATATCTGGAAGGTCAACAGCGAGGGAACAATTCCTGATGGAACGGCTGTTTCTGCAGGTTCAGCAGCGGTTCTCCTAATTTTCATTTTGATTTTCAATCTGGGAGCCCGCAAACTGGGCAGCTATCTGCATAAGAAATTAACCTCTGCCTAAAGGAGAAGAAATGACAGAATATAATTGGAATGAAAAACATATCATTACTTTTCCTGAAGAAAAGGTAGCCCTGTCAACCAAGGATTTGCATGTTTACTATGGTAAAAAGGAATCCATCAAGGGCATTGATATGCAGTTTGAAAAAAACAAAATCACTGCTTTGATTGGTCCCTCTGGCTCAGGGAAATCAACCTATCTTCGCAGCCTCAACCGCATGAACGATACCATTGATATTGCCAATGTGACTGGAGAGATTCTCTACGAGGGGATTGATGTCAACCGCCCTGAAATCAATGTTTATGAAATGCGCAAGCATATCGGCATGGTTTTCCAGAGACCAAATCCTTTTGCCAAGTCCATCTATCGAAATATCACTTTTGCCCATGAACGGGCCGGTGTCAGAGATAGAAAGGTTTTGGATGAGATTGTGGAGACTTCACTCAAGCAAGCGGCTCTTTGGGACCAGGTCAAAGATGACTTGCACAAGTCAGCCCTGACTCTCTCTGGCGGTCAGCAGCAGCGGCTCTGCATTGCCCGTGCTATCTCGGTCAAGCCAAACATTCTGCTCATGGATGAGCCAGCGTCAGCCTTGGATCCGATTGCGACCATGCAGCTGGAAGAAACCATGTTCGAACTTAAGAATAACTATACCATTATCATTGTGACCCACAATATGCAGCAGGCTGCCCGTGCTAGTGACTACACTGGATTCTTCTATCTGGGCGACTTGATTGAGTACGATAAGACGGCCAATATTTTCCAAAATGCTAAGCTTCAGTCCACTAATGACTATGTTTCAGGCCACTTTGGTTAAGCTGCTGTCCGTATTCGTCACGATTCAACAAGCTTAGTCTTTGGTTGAATGTAAAATTAAATGAAGGAAAAACGTATGACAGAACCTATTTTGCAAGTCAAGGACTTGTCGGTTTATTATAATAAAAAGAAAGCCCTTAATAGCGTTTCACTTGATTTCATGCCAAATGAGATTACGGCTTTGATTGGACCGTCAGGCTCAGGGAAGTCAACCTTGCTCAAGGCCATCAACCGAATGGGGGACCTGAATCCAGAAGTAACGACTACAGGAACGGTCATTTATAACGGTCACAATATCTATAGTCCGAGGACAGATACGGTAGAGCTTCGCAAGGAAATCGGAATGGTCTTCCAACAGCCCAATCCCTTCCCTATGACTATCTATGAAAATGTGGTCTATGGACTTCGGATTAATGGTGTTAAGGACAAGGCTGTTTTGGACGAAGCAGTTGAGCGCTCCCTAATTGGTGCTTCTATCTGGGATGAGGTCAAGGACCGTCTGAATGATTCCGCTATCGGTCTTTCCGGTGGTCAGCAGCAACGTGTTTGTGTGGCTCGCGTGCTAGCTACTAGCCCTAAGATTATTCTCTTAGACGAGCCAACTTCAGCCTTGGACCCAATCTCAGCTGGGAAAATCGAGGAAACCCTCTACAGTTTGAAAGACAAATATACCATGCTTTTGGTCACTCGCTCCATGCAGCAGGCGTCTCGGATTTCTGAAAAGACTGGCTTCTTCCTTGGCGGAGACTTGATTGAATTTAATGAAACCAAGAAGATGTTCCTCAATCCAGCCCACAAAGAGACCGAAGACTACATTACTGGTAAATTTGGATAACAGAAAGGAATCTTATGCTTAGAGTACAATTTGAAGAAGATTTAGAAAAACTTCATAATCAATTCTATGCGATGGGAAATGAAGTCCTATCGCAGATTAACCGAACGGTGCGTGCCTTTGTCACACATGATCGTGAACTGGCTCGTCAGGTCATTGAAGACGACGCTGAAGTCAATGACTACGAGGTCAAACTGGAGAAAAAATCTCTGGAAATCATCGCTTTGCAACAGCCTGTGTCTCAGGACTTGCGGACTGTTATCACCGTGCTGAAAGCCAGCAGTGACTTGGAACGCATGGGCGACCACGCCGTATCGATCGCCAAAGCTACTGTTCGGATGAAGGGAGAAGTCCGCATCGAGTCCGTAGAGGATGCCATCAGCAAAATGGGGCGCGATGTTAAGAATTTCGTCGAAGAAACTCTGAACGTCTATCTCAATGGAAATGTAGACCAAGCTTATGCCGTAGCAGCGCTAGATGAGAAAATTAACCAATACTTTGATGATATTCGCGATCTTGCTACAGAGGAAATCAAACAAAATCCAGAACTGATTGTGACTGGCCGCGACTATTTCCAAGTTATCTCTTACTTGGAACGAATCGGCGACTATGCCAAGAATATCTGTGAATGGGTTGTTTACTTTGAAACAGGTAAAATTATTGAGTTGTGATCATCAAAAGATACGATTTATTTCGTGTCTTTTTTTCATACTCATGAAGAGGCTCAAGCATCCAGTTATTCATTGGAACTTGAGTACGACTATGCTACACTATAAGAGTATAAAGTATGCAATGTCTTTTCATAGAGAAGTATTTAGGTGGGAATCATGAAGAAAAAAATATTTATAACACTTGCTCTTATTCTTGTCTTGGTATCTGGTGGGATCTTTGTCTATAATAAACTGACAAAACCTAACTTAAGCCTCAAAACAGCCAAACTCTATCAGCGAGGTTTTCGACTCTTAGAAGAGCAAATTGGCACTTATATTAAGGAGAAATATTCAGGTATTGAAAAAATTGAATTTTCTCCAATTTATGTTATCGGAGATGATGGATCTTCCATGTTGAACGCCTATGTACGTCCGACTATATATGATAAATACGGGAATCAAGCAACTCTAGGTACACAAATAAAAAATTATACTCCAAACAGTTTGGGTATTGTTACGGACTTAATCGTTGATTTTGACTGGGATGGTAACGAGGTAATTGAATTATTTGATTCAGATGACGAGAGTATTGATGTCTCAAATGCTAAAGAACTCCCTGAAGAAGCTAAATTAACAGATGCAAAAAGTATAGATATAAATATTCAAATGTTAGTTGAAGATGGTCAGTTAAAAGATGTTGTCAAGGATGAAAAAGGAAGCTCTGAAGCACAGATTATTTACAATGTTAAGCTAAGCAAAGAGGAAGATTGATGTGGCGTGAACTAAGCAACAAATACAACTATTTTCTTATGTAGTTGAGGATAGAAGTTTGCCAAGAATAATGAAAAAGATTTTATATGACAATACTAAGGTATTATACTTTTTATTAGAAAAGAACTATGAAAACGCTTTATATTGGAGGTATATTAGTGAAAAAGAAGATTACTATTGTTTTAACAATTCTATTCATTGTATTTTCAGGAGGAATCTATATATACAACAGAGTAACCAAAGTCAACTTTAGCCCCAAAACAGCCAAACTCTATCAGCATGGCTTTCGACTTCTGGAAGAGCAACTAGGAACTTATATAAAAGATCATTACTCAGGGGTTGAAAAGATTGCGTTTTCCCCAATCTACGTTACTGAGGAAGGGTCAACTTTCTCAAATGCCTATGTACGTCCGACGATTTATGATAAATATGGGAATAAAGCAACATTAGGAACAACAATAAAGAACTACACACCTAATAGCTATGGTTCGGTTACTCATATATTTCTTGATTTTGATGGTTCAGGAAATGATGTTATAGAATTAATGGACTCAGAAGGTAATGACATTGATGTTTCAAATGCAAAACATTTGCCAGACGAAGCAAAGCTCACGAAAGCTAGAAGTACAGATGAAAATATTTCTTTATTGGTTGAAGACAGTCAGTTAAAGGATGTTGTCAAGGATGAAAAAGGAAGCCCAGAAGCTCAGATTCTTTACAATGTTAAGCTAAGTAAAGAGGAAGAATGATGTGACGTGAATTAATCAAGAAATATAGTCATTTCTTAGATGATTGAGAACAAAGTTTTGCAAGAACAATTAAAAAATTTTATATGACAATATAAATGTATTATGCTATACTATTAAAAAAGAACTTTGAAACCGCTCTCTGAAAAATCATTATAATGGAGGTAGTCTTGTGAAAAAAAAGATTATTATTGCTTTAACAATTCTATTCGTTGTAATATTAGGAGGAATCTACATGTACAACAAACTAACAAAACCTAACCTTAGCCCCAAAACAGCCAAACTCTATCAGCATGGCTTTCGACTATTAGAAGAACAATATGGAACCTATTTCAAAGAACACTATAAAGGTATTGAAAAGATTGAGTTTTCCCCAATCTACATTACTGAGGAAGGGTCAACTTTCTCAAATGCCTATGTACGTCCGACGATTTATGATAAATATGGTAATAAAGCAACATTAGGAACAACAATAAAGAACTACACACCTAATAGCTATGGTTTGGATACTCATATAATTCTTAATTTTGATGGAGGTGGAAATGAAGCTATAGATTTAAAGGACTCAAACGGGAATAACATTGATGTTTCAAATGCAAAACATTTGCCAGACGAAGCAAAGCTCACGAAGGCTAGAAGTACAGATGAAAATATTTCTTTATTGGTTGAAGACAGTCAGTTAAAGGATGTTGTTAAGGATGAAAAAGGAAGCCCAGAAGCTGAAATCATTTACAATGTTAAGCTTAGCAAAGGAGAAGAATGATATGACTTTGTCTGATCAAGAGGTTCGAAGATTACAGTTAGGTCTTAAGGGGAATGTTAAAAAAAGTGAGGGAGCAGTTATAAATGCCGGAACAGATGATAAACCTGAGTATTATCAAATCGTTTATCGACAAGATAGTACAACTCAAGCAATGGCAGTTGTACCTGTTGATAACAAAAAAGGAGCAAATCCAAACTACCAAGAAACAACGATAGTTGTTGCTGGTACTCAGATGCCCTTTGAAAATTCAAAAGAATTTGGGAATCAACCCTATTTCTGGAAGAAAAATCGAAATATTGTTGATTCATCTGAAAGAGCATTCTTTGCTAGTGGGGCATTCGGAATATTTCCAGGAATGCTGACTCCACAATCAGATGATATTGATATGTTTTATCAAATTACCGAAGAAAAGATAAAATCTCATAATGGTATCATTTCTAATATGTCTGGGCACAGTCAAGCAGGACCTGGAGTAGCTTATACAGCCTCAAAGTACGGCCTCAAACAAAACCGTTCAATCAAAGTGACAAATTTTATGGATTTTGCTGCTAAGAAAGCTGTTGACACAGGTGGTATTTCAAAAGAACAAGTAGCCTATCTCAACAAAAACGCCACTATCTATAGAGATAGTCGAGGCGATGTCGTTTTCTTAGATGGAAATAATGGTGATGTTCCTTATGGACAAACTATGAGATTTGAAGTTGAGGAAGGACAGGATGGTCACTCCCCAAGAACACCAGTAATGAAGGGAAATAAGTTAGATGTAGATTATTATTATAAAAGAAATCTATTCGCTACTGGCATGACAGAAAAACAGGTCCGAAAGATTGCTGAATATAAAGCAAAAACGTACAAAGTAAATGTAGCAATCGCTAATTATGGTTTAGAGATGGACAAGGTGACTCCTGAATACTATGTTCGTGAGTATTTAAAGGAATATGGAGACTTCGCTCCTGAGCCTTCTAAGCAGGATTTAATCGCTATAAATAGGAAATACATTGATGAACTGCATGCTTCTTTAAGAACCAGCTCTGGCGACAAAAAAATTAGTTTAAGAGAGGAACTCGTTCGTACAAGTGCGCAAACCGTTCAGCTTCAGGCTGAGGTCTATGAGCAAGAGATTAAAGATAAGATAAAAAGTGCTAAATCTAGTGTTGAAAACCATATCAAAGAACTGAGAGATGCAGCTTATACCCTAGCCCACAATCTTTCTGCTGATGAGGTAGAGGGCTTATTATCTGAGTTGAGCATGTCAACTGCTTGGAATGATGGAAAAGAAGCAAGTACTCTTGCCTCAGCAAGCTCTTATAAAAATACTATGACTAATATTGCAGGGAACTTAAACAAAGCTGCAGATAGGATAGTAGAAATCGATCAACAAGGTGCCCAGATTTTCGAGAAAAGTTAGGAGGAAGAGCATGATTGAACCAAATACAGAAGATAGAGTTGAAGCCGAACGTATAAAAAAAGAATATTTAAAGATTCAGGAGCGCATAGCTATTCGTGGCTTGATTTCATCTAAAAGAGCCATACTTCTTGAGGAGAGTCAAGCTTTGCAAAGCTGGCTGGATAATCAAGCTGAGACTATGAAGTCTTTTGCGTCTTCTCAAGTGCCTGCAGATTTATCTGGGGCTTTCTCTGGTGGGGCGGCGGATTCAGTCAAAGAAGTGCTAGGGGCTGTTCCAAAGCCTGAATTAGCCAGTCCTATCCTGTAGGAGGCCGTATGGATATTCAGAAAAAAATTAAGCGCCTTGATGACGAGCATATAGCTTTTCGAAAGAAAGTCAGCGAGTATGAATGGGATTATCAGGACATGAGACGAGAAGCTAAAAATGTTTCAGAGCAAATGAGCGAATGGATATTATCTTTTTGTCGGAATAGTCCTGATACCGTCCCCTCATATGAATTAAGCCAAATAGAGGAAAACAGGGAAATTTTTGAGAGAAAAATTCAGCGTTATGAAGAACGGCTAAACAAAACTTATCACGAAGAAAATCGAATCTATAATAAAAAATTAGAGGAACTTGAGAAAGAAAAGAAGAACTCTTGACCTTTCTTCTATTATCATAAACCAAATGGACAGCTTTTCCTGTCTTTTTGTTTGCATTTATTCTGCACTGAAATCTTTTAAATATGATACAATAATAACAGATTATAAGAGGACAAGTATGGCGGAGTAATCTTGCCATGTTGTTCGCTAGGTGAGGAGAAGCTTATGCAAGCAGTTAAACATTTTATTGAAACTTTTGTTCCTGAGCACTATGATCTCTTTTTGGATCTGAATCGTGCCGACAAGACTTTTTCAGGCAAGGTAACCATTACTGGGGAAGCTAAGACGAGTAAGATTTCCCTGCATCAAAAAGATTTGACGGTTGAAGCTGTAGAGGTGGCTGACCAAGCTCGCCCTTTCACTCTTGATAAGGACAATGAAGCTCTTTATATTGAGCTGGAAGCAGCTGGACCTGTAGTGGTGACCATAACTTATACTGGTAAGATTACGGACAATATGACAGGGATTTACCCATCTTACTACACGGTTGATGGTGTGAAAAAAGAGATTATTTCTACGCAGTTTGAGAGCCATTTTGCACGCGAAGCCTTTCCGAGTGTGGATGAGCCAGAGGCTAAGGCAACTTTTGATTTGGCTTTGAAATTTGACCAAGCAGAGGGTGAGTTGGCCCTGTCTAATATGCCGGAAATTGATGTTGAAAACCGCAAAGCGACTGGCGTTTGGAAGTTTGAAACGACTCCACGTATGTCTTCCTATCTCTTGGCTTTTGCTGCAGGTGATATGCAAGGAATTACTGCTAAAACCAAGAATGGAACTTTGGTAGGAGTTTATGCGACCAAGGCCCACCCAGAGAGCAATCTAGAGTTTGCTTTGGACATTGCGGTTCGCTGTATTGAATTTTACGAAGAATATTATGGAGTCAAGTATCCTATTCCTCAGTCACTTCATGTGGCTCTGCCAGACTTTTCTGCTGGTGCTATGGAAAACTGGGGCTTGGTGACCTATCGGGAAATCTATTTGCTGGTGGATGAAAATTCAACAGCTCTAAGCCGTCAGACAGTTGCCTTGGTTGTTGCACACGAATTAGCCCACCAATGGTTCGGAAATCTAGTGACGATGAAGTGGTGGGACGACCTTTGGCTCAATGAAAGCTTTGCCAATATGATGGAGTATGTCTCAGTTGATGCGATTGAGCCTAGCTGGAAGATTTTTGAAGATTTCCAGACCAGCGGAGCTCCTTATGCCCTCAAGCGTGACGCGACAGATGGCGTCCAGTCGGTCCATGTAGAGGTCAAGCACCCTGATGAAATTAATACTCTTTTTGATGGGGCGATCGTTTATGCCAAGGGCAGCCGTCTCATGCACATGCTGCGCCGTTGGCTGGGAGACGATGCTTTTCGTAAGGGGCTAGGTGCTTACTTTGAGAAGCACCAGTATGGAAATACTATCGGCCGTGACCTCTGGGACGCTCTTTCTCAAGCTTCTGGCCGTGATGTAGCTGCCTTTATGGATGCTTGGCTGGAGCAGCCGGGTTATCCAGTTGTCACTGCTAATGTCGAAAATGACTCCTTGATTTTGACCCAGAAGCAGTTCTTCATTGGGGAGCACAAGGACAAAGGTCGCCTCTGGCCAGTACCGCTCAACAGCAACTGGCAAGGACTTCCTGATACTCTGACGACAGAAAGACTGGAAATTCCTAATTATGCAGCCCTGGCAGCGCAAAATGAAGGAGCCCTGCGTCTTAATACAGAAAACACTGCCCACTATATTACAGATTATCAAGGTGAGTTGCTGGATGCTCTTCTAAATAATCTTAGCTCTTTGGACAATATCAGTAAGTTGCAAATCATGCAGGAGCGTCGACTTCTGGCAGAGTCTGGTAAGATTTCCTATGCGGACCTGCTGCCAGTCATCAGCAAGCTGGCAAACGAAACTTCTTATATGGTGGTTTCAGCTGTTTCCCAAGTGCTGGAAGGATTGAATCGCTTTGTGGATGAAGGCAGTCAGACTGAAGAAGATTACAAAGTCCTGTTGAAAATTCTCAGTCAAAGTAATTTCGACCGTCTTGGCTTTGAAAAACAGGAAGGCGAAAGTGATGAGGATGAGATGGTTCGTCAGCTGATTGTGGGTAATATGATTAAGGCTGAAGATGAGACAGCTAAAGCTCAAGCAAGCCAGATTTTTGACCGCTATCGTGATAATTTGGAAAAACTCCCTGCCGCTATTCGCCTGCAGGTACTTGTCAACCAAATCAAGCATCATGAAAGCAAGGAGCTGACTAAGCTTTATCTGGACCTATATGTTGCTTCAAATGATGGAAGCTTCAAAAATGCTCTTTCTACAGCCCTTTCTTATACGAAGAACATGGAAACCTTGGATGAACTTTTAGCGACTTGGAAGGATAAATTTACTGTGAAACCGCAGGATTTGTCAGCTTGGTATGCCCGTTTCCTCAGCCGTGATTTTACTCAAGAAGCAGTGTGGACTTGGGCGCGTGAGAATTGGGACTGGATCAAGGCAGCGCTAGGTGGCGACATGAGCTTTGATAGCTTTGTCATTAGCCCAGCTGTGGTCTTCAAGACAGAAGAAAGATTGGCAGAGTACAAAGCCTTCTTTGAGCCACAATTGGATGATATGGCGATTAGCCGAAACATTAGCATGGGAATCAAGGAAATCGCTGCGCGTGTTGAACTAGTGAAGCGCGAGAAAGAAGCAGTGGAAAAAGCGATTCGAGCTGCGATTTAATGGATTTGATTATAATGACTAGAACAGCCTGAGATAGTAGCCTATCTCAGGTTTTTTGTGTTATAAAATTTTGAAAATAAAAGTTCAATTTATTACAATATACGAATGACAATAAAGAGCTTTATTTCCAATTTCTCGCATTTTTAGTCTTTTTTAAGAAAAAATTCAGTCCTGTTTAAGTAAAAAACTATATGATAATGCTATTCTAGTGAAAGGATGTGTATTGGATGACTTGTAAGCTGCATTAGCTTCTTGCTTGATAGAATGAGTCAGAAAAATTAAAAAAGAAAGAAGGTAATAGATTTAATGGATATGGAAAAAATGATTGTTGTAGAAAAAAGTACCAAATGGTGGCTGACGGTTGCAACGGGTAGTGCTCTAGCAGTCGGACTTCTGGGAGGTTATGGTCTTGCGACAGCTATTCACGGTACAAACAGTCAGCAATCAGCTATTCAACAGCCAGCTACTGTGCCTGGAGCACCGGAGCAGGGACAAAATGGTCAGGATGCAGGAAATAGCATGCCTCCGCAACCAGGTCAGAATGGTCAAAACGGCGGACCGGGTAATGGCATGCCGACGCAGGATGGTGGTTCAGGACAGAACGGTCAAGACCAAGGCATGCCGCCTCAAGACGGTCAGCACTCTGGCAAGGACAAGAGCAAGGATTCTTCTGCTCAGCAAAATGACAACGGGAAGAAAAACAAGAAAAAGTCTTCAACGAACACAAATGAACAATCGGACAAGAACAATAATAAGTCGACAAAAGAAAATAAAACGTCGCAGTCGTAGAAAAAACTTACTGATTTTGACCCAAGTCATGATATAATAAGAATAGCAAATAAAACAAAAACCAAAAGACATAATCTTGGGAAGTTTTATTGGAGGAAAGAAAGATGATTAAAATTCTATTGGTAGAAGATGACCTTGGACTGTCAAACTCAGTTTTTGATTTTTTGGATGATTTTGCAGATGTAATGCAGATTTTTGATGGCGAAGAAGGCCTATATGAAGCAGAGAGCGGTGTTTATGACCTCATCTTGCTGGATCTCATGCTGCCCGAGAAAGATGGTTTCCAAGTGCTGAAAGATCTCCGGGCAAAAGGAGTCACTACCCCTGTTCTCATCATGACAGCTAAGGAAAGCTTGGATGACAAAGGACATGGCTTTGAGCTCGGGGCTGATGACTATCTGACAAAACCTTTCTATTTGGAAGAACTGAAAATGCGGATCCAGGCGCTCTTGAAACGTGCTGGTAAATTCAACGAGAATACTCTTTCTTATGGTGATGTGACAGTCAATCTATCCACAAATTCAACATTGAAAGACGGTAAAGACGTTGAGTTGCTTGGTAAAGAGTTCGACCTCTTGGTTTATTTCCTGCAAAATCAAAATGTAATCTTGCCTAAGACCCAAATTTTTGACCGTCTGTGGGGCTTTGACAGTGATACCACTGTTTCCGTTGTTGAAGTGTACGTTTCCAAGATTCGTAAAAAACTGAAAGGAACGGCATTTGCGAAAAACCTACATACTCTTCGTAGTGTCGGCTACATTTTAAAAGATGCTGAATAAAATCAAGAAGACCTTTTATGCGGATGATTTCTCTTATTTCATTCGCTATTTTGGGTTGTTTACATTAATCTTCTCAGCCATGACCTTGATTATTATTCAGGTTATGCGCTCCAGCCTTTATACGTCTGTTGATGAAAATCTTAAAAACCTGAGTAATGATCCTAGTTCAGTAGCAGATTTGGCCTATCGGACGACAGGTCAGCAGTCTAATCCGAGCAATAAGGTCAACACTAAAAGTCCTAAAAGCAGTAAAGAGCCAGATGGCGATCCAAACGAAGAGCCTAAGCCTGACAATCTGACGACGCCAAATTTCAGTTCTAATACTTTTGCCCTGCTTTTGGATGATAATTATAAAAATATTTCCACCAGCAAGAGCGATGGCTTTCTGGACTTTAATTCTTTGGACTTTAACAAGTCCTATCTGAATCAAATCAAGGAAATCGTGATTGGCAACAGCTTTGGCCAGACAGAAAGCTATCGGGCATATCTCTTTGATATTGACCCCAATAATGAGTATCCTGATATCAAGTATGCTGTGGTCATGACTAGTATTAGTCAGCTGGAGCAGACCAGCGGCAAGCATGAGCAACTGATTGCCATGGTTATGGTTAGCTTTTGGGGAATTTCCCTGATTGCTAGTATTTATCTGGCTCGGATGAGTGTTAAGCCCTTGCTGGAAAGTATCCAGAAGCAGAAGGCTTTCGTGGAAAATGCAAGTCACGAGCTGCGGACTCCTCTGGCGGTATTGCAGAGCCGTTTAGAAACACTCTTTCGTAAGCCTGAAGCAACAATTATGCAGAGCAGTGAAAATATCGCTTCTAGCTTGGATGAAGTACGCAATATGCGTCTATTGACGACCAATCTGCTCAACCTGGCCCGTCGCGATGATGGCATCAAGCCTCAATATGGTGAAGTCGAACCAGAATTTTTTGATACGACCTTTGCTAATTACTGCATTATCGCAAGGGAGAATAAAAAAGCCTTTCATTCAGAAAATATGATCAAGCACCCTATTGTGACAGATCAAATTTTCCTCAAACAGCTGATGACTATCCTATTTGACAATGCTATCAAGTACACAGATGATGACGGCGTAATCAGTGTCATGGCTACTTCGACAGATCGTTACCTTATTTTCCGAGTGGCGGACAATGGCCCTGGTATCAGCGATGAAGATAAGAAGAAGATTTTTGATCGCTTTTATCGGGTGGACAAGGCTCGGACCCGTCAGAAAGGTGGTTTTGGTCTGGGGCTATCTCTGGCCAAGCAGATTGCCGATGCTTTCAAGGGCACTATTTATGTCAAGGACAACAAACCAAAAGGCACGGTCTTTGAAGTTAAACTGCTACTGAAGGAAACGAAAAAGCGCTCTGTTAAATAGCGGGAGAGGCCTAATATGAACATTTTGGTTTATGGTGCTGGCACAATCGGTTTGACATACGCTTGGTTACTGTCTAATCAACATCAAGTTACTGTCTTAGTTAGAGAGCATAAGCTGTCGACTTTAGAGCAAGGCTTCACACTTTCTATTAAAGATTTAAGGAAAGATGAACAGGTCTATAAAGAATATCATTTCCAGCCGCCATTGGTGACGAGCATTGCTCAAGACTATGACCTGATTCTCTTAACGGTAAATAGTTTGCAACTAGAGCAGGCATTGAATCATTTGGCGGCTATAAAGGAAAAAGCTCATTTACTTATTTTACAGAATAACTGGAATATCAACTCCAAGATTCCTTCTTATTTGGATAGAAAGCAAGTGTCGTTAGCTTTTCCTTCTTCTGTTGGAGGAGGGCGAAAGAGTGATGGTCGGATCCAAGCTATCATTTTCAAAGAAGCTACGTTACTTGATGATGATTCTTACACATCAGAGTTGTCTCCTATCTTCACAGCTAGTGGGATAGGTATTGATGCTATGCCTGACTTGGCTTCTTGGATGAAGGTTCACTGCCTTCAGGAGGCGGTAATGGCAGGTGCAGTTGCAGAAGCAGAGACTTTTGATGCACTCTTGAAAGATAAAAAAGCAATTCGAAAGATGATTTGCGCTTGGCGAGAAGGTTTAGAACTCTGTCAGCGATATGGCATTCCTAAACATCGTTATAAACCTACTAAATATCTATCCCTGCCCCTATTTCTCTTGGTTCCAGTAATGAAGTTCATGTTGAGTCAGCCTTTGGTTGCTGAAATGGTCACAAATCATATGCATTCAGGCTATGCCGAATGGGTTGATCAATATTTTGAAATCAAAAGAAGTGCTGAGAAAGAAAGCATTCCCATGCCTCAATGGAATTCGTATAGCGACTTCATTGAACAGTTTTTGAAAAACAATTCTTAGCAGGCCTTATTGGCTTGCTTTTTATCTGCTTTCATTTACTTTTTTAAAAATTTAATATAAGTTTTGCCCAAAATAGGGTATAATAATAGACAAGAAAGAATGAGGTGAAATTATGGCATCAAAAATGTTACATACTTGTTTGCGTGTGGAGAATTTGGAAGCGTCTATCGCTTTTTATGCAGAGGCTTTTGGCTTTAAGGAGCTTCGTCGCAAGGATTTTCCAGATTATCAGTTTACTATCGTTTATCTAGGTTTGGAAGGCGATGATTATGAGCTGGAACTGACCTATAACTATGACCATGGTCCTTATGTGATTGGGGATGGCTTTGCTCATGTGGCACTTAGCACGCCAGACTTGGAAGGTCTGCACGCTGAGCACAAGGCCAAAGGCTATGAAGTGACAGATCCAAAAGGTCTTCCTGGCAACCCGCCTAATTATTATTTTGTAAAAGATCCTGATGGCTACAAGGTGGAAGTCATTCGTGAGAAGAGTCTTTAACATCTAGCTGCAGTTAATTTTGCAAGATAAATGATGATTTTTATTCATTTAGGACAGGTGTATGAAAAGACAAAATAACAAGAAACACGGCAAGAAAACACTCATCATTCTCAGCTTGCTAGGTTTAGCTTTTGTTGCTGCTCTATTTCTGGGTGCTGTAAAAATTTACGCTATTTTCCAAGAAAAGGAATTGCAAGAGAAGGTTAGTGTGCTGATTGCCCAAGAAGAGACCTTGCACGCTGAAAATACTGAAAAGCAGAGCAAGATGATTGGCAGCCACTATGTGGAGTCCTTCTATCCTCTACTAGATGGTCAGGTCATGGCAAGCGTCAAGGAGCAGATGGACGCAGATAGCCAGACGATTAAGGATAATCAGAAGAAGGGCGATAAGATTGAGGAATTGACCTTCTACTATGCTGAGGAAAAAGAAACGAGCCTGAAGGATGTTAAAGAAGTGCTGGTGCATCGCAAGGACTATCATGTCAAAGAGATGAAAATCAGCAAAGGAGAAGAGCGGGAGATTGCTGACAGCTACCTCGGTGCAGACGGCAGCCCTTTCACTCTGGATAAGCTCTTTCAGGATCCTGATGCAGCTAAGGAAATCTTCATCAACGAAATTTCCAGCCAGCTGACCTTTAGGCAGGCCGATGAGGCGGTGCAGACGGAAATTCTCAATAACCTTAATGGAACGGAGTTGGGTCAATGGTCTTTCCGCTATGAGTACAGCCATTTTTCTATTAAATTGAGCAAGGAAGTGCAAGGCTTAACCAGCATTGACGTTCCTTTATCTAGCTTTTATGACCAGATCAATGCGGACTATCTGACCGGCGATGACTTGGCAGCTTATCAGAGTTTTGAGGCTAAGAAGCATGTGAAGATGGTTGCTCTGACCTTTGATGACGGTCCAGATCCTAAGACAACACCGCAGGCTCTGGATATCCTCAAGAAATATGATGCCAAGGCGACCTTCTTTATGGTTGGGCAAAACATTGCTGGTAATGAAGCGATTGTCAAGCGCGTGCACAATGAAGGTCATCAGATTGGGATTCATACATGGGACCATCCGGTCTTAACCAAACTTCCTCTGGAGACAGCCCAAAAAGAAATCCTTGATACCCAGACCGCTATTAACAATGTCATAGGCATCAAGCCAACGATTACGCGGCCTCCTTATGGAGCTATTAATGCTACAATCCAAAATTCGGTTGACCAGTCCTTTATCATGTGGAATGTAGATAGTCTAGACTGGAAGACACGCAATACTAAGGCCATTATGCAAGAGATTGCTAAAACCCAGCCAGGCTCGATTATTCTCATGCATGATATTCACCAGACCAGCATTGACGCTCTGCCAAGTGTCCTCGAGTATCTGAAGAATAACGGCTATACTTTGGTAACGGTCGATGAGCTGCTGGAAGGTCAGCTAGAGCCCCATCGTATCTATTATGGTAGAGACTAAGACGGTCCTTGGGTTTAGCTTTTTGAAATTCTTGTTGCTAATAAGTAAAAAAGCTTTGGAAATCTAATGTTTCCAAAGCTTTTTAGTTTAACTTGTTACATAAAGTTCTTGATTTTTTAATACAATTTCACCAACGGGGGCGTATTTTTTTAATGTCTTCAGTTCTTCTGGATGGCTGATGAAGGTGATGACATAGCCCTCCTTGCCCATACGGCCGGTTCGCCCAGAGCGATGGGTATAGGTTTCTAAATCTCGCGGAAGCTCATAGTTGATGACACATTCCAGCGAGTCAATATCAATGCCGCGAGCAACCAAGTCGGTTGCCAGCAAGAGAGTAATCTGGTGTTCTTTGAACTTGTCCAGAATCACCTTCCGGAACTTAACATTGACATCGCTGGCTAGAGAAACTGCGTTGGCTTCACGATACTGGAGCTTTTCCTCGGCGCTTCCTAGGTCTGACAGAGCGTTGAAAAAGACCAGTCCACGGAAATCTTCTACATTGGATAACTTGCGCAGCAACTCCACCTTATCACGTTTTTCAACTTGCATGTAAAAATGCTGGATGTTGTCCAAAACTTGGTCTTCAATGCTGATTTCTAGAGTGTTTTCAGCAATCTTATTGTGGTCGAACTTAGCGGTGGCACTCATATATACCAGCTGGTGGTCACGAGGCGCATAGTGGGTGATTTTATCTACAAAGTGATACTGAGAATCACTGAGCAGCTGGTCAAACTCATCCAAAATGATGGTTTCGACATTCATCATCTTGATTTTCTTGAGCTTGACCAACTCGAAAATTCGCCCAGGCGTTCCGATGATAATCTCCGGACCTTTCTTAAGGCGCTCAATCTGTCGCTTCTGGCTGGAACCGGAGAGCAGGATCTGGGCTGTCAGTCCTAAAGGCTCCGCCCAAGTCTTGCATACCTCAAAAATTTGTCCAGCCAACTCAGTATTAGGAGCTAAAATCAAGAGCTGTTGTGCTTTTCTAGGTGTCAGCTTGAGCAGACTGGGAAAGAGATAGGCCAGAGTTTTGCCAGTACCAGTCGGACTAATTCCCAGCACCGTATCGCCTGCAGAAATAGGCTCAAACATCTTCTCCTGAATAGTTGTCAAATTTTCAAATCCTAGCTGAGCCAGCTGATTTTGCCAACTCGGGGGAAATAGTTCCTTAATCATCATCAACCTCAAATCTAATGCCAGCGTCCTTGCGCATGGCAAATAAGCTTTCGTGAACAGCCGTAGCCGCATTCAACCATTTCTCATAAGCCGCATCCTGTCCGCCCTTGAGCACTCGCGCAAAAGCTTGAGCTTCTTCCAGCATGGTGTGTGAAGCACGCTTGATAGGCAGCACCTCCTCTTGACCATCCAGACATTGGAAAATAGCAGAGCTGATAAATTCAATCCCGTCTAAAGTCAGAGTTCCTTGATCCGTGTATATTTCCGCAGGCAGATTGCTGTTTATATTTTTACCGGCCTGAATCTGAACTTGAAAGTCTGGATAGATGAGACAGCCGGCTCCATTTAAATCAATCGTATTGGCTAGCTGCTGGGCGCTGTAGCGAGCGAAGCGCGGATGGCCGAAAAGTCTGATAGCCGCATAGACTGTATAGACACCTAAGTCCATCAAAGCGCCGCCAGAAAATTTAGCTGAGAAAACATTGGGTTGCTCTCCTGCAAGTAGAGCCTGCATTTTAGAAGAATACTTGGCATAGGTGAAGTTGGCTCCCAAGACGGTCTTGTCCTTGAGAAAATCACTGATTGTATCAAAGGCCTGCTCATGATAGTTGCGGGCAGCTTCAAAGAGATAGACTTGATGCTCGTCCGCCAGCTTGACCAATTCCCGCCATTCTTTGGGACGAGAAACCGCTGGCTTTTCGACAATGACGTGTTTACGAGCCAGAATAGCTACCTTGGCATGATTGAAGTGCAAACTGTTGGGGCTAGCAATGTAGACGACATCGATATCAGACGACAGAAAGTCCAGCATTTCAGTATAGACGGCTGTATTTTCATAGTTTTGCACAAAGCGCTCAGCAGAAGCCAGAGTCCGAGAGTAGACTGCTGCCAGCTGATAGTCGCCTGTTGAGTGAGCGGCCTTGATGAACTCATGAGAAATAGAACCTGTTCCGATGATTCCAAGTTTGAACATAAAAACCTCCTTTTTTCTATTTTTAAGCATGTACTTTTTTTTATTTTAGCTCTTTCATTATAACATGAATTGCGGTAAAATAGATAAGATAACAAGAGATGGAGCTTATAATGCAAAATAGACCTATTATTATTGGTGTGACTGGTGGTTCCGGAGGCGGAAAGACCAGTGTTTCTCGAGCAATTTTGGCTAATTTTCCAAACGAAAAAATTGCCATGATTGAGCATGACTCCTACTATAAGGATCAGACGCATCTGACTTTTGAGGAGCGGGTTAAGACCAACTATGATCATCCTTTTGCCTTTGACACGGACCTGATGATTGAGCAAATCAAGGAGCTCTTGGCTGGTCGGCCTGTGGATATTCCTACTTATGACTATACGGAGCATACCCGCAGCAAAAAAACCTATCGTCAGGAGCCTCAGGATGTGTTCATAGTTGAGGGGATTTTGGTCTTAGAAGATCAGCGCCTGCGGGATTTGATGGATATTAAAATCTTTGTGGACACAGATGACGATGTTCGGATTATTCGTCGGATTAAGCGAGACATGGAAGAGCGTGGACGCAGTTTGGATAGCGTTATTGAGCAGTATTTGGGAGTCGTAAAGCCTATGTACCATCAGTTCATCGAGCCGACCAAGCGCTATGCGGATGTTATCATTCCAGAGGGAGCTTCTAACAAGGTGGCTATTGACCTGATTACGACCAAGATTGAAAAAATCCTTAAGGAAGCCAGAGAAGGCTAGGACACGTAGCTTTCTGCTCCGTCATTTGAGGAAATAAATAGCTGTCAATTTGGCGAATCGCAGTAGCTGCAAGATTTTTGAAATGTAATCTAGCAAGGGGAAGTGGACGGACTGAAATCTATGATTTTCGGAGTCTGGTCACTCCCTTATTTTGTAGGTGGTTTATGAAACAATTTGTAAAAAGAGAGTTTCACTCTCGTTCAAAATTTTTTGCCTGCCTCTTGACCTTTTGTGCAGGATTTATCGACGCCTATACCTTCATTGAGAGGGGTAGTACCTTGGTGGCAGGTCAGACGGGAAACGTCGTTTTTCTTTCGGTCGAGCTTATCAATCAGGAAACCAGCGGAATCGAAGTGAAATTGGCAACTATGTTGGCTTTTATGCTGGGGATTTTTCTGATGACTGTTTTTCAGCATCATTTTGAGCATTCTTGGCGCAGGCTGTCCAGTGTTTTTCCTTTGATATTGACGACAGCTGTCGCTGGATTTTTACCAGCAAATGTGCCTCGTCTCTATATCGTACCACCACTAGCTTTCTGCATGGGCCTAGTTGCGACGGCTTTTGGCGAGGTGGATGGCATTGTCTATAACAACTCTTTTATGACGGGGAATATCAAGAAAACTATGGTAGCTTTTGGCAACTATGCTCGAAACAAGAAAGGGAAAGATTTGAAAGAAGGCCTTTTCTTTGTAGCCCTATTAGCAAGCTTTGTAGTCGGAGCCATCATCTCTACCTATCTGATTCAATTTTACCTCTTGAAGACCATCTGGCTTGTTTCGTTGATTTTAACAGCCTTTCTCCTTTTCCGAGGTGTTCAGTACGTGAGGAGATGAAGTGACTTAATAATTAATTATCCAACTAACAGTTAGGTGTTTTTCTTTTGATTGCTTCAGTATTTTTTTATAAAGGTAAGATGAGATTCTGTCAATCCATTTATGTTATAATAATGTCAGGTTTGAAAGGATGATTTGAAATGAAAAGTAGGAAGAGTGTATTCCTAGTAGTAATTGCTATACTGATAATTATAGGGACGATTATGACAGTTCAAAATAAAAGTTTGTTTACAAATAGAACTACACAGGAGAAAAAGAAAGAGCAAGATCCACGTGAAAAACAGCTGGCTTATCTTAAAAAACATAAGAAGGATATTGAGCAGTATATTAAGTCTTTGAATCCTAAGATAGAAACAGTTCAAATTGATTGGGGACAGACACAATGGGATCAGATAGGAAATGCAACCCCTCAAGGTGGAGGTGATATTGTTCAGGTTTATGGAGGCTTTAATAATATAGAAAAATCAAGCTGGAGTGTTATTATTAGGATTGAAGATGGAAAAATTCTAATTCATTCTATTGGAATTGGTAGTCCTTTACGTATTGGGGGTGAACTTTTTGAGTAATAGCAATTTAAAAACTTTGATAAATTCTATGCTAATTTGGCTTAGTCCGTAAATTTCGTATTTTACAGAATACTTTTTATAAGTATTTTTTTAATGCATTCATGATATAATGATAGTAACTTCTCTTTACTTTGGAGGCCAAATGATGAAAAAAAGCAAAATAGCTATTCTATCAATTGTAAGCCTAACCGCTACTATAGTCATTGGAGGGACGATTATAACAGTTCAAAATAAAAATTTGTTTACAAATAGAACTACACAGGAGAAAAAGAAAGAGCAAGATCCACGTGAAAAGCAGTTGGCTTATTTGAAAGAGCATGAAGAAGAGATTAAGGAGTTTGTAAAATCTCAAAATTCAAAGATAGAATCGGTCCAGATTGATTGGAATCAAACGCGCTGGGAAGATATTGGAAATGGAACCCCACAAGGCGGAGGGGAAGTTGTGAGTATATTTGGTGAATTTAATAATTTAAAAGATTCAGACTGGAATGTCCTTATAGAAATCAAAGATGGAAAAGTTGATTTGGAAAGCATGGGTATCAGCAATGGTATAAGATTAGGAGGTGATCTTTTTGAGCAATAGTGATTTAAAAAACTTTGATAATCTCTATGCAGATTTAGCGCAGTCAGCCAATTTCTAATTTAACTAGAATACTTTTCAAAAGTATTTTTTTAATGCATTCATGATATAATAATAGTAACTTCTCTTTACCTAGGAGGACAAATGATGAAAAAAAGCAAAATAGCTACTTTATCAATTGTAGTGATAACCGCTACTCTAGTTATTGGAGGGACAATCATGACAGTTCAAAATAAAAATTTGTTTACAGACGGAACTAAGCAGGAGAAAAAGAAAGAGCAAGATCCACAAGAGAAACAGCTAGCTTATCTTAAAAAGCATGAAGAAGAGTTGGCTGACTTTGTTAAAGCTTTGAATCCTAAAGTTGAAAGTGTTCAATTTGATTGGGACAGTATGAAAGTTGAAGACATAGGGAACGGCACCCCACAAGTCGTTGGATATATTTTAACTTTGAACGGTAGAATAAATAATAACAAAGACACTGAATTTACATTAGGAATCCCCTTAAACCACGATTCAAATGAAGTTCCTGAGAAGCTGGTTATTTATGAAATGCAGCCGATAAGAATCTTGGAAGGGAATGTGTGGGATATTTATGAGTAACAGTAATTTAAAAACCTTTGATAATTTTTATGCAGATTTAGCACAGTTTGTAAATTTCATATTTTACGGAATACTTTTTAAAAGTATTTTTTTAATGCATTCATGATATAATAATAGTAACTTCTCTTTATCTAGGAGGCCAAATGATGAAAAAAAGCAAAATAGCTACTCTATCAATTGTAGCAATAACCGCTACTCTAGTTATTGGAGGAACAATTATGACACTTCAAAATAAAAATTTGTTTACACATGGAACTAAGCAGGAGAAAAAGAAAGAGCAAGATCCGCATGAAAAACAGCTTGCTTATCTTAAAAAGCATGAAGAAGAGATTAAGGAGTTTGTTAAATCTCAAAATTCAAAGATAGAATCTGTTCAGATAGATTGGAATGAAACCATGTGGGAAGAAGTTGGAAATGGAACACCGCAAGGAGGAGGTGAGGTTGTAATAGTTGGAGGAGGCTTCAATAATATAGAAGGATCGACATGGCAGGTTATGTTTAGAATTAAAAATGAACAAATTGTTTTTGATACTATGATGCAAGGAAGCCCATTGCGAGTAGGAGGTAGAATTTTTGAGTAATAGTAATTTAAAAACCTTTGATAATTTTTATGCAGATTTAGCTCAATCTGCTTACCATGGAAGACCAATTAGATTCCCCTATGAGTCTCAATTGAAAGATAATCAAAAAATATTAGATAATGGTGGCTCTCTAGAATTTGATTTTTCAAATGATGCTTATGTAAGAGATGAAGATGGGAAGATAACAGAAATCACCCCTGGAGGTAAGAAACTCGATAATGATGGCAAAGTTTACCTACAGCCAGATCCAGATTTGCACGTTGAAAAGGGATTAGATTTACCCTTTGTGGATGATAATGATAAGAAAATTGCTGATTATAAAGAGAAAGCAGGTTTAGGACCTTACCAGAAAGGTCGTTTAACTAATGAGAGAGTTGGTTTTAATGCATATTTTCTAACAGATACACCGACCTTAGGTAAGGATACAAAGCATACTTATATGGCTATTCGAGGTAGTGATGGTTTCAATACTGAGAGAGTTAAGAAAGAAGGAATTAAGCCTTTAAATCTGAATGACTGGCTTATTAATGATGCTAATTTTGCTTTATTTGACTCGCATATACCTCAGGCTAGACTAGCAACAGAGGGAATGAAAGCTACTATTGCAGAAATGAGCGAGAAAGCTCCCCAAGCTACGATGGATCTTACAGCCCACTCGCTGGGGACTATGGTGACAGTTCAAGGAATAGCTAATCTGAGCCAACAAGAATTTGATAAAATTGGAAAGGTCGTTCTTTTCGATGGACCGGATACTACCGATAGTTTGAAAAAAATGGGAGTTGATGATGATAGGATTAAAGCAATTAGTGAAAAACTAGAATACTATGTCAACCCTTTTGATATTGTTAGTATGCTTAATCGTGAGAATACAATCTATAATTTAGAGAAACCTGGAGAAAAGCCAACTCGTAAGGAATTGGGAACAGCTCATATAATTGTGCCTCTTCATTATACTCGCTTTGACTTTATGTCTGATAGTGCTCATGATTTTGGTGTTTTTCAGGCAGATGGCAAGGGTGGATTTTTAGTGGCTTCAGAAGATTTTCATCCAGAACTTCTGAGAGCAGGGGAGAAGCTTGCGAGATTAGAAGCGAAATTTTTAGATTTGCTTCGTATGCAAGGTTTGACTGATGATGAGGCGATAAAATTCATGAATGCTGTTGTTGACGTTTCTTCTTTTGGAACGGCAAATTTTGCGCGTGCAGGTATTTCTACATCTGCTTTCTATGAATTTAAGCGGGATTATCAAGCAATCATTGATGAAGCACGTAGAGAGTCGATGAAGTGGGACAAGAAAATGATTCCAAGCTATCAGAAACAGCTTGGAAGTGGCAATCTTACAGGTGAAGAGAGAATTTTAGTTCGTGCTCGTCTCCTTCAGACTGCAGCTCAGTTGGCTATCTTTGAAATAGAAGATAAAGTTAAACATGTCAAAACTTTATTGTCGGATGCCAAGGAATCTGTCCAAAAGATAATTAACGACGCAAGAACAGAGGCAGCTGGCCTTGCTACTTATTTGAGTGACTCAGAAGTGGAGAGTTTATTGATTGATTTTGATATAAAGCACTACTGGGACGATTCGGTTGAAACAAATACAAACACATCCGCAAAAGGCTTCCTGACAGAGATTGAACAGTTAGGAACGACTTTGGTCAGAGCTAGTGGAGATTTTGCAGCAGTCGATACTCAGCAAGCTGAGGATTTCAATAATCTCTTAGCAGATGTGAAAGGATCATGGAGGGTTATTGAAAATGCTTATACCAAATGATGATGCGCTCGTAACTAGAGTGGAGTTAGAGAGACAGTTTAAAGAAAAGATGAAGGAGCAGGAGAGGCAGGCTATCAAGGCTTTGATAGTGGCCAAAGAGCTGCTTATCCTTGCAAAAGGATTAGATCTGGTAGCTCAGCTACAGGCGGCGGCTTTGGATATGAAAAATTATGCTTCTACTAACTATGTCAATGACATTAAGGGTGGATTTGAAGGGAAGGCAGCGCAAGCTGCTGAAACTCATCTAACTCAGACGATGCAGATGCCTTCTTTGGATAGCCCAATTAAGGGTTAGGAGGTGAGGCAATGCTGAATAAAAAGAAGCGTAAGGAACTAGAAGATGAACATGCTCTAAAATTGCGTGAGATTGAGCGAGTAGAGACAGAGTTAGATGCTTACTACTATAAGTTTGATAGAGAGACGAACAAACTCTTAGAGGCGATTTCTTATGCTTGTAGAGAGATTCCTTTGACAGCGGCTCAACCTTATATTTTTCAAATAGAGGATAATCTGGATCAATACCATCAGCAATACAAAAAGCGGATAGACGATGTTCTCGAAGCTCGCTATCAGGAGAACAGACGCTTTCAGAAAAAGCTGGATGAAGAGAGCAAATAAACTATGTTGCGATTCCTGAAAAAATAGAAGAAGCAGAACTTACCTTGCTTCTTTTTCTTTCTCGGATTTATGGTAATAAAGCTACAAAATAATCCAGCATATTAAAAATTTTCAGAAAATATCGACTTTTTCTTGACAGGCCTATGATACTGTGCTAAAATACTAAACAATAAGAAACCATCTCAAAAAAGGAGTTAGTCGAACATGAAGTCAACCCAATCTTCAAACTTTGCTTTGTTGTTGCGTTACTCGGGCTAGTGCAAAAGCATTAGTCCTGTTTGGCTTACCAAGCGGGAGTAAATCAACATCTCGCTTGTTCCTCAAGTGAGATGTTTTTTATTTCACCTATCTTACCTCAAGCTCCGATGGGTAAGAAATGGATTCTAAAGGAGTGACGGGAGTGGGAGTATATCTTGATTTTTCTTAAATCAATTTTCTCATACCGTCTCAGTCATTGAACACGACCTAGAAGTTTGGGAAGAGTTTTTCCTATAGCTATTAACAGGGTCTATGTATCTTAGAAAAGGAGTTGTCTATGACACGCAAAGTTGAGTTTTTTGATACCAGCCTCCGGGATGGTGAGCAGACACCAGGAGTGAATTTCTCTATTAAGGAGAAGGTGGCTATTGTCAAGCAGTTAGAGAAGTGGGGTATTTCAGTCATTGAAGCTGGTTTTCCAGCTGCTAGCCCAGATTCATTTGCGGCGGTGCAAGAGATTGCTAAAGTCATCACTAAAGCTTCCGTCACTGGTCTGGCGCGTTCGGTTAAGTCTGACATTGATGCCTGCTACGAGGCACTCAAGGATGCCAAGCATCCGCAGGTCCATGTTTTTATTGCGACCAGTCCCATTCACAGAGAGTTCAAGCTGAAAAAGTCCAAGGAAGAGATTTTAGAAGCTGTGAAAGAGCATGTCTCCTACGCGCGCTCCAAGTTCGATATAGTCGAGTTTTCACCAGAGGATGCGACGCGAACAGAGCTGGATTTCCTTTTTCAGGTGGTACAAACAGCGGTTGATGCAGGTGCGACTTATATCAATATTCCAGATACAGTCGGTTTTACTACTCCGGAAGAGTTTGCAAATATTTTCGACTACCTAGTGGCAAATGTGACTTCTGATCATAAGGTGGTATTTGGTGTTCATTGTCATGATGACCTTGGTATGGCAACGGCTAATACTTTGACGGCTATCAAGCACGGTGCTGGTCGTGTTCAGGGGACTATCAATGGAATCGGTGAGCGGGCTGGAAATGTAGCACTGGAAGAAGTAGCAGTTGCCTTAGAAATTCGTCAAGACTATTATCAGGTTGAGTCGGATATCGTCCTTAATGAAACCATCAACACTTCTGAGCTGGTGTCCCGCTTCTCAGGTATTCCAGTGCCTAAGAACAAGGCGGTTGTTGGTGGCAATGCCTTCTCTCATGAGTCCGGCATCCATCAGGATGGTGTTCTTAAGAATCCACTGACCTATGAAATCATCACACCTGAGCTGGTTGGAGTCAAGAGCAATTCACTACCGCTTGGCAAACTATCTGGCCGCCATGCCTTTGTCGAAAAACTCAAAGAACTGGCTCTGGACTTTGCGGAATCTGAAATTAATGATCTCTTTGCTAAGTTTAAGGTTTTGGCTGATAAGAAAAATGAAGTCACTGACGCTGATATTCGGGCTCTGATTGCTGGAACGACGGTCGAAAATCCTGAAGGCTTCCACTTTGATGATCTGCAGTTGACGACCAACGACGACCATACCATCACTGCGGATGTGCAGCTGGTAAATAGCGACGGTGAGACGGTCAGCTGTGTGGCGGAAGGCAAGGGAAGCGTCGAAGCAATCTTTAATGCCATTGACCAATTCTTTAACCAGTCTGTTCAGCTCTTGTCTTATAACATTGAAGCGGTAACGGACGGTATTGACTCTCAGGCTCGTGTTTTGGTAACTGTTGAAAATACGGATACAGATACGATTTTCAACTCTTCTGGTATTGACTTTGATGTTCTTAAGGCCAGCGCCATTGCCTATATCCATGCCAACACCTTTGTGCAAAAGGAAAATGCTGGTGAAATCGGTCATCAGGTATCCTATCGCGATCTGCCTGCAAATAATTAGAAGGAAGCGACTATGACAAAAGAAATTGTAGCTCTGGCGGGTGATGGTATCGGCCCAGAAATCATGGAAGCCGGTCTCCAAGTGCTGGCTGCTGTTGCGGACAAGTTCGGTTTTACTTATCATGCTACTGAGAAGGCTTTTGGGGGGGCTGGTATTGATGCGGAAGGTCATCCTCTGCCTCAGTCAACTCTAGAAGCGGCCAAGAAGGCTGATGCTATTCTCCTAGCAGCTATCGGCAGTCCCCAGTATGATAATGCTCCAGTTCGACCGGAGCAAGGCTTGCTGGCTCTGCGCAAGGAGCTTGAACTCTATGCCAATATCCGCCCAGTTAAGATTTTCGATGCTCTTAAGCATTTGTCGCCTTTGAAAGCAGGGCGAATTGCTGGAGTGGACTTCGTAGTCGTGCGCGAGCTGACTGGTGGGATTTACTTTGGTGAGCATATTTTGGAGGATAAATCTGCGCGTGATATCAACGACTACAGCTATGAAGAGGTGGAGCGGATTGTCCGTAAGGCCTTTGTCATTGCGCGTGGTCGCAGAAAGCTTGTGACCAGTATTGACAAGCAAAATGTGCTAGCGACATCCAAACTCTGGCGTAGAGTTGCCGATGAGGTGGCCAAGGATTATTCAGATGTGACCTTGGAGCACCAACTGGTGGACAGCGCTGCGATGCTCATGATTACCAATCCTGCTAAGTTTGATGTTGTGGTAACGGAAAATCTCTTCGGGGATATTCTCTCAGACGAGTCCAGTGTCTTGTCAGGGACGCTGGGAGTTATGCCATCAGCCAGTCATTCGGCAGCTGGACCAAGTCTTTACGAGCCTATCCATGGTTCGGCTCCAGATATTGCAGGGAAAGGCATTGCAAACCCTATCAGTATGATCCTTTCTGTAGCCATGATGCTGCGGGATAGTTTTGCAGAGCTTGAAGCTGCAGAGGCGATTGAAGCAGCGGTTGAGAAGACTTTGGGTCAGGGTGTCTTAACCCGAGATCTGGGCGGTCAGGCAGGAACAGCTCAAATGACGGAGGCAATTATTAAGAACTTATGAAATGGATATTAACGGGTATTTGCCTGCTATGGAACCTTGTCGTTTTCCTGCTTTATGGCTGGGATAAGCGTAAGGCTAAGAAAAATCACTACCGCATTCCAGAGAAGACTTTGCTCTTATCAGCATTGGCAGCCGGAGGTTTGGGCGCTTTATTAGGTGGTCGCCTCTTTCACCACAAGACCAGAAAATGGTATTTCTGGTTGGCTTGGATTTGCGGAATAATAGTGGAAATCGGAATTTTATATTACATATGGAGAAGCTAGTATGGCTGGAAAATCGATTTTTGATAAGCTGTGGGAAAGGCATCTGATAACAGGTGAAGAAGGTCAGCCCCAGCTTATGTATGTGGATCAGCATTATATTCATGAAGTAACCAGCCCTCAGGCTTTTCAAGGTCTTCGAGATGCAGGGCGCAAAGTTAGACGGCCGGATTTGACCTTTGGAACCTTTGACCATAATGTTCCTACGGTCAATATCTATGATATCCGGGATGTTATTTCCAAGGCTCAGATTGATAAACTTTCTGAGAATGTCAAGGATTTTGGCATCGAGCATGCGGCTCACGGATCGGAGTTGCAGGGGATTGTCCATATGGTTGGACCGGAAACGGGCAAGACTCAGCCGGGCAAATTCATCGTCTGCGGTGACAGTCACACGGCCACTCACGGTGCTTTTGGTGCCATTGCTTTTGGAATCGGTACTTCAGAGGTAGAGCACGTTTTTGCCACGCAGACCATTTGGCAGGTCAAGCCTAAGAAAATGTTGGTCAAATTTACCGGAGTGCCACCTAAAGGTGTCTATTCCAAGGACTTTATCCTCGCTCTGATTGCCCGATATGGTGTGGCTGCAGGTGTCGGTCATGTGGTCGAGTATGCTGGTGATGCGATTGATCATCTGACCATGGAAGAGCGCATGACTATCTGCAATATGTCCATTGAGTTTGGCTCTAAGATGGGCATTATGAATCCCGACCAGAAGACCTATGATTATGTTCAAGGACGGCCGGGTGCTCCCAAGGACTTTGAGGCAGCGGTAGCTGATTGGAAGACTCTGGTCAGTGATCCTGATGCTGTCTATGATAAGGTCATTGAGATTGATGTCTCCGAGCTGGCACCTATGGTGACTTGGGGGACCAATCCTTCCATGGGAGTTGAGTTCGGCGCGGCTTTCCCAGAAATCCGTGATATGAACGACGAGCGGGCATACAATTACATGGACCTCTCCCCAGGTAAGAAAGCAGAAGATATTGATCTAGGTTATATTTTTATCGGCTCCTGTACCAATGCCAGACTCAGCGATTTGCAGCTGGCTGCTAAGTTTGTCGCTGGCAAGCATATCGCTCCCAATTTGACAGCTATCGTTGTACCAGGCTCTCGTCCGGTCAAGCGGGCTGCTGAAAAGATGGGACTGGATAAAATTTTCATGGATGCAGGCTTTGAGTGGCGCGATCCGGGTTGCTCCATGTGTCTGGGAATGAATCCAGATAAGGTGCCGGACGGAGTCCACTGTGCCTCTACTAGTAATCGGAACTTTGAGGATCGTCAGGGATTTGGTGCTAAAACCCATCTTTGCAGTCCAGCTATGGCAGCAGCGGCAGCTATTGCTGGGCACTTTGTAGACGTCCGCCAGCTACCGGAGGTCCAGTAAGGAAGTTTTATGGAAAAATTTACAATCTACACGGGGACAACAGTCCCCCTCATGAACGATAATATCGATACGGACCAAATTTTACCCAAGCAGTTTCTCAAGTTGATTGATAAAAAAGGCTTTGGCAAGTACCTCATGTACGCTTGGCGCTATCTGGATAATCAGTACACTGAAGATCCTGATTTCGTCTTTAATAGACCGGAGTACCGCAAGGCGACTATTCTGATTACAGGGGACAATTTTGGAGCGGGTTCCTCTCGGGAGCACGCTGCCTGGGCCTTGGCTGACTATGGCTTCAAGGTAGTTATTGCCGGATCTTTCGGGGATATTCACTACAATAACGAGCTTAATAACGGTATGCTGCCTATCGTCCAGCCGCTCGAAGTGCGGCAAGCCTTGGCTAATCTGAAGCCAACGGATGAAGTGACGGTGGATTTGGAGCAGCAGAAGATTTTTTCACCGGTGGGAGAATTCTCTTTTGACATTGATGGAGAATGGAAGCACAAGCTCCTCAACGGTCTGGATGACATCGGCATTACGCTGCAATATGAGGATTTGATTACGAAATATGAAAAAAATCGTCCATCTTATTGGCAGTAACCTTATTTTTGCTATATTGAGAAAATTCTGAAAAAACCTTGTCTCCGATAAAAATATATGGTAAAATAAATCTTAATTTAATAGAAAAGGAAGAAACTTATGACAAAACACATTCAATGGAACGGACAGCTTTCACAAGAAGGTTATGACATCTTGAAAGGCGATGGCGGCTGTATCGTTTGCCCGACCAAGGTGGGTTACATCATCATGACTAGCGATAGAGCTGGCTTGGAGCGTAAGTTCGAAGCTAAGGCTCGTAACCGTAATAAGCCAGGTGTTGTCCTCTGTGGCAGTATGGATGAGCTCCGTGCTTTGGCTCAGCTGAATCCGGAAATTGAAGCTTTTTATCAAAAGCATTGGGATGAAGACATCCTCTTGGGCTGTATCCTACCATGGAAGCCAGAAGCTTTTGAAAAGCTCAAGGCCTTTGGCGACGGTCGGGAAGAGCTGATGACAGATGTTCGTGGCACTAGCTGTTTTGTTATTAAGTTTGGTAAGGCGGGCGAGCAGCTGGCAGCTAAGCTTTGGGAAGAAGGCAAGATGGTTTATGCTTCCTCAGCCAACCCATCCGGTAAAGGAAACCGCGGCAAGGTAGAAGGAATTGGCGAGCGCATCGAAAATGCTGTTGACTTAGTCATTGAAGCAGATGATTATGTAGCTTCTATCCAGCCAGACAAGACCATTGAAACTCGCTATGAGCAAGGTGTTATGGTCTCAATGGTTGACAAGGATGGAAAATTGATTCCAGAACAAGGTGGGCAACGTTCCATCTCACCAGCACCAGTGGTCATCCGCAAAGGCTTGGACATTGACAAAATCATGATGCACCTGTCTGATACTTTCAACTCATGGGATTACCGTCAGGGTGAATATTACTAAGATAAAAAGAAGCTCAGTGTGGGAGAGGTATTTCCTCATTACACTGGGTTTTTTAGTTTGAAACTTTAATTTTAAATTCTTTACCAAGTTTAAAATTATTTCTAAACAGAACAAAATTCTTGATAGTTGAAATCACAAGTGTTACAATGGAACCGTTCGTTTTGGATGATAATGGATTGATTGTAGAGCATTGGGACAATAAAGAAGTCATGCCTAAGGTAGAAGACTTGACGAATCGAGGGAAGTTTTAAATTGAGGACAAAGAATGATTGAATATAAAAATGTAGCGCTACGCTATACAGAAAAGGATGTCTTGAGAGATGTCAACTTACAGATTGAGGATGGAGAGTTCATGGTTTTAGTGGGTCCTTCTGGGTCCGGTAAGACAACCATGCTCAAGATGATCAACCGACTTTTAGAGCCAACAGATGGCAACATCTATATGGATGATAAGAGAATCAAAGACTATGATGAGCGTGAACTCCGCCTTTCTACTGGTTATGTCTTACAAGCGATCGCCCTCTTTCCAAACCTAACTGTGGCTGAAAATATTGCTCTCATTCCTGAGATGAAAGGATGGCGCAAAGCAGATATTCAGCAGAAGACAGCTGAATTGCTCGAGTTAGTAGGCTTGCCTGCTGAAGACTATGCTCAGCGTATGCCGAGTGAGCTGTCTGGCGGTGAGCAGCAACGGGTGGGCATTGTCCGTGCCATTATCGCCCAACCCAAAATCCTACTGATGGACGAGCCTTTTTCAGCTCTTGATGCTATCTCGCGTAAGCAATTGCAGAGCTTGACTAAGAGTATCCATGACCAGTTTGGGATGACGACAATCTTTGTGACCCATGATACGGACGAGGCTTTAAAGCTGGGGAATCGGATTGCTGTTTTACAGGATGGGGAGATTCGTCAAGTGGCAACACCTGAGGAAATCTTATCTGCTCCTGCGACTAACTTCGTAGCAGATTTGTTTGGAGGTGTTCAACATGGCTAATTTGTTTTCTACCTTTCAGGATCGCTTTGGCGAATGGTTGGCAGCCTTAGGGCAACATCTCCAGCTGTCTCTTCTGACCTTACTAGTGGCCATCTTCCTGACCATTCCGCTCGCTATCTATCTTCATAGTCATAAAAAAGCAGCCAATTGGGTGCTGCAAATTGCAGGAATCTTTCAAACCATTCCTTCAATGGCTTTGTTGGGACTTTTTATCCCTCTTATGGGGATTGGTACACTGCCGGCACTGACTGCTCTGGTGATTTACGCTATTTTCCCGATTTTAGAAAATACTGTTACTGCTTTGAATGGGATTGATCCTAGTTTAGAGGAAGCTGGAATCGCTTTTGGGATGACCAAGTGGGAGCGGCTCAAAAAGTTTGAACTGCCTCTAGCTATGCCCGTCATCGTGTCAGGAGTTCGGACGGCAACGGTTATGATTATCGGGACAGCAACTCTAGCAGCCCTTGTCGGAGCTGGCGGACTAGGTTCCTTTATCCTTCTTGGAATTGATCGTCGCAATGCCAGTCTGATCTTGATTGGAGCTATTTCATCTGCAGTTTTGGCCATTCTTTTCAACAGTCTCCTTAAATGGATGGAAAAGGCTAAGCTTCGGACGGTATTTACAGCTTTTGCGGTCTTAACCCTCGGCCTCGGCGCTTCTTATACACCCAGTCTAATTCCCAAGCAGGAGAAGGATCATCTGGTTATTGCTGGGAAATTAGGTCCAGAGCCAGAAATTCTCATGAATATGTATAAACTCCTCATCGAGGAAAATACTGATATGACTGTGACAGTCAAGCCAAACTTTGGTAAGACAGACTTCCTTTATCAAGCTCTAAAAAAAGGTGATATTGATATCTATCCTGAGTTTACCGGTACGATTACTGGAACTCTCTTACAGCCTGCTCCAAAGGTCAGCAATGATGCTGAAGAAGTTTTTGAAGTAGCGCGTGATGGCATTAAGAAACAGGACAATCTAGTCTTGCTCAATCAGATGGCTTATCAAAATACCTATGCTATCGCAGTACCTAAGAGTGTCGCCAAAGAATACAATCTTAAAACCATCTCTGATCTTAAAGCAGTCGAAGACAAGCTCAAGGCAGGGTTTACCTTGGAATTTAACGACCGTGAAGATGGAAACAAGGGTTTGCAATCTGTCTATGGACTGAATCTCAATGTGTCAACCATGGAGCCAGCCCTTCGCTACCAAGCTATCCAGTCGGGTGATATTCAAATCACGGATGCCTATTCGACTGACGCAGAACTTGCGCGTTATGATTTACAAGTTTTAGAAGACGATAAACATCTTTTCCCTCCTTATCAAGGAGCCCCTCTCATGAAGGCTGAATTGCTAGAAAAACACCCTGAATTGGAAGGTATTCTCAATAAGCTGGCTGGTAAAATTACAGAAAGCCAGATGAGCCAGATGAATTATCAAGTTGGCATTGAGGGCAAAAAGGCGGAAGCTGTTGCGCGTGACTATCTGGTCAAGGAAGGACTTTTAAAAAATAATAAGTAAAAGAGTTAGACTTGTAAGGTCTAGCTTTTTTGCTTACTTGTGGATAGACAGACTGCGGATTTGAAGGAGATGTGTTTATCTCTTAGTCAGGAAATCTTCATCCATTTTTGGTATAATAAAGTATCAATGCATGGAGGTGTTTCGATGGCATCTAGTCAAGAATATTTGGATTTTATCCTGAAGCAACTGCAGGGCTTAGGTCAAGAAATTAGCTTTCGCAAGATGATGGGAGAGTATTTGCTCTATTATCGAGGGCGCTTATTTGGCGGGATTTATGACAATCGCCTGATGGTCAAGCCGGTCCAGCCAGCTCTGGATTTTTTTGAAAATCCGATTTATGAGTCTCCTTATCCAGGCGCAAAACCAATGCTTCATATAGAAGAAGTAGAAGATGCTGCCTTTCTCTGCAGTTTGATTGAAGCTGCCTATCCTGCCTTACCAGCACCTAAAAAGAAAAAATAGACTTTCCTTTACAATAGATATTCTAAAAAGTTGCCGTTTAAATAGACATTTTTTAAATTTTCCTTTATAATGGACTTAAAGGAGGTTTGGTATGCTTTATATTGCTCTTATTGGAGATTTAATTGAATCCAAACAGCTGAAAAATCGTAAGCAGGCCCAGAAGGACCTGCAGGACATGATGGCAGTGCTAAATCAGGATTATCGGGATTATCTGGTGTCACCTTTCACGGTAACGACTGGAGATGAGTTTCAGGCTTTGCTGCGGCCTAATCCAGAGATCATGCAGCTCCTTGATCAGATTGCCTTGGGTTTTCCTCATCCGATTCGCTTTGGACTTGGCCTAGGGGAGATTGTGACGGACATCAATCGGGAGCAGAGTATTGGTGCGGACGGTCCGGCCTACTGGAGGGCCCGCGCAGCCATTGAGGCTGTTCACGAGAAGAACGACTACGGCAGCAGCCGTATAGCTGTATCCTTGGGAGATGAAGAGCTCAGTCAGGCGGTCAATACGGTGCTGGCAGCTACTTCCTTTATCCAGAGTAAGTGGAATACCAGTCAGAGAGAGGTTCTGGAGCGGATGCTCATGGAATATATCTATGACGAGAATTTTTCTCATGGGGAAATAGCAGAGCTGCTGCAGATTAGTCCCAGTGCGCTTAGTAAGCGGCTCAAGTCGTCTGGACTGAAGATTTATCTGAGAAATCGCCGTTTAGCTATGAGAATGATTCTACAGGCAGCAAAGGAGGCTGAAGAATGACAAATTTTATGGGATTTTCAGAATTTTTCACGCAGAATCCGATTCTTGTACTTACTTTGCTGGCTCATGTACTAGCTGATTTTCAGCTTCAAAGTCAGAAAATGGCCGACCTCAAAAGCCGGCGGATGAATTTCTTAATTCTCCATTTGGGAATTGTTCTCTTGCCCTTGTTCCTCTTGGGCCTCATCTTACCTAATTATCTGCTATATTTCACCTTGGTCTGGCTCAGTCATGCGCTTATTGACTTCTTGAAGAATAGGTTGAATTCATCAATTGTCCGCCATCATGCTCAAAAGTCAGCCTTTTTACTGGATCAGATCTTGCATCTGATTAGCATTTTTGCTCTTTATTTTCTCTTAGGACAGCAGCAAATTCCAGCTCCTAATTGGCTGTCTGAGCGCTACCTCATGCTACAGGCTCTCTTTTTCTTCGCCCTTACTGGTAAGCCGATTAATATCCTCTTTAAACTCTTCTTCAGCAAGTATCAGGCGGGGGAAGACAGTGGAGAGACTATTGCGGGGGCTGGTGCCATGATTGGGATATTAGAGCGCTTGATTATGGGACTTTCTCTTATTTTCGGGCAGTTTACTGCCATTGGGTTAGTCTTTACGGCTAAGTCTATCGCCCGCTATAATAAGATTTCAGAAAGCCAGTCCTTTGCTGAATACTACCTGATTGGTTCGCTTTTCAGTATGATTGCAGTCCTGCTTGTTTACGGCTGTCTTTATTGGTAAAAATAAATAAAAAAACAGATCATCATAGCAAGAATGGTCTGTTTTTATGTTCTTATCTGTAACTCTACTCAATCATGGTATTGACAGCAGTGCCTGTTTGGTAGTCAATCTCTGCATTTGGAGAGACATTGTCCAGGATGACATGAGACATTCCGTCTTCATCAATTGTTTCCTTGCCCCCTAGCTGGATGCTGACAATATTGCCTTCTGCGTCAAGTCCGACATACTGGAGCTCAATCTGGCGAGGAAGAAGCTCATTGTCCGTGTAAATCGGAGTAACCTTGTAATCCAGCCAATAATCAGGATTTTCCTCTAACCAGCGCTCCAAGCGATGTTCATAATAGAGCATGCTATCTGGGTTATTGTCATCCAGTCCTTGGAAACTGCCAGAGTTGAGCCAAGCGGTCATTGGAACGAGGTTTTTCCCTTCATTATTGAGGCCGCTGAAAGTAAAGCCAATCAGGTGAGCGCGATTCATGAGCCAAGCCCGATCATCTCCATTTCCGTAGTAAAATTTGTAATTGTGCCAACCGATTGGATTGTATGTGACCTTGGTCTCCTTTTTCTTTTTGGCTTTGTGTTGCTCCTGCATTTGAACATGAGCAGCAGTAGCCCGACCGTATTTGTCCTTTTTCCCAAGCTTTAGCTGATACTCTCCGTTCAACTCCAGAGTGCCAATAGCTGTTTCATCGCTATGGTTAAGCAGCTGGACCTTAATCTGGTTCTTCTGATTAGCAGCAACATTTTCTGCAGGAAGAGCCTGTGAAAGTAACAACAAAGAGCCGGCTGACAGGACAAGCCAAGTGCCAAACCTAAACTTTTTCATAAAGAACTCCTTTTAAATAATATATCTCCGACATCATTCTACTAAAAAATAGATTGTTTGACAACTAAAACTTTTCAAAAATATTACAAAAATAAATATCTGTTCAATAAGTGCGAGATTTGACTCGGATGTGTATTTTTCCTATAATCATAACTAGAGAAAACGCTTGTATAAATTACCTAAGGAGGTGCTTATGAGTCCATCTTTAGAGGAAATGTCACTCGAGGAGCTGTGGCAGCTTTTTCCGATTTTTCTGAGAGAGCATGATGCAGCGTGGAAAGATTGGTATGAGGCGGAACGACTTCGGCTCTTGAGTTTTATGCCAGAACATCAGATTGTTCGTCTTAGCCATATTGGCTCAACATCGGTAGAGACCATTTGGGCCAAGCCAATAGTGGATATCTTATTGGAAATTCCCATAGAAACAGATATGGCGGCAATGAGAGAGTCGCTGCTGCAAAATGGTTATCTGCTCATGTCAGAAAGCAAGGGGCGGATGTCATTTAATAAAGGCTACACACCGAGTGGTTTTGCCGAGCGGGTTTTCCATCTGCATCTGCGCTATGAAGGCGATCATGATGAACTGTACTTTAGAGACTATTTGCAGGAGCACCATGCTGTAGCTAAAGACTATGAAAAGCTCAAGCTGTCCTTGTGGAAGCAATACGAGCACAATCGTGATGCCTATACAGAGGCGAAAACGGATTTTATCAAGAAGTATACAGAAGAAGCCAAAAGGCTTTATGGTGGAAGATATGAGAGGGAAGACGTATGAGTTATCTAGCCATAATTAGCCTTTTAATTATTCTTGCTTTTCTTTACTTAATGTACCAATCAAAAAGGCCGTCCGGCTTGGTTGGGTTATGGATGATGAAATAATGGAATCGTGTTTATATGCCCATGGTTGTTTGGGCGGTCAGTCAGCTGGATCATAAGAAGCGATATAATGCTATTTTGGATGTTGGAGTTGGAAATGGAGCTTCCTCGAAATATTTGAAAAAGCACTTTCCTAATAGCCAAGTGTTGGGGATTGATATTTCTTCTACGGCCATCAGAGCAGCTGAAAAATTGGCTGAGCCTGGCCTATCTTTCGAGGTAAAAAATGTTGAGAAAACAAATCTTCCATTTGAGGAATTTGATTTGATTACAGCCTTTCAGACTCATTTTCATTGGCAAAATCTAACTCAGTCCTTCCTAGAACTTAAGCGGATTCTTAAGCCAGATGGAATCATCTTACTGGCATGTGAATGGAGCAAATTAGCTTACTACCTACCAGACTTTAGAAAGCAAGAAAAATTTGAAAACTATTTGATAAACTTGGATTTACATCTCATCGATAGTCAAAAAAAGGGCCAATGGATTATTTATAAAATTAGGAAAAAATAAGGAGGTATCCTATGAAACAATTATTTTTATGTTCTTATTTTGCGGGAGTCAAGGACTTGTTCAGACAATATGCGTCTGAAAAGCAATTGGGCAATCAGGTACTTTTTATCCCGACGGCTGGAAATGTAGAAGACTACAGGGGTTATATTGACGAAGCCCTGCAGTCCTTTGCAGAGTTGGGATTTCAAGTAGAGGTCTTGGATATTTCAGCTTGTGATAGAGAAACGGCTCAGGCTAAAATTTTCCAAAGCAAACTCCTCTATGTCTCTGGCGGCAATACTTTTTATCTTCTGCAAGAACTAAAGAAAAAGCAGCTTTTGTTCTTGATAAAAGAACAAATTGCAGACGGCATGGTCTATGTGGGAGAATCTGCTGGCGCTGTTATCACTGCTGAGGATATTGACTACATCAGACTTATGGACGATAAGGAAGTAGCAGGGGAACTGTCTGATACGGTGGCGTTAAAGGAGGCAGATTTTTATCTTCTTCCTCATGTCGGAGAAGAACCCTTTGCTGAAAGTGCTCAGGCAATCCTAGATACTTATGGAGACAAGCTTAATTTACTGCCTCTTAATAATCGTCAAGCAGTGCTGGTGGAGGATGAGGAAGTGAAGGTTTTGGAGGAGGAATAAAATATTTTTGCCACGAATTTTAACAAAAGGTCTATAAAAAGTAAGAAAAGCTTGGTTGAAGCAACCAGCTTTTTTGCTATACTAACAGTGTAATCATAAAAAGGAGATTAAAAAATGATTTCTAAAAATATTGCTATTTTAAGAAAAAGAGAGAATATTTCTCAGGAAAAACTGGCCGAGGAAATAGGTGTATCAAGGCAGACTATAGCAAAATGGGAAGCAGGAGAAAGCGTTCCAGATGTGATTTATTCCTCTCAATTAGCTGATTTTTTTGATGTGAGTTTGGATGAACTAGTACATTTAGAGAGCAATTTATTGACAACTCCTAGTATCAAAGGGAAATATATTTTTGGAACAGTAACGGTGGGTGAGCGTGGTGAAATCCACTTACCCCCTCGGTCACGAAATATTTTTCAAATAAAAGCGGGAGATCAGCTTCTTTTGCTAGGAGATGAAAATCAAGGATTGGCGTTATTAGATCCGAATTTTTTTCTAGAAACTCCTAAGTATTTTTCAGAAAAGTAGCAGGCAATGAATGAAAAGGACAATGATGTTAGTTATTTTGATATTGATAGCTGTTATATTGGTAAGTGCAGGGTGGTTTGCTTATCGTAATCTTCACTATGATAAGGCTAATCTTAAATATATCCGACAAGCTGGGATGATAGAAAAGCAAGTGACTTTACCAGATGGATCTCTTATAAATTATGGCGAAGGTCCCAAAAATGGTCCTCCTTTACTCCTGATCCATGGCCAGCAAGTATCTTGGGAGGACTACGCCAAGGTTTTTGGAGAATTGTCTAAGCGATATCATGTATATGCAGTAGATTGTTATGGACATGGTGGGTCTAGTAAAAATCCTGCTAAATATTCAGTACTGGAAAATAGTCAGGATTTCATTTGGTTTATTCATAATATTATAAAAGCTCCTGTGTTCATTTCAGGACATTCATCAGGAGGGCTTCTTGCAACAATGGTAGCTGCACTAGCTCCTGATACTGTTAGAGGACTATTGATAGAAGATGCACCGTTTTTTTCAACAGAGCCTAGTCGAGCATTTTCTACTTTTTCTTGGTTAGGATTTAAAGATATGTATGATTTCTTAAAAAGCGGTAAAAAAATTATACTGCCTATTTTTTAGAACATACTTATTTAAAAAAAATTTTTGGTGAGAAAAATTTTAATAAAATTGTCAAAAAACCAGCTCTGAACTATATGAAAAATCATCCAGGAAAGATTCCTAGAATTTGGTACTATCCGCCAGAATTACAAGTGAATCTCATCTATGACTTAACAGCTAATTTACAGGATGGAACAGGAAATTACGATCTTCGTTTTGGCACAACGTTTTATGATTTTTCTTGGTTCAAGGGATTTGAACAGGAAGAAATCTTGAAAAAAGTTCAATGTCCATCTATATTGCTTCATGTGGCTCGGCCTTTGAATCAGAAAAAATACTATGATAAAAATGGGGTTCTCTTGAGTGCTATGGATGACAAAGATGCTAAGCAAGTAGACAAACTTTTGTTGAACAATCATCTAATAGATAATATCAAGAGTGGGCATGATATTCATGTTGAAAAACCTGAGATTTTTATTCGGGCGATTGATGATTTACAAAAAAGGTGTAAATAGAATCTTAAAGGTGAGAGATTATTTTACTTGATCTATTGGGATTTTCACTTGACGAAAAGTTTAAAGTATATTTTAGTTGTGCTTCTTATTTTTATTTCAAAAACAGTCATAAGACTGTTTTTTTGATATAATAGACTCTATGAACACAAAAGAAAAAATTTCAAATTATCAACTTTTACTGGCTCAGCTAGAAGCCTTGTTGGAGGATGAGACCAATGCTTTAGCCAATCTTTCCAATGCTAGCGCCTTGCTCAATCAAGCCTTGCCTAATTCTGTTTTTACTGGTTTCTATCTTTTTGATGGGAGTGAGCTGATTTTGGGGCCTTTTCAGGGCGGTGTTTCCTGTGTCCATATTGCGCTAGGCAAGGGTGTCTGTGGGGAATCTGCGGAGAAAGAGCAGACGATTATCGTAGATGATGTGACCCAGCATGCCAACTATATCTCTTGTGACAGCAGAGCGAAAAGCGAAATTGTGGTGCCCATGGTAAAAGACGGTCGACTGCTTGGAGTGCTGGATTTGGACTCAGCCTTGACGGGTGATTATGATGACGTAGACCAGGAATATCTGGAAAAATTTGTCCATATTTTGCTTGAAAAAACAACTTGGAATTTTGAAATGTTTGGAGAAAAAGCCTAATGTATCAAGCTTTATATCGAAAGTACCGCAGTCAGACCTTTGGTCAGCTGGTGGGGCAGCAGGTAGTAGCCACCACCTTGCGGCAGGCTGTTGAGCAAGAGAAAATCAGCCATGCCTATCTTTTTTCTGGCCCGCGTGGAACAGGAAAGACCAGCGTTGCCAAGATTTTTGCTAAGGCTATGAACTGTCCGAATCAAAAGGATGGTGAGCCCTGCAATGACTGCTATATCTGTCAGGCCATCACTGAGGGGAGCCTTGAAGACGTCATCGAAATTGATGCGGCTTCTAATAATGGGGTAGATGAGATTCGTGACATTCGGGACAAGTCCACCTATGCGCCCAGTCTAGCCAAGCACAAGGTCTATATCATTGACGAGGTGCACATGCTTTCGACTGGGGCTTTTAATGCCTTGCTCAAGACCTTGGAAGAGCCAACGGAAAATGTGGTCTTTATCCTAGCGACGACAGAGCTGCATAAGATTCCAGCGACCATTCTTTCCCGTGTCCAGCGTTTTGAGTTTAAGTCTATCAAGACGCAGGACATTATTGGTCATATTGAGTGGATTTTGGAGCAGGAAGGGATTGATTTTGAGCAGGAAGGTGTGCAGATTATTGCCCGTCGAGCTGAGGGCGGTATGCGGGACGCCTTGTCTATCCTCGATCAGGCTCTTAGCTTAACTCAAGAAAATCGTTTGACCACTGATATTGCTGAAGAAATCACTGGATCTATCAGCTTGGGAGCCTTGGATGCCTATGTAGCTGCTTTGATTGCTCATGATGCAGTTGCAGCCTTGGATAATCTCAATCTGATTTTTGATAGCGGTAAAAACATGGCTCGTTTTGTGACGGACCTCCTGCAATATCTGCGTGATCTAATCATTGTCAAAACTGGCGGGGAGAATCATCATGCTAGTGAGATCTTTCTGGAAAATCTCAAGACACCGCAGGAGACTCTCTTTGCCATGATTGATATGGCGACCAAGAGTTTGGCAGACATCAAGAACAGCCTGCAGCCTAAGATTTATACAGAGATGATGACCATTCGACTGGCAGAGATCAGCAGCCATCCTATGGTGGCAGCAATTCCGAATAATCTAGCCGATGAGCTTAAGGGATTGAGACAAGAAATTGATAGTCTTAAGCAGCAGCTGGCTAATGGCAATGGAAAACCTGCAGCAGCTGTCAAAACTTCGGATATTCGACCGCAGAAATCTAAGGGCTACCGAGCAGACCGCAATAAGGTCAATGCTATCCTAGAAGAGGCTCTTGACAATCCTAGTCTGGCTCGCAGCAATCTGACTAAGCTGCAGAATGCTTGGGGTGAGATTATTGAAAGTCTGGCTGGAGCTGACAAGGCCTTGCTGGCAGGCTCGCAACCGGTGGCGGCTAACGAAAGCCACGCTATCTTAGCTTTTGAGTCTAATTTCAACGCTGAGCAGACCATGAAGCGGGACAATCTCAATACCATGTTTGGCAATATCCTCAGCAATGCGGCAGGATTTTCACCTGAGATTTTGGCTATTTCATTGGAAGAGTGGACCAAGATTCGGGCGGATTTTTCGGCTCGCAGCCGCAATGGTAAGGCAGAGGTTGAAGAGAAGGAAGAAGAAAGCTTGATTCCAGAGGGATTTGACTTTTTAGCAGAAAAAATTACCATTCAAGAGGACTAAAAAAAGATTTTTCTAGGTTTTCGTGTTATAATAAAACTATGAACAGACGACAATTTATTGTAATGGCTGTTTTTACGGCCTTAGAGACCTATTTTTTCAATGAATCCATCATGGCGGGGCGCTATTTCATGGCTGCTTTCTGGGCAGTTTTGGTGCTGCGCAATCTGCAGATTTCCTATGTCATGGGGCGGATTGTGGATGAAATCGATAAACATTTAGGACCGAAATAATGAAAACAGGACTGAGTCATTAAGACTTAGTCCTTTTGAAATGAATTTTTTTGATTACCAGCTGGTCAGCGAGACTTCGCCGCTATTAAGCCAGATTTCCTGACCATTATCAAGCTGAATGAGGAGTTGACCACTGTCTGAGATGTCTTTGGCCAAACCTTGGTAGTCTGAGCCTTTTTGGCTGAAGGTCACTTGCCGTCCCAGAACCAAGGAGCGTTGCTTGTAGAGGTAGATGAGCTCTTCTGGGTCACTTTCGTAGAAGCATTTCCAAATCTCGGCAATGAGCTCATTGCGACTAATGGCTGGTTTCTCTTCAAAGAGGGAGCCGGCTTTTTCTTTGATGTCGGCTGGAAAGTCTGTAATGAAAAAATTAAAACCAACACCGATGATGACATCGGTGACGAGTCCTGTCTCAATAGAAGTCGTAGCCTCAGTTAAGATGCCGGAAATTTTCTTGTTTCGATAGTAAATGTCATTAACCCACTTGATATCAATCTCCATGAGGGTTAGATTTTTCACCGCCTTGTAGATAGCTCCCGCAGTCAAGATAGTATAGGAGGGGAGCTGGTCGAAGGGGAGGTTGGGCTTGAGGTGGAGAGACATGTAAAAGCCGCCCTGGCTGGGGCAGAAGAAGGAACGACCAAAACGGCCACGGCCTGCGGATTGAGCAGCGGCCAGATAGAGAGTGTTGGCCGGTCGTCCGGCCTCCATGCCAGCCTTGGCATCCATCTGAGTGGATTGGCAGTCAGGATTGAAGGAGACCTGAACAGGAGAGTGGGCTTCAATCCAGTCAGGAATCAGTAGATCACCGGCTGTCAATCGATAGCCCCGGTTTTTGACGGATTCGATTTGAATTCCTTCTTTCTCCAATTTTTGAATGGCCTTCCAAATGGAAGTTCGTGAAATGCCCAATTCTTGGGCTATTTTTTCGCCGTTGACATAGTCGTCAGCCTGGCTGAGGATATCAAAGAGTTTTTCGTAGGTTTTCATAGGAGGTCTTTCTAGCTTAAAAGCTGCTTTCTCTTAGTGTCAGCTTGGTAGAGAGCTTAATCATGTAAGGGATGGAGCTTTCGTCAGTTTTGATCATCTGGTCCAGTATCTGCAGAGCTTGCTTACCCATCTCCTCTGTAAATACTGTCACAGTACTGAGAGGCGGATAGACGTATTTGGCAATGGATGTATCATTAAAGGAAATAATCTGGACATCTTGGGGAACAGCTATTCCCGCTTCCTGAAGAGCACGGAGAGCACCGACTGCCAGAGCATCGCTGGCAATAAAGAGTGCTTTGGGCATCCGCTCTTTTTGCTGGTCAATCATGTCTTTCATCAGCTGGTAGCCAGACTCAGAGGAGAATTTGCCTATCTTGACATAAGTTGGCTGATAAAGATCTTTGTCACTAAGGTAACGGCAGAAGCAGGGCAAGCGTGGGTCATCAAGACTTATCGTTCCGTCTGCCGTTTCTTCGCGTCCAGCAATCATCCCGATTTCTCGTATGCCCTGCTCAAGAAAATGGTCGAGAACATGGGTAACGGCATGTTCAAAATCCGTTGTCACACAGCTATGGCCTTGGTCTAGCGTATCGCTATCCACGAAAACCAAAGGAGGACTGTATTGCTCCAGCTCCTGCACTTGCTTGGTGCTGAATTTTCCAATGGCAATGATGCCGTCAATCTGTTCTAGCTGGCTCAGAGAATCGTTGTTGAAAATCCGTACGATATCATAGCCCAGTTCCTGGGCTTTCTTTTCAATGCCTAAGCGGATGGAGTAGTAGTAAAGATCATCCAGCTCTTCTAGCTCAGTGTACCATTCCACGATGGCAATGCGATGGGTTTGAGGTGGAGTCTTTTTCTGTCTGTTGCTTTTTTTGTAGTTGAGCTGTTCAGCGATATTGAAAATCTTCTTACGCGTCTCATCGCTGACAGACATGGACTTGTCATAGTTCAAAACCCGCGAAACAGTTGCGGAAGAAACACCAGCAGTCTGGGCGATATCTTTGATAGTAGCCATTTGATTTGGTCCTTTTTAATTTACTGTCTACATAAATTATAACTCAAAAATTAGTAAATAACAAAGAAGAATTTAGTAAATATTTGCCATGTATTAAATTAAGTAAAATTTTACTAAATTTATTGAAGTTTTACTCGGAAACGGTTATAATAAATATAAGAAAACGATTACAAAGTCAATCATTCATTTTAAAGGAGTTTAGCTTATGTCAAACCTAATTTCAGCGGAGCAAGTCCGCGCAGATTTTGCCAAAGTTTTTGGAGTAGAGTCGGATCACACTTTCTTTTCACCCGGTCGGATCAATCTGATTGGAGAGCATACCGACTATAACGGCGGCCATGTCTTTCCTGCAGCAATTTCTCTAGGAACTTATGGAGCGGCTCGCAAGCGTGATGACCAGCTCTTGCGATTCTTCTCAGGAAATTTTGAAGAAAAAGGGATTATTGAAGTGCCGCTGGAAAACCTTCACTTTGAACCTGAGCATAACTGGACCAACTATCCAAAAGGAGTTCTGCATTTTCTGCAGGAGGCAGGCCATACGATTGACCGAGGCATGGATGTCTATGTTTATGGAAATATTCCCAATGGATCAGGCTTGTCGTCTTCAGCATCACTTGAGCTCCTAACGGGTGTCATTGCTGAGAAACTTTTTGATTTGAACTTGGAACGTTTGGACCTAGTGAAAATCGGTAAATTAACTGAGAATGAATTTATCGGGGTTAATTCTGGTATTATGGATCAGTTTGCTATCGGAATGGGTGCTGACCAGCGGGCTATTTACTTAGATACAAATACTCTTGAGTATGACTTGGTTCCGCTTGATCTCAAGGACAATGTAGTAGTGATTATGAATACCAACAAGCGTCGTGAGCTGGCGGATTCTAAGTACAATGAACGCCGTGCGGAGTGCGAAAAAGCTGTTGAAGAACTTAACCGCAAGCTGTCTATTGCAACTCTGGGCGAGTTGGATGAGTGGTTCTTTGATGAGTACAGCTATCTGATAGAGGACGAAAATCGTCTCAAACGGGCTCGCCATGCTGTTTTGGAAAATCAACGAACTTTACAAGCGCGGGCAGCTTTGCAGGCAGGCGATCTTGACAAGTTTGGCCGTCTCATGAATGCGTCTCATGTTTCATTGGAGCATGACTATGAAGTGACCGGCCTAGAGCTGGACACCTTGGTTCATACGGCCTGGGAGCAAGAAGGTGTTCTGGGGGCTCGTATGACCGGAGCTGGCTTCGGTGGCTGCGCCATTGCTTTAGTTGCTAAGGATACGGTGGACACTTTCAAAGAAAATGTCGGCCGCAAGTATCAAGAAGTCGTCGGCTATGCCCCTAGCTTTTACATTGCAGAAGTAGCTGGCGGAAGCCGAGTGCTGGACTAAATCACAGAAAAGGAACTTGAGT
>NZ_GL890993.1:1587797-1657789 GCF_000212855.1 Streptococcus sanguinis SK355
ACTAGCAAAAGAAAGGAAGATCTATGTCCAAGAAGTTACTGAACGCTTTTGTATCAGCAGTGATTGACAATAGCACTTTTGAGGAAATGGACACAATCTATCTGCGAAATCGTGTCATGGCTTTGGTTGGAGAGACAGTTGCAGAGCAGGAGACAGAGGCTGAACAGCTAATTGACCTGAAGGATGACTTGGTAGCTGTAGCTGTGAAGAATGGGAAGATTGGTGATACTCTGGCTGAGCAGGATATACTGGGAGCTGAGCTCATGAACTTCATCACCCCTACCCCTAGCCAGCTCAATCGGGACTTCTGGACGACTTATGACTCTAATCCCGAGCAGGCTGTAGCTGATTTTTACCAGCTTAGCCAAAAGAATGACTACATCAAGGTCAAGGCTATTGCTAAAAACATTGCTTTCAAAACACCGACTAAATATGGAGATTTGGAAATCACCATCAATCTCTCTAAACCAGAAAAGGATCCCAAGGAAATTGCAGCAGCTAAAAAGACCAAGAATAGCCATTATCCATCCTGTCAGCTCTGCATGGAAAATGAAGGTTACCAAGGCCGCTTGGACCACCCAGCCCGCGCCAACCATCGGATTATTCGCTTTGACTTGGCTGGACAGGAGTGGGGCTTCCAGTATTCGCCCTATGCCTACTTTAATGAGCATTGCATCTTTCTACACAGCCAGCATCTTCCCATGGCTATCAGTCGGCTGACCTTTGAGCGCTTGCTAGATATCGTTGAGACCTTTCCAGGCTATTTTGCAGGATCCAACGCCGACCTGCCTATTGTCGGCGGCTCTATCCTGGCCCACGACCACTATCAGGGCGGATATCATACTTTCCCTATGGGAATAGCAGAGCTGGATTGCAGCTTTACTTTTAGCGGATTTAATGAGGTGGAGGCAGGTATTGTCAAATGGCCTATGTCCGTCATTCGGCTGAGGTCTGAGAAGAAGGAACAGTTGATTGAGTTGGCTGACAAGATCTTGCAAGTTTGGCGGACTTATTCAGACCCGAGTGTGCAGGTGTTGGCAGAGTCTGAGGGTGAGCCGCACCATACCATCACACCGATTTCCCGCAGGAAAGATGGATCTTTTGAGCTGGACTTGGTCTTGCGGGACAATCAAACTTCACAAGAACATCCTGACGGCATTTATCACCCTCATGCAGATGTGCAGCATATTAAGAAAGAAAATATCGGTCTGATTGAGGTTATGGGGCTGGCTATTCTGCCGCCTCGGCTCAAGGAAGAGCTTAAGCAGGTGGAACTGTTTCTGCTGGGAGAAGACAGTCAGGTTGCTGCCTATCATCAGGAGTGGGCCAATCAACTCAAAGAGCAGAATCCAGATGTTACCGCTGAGACGGTGGAAGGAGTAGTTCAGGCCTCGGTTGGACAAATTTTCAGCCGAGTACTTGAAGATGCGGGAGTTTACAAGCGAACAGAGGAGGGTCAGGAGGCTTTCATGCGCTTCGTCCAATCCGTCGGCATTCAGCCCTAGGAAATGTGTTATAATGAATCTAGCGTAACAGGGAAAGGAAGTTTTATGGCAATTTTAGTATTAGGCGGAGCTGGCTATATCGGCTCGCACATGGTAGACCGTCTGGTAGCAGCAGGCAAGGAAGAGGTAGTCGTCGTTGATAATTTGGTGACTGGTCATCGGGCAGCAGTTCATCCGCAAGCAGTCTTTTATGAGGGGGATTTAGCTGACAAGGACTTTATGCGTAGCGTTTTTGCCAAGCATCCATCAATAGATGCAGTCATTCACTTTGCTGCTTTTTCACTGGTGGCGGAGTCTATGGTGGATCCGCTCAAGTATTTTGACAATAACACAGCTGGCATGGTTTCTCTCTTGGAGGTCATGCAGGAATGCGGCGTTAAAAACATTGTCTTTTCATCGACAGCGGCGACTTATGGTATTCCTGAGGAAGTGCCGATTCTGGAAACAACTCCGCAAAAGCCTATCAATCCTTATGGTGAGAGCAAACTTATGATGGAGACCATTATGCGCTGGGCAGACCAGGCCTATGGCATCAAGTTTGTAGCTCTGCGTTATTTCAATGTGGCCGGTGCCAAACCCGACGGTTCAATTGGCGAGGACCACGGGCCTGAAACCCATCTGCTGCCCATTGTGCTGCAAGTAGCCCAGGGCAAACGTGAGAAGATTGCCGTCTTTGGAGATGATTATGATACTCCGGACGGGACCAATGTCCGCGATTATGTCCATCCTTTCGACTTGGCTGACGCCCATATTTTGGCTGTCGAGCATCTGCGTGCTGGACATCCTTCAGATGCCTTTAACCTTGGCTCTTCGACTGGTTTTTCCAACCTTCAGATTGTAGAAGCAGCCCGAAAGGTGACCGGACATCCTATTCCTTTGGAAATAGCAGAGCGACGCCCAGGGGACCCAGATACGCTGATTGCTTCCTCTGAGAAAGCAAGAAATGTTCTGGGCTGGCAGCCGAAATTTGACAATATCGAAACCATTATCGAAACCGCTTGGAAATGGCATTCCAGTCATCCAAATGGCTATGATGATCGAGGATAAACTGACAAACCAGCTAGAAAAGCTGGTTTTTTACTTTGAATTATAAAACCCTTCTTTACAAATTTTTAAAAGCATTTTATAATAAAAGGAAGATTGATTGATATATTATCTGTAATCTTATTTCGTTGCTACTAACTCTTAGTATATCTGGAAAAATCATGGGAGCTACAGATGCAAGGAGAAATAACAATGTAGAATAGAGATTTTTTTGCACCACTATCAGATGAGACAGATGTTGACAGTTTGTTGTGTAAGGGCTTTAGAGACTTATGATATAATGAAGTCATAAAAGTTTGAGAAGTCTCTTAATCTTTTCAAGCAGATTTTCATAAAGAGAATAGGAAATAATATGCGCTCGATTCTTGCCTTATATATCACCCTGATGCCGGTCATTCTGGCTGGGGTTCTGAATATGATCTTTTGCAAGTCTTCGCTGCTAGAGGCGGCTTATCGACCAATGGATGCTGGACTGATTTTAAAGGATGGTAAGAGGCTTTTTGGAGCTAACAAGACCTGGAAAGGATTTCTAGGCATGATTGTCTGGGGAGCTTTGGCTCAGATCCTTTGGGGATTGTTCTTAAAGGGTATTCCCACTCTAGAGAAGCTGCACTTGGTTTATGCTTTTTACGAAAATACCGTGCTGTTTAATCTGGTGCTTGGGGTTCTTTTGGGGCTGGCCTATGTTTTGTTTGAGCTGCCTAATAGCTTTATCAAGCGCCGTTTGGAAATCAGAGAGGGCAAGACGGCGGAGAATGGCTGGAAATGGACCTTTATCTGGATAGACCAGATTGATTCCTTGATTGGCTGTATTATTTTCTTGCTTTTCTATGTCCCTCTGTCTTGGCAGCAGATGCTGGGCATTCTCATCCTAGGGGCGGGTACGCATCTAGGAGTCAATCGTCTGCTCTACTGGGCTAAGCTTAGAAAAAATCGTATGTGAAATGGGAGTTTTTGATGAAAGAACTATGGCTGGAAAAAGAGCCTTCGGCCGTCTATGGCGGTAAAATCAATCAGTTAATCAGTCTCTGTCAGCTGGGGCTTCCAGTTCCTAGGGCTCTGATTTTGCCAGCGGACCAAGTAATGGCTTGGCTAAGAGCGGCTCTGCCAGAATATTCAAAACAGGGACTTAAAGAGTTAATCAAACTGGGCAAGGAGGAAATTGCGGAGCGTTTGCAGCAGTATCCCTTGGATCCAGCTTGGCAGCAGGAGTTAGCAGCCTTTTGCCAGGAAAATCAAGTTTATATCGTTCGCAGCAGTGCACTTTTAGAAGACGGACAGGCCATGTCATTTGCCGGTCAATATGACTCGATTGGCAACTGCCGGACACTGTCAGAAATTGAGCAGGGCATTCGTTCTTGTCTGCTTTCTCTCTTTAATCCAGAAGCATTGGCCTACTGGCAGCGTCAGGGGCTGGCTGAGAAGGATTTTGCTATGGCGGTGCTGATTCAGGAGCAGATAGAGCCTGACTTCAGCGGTGTCTGCTTTTCCCTAGACGTGGCGACCAATCAGGATCAGGCCATGTTCTTGGAGTATGTAAAAGGCTCAGCTGAGAGCTTGGTTAGCGGTCAAGTCAATCCTGAGCAGCTGACTCTTTCTTGGTACAAGCCGGACTGGAGCAAGTTTGAAAAAGTTGAAATCCCTCTGGCAGTCTTGCAGAAACTGCACGCGCAAGTTTTGCAGATTGTGGCGTATTCTGGTCGGCCGATGGATATTGAGTGGTGCGCTGTCCAAGAGCAAGTCTATCTGCTGCAAGCTCGGCCCATCACGACAGTCCCCACTAAAATCGACAGTGGCCGCTGGACGACGGCGAATTTTCGGGACGGAGGCGTGGCGGCTCAACCCTGTCCCAACCTAATGTGGAGCCTTTACCGCCATTCTTGGCAAGAGGCACTCTCCAGATTTTTGCTGGCTATTGGCCTAGAGCCTGAAGGTGTGATGCCGCCGCTGATGCGTCTCCATTATGCTCGGCCTTTCTGGAATTTAGGTGTGGTCAAGCAGGGCATGGAGCAGATTCCGGGCTATATTGAGCGAGACTTTGATGATGAGCTGGGAGTCAATAAAGACTACCAAGGTCAAGGTTTTACCAGCAAATTAAGTCCAGCCCTGCTCTTGAATTTCCTGCGTGTAGCTTTGAAAACGCAAAAAGTAACTAAGAATTTTCTGCATCAAGCACCAGACAAGCTGCAAGATCTGCGCCAGCAATTTACCCGCCTTCATCAAGAAATACGAGAACTGAACGACCAAAGCCCGCTGCAGCAGGTCGAGAGTCTTTGGCAGTTAGTGCTAAATCAGGCTTATTTAGACAGTGAGGGAACTTATTTCTGGCAGGCCTACATCAATACGGTCCAGCTGTCTATGAAAAAGACCAGCCTGCTCAAATGGCTGACGGTTGATGAATTTTTCCAACTGATTGCTAAGTTAGGAAATGTTTCGCATACCAAGCCTTTAGCTAAAATGCTGGAAGTTGCGGATCTTGTTTTTGCAGATAAAAATCTGACAGACGATTGGTTGAAGCTATCGGTGGAAGAATTGCAGGAACTGGCTGCACAATATCCTGAGCGAGCAGATTTCATCAAGATTCAGGATTTCCAAAAGGATTTTGGCTATCACTCGGCACGGGAGCTGGACTTGCGAGTAGCTAGTTATGAAGAAGATGCTCATCAGCTTCTGAATGCGGTCCAACAGTTGATCACTGACCCTGCTTACTACCAAGCGGCCAAATCTTCTCTCAGTCCTGGCTCAGGGTCTGAGCTGGATCTTGCCCATCTATCTCGAGCAAAGCAAAAAAAGATAGAAAAAATCAGTGAAGACCTGCGGAACTTGCTCTGGTGGCGGGAGGAGTTTAAAGACATTTCCACGCGCTATTACCACCTCATTCGCCAGATTAGTCTTAAACTCGGCCAAGCCTATGAAAAGCGAGGCTTTCTAAAAGATTCTCAAGATATTTTTTACATTAAGAAAGAAAGCCTGACTGCCTTTATGGAAGGGGAAAAGACTGCTGACCAGCTGCAAGAAGAAGCGGCTGATAATCGGCATTATTGCCAGGCCTATCGGAATTTTGAGCCAGCGGGGGATTTGACCGACAAAGAGATGAGACTGGAAGAGGTGGCCCATGATAGTCAGGCTCTGCTGACGGGAATGCCAGCCAGCAGCGGTCAGGTGACCGGTCGGGTTCGAGTTCTCTTGGATTTGGCTGATATTGAGATGATTGAACCGGGAGAAATTCTTGTCACTCGCTATACAGATACGGGCTGGAGCTATGTTTTCGGTATTCTAGGCGGTCTTGTGACAGAGTATGGCGGGGTTCTCTGCCATGCCTCCATTGTCGCTCGGGAATGCGGGATTCCAGCTCTGGTCTGCGCTAAGAATGCAACTCAGCTACTAGAAACTGGCATGCTGGTTACCTTAGATGGAAGAAGAGGAGAAATAAGAATTCATGAAGAAGAATGAACCTTTGTTTATCGGTGAATACGACAAATCTGTTATCCTGACCTATATGGGTGCTGCTTTTGCACTGTTGGCAGTCTATGCCATCATTCAGTCCCAGCTGCGGTTGGCCATGATGGCCTTTATCCTTAGCGGTATCTGCGATCTCTTTGACGGTGTGGTTGCGCGGCGGATGAAGCGGACTGAAAGTCAGAAGCGCTTCGGCATTGAGATTGATTCGCTCTGCGACATGATTAGCTTTGCGGCTCTCCCTGCTGTGCTCCTCATGACTCAGCTGCCCTTGGGAGCGGCCAATATCATCTTGGCTGTCCTCTATGTCTCAGCTGCGGTTACGCGCTTGGCGCATTTTAACCGCTTGGCCAAGCATGATGAAGGATCTGGCTCGTATTTTATCGGCTTGCCCGTGACCTACAGCGCCCTCTTTTTCTCATTGTCCTATCTGGTATGTCAATGGCTGGCGCCTGGTTTCTTTGCTTGGGTGTGGCTGGGCTTGTCTCTTTTGCTGGCCTTCTTATTTGTTTACAACTGCCGTATTCCCAAGCCAAATAAGCTGGCCTATTTGGTCTTTGCGATTTTAGCTGTTGCAAGTCTGATTGGTCTGGGGGTTCTCCCGCATGGTTAAGGTCTATCAGAGAAAGACTGGCCAAGTAGTGGAACCGACAGAATACAAGTCGGGTCTGCTAGACAAGCTTTATGGTACTGCTTGGGGTCGCATCTTGTTGCCTTTCTTGACCCGACCTAGCCTGTCTTATCTTCTGACCTTGAAAGACTACACTCCTTTTTCTCGCAAGAAAATAGCAGCTTTTGTGGAAAATTATCAGCTGAATCTGGCCGACTATGAAGATGGCTCCTATCCTAGCTTTGCGGCTTTTTTTCAGCGGAAAATCAAGCCCGCTCTGCGTCCAATCTGTCTTGACAGTCAAGTACTGGCAGTGGCGGATGCCAAGCTAGAGGCTTTTACCATCAGTCAGGACTTACGTCTGACAATTAAGGGGCAGACATACAGGCTACCTGACTTACTGCTGGATGAAGAGTTGGCTCAGTCCTTTAGTGGCGGAACAGCGCTGGTCTATCGCTTGGGAGTGGATGACCTACACCGCTATTTGGCAGCTGAATCCGGCAGAATTACCCGAAGACGAAAAATCAAGGGACGCCTGCATACGGTCAGGCAGGTAGCCCAGAAGTGGCGCTTGATTTACAAAGAAAATAAAAGAGAATACTGTCTTTTAGATACCGAGCTAGGGCCAGTCCTGCAGATGGAAGTAGGGGCTCTCTTGGTCGGAAGAATATACAATCACAGTCGGGACCGTTTGGTCAGGGGACAGGAGAAGGGCTGCTTTGGTCTGGGCGGCTCAACCATTCTTGTCCTCTATCCGGCAGACACGATTCGCTTGGATCAGGATATCCTGACTTACTCAGACCTCGGAATAGAAACCCAGATTCAAATGGGTGAAAAGATTGGAGAAAAGCTATGTTTAAACGATTAGCTGTTTATTATAAGGAAATGTTCCCTTTGCTGCCGCGCTTTTTTGTGGCTGCCATCATGTTTTTTGAGATTTATTTTGTCCTCTTGCTCAATGACGGAGTGACCACCTTTCACTTTGACCATCAGGAGTTGATCGGAATTTTTACGATTTTCGTCTTTCTGATGATTTTGCGGATCGCAGATGATTTCAAGGACTACGAGACCGACAGACGGCTCTTTCCTCATCGGGCTCTGCCATCTGGACGAGTGAAAAAGAAGGACTTGGCTATTGCCCTCAGCTTTATCGTAGCTGTGTCTGTACTTCTCAATATCCTCTTTATGAACAATATCGGCTGGTTCCTCTTTCTTTATATCTACGGAACCCTCATGTCCTTCTGGTTCTTCAAGCGTGACAAGATTCAAAATTCTCTGCCACTGGCTCTAGTGACTCATAATCCGGTCATGATGATTTTGAATCTCTATACTATCTCTTTTGTCTGCTACAAGTACAATCTGCCTCTCTTGTCCCTACCGACTGTCTTGCTGGCCTTTACTATGTATTTCCCAAGTCTGATCTGGGAAGTCTGCCGCAAGATTCGGGCGCCAAAAGACGAGACCGAGTATGTGACTTATTCTATGCTTTTTGGCTACAAAAAAGCTACTCGCTTTATCGAGGTGGTGACTCTGTTGGATATCTTGACCAATTTCGTTCTCCTCTGGAATATTTCCCATGTCGGAGTGGTAGTCTTGGTGCTGAATGTCATCTGGATGACCGTCCAGTTTGAGCAGTTTATCAAGGATCCAACTCGCTTTAATATCCGGGAGCGGGTGGAGCGTTATACTTATATCACGGAGACGACCATGGTTCTGTCCGTTGCTGTTTATCTCTTGATGGGGGTACTTTGATGAAAAGAATCAAGCAGACAGGGCTTGACCAGGTCGGAGGCAAGGCCTATCATTTGCTGAAAATGCAGGCTGCTGGTTTGCCGGTTCCTGACTTTGCGGTGTTTGCTTTTGACTTTTTTCAAAAATCTGCTAGCTCTGTTGACTTGGAGCGGATGGAAGTAGCCTATCGGTCTGGGGAGTTGGACTTGTCCCAGCTCAGTCAGCAGCTGCAGGACTGGGCCAGAGAGCAGTTTAGTCAAGAAGATTTGACAGAGGCAGAAAACTGGATCCGGCAGGAGTTTTCTCAGAAAGACTGTCGCTTTGCAGTTCGCTCATCAGCAACCATTGAGGATGGCAAGGTTTCCTCATTTGCCGGTCAGTTTGAGAGTCAGCTCAATGTGAAGCCAGAGGGGCTTAAAGAAGCTATTCAAGCGACCTTGCTCTCTCTTTATCAGGAGTCAGCTCTTAGTTATCTATTTGAGCAGGAACTATCTTTGAAGCAGGCACAGATGATTTGCCTTGTTCAGGTCATGCAGGAGGGAGACTTGTCAGGGATTTACTTCACAGCTAATCCCAAGGGCATTCTGAACGAGCACATCATTGTCATCGGTCGGGGCTTGGGCAATAAGGTTGTTGAGGATAAAATTCCTACAACCATGGTGACGCTCCATCCCAAGGACCAGCTCTTTTATACAGAGCAGACGGAGGACTCACCAGACGTATCACAGGAACAACTCGAGGAATTACAAGACTTGGCTGGTCAGGTGAGTCAGCTTTTCGGACCTTATATGGATATGGAGTTCACCTTCGCAAATGGCCAGCTCTATCTCTTGCAGGCTAGACCTATTACCACCTTGCCAGATGGCCAGCAGATTATTCTGGATAATAGCAACATTGTCGAGAGCTATCCGGGCGTTTCTAGTCCTTTGACCATTAGCTTTATCCAAGAAGCTTATGCCAGCATTTTCCGCAGTCTTGCCCAGCGCTTGGTTGGCAAGGATGCCCCTGAGTTGGCTGCCTATGAAGCCACCTTTCAAAATATGCTGCAGCCGGTCAATAGCCGAGTCTATTACCAAATTCAGAGCTGGTATCAGCTGCTACAGCTTTTACCTTTTTCTAAGAAAATCATCCCTATCTGGCAGGATATGCTGGGAGTGCGAGAGACAGAGGTGCCTCAGATGCCGGTGCACCTGTCTGCTTTCAAACGCCTGCAAATCATGATCCGCATTATTCGAGAGTTCTGGACAGCGCCCAGGCAAATGCGGCAATTGGAAGAACAGTTTGCCCAGATTCAGCGCCAATACGAAGCGAGCTTTTCTCCCGAAGCAGATGCGGAGACCTTGATTGGCTTGGTTAGCAAGCTGAAAGAGGATATTCTGGCTCACTGGGACATTACGCTGGTCAATGACCTCTATGCTTTTGTCTATACTGGACTCCTGAAGAAGTCGCGTTGTGGTGGGGCTGTTCAGGCTGAGATTGCAGGGATTGAGCAGATTGAAAGTATGCGGCCGGCTTTGGCTCTGCAGGCTTTAACAGCTCAGCTTAAAGCAGAAGAAAATGCAGCGATTAGACAGGCCATGACTAGTGAAAGTCCGGCAGTCTTTCTAAGTCGCCAGCACCCTTTGGTCCAAGAAATAGTCTATTTTATCCATGAATTTGGTGATCGGGCTCCGGAAGAGTTGAAGTTAGAAACTCCAACCTTTCGAACGCACCCAGAGCGTCTGCTCAAACTCCTGCTGCAAATGTGCCAGCAAGAGAAGAAGAAGTTGGCCCCTCAGAAACTTGAAGAAGAGGAGCAAAAATCAGGCTGGTGGACGAATTTTCTTCGCAAGCGAGCCATGACTGGTGTTAAATATCGGGAAAGCTCCCGCTTAAACCGCACACGGATCTATGGCATGATGCGGCAGATTTTCCGAACATTGGGTCAGCAATTAGCCGAGAAAGGGCTGCTGGCTATGCCTGACGATGTTTTTTACCTGACAAAGGAAGAGCTGTTTGAGTTGACCAGAAAGCCCAGAGATGTTAGTGGCTTGATAGCCGAGCGTCGGGAGAAGTTGGAGGCTGATAAGGAACTACCAACCTTTAGTCGCTATGTTTTTGCTGGACAGGTCTTTGAGAAATACCTGAAACCGCAAAACCACACCAGCAGTCATAATACGGGCAATCAAGCCTTACAAGGGATTGGCTGCTCCCCTGGCTGCGTCAAGGCTCAGGTTCTGGTCGTGGAAGATGTGCAGGAGATTGAGTCTGCTCAGGACCGGATTATTGTGACCAAGATGACCGATCCGGGCTGGGTTTATCTTCTGACCCAAGCCAAGGGTGTCATTGCCGAGCAGGGGTCTTTGCTCTCGCACACGGCCATTATTTCCCGCGAGTTAGGTATTCCTTCCATTGTCAATGTCAGAGGTGCCTGCAGCCAGCTGCAAAACGGTGATTGGATTGAGATGGATGGCCTTACTGGCAAGATTCGACTGATCAAGGAGGAAGACCATGCTTGAAATTAAACCAGTCAAACCCAATACTGCAGAGCTGGATGATTTTCTAGCCCTGCCCAAGCAGATTTACCAGCCAGACCACCTCATGCAGTCAGAAGAGGAGGAACTGGCTTTGATTGAAGGCAGTCACCCGCTGAGTTCTGACCTAGATATCCATGCCTTTGTTGGCTATGAGAACAATCGGCTTTTTATTCGAGGCCTCCTAACCTTCTATCCAGATGATGAGGCTGCTTACTTGGGATTTTTCGAGTCAATCAATGACCAACAGATTGTATCTGCTTTTATCGAGCATTTAGCAGGTTTTGCTCGCAGTCTCGGAGCGATTAAGTTAATCGGTCCCGTACAGGCAAGTTTTTGGCTGGGTTATCGAATGCAGCTGACTGGAACAGAGGAGCTCCCTTTTACTGGAGAACCTCATAATCCAGACTATTATCCTAAGTTGTGGCAGGCTGCAGGTTTTGAACTCAAGGAGCGCTATCTGTCCAATTTTTATCCCAAGGTTAGCAATCAAACTCATCAGGACAAGCTAGCTCATCGCTTTGAGTCTTTTGAAGAAGCGGGTTTCACCATTTGCTCTCCAAAGAAAAAGGAGTGGGATCAAGCTTCGCTGCAGGTTTTTGAGCTCCTCAATCGACTCTATCAAGATTTTCCGATTTATCGGTCTATTTCCAGTCAGCAGTTCAGTCAGATTTTTCAAAAATACCAGTATATTCTTGATTTTTCCATGGTTAAGCTGGCCTATAAGGAGGGCAAGCTAGCTGGTTTTCTGATTGCTATGCCGGACTACGGCTCTCTGGTTTATCAAAAACTGACTCCTCTCAACCTAGCTAAGCTTTTTTGGATTAAGCGCTTTCCCAAACGCTATATGATTATGTATCTGGGAGTAGATGAGGAATTCTTGGGATTGGGCTCTGCCTTGGCCTATCCGATTTTTAAAGAAGCGCAGAAGCGTCAAGCCTCAGCTATTGGAGCCTTGATTCATCAAAAAACCGTCACGCGCCACTATGCGGCAGAACTGCAAGGAGACAAGCATGAGTATGGTCTCTTTGAGTTGGATTTGTAACAAAATAAATCATATTTAAAAAAACAGATTTTCTAATTGAAGATTTGTTTTTTAATTTTTCGGGTAAAAATGAACACTATTTTAAGGCTGTTCAAAAATATGATGATTTCAGCCTTCAAAGATATATTTTTAAGCAAAAGCATTGAATTTTTGTAGGAAATTCTGTAAAATTTTAAGAGATTATTATATGGAGAAAAGGGAATTATTATGGAAAAAAGAATCACTGGTGATACGCTCCAGCGCTATTCTTTTAGAAAGTTATCAGTAGGATTGGTTTCCGCCACTATCGGAAGCTTCTTTTTGAGTACCGCAATAGGGGGAAATATAAGTACGGTTGAGGCTGCAGAAGTCTCAGCCGGCAAAACCGTTCCAGTCCAGTATCACTACGTAGTAGAGTCTGAACTGACTGAAGCTGAGAAGAATGCAGTTGTTAAGGAACTTCCAAAGTTTGTGGAAGAAAACTCTGATGCTTATTACCTGGTTTACCGTCCAAAGACCCAGGGGCTTTCGGCAAAAAGTTTGCCAAAGACGGGCTACTCAAGTCTGTGGGAAGCAACTTTTGCAGCTGCAGGACTGACTTTAGCAGTCTTAGTAATTGCACGAGGTAGAAATGGCAAGAGATACCTGTCTTCTATTTTGCTGGTGACAGGTCTAGGCTCTATTCTCCTAGCTCCTTCTGTATTTGCAGTGACCAATATTGAATTAGCCGCCTACAATCAAAGGCTAAATTTGACAGTAGGAGACAAGCTGCCTGAGCCTTTAGAGATTGCTGGTTTTGAGTATGTCGGCTATCTGAAAAGCGGTGAACAGGGCAAGGCGAACGCAGCAGAAAGTCATCAGCTTCCTACGGCACAAAAGGACTTGTCAGCTGTCGAAGTCGATCAGCAAGCAGGCAAATCTGCTGGTCTTTCTGGGAATCAGGGTACTGCTAACAAGCCTGTATCTACTGAAACAGAGAAACTGACAGAGCAAGAAAAAGAGATTATTGCTGCCAAAGAACGTGAATTTGCTCGGCTTTCTCCAGTCATTGAAGTACCAGAACTGGAATTCAAGAGCCAAAAAAGCAGCCAAACCCAAGTTCTGCCTTATCAAACAGAATACCAATATTCAAATGAGCTCGCAGAGGGGCAATCTCAGGTCATTCGCGCAGGTGTCGCTGGTACACGTACTGTTGTCACTCGCAATTATATTGCAGGTAAAGAAATTGTAAAAAGCGAAGTGATTTCAGATCAGGTAACTGCAGAGCCAGTTTCGGAAATTGTGTTGGTCGGAACTGCTGCAGTAAAATCTGTACCAAAACAAGCACCAGTGCATCAAGTCCCAGAATTGACGACTTATGGTACAACACCAGATACAGCGCCAGTACAAGAAGCTCCAGAGTTAACCACTTATGGAACGGCACCAGATACAGCACCAGTGCAAGAAGTCCCAGAATTGACGACCTATGGCACTACACCAGATACTGCACCGGTTCAAGAAGCGCCTGAGCTAACCACTTATGGCACAACGCCAGATACTGCACCGGTTCAAGAAGTTCCTGAGCTAACGACTTATGGCACTGCACCAGACACCGCTCCAGTACAAGAAGTTCCGGAACTAACAACTTATGGTACCGCACCAGATGAAGCACCCGTGCATCAAGCCCCAGAATTAGAGCTGACTACAACGGATGAAACAAGAAGAGAAAAGATCGATTTTTCCGTCGAAGAACAGTATACTGATGAGATTCCAGAAGGCAGTCGCCAAGTTGTCACACCAGGTGTACAGGGTGAGCGGGCGATTACCACTCGTATCTATACCTCGAATGGCCAAGAGGTTGACCGCCAAGTTTTATCAGATGAAGAAATTCTCGCAGCAGTTACTCAAATTATTAAGGTCGGTACAAGTAAGTCAAGTCTGATTCCGGCTGACGCACCAAAGGTAGAAGAGCTATCAGAATACCCGCTAACTTACACGGACGAAACCCGCGTAGAGAAAATCAACTATACTATTCGTGAAGAAGAGACAGACGAGCTAGTCCAAGGCGCCCGTCAAATCGCGACTCCAGGTGTGCAAGGCGAGCGAACTATCAAGACCCGCATCTACAGTTCCAACGGTCAAGAAGTTGATCGTCAAGAGCTGTCCAACGAGGAAACTCTTGCTCCAGTAACGCAAGTTGTCAAAGTCGGTACTGCTAAGCCAACCATGGTTCCAAACGATGCGCCGAAATCAGAAGTTCTTCCAGAATATCCGCTTACTTACTCGGATGAAACGCGTGTTGAGAAAATTGCCTTCAACATCGAGGAACAATACACCGATGAATTGCCTCAGGACGCCCGTCAAATCGCGACTCCAGGTGTGCAAGGCGAGCGAACAATCAAGACTCGCATCTACAGTTCCAACGGCCAAGAAGTTGACCGCCAAGAGCTGTCCAACGAGGAAACTCTAGCTCCAGTAACGCAAGTTGTCAAAGTCGGAACAGCTAAGCCAAATATGGTGCCGAATGATGCACCAAAAGCAGACGCCTTGCCAGAGTATCCACTGACTTATACAGATGAAACGCGTGTTGAGAAAATTGCCTTTAACATCGAGGAACAATACACCGATGAATTGCCTCAGGACGCCCGTCAAATTGCCACTCCAGGTGTGCAAGGTGAGCGAACAATCAAGACCCGTGTTTACAGTTCCAACGGCCAAGAAGTTGACCGACAAGAGCTTTCCAATGAGGAAACACTGACTCCAGTAACACAAATTGTTAAAGTTGGTACGGCCAAGCCAAATATGGTACCGAATGATGCACCAAAAGCAGAGGCTTTGCCAGAGTATCCACTGACCTATACAGACGAAACGCGTGTTGAGAAAATTGCCTTTAACATCGAGGAACAATACACCGATGAATTGCCTCAGGACGCCCGTCAAATCGCTACCCCAGGTGTTGAGGGTGAGCGAACTATCAAGACTCGTGTCTACAGTTCTGACGGTCAAGAAGTTGACCGTCAGGAGTTATCGAATGAGGAAACACTGGCTCCAGTAACGCAAGTTGTCAAAGTCGGTACAGCTAAGCCAAGTATGGTACCGAACGATGCACCGAAAGCAGAAGTTCTTCCAGAATATCCGCTGACATACACCGACGAAACTAGAGTTGAAAAAATCAACTTCACCATTCGCGAAGAAGAAACGGACGAATTGGTTCGTGATGCCCGTCAAATTGCGACTCCAGGTGTTCAAGGCGAGCGTACCATTAAGACTCGCGTTTACAGCTCTAATGGTCAAGAAATCGATCGCCAAGAATTGTCCAACGAGGAAACTCTAGCACCTGTTACTCAAGTTGTCAAAGTTGGTACGGCTAAGCCAACTATGGTACCGAATGATGCACCGAAAGAAGCAGCTTTGCCAGAGTATCCACTGACTTATATAGATGAAACGCGTGTTGAGAAAATAGCTTTTAACATCGAAGAGCAATATACAGATGAACTTGTTCGTGATGCCCGTCAAATTGCGACTCCAGGTGTGCAAGGCGAGCGTACTATCAAGACTCGTGTCTACAGTTCCAACGGTCAAGAAGTTGACCGCCAAGAGATATCCAACGAGGAAACATTAGCTCCAGTAACACAAATTGTTAAAGTTGGTACAGCTAAGCCAAATATGGTACCGAATGAAGCACCAAAAGCAGACGCCTTGCCAGAGTACCCGTTGACTTATACAGATGAAACGCGTGTTGAGAAAATCAACTTCTCAACTCATGAAGAAGAAACGGACGAATTGGTTCGTAATGCCCGTCAAATTGCAACCCCAGGTGTCCAAGGTGAACGGACAATCAAGACCCGTGTCTATAGCTCCAACGGCCAAGAAGTTGACCGCCAAGAGCTGTCCAACGAGGAAACTCTAGCTCCAGTAACGCAAGTTATCAAAGTCGGAACAGCTAAGCCACATCTGGTTCCAAACGATGCGCCGAAAGCAGCAGCCTTAGAAGAGTTCGATTTAATTCCACTTCATAATCTGTTGGCGGAAGCAGAACAGATTAAAGCTCAGGCACGTTATTTCAACGATAGTCAGAGTCAACAATCTAGCTATGATACTGCTTTGACAGCAGGTCAAGCGATTCTGAGCCAATCACATGCTAGCCAAGCAGAAGTTAACCAACTGGTGGAACGAATCAATCAAGCCAAGGCACAGTTAAGCGGACTTGAGGTTGTCAAAACTGCTCTTCAAAACGAGTACGATTTAAATCAAACTATCAAAGCGACTCCAAAATATAAGAATGCAGATTCAGATAAGCAGACAGCTTATAGGGACGAACTGGTCAAGGCAGAAGGAGTTCTGAACAATCAAACTGCTACACAAGTGCAGGTCAATCAAGCTTTTGCTAGCCTGACAGCAGCCAAAGAAGCTCTAAATGGAGTGCCTAAAGTCAAGCCGTCAGTTTCCATTCTAAGTCTGACAGAAAATCCTGATGATAAGTCGGTTACGGTTCAATACAGACTTCAAGACCAAACTCAGTCCTTCCGTTCAGCGACTGCAGAATTGTATCAGGGAGATCAGCTTGTCCGCACTCTTCCGATTACCAATTTCGCAGGAAGTCTGAAGATTGGCGACTTAGACTACTACACAGGATATACCCTGAAAACCAAGCTGACTTATGAACTGGATAATGGCAGCTTCACAGACCTTGAAACCGACAGCCGCAATTTTGAATTGGAATACAAGAAGATTGCCTTTCGAGATATTGATTTGGTTGAGTTTTACAGAAAAGAAAACGACCAGTTTAAGCGCGTCGTGTCCATGAGCTCTATGCCTACGGATTTGTCTACCTACTTTGTCAAAGTCAAATCAAGTGAATCTAAAGAAATGCTCCTGCCGGTTCACAGCATTGCAGAAAGCCAGAAAGATGGCAGAGCTGTCTACAAGGTAACGGTCTCTCTACCTGAGCTGGTTCAAGAAGGTGAGACAGGCTATAAGTCTGGCTATGACTTCTATATCAGTAAGGCAGTTGTTTCTAGTCAGCAAAATCTCTACACCAGCTTTGCTGGCTTGATAGACGCGATGAAGCAAAATATGGCTGGCAACTATGTTCTGGGAGCTGATTTGGATGCTAGCGAGGTCAGTCTGGCACCTGCGGACTATGTCTACCTCAAAGGGAACTTCACAGGCAGTCTGACTGGTAGTCATAATGGCAAGCAGTACGCAATTTATAATCTAGCCAAACCTTTATTTGAAAACCTCAAGAGTGGTTCCTCTATTTCCAATCTGGACCTGAAAGAGGTTAATATTGTAGGCACCTATGACTCAGCGGCTTTGGCTCGTAATGCAGAAGGGGCTCGAATCACAGACGTTTCCGTTCAAGGTAGAGTAGAAGTAAAAGAAAATGCTTCACAGGTAGCAGGTTTAGTCGTTATTGCTAACAATACCCAAATTACCAATAGCTCCTTTACTGGAACTATCGTGTCAAATGATAAACAGGGCAAAGAATACAATGTTGGTGGTTTGGTTGCCAATCTTAAGGGAGGAAACTCCTTGATTAGCCAAAGCAGGGCAGATGTGACCATTCTAGCAGGCGCTAGAGCGAATAACCAACGCTTCGGCGGCCTGGTTGGCCGTTTAGAAAACAATGCCCGCATCAGCCGTTCTTATGTAACTGGAAAGATTCAAAACTCTACTAAGAATGGTCAGATTGGTGGTGTGGTTGGTTCCAATTACTTCAATGGCTTGATTGATAATGTCATCAGCAATGTCAGCGGTACAAATGTTTACAGTATTTCTGGCGATCAGGGATATGAGAATAACCGTATCACAGAAGCTTATGCCGTTGAAGGAAATACAACACTGGAAAATGACAAGTTTGTCACATCAACACTGACTCTGAACGAGGCAGAAGAGAAGCTAGCTAGCTTAGATATTACGACAACGCTAGAAGACACGAATCTCAACCTTTATTCTGTCAACTATGCTCAGGAAAAGAATGCTCGAGAAGACCGTCTAATAGCTTATGCTAACATGGAAAAACTCCTTCCATTCTATAATAAGGAGACCATCATTGCCTATGGAAATAAACTTCCAGATAATCACAAGCTCAATAAGGAGTACTTGCTGGATGTTGTTCCAATGAAGGGCAACCAGATTATCACTGATATCAATAGCAACAAGACAGCGATTAATCGCTTGATGCTGCACTTCGAGGATAATACAGTTGAATACCTGAATCTGACCTATAAGGGAGATTTCAAATATAAGGCAATTGCAGAATATACTGTAAATGGCTTAGACCTCCTTTATACACCAGAAGCCTTCCTATCAGACTATAGCAGAGTTCTCAATCAAGTGCTGCCGGAATTGAACAAGGTTACCCTTGATTCGCCAGCTATGCGGACTGTTTTAGGCGTGAATGCTGACACTTCTCTGGATGATCTCTATCTGGATACTGCCTTTGACCAAGTCAAGACCAAGCTGTCAGAAGAGCTGCGCAAGGTACTGGCTATGGACAAGTCTATCAATACGGAAGGTAATGTTGTAGCAGACTATATAACTCAGCAAATTAAAGACAATAAAGAAGCCTTCTTACTTGGTCTAACCTATCTCAACCGTTGGTATAATATCAACTATGACAATATCAATGTCAAGGATTTGTCGGCCTATAAATTTGACTTCTTTGGAAATCATAATGCTTCAACCTTAGATACCATTATTTCACTTGGTAAGTCAGGCATGAACAATCTTAAAGCAAAGAACAACTATATGGCTTATGATACATCGCTCTCTGAGGCGACTGGTAAGCGAGGGATCTTTAACTACCTGGAAGGCTATCGTCAGCTCTTCCTGCCGGGCAAGAGCAATAATGAATGGCTCAAGACCAATACAAAAGCCTACATCGTTGAGGCTAAGTCGGATATAGCAGAAGCGAGACAGCTTCAGGATGCAGCTGAGGACAAGAGCAAGTACTCTGTCGGCGTTTACGACAAGATTACTGCTGATAATTGGGAACACAAGGGCATGCTCCTGCCACTCTTGACCATGACTGAGAAGGGTGTCTATGCTATCTCCAATATGTCCACCATCTCCATGGGGACTTATGACCGTTATCGCCTTGATGCCAATGGCAGAGTGCGAACAGATGCCGAGCTAGCGGAATATGTCGAAGACCGAGTGAGAAAAACAGCTGAGTACCAGCGCGATCATTATGACTTCTGGTATAAGATTCTAAGCGATGAAAGCAAGGACAAGCTCTTCCGTTCTGTTCTGGTTTACGATGGATTCTCATTGGTTGACAAGACAGGTCAAAGATATTGGGCTCCAGCTAATGACAAGAAATCACTGGCTATGCAGGAGTTCTTTGGACCAGCTGGCAAGTGGTATCCAAGCAAGGGCTACAATGCCTATGCTACGGGAAGCGTAACCCACTTTGATGCAGCTAAATTGTTAGAAGACTATGGTAACTCAGTCTACACGCATGAGATGACCCATAATTCTGACGGAGGCATCTACTTTGAGGGCAATAGCCGCCGTGAAGGTCTGGGAGCTGAGCTCTATGCTCGCGGACTCCTGCAGTCCACTCCAAGTGCGGATGAGGCAACCATTACGCTCAATACCCTCTTCAAGGTCGACAAGGATTCTAAGACGCGTCTACACACATATAACTTCAAAGAACGCGTTCAAAATGCAGAAGATCTGCAACACTATGTCCATGGTATGTTTGACATGATCTACACGCTGGATTACCTAGAAGGTACTTCTATGCTGAAGCAGAGTGATGATGCGAAACTTCAGTGGTTCAGGAAGATGGAGAATTACTACGTTACTGATAAGTATGGTAAGGAAACCCACGCTGGAAACCAGACACGAACCTTCACTGCTGAAGAAATCAAGCAGCTGAAGACCTTTGACTCTTTGATTGAAAATGATGTTATCACTCGTCGGGAGAACAAGGATAGTGGTAGATATGCACGAAATGGCTATCTCAGTCTCAGTCTCTTCTCACCAATCTACTCAGCCTTGAGCAATCCAAATGGAGCTCCGGGCGACGTTATGTTCCGCCGCACAGCCTATGAGTTGCTGGCAGCCAAAGGCTACCATGAAGGATTTATTCCTTATGTTTCTGGTAAGTACTCTCAGGAAGCCTTTGATGAAGGCAAGAAAACGTGGGACGGATGGTCCGGAAGAGATGTTGGTCTCGTGACTGACCAGAAAGTCTTGGAAAATGTATTCAAAGGTGAATATGACTCTTGGGTAGCCTTCAAGAAGGCGATGTATAAGGAGCGGATTGATCAGCTGACCAAGCTCAAACCAATCACCATTGAGTACGAACTCAGAAATCCAAGCAGTACTAAGAAAGTAACCATTCGCTCTTATGCAGATATGCAAAGGCTGATGGACGCAGCAGTAGCAGAGGATGTGAGCAACATTGCCAATGCTACAAGCCGTGTCGATGCCAGCTGGGTCAACCTGCTCAAGAAGAAGATTTACAATGCTTATCTTCGTGAGACAGATGACTTCAGAAAGTCAATCTTTAATAAGTAAGCAATAAGTTGTTTTCCGTATATATTTAAAAATGCCTAGACTGTAAAAAGTCTAGGTATTTTTTCTGCTATTTATTTCTAATAAAACAATAATAATCCATCCGAGTTAGATAAAAAAACAATTTGTAACTTTTTTGTAATGAAAGTAGACAAAAAGCAGATAATTGCCACTAAAAAAAGTAGTTCACAAAGAGTCAATTATAATATTTTATGTTATAATTGATATGTATATGTCATATTCGCTTATCATATACAAACACATTCATTTTTAGTTTGGTAATAAATCTTGATTTAGAATCGACTGAAAATGAGGGGGTAGACAGGTGATGGTGTGCCTGCCAGCATTTGTCAAAAATAAAATTTAAAAAGAAGGAGGACCGCATTCAAGGTGAAACAAACTTATCATAAAGTGTCTCATGCTCTGATGACTTTGCTGCTTTTGGTATCAACCTTTATTCCCTTGTTAAGCTCAAGTCCTAGGGTTTCTGCTGCAGAGTTAGGTGATGGCGACTATCAACTAACTACAAACGTCACTATTAATACTAATCCTTTAAAGGATACAGGCTACGGTGAAGGTAAATTTTACATTGCTCCGACCTATACATTTGCAGATAGCAAAGTATTAAATAATGGTGATACCATGGTTTATCGAGTTCCATCACAGTTCAAAATTGAGCGAACTTTGGAGGAAAACATAAGCGCACCGGATGGCACTGTTGTTGCCAAGTTAGTGACAGATCCTGTTACCAATACAGCAACCATTACTGTCACAAATGCTGAGTATTTTGCGAAAATGTCAGATACCAAGCGTATTCAATCTTCTTTCACAGTGGTTTGGGCTGATAATATGCCTTATGACCAAGAACAAGAAGTTAACTTTCCGGGTGCTAGGACTTACAAGCTGAAGCGTATCAAGGTTGATGAGGAGCCTCAGGGTTATTCCAAGTGGGGTGTTCAGGATTCTAAGGATCCAAACTACGTCAACTGGCGTATTCGTGTCAATCGCGATGTCCAAAATCTTGGTCAAGTTGTCATTGAGGACGCTATTCCAGAAGATCAAGAACTGGATGAAGAGACAGGGATTAAAGGTTACTACTTTACTGAGTGGGAAGGTGCTTCTGGCACACGTCAATCATTTAATTCGAGCCAGATTGTGACAGTCACAGACTCCAATCATTTCACAGTTAATGCTGGGGAATTGAATGGAAGAGGGATTTATGTTATTTACCGGACTCGTTTGACTGAGCCAGTAGATAAGGTAACCAAAAAAGCCTTTAACGATGTAACCGTTACGTCTAATGGGCAAAAGATGCCTGATTTGTTAGCACGTCCATTTGCACCTTTGACAACTCTTGATGGTGTCGGGGAAGGTACTCGTTCGGATGAAGTTATCTTCAAAGTCAAAAAGGAATTGACTGGCCGCAATTTGGAGGATGGTGAATTTACTTTTGATTTGATCAATAAGGATGACAACGATAAAGTTGTTCAAACGGTAACCAATAAAGCTGGTGCCGTAACCTTTAAGAAACTTCGTTTCAAAAAAGAGGGAACCTTTAACTATGTCATTCGTGAACGAGCAAGCAATCTGCCAGGTGTGACAAACGATGCCAATTCAGACATCAATGTTACTGTTACTGTAACAGACAACAACGGCGTTAAGACAGCAGCGGTTAATTATGACCGTGAGGCTTTCACCAATACCTACAAGTTAGAGCCAGCAACTGCAGCGATTACCGCTAAGAAAGTTCTGGATGGTAAAGCACTTGAAGCTGGAAAGTATACTTTCAAACTGACTGAGGTTGGCGGAAATAACGTGGAACTTCAAGCAACAAATGATGCCAATGGTAATATCAAGTTTCCTGAAATCAACTATGATAAAGAAGGCACTTATACTTACAAGCTGACGGAAGTAGCTGGAAATGAAGCTGGAGTGACTTACGATAGCGCAGAGCATACAGTGACTGTCACAGTGACTGCAAGCAAGGGCAAGTTGGAAGCTACCGTCGAAGGTAATAATCCAGTATTCACAAACACTTATAAAGACTATGGTGTTAGCTATGAGTTTCTCAGCAGCAATGCAGCCTATCCAAATCTGCCAAAAGAAGTAACTGATTTGCTTCCAGCAGATGCTAATCGCTACACTAGTGGTATTAATGTAGACGCTAAGCAACCTGCTAGAACAAGTGTTACAGTTACTGAAGGCACATGGACTTTCGAAGGCTATGCGGAAACGAATAGCCAGACTGTTGCGGATAAGGACCTTAAATTTACTGGTAAATGGAATTTCACTCCAGCACCGAAATATAAGGCGACTTATGAATTTGTAAGCGCAGATCCGAATCGTAGCTTGCCAGAAGAAGTCACAGCATTGCTACCGAATGATGCCACTGAATATGCAGACGGTGCTGCCGTTCAAGCGGTTCAGCCAGCTAAGAAAACTGTTGAAGCAAGTGATGGTACTTGGAAATTCCTCAAATATGACGCAGATAGTAAAACTATTGCAGGCGCAGATGTCAAATTTACAGGCACATGGACATTTGAAGCTAGACGTCCACAAGGACCAGGTACACCGCCACCTTCTTCAGGTTCGACACCACCATCATCATCTGGTGATAAACCAGGCGTTTCGACTGATAGAACCCCAGGTAATTCATCAGATAAAGATGGAAAAGATGTTACTGGATCAGGAACTGGCAAAAAAGTTTTGCCGAAAACTGGCAGCGAAACATCTATCTTTGCGATAGCAGCAGGATCGGCTCTGATTCTTTTATCAACTCTTGTCTATCGTTTCAAAAAAGCTAATTAATATTAGCCAAACGAATCATCTCAGCTAGCTGAGATGATTTTTTCTTGTCTTTGTCATCATCTATTTTTGATAATGTGCTGACGATTAAACTTATAAACTCTAAAATAAGCAGTCATTCAAATCGATGTTTTTACGGTGGCTGATATTTGCTAAGCTTGATTTTACAGTCAATGAATACTTGAAAATAAAAGTGAATTCTTGTTTTATAAAGAAGATTTGTTATAATAAAATAAGAAAAAGTTTCTTTGTTTAAAGGGAGATGTTGATGAAAAATAAGAAGTTTAAGGTGATTCCTTTTTTGCCCCTAGTTTTGTATCTACTGGTGTATTTGTACGGTTATTCGGGAATTGAGCCAGAGCCGGGGGTTGCTTATGGTTATCTTTACCTTTTTCTTTTTTAGTTCCTGTTGTCATTGCTTATTTTGTACTTGCTGTTATGAATTTTGCAACACTCATGGGGGAAGTTACTTATTTATTCAAAGGACAGCTGCTAGGACATCTCTATCGGCTTTACTTTTCTATCTTTTTCTTTTTGATTTTGTTTTGCGGTCTTAATTATTATCAGTTGATAGCTCCATACGGCCCTCAGATGAAAATTAGTGCTAAAGAATCTTATAATCCACTAGCACCTTATGCCATTCCTCTCTTGCTTTTTCTCTTAGGATTGTTGGGCAATCTTTTCTTTTGGGAGTTGCAAAATATTGAAGTTCAGGAGGAGAAAGAGTAGCAGTACGGCGATAGTAATTGAGGTGTCATAATTTCTCAAAATCATTAAAAGCCTGCTGAAAATCTATTTGCTCAGGCTTTCTTTGTGCTATAATAAAGAAAAACGATGAGGAGACATTCATGAATCAAACTGTTCAATATTTACAAGAATTAACGGCTATCCCTTCCCCAACAGGCTTTACGGCTGAGGTGGCAGACTATTTGGTACACACGCTGGAAGGATTGGGCTATGAGCCTGTCCGGACCAATAAAGGCGGTGTTCATGTTGTAGTTAAGGGCGAAAATGATACCCAGCATCGGGTAGTGACTGCCCATGTGGATACTCTTGGTGCTATTGTCCGTGCGATTAAGTCTGATGGGCGTCTTAAGCTGGATCGGATCGGCGGTTTCCCATGGAATATGATTGAAGGAGAAAACTGTCTAGTCCATGTGGCCAGCAGTGGCAAGACCGTCAATGGGACTATCTTAGTTCACCAGACTTCCTGCCATGTCTATAAAGATGCTGGAACGGTTGAGCGAACTCAGGACAATATGGAAGTCCGTTTGGATGAAAAGGTGACGAGTGAGAAAGAAACGCGGGATTTAGGAATCGAAGTAGGGGATTTTATTTCCTTTGATCCGCGTACCACTGTTACCGAGTCAGGCTTTATCAAGTCCCGCTTTCTAGATGACAAGGTCAGCGCAGCTATTTTGCTCAATCTTTTGCGCGTTTATAAAGAGGAAGCTATTCAGCTGCCGGTGACGACTCATTTTGCTTTCAGTGTCTTTGAAGAGGTTGGTCATGGGGCTAATTCCAGCCTGCCGGCTCAAGCGGTGGAGTATCTAGCGGTTGATATGGGCGCTATGGGTGACGATCAGCAGACGGATGAGTATACGGTTTCCATCTGTGTCAAGGATGCATCAGGACCTTATCACTATGGATTCCGCCAGCACTTGGTCAAGTTGGCTAAGGAGCAGGACATTCCTTACAAACTGGACATCTATCCATTCTACGGGTCAGATGCCTCTGCAGCCATGAGTGCAGGAGCAGAAGTCAAGCATGCCCTGTTAGGTGCTGGCATCGAATCCAGTCACTCTTATGAGCGAACCCATATCGATTCGGTTTTCGCGACAGAGCGCATGGTGGATGCTTATCTAAGAAGTGGATTGGTGGTAATCAGTAACTAGTACTAGTGTGTAGTTAATAAAGTATAATTAACTTCTGAAATTAGATGGGAAGCATTCTATGACACTTATAAATAAAACAATCTTGGCTAACAAAATTTTAAATGAATTAAGATATAACAAAAGATACATGTATAATTGGGTTCAATGGTTTGGAGTTGTAGAAGGTGATTTTACTGAAATTAGAAAATTTTTGGAAGTTCAAATTGAAAAAGTTATTAAAGAAATAGAATACTCAACGTTTGATGTGGAACAGTGTGCTATTGATGCAATTCCGTTGTTTAAAAAAATTGATCTTTCTAAGGAAAAATCAGATAAAAAAAACAAAGAATCTTTTGAAGAGAAGCGAGAAAAAAATGTCATTAGTTTCTCTGCGGAAAATAAAATAAAAGGAGATATAAAATATAATCTTTTTTTACACTCTGATTTGAAGATAATGATATTAGGAGCTATTTGGGTGGACATTATAGGTAGAGATTTAGATAAAAATAATTTACCTAATTATATATATGCAAACAGAGTTTCTCAAAATACTAGTTCCATTTTTAAACCATATTTTAGAGCATATTCTGATTTTCGAGATGCAAGTTTTTCAGAAGTAAAAACTTTGATAGAAAAAAATAAAACGGGTATTTTAGTTCAAACTGACTTAAGTAGGTGCTTTTATTCTGTTAATATAAAAAAATTGAGAAATGAGATTAATTCATTACTTGAAGATAATAGGGCAGATGAAACTGTAATAAAATTAAATACTTATGTCTTTGAAGTTATAGAAAAATATAATAATTTACCGCTGGTCAAAGAATACATTAATAAAATGGCTCCATCTTCATTAGAGAATAAAAAAGTTCTTCCTATAGGTTTTTTTCCAAGTAATGTATTGATTAATATTTATCTCAGAGGGTTGGATATGAAGATACAATCTAGACAAAATCCTATTCAATATGGAAGATATGTTGATGATATTTCTTTTGTTATCGTCAAAGAAATTGCAAATGACAATAAAAATAAAATTGTAGATGGTATTCAAAATGAATTAAATCAAATAAAGGAGGAATTAGAAGAAAAAGGATTTTATATAAATCTTAATTCGGAAAAAACTTTGTTTTTTGTTATAAGTGAGAAGAATGATGTAAATTATTTAAAGAAATTTGAAAAAGAAACCTCAAGATTATCTAGTGATAATCATAGGATTATTGATCCGATAGAGTTTGAAGATGAATTTGACAAAGCATATATCTTAACGAAAGATATTACAAAATTATCAGATTTATTTACAATATCTAAAGATAAAAAGCATTTAAGTAGGATAATTTCGACAGTTTTTTACTCTATTTTTGGAACTATGAGAAAAGAAAATCATAGAAATAATATTGAGTTATCAAAAAAATTTATTAAGTACTTTTATGATTTTGTTGATGATGAATTTTTCTTGGAACTATATGATTACTGGTACCAGCTATGTACAATAGAAAAAAATTCTCAGAATTTGGAAGTGGTAGATGAGAAATTCAAAAAGGTATCTATGTTTTATAATAAATTGGAAAATATTAAAAGTATCAAAGATGAGTCAATAAATGATTTTGTAAAATATTATGAAGACTTATTAGATAAATCATTTTTTGAAGTGGACAACAAATTGTTTATTAGTTTACAAGATAATTTCAGGAAACCAAGGTATAAATATGATGATAACAAATATCTACATAATTATGAAATTCAGTTAAAAGAATTGTACAAAATATTTAAACACATCGGTGAAGAAAGTTTTCAGGAATCAATAAAAAAAGGTAGTGAGGATAAAACTAACTATTTTAAAAAGCTTAATGAGTTGATTGGGGACTGGAATAAAGAAAATGGCTATCCTAAGAAAAAAGATGTAGTTGTAGAAGACTATGAGCAAAAGTCAATTCTTCGATTTGCTCAAGCGAACCTCTATTCCTATGATAATAGATTGGAGACATTTCTTAAAACATCGGAAAATTTATCGTCTTTATCAGATATTGTAACTGTTTTAAATTTATCTGATAAATACAATGCAGACATTATCTCTTTTCCAGAGCAAGGAATTAGCATAGAGGATATTGTTACTATAGTGAGACATGCAGTAAAAACGAAAACTCTAATAGTTGGAGGCTTGGATTTTATATTCGTCAATGGGAGAGTTTTAAATTTATCTGTTGTTGTTGTCCCAATAAAGATAATAATTGATGGCATTGAATACAAAGATGCTCATATACAGTTAATTCCCAAAATATACCCGTCTCCTAAAGAATACGATATATTTAGGCATAGAAAACCTCAGAAGTACCATCTTAATTGGAGAATGCATATTCCGAAGGAAAAATTTAATCATACTTTTAAATTCAGAGGATATGAACATGCTTTTTTAAATTGTTATGAAGCTACATCAATAGACCTAAAATATGAGATTTCTAAAAAAGAACCCTTTATTATACATTTAATCACTAACAATAGGGATATAAAGTATTATTATCAAATTTCTGAGAGTCTCTCGAGAGATTTAATGGCTGTCACAAGTATAACGAATTACTCTAAATTAGGGGGAGTTCGGATTTTCGTCCCATATAAAGAAGAATATAAACGTAAGGTGTCTAGTCATAAAGGTGCCAAAAATACTCATGTAGATATCTGTGATGTAAACTTGGAAGATATAAATGATAAGCGAATTAATAATTTAAATCAGAACATGAAAGAAAACCCTCCAAAATATTATTATAGAAACTTAGAGTAGAGGAGTATTATGATTAGCAAACTCAAAGAATACGGACCAACTACATTAGCATGGTTTGGCGGACTACAATTTTTACAGCCAATGCTACCTAGTAATTCCCTTATATACTTGTGTTCACAAGCCCTTATACTTGTTTTTTCTATAATAGTTGCGGTCATCTATAAAATAAATCATAAATATAAATTTATTAGCTCAACAAACAAGTTGAAATTAGAAATTTATTATGACAATATTTTTAAATCAAAATATGATAGTTTTGTAAGAGTGATTGCGACAGATAGTTTTCTTACAGTAGATGAGAAAAGAATCAGTTCAAAATCTGTTTATTCTTACTTTCTTAGGACAATCAACACGGACAATCTGAAAAAAATTAGAGAGGATAACAATCAAATTGTAAAGTTTCATAATAACAATCTTGAGTATTATTTAGTCAAAATTGCTGATTTTGATTTAAATGATAAAATGGTATTAAGTGATGTGAGGGATTATTTTTCGATTCTATATAAGCTTTGTGAATATATCGAAAACAATGCGAAAGGGAGAAAAATCCTTTGTCCTGTTTTAGGCGGGAGAATAAGCTTTAAAAATTCTACTCCTACCAGCTCTGATAGGCTCAATTTAATGAAATTAGCATTTGAGACCTATGATTTTAAAAGAGAAATTGATATAACAATACTTGTAAAAAAAGATAATACTAGACCTAAAAAGTATGATTTCTAATATTTTAAAAAATCCTGCTATATTATTTGGTTTTTAGTATACATATAAAGCCTAATTAAGCTTAGAATTGCAATTAAATAATAGAAAGGTCCGAAAGTGCACTAGAGCATTTTTTGGATTTTTTGGCTCTTTGTCAACTGTAGTGGGTTGATGTCAGCTAACATCGGGAGAGGATCAATTTGTTCCTCTCCTTTTTAATATCCAAAGCGATGAGGATTCTGGTTTTAAAGTTGTCAAAGTTTCGAAAACCAAAAGCATTTCTTTTGATGACTTTGATAAGGTTGTTAGTTGATTCTAGTTTTGCGTTTGAGTAGGGAAGCTCCAGAGCGTTCATGATTTCTTCCTTCTCTTTCAAAAAAGTCTGAAAGATCGGATTGACACAAGAAATCTTTTCTTCAATGAGACCAAAGAAATGCTGAGCTTGTTTCTCTTGAAAATGAAAAAGCAAGAGTTGATACAGCTCATAATGATTTCGGAGTTCTTGAGAGAAAGAGAGCAGTTTTTCTAGAATCTCTTTGTTGGTTAAATGTATGCGAAAAGTTGGGCGATAAAAGCGTTTATTGCTGAGTTTCCGACTGTCTTGTTGCATCAGTTTCCAGTATCGTTTGATTGCCTTGTACTCGTGAGATTTTCAGTCGCATTGATTCATGATTTGGATGTGCAGACGGTTCATAGCCCGGCTTAGGTGTTGTACAATGTGAAACCGATCAAGGACGATTTTAGCAGAAGGAAATAGCTGTCTGGCGATGTCGTAGTAGGGGCTAAACATATTAATGGTAATGACCTTGATGCGGTTTCTGGTTTGTCTGGAGTATCTTAGGAAGTGATTGTGAATAGTAGCTTGAGTCCGTCCGTCTAAGATAGCTAGGATGTTATTTGAGTCGAAATCCTGTGCAATAAAACTCATTTTCCCCTTCTTGAAGCTGTATTCATCCCAAGACATGTGAGTTGGCAAGCGGTTGAGGTCCGTCTTGAACTTAAACTCTTTTAGTTTGCGAATAACAGTGGATGTGGAGACAACCAAGCTTTCAGCGATGGCTGTCATAGGGACATTCTCAATTAGTTTTTGAGCGATTTTCTGGTTGACGATGGTTGAGATTTGGTGATTCTTCTGGACGAGGGAACTATCAGCGACAGCCATTTTCCTGCAGACTTGACAGCGGAAACGGCATTTCTTTAACCGAATGAGAGTTTTGTATCCTGCACATTCTAAGAAGGGGATTTTAGATTCTTTTTGAAAATCATATTTAGTCATTTGTCCTTGGCAGCGAGGGCATTTAGGTGCAGAATAATCTAGCTTAGCAATAACTTCTTTATGTGTCCCTGAGTCCTTGTAATCTAACATGATAATATTTTTGTCTTTCATTCTGAGAAGGTTTGTGGTAAAATTTAACTGTTCCATGAGATTCTTTCTAATGATGGTTTCGTCGCTTTTCATTATAGACCTTATGGGGCTTTTTTCTACAATAAAAAGGCTCTATAATCCCTACGGTGAATTTACCAACTACAAAATTATAGAGCCCTTTTTAAATAATAAAGTAATATTATATACAATAAATTCAAAAGATATATTTTTATTTCAGTGACCAAACACTAACTGATTTTTCCTCCACAGGAAATTCTCCCCAGCCTTGGTCGTCAACGGTTACGATTTGTGAGCTGTTGCCTAGATAGTCGCTGAATTCTCTGCCAGCCCATTCTGGACCGACCAGCATGGATTTGCTGGCTGCTTGGTCATTGCTGACAACAACAGCGATTGGCTGACCATCGTCCATACCTTGGCGGGTCCAGCCGATACAGTTTGCATCGTCAAAGTAGTCGGTCTGCTCACCATAAGCAAGATTGATACGGATGTCTAGGAGTTTATCCAGTAGCTCTTGAAAGCTCTCTTGGGCAAATTCTCCGCTAATGCCATAGTAGTCTCCGTAAAAAACGCAGGGCAATCCGGCTTCTCTTAAAAGTATAAGAGCATAGGCAGCTGGTTTGAACCATTCTTCGACAGTAGATTCCAGAGCCTGACCTCTCTGAGTATCGTGGTTGTCCACAAAGGTTACAGCTGATTCAGGATGATTCTTTGCAAGTGTCTGATCAAAAATAGTTCGCAGGTCATAGTCTGCTCCAGATTTGCTGGCATCAAATAAATTCTGATGGAGCTTGACATCGACTAGGTCAAAGCGGTAGTCAATACTTTCTAGATAATCGTTATTGGCTGTTTCATTCCCATTCCAAAATTCACCAAAGACATAGAAATCATCGCCGTATTTCTCAGTAATATCACGGATGAAATTCTTCATAAAGAAGGAATCAATGTGCTTAACAGCATCTAAGCGAAAGCCATGTACACCAGTGCTTTCAATAAACCAATGAGCCCAGTCGTAGAGATTTTGGATGACTTCGGGATGCTTGAAATCAATATCCGCATACATGAGATAGTCGTAGTTGCCATTCTCATTGTCCACTAGCTCATCATCTGCCCAACCTTTATTGTCGCCTTGGATGAGAAAAATGCCTGACTTGTTGTTTTTTGCATCATAGTCAGTGCCGGTGAAGTGGTACCAGTGCCATTCGAAGTCATTGTAAGCTTTTTTGCGGCCTGAGAAGACAAACTTAGTCCAGCCTTTAATCTCGAAAGGTTCTGACAAGACCTTTGTGCGGTCGTTAGGATCAACTTCAACAACGGTAAAGCGCTCTTTATAGTCAGCTGCGGCCTTGTGATTGAGGACCACATCTGCAATCGCTTCGATGCCGTTCTGTCCAAGCACCTCAATTGCTCGGAGGTATTCTTCTTTCAATCCATACTTGGAGCGTACGGTTCCTTTTTGGTCAAACTCTCCTAAATCAAAGAGGTCATATACGCCATATCCGACATCATTAGAGCTGGTTCCCTTGAAAGCCGGCGGCATCCAGACCTTGCGAATTCCTTTCGCTGCTAAGTTAGGTGCGTCTTCTGCCAAGCGATTCCAATGCTGACCGTCATCTGGCAGATACCATTCAAAATACTGCATTAAGGTTTGGTTTTCCATATAAATTCTCCTCTTCATTCTCACTGATTGGCTTTATTGTACCAAAAGAAGCAGAAAGGCGCAAACGTTTGCGTCTTTCTGCTTCTATAGATATTTTGACATTTCCATAGATAAAAGATAGAATAGATTGAAATAAAAGCGCTTACATAGTATAATGGGCTTATTATAAAAGATTTTATCTAAGGAAAGGTGTCTTTATGAGAAAGAAAAGACTAGTTACATTACTCTTACCAAGTTTGTTACTTGCACCTTTGGTATTGGCGCAAGCTGTTCAGGCGGATGAGGCGACTCAAGCTAGTAGCGAGCGCACGGACAATCTCAAGACAGAAACAGTTGCAAAGGCTTCTGAAACTGGCTCTCAGGATCAACAATCAACGGCAGTAGAAACTGCAAGTCAGACTTCTTCAGAAGATTCGGTCTCGGAAAAGCAAGAAAAGGCACCGCTTGCGGCTGAGGAAACGGTACCTATCCTTAGCCCAGCGCAGGAGCGGGAGCTTCTGGCTCTGGCTAAAGATGTCAGCTCAGCACCTTCCGCTGGCTCAACTGCAGTGAAAGGTCAAGATTTATCTGCCTATACAGGCGGCCTTTCAAACCCTTCCCTCGCAGATAAGGAAATAACCCTGCAAGAGGCTGTAGATGAATTGCTCAAGTGGGCAGCAGTCAGTGATTCTCAGTTGGGCAGCAGTGCCCAGAACAGAGCAAATTTAGCAAAGAGTCTGGGGATGATTGAAAAAGAAGCTGATTTGACAGCCAGTTTGCAGGGAGCCAATCTGCAGTCTATGTATTCGGTTGCCAAGCGACTGCATGAAGCTTATCGCTCTGAAAAGAAAGAGCCCCTCTTTTTGAATGGTCGTTCACAGCCAATTTTTCCATATAGTAGTGGTGAAGACAGATATGAGGAGTATACTTATGAAGGCAGTGAGATTGTTCGTTTCCCTGTCTATGTAGAGACTGACCACGATACGGATGGTGACGGTAAGCGAGATTTGGTCAAGGCTATTGTGCAGCTTCCTAAAGCAGCTGCTAAGGGTGATTATAAGGCTGCGACAATCTTGGAAACCCGGCCTTATGTCGCTGGAACCTTAGATGAAGACCATGTGACGCTGGAAAGTCTCAATCTGCCAACAAACGGTTCTTATGACATGAAGAGCCTCCGCAATCAGCCAGCTAAGCGCCAGCCAGTTTCTAGTATGAGCAGTATTGATGCAGCAAAAAGAGCAATGTCATCGGATTGGTATTATTACAGTCCTTATGAGGGGATTTATGACTATGAAAACTTGAACTGGTATGATTATTTCCTCGTCCGAGGCTATGCTTTTGTTTCTAGCGCTGGTCTAGGAACCAAAGGTTCTGAAGGTTTTAATACAACCGGCTCTGATTTAGAAATTGAAGCATTTAAAAATATTGTCGAATGGATCAATGGTAAACGAACGGCCTACACAGATCGGACTAATAATATCGAAATCAAGGCTGACTGGGCTAATAGAAAGGTCGGTATGACTGGTCTGTCCTGGGCTGGTACGACAACTTTCGGTGTGGCAACGACTGGCGTTGAAGGCTTGAAAACCATCGTTCCAGCTGCTGGAATTGCCAGCTGGTATGATTATTTCAATAGTCAAGGGTCGGCTTACACCAATCCTCCCTACAGTGATTTATCTTGGCTTTCTCTCTATGTCGCTACACGGTTGCTGGATCAAAAAGATTGGGCTACTGTCAGTAACAAGTATGCTGACTACATCAATCAGTTAAATAAGGACCAGAATGCCCACGGCCGCAACTATAGTCCGGTTTGGCAGGAACGGGATTATACACTGCATCCAGAAAAGATAAAGACAAGTGCCCTGCTCGTGCATGGTTTAAATGACGACAATGTCAAAACCAAACACTTTGAGCTCATGTATGATGCGCTAAAAAAAGCCGGTCAAGATGTGAAACTTTATCTTCACCAAGGGAATCATATAAATCCTGCTGCCGTATCTAGAGGCTTTGGTATTACAGCTAACAAGCAAGATTTTTATGACCTGCTCAATACTTGGTTCTCTCATTACCTCTATGATGTGGAAAATGATGTCAGCAAGCTTCCTGCTGTTTTGGCGCAAAATAACTATGATCCAAATAAATGGACCAGTTATGATAACTGGAAAAGCAGTAATCGCTTGATTCTGACAGCTCAGTCCAAGCGCTTAGAAGAAACGATTTCCAGTGACTACGCAGGAGCGGGGATTGATACCAGCAAGCGTGATGAAGCGGTTAGCAAAGCTTCTTCTAAAGCTAATTTGACCTTTATGACAGATGTCAAAGAGGATATGACCATTAAAGGACATATCCCAGTCCATTTCAAGGCAGCTCTGGCAAAGGGGGGCGGCAGTAATCTGCAGGTCAATGCCCTCCTAGTAGATGTATCAGACCAAGAGTTTGATGTGGTTGGAAACGGCGCAGCCAGTGATGAAAGTCAGAAAGACGGCTTTTGGATGGGCAGCAATCTCAGCAATATGGATATCAAAAATTTTGCAACTGTCAAAACCAAATACAAAGTCATTGCCAAAGGTTGGGTCAATCTGGCTAATCCAGAATCGGGCTATGCACCGTCTAGCTCGCAAAATAGTATTGATCCTCAAATTGGTCAATTCCATGACTATACTGTCTATTTGCAGCCTAATCTCTATACTGTGAAAAAAGGCCACAAGTTGGCTCTGGTTTTCAACACGTACGATCCAAGCGACCTCACAATTGATCGTCAATATGAAGTGACTTTCAAGACGGACTCCATCAGTGCGCTAATACCTACTTTGGAAGCTAGTCGACTGCAAAAGGCAAACTATATACCGAATGCTCTTGATACAGCTTATGCAGCTCTACCAGAGATTATTGGTGCAAAATTAGTCGCACCAGCAATTTTAGAAGTTCCTGAGTATATCTTTGACAGCGAAGAAGGCGGAGAAGTTCCGTCAGTTCAGTTGGCAGTTCACTATGCAGAACATTATGATCAGGCAGTAGGAAAAGTTCAGAAGATAAGCAAGCAGCAAGCTCCAGCTGCCTTACCTGAAACTGGCAGCAATTCAGATAAGGGAATCCTGCATCTTGGTCTTGCTCTGCTGATCAGCACACTAGGCTTATCTAGTTTAGCAAAGAAACACAAACAACCTTAGTGGCCCTGTTCGAAAAGCAGCAAGAATTTCATAGTTAGATGAAGTTCAGCTGCTTTTAGCTTTATCTTGTAGCAATCGTTAGGCAGAGACGAGACAAAAAGGCGCAAAAAGAGTATACTAATCTGTATAGAAATCGGTAAAGGAGCTCTCTTATGATTGAATTTAAAGATGTCACTAAAGTTTATGAAGGAACGGTAGCTCTCAATCAGCTGAATTTGACCTTGCAAAGCGGAGAAATCGTCGGTCTGATTGGTCACAATGGCGCCGGAAAATCTACTACCATTAAGTCATTGGTCAGCGTCATCAATCCTAGTAGTGGACAGATTTTTGTAGATGGGAAAGAATTATCAGATAATCGCTTGGAAGTCAAGAAAAAAATCGGCTATGTAGCTGACTCACCAGATTTATTTTTGCGCCTAACTGCCAATGAGTTCTGGGAGCTGGTAGCGACTTCTTACGATATGACAAATGCAGAAGTCGAAGAGCGACTGGCAAATCTGCTCCATATTTTCGACTTTGGCTCTCATCGGTATGAGGTCATTGATTCATTTTCTCATGGGATGAGGCAAAAAGTCTTTGTCATAGCGGCGCTTTTGTCTGACCCGGATATTTGGGTTCTGGATGAGCCGCTGACTGGTCTTGATCCGCAGGCGGCTTTTGACCTCAAGCAGATGATGCGCCAGCATGCAGATAAAGGAAATACAGTTCTCTTTTCAACCCATGTTTTGGAAGTTGCAGAGCAGCTCTGTGATAAGGTGGCCATTCTCAAAAAAGGAAAATTGATTTTCTACGGAACGATTGAAGAACTAAAAGGCCAACATCCAGAACAGTCTCTTGAAACCATTTATCTTGGTCTGGCAGGCCGTAGAGAAGAGGTGAGTCCTGATGCGCATTAAAGCTATAAAAAAACTCGTTGATATCAACATCCTCTACGCCATTCAGCCGTCTCAGCTGCAGCAGTACCGCAAGATGCAAGCTAAGAATCCTGAGCGCAAGGTAAATGTATCGCTGAAGGCTATCCGCATGTATCTGATCTTAGGACTGGTCTATCTCTTTCTTTTCGGTTTGATGGGCTCCCTGAACCAACTGGTTGGCAATCCTGGTCTCTTTGCCAATTTGGTTTCCGCTTTTGCACTCTTTTCTATGTCTCAGGGCTTCCTGGTTTTTTACAATGTCTTTTATGAAAGCAAAGACTTGCAATCTTACCGTCCCTACGCTTTTAGTGAAGCAGAAATCATCGTCGGCAAAAGCATTTCAGTTATCCTGACCTTGCTGATTGCCATTTTGCCTATGTTCAGTTATTTCTTGGTTTTGGCTTTTCAAGGTGGTAATCCTTTCTTGGGGCTGCCCTTGGCTCTGTTTGCTATTCTGATTTTAAGTTCAGTCATTACCTTTCTGATTTTGATTGCCGTCCACTTTATTACCAAGACAGCCTTTTTCAGGAAGTACAAGACCATCCTGTCCAATGTCATTCTGGCTCTTGTTTCCGTTGGCTCCTTTTTCCTCTATTTTATGATTAATCAAATGAACAGCAGAAGCGTCATAAATCGTACGGAGGTTAAAGCTTTTTTCCCTCCAGTTCAAGCTTTTTATGATTTTATCCTTCATCCTTTTCATACAGCGTCCTTGCTGGGATTTTTGGGATGGGTGGCAGTTGCGGCTCTTCTATTTTTCATCGTAAAGACCAAGGTGATTCCAGAATTTTATGAGGCCGCTCTCATGACGGGTTCCTCAGTAGGAAAGCGGGAGCGCGTGCATGACATCAATATTGCGGAAGCAAAAAATCTCAAAAAGTTTGTCTGGCGCTACAATATCAGGCTCTTGAGTGAGGGTTCTGTCATTATGCAGGCTATCTTTATGTCGGCCTTTCTCCCTTACATTGTCATTTTCAGTATGGGAATGGGCATGATACAAGGCGGCCTGTCTTTGACTTCTTATCTGGGACCACGTTTCCTCTTGCCAATGATGGCCCTGGCTGTTTTGATTGCAACACTAAACTCAGGCGGCAGCAACCTTACGGCTATTGGGATTTCTCTGGAAAGGGAAAATTTTGATTATCTCAAGGTTCTCCCCTTTGATTTGAAGCAGTATATTCATCTGAAGTTTTGGCAGCTCTTTGCCGTCCAGTCTATCCTGCCTTTGACCTTGCTTTTGATAACCAGTCTTGTTTCCGGTATGCATCCAGTTACTTTCTTGGGCATGGTGATTGTTTGGGCCTTGATTAGTCTAATGTGGAGTTCTTGGGGTTACTACCGAGACTATAAGCATCTCGTGACTAATTGGTCCAATGTCACAGAATTGATGAGCCGAGATAATAGTATGGTGAAAACTCTCTTAGCCATCGCTCTGATTTTAGGAATGATGATTGTCATTACTCTTCTCTTCTTTATATCCAATGTTATTGCGCCTCTAGTAATTTATACGATAGTCGCTCTAGTTCTAGTAGGATTAGCTGTGTTGTCTTACATAGTCCACAAACACTACATGAAAAAACTGAATGAAGAGTTAGCAGTATTTTATTAAAAGAGCATCAGGAAGTCGAAAGACTTTCTGATTTTTTGACTGATAATCATCAAAATAACAGTTCTGCAAATGTACAGAACTGTTATTTGTTTTTCTTTATTTTTTCTACATCCAGTGGCATGAAAGTTGTCATGACTCGGCCGATGAGTTTAGGTTCTTCCTCATGCGGGATAAACTTATCACTGTATTTTTTATTAAGGGAAATTAAGCGAATTCCTGTTGGATCATTGAAAACCCTTTTGATAATGGTTTGGCCGTCATAGTCGATAGCATAGATAGCGCCGGCAAGCTCGAAATGGGTCTGCTTGATTAGGGCTACGGAGTCTCTCGGGTACTTGGGCTCCAGAGAGTCAGTTCGTACCCAAAGAGCAATATCGTAGTCAATTTCTCTGTCCAACCAGACTAAATCAGCTTGTTCAGGCTTATGCTGAGAGAGATAGTAATTCTCATAGACCAAGTAGGGAAAGTAGTCGTCCTTTAAGCTGGCATGTGTTTCTTGCTCAGTCAGGCTAGCTTCCAGTAGCTTTAATCCTTTCCCCTGTCTGTCTTGATCAAGTTGTTGATAAATACGATTTAAATCGGGGAATTGCTGAGGGATGTCTGCAATTAGTCGGTAACGAGGGTCAATTTCTTCAACCTCTACCTCAAAAAATCTTGCAATCTTTTCTAGATTGGCTGCAATAGGCAGAGATGTCCCTTTGATATAGCCAGTCAACGTACTAGCAGGAATGCCTGTTTCACGAGATAGCTCGACTTGCTTCTTACCTGTTTCCTTGAGAAGTTCTTTGAGCTTTTTAGAAATGAGAAGACTTGCTTCCTTGTCTTGGGGGCTTGCGGCGCCTCTTCCTCTGGCCATAATATCAACTCCTTTACTTGGTTTTATTATAGCGAATTAAATCGAAAAAGTAAAGGATTAGGTCAATTATCTTAGCCTAATCCTTTACTTTTTTAGATGTCGTATTAGATTTCGTAGCCCATTAAGATTCCGCCTTCCTCAGCATAGAAGCTGCAGAGGCCTGAAGTCGGCACCGTTTCGATTTGAGCTTGGGGATACTTTTCTTGCACCAGTTGACTAAATTGCTGGCAGAACTTTTCGTTATTGCGGTGAGCGATGATGAGTCGACCACCCTTGTAACCAGCTTTGAGGAGCTCTTCAATTGCAGAAGCAAGGGCTTTTTTCGGACCGCGTGCCTTTTGCAGAAGCTCTAGCGTGCCAGTCTGGCTAGCTTCACCGACCATACGGATATTGAGCAAGCCGACAACGGTTCCCAGAAGTTTACTCAGTCTACCGTTTTTGACCAAGTTATCTACCTTTGCCAAAACGAAGAGAAGCTTGGTTTTCTCCTGATAGCGACTAATGACTTCAACAACTTCATCAAAGCTGAGATCTTGCTGAATGAGTTCATTAAGCTTGGTTACAAGCAAGTCCACTTCGCCGCCAGCAGAAAGACTATCAATGACATGAATCTGGGCATTAGGGTTTTCTTCTAAAAAGATTTTCTTGGCAACCTGTGCACTATTATTACTACCAGATAGAGTGCCTGTGATTGTTACAACAAAAATCTTGTCTGCTCCCTCAAAGCTTTTGAGATAGTCATCTGGACTAGTGCAGGCAGACTTTGAAGCAGCAGAAGAAGCATACATCTTCTCCATCATCAGGTCAATATCAAGCTGCTTGTCATCTACAAAAATCTCATTTTCCACTTGAATGGTTAAGGGAACACTTTCAAACTGGGTATCTTTAGCCAAGTTTGCCATTTCACGAAAGTCACAGCCAGAGTCAGCTATAATTTTCCAAGTCATATTTTTCTCCTTTTTTGTCAAGTATGTACAATAAAAAAATTGACAAAAAACCTGTCTTTTTTTAAAATTATAACATGAAGAATGCTTACTAAAAAGCGGAAACTGTCAGCTGATACAAGAGGGAAGAAATTGTTATGTCGGAAAAGAAAATATCGGAAAAATCACTCGCGAATTTAAAGAAATACAATCAGGAATCCAATCAAATCACGAGAGAGTCTCTGGAAATTTCTCTCATGCAGTTGCTTGAGAAGAAAGAACTCAAAAAAATCACGATTTCAGAGCTGGTTGAGCGAGCTGGAGTTTCCCGCGCTGCCTTTTACCGCAACTACAGCTCTAAGGAGCAGATTTTGGAAGAAATTTTCAAAAACACTGTTCAAGGTATTACGGATAAATTGGAAGAGTTTAACTTTAAAACTGAGATGTATCAGATTTGGCTTTTTCTTTTTAAGGAAGCCAAGAAAGAAGCTCGAGTTATCAGTCTAGCCATTGACTATAATTTTGAAAAGCTGCTGACTCAGGCCGTATTTGACTTTTTGGAAAAGCGCAATCGCAATGCTAAGAAAACGACTAATTCTTACATGAATTCCTTCTGGAGTTCGGCAGTTGTTTCCGTTCTTTCCAAGTGGATTAAGGACGGGATGAAGGTTCCAGCTGAAAAAATAGCTTCTTTAGGCCTACCTCTTTTCCCACAGAAAAAGAAATCAAATAAAAACAAGTGAGTCATTAGTGCTCGCTTGTTTTTAGCTTCTGTAAGAAGCTAGTCAGTTCTTTTTGGTTCCTTAATTCGTAGAATTTCTGAGGAAAGGTTTGACGGATTCTCTTATATCTTGCCAGTGCTGTTTGACGCCGTCCTTTCCAAAGAACCCAGCAGATAAACTCCCAGTCAAACTTTTCGGGGCAGCCGGGAGCCACGCTTTCTCTGGTCCGGTTACGGTATTTTAGATAGCGTTTGAAAGCTCGATAGAGGCAGTTCCAGCGAGAGAAGTTCAGAAAAATGATTTGGTCGCTTTCTGCCATCCGACGTTCATAAAAACACCAAGAGTAGTTGCCGTCAATAATCCAGTCGGTATTTTTTGACAAAAAATCATCCATCTGTTCACTCATCCAATCACGGTCGCTATCCTTCCAGCCAGGTTGGAACTGCAATCTATCCATGTGAAGTTTGGGAATGGAGTAGTGGTTGGACAGTTGTGCTGCTAGAGTGGATTTGCCAGAGCCGGAATAACCAATAATTGCTATTTTCATCCTTTTCTCCTTTGTGTGAGAAACAAAAAAAGCTCCTGAGAGCTCCCTTTGTATGCATTATTTAGCAAGTTTAGCTGAAAGGCGTGCTTTATCGCGGCTTGCTTTGTTTTTGTGGATCAAACCTTTTGTTTCTGCTTTATCAATAGCTGAGCTAGCAGCACGGAAAAGTTCTTCAGATGGGTTTGCTTCAAATGCTTTGATTGCAGTACGCATAGCTGACTTTTGAGCTGAGTTTTTTTCGTTATGTTTCACGTTCAATTCAGCGCGTTTGATAGCTGATTTAATGTTTGCCAAGTTGTTTCACCTCCATTGAAAATACTAACTATCTAATTATATATGAAAAGTTAGGATTTGACAAGCTTTTTTATTTTTTTAAGTAAATTTCATCAATTTCATGATTTTCGGCTTTGTGCAGGATAATTTCTGCTCGATTGCGGGTTGGCTCAATGTAGTCTAGTAGGTTGACAAGGTTAATGCTTTTCCAGACATTATGGGCGAAAGTTACTACTTCCTCTTCTGATTGTATGGTGAAGCGGTGGTAGTAGTTTTTGGGGTCGTTTTCAGCCAGCGTCAGCATTTTTTTAAAGCGATCCAGATACCAGTTTTCAATATTTTCGACTTCTGCATCGACATAGATAGAAAAGTCAAAAAAGTCTGTCATATATAGGCGCTCGTTCTGTGGATTCTGGAAAACGTTAATCCCTTCGACAATAACAAAGTCAGCAGCCTTTACCTCCTGCATTTCTTGAGGAACGATATCGTATGTCTCATGCGAGTAGACGGGGATTTGGAAATCCTGACCGTTTTTTATGCTGTCCAGAAAGGAAAGAAGCAGCTCCATATTATAGCTTTCTGGGAAACCCTTGCGGTTTAAAATGCCATGATCTTCCAAGGTTTTATTCGGAAATAAAAAACCATCTGTGGTAACTAGCTCGACTGTTGCATTTGAAAAAGTCCGAGAAAGCAGAATCTGCAGCAAACGGCTAGTGGTGGATTTCCCAACGGCCACACTGCCAGAAACTCCGATGATAAAGGGCTGTTTCCGGCTCTCCTTTTGTAGAAAAATACCCTTGGAAAAAGCCAAGTCTTCCTTAGAACGTTTATAAATCTGAATGAGATTGGTCAAGGGTAAATAGATGTCCGTCACGTCCTGCAGGCTAATCTTGTCATTGAAACTCTTGATAGAGTTAAGTTCAGCCTGAGTCAGGGGCGGAGTTGTTTTACGGTGCAGGTTTTGCCAAGTATGGCGGCTGATTTTTTCAAAGTGAAGAAATTCGTTAGTCATAAGTTACTCCTGTATGATGGACTTTAGTATAACATACTTTTTAGAGAAATGAAAACGATTTACAAATCTAGGAAAATTATGATAAAATGGTTGCATGACTAAAATGTATTTTGCAGAAAATCCTGATGCCAAACACGATATTCATGAATTAAATGTGGAACTGTTAGGACAGCGGCTGACTTTTTTGACAGATGCTGGTGTCTTCAGTAAAAAGATGATTGATTATGGCAGTCGGGTCCTTTTGTCTGTCTTGGACTTTGAAGCTGGAGAACGGGTCTTGGATGTTGGCTGCGGCTATGGCCCTTTAGGTTTGAGCTTAGCCAAAGCGTATGGAGTGGCTGCGACCATGGTAGATATCAACCAGCGGGCCTTGGACTTGGCTCAGAAGAATGCTGAGAGGAATCAAATATCTGCTCATATTTTCCAGTCAAATGTTTATGAAAAGGTCAGCGGCATTTTCGACCATGTTATCAGTAATCCGCCAATACGTGCTGGTAAGCAAGTCTTGCACGAAGTCATCAGCGGAAGCTATGAGCATTTGACAGAAGGCGGTGATTTGACCCTTGTGATTCAGAAAAAGCAGGGAGCACCTAGCGCCAAGTCAAAGATGGAAGATGTTTTTGGGAACTGTGAGATTGTCAAGAAGGACAAAGGCTACTATATATTAAGGAGTGAGAAATAAGATGCGCGCAGTTGATATTATCCAAAAGAAGAGAGACGGTTTGGAGCTAACCAGTCAGGAAATTCAATGGCTGATTGAGGGTTATGTGGACGGGACTGTGCCTGATTATCAGATGGCAGCCTTTGCAATGGCTGTCTATTTTAAGGGCATGACAACTCGGGAAATTTCAGACTTAACCATGACGATGGTTGGAACTGGTGAGCAGTTTGACCTGTCAGAAATTGCAGGTATAAAGGTAGACAAACATTCCACCGGAGGTGTTGGTGATAAAGTGACTCTGGTCTTGGTTCCTTTGGTGGCTAGCTTTGGTGTGCCCGTTGCTAAAATGAGCGGCCGCGGGCTGGGTCATACTGGAGGAACCATTGATAAATTAGAATCTATTAAGGGATTTCAGGTAGAGCGCAGTCAGGAAGATTTTATCAAGCAAGTGCAGGAAATCGGCCTATCTGTAATCGGTCAGTCTGATCAGTTGGTGCTAGCTGATAAGTTACTCTATGCCTTGCGAGATGTAACAGCAACTGTTGATACAATTCCGCTGATAGCTAGCTCTGTTATGAGTAAAAAGATTGCTGCTGGTGCCGATAGTATACTTTTGGATGTGACGGTCGGTGAAGGCGCCTTTATGAAAAATATTAATGACGCTCGTGTACTAGCACGTACTATGGTCGATTTGGGCAAGGCTGTTGGCAGAAAAACAGTGGCTGTTTTGACAGATATGAGTCAGCCTTTGGGAACCAGCATTGGCAATCGTCTGGAAATCTTAGAAGCTTTGGATATCTTGCAGGGCAGGGGTCGTGAAGACATCACAACTTTCATTTGTGAGTTGGCTCAGATTATGCTCGGACTGGCAGATGTTGAGAAAACGGTGGAAGAAGTAAGAGAACAGCTGACCAACGGTGCTGCTTTGAAGAAATTTGAAGCTATGGTTGTAGCTCAAGGTGGTGACTTGGAAGATCTCTATCGTCCATCAAGTGCAGTTCATATTGTAGATGTGAAAGCAGAACAGGCAGGTTATATCACTGAACTGCCTGCTATGGAATTCGGCCTCTTTGCCATGAGACTTGGAGCAGGACGGGCAGTTAAATCTGACGACTTAGATTATGAAACAGGAATTGTTTTCGAAAAGAAAGTCGGAGACAAGGTCGAAATTGGAGAAGTTTTCGCAAAAATTTATTCAAATGAAAAAATTTCTCAAGAACTAGTTACAGATTTTCAAAAAAATGTTAAAATAGGTGATGAAAGCGTTGCAGTAAGCGAGATTATCGAGGTTATTGCTTAATTCTAGGAGAAGCCAACATGAAATTAAACAAATACATAGACCATACGCTTTTAAAACCTGAAGCGTCAGAAGAGCAGATTCTGAAGTTAATTGAAGAAGCAAAAGTTTATGATTTTGCCAGTATCTGTGTCAATCCAACCTGGATAGAGTTTGCTGCGGAGCAGCTGAAAGACTCAGACGTCAAGGTTTGTGTGCCAATTGGTTTTCCTTTAGGAGCCAACACTTCCGATGTGAAAGCTTTTGAAACGCAGGACGCAATTCAAAAGGGTGCGGGCGAAGTGGATATGGTCATCAATGTCGGCGCTCTGAAGTCTAAAGATTATGATTTGGTAGAGCGAGACATCCGTGCGGTTGTAGAAGCTGCTAACGGTACCTTGGTCAAGGTAATTCTGGAAACTTGCTTGCTGACAGATGAGGAAAAGGTTAAGGCTTGCCAACTGGCTCAGAAAGCTGGAGCTGATTTTGTTAAGACCTCTACAGGATTTTCAACTGGAGGTGCGACAGTCGAAGATGTCGCCCTCATGAGAAAAACAGTTGGTCCTGACATGGGGGTTAAGGCTTCTGGTGGCGCTCGTTCTTACGAAGATGCTCTGGCCTTTATTGAAGCTGGTGCGACTCGGATTGGAACTTCGGCCGGTGTGGCTATTATGAAGGGAGAAGAAGCTAGTGGCGACTACTGAGTTGATTGACTTGGCTGTCCAAGCTAGTAAAAATGCTTATGTTCCCTATTCTCATTTCCCTATCGGAGCAGTTTTGGTCGCTAAAGACGGACGGATATTTACTGGCGTTAATGTTGAAAATGCCAGTTTTGGCTTGACCAACTGTGGAGAGCGGACAGCTATATTTAAGGCAGTTTCAGAAGGAGTTTTAGACTTCGAGGAGCTGATTGTCTATGGTGAGACGGAAAAACCCATATCACCCTGTGGTGCCTGCCGCCAAGTAATGGCAGAATTTTTTGCTGAGGATCTAAAAGTGACCTTGGTCGCTAAAGATAAATCGACGGTCGTGATGACGGTCAAGGAATTACTTCCATATTCTTTTACAGATTTAACATAAGTCTGTTATCGGTCATCTGACCAAACTCAAACTTGCAACTGTGTTGCACATCTTAATTAGGAGGTTCAGAAATGAACAAAAAACAATGGCTAGGTCTTGGTCTAGTAACTGTCGCAGCAATCGGACTTGCTGCATGTGGAAACCGTGCTTCTCGCTCAGATTCTTCAGATGCGAAAACTGACTTGAAAGCTGCTATCGTAACAGATACTGGCGGTGTTGATGATAAATCATTTAACCAGTCAGCTTGGGAAGGTTTGCAAGCTTGGGGTAAAGAAAACGGTCTTTCAAAAGACAATGGTTACACTTACTACCAATCTAACGATGAGTCTCAGTACGCAAACAACCTGAATCAAGCTGCTACAGATGGTTACAAGCTAGTATTTGGTATCGGATTTGCCCTTCGTGATGCGGTTGAATCTGCTGCCAAAGATAACACAGAAATCAATTATGTTATTATCGATGATGTTATCGAAGGACAAAAGAATGTTGCTTCAGCTGTCTTTGCTGATAATGAAGCTGCTTACCTTGCTGGTGTTGCTGCTGCAAAAACTACTAAGACAAAACAAGTTGGTTTCGTAGGTGGTATAGAAGGCGCAGTTATCACACGTTTTGAAAAAGGTTTCGAAGCTGGTGTGAAATCAGTTGATCCATCTATCAAGATTCAAGTAGACTATGCTGGCTCATTCGGCGATGCTGCTAAAGGTAAGACAATTGCTGCTGCCCAATATGCTGCAGGTGCAGATGTGGTTTACCAAGTTGCTGGTGGAACTGGTGCCGGAGTATTTAACGAAGCTAAGTCAATCAACGAAACAAGAAATGAAGATGAAAAAGTTTGGGTACTCGGTGTTGACCGTGACCAAACTGAAGAAGGTAAATACAAGTCTAAGGATGGTAAAGAGTCTAACTTTGTTTTAGCATCAAGCTTGAAACAAGTTGGTAAGACTGTCCAAGACATCGCTAACCAAACTGCTAAAGGTAAATTCCCAGGCGGTAAAACTACAACCTTCGGTCTGAAAGACGGTGGAGTTGACTTGACAACTACAAACCTGTCGGAGGATGCTAAAAAGGCTGTTGAAGAAGCGAAAGCAAAAATCCTTGACGGCAGCATCACTGTTCCTGACAAATAAAACAATTTAAGAGCGATCCGACCGTGTAGGGTCGCTTCTTTTTGAAATTGAGACGACTTTGTGTCAATAGAATTTATTAGCACTGGCTGTGCTAGTAAATTTTATTGAAATAAAATGAAATTCTGGAAAGGAAAGATCCATGACACATGAAAATGTCATTGAAATGCGAGAAATTACCAAAATTTTTGGTGAATTTGTAGCCAATGATAAAATCAATTTGGAACTCAGAAAAGGTGAAATTCACGCTCTTTTGGGAGAAAATGGTGCCGGAAAGTCAACCTTGATGAATATGCTGGCTGGCCTGCTTGAACCGACCAGCGGTGAGATTGTAGTAAATGGGAAGTCCGTTAAGCTGGATTCTCCATCAAAGGCGGCCTCACTTGGTATCGGGATGGTGCACCAGCATTTTATGCTTGTTGAAGCATTTACTGTTGCTGAAAATATCATCCTTGGAAGTGAAATTACAAAAAATGGTGTGTTGGACTTGAAAGGTGCGACTAAAGAAATCAAGGAACTTTCTGAGAAATACGGCTTAGCAGTTGATCCATCTGCTAAGGTTGAAGATATTTCTGTCGGTGCCCAGCAGCGGGTTGAAATCCTCAAGACTCTTTATCGTGGGGCGGACATTCTCATCTTTGACGAGCCAACAGCCGTTCTGACGCCAGCTGAGATTGATGAATTGATGAAAATCATGAAGAACCTCGTCAAAGAAGGGAAATCTATCATTCTCATCACTCACAAGCTGGATGAGATTCGGGCAGTTTCTGATCGCGTAACGGTTATTCGTCGCGGAAAATCCATTGAAACAGTTGAAATCGCTGGTGCTACTAACCAAGATTTGGCTGAAATGATGGTTGGACGTGCTGTTTCCTTCAAGACAGCGAAAGAGCCTGCTAATCCTCAAGAAACTGTTTTGTCAATCAAGGATCTTGTTGTTGAAGAGAACCGTGGTGTTCCAGCTGTTAAGGGACTTTCTCTTGATGTCCGTGCTGGTGAGATTGTCGGGATTGCTGGTATTGACGGTAATGGCCAGACCGAGCTGATTCAGGCTATTACTGGACTTAGAAAAACAAGCTCTGGTGAGATTACAATTAAGAACCAGTCTATTATTGGCAAGCAGCCGCGGCAGATTACTGAAATGAAAGTCAGCCACGTTCCTGAAGATCGCCACCGTGACGGTTTGGTTTTGGCAATGTCCATTTCTGAAAATATTGCTTTACAGACTTACTATAAAGAACCGCTCAGTAAAAATGGAATCCTGAATTACGGTAACATTTATTCTTACGCACGCAAGTTGATGGATGAATTTGATGTTCGGGCGGCTAGCGAATATGTACCTGCTTCAGCTCTTTCAGGAGGAAACCAGCAGAAAGCTATCATTGCTCGGGAAGTGGACCGTGATCCAGACCTTCTGATTGTCAGTCAGCCAACTCGTGGACTTGACGTTGGGGCGATTGAATACATCCATAAACGCCTGATTGAAGCGCGGACTCAAGGCAAGGCTGTTCTCGTTGTCAGCTTTGAGCTAGATGAAATCCTCAATGTTTCTGATAGAATCGCAGTTATCCATGATGGTAAGATTCAGGGGATTGTAAATCCAGAGGAAACCAATAAGCAAGAGCTTGGTATTCTCATGGCCGGCGGTAAGATCCAGAAGGGAGAATCAAATGTCTAAGAAATCACAAAAGATTGCAGTTCCCTTAATATCAGTTGTTCTCGGGATTTTATTGGGAGCGATTGTCATGTTCATCTTTGGTTATGATGCCCTCTGGGGATATGAATCCCTCTTTAAAACAGCTTTTGGTTCTTTGAGAAGTTTGGGTGAAATTTCGCGTGCAATGGGACCTCTGATTCTCATCGGTTTAGGCTTTGCTGTAGCTAGTCGTGCTGGATTCTTTAATGTCGGACTTCCAGGGCAGGCCTTGGCTGGCTGGATTATGGCTGGTTGGTTTGCACTTTCCTTCCCTAATTTACCTCGTCCGCTGATGTTATTGGCTACTGTAGTCATTGCGGCAGCAGCTGGTGGTGTTATCGGCGCTATTCCAGGAATTCTGCGTGCTTATCTGGGAACAAGTGAGGTCATTGTAACCATTATGATGAACTATATTGTTCTCTTTGTTGGAAATGCTGTTATTCACAGTTTCCCTAAATCTGTGATGCAGAGTATTGACTCTAGTAAGCGTGTCTCTGCTAATGCGATTTATCAAACAGAGTGGTTGAGAAGTCTTACATCTAACTCTCGGATGAATATCGGTATCTTCTTTGCCTTGATTGCAGTAGTGGTTATTTGGTATTTGCTTAAGAAAACAACACTTGGTTTTGAAATTCGTGCTGTAGGGCTTAATCCAAATGCATCTGAGTATGCAGGGATGTCATCTAAGCGTACTATTATCGTATCTATGATTATTTCAGGTGCTCTTGCAGGACTTGGAGGAGTAGTTGAAGGACTTGGAACTTATCAGAATGTCTTTGTTCAAGGAAGTTCCTTGAGTGTTGGTTTCAATGGTATGGCGGTAAGTCTCTTGGCTGCCAACTCTCCAATTGGAATTCTCTTTGCAGCCTTCCTCTTTGCAGTTCTGAGTGTGGGTGCTCCAGGTATGAACGTGGCTCAGATTCCAACAGAACTTGTAAACATCGTAACAGCTTCTATCATCTTCTTTGTCAGCGCCCACTATCTGATTGAGCGTATGACAGGTATGACGATCTTTGATTTTCTTAAAAATCGTCGGCAGGAAGCTAAAAAAGTGAAGGAGGGAAACTAGGATGAATATTGTAACGGTATTAGGTTTATTAGTATCATCTATGCTGATTTATGCGGCTCCCTTGATTTTCACAAGTATTGGCGGAGCCTACTCTGAGCACGCTGGTGTTGTTAATGTTGGCTTGGAAGGAATCATGGTTATGGGAGCTTTTACAGGCGTTCTCTTTAACCTGACTTTCGAGAAGAGCTTGGGTAGCGCGACTCCGTGGCTTTCATTGATTGCTGCTGGTTTGGTTGGAGTTGTCTTCTCTCTTATCCATGCTGTGGCAACTATTACTTTCCGTGCGGACCACGTTGTGAGTGGTACAGTGCTAAACTTGCTGGCGCCAGCCTTGGCAATTTTCCTTGTTAAAGCTATTTATAACAAGGGACAAACGGATAATATTCAGCGTTCATTCGGGAAGTTTAATTTCCCTGTCCTATCTGATATTCCAGTCTTGGGAGATATTTTCTTCAAGCATACAAGCTTGGTTGGTTATCTTGCCATTGCTTTCTCTTTCCTCGCTTGGTTTGTAATGTTTAAGACTAAATTTGGACTGCGTCTTCGCTCAGTCGGAGAGCATCCGCAGGCGGCAGATACCTTAGGAATCAATGTTTACCTCATGCGTTATTGCGGTGTCATGATCTCTGGTCTGCTCGGTGGTATTGGTGGAGCTATTTATGCTCAGTCAATCTCGGTTAACTTTGCTGTGACAACTATCGTAGGTCCAGGATTTATCGCCTTGGCAGCTATGATTTTTGGTAAATGGAGTCCTATTGGTGCCATGTTGGCGAGTCTCTTCTTTGGAGCTTCCCAAAGTTTGGCGGTTATCGGGAACCAGTTGCCATTGCTTTCAAGTGTTCCAACGGTTTATCTACAGATTGCTCCATATGTCTTGACTATTGTTGTCCTTGCAGCCTTCTTTGGTAAAGCTGTTGCTCCGAAAGCGGATGGTATCAACTATATCAAGTCTAAATAAACCTTTACACCAGTTCTTTGGAACTGGTGTTTTTTGGTGATTGGAAGAAGATACAATCATAGGAATAGAAAAAGCCTGCTTCGTCTGAAGCGGGCTTTTTAAGATTAGTTTGTTGCGATTTCATTTAGCAGGTCTTCTGCAGTGGTGGTCGGGTTAACGCGAACGCGATTGAGTGTGAGCAAGCCATTGGATAGGGAAGCTAGTCCGTTATTGGTCGTCAATCCCATCTTGTAGCCAAGGCTTTCAGCAATCTGCAAGGTTGCGTCACTGTATCGTCCAGATGGATAGGCAACGGTGGTTGTGGTTTGAGACAGATTTTTGTCTAAGTAAGACTTAGAGTCTTTTAACTCAATTTTTTGTTGGTCTTCTGTCGTTGCTGAGAGGTCGGGATGGTTGACAGTGTGGTCTTCAAAAGACATGCCTTTGTCCTTCATTTCCTTTATCTCATCCAGTGTCAACATATCTTCACGCCCTGCCTCAACAAATCCAGTAATGACATTATTGGTTGCTTTCATGTCATATTTTTGGAGAAGTGGAAAGGCATTAGTGTAGAAATCCTTTAAACTATCATCGAAGGTCAGCCAGACGACTTTTTTGTTTTCTGGCAAGACATTCTCCGTTAGCACCTTGTATGCTTCAGCTGGTGTCAGAGGGTAGTAGCCTGCGTCTTTCAAAGCTTTTAGATGGCTTTCAAATGTAGCTGGATCTACAATCAAACCAGCATTAGCTGCTTCTGATGGGTCCATGACGTGAATGGCATGGTACATCAAGATAGGAACTTGAACTGGCTGGTCTTGCTTGACCCATTTGACTTTGTCTTTACTGTTGTCATCCGAAGTTGTCTTTTTTTCCCGAGTCGGTGCTGACGAAGTTTTAGATGAAGTATTGACCTGGTTCGTTGACACATTATTAGCTTCTTTTTGATTGTGCGAGTTTTGCAGCTTGGCTAGTAAAGAAAAGCCACCTACAATCAGGACAAGAAAAAGTAATAAACTCGTTAAAGAAAGCAAAATAGCTCTTTTTCTAGCTTTGCGTTGCTGCATGCGATTTCCTCTGTGTTTTCCTGTCATAGTATCTCCTTTGAAAATAAATTGCTATTCCTTACGGAAATTTATATCTATTATAACAAATAAAGAAGTAGTTTTGTAGGCATTTTTTTATAATTTTGTTATAATATTTTTTATACAAGAAATTTTCAAGGAGTGCTTCATGTCTATTAAAATAGCTTTACTTGGTTTTGGAACAGTGGCCAGCGGTGTGCCTTTTTTGCTGAAGGAAAATGGAGAAAAAATCGTTCAAGCAGCTCATTCAGAGATTGAGGTTGCTAAAGTATTGGTCAAAGATGATGCCGAAAAAGAGCGTCTTTTAGCAGCTGGAAATGACTTTAATTTTGTCACAAATGTTGAAGAAATTCTGAATGATTCTGAGATTACCATCGTTGTAGAATTGATGGGACGGATTGAGCCAGCGAAAACGTTCATCACTCGTGCTCTTGAAGCTGGCAAACATGTGGTAACGGCCAATAAGGACTTGTTGGCTGTTCACGGAGCAGAGTTGCTGGAAATTGCTCAAAAGCAAAATGTAGCTCTCTATTATGAAGCAGCTGTTGCTGGCGGAATTCCAATCCTGCGTACCTTGGTTAATTCACTGGCTTCTGACAAAATCACCCGTATCTTGGGTGTGGTCAATGGAACTTCTAACTTTATGATGACCAAGATGGTAGAAGAGGGGTGGTCTTATGAAGACGCTCTTGCTGAAGCACAGCGTCTTGGCTTTGCTGAAAGCGACCCGACCAATGACGTAGATGGCATTGATGCGGCTTACAAGATGGTCATTCTTAGCCAGTTCGCTTTTGGTATGAATGTTAAATTTGAAGATGTGGGTCATCAGGGAATTCGTCATATCACACCAGAAGATGTGGCTGTTGCTCAAGATCTGGGCTATGTAGTCAAGCTGGTAGGTTCTATTGAAGAAACGCCATCAGGAATCGCAGCAGAAGTAGCTCCAACATTTCTGCCAAAAGCTCATCCGCTGGCTAGTGTCAATGGGGTAATGAATGCTGTCTTTGTCGAATCCATCGGTATCGGAGAATCCATGTACTACGGACCGGGAGCTGGGCAAAAACCAACTGCAACTAGTGTTGTGGCAGATATTGTTCGTATCAGCCGACGTTTGAATGAAGGAACAGTTGGCAAGGCCTTTAATGAATTCAGCCGTGAGTTAGTGCTGGCTAAGCCAGAAGATGTGAAGAGCAGCTATTACTTCTCTATCTTGGCACCTGACTCTAAAGGTCAAGTTCTGCATTTGGCTGAGATTTTCAATGCTGAGGATGTTTCCTTTAAGCAGATTCTGCAGGAAGGTACAGATGGTGAGAAGGCTCGCGTGGTGATTATTACTCATGCTGTCAGCAAGACACAGCTGGAAAATGTCACTGCTAAGCTAAAAGAAGTTGCTGAGTTCGACTTGCTCAATACCTTCAAAGTATTAGGAGATTAAGATGAAAATTATTGTACCGGCGACCAGTGCCAATATTGGTCCTGGCTTTGACTCTGTCGGAGTCGCCCTATCAAAATATCTTGAAATTGAAGTCTTGGAAGAAAGTCAGGAGTGGGTAATTGAGCATGACCTCAATCCGAGAATTCCTAAGGATCGGCGTAATTTACTGGTTAAGATTGCCCTGCAGTTGGCTCCAGATATTCAGCCACGCCGTTTGAAAATGACCAGTGATATTCCATTGGCTCGTGGACTTGGGTCTTCTAGCTCGGTCATTGTAGCTGGGATTGAATTGGCCAACCAGCTGGCTCATCTTAATTTGTCGGATTATCAGAAGCTAAAAATCGCTACAAAGATTGAAGGCCATCCTGACAATGTTGCGCCGGCTATTTATGGTAATTTGGTCGTATCTAGCTCATCTAGAAATCAGGTATCGGCTGTGGTGTCGGATTTTCCAGAAGCCGACTTCATTGCTTATATCCCAGACTATGAGCTTCGGACGGTCGAGAGTCGTAGAGTCTTGCCGAACCGCCTTTCCTACAAAGAAGCTGTGGCGGCCAGCTCCATTGCTAATGTTGCGATTGCTGCTCTTTTAAAAGGTGATATGAAAATCGCTGGTCGAGCTATTGAGTCAGATTTGTTCCACGAAAAATACCGTCAGCCTTTGATCAAGGAATTTTCAGATATTAAATTCTTGGCCAGAAAAAATGGCTCTTATGCAACCTATATCTCAGGAGCGGGGCCAACTGTTATGGTCTTATCACCTAAGAACAAGACAGAGAAGATTTACCAGCTTTTGCAAAAACAGAATTTCAAAGGGCAAATCTTCCGGCTTCAAGTAGACACAGAGGGTGTTCGAGTAGAAAAATAAATCATCAAGAGGTTTTTATGAGCCTCTTTTCCCTTTTCTAGGAACTCGTACACAATAGAAGAAGTTGATGTTCCTATCTTTTTATACCTGATTATGCTATAATGGGGATAGCTTAAAGGAGGATAATTCACTTTATGGATCATTTAGAATTACAGGAACTGGCGAGTGAGCTAGCTTTTGGTGCTATCAGGAATGCTCTTTCTACTCAAACACAGCGATTTGCTACTAGACAATTATAAGCATTAAAAAGCTGACCTTTCTCAGCTTTTTCTTTGTAATCTATCGTAAATGCCATAGATTTTTGATATAATAGAGTGTATTTTGTTTACATAAAAGAGAGAAAAGCATGCAAAAACTAGAGAAATTAAAAACCGAATTAGAAGGAATCGACATTCGCTTCAATGAGCCTTTGAGTCAATACACCTATACAAAGGTCGGGGGCGCAGCCGATTTCTTAGTTTTCCCCCGCAATCGTTATGAGCTGGCTCGCATTGTTAATTTTGCCAATCAAGAAGACATTCCTTGGATGGTGCTGGGAAATGCCAGTAATATCATTGTGCGAGATGGCGGTATCCGAGGTTTCGTCATTATGTTTGACAAGCTCAACAATGTAGGGGTAGATGGCTATATGATTGAAGCAGAGGCTGGAGCTAATCTAATTCAGACAACCCATATCGCTCTGCAGAATAGTCTGACTGGCTTTGAGTTTGCCTGTGGCATTCCTGGTAGCGTCGGCGGAGCTGTCTTTATGAACGCTGGTGCTTATGGCGGCGAGATTGCTCATGTTTTGGTATCTTGTAAGGTACTGACGCCTCAGGGACAAGTCAAAACGCTGGACGTTCGAGATATGAAGTTTGGCTATCGTCACTCACTAGTTCAGGAAACAGGCGACATTGTTATTTCTGCTAAGTTTGCTCTTTCGCCTGGTGTTCACAGAACTATTCGTCAGGAAATGGAGCGCTTAACCCATCTGCGGGAGCTTAAACAGCCTTTGGAATACCCATCTTGTGGATCTGTTTTCAAGCGTCCTTTGGGTCACTTTGCTGGTCAGCTCATTAGTGAAGCAGGCCTTAAGGGGCATCGTATCGGCGGCGTAGAAGTATCTGAGAAACATGCCGGTTTTATGATTAACGTCGATAAAGGAACGGCCCAAGATTATGAAAATCTTATTGCTCATGTGATTGAAAGGGTGCGGGAAAATTCAGGTATTACTCTGGAGCGCGAAGTCCGCATCATTGGTGAATCTCTGTAAGACAGATTGGTTTCCAGTAGAAGTATGCTGGATAAGGAACTGCAGCTAGCTGTAACTTAGTAAGGGGGTGAAAGCCTATCGACACGGAATTTATAAAGGGCCTTTACAGCCCTCACGAGGTAGCAGCGGTCTGACAGAACCCTTAATCTGTTAATACGAGAAAGAAGGAATTTATGACAATTGAAAAAACCAATCATCGAGTTTAAAAACGTTTCAAAAGTTTTTGAAGATAATAATACTGTCGTTCTGAAAGATATTAATTTCGAGCTGGAAGAAGGAAAGTTCTATACTTTGCTAGGGTCTTCTGGTTCTGGAAAATCAACGATTCTGAACATTATTGCCGGTCTTTTGGACGCGACAGACGGAGATATTTTTCTTGATGGTGTCCGCATCAATGATATTCCCACTAATAAACGAGACGTCCACACGGTTTTTCAGTCCTATGCACTGTTTCCGCATATGAATGTTTTTGAAAATGTAGCCTTTCCGCTTCGTCTGCGCAAGGTTGATAAAAAAGAAATTCAAGAGCGGGTTGCTGAAGTACTGAAAATGGTTCAGCTGGAAGGCTTTGAGCGCCGTTCTATTCGCAAACTGTCGGGTGGTCAGCGTCAGCGTGTAGCCATCGCGCGGGCGATCATTAATCAGCCGCGGGTCGTATTGCTGGATGAGCCGCTTTCTGCTCTGGATTTGAAGCTGCGCACGGACATGCAGTATGAGCTGCGGGAATTGCAGCAGCGTCTGGGTATTACCTTTGTCTTTGTCACGCACGACCAAGAGGAAGCCCTGGCTATGAGCGACTGGATTTTCGTTATGAATGATGGCGAGATTGTTCAGTCGGGAACGCCTGTCGATATTTATGACGAGCCCATCAACCACTTTGTTGCAACCTTCATTGGCGAGTCCAATATTCTGCCTGGCAAGATGATCGAGGACTATCTAGTTGAGTTTAACGGCCAGCGCTTTGAAGCAGTGGATGGCGGGATGCGCCCAAATGAAGCTGTTGAGGTGGTCATTCGACCAGAGGACCTGCGGATTACGCTGCCAGAAGAAGGCAAGCTGCAGGTTAAAGTTGATACCCAGCTTTTCCGTGGCGTTCACTATGAGATTATTGCTTATGATGAACTGGGTAATGAATGGATGATTCACTCGACTCGCAAGGCCATTGTCGGTGAAGAAATTGGCCTGCATTTCGAGCCTGAAGATATCCATATCATGCGTCTCAATGAAACTGAAGAAGAATTCGATGCCCGTATCGAAGAATATGTTGAAGTAGAAGAGCAAGAAGCGGGTCTGATCAATGCCATTGAGGAGGAACGCGATGAAGAAAACAACCTCTAATCTTTTTCTCTTGCCCTACCTGCTCTGGATTTTCCTCTTTGTCTTGGCACCTGTTGTCATGATTATCTGGAAGTCCTTCTTTAACATTGAAGGCCAGTTTACTCTGGAAAATTACCAGACCTACTTCACATCGCAGAACTGGACCTATCTCAAGATGAGTCTGAATTCGATTCTTTATGCAGGGATTATTACTGTCGTAACCCTGCTGATTTCCTATCCGACCGCATTCTTTTTGACTCAGCTCAAGCACAAGCAGCTCTGGCTGATGCTGATTGTCCTGCCGACCTGGATCAATCTCCTGCTCAAAGCTTATGCTTTCATCGGTATTTTTGGTCAGAATGGTTCAATCAATCAATTTCTGACTTTTATCGGAGTAGGGCCGCAGCAGATTCTCTTTACGGACTTTTCATTTATCTTTGTAGCCAGCTACATCGAGCTGCCCTTTATGATTCTGCCCATTTTCAATGTTCTGGATGATTTGGATCCTAATCTTATCAATGCCAGCTATGACTTGGGAGCTAATCGCTGGGAGACTTTCCGTCGGGTTATTTTCCCTTTGTCATTGAATGGTGTCAGAAGCGGAGTACAGTCAGTCTTTATCCCTAGCCTCAGTCTCTTCATGCTGACACGCTTAATCGGGGGTAATCGGGTAATTACTCTGGGAACTGCCATTGAGCAGCACTTCCTAACCACTCAGAACTGGGGCATGGGCTCTACTATCGGAGTGGTGCTGATTGTTGCTATGCTCTTTACCATGTGGGCAACCAAGGAAAGGAGAGGGCGATGAAAAAAATTGCAAATCTCTATTTGGCCTTTGTCTTTTTGGTGCTCTACATCCCCATCTTTTACCTGATTGCCTATGCTTTCAATGCAGGGGAAGACATGAATCGTTTCACAGGATTCAGTCTTAGTCATTTTCAGAATCTCTTTGAGGATTCACGCTTGATTTTGATTTTGGTTCAGACTTTCTTTCTGGCTTTCCTGTCTTCATTAATTGCGACACTGATTGGAACTTTTGGAGCCATCTATATTTATCAAGCCCGCAAGAAATATCAGGATGCCTTTTTGTCTATCAATAATATCCTCATGGTGGCACCGGATGTCATGATTGGGGCAAGTTTTCTGATTCTCTTTACGACGGCAAAATTCCAGCTGGGCTTCCTGTCTGTGCTGGCTAGCCATGTGGCCTTTTCCATTCCGATTGTGGTGCTGATGATTCTTCCGCGTCTGAAAGAAATGAATGATGATATGATTAAGGCTGCTTATGACCTAGGAGCCAGCCAATTGCAAATGCTGAAAGAAATCATGCTGCCTTATCTGACTCCAGCCATTATCGCTGGCTACTTCATGGCTTTTACCTACTCACTTGATGACTTTGCTGTGACCTTCTTCGTTACAGGCAATGGCTTCTCTACTTTGTCTGTTGAGATTTACTCCCGCGCTCGGCAGGGAATTTCTCTGGAAATCAATGCCCTATCAGCCTTGGTCTTTCTCTTCAGCATTGCTTTGGTAATTGGGTATTACTTTATCACCCGTGAGAAGGAGGAGACCGTATGAGAAAGCTTTATTCATTTTTAGCGGGGATTCTGCTGATTATCTTAGTTTTGTGGGGTGTTAGTTACCAGATCGAAAGTCAGACGCAGAGCAAGGAGAGCGATAAGCTGGTCATTTACAACTGGGGTGACTATATCGATCCTGAGCTACTGACTGAGTTTACTAAGGAAACTGGTGTCCAAATCCAGTACGATACATTTGACTCTAATGAAGCCATGTATACGAAAGTGAAGCAGGGCGGCACAACCTACGACATTGCGATTCCCAGTGAATATATGATTGCTAAGATGATGAAGGAAGGCTTGTTAGAAAAGCTAGATCATAGCCAGATTAAAGGTTTGGAAAATATCGGATCTGACTTTTTAGACCAGCCTTTTGATCCTGGAAATCAGTACTCGATTCCTTATTTTTGGGGAACGCTGGGCATTGTCTACAATGAAAAAATGGTTGATAAAGCTCCTGAGCATTGGAATGATCTCTGGCGTCCTGAATACAAAAACTCCATCATGATGATTGATGGAGCCCGTGAAGTCATGGGAATTGGTCTGAACTCGGATGGCCATAGTCTCAACTCCAAAGATGCAGATCAGTTGCAGGAGGCTGTCGACAAGCTCTACACTCTGACGCCAAATATCAAGGCCATTGTGGCTGATGAGATGAAAGGATACATGATTCAGAACAATGCAGCTATCGGTGTGACCTTTTCTGGCGAGGCTCGGCAGATGCTGGAGGCCAATGAAGACCTACGCTATGTCGTGCCAACAGAAGCCAGTAATCTTTGGTTTGACAATATTGTCATTCCCAAAACCGTCAAAAATAAAAAAGCAGCCTATCAGTTTATTAACTTTATGCTGAGACCGGAGAATGCTTATAAAAATGCCCTTTATGTTGGTTATTCGACACCAAATCTTCCTGCCAAGGCCATGCTTCCTAAGGAAATTCAGGAAGATGAGGCTTTTTATCCGACTGAGGAAACGATGAAACATCTGGAAGTTTATGAGCAGTTGGGCCCTAAATGGCTGGGGACATACAACGACCTCTATCTTCAAGTCAAGATGTATCGGAAATGATAGTCTAATAAGGTTACTTGATGAATACAAGAAAAACGCCTGGCTCAATGAGCTAGGCGTTTGCTGCTTGCTTAGTTTGAAGCTTCTGTCTGAGTATTTGTTGCAGTGTCTGCCGCAGAGCTAGAAGCGGTAGTGTCGCCTACAGCTGTATCTGCTGCAGAACTAGATGCACTAGTTTCAACAGCTGCTGCATCGCTGCTGGAAGCAGCAGTATCAGTTGCGGTCGTTGAAGCGGCACTGCTTGTTTCTTTTTCGATTTCCTTGATAATGGTAGTCGTTGCAGTAGAGCTGCTGGTATCCGATTTTGATTTTTCATCCTTATGACTGGTCAGATTCATAATCGTGATGCTGGCAATGATGATGGACAAGATACTGGCAACCGTTGCAATAGTCTTTTGGAAGGCTGAAAGGCCGGTTTTAATATGCTGTTTAGTAGGTTTTTTAGATGATTTTGTCTTGTTTTTATTGCTGCGAGAATAGTTTTCCATGCTTGAAAGAATCTCCTTTTAAAATTTCAATGATTTCTTATCTCTCATTATACGTTTTTTATCTGAAAATGTCTTAAAAAAATCAAATTCTTATCTATGAAAACGCACACAGAAGATTGCTGTCAAGAAAAGAAGCTGCTCAAATTTGGATTGAGCAGCTTCTTGAGCTAGAATAGCAAAGTAATTACGCCTTTTCATCTTGGAGCGCCGCTTGAGCGACAGCTAGCCTTGCAGCTGGAACTCGATAAGGAGAGCAGGAGACGTAGGTGACACCAATTTGTTGGAAGAAGGGGATAGAAGCAGGATCACCACCGACCTCACCGCAGATGCCGATTGAAAGGTCGGGCTTGACTTGACGACCCTTCTTGATAGCTATCCGCATCAATTCACCAACACCCGCTTGGTCGACACTTTGGAAAGGATCAAAGGGAAGGATTTCTTTCTCCTTATAATGGCCGATGAATTTCCCAATATCGTCCCGTGAAAAGCCATAGGTCATCTGGGTCAGGTCGTTAGTACCAAAGCTGAAGAAATCTGCTTCTTGAGCCAGCTGGTCTGCAACCAGACAGGCACGCGGAAGTTCAATCATGGTGCCAATTTCATAAGGGAAGGGTTCGTGACCTTGATGCCTAAAGAGTTTGTTGATATGTTGGATGAGAAAGGCTTTGACAGAGTCCAACTCAGCCTTGTCAGCAATCAGCGGAATCATGATTTCTGGCTTGACGGTCAATCCTTCCTGACTCAGCTTGATAGCACTCTTGAAGACTGCTTCGACCTGCATTTTGTAAATCTCTGGTTGCGTAATCCCCAGACGGCAGCCGCGGTGACCCAGCATAGGATTGCTTTCTTGCAGCTGTTCAATGCGTCGAGTCAGTTTTTCTGGCGATTTGTGCAGCTTATCAGCCAAAGCTTTGATTTCCTGTGAATCTTTAGGTAGAAATTCATGCATGGGTGGATCCAAAAGACGGATAATCATAGGTTTGTCCTGAACTGCTTGGAACATTTGATAGAAGTCTTTTTCTTGGAACTCCAGCAGTTTTTTGAGGGCGGATCTAGTTTCCAATTCATTGTCAGCCAGGATCAGGCGCCGCATTTCCAGAATCCTCTCTTGACCAAAGAACATGTGTTCGGTACGAGCTAGACCAATGCCCTTTGCCCCAAACTTAATAGCTGTTTTCAGATCTTGAACGGTCTCTGCGTTGGCACGGACTTTGAGCTGTGCGACTTCATCTGCCCATGAAAGCAGTCGTTGGAGTTCTTTGTCATTTTCGACTAGGACGGTCGGAACCTCTCCGCTATAAATGCGTCCCGAGCTGCCATCAACTGAAATGACATCACCCTCAGTCAAAACAAGACTTCCGCAGGAAACAGTTTTGCTTTCCTCGCTGATGGTCAGCTCTCCACAGCCAGCCACACAGCAGGTTCCCATTCCCCGAGCTACGACAGCTGCGTGAGAGGTCATGCCGCCCTGACTGGTTACGATGGCCTGGCTGACAACCATGCCCTCAATGTCTTCAGGGGAAGTTTCCTGACGGACTAAAATGACCTTTTTACCCAAGGAGTGGTAGTCTTTGGCGCGCTCAGCTGTAAAGACAATCTCGCCAGTTGCAGCACCAGGGCTAGCTGGCAGTCCTTGAGCCAAGAAAGGAGCATCTTGTAAAGCTTTTTCTTCAAATACAGGATGGATGAGCTGGCTAATCGTAGCAGGAGAGACGCGCTGGAGAGCTTCTTTCTTGCTGATAATGCCCTCGTCTACCAGATCTAAAGCGATTTTCAAAGATGCTTTGGCGGTCCGTTTACCGTTTCTAGTTTGGAGGATATAGAGTTTACCCTTTTCAATAGTAAATTCTATATCTTGCATGTCCTTGTAGTGGTTTTCGAGAATCTTAGCATAGTCTTGGAAAGCTGCATAGGCCTGAGGGAGAGCTGTCTCAAGTGCAGCGATAGGCTCAGGGGTTCGAATGCCAGCTACGACATCCTCTCCTTGTGCATTGAGCAAGAACTCGCCAAATAGCTGATGCTCACCACTGGCAGGGTTTCTAGTAAAGACGACTCCTGTACCACTGGCTTGGTCGCTATTTCCGAAAACCATGGTTTGGACATTCACCGCTGTTCCCAAATCATGAGGAATATCATTCAAGTTGCGGTAAACCTTTGCTCGAGGGTTATTCCAAGACTTGAAGACCGCCTTGATAGCAGCATAGAGCTGTTCTTTAGAGCTTTGGGGGAAGGTTTGATGATGCTCGTGATAGAGCTGCTTGTATTGGCCAATCAAAGCCTGGTGTTCTTCCAATGTAAAATCTTTAGCTTGCTTACCAGCATTCTTTTCAAAATAGCCTAAGAGGTCATCAAACTCTTCTTTATCGATACCATAAACCACATCGGCAAACATTTGCAGCAGACGGCGGTAGCAGTTGTAGGCAAAGTCAGCATTGGTCTGCTCAGCCAGAGTCTGGGTTCTTAAATCATTCAGACCTAGATTGAGAATAGTGTCCATCATGCCCGGCATGGAAAACTTGGCTCCGCTTCGAACAGACACTAAGAGCAAGGCTGAGTCGTTGCCGCTGAAATATTTACCTGTTTTATCTTCTAATTCGGTAACCGCTTTCAAAACATCTTCTTTTAAAGAAGATTCAAAGAAATAAGGACTTTCCAAATATTCGATACAGCTTTCTGTAGTAATAGTAAAACCTGGAGGGACAGGCAGTCCCAAATTGGTCATTTCTGCTAGATTGGCTCCTTTTCCACCAAGCAGGGCCTTGTCATCTGCACATCCTTCCTCGAAGGAGTAAATCCATTTCGCCATATTTACCTCCAAAATTATGAAATATGTGTCATATTGTAGGACAACTACATTGTAATATACATCACATATATTTGTCAACCGAAAAAGCATCCTATTTTATTGACAATTTTTCTTTTTTTGTTATAATGTGTTACAAAATGATGATTATTTAAACGTTTGAAAATAAAATATGAGCAATAATTCCTAAATTTTAAGCGAAATTCGGCTAATCATCTATATAAAGAAAGAAGGAGTCAGACCTATTTGAAATTAAGTGAACGGCAAAAGAAAATTGTAGAAATTGTAAAAGAACACCAGCCACTCAGCGGTGAGAAAATCTCTGAATTACTTGATATTTCTCGGGCGACTCTGCGCTCGGATCTGTCTTTTCTGACCTTGGTTGGGATTTTGAAGGCTACACCTAAAGTTGGTTACACGTACTCGGGCTCAGATTTAGAGACGCTTTTCTTTTTCGATACCTTTCGAAAGGAAGTGGCAGAGATTATGACTTCGCCTGTTTTGGTTTCTCATGATTCTTTTATTCAAGATGCCATTATCACCTTATTTATGTATGATGCGGATGTTCTCTATGTCATTGATGAGCATAAGCTGCTCTTGGGGATTTTGTCGCGTAAGGACTTGCTGAGGGCTTCGCTTAATACTAACATTGACAGCACTCCTGTAGCGGTCTGCATGACCCGAATGCCCCATATTAAAACTTGCTACAAGAATATGAATATTTTGGAAGCGGCAGCAGTTTTGCAGGATTTTGCGATTGATTCGCTGCCGGTAGTCGATGAGGATAATGAGCGTAAAATTTTAGGAACTGTGACCAAGTCAGCCCTGCTGGATTATATTATTCAAGAGGCCAGAAGCGCTGAGGTTAATAGATAAGAGGAATGAACATGAAGAAAGAAATTATTGTTTACAGCATTTCAGATTCTTTGGGGGGGACTTCGCAGAAGCTATTGTCTGCGGTGACAGCCCAGTACCCAGATATTATTTTTAATAACAGCTATCGTTTTCCATTTATCAACAAGGAAGAAGAATTGCTGGATATTCTGCGCGATGCCATCAAGGACGATGCCCTTGTTATTAGCACTCTGGTTGATGGCAAGCTAGCAGCTGTAGCTAGAGAGTTCAGTCAGGCCAATGGCCTTGCTTATCTGGATTTGATGCATCCATTTTTTGAGATTATCAAGGAAAAGACAGGCACTAGTCCTATAGAGGTGCCGGGTACCTTGCACCGGCTGGACACTGAGTATTTTAATAAAATCTCCGCTATTGAGTTTGCAGTCAAATACGACGATGGCAAGGCACCACAAGGATTTTTAGATTCAGATTTAGTGCTCTTGGGCGTCTCCCGAACATCTAAAACGCCACTCAGTATTTATCTGGCTAATAAAGGATATAAGGTTTCTAACCTGCCTTTGATTCCAGAAGTACCTCTTCCTCAGGTCTTGGAAAAGGTTGATCCGGAGCGGATTATCGGCCTTTTATGTGAGCCAGAAAAACTGTCTAAGATACGCAGTAATCGCTTGAATTCTCTGGGATTGACCCAGTCGACCAGCTACACAGATCTGGAAAAGATATATGAAGAACTAGACTACTCAAAAGAAGTCTTTAAAAAATATAGGGCACATGTCATCAATATCACGGATAAATCAATCGAGGAGACAGCTTTCTTGATTGAAGATCATTTGAAGAAATTGAGATAAGAGAGAAGATTGAGAGAGCGGTTATAGAGTGAGGGCATAAGATGGAGCAATATAAGCGTATTTTACTGAATGAATTTGACAGTCGCCAGAAAGTCATTACAGAGCTGACCAACCTAGAGGCAATTTTGAACCTGCCCAAAGGAACGGAGCTGTATATCAGTGACATTCACGGAGAGTTTGCTGCTTTTGACTATATTTTGAGAAGCTGTGCAGGTATCCTCAATGAGAAGATCAAGGACTGTTTTGGGGACAGCTTGTCAGAATCTCATAAGGATCGGCTGTCAGCGCTGGTTTCCTATCCTGAGCTTGTGCTGGGGGAAGAAACAAAAGGCCAAGACTGGTATCAGGAAACCATTCCCCAACTCTTGAACTTGCTGGCTTTTGCAGGTGCAAAATACAGTCGGTCCAAGGTCAGAAAGGCCTTGCCGCCACAATATGCCTATATTATCGAGGAGTTGCTCTATAGTGACAGGGCTCTAGCTGATAAAAAATCCTATTTTGAGAATATCCTGACTTATGTGATTGAATTGCGGGAAGCTGTGCCTTTTATCCTAGGCTTGTCCCGAAGTATTCGGCAGTTGTTGATCGACCATTTGCATGTGGTTGGAGATATTTTTGACCGAGGAGCTGGCAGTGCTCAGGTCATGGATGAACTGCAGCATTTTCACTCGCTTGATATTCAGTGGGGCAATCACGACATTATCTGGATGGGAGCCTTTTTTGGCTCCAAGGCTTGCTTGCTCAATGTGCTGCGCATTGCAGCTCGCTATGGCTATCTCTGGGATATCGAGAAAGATTATGGTTTAAATCTGCGCTCCTTGACTCTTTTTGCGGACAAGACTTACCAGTCTAATCCTAAGTTTAGACCCATTCTAGGCGGCAGAGAGCAGGAGTTTTCAGATGAGGAAATTCTGCAGCTGGAAAAGGTTCACCAAGCCTTAGCAATTATCCAGTTCAAGCTGGAAAATCAACTCATCAAACGACGGCCTGAGTTCCAGATGCAGGACCATGTTATGCTGGACAAGATTGATTATTGGGAAGAAAGTGTTACGATTGACGATACTAAGCATCCCCTGGTTAATACTTGCTTCCAAACTATCAATCCGGAAAATCCGTCGGCTTTGACACCAGAAGAAAATCAAGCTGTAGACAGTATGCTGGCCTCATTCCAAAGTTCTCTTAAGATGGCTGAGCATATGAGTCTTCTGATGAACAAGGGCTCTATGTATAAGATTTACAACCATCACTTGCTTTTTCACGGCTGCATACCTCTGGAGCCGTCAGGAGAATTTCAGCCTTTCATTCTCAATCAAGCCCATTATGCAGGCAAGGAATTGCTGGATTTCTTTGAGTATCATATTCGGCAGTCGGCCAAGAACAAGGAAGTGGGTGATGATTTGTCGACTGACTTGATTTGGTATTGCTGGAAAGGTAAGCTGTCGCCTTTGTTTGGCAAAGAAAAGATGACCACCTTGGAGCGCTATTTCATTGAAGATAAGGACACCCACAAGGAAGTAGAAAATTCTTATTTTTCTTATCGTAATTCTGAGAAGGTCTGCCAGTTAATCTTGGAAGAATTTGGCCTCTTTTCTCAAGAGTCTAGGATGGTCAACGGTCATACTCCGGTTAAGACGGGCAAGGGAGAGTCGCCTATCCGTGGTGGCGGTTTACTCTTTGTCATTGATGGTGGCCTCTGCAAGGCCTATCAGAAGAAGACTGGAACGGCCGGCTATTCACTGCTCAATAATTCCTATGGTTTCCAGTTGGTGACTCACCAGCCATTCCAAAACGCTCAAAAAGTCGTGGAATCGCCGTTTGCTCAAACTTCCCTGAAAAAGGTGATTGAAAATGTAGAGGAAAGAACCCTCATTAAATCTACTACCATCGGTCAGAGCTTGTTAGCTCAACAACAGGAACTCTTTGGCTTGCTGCATGAGTTTTATGACCGGTGATGTTTAGCCCTAAGTTCTACAGAATTTAGGGCTTTTTCTTTCTTGTTCCAGTTTCTCTTTCGTGTTACAATAGGAGTATTGAAATTTAGAGGAAAGAACATGATTTATTTAGATAATTCAGCGACAACCAAGCCTTATCCCGAGGCTTTAGCTGCTTACACTGAGGTAGCTTCTAAAATCTGGGGCAATCCATCCAGTCTGCACAGTTTAGGTAGTCAGGCCACCCGTCTCTTAGAAGCTTCTCGCCGTCAAATAGCAGAGCTTTTAGGCAAGTCTTCTTCGGAGATTTTTTTTACATCTGGAGGAACTGAAGGGGACAACTGGGTGCTAAAGGGAGTTGCTTTTGAAAAGGTTCCATTTGGCAAACACATCATTGTATCTAATATCGAGCATCCTGCAGTTAAAGAATCAGCTCTTTGGTTGCAGAGTCAAGGCTTTGAAATAGATTTTGCACCAGTCGATAAGTCTGGTATTGTTGAGGTAGATAAGCTAGCGGAGCTGATTCGACCAGACACCACTCTAATCTCCATCATGGCTGTCAATAATGAAATTGGCAGTGTTCAGCCCATTCAGAAAATATCCGAACTGCTAGCAGACAAGCCGACTATTTCCTTTCATGTGGACGCTGTGCAGGCAGTTACCAAGATTCCAACAGCTGCTTATCTGACGGATCGCGTGGATTTTGCAACATTTTCCAGTCATAAATTTCACGGTGTCCGGGGCGTAGGATTTGTCTATATCAAGTCTGGCAAGAAAATCAGCCCGCTCTTGACTGGTGGCGGCCAGGAGTCGGACAAGCGCTCAACGACGGAAAATCTAGCTGGGATTGCTGCCACAGCCAAAGCTCTGCGTCTATCCATGGAAAAGCAAGAAGTATTTGCCCAGCGGACGGCTCAGATGAAGAAGATTCTCCTTGAAGAGTTGCAGAAGTATCCAGATGTGGTGATTTTCTCAGACCTGGAAGATTTTGCACCCCATATACTAACCTTTGGTATCAAGGGGGTGCGAGGCGAAGTCGTCGTCCATGCGTTTGAAAACTACGAGATTTATATCTCGACTACTAGTGCCTGCTCTTCTAAAGTTGGAAAGCCAGCAGGAACCCTAATCGCTATGGGCGTCGAAAAGTCTCTCGCTCAGACTGCTGTCCGTATCAGTTTGGATGCTGACAATGACATGAGCCAGATAGAGCAATTTTTGACAACTTTTAAAATCATTTACGAAAAAACCAGAAAAGTAAGGTAAACAATGCATTATTCAGAAATTATGGTACGCTACGGTGAGCTCTCAACCAAGGGCAAGAACCGCATGCGCTTTATCAACAAACTCAAACGCAATATTCAGGCTGTCTTGTCAGTCTATCCACAGGTCCATGTCAAGGCCGACCGTGACCGGACTCATGTCTATCTGCACGGGACAGACTATCAGCCTGTCGCAGAGTCGCTCAAGCAGATTTTTGGGATTCAGAATTTCTCGCCGTCTTACAAAGTCAAAAAATCTGTGCCAGCCCTAATCGTAGCTGTCCAATCCATCATGAAGGAAGTCTATCAAGAGGGCATGACCTTTAAGATTACCAGCAAGCGCAGTGACCATAGCTTTGAGTTGGATAGCCGTGAGCTCAATCAGACATTGGGTGATGCTGTTTTTGAGGCTATTCCCAATGTTCAGGTCAAGATGAAAGCGCCAGATATTGAACTGCGCGTTGAGATCCGAGAAGAAGCGGCCTATATTTCTTATGAGACGATTCGCGGTGCTGGGGGATTACCAGTCGGCACTTCAGGAAAGGGTATGCTCATGCTTTCTGGCGGGATTGACTCACCGGTGGCGGGCTATTTGGCTCTCAAGCGCGGTGTAGATATTGAGGCGGTTCACTTTGCCAGTCCACCTTACACCAGTCCAGGTGCGTTGAAAAAAGCTCAAGATTTGACGCGAAAATTGACCAAGTTTGGGGGAAATATCCAGTTTATCGAAGTACCTTTTACAGAGATTCAAGAGGAAATTAAGGCTAAGGCTCCAGAAGCCTACCTGATGACACTGACTCGTCGCTTTATGATGCGCATTACAGACCGGATTCGAGAGGAGCGGGGCGCTCAAGTCATTATCAACGGAGAAAGTCTTGGTCAGGTGGCAAGTCAAACCATTGAGAGTATGCAGGCTATCAATGCCGTGACCAATACACCAGTTATCCGTCCTGTCGTGACCATGGACAAGCTGGAAATTATCGAGATTGCAGAGAAAATTGATACTTTCCAAATCTCTATCCAGCCATTTGAAGATTGTTGTACTATTTTTGCGCCAGATCGACCTAAAACCAATCCGAAAATCAAGAATGCCGAGCAGTACGAAACTTACCTAGATGTTGAAGGCTTGGTTGAGCGCGCTGTCGCAGGTATCATGATTACAGAAATCAGACCGCAAGCAGAGGCTGATGAAGTTGATGAGCTGATTGATGAGCTCTTGTAAAAGCGAGAGAAGGTGACGTTTATGCTGGCTGTTTTTCTCTTAATTCCTTTTTTGCTGATTCGTTTTCCTTTATTAAGTCATTTTGGCAAAAATGCTTTGTCACGCGCAGCTTATTTTGCACCAGTCCAAGGAAAGGAAAAGATAGCTTATATGATTTATCAATTGAGCAATCTAGCCTTGTTCATAACTCCTTTTTTGCTTCAAATTAAGTTTGATTGGTCTGTTTTCTTTTATGCTGGTATGGCTATCTACCTGCTTGGTTTGGCTTTGTGTGCTATCAGTATGAGAGATTTCGCTAGACCAGATGCAAACGGCATGAATACAAAGGGCCTTTATCGCTATTCCCGTAATCCTATGTATGTAGCTTACTTTGTTTGTTTTTTAGGAATAGCTTTTTTGACCAAATCAATGATTTTCTTTCTGATTTTAGTGACTTTTCAGACTGCGGCCCACTGGATTATTCTCTCTGAGGAGCGCTGGTGTCTTGAAAGATTTGGGAAAGCTTATCAAGACTATCAAGATAGGGTACGTCGTTATATTTAGAATTTTTTTGAACTAATAATTATTTAATAAAGCAGTTAGCGGATAACAATAGAAAATACTATTTATCTGATTTGTAACAAAATTAATACTAGATGGAGTTTGAGATGGGATATTGGGATTATTTTTCGAGAGGCTTGCTTCAATCATTTTCTTGGAAAGACGGCTATGACAATGCTTTGTTAAGAGAGGTGCCAGGGGAATCATATTTGTTAGGTGTCTTCTCACATTCTTTGTTAGCCGTATTGATTACTTTTCTTGTTTTTTATGGTTTAAATATTGCTAAATTAAAAGCAGGTTCTTGGAAAGCTCTTATTAGCAAAGAATATCAAAAGAACCCAGTTAAATCTGTATTAGTTCTTGGTTTTGGTTTACCAATTACGATTCTTTTTCTTGTTTTTTATGAAGTTCATAGACCTATAGAAGCTCTACATGTTTATGAATATTTCAAAGAACAAAACGTGCACCCTGATATTGTTCGCTTAATCGATATAGATATACATACTACGACTGGTAAGTATGGAAGAAAGATATTTAGTAATCTTATCTTCATAGTTGAAACAAAAGAAGGGACTCGTAAAGTGAACATTTCCGATGCCACACAGTATGAGGCAGAATTTTTAAAAGAAAATCTTGAAACGCCAACAAATATTCCCGTTCATGTAAATAGCAAGGGTGAAGTAGTCTTTGTGCATTAGTGAACAAAATCTAAAGATAATCCTTGAAAATACGTTTTCATGAGACGAAAAAGCTTGCTAAAGAGCGGCAGAAGTGCTATACTTATAGAGTTGACTATGCACATTCCTGTGCAACCGCACGAACATCGTTGCTCGTCGTATAACAAATTTAAACTTCGTCATTATCGCCTTGCCTAACACAAGTTATGCCTTCGGCTCAATTCCTAGTTTATTCTTTGTTATACTTAGAGCTCTTCTCTTAAGTGGTTCGTCCCACGATGCTAGGCGAGTCTTCACAAAATCCGGGGAAACCCTAAAAATCATAGGAGGTGCATAATGAGCACATACGCAATCATTAAAACTGGCGGAAAACAAGTTAAAGTTGAAGTTGGTCAAGCAATCTACGTTGAAAAGTTAAACGCTGAAGCTGGTCAAGATGTTACTTTTGACGAAGTTGTTCTTGTTGGTGGTGAAAACACTGTTGTAGGAACTCCACTTGTTGCTGGAGCTTCTGTTGTCGGAACTGTTGAAAAACAAGGCAAGCAAAAGAAGGTTGTTACTTACAAGTACAAACCTAAAAAAGGCAGCCATCGTAAACAAGGTCACCGTCAACCATATACAAAAGTTGTCATCAACGCTATCAACGCTTAATTTTAAGGAGATTAAATGATACACGCAGTCTTTGAAAGAGCCGAAGATGGCGAACTGAGGCGTGCAGAAATCACAGGTCACGCCGCGAGTGGCGAATACGGCTATGATGTCGTGTGTGCGTCCGTTTCGACGCTCGCCATTAATTTTGTCAATTCAGTTGAGAAATTCGCAGGCTACGAACCGACCTTAGAATTAAACGAAGATGAAGGTGGATTCTTACGGGTTGAAATCCCGACAGATATTGCACCGAGCCAGAGAGAGATGACTCAGCTTTTCTTTGAATCATTTTTCCTAGGAATGGCAAACTTATCGGAGGACTCATCTGAGTTCGTCCAAACCAGAGTTATCACAGAAAACTAACACGGAGGAAAAACATTATGTTAAAAATGAATCTTGCTAACTTGCAACTATTCGCCCACAAAAAAGGTGGAGGTTCTACATCTAACGGACGTGATTCTCAAGCGAAACGTCTGGGAGCTAAAGCAGCTGACGGTCAAACCGTAACAGGCGGCTCTATCCTTTACCGTCAACGCGGCACTCACATCCATGCAGGTGTCAACGTTGGACGTGGCGGAGATGATACTTTATTCGCAAAAGTTGAAGGCGTAGTACGCTTTGAGCGCAAAGGACGCGATAAGAAACAAGTTTCTGTTTACCCAATCGCTAAATAATTAATAAGAAATCC
>NZ_GL890993.1:1657839-1669260 GCF_000212855.1 Streptococcus sanguinis SK355
CGGATATTGAGCATGGGGATTTCTTATTAGAGACGGCACGATAAAGCATTTATTTAATAATTCATGATGATGCTCATCAATTTTAGTATACAAACTCTGATAATATTCTAAAATTTTAATTTTTATACTAATAAATATTTGAAATCGCTTGCAGTTCCTATTTTTTTATGTTATTCTATATAAAATAGATGCAATCATGTTTCTAAATCTAAAAAGATAAGGAGAAATTATGGAAAAAGAATCATTTAAACTTCCAGGCTTTTCATTGTATAAATTGAAAGTTGGATTAGCATCAGCAACTCTTCTATTTGCCTTTTCACAAGCTTCGCATGTTTTTGCAGACCAGGTTGGCACACCACCTTCAAGCAGTATAGCAAAAACTGAAGCAGTAAGGTCTCCGATTGAAGCTGCTGGTACTGAAATTGCTGCTGATACGACGAAACCTGTTGTTGAAGAATCTACAGCGAAACCAGGAGATTTGATCGATGTCTCAAAAAATGTATCACCTGTTGATGTCAAAGAAAGTCAAGAAGGCAATCAAACAGTCCGTGTAGAAACGTCGACTGTTGATGTTACAAAGACAGAAGTGGCTCCGGCAAAGGTTGATAAGGCGCCAGAGCCAATAACTAGACGTACTGAAAATACTTTATCTGGCACAGATGAAAATGGGAATCCCTATACGCAGTATGAGCGAGTAGATAAGACTACAACTATTACCTACACCTCAACGCCACCAACTGTGACAAAAGCTGGTTCAGCTGATATTGTATTTGTTGTCGACCGTTCAGGATCGATGGGTGGCACAATTGATATTGTTCGTGCAAATATTAATGAATTTGTGCGAAATATTACTAAAGAGGGGATTACAGCACGTTTTGGCTTGGCAACATTTAGTGATGAAGTCTACGGCCGTAATTCTGGCAGCAAAGATGAAGATACGGTTCTAACACGGTTTGGGTTTGGGTCATCTTATTTTACAACTGATCCGGCTGAGCTCGAAAAAGCGTTAGCTGCGATTCGTATAGCTAGTGGAGGAGATACTCCAGAAACACCAACTCCTGCCCTGAACCAGATTATTTCGACCTATGATTGGTCTAAGTCATCTAAAAATAAGAAATTCGTCGTTTTATTAACAGATGCTGAAATGAAAGAAGACCCTTCAATTCCAACGGTTGCTGATACACTTGCGGCTTTGAAAGCTGCTGGTATAGAAAGAACCGTAGCAACGGTAAAAGCGATTGAGGGAATTTACAAAAATTTTGCAACAGAAGGCAGAGTGCTTGATATCGAAAATAACCTAGCTGATGCTCTAACAAAAGGAACCACTTCATGGATTGTTGAAAGTGTCAATGAAGCTCGTTACTATAAAATCATAAAAGATAGTTATCAATTCTATCTTGAGCGTCGTACTACAATGCCTACATCTACCGTCTATCATGTTCAAGCACCAACACTTTTGGCCAAATCTGAACAGTCTCTTCCTAAAACAGGAAGTAGCGAAAAGGCAGTCTATAGTGTTGTGGGGCTTGGTTTGCTTCTGACTGGATTGGGGCTAGGTATTAGTGTAAGAAAATCAGAAGAACAATAACCATCTGCTAAAAAATGAATTTCCCATTAGAGGGGTTTTGAATAAAACAAACACCAGAAACGAAGACACACGTTCTCATTTCTGGTGTTTTTCATTACGGTGTAACTTCTTCGTCTTTTATATTGACAACGCCATACCAATTTGCGTAATAGGTCTTTCCTTTGTAGTTGACAATAGTTTCCCTATAAAGTTCACCATACTCACCAAAGTAATAGTAATACTTGCCAATCTTAAAAAGACCGTTTTCATAAGCTGTTCCATCTTCACCAAAGTAATAAGTATATTCAGAGTAACTAACAAATCTGTTTTTAACCATTTCTCCGTTAGAATCAAAGAAGTATAGTTTGCCATCAATAGTGTAAGTATTGATGACCCTTCGTCCTTTTTCGTCAAAATAATAGACCTTACCTGTTGGGCTAGTATAGAAAGAGTTTTTTAGATTCGTCGGAATTTGTTCTCCTGGATCATCCCGAACTTCGTATATAGATCTATTAGGATCAAGTGCATAGTATTTACCCTTGTAAAGAACGATTCTATTTCTAATCCTTTCACCAGTTTCTTCATCAATAGAGCTAGGAAGGTCACGCTTAGGAGCTTCCGGAACCTTGATAGGTCCTGGATCATCAAAGATAGTAGGGTCGTCCTCAATATCTGGTACACTAGGATCGTAAATACCAACTTCACGTCTAGAAACCCAGTCAGGGATTGACTTGTTCTCCGCTCGAACTGTTCCAGTGGAAATCAAAGCAGCGGCTAAAGTCGCAGCAGAAGCGAGAGAGAGGCCCAGCCAATAGCGGCGGTTGAACATTGCTTTGGTGTTCTTTTCTTGTCTCATAGCAAATCCTTTCTATGCAACTGTTACTATAAGATTAAAGAATCTCATTTTTAACAGTTAGGTTATGTTATTTCTATAAAATTATACCTCTGTAACATTTCTATAATATTGTAATATTATTTCATTTTTATAGAGATTATATTACTAATTGGTGATAAAAACAAACAATCATTAGATAATATGTAAACGTTTACAAACATCGTTTTTTATGCTATTATTATAGGGATGAAAGGAGAATGCCTATGATGAAAAGGTATAAATTGCTATTGGCGCTTGCCTTATCATTACTAGTTTTTTGGCCATTGGGAGCCATAAAAGCAGATTCGGTTAATCAGCCGCCAGAATCTGCTAACCAGTCTGAACAAGCAAGTGCAGCAGTTGTAACGGACTCTTCTGATAGTGGTGTAGGGGCTAGGGGCACACCAAGTCAGGATAGTCAGATTGCTGCAAAAGCTCTGACGGTCTCTGATACTTCGGCAGTTGCAGGTACTGAAACGGCTGCTTCAACCCAAGAAGCCAATACTGGTAATTTAGTAGAAGATTCTGCCAAACCAACGACCGCCCAGTCTGCAGAAGTTTCCTCTACTGCCAATCAAGATCAAGGTCAGGCTGAGACTGATGCGCTGCTGGCTTCTAAGAGAGTCCAGCAGCTTGTGGCGGATATGACGCTTCGTCAGAAGATTACCCAGATGCTGATGCCAGATTTCAGAAAATGGCAGCAAGAGGGCCAGGCCTCTCAGTCTGATATGACGGAGCTGAATAAAGAGGTTGCAGAAGCGGTTGATAAATACGACTTTGGCGGAGTTATTCTTTTTGCTGAGAATGTGAAAGGAACTGCTCAAACCTTAGCCTTGACGCAGGCTCTGCAGCAAGCAGCTATCAGTAACCAAGCTAATAATGGCAAGTTGCCGCTTTTGCTCGCGATTGACCAAGAAGGTGGTATCGTCTATCGTTTGGGCAGCGGGACTGCTCTTCCTGGCAACATGGCAGTTGGTGCGACGCGTGATCCAGAATTAGCCAATCAAGCAGGTCAAATCATCGGACGAGAGCTATCGGCTCTAGGTTTGAATGTAAACTTTGCTCCTGTTTTTGATACAAATAACAATCCGCAGAATCCCGTTATTGGTTTGCGTTCCTTCTCTTCTGACCCTAAGGTGGTTGCCCGTTTGGGAACGGCTATGATGGAGGGGATTCAGAAATATAATGTCGCAGTAGCGGCTAAGCATTTCCCTGGGCATGGTGATACGGCGGTAGATTCTCACACTGGTCTGCCTCTGGTAGATAAGTCCTATGCGGAGCTAGAAGCGCTGGAGTTGCTTCCTTTCAAGGCTGCCATTGACAAAAACGCTGATATGCTGATGACTGCCCATATCCAATATCCTCAGATTGAAAAAGACACGGTTATATCTAAGCAAACTGGGGAAACCATCTATATCCCTGCCACCTTGTCTGATGACATTATTACTGGCATTGTTCGCAAGAAATTTGGCTACAAGGGTGTAGTAGTATCTGATGCTATGGGCATGGATGCAATTGCCAAAAACTTCGGAGAATCTGAAGCGGCTATCATGGCTATCAAATCAGGTGTAGATGTGGTGCTGATGCCAACCGTCTTACGTAGCAAGAGTGATTTAGCTAAAATCGATAAGATTATCAACGATATTGAACAGGCAGTTCGGAGAGGCGATATTCCAGTCAGCAGATTGGATGAGTCAGTGACTCGCATCTTGAATCTAAAAGAAAAAAGAGGTATTTTAGACTTTGACCCATCTGAACGTACCCAAGCTAAGGCTGAAGCAACTGTTGGCTCAGAGTTTAACAGAGATACTGAACGAAAAATCGCTGCTAGTGCAGTGACCGTAGTTAAAAACGATGATACTGTTCTGCCCTTTAAGGTCAAATCTGGCGACAGAATTTTGATGCTAGCGGCTTATGACGATGAAGTGCCTGGACTAGAGCTGGGTGTCAAGCGTCTGATAGCGGACGGAGTGATTCCAGCAGGTGTCACATACGAAGCGCTAAACTACAACAAAACAACCAAGTTAGAAGATTTGAAAGGGAAGATTGACCAAGCAACTCACCTAGTCTTGATTTCTGAAATTGGACGTCAATCTCAACTAGCCAGCGATTTTTGGCTGACAAGAGTTCCGACAGAAGTCGTGGACTATGCAAATGCAACTGGAAAACAAGCAGCTATAATGAGCATTTCTAAACCTTATGATGTAGCGAATTACCCTAATGCCAAGGCTATTGTAGCAGTTTATGGAAACAAGGGCATGGATCCGACTGAGTCTCTGAAGCCTGACAATGCCTTCGGCCCTAATATCCCAGCTGGTGTGGAAGTCATTTTCAATGGTCAAAATCATGTTGGGAAGTTACCGGTAAATGTGCCGCTCATCAAGGACGGTATCATGTCAGAGACAGAGGTGGCCTATCCTATAGGGCATGGTCTCTTTTATACCGATCCAGTTAAGGATATAAAGGTGAATATCCCTGCATCTGCTCAGCTAGATCAGCCTTTTACGGCTACCGTTACCCTAGGTGGACTAAACGGTTTAGAAAAAAATGACTACCGTCTTGCCCTTAAGATGGATACTCAGCACTTCAGCATTCTGCCAAGTTCAGGCTATACCATCTCTGGTGATACTGTTTTGATTTCTAAAAAAGCCAACGATACCAATCCGGTTGAGATTGGCTTGAAAGGCTTAGTAGAAGGTCAGTTCAGTCCAGTGCTTTCCTTGACCTTGATTGACAGTCAAGACAGAGAATTCAGCATGGGAGAAGGTTATTACAAGGAGCTTGTTCAGATTGCTGCAGCTGGGCAGAACACGATTCCAGACCAACAAACTCCTTCTCAGTTGAGTTTGCGTTCTGTTGAACCTGTAAGTTCTCGTCGGCAGCTAAGTCAGCAGGCTGCACAGTTTAATCAGCTTCCAAAAACAGGAGACAGCAGCAGTTTGTTCTTAGTCTTGCTGGGTGCCTTGTTCTTGTTTGGGGCTGTCTATCTGTATGACTTGTCCTCTCGCTGACTATAAGCAATAAAAGAACGAGCGAGCAGTGTTGAAGAGCTCACAGTTTTACTTATTCTTGATAAAATAACAAAAAGGAAGAATCCAAAGCAAGTTTGCGGTAAAAGCGGATTCTTCTTTTTTTGCTTGGAAATTTGCAGGAATGCGGTAACAGAAAGCTTTGTGTATTTCCTAAAAACACACGGGCTTGAATATTTTACTCATCTGTCATCGGTTTACTATTTACTTTTTATACGCTTTTTGGTATAATAGTTCATGTTATAAAATGTAACATCAAAGGAGGTTCTATCCATGAAAGCATCAAAGTGGTTGATTGCGACTGGAGTCGCACTGAGTGCCGGGCTATTGCTAACGGCTTGTAGCCAGTCTTCATCTAGCACAAATAATTATACTTACGTTTATAGTTCAGACCCTGACAGCTTGAACTATCTTGCTACAAACCGTGCAACGACAGGTGATGTCATTTCCAACCTGGTTGATGGACTTTTTGAAAATGACAAGTACGGGAATCTGGTTCCCTCTATCGCGAAGTCATGGACAGTTTCTAAGGACGGTCTGACCTATACTTATAAGCTGCGTGATGATGCTAAATGGTACACATCCGATGGTGAAGAATATGCAGAAGTAAAAGCTCAGGACTTTGTGACTGGCTTGAAGTATGCAGCAGATGAAAATTCTGAAGCTATTTATCTCGTTCAGGACTCTGTGAAGGGCCTGGATGCTTATATCAAGGGTGAAGATAAGAATTTTGACAATGTTGGTGTCAAGGCTATTGACGACCATACATTGCAATATACTCTGACCCGCCCTGAGCCTTACTGGAACTCTAAAACAACCAGCACAATTCTCTTCCCAGTCAATGAAGAGTTTCTGAAAGCAGAAGGAAGCAATTTTGGCTCTGTCAAGCCATCTAGCATCCTCTATAATGGTCCTTACTTGCTCAAGTCTCTGACTTCCAAGTCTGTGATGGAATTTGTCAAGAACCAAAACTACTACGACAAAGACAATGTCACTCTGGATAGCATCAAACTGACCTACTATGATGGAAATGATCAGGAAGCGCTGATTCGTAACTTCAGCGATGGCGTTTACAGCACAGCTCGTCTCTATCCGAATAGCTCAGGCTTTGCTTCAGTCAAGAAGAAATATGCGGACAATATTGTATATAGCCCGCAGGATTCTACTTCTTATTACTATAATTTCAACTACAACCGTCAGTCTTACAATCATACTTCTAAAACAACAGATGCTCAAAAATCTGCTACTAACGAAGCAATCATGAACAAGGACTTCCGTCAGGCTATCAATTTTGCCTTTGACCGTACATCTTATGGTGCGCAAGGAAATGGTGAAGACGGAGCGACTAAGGTCTTGAGAAATACATTGGTACCACCTAGCTTTGTCCAAATTGGCGACAAGGATTTTGGAACTGTTGTTGGAGAAAAATTAGTCAACTATGGCAACCAATGGCAAGGAATTGACCTCTCTGACGCTCAAGATCCTTACTACAATCCTGAAAAGGCTAAGGCGAAATTTGCAGAAGCGAAGCAAGCCTTGCAGGCTAAGGGAGTTGAATTCCCAATTCACTTAGATATGCCAGTTGATCAGTCTAGCACGATTGGCGTTCAATGGGCTAGCTCAACCAAACAGTCTATCGAATCAGCTCTTGGAGCGGAAAATGTCGTCATTGACCTGCAAAAGATGAGCACAGACGATCTTAATAATATCACTTATTTTGCTAACTCTGCTGCTCAGAAAGACTATGATATGTCTACTGGTGGCTGGACTGGTGACTATCAAGACCCATCTACCTACCTTGATACTCTCAATATCAAGAATGGCGGAAGCTTGCAAAACTTTGGATTTGAACCAGGTCAAGACAATGATAAGATTAAAGAGCTAGGCTTGGATACTTATACCAAGATGCTGGAAGAAGCTAATGCTGAAACCAACGATGTGCAGTTGCGTTACGAAAAGTATGCAGAAGCGGAAGCTTGGTTGCTAGATAGCGGCTTGATTATTCCGACTGTTTCACAAGGAGCAACACCGTCTGTTACTAAATCAGTGCCATTTACAAAAGCCTACTCACCAGTTGGTGTCAAAGGTTCAGGCTACAACTTCAAGCTGACTCAGCTTCAGAAGGATGTTGTAACGACCAAAGAATACGAAGCGGCTAAGAAAAAATGGAAAGAAGAAGCTACTGCGGCAAATAAAAAAGCCCAGGAAGAACTTGCTGACCACGTTGAAAAATAAAAAATGATTAACTTAGCGACATTGGGGCTGGATTTTTCCAGTCCCTTTTTGAATGGCTTGACTAAGGTTTTTGTAGTAAAATAGAAAGAAATACTGGAAGGAAGTGAAAGTGATGAAAGTAAGTATTTATAGTGCATTGCCTGAGAAAGAAAAGCAGGTATTGTTTGAATTAGTTCAAGAGTGTAATAAGGCAGACGGAGGCTATCGACTGCCCTATCTGGATAATAATTATAATGCAGATCCTGAAATGCCAGCCTTCTTCTTGGCTGAGATGGATGGCCGAACCATCGGCTTTTTATCAGTCTACGCGGATGAACCTGACCAAGCTGAGGTGTCTCTCTATGTTCTGCCATCGTATCGGCGTCAAGGTGTGGCTTGTCAGCTTCTGGCTGCTTTTTCCAAAGTAGCTGATAAGTATGATTTGACCGAGATTGAGTATGTAGCAGAGCAGGCCTTTTTGAATAATCATCCTGATTTTGTTCGGAGATTTGATTACCAAGAGGATGAATCAGAAATCTGGCTGGCACAGTCTGCTCAAACTTTTCCTCTGGAAAAGAGAGAAGGGATAGAAGTCTTGCAAGGAAGTTTGGACTTGGCAGAGGAAATTGCTGCTTTTCAGTCCCAAGTCTTTGAGACACCGCTTGATGTTTCCTTGAAATATGCCAGAGAAGCCGTCAGCAGCGCATCCAGCTTGCTCTATATCTTGAAGAAAGATGGTAGAGTTGTAGCTTCTATATCAGTTGATACGGATTTTGGAACCAATTATTTCTTTGGATTAGCGGTTGATCAAGATTTTCAAGGGCAGGGGCTAGGAAGCTATCTCTTGCTTGCAAGTATGCAGGATTTGAATAAGCTCAATGGACAGGAGTTTCAGATTGTCGTAGAAAAGCAGAATGCCCGAGCTTTGAAACTCTATAAAAAGCTAGGCTTCAAAGAGATGACAGAGGTTGTTTATCTAAAAGAAAAATAGCAAATTTTTCTCAGAATACTCATTAACTTAAAAGGAGAGACTGGCTTCTTACAGCTGGTTTCTTTTGTTCTGCCTTGGTTTATGGTATAATGAGACGATATGTAAAGAAGGAAAATGTTATGAATATTCAACAATTGCGTTATGTGGTCGCCATTGCTAATAGTGGGACCTTTCGAGAAGCAGCGGAAAAAATGTATGTCAGCCAGCCTAGTCTGTCTATCTCTGTCCGTGATCTGGAAAAAGAGCTAGGTTTCAAGATTTTTCGTCGGACCAGCAGTGGTACTTTTCTGACTCGCCGAGGAATGGAATTTTATGAAAAAGCTCAAGACTTGGTCAAGGGTTTTGATGTTTTTCAAAATCAATATGCCAATCCTGAGGAGGAGCGGGATGAGTTCTCAATTGCCAGTCAGCACTATGACTTTCTACCGCCTTTGATTACACAATTTTCTCAGACCTATCCTGAGTATAAGAACTTCCGAATTTTTGAGTCAACAACTGTGCAGATCCTAGACGAAGTCGCGCAAGGCCACAGTGAAATTGGCATTATCTACCTCAATAATCAGAATACCAAAGGCATTATGCAGCGGGTGGAAAAGCTAGGCTTGGAAGTAGTGGAGCTAATTCCTTTTCAGACTCACATTTACCTGCGGGAAGATCATCCTCTGACTCAAAAAAATGAGCTAGTCATGGAAGATTTGGCGGCTTTGCCGACTGTTCGCTTCACCCAGGAAAAGGACGAGTATCTCTATTATTCAGAGAACTTTGTTGATACCAGTGCCAGCTCCCAGATGTTTAATGTGACAGACCGTGCGACTTTGAATGGGATTTTGGAGCGAACCGATGCTTATGCAACTGGATCTGGCTTTTTGGACAGCAATAGTGTAAATGGTATTACTGTCATCAAGCTTCGTGACAACTTGGACAACCACATGGTCTATGTCAAGCGTGAAGACGTGGAGTTGACTCAGGTCGGAGAAGACTTCGTATCAGTTATGAAAGAGTATTTTGCGCAGAAAAAATAAAGTATGAAAAGAAAAATTATTATTCCTTTTGCAGTCTTGGTTCTTATTGCTGTGGACCAACTGGTCAAGTTATATATTGTCGGCGGTTTTAAGCTGGGGCAGGTCAAGAGTTTCATTCCGCATCTGGTGAGTCTGACCTATCTTCAGAATACCGGCGCAGCCTTCTCCATGCTGGAAAACCAGCAATGGCTCTTTACCTTGGTGACATTTTTGGTCATCGGTGGAGCTGTTTACTACCTCATCAAGCACCTCCATGCCTCAAAGTGGATGCTGTCCGGACTGACCTTGGTGATTGCTGGCGGTTTGGGGAACTTTATTGACCGGATTCGGCAAGGTTTTGTCGTGGACATGTTTCAGTTAGAATTTATTAATTTTGCTATTTTCAATGTGGCGGATATGTATCTGACCTTTGGTGTAGCTATTTTACTGCTGATGATTTTGAAGGAAGAAAAAGATGGAAGTAAGAATTGAGGCTTCGATAGCTGGTCAGCGATTGGACAAGGCGGTCGCTGAGCTGACAGACCTATCCCGTAGTTTGGCCAATGAGCAGATTAAGGACGGCCAGATTTTGGTCAATGGACAAGCTAAAAAAGCCAAATACGCTGTCAAAGAAGGCGATGTCGTTTCCTATGAACTGTCTGAACCAGAAGTCGTCGAATATGTGGCAGAGGATATTCCGCTAGAAATCGTCTATCAAGATGAGGACGTGGCAGTCGTCAATAAACCGCAGGGGATGGTGGTCCATCCTTCTGCGGGCCATACCAGCGGCACACTGGTCAATGCCCTTATGTACCACATCAAGGACCTCTCTGGCATCAACGGAGTACTCCGACCGGGGATTGTCCATCGGATTGATAAGGACACTTCTGGTCTTCTCATGATTGCTAAGAATGACCAAGCCCATGCGGCTCTGGCTGATGAGCTCAAGGATAAGAAATCCCTACGCAAGTATTGGGCTATAGTTCATGGAAATTTGCCTAATGACCGTGGAGTGATTGAGGCACCGATTGGCCGCAGTGAAAAAGACCGCAAGAAGCAGGCTGTGACGGCAAAAGGCAAGCCGGCTCTGACGCGTTTCCAAGTCTTGGAACGTTTTGGTGACTATACCTTAGTTGAGCTTCAACTGGAAACAGGCCGAACCCATCAGATTCGCGTTCACATGGCCTACATCGGACATCCTGTGGCTGGAGATGAGGTCTATGGACCGCGTAAGACCTTGAAAGGGCACGGCCAATTTCTGCACGCGCGAACTTTGGGCTTTACTCACCCTCGAACTGGTGAAGTGCTGGAATTTACAGCTGAAGCGCCAGCCATTTTCCAAGAAACCTTAGACAAGCTGCGACAAGAATAGGTGGGTTTGTTCATTGTTAAAATACAAATTTTCCTTTGACCGCTTCAATCGCGGTCGTTTTTATTATTGACTTTCAGTCTGTCTCGCTCCGCTAGGTGCGAGACAAATAAACCACCCGCTATGCGGGTGCGCATCGAAGGTTATACCAAAAAACTCCCAACGCGATACAATAAAGGTGTTCAAGCTAATTGTGAAGCGAAAGGAGAAAAATATGGCGCAAAAGGCACATAGTTTATCACACACAAAGTGGATGTGTAAATATCACATTGTGTTTACACCTAAGTATGGACGAAAAGTTATCTATAATCAATACCGAAACAGTTTGGGAACCGACATTTTTGGTCGGAAGGTTATTACGTGAGTACAGTAGGCC
>NZ_GL890993.1:1669310-1716754 GCF_000212855.1 Streptococcus sanguinis SK355
GGGTGGTTATGATTTTTCTGTAAATCGTGGTATAATAAGACAATCTAGCAGTGAAGGAAAAGGAAATGAAAGCAAAGCGAATCGTATTTAAGGTGGGGACTTCGTCATTAACCAACGCAGATGGTAGTCTGTCACGCGCCAAGGTAAAGGAAATCACTCGGCAGTTGGCTCTTTTGCATGAGGCGGGACATGAGTTGATATTGGTCTCATCAGGAGCTATTGCCGCAGGTTTTTCTTCTCTGGGCTTTAAAAAGCGACCGACAAAGGTGGCTGATAAACAAGCCTCAGCTGCGGTTGGACAGGGTTTGCTCTTGGAAGAATATACAACCAATCTTCTTTTGAAGCAAATCATTTCTGCTCAGATTCTTTTGACCCAGGATGATTTTGCAGATAAGCGTCGGTACAAGAATGCCCATCAGGCCTTATCTGTCTTGCTCAATCGCGGAGCTATTCCCATCATCAATGAAAATGACACTGTGGCCATCGAGGAGCTCAAGGTCGGGGATAATGATACACTGAGTGCGCAGGTGGCAGCTATGGTTCAGGCGGACCTCTTGGTACTCCTGACAGATGTAGATGGACTGTACACAGCTAATCCCTCTACCAATCCAGATGCTCGACGTCTTGAAAAGATTGAGAAGATTAGCTCTGAGCTGATTGAGATGGCAGGGGGTGCAGGAACGAGCAATGGAACTGGTGGTATGCTGACAAAGATTAAGGCAGCAACACTTGCGACCATGTCTGGTGTTCCGGTCTATATCTGCTCCTCACTCAAGACGGATGCTCTGCTGGAAGCGGCGGAGGAAACCAAGGATGGCAGTCTCTTTTTGGCCCAGGAGAAAGGTCTAAAAACGCAGAAGCAATGGCTGGCTTTCTATGCTAAGAGTCAAGGGGAAATCTATGTAGACCAAGGAGCAGCCGACGCTCTCAGAAATAAGGGAAAAAGTTTGTTGGTGTCCGGTCTTGTATCTGTATCGGGAAGCTTTTCCTATCAAGATACGGTGACAGTTTATGAAGAAAGCAGCGGATCTATTCTTGGTAAAGGGCGCGTGCGTTTTGGCAAGTCAGCTCTTAAAGATATGCTCAAGTCCAATAAACCTAAAGGAGTCGTCATTCATCGGGATGACTGGATTTCTCTGACACCGGAATTAAATGATTTATTTGCAGAATTTTAGAAGACAAGGAAAGGAGAAGCTATGACCTCAACACAAGCGATTTTTGAAAAGGTTCAGAAAGTCAAGAAGACGATCAATACGGCCACAACGGCTGAGAAAAACCATGCTTTGGAAGAAATGGCAAAGCAGCTCTGGCTTTCTCGTGCAGATATTTTAGCAGCCAATGAATTGGATATGACCACAGCTAAAGGTGAGATTTCAGATGTGATGCTGGACCGCCTCTATCTGGATGAGGATCGCATTGCTGCCATGGCAGAGGGTATTCGCCAGCTGATTGATTTGGAGGATCCTGTAGGGCATGTCTTGGAAAGGACCGAGCTTGATAACGGCCTTGTCATCAGTAAAAAGCGGGTGGCTATGGGCGTGATTGGGATTATCTACGAAAGCCGGCCTAACGTCACCTCTGACGCAGCAGCTCTGGCTCTAAAGAGCGGTAGCGCAGTCGTTCTCAGAAGTGGTAAGGATGCTTATCAGACAGCGCTAGCTATTGTCACAGCTCTGAAAAACGGCTTGGCTCAGACGGAGATTTCGCCGGATTGTATCCAGTTGGTTTCTGATACCAGTCGGGCTTCCGCCCAGGCTATGATGAAGGCCAAGGGCTATCTGGATTTGCTCATCCCTCGTGGAGGTGCCGGGCTGATTCAGGCGGTCGTGGAAAATGCTACTGTGCCGGTTATTGAGACAGGTACTGGAATTGTCCATGTCTATGTAGATAAGGATGCTGATCAAGACAAGGCATTGGCCATTATTGAGAATGCCAAGACCAGTCGCCCTTCTGTCTGCAATGCCATGGAGGTACTGCTGGTTCACGAAGCGATTGCAGCTGAATTTTTACCACGTTTGCAGAAGATACTGGTGACAGATCGTGATGCTGCGCAAGAAAAACCTGTTGAATTACGTTTGGATGAGAAAGCAGCTCAGTATATCTCAGGAACACAAGCTAAATCGGAAGATTTTGACACCGAATTTTTGGACTATATCTTAGCGGTTAAGGTGGTGCCTTCGCTAGAAGAAGCGGTGGAGCATATTGAGGCTCACAGCACCCATCACTCGGATGCCATTGTGACGGAGAACGATGCATCAGCAGCTTACTTCACAGAGCAGGTGGATAGCGCAGCAGTTTATGTCAATGCCTCAACCCGCTTTACAGATGGCGGTCAATTTGGCCTCGGCTGCGAAATGGGGATTTCTACTCAAAAACTGCATGCTAGAGGTCCTATGGGGCTGAAAGAGTTGACCAGCTATAAGTATGTCATCCAAGGGACTGGTCAAGTGAGGAAATAATGATGAAAATTGGATTTATCGGCCTGGGAAATATGGGCGGCAGTCTCGCTCGTCTAGTTGCCCAAGATGAAAGATTTAGAAGCGAATTACTCCTGGCTAATCGCAGTCGTGACAAGGCTGAAAAGATTGCTGCAGAACTTGGTGGGCAGCCGGTCAGTAATGAAGAGGTTTTTACTCAGGCAGAAGTGATTTTTCTAGGTATCAAACCAGCTCAATTTGCTGACTTGCTGGCTGAGTATCAGGAAATTCTAGACAAACGGGAGTCTATTTTGTTGGTTTCAATGGCTGCTGGTCTAACCTTAGAGCTATTAGAAAAAATGACATCTAGTCACCATCGTTGGATTAGGATCATGCCTAATACTCCAGTAGTCGTAGGTGAGGGCGTTATTAGCTTTGCCTTATCCCAGCAGGCGAATCAAGTGGATGAAGACTTGTTGTGGGAACTTCTGTCTTCGGCTGGCCTTTTAGTCAAACTAGAGGAAAAGCAGTTGGATGCGGCGACAGCTCTTGCTGGCTGTGGACCAGCTTTCGTCTATCTCTTTATAGAGGCTTTAGCGGACGCTGGTGTCCGAGCAGGACTCAGTCGTGACATATCGCTTGAACTGGCCAATCAAACTCTCTTAGGCGCTGCCAAGCTAAGTCAGGTCAGTGGGCAACATCCTGCCCAACTCAAAGACCAGGTCTGCAGTCCGGCCGGTTCGACCATCGCCGGGGTAGCCAGTCTGGAAGAAAATGCCTTTCGAGGAACAGTCATGGATGCCGTTCAAGCTGCCTACAAGAGGACGCAAGAGTTGGGGAAATAAAGAAATCTACCAGTTTTAAGCTGGTAGATTTTGTATAGATTGGTAGTCAAATCAGAGGGGAAACTATGTTCTTTCAACAATTTACAGATGAAAATTTTATCTTGAATATTTTTCATAAATGGTATGGTCATGATTGTCAGATTTCTCAGCTCTCAAAAGGTAGTGAAAATCTAAATTATTTGATTGATGGCCAGTTGGTGGTTCGTGTGCTTTATTTAGCCGAAAGTTCGCCAATTTTTTCGCAAGCCTTTCCGTATCTAGAAAGAGAAGTGTATTTTGTCAATACTTTATACGAGAACAAGTTAAATCCGCTTCGGTATCTGTCTTTTCCAGATGGGAAGTTCATTCATCGGCTGGATGTGAAGGATGGGAGTCTCTTTTTTCTGAAATATCCTTATTTAAGAGGTGACCGAATGACATTCTCTTCCTCTAATCTGTCAGAACTTACTCGAAAATTAGCAAATATACATGATTTTTCTCAGAGATATTTGATGACATTTGAAAGAGTCCCCTTTTATGACGACCTGGTTTCTTCTTTACATTTCAGAGCTTTTTCTTACAATCCTCAGCTTGAAAGAATCATTCCAGGCTATCAGGCATTGTGGAAAATATTTCAAGAGAACACAGAAACTTTGAAGTCAATGAAGTGTGAGAAGAGGAATATTTTTATTCATAACGACTTACATGATGAAAATCTACTCCTTTGTCCAAAGGAAGTAGCCATGTTGGATTTTGGAGATTGCAGATATTCATTACCAGAAGAGGATATTGGAACCTTGTTTTGGGGAATCCTGCAGAAAGTTGAACAGTCAAAATATGAAGAAATGCTAGATTATTTTTTTAAATATTATTCCAGACCAATCGATAAAACTGTTTGTTTTCGTTATGCCTTGCAGAGATTTTTAGATATTCATTTGTATTATCTGAATGAAAATCTAAAAGAACCTGGCTTAATCAAGTATCAAAAAGAAAAATTCAACAAAGAAGAAGCAATGATTAATTTTCTCAAATCGAAAATTACTTAATAATACTTGCTTAATAAAAGTTTTTAAAGCTTGAAGCAAGGATTTGACGATTATGATTTTAACCTTATTAATCCAACATTTATCCCGCTTGTCTTTGTGATTTATGTTATAATCTTACTATGCAAACCAAACCGACTTCTGCTTATGTGCACATTCCTTTTTGTACTCAGATTTGTTATTACTGCGATTTTTCCAAGGTTTTTATCAAAAATCAGCCAGTAGATAGTTATCTGGAGCATTTGATTAAGGAGTATCATTCTTACGATATCAAAAAGCTCCGTACCCTCTATATCGGTGGCGGAACTCCGACAGCTTTATCGGCACCTCAGTTGGCCTTTTTACTGGAAAAACTGACAGACAAACTGGACTTGTCTTATCTAGAAGAGCTGACCATTGAAGCCAATCCTGGAGATTTGGATGAGGAGAAGATTGCTGTACTTAAAGACTCGCCGGTCAATCGGGTTTCGTTGGGCGTACAGACTTTCAATGATCGCATGCTCAAGCAGATTGGTCGCAGTCACTCAGAAAAGGACATCTATGAGAATATTGCCAATCTCAAAAAAGCGGGTTTTGATAATATCTCGATTGACCTGATTTATGCCCTGCCCAAGCAGACTATGGAAGATGTGAAAATCAATGTGGCCAAGGCCATTTCCCTGGACATTCCCCACATGAGTTTGTACAGCTTGATTTTGGAAAACCATACGGTCTTCATGAATCGGATGCGGCGAGGGAAACTGCCTCTGCCTAAAGAAGATTTGGAAGCGGAGATGTTTGACTACATTATAGCTGAGCTCGAAAAAGCAGGCTTTGAGCATTATGAGATTTCCAACTTTTCCAAGCCAGGATTTGAGAGTCGCCACAATCTCATGTACTGGGACAATGCGGAGTATTATGGTATTGGAGCGGGAGCGTCTGGCTATGTCTATGGTGTTCGCTATAAAAACCACGGACCGATTCGCCATTATCTGCAGGCGGTGGAAGCGGGCCATGCCCGTGTGCAGGAAGAAGTGCTGACGCTGAAAGAAAAGATGGAAGAAGAGATGTTTCTAGGACTGCGCAAGAAGTCAGGTGTTTCTAAAAAGCGCTTCGAGGAAAAATTCGGTGTCTCCTTTGAAGACCAGTACGGAGCTGTTGTGTCTGAGCTGACTGAGCAGGGCTTGCTAGTGCCAGACAGAGATATCGTGCGCATGACCAAACAAGGCCTCTTTTTGGGCGATACGGTTGCTGAGAAATTTATATTGGAGTAAATCATGGGTTTAACTTATCAAATGAAAATGAAAATTCCTTTTGATATGGCAGATATGAATGGCTATATCAAGCTGCCGGATGTTATCCTGCTGTCCTTGCAGGTATCGGGGATGCAGTCGATTGAGCTTGGCGTCAGTGACAAGGATATGCTGGAGCAGTATAATCTAGTCTGGATTATCACGGACTATGATATTGATGTGACACGACTGCCACGATTTGCAGAGGAAATTACCATTGAAACAGAAGCTTTGACCTACAATAGGCTTTTTTGCTACCGTCGCTTCACGATTTTTGATGAGGCGGGTGAAGCCATTATTCAGATGATGGCAACCTTTGTCCTTATGGATCGAGATAGCCGCAAGGTTCGTGCTGTTGATCCGGAGATTGTAGCGCCATATCAATCTGAGTTTTCCAAGAAATTACTGCGCGGTCCTAAGTATCCAGACTTGGAAAATCCTGTCAGCAAGGACTACCATGTACGCTTTTACGACTTGGATATGAACGGCCATGTCAACAATAGCAAGTATCTGGACTGGATCTTTGAGGTCATGGGCGCAGACTTCCTCACCAAGCACATTCCCAAGAAAGTCCATCTTAAGTATGTCAAGGAAGTCCGTCCGGGCGGCATGATTGCTTCTAGCTATGACCTAGAAGGTCTGCAGAGCAATCACCAGATTTCCAGTGACGGCGAAGTGAATGCTCAGGCTTTGGTGACCTGGCAAGAGTTTAAACAAGAGAATAAGGAAGAGTAGAAATGACTTATAAAGGATATTTGATTGATTTAGACGGGACGATTTATAAGGGCAAGAGTCGGATTCCGGCTGGTGAAGCCTTTGTGCATGAGCTACAGAAGCGCAAGATTCCCTATCTTTTCGTGACCAATAACACTACTCGCACGCCAGAAGCAGTGCAGACCATGCTGGCTGAAAGTTTCAATATTGAGACGCCACTTGAGACTATTTACACAGCTACTTTAGCTACCATTGACTATATGGAGGAGAAAAAACTGGGCAAGAAAGTCTACGTCATCGGTGATGTCGGACTTAAACATGCCATAGAGGAAGCTGGATATATAGAGGATACAGAAAATCCTGACTATGTAGTAGTGGGTCTGGACTGGGAAGTGGACTATGAGAAGCTGACAATAGCGACTCTGGCTATTCAAAAAGGTGCTCACTTTATCGGGACCAATCCTGATCTCAATATTCCGACGGAGTGCGGTCTGCAGCCGGGAGCAGGTGCTATCAATGCCCTCTTGGAAGCGGCCACTCGAGTTGAGCCAACCTTTATCGGTAAGCCAAATGCCATTATCATGGAAAAAGCCATAGAGAATTTAGGACTGACGCGTGAAGAAGTGGTCATGGTGGGTGATAACTATTTGACAGATATTCGAGCAGGAATCGATAATGGCATTCCGACCCTCTTGGTTACGACAGGCTTTACCCTGCCAGAAGAGGTGCCCAATCTGCCGATTCAACCGACGCATGTCTTGTCCAGTCTAGCGGAGTGGGACTTCGATGCGTGATAAGTTGAGATTTTTAGCCAGCGTCTTGGGCTTGCTGGCAGTAGCCATCCTGCTAACTATTTATCTGGCTTGGCTCTTATACCCGATGGAGATTTCTTATTTCAACTTGCCGGATAAGGTTTATTTGAAAGCTGAGACCATTCAGTATAATTTTAATATTTTGATGAATTACCTGACAAATCCTTTTAGTCAGAAGCTGGCGATGCCTGATTTTCGCTCGTCAGCAGCTGGCCTGCATCATTTTCAAGTGGTTAAGTATCTTTTTCACTTGGCGCAAGCTATTTTTCTAGTTACTCTGCCTGCTTTGATTTTCTTTATCAAAAAAGTGGTCAAAAAGGGATTTTTAGGTCTCTACAGACGGGCTTTTCTAGTGATTACTCTTTTGCCGCTTGTCTTTGCTGGACTGGCCTTTCTGATTGGCTTTAACAGTTTTTTCACACTCTTTCATCAAGTTCTCTTTGCCGGAGACAATACCTGGATGTTTGACCCAGCCAAGGATCCAGCCATTTGGATTCTGCCAGAAGAATTTTTCATGCACGCCTTTATTCTTTTTACTTTGCTTTATGAGGGAATCTTTTTGACCTTATATTTTCTGAGCAGAAAGGGTAAAGAGCAAACTTAATATAGGAGATTTTATGTATTATATACCCGAACCTTTAAATCCTAAAAAAGATCTAGGACGATTTTCAGCGACCTGCTTTACTTATTTATGGGTTATGCTTGGTTCTGTTTTCATTTATGCATTTGTGGCTTTTTTCGTTATCATGTCTGGTCAAGGTATGGATATCCAAAAGACCCAGGAAGTTCTCACTAAATTTATTGAAAAAGATGGTGGAGCATATATTTTAGCTTCCTGTCTTGGTGTTCTTACTTTCACGGTTTCTCGGGGTAAGCAGCTTTTTAAGTATGACCTTCGTCGTAAAGGACGGAAGATGACTCCTAAAGTTTTCTTTTACATGATTTGCTTCCTTTTATTTGCCCAATTATTCACAGCTGTTGTTAATCAGCTCATGGAGGCTATCATTCAGCTCTTCAATCTGAATCTTTCTGGTATGGAATCAGGCAGCGGTGGTTCTGAGACACTGACTATGCTGATTTATTCATCTTTGATGGCTCCAGTTACAGAGGAAATTATTTTCAGAGGTGCTGGTTTGCGAGCGTTAGAGAAGCATGGAAAGATTTTTGCCATTCTTATGACTTCGATTTTATTTGGCCTTTTTCACGAAAATCTATATCAGCTTTATTTTGCTAGTTTTATCGGTTTGGGGCTTGGCTATATCGCTTTTGAGTATTCGATTATCTGGTCTATCGTGTTTCATGCTATCAATAACTTTGTCATAGCAGAAGGTTTAGCTTTTCTTTCAAAAAGAGCTCCGGAGCCTGTTGTTAACATCTTTTTTTACAGCCTATTAATTGCTGGCAGCACAGTATTTCTTTTGCTCTTAATCTTGAAATGGCCAAAATTTAAGGAATACATTGATGCCAATCGTTCGCTCCCAGGGACCTACCGCCAGGCTTTTAAATCTGTCTGGTTCTGGGTTTTGGTTGTGTTTACTTTTCTTGGAACTTTTCTGCCTGTTATGGCAGCCTATATTGTATCCTTGATTAATAATAGCTAATTGCCTTTTATTTGGCAGCTATGCAATGATATGAAAGGGTTGGACATCGTCCAGCTCTTTTTTGTTCGGTAAAAAGATAGAATTTGAAAGTTTTTGACAGAAAACGCTTGACATTGAAAAATAAAGAGGTATAATAATATTCGTAAACGATTCCAAAGGAGGTGCTTTATGCTGAAGTCGGAAAGAAAGCAGGTTATTCTAGAGACCGTCATAAGAGAAAAATTTGTTTCTTTAGACTATCTAGTACATGCTTTAAACACTTCAGAGTCAACTATCAGAAGAGATTTGGATGAACTGGAGAGCGAGCATAAACTGCGACGAGTTCATGGTGGAGCCGAAAGCTTTCATTTTCTGCAGGAAGAAGAGAGCAATCAGGAAAAATCTATCAAAAGCATTCAAGAAAAGACAGCTATTGCCAAGAAGGCAGCAAGCTTGATTCAAGAGCATGATGTGATTTTTATTGATGCGGGGACAACCAATGAGCTCTTAGTCAATGAGCTGCATGATCCAAGAGTGACAGTCGTCACCAACTCCATTCACCATGCAACCAAGTTGGTAGAGCGCAACATCCCGACAGTCATCATTGGCGGAAAGGTCAAGCGCTCAACGGATGCCAGCATTGGAGGTGTTGCCCTAAATCAAATCGGTCAGTTGAATTTCGATAAGGCCTTTATTGGAATGAATGGCATTGATGATGGTTTCTTTACCACTCCAGATATGGAGGAAGGAGCTGTCAAAAGAGCGATTTTAGAGAACGCTAAGAAGACTTATGTCTTGGCTGATCTTTCTAAACTAGGACAGACGTCCTTTGTCAAGGTCGCTCCTCTTGCCAAAGCAAGCATTATTACTAATCAAAATGAATCTGAAGTGATTCAAGCGCTCAAAGAAAAAACGGAGGTGATTGAAGTATGATTTATACTGTCACACTAAACCCTTCCATCGACTATATTGTCCGTCTGGACAAGGTCCTTATAGGAAGCGTCAATCGGATGGACAGTGACGACAAATTCGCTGGCGGAAAAGGAATCAATGTTAGCCGAGTTCTCAAACGTCTAGGTATTGAGAATACAGCGACTGGCTTTATCGGTGGTTTTACTGGCAAGTTCATCACAGATACTCTGAAAGAGGAAGGAATTTCCAGCCATTTTGTAGAGGTTGAGCAGGATACTCGTATCAATGTCAAGATTAAAGCAGATGCTGAGACAGAGATTAACGGACCAGGTCCAGAAATTTCTCATCAGAAACTAGAAGAACTGGAGTCATTTCTTTCTTCTCTGACTTCTGAAGATACGGTAGTATTTGCGGGCAGCAGTCCTAAAAATCTAGGAAATGTTATCTACAAGGAGTTAATCAGTCTGACCAGAAAGACAGGAGCACAAGTTGTCTGCGACTTTGAAGGACAGACGCTGCTGGATTCTTTGGAGTTTGAGCCACTCTTGGTCAAACCTAACAATCACGAACTAGGTGATATTTTCGGAGTCAAGCTCGAAAGTTTGGATCAGATTGAGAGTTATGCCCGTCAAATCTTAGACAAGGGTGCCCAACATGTGATTATTTCCATGGCTGGTGATGGTGCCTTGCTTGTAACTCAAGAGGGTGCTTACTTCGCCAAACCTATCAAGGGCAACGTGAAAAATTCTGTTGGTGCTGGCGACTCTATGGTGGCTGGATTTACTGGAGAGTTTGTCCGCTCTGGTGATGTTATTCAAGCCTTCAAATGGGGAGTGGCCTGCGGAACGGCAACCACCTTCTCAGATGATTTGGCAACAGCTGAGTACATAAAAGAAATCTATGAAAAAGTAGAGGTAGAAAAAATATGAAAATTCAAGACTTACTAAGAAAAGATGTGATGTTGCTAGACTTGCAGGCAACAGAGAAAAAAGCTGTTATCGAAGAAATGATTCAAAGACTAGTGGATCATGGCTATGTGACGGACTTTGAGACTTTCAAAGAAGGGATTTTGGCTCGTGAAGCCTTGACTTCTACAGGCTTGGGTGACGGAATTGCCATGCCCCACAGCAAAAATACTGCAGTGAAAGAAGCGACGGTTCTTTTTGCCAAGTCAAATAAAGGCGTAGATTATGAAAGTTTGGATGGCCAGCCAACTGACCTTTTCTTCATGATTGCAGCTCCAGAAGGTGCTAACGATACTCACTTGGCTGCCTTGGCTGAATTGTCCCAATACCTGATGAAGGATGGTTTTGCAGATAAATTGCGCCAAGTGACTTCGCCTAATCAGGTGATTGAGCTCTTTAACCAAGCTTCAGAAAAAGCAGAAGAACCTGCTGTCGTCGCACCTGCCAATGAAGGCGGAGACTTCTTAGTGGCTGTAACAGCATGTACAACAGGGATTGCGCATACCTACATGGCTCAAGAGGCCTTGCAGAAGGTCGCTGCTGAAATGGGTGTCGGCATCAAGGTTGAAACCAACGGTGCCAGCGGTGTCGGAAATAAACTGACTGCAGAAGATATTAAAAATGCTAAAGCTGTTATCATCGCAGCTGATAAAGCGGTAGAGATGAATCGCTTTGACGGCAAGCCGTTGATCAATCGTCCAGTTGCAGACGGTATTCGTAAGACAGAAGAACTGATTAATCTAGCTCTTTCAGGAAATGCTGAGATTTACAAGGCTGCCAATGGCGGCGGTGCTGCCGAGTCTAGCAATGAAAAACTTAGCCTGGGCGGCGCTTTCTACAAGCACTTGATGAGTGGTGTTTCCCAAATGTTGCCATTCGTTATTGGTGGCGGGATTATGATTGCCATTGCATTCTTACTGGATCAGATCTTAGGTGTACCAAAAGATCAGCTTTCTAATCTGGGTAGTTACCATGAGATTGCAGCGCAGTTTAAAGCAATTGGTGGAGCAGCCTTTGGTTTCATGTTGCCAGTATTAGCTGGTTATATCGCTTACTCAATCGCTGAAAAGCCAGGTCTAGTTTCTGGTTTCGTAGCTGGTGCCATTGCAAGTAGCGGCGCATCATTTGGCGGTGTTGCTTACGCTAAAGGCGGTCAGAAAACTCTTGATTTAATTGGTGTATCATCTGGTTTCCTTGGTGCTTTGGTAGGAGGATTCTTAGCTGGTGGTATCATCCTTCTCCTTCGTAAGCTTCTTGCAGGTCTGCCTCGCTCACTTGAAGGTATCCGTTCAATCTTGCTCTTGCCTCTTCTGGGCGTTCTTGTGACTGGATTTGTGATGTTGGCGGTCAATATTCCAATGTCAGCGATCAATACAGCCTTGAACGATTTCTTGGCAAGTTTGAGCGGAAGCTCGGCTGTCCTTCTTGGTCTCTTAGTTGGTGGTATGATGGCTGTCGATATGGGTGGACCGGTCAATAAGGCTGCTTACGTATTTGGTACTAGTACACTGGCAAGCACTGTTTCAACTGGTGGTTCTCCAGTCATGGCAGCGGTAATGGCAGCTGGTATGGTTCCGCCTTTGGCAGTATTTATTGCAACTCTTTTGTTCAAACATAAATTCACTGAAGAAGAACGCGATTCAGGTTTGACAAACATTGTCATGGGTCTGTCTTTCATCACAGAAGGAGCTATCCCGTTTGGAGCTGCTGACCCAGCCCGTGCTATTCCAAGCTTTATTGTAGGTTCTGCTCTTACAGGTGCTCTTGTAGGATTGTCTGGTATCAAGCTCATGGCTCCTCACGGAGGAATCTTCGTTATTGGTTTGACAAACAATCCAATCCTTTACTTGGTATATGTATTGATTGGTGCAGTAGTCAGCGGTCTTATCTTTGGTTACTTGCGTAAACCACTTGAAAAATAGTATTTAAAAGAGAGTGGGACAGAAATCGGGAATTCGTTAGAATTCGATTTCGTCGTCCCACCTCCGCACAGTTGAGTAGGGCTGTAAAAGCTGAAATCAGCGTAGTAGAGCCCACTCAACCACTGCGTCTTGCTCGACAATCCAAAGACAATTGAGAGGCTAGGACTTTTGTCCCAGCCTCTTTTTTGTGTTTTCCAACATGCAAATTTTAGCATGGAAACTTCGCTCGATATATGGTATAATGGGCCTATCGCATATTTTTAGGAGAATAAAAATGAACATACAACGCGAAAAAGAATTTGTTAGTCAGTACCATTTTGACGCCCGAAATTTTGAGTGGGAAAAAGAAAATGGAACACCTGAAACCAAGGTTGATGTGAATTTCCAATTGGTCAAAAGAGATGTCGAAGCCCACACAACTTCATTGATTGTGATTTTGACCTTTATGATTGTTTTTGAGAATTTTGTTATTAGTGGAACTATTTCGCAAGCCAACCACATTCACGGTCGCCTTATTGAAGAACCGAGTGAATTTGACCACGATGAAGTAGAAGAGCTGGCTCGGCCTTGTTTAACCATGCTCAACCGCTTGACTTATGAAGTGACAGAAATTGCTCTGGATTTGCCAGGCATTAATTTGGAGTTTTAATTATGAAGTTAGCGGTTATCACAGATTCATCGGCCTATCTGCCGGCTTCTCTGCTGGAGAATGAAAATCTTTTCGTCTTGGATATTCCGGTCGTGATTGCTGGTGAGACTTATGTTGAAGGCAGAAACTTAACAGCCAGTGAATTTTATGAAAAAATGGCTCAGTCAGATGAATTACCCAAGACCAGTCAGCCTAGTATTGCTGAGTTAGAAGAGATTCTCACCATTCTAGACGGAAAGGACTATACCCATGTTTTGGGGCTCTTTCTATCCAGCGGTATTTCTGGTTTTTACCAAAATATTCAGTATCTGAAAGATGAGTTTCATGGTTTGAAAATTGCCTTTCCGGATTCTAAGATTACTAGCGCTCCGCTCGGGATTATGGTCCAATCTGCTCTAGAGTGGGCAGCGCAAGGCCTGGAGTTTGAAACAATTTTAGCTAATGTCCAGAAGCAGATAGATGGCACCAGCGCTTTTATCATGGTGGACGACTTGAACCACTTGGTCAAAGGAGGACGCCTGTCTAACGGTGCAGCTATTCTGGGAAATCTGCTCAGTATCAAGCCTATTCTGTATTTTAACGATCATGGTGTGATAGAGGTTTTTGAAAAGATTCGGACGGAGAAGAAGGCAACCAAGCGTATGCTGGAACTTGTCCAAGAAAGAACAGCAGGCGGTGCTTATCAGATTATGGTTATCCATGGCAATGCACCAGAAAAAGCAGCTGATCTACAGCAAAATCTGCTAGACAGCGGTATTGCTAGTGAAGTCCCTATCGTAACCTTTGGCAGCGTCATCGGGACGCACTTAGGTGAGGGCAGCGTTGCATTGGGCTATATTCCTGTGATCTGATTGCTTGAAAGTCAGAACTTATCTCTGTAAGGAGGAAAACATGAGTATCAAAGTTATTATTGCTGGTTTTAAAGGAAAAATGGGCCAAGCAGCCTATAAAATGGTGATAGAAGATCCTGAACTAGAACTAGTTGGACTACTGGATCCTTTTACGGATGAAAAAGAAGTGGCTGGTGTTCCTGTCTTCAATGCCAAGGAAGAATTGGCTGGGCTGTTAGCCCATGTCTGGGTTGATTTTACAACCCCAAAAGTAGCTTATGACAATACTCGCTTCGCTCTAGACCAGGGGTTTTGCCCAGTGGTCGGAACGACAGGATTTACTCCAGAGCAGTTGGAAGAGTTAATCACGCTGTCTAGGGAAAAGGAACTGGGCGGATTGATTGCTCCGAATTTTGCCTTGGGAGCTGTATTGCTAATGCAGTTTGCGGCTCAGGCCGCCAAGTATTTCCCAAATGTAGAAATTATCGAACTACATCATGACCAGAAAAAGGACGCACCGAGTGGGACAGCTATTAAGACAGCCGAGCTCATCAGCCAAGTAAGAGCGAGCAGGCAGCAGGGAGCTGCTGATGAGGAAGAGTCTATAGCTGGCGCTCGTGGAGCTGATTTCGATGGCATGCGTATCCATTCAGTTCGCTTGCCTGGTCTGGTTGCTCATCAAGAAGTAATCTTTGGCAGCCAGGGAGAGGGATTGACCCTGCGGCATGATTCCTATGACCGTGCTTCCTTTATGACAGGAGTTAATCTTGCCATTAAAGAAGTTGTCAAACGCTCAGAATTAGTCTATGGATTGGAACATTTACTATGAGATTAGAAACTCTGCCTTCTGAATTTCAGGAGGCTTTGCCAGTATTAGAGAAGATAAAAGCGGCTGGCTTTGAAGCTTATTTTGTTGGCGGTTCTGTTCGAGATGCCCTTTTGCAGCGACCTATTCACGATGTGGATATCGCTAGCTCCAGCTATCCTGAGGAAACCAAGCGTATCTTTGACCGGACAGTTGATGTGGGTATTGAGCATGGGACCGTCTTGGTTTTGGAAAATAACCGTGAATACGAAGTGACGACTTTCCGAACCGAGGATGTCTATGTGGACTACCGCAGGCCCAGCAAGGTTTCTTTTGTGCGCTCTTTGGAAGAAGATCTCAAGCGACGTGATTTTACCATCAATGCTCTAGCTTTGGATGAAAACGGTCAAGTTATCGATCTTTTCCAAGGTTTGGATGATTTGAAAAATCGGATTTTGCAGGCAGTTGGAACTGCTGCAGAGCGCTTTAATGAAGATGCTCTACGCATCATGCGGGGCTTTCGTTTTCAAGCTGCCTTGGATTTTGACCTGGAGCAAGATACTTTTGCAGCGATGAAGGATTGTGCTTCCTTGCTGGAAAAGATTTCAGTTGAACGAATTTTTATTGAGTTTGACAAGCTACTGCTAGCTCCGTTTTGGCGCAAAGGCTTAGAGGCACTCTTGACAAGCGGTGCCATAGAATTTTTGCCAGATTTGAAAGGAAGCAGAGCTAAGTTAGAAAGACTCTTCGAGTTGGATTCAGATTTTCGCTTTTCAGCATCCGAGCAGGCTTGGGCAGCACTTTTACTGGCCTTGGATGTGCAAAATGTCAAAGGCTTTCTAAAAAAATGGAAGACCTCTCGTGAATTTGCTAAGAAAGTAGAAGATTTGGTTGAGATTGCGGCTATTCGCTCAGAACGAGACTTGACCAAGCGAGACTGCTATGACTATGATATTGACTTATTGCTACAAGCAGAAGAGCTTCGGGAGGCACAAGGTTTGTCAGTTGATTTCTCTGCGATTCAGAATCTTGATGCCAGTTTGACTATTCATAGTAAGCAGGAAATGGTGGTCAATGGCGGCATGCTGATGCGGGAGTTCGGCTTTGAGCCAGGACCAAAACTTGGCCAAATGTTGAAAGAGTTAGAATACGCTATTGTAGACGGCCACTTACCTAATGAGCTAGAGGCCATTTACGCTTATATCAAGGAGAAGAAATGAGCGATTTTATCGTTGACAAGCTAACCAAATCAGTAGGAGATAAGACTGTTTTTCGGGATATTTCCTTTATCATTCATGACCTGGATCGGATTGGTCTGATTGGTGTCAATGGAACAGGAAAGACAACGTTGCTGGATGTCTTGTCGGGCAAGTCGGGCTTTGACGGAGATGTCAGCCCCTTTTCTGCTAAGACAGGCTATAAGATTGCTTACCTGACTCAGGAGCCTGATTTCGATGAAGAGCAGACAGTGCTTGACACTGTTTTGTCCAGTGATTTACGGGAAATGCAGTTGATCCGAGAGTATGAGCTGCTCCTGACGGCTTATGATGAGAGTCAACAGTCTAGACTAGAAGCGGTTATGGCCGAGATGGACTCGCTCCATGCTTGGGAAATCGAAAGTCAGGTCAAGACGGTCCTGTCCAAGCTTGGTCTGACTAATCTGTCACTTAAGGTTGGTCAGTTATCAGGAGGCCTTCGTCGCCGAGTTCAGCTGGCCCAGGTTCTCTTAGGTGATGCTGATTTGCTTTTGCTGGACGAGCCAACCAACCACCTAGATATTGATACGATTGAATGGCTGACCCATTTCTTGAAGAATTCCAAGAAGACCGTGCTTTTCATCACCCACGACCGCTATTTCTTGGATAATATTTCGACACGGATTTTTGAATTGGATGGCGGTTGCTTGATTGAATACCAGGGAAATTATCAAGACTATGTCCGTCTCAAGGCGGAGCAGGATGAGCGGGATGTGGCCTTGCTTCATAAGAAACAGCAGCTATACAAGCAGGAGCTATCCTGGATGCGGCGGCAGCCTCAGGCTCGGGCAACCAAGCAACAGGCTCGTATCAATCGTTTCCATGACCTCAAGAAAGATTTGGCAGGCCAGACGACTGAGAGCAATCTGGAAATGAACTTTGAAACCAGCCGTATCGGTAAGAAAGTCATCGAGTTTCAAAATGTGGACTTTGCTTATGATCAGAAGCCAATTCTCTCTCAGTTCAGTTTTTTGATCCAGAACAAGGACCGTATTGGAATCGTCGGAGATAACGGTGTCGGCAAGTCGACCTTGCTCAATCTAATTGCCGGTAAACTTCAGCCTCAGGCTGGTCAGCTCATTATTGGAGAGACAGTCCGAGTGGCCTATTTCTCTCAGCAGATTGAGGGCTTGGATGAGTCTAAGCGGGTCATAAATTACCTGCAAGAAGTGGCTGAGGAGGTCAAGATTGGCAGCGGAACGACTTCCATTGCAGAACTCTTGGAGCAGTTTCTTTTTCCTCGTTCAACTCATGGGACTTTAATCGAAAAGCTTTCTGGCGGAGAGAAAAAGCGCCTTTATCTACTTAAGCTTCTCTTGGAAAAGCCCAATGTCTTGCTTCTTGATGAGCCAACCAATGATTTGGATATTGCGACTCTGACGGTATTGGAGAATTTTCTGCAAGGCTTTGCAGGTCCAGTTATTACAGTCAGCCACGACCGTTATTTCCTGGACAAGGTAGCCAGCAAGATTTTGGCTTTTGAAGATGGGGGCATTAGAGAATTTTTCGGTAATTACACGGATTACCTGGATGAAAAAGCCTTTGTAGCAGAAAGCTCTGCTATTTCCCAAAAGACTGAAAAGGAAAAATCGGCCAAAGTGCGCGAGGAGAAAAAGCGTATGACCTACTTTGAAAAGCAGGAGTGGGAGTCTATTGAGGACGATATAGTGGCGCTTGAGGAGCGGATTTCTGAGATTGAAGCGGCCATGCAGGAGAATGGCTCGGACTTTGCTCGCCTGTCTCAATTCCAGCAAGAACTGGATGAGCAGAACGAAAAATTGCTTGAAAAATACGAGCGCTATGAATACCTGAGTGGGTTAGACGGATGAAGGAAGTAGTGTTTAGGCAGAAATCTAAACGGAGGCATCTATGAAACTAAGATTGGAAAGTAGAAAATCGAAAAAAACACAAGAACTTGGAAACTTAATCAGGGCCTACAATCAATCTAAGAGGGAGCCCTCCAAAAGTGAGCCTCTTAACATCTATGTAGAAGACGAACAAGGAAATCTGTTGGCTGGTATGGCGGCCGAAACTTTTGGAAATTGGCTGGAGATAGAGTATTTGTATGTGAGCGAAGATTTACGAGGGCAAGGCATAGGCTCAGAAATACTGTGCAGGGCTGAACAGGAAGCCAGAGAAAGGAAATGCAAATATTCATTTGTAGATACGTATCAGTTTCAAGCGCCGGATTTTTATAAAAAGCACGGCTATACAGAAGTGTTTTCGCTGAAAGACTATCCGTATACTGGTGAAAGATATTATTGTACAAAAGAGTTGTGAGTTTACTTTAGTAATAAAGATGGATTTGATTTTGACTTTTCTTTATGCAAACCTTTTCCTTACTGAAAAAATCTGATATAATGATGATAAATAAAACACAGAGGAGAACATCATGTCGAAAAAAATAATCGGAATTGACCTTGGTGGAACATCTATTAAGTTTGCTATTTTGACTTCAGAGGGCGAAATCCAAGAAAAATGGTCCATTAAAACCAATGTTTTAGACGAAGGTAGCCACATCGTAGATGATATGATTGAGTCAATCCTGCATCGTTTGGATTTACTTCAGCTTTCAGCAGAGGATTTTATCGGGATTGGTATGGGCTCGCCAGGAGTAGTTGACCGTGAGAAAGGGACTGTGATCGGTGCTTACAATCTCAATTGGAAGACGCTGCAGCCGGTCAAGGATAAGATTGAAAAAGCGACAGGGATTCCTTTCTATATTGACAACGACGCTAACGTTGCCGCTTTGGGTGAACGCTGGATGGGAGCTGGAGAAAACCAGCCTGATGTAGTCTTTATGACACTGGGTACAGGTGTTGGCGGAGGAATTGTTGCTGAAGGCAAGCTCTTGCACGGACTTGCTGGAGCAGCAGGAGAGTTGGGTCACATCACTGTTGACTTTGATCAGCCGATTCAATGTACCTGTGGCAAGAAGGGCTGCTTGGAGACGGTTGCATCTGCGACTGGTATTGTCAATCTGACTCGTCGCTATGCTGATGAGTATGCTGGTGATGCCGAGTTGAAAAAGCTGATTGACAATGGTGAAGATGTTAATGCAAAGATTGTCTTTGACTTAGCGAAAGAAGGCGATGAGCTAGCTTTGATTGTCTATCGCAATTTCGCTCGCTACCTAGGAATTGCCTGTGCCAATATCGGCTCTATCCTAAATCCATCTACAATTGTTATCGGTGGTGGTGTGTCGGCTGCGGGTGAATTCTTACTTGATGGCGTGCGCAAGGTTTATGAAGAGAATAGCTTCCCGCAGGTTCGTACTTCAACCAAGTTGGCCTTGGCTACTCTTGGAAATGATGCCGGTGTTATCGGGGCAGCTTCATTGGTTTTACAATAATTCAACAAGTATGCTTCATTTGTTCTCCTGCAGAAAGGTCTGTAGGAGAATTTTTATGGAAAATTTGCTATACTAGAAAAAGCTCACTGAACGAAGGAGAAATCATGACGCTTGCAGATACGATTTTCAAAGAGAATATTAAAAAAATTATGGAGCAGGGTGTTTTTTCTGAAAATGCCCGTCCGCGCTACAAGGATGGAAATGTGGCCAATTCCAAATATATCACCGGTTCTTTTGCGGAATACGATTTGAGCAAGGGCGAGTTCCCTATTACGACTCTGCGCCCTATTGCCATCAAGTCTGCCATCAAGGAAGTCCTTTGGATCTATCAAGATCAGTCTAATAGTTTGGAACTGCTCAACGACAAGTATCATGTTCACTATTGGAATGACTGGGAAGTTGGCGATACGGGTACTATCGGGCAGCGCTACGGAGCTGTTGTCAAGAAGCATGATATTATCCATAAAATTCTCCAACAGCTGGAAGCCAATCCTTGGAATCGTCGTAATATCATCTCTCTCTGGGATTATGAAGCTTTTGAAGAGAGTGACGGCTTGCTTCCATGCGCTTTTCAAACCATGTTTGACGTTCGGCGTGTAGATGGTGACATTTATCTGGATGCGACTCTGACTCAGCGCTCAAATGATATGCTGGTTGCTCACCACATCAATGCTATGCAGTATGTGGCTCTGCAGATGATGATTGCCAAGCATTTCGGATGGAAGGTCGGCAAATTCTTTTACTTTATCAATAACTTGCATATCTATGACAATCAGTTCGAGCAGGCGGAGGAGCTATTGCGTCGGGAACCTAGCGAATGTCAACCTCGACTCGTTTTAAATGTGCCGGATGAGACTAATTTCTTTGATATCAAAGCAGAAGATTTTGAGTTATTAGACTATGATCCTGTTAAACCTCAGCTGAAGTTTGATTTGGCTATTTAACGATTTTAATAAGTGTATGCGAAAACTGCCAACCTCTGCAAAAGTTCTGCTTGAATCATACTTTAAACATGCCTTTTTACAGCAAATTTGATAGAATAGAGTTACTAATACAAAGGATAAAAGGATGACAAAGAAGATTATTGCCATTTGGGCTCAGGCAGAGGATGGTCTGATTGGAAAAGACAAGGTCATGCCTTGGCATCTCCCAGCAGAATTGCAGCATTTTAAAGCAACAACGACTGGACATGCTATTTTGATGGGCCGAGTGACCTTTGATGGTCTGCAGCGTCGCGTTTTGCCAAATCGAATCAGTTTGATTATGAGTAAGGACAAGAACTATCAAGTCGATAACGAGAATGTCCTGCTATTCAGTAATGTGGATGATGTCTTGGATTGGTATCAGAAGCAAGACAGAAACTTGTATATTATTGGCGGAGCGCAAATTATCAGGGCTTTTGAGCCGTATTTGGAAGAATTGATTCAGACTCAGATTGCTGCTAAGTTGGAAGGAGATACCTATTTCCCTGAGACATTTGACTGGGCTCCTTATCAGGAAGTTAGCAATGAATTTCATGCCAAAGATGAAAAGAATCCTTATGATTTTACTATAAAAAGATACCAAAGGAAGGACTCGTAAGAATGGAACGTAGTATTTTTGGTTTTTTTACGGCCTTTTTATGTGTCATTTGTCTTATTTGTGCCGTTCAAACCTTTCGAAAAAAGCGATTCGGACTGGCGGCTTTATTTTTGCTGAATGCTTTTACAAATCTTGTAAATTCCATTCATGCTTTTTATATGACACTTTTTTAACATGTACGAAAGAAAATAAATAGATTTAGAATTTTAGAATTGGAGTAAACAATGCCTACAAGTCGTAATGATGATATGATGGTTTTTTGTTCTTTCTGTGGGAAGAACCAAGATGAGGTGCAGAAGATTATCGCTGGTAACAATGCCTTTATCTGTAATGAATGTGTGGAACTGGCACAGGAGATCATCCGTGAAGAGCTAGCCGAGGAAGTGCTGGCAGATCTGTCTGAGGTACCAAAACCTCAGGAGCTGCTGAATATCTTGAACCACTATGTTATCGGGCAAGACCGAGCTAAGCGTGCCTTAGCAGTAGCGGTCTATAATCACTACAAACGTATTAACTACCACGACAGCCGTGAAGAAGAAGATGTGGAACTGCAAAAGTCAAATATTTTGATGATTGGCCCGACCGGGTCAGGTAAGACCTTCCTGGCGCAGACTCTTGCTCGCAGTCTCAATGTGCCTTTCGCAATTGCGGACGCAACAGCTCTGACTGAAGCTGGTTATGTCGGTGAAGATGTGGAAAATATCCTCCTCAAGCTTTTGCAGGCGGCTGACTTTAATATTGAGCGTGCAGAACGCGGCATTATCTATGTCGATGAGATTGATAAGATTGCCAAGAAAGGTGAGAATGTCTCAATTACTCGTGATGTTTCGGGTGAAGGAGTTCAACAAGCTCTTCTGAAGATTATCGAAGGAACAGTAGCTAGTGTGCCGCCGCAAGGTGGACGCAAGCATCCGCAGCAGGAAATGATTCAGGTTGATACCAAGAATATTCTCTTCATCGTTGGTGGTGCTTTTGACGGTATTGAAGAAATCGTCAAACAGCGTCTGGGTGAGAAAATCATTGGTTTCGGTCAGAATAACCGTGCGATTGACGAAGATGGCTCCTACATGCAGGAAATCATCTCAGAAGACGTCCAAAAGTTTGGTATTATCCCTGAGTTAATCGGTCGTTTGCCGGTCTTTGCTGCGCTGGAGCAGCTGACAGTGGATGATTTGGTTCGGATTTTGAAAGAGCCGAGAAATGCCCTTATTAAGCAGTATCAGGCACTCTTGTCCTATGATGATGTTAAGCTTGAATTTGACGAAGATGCTCTGCAGGAGATTGCCAATAAAGCGATCGAACGTAAAACTGGTGCACGAGGGCTTCGCTCTATCATTGAAGAAACTATGATGGATGTCATGTTTGAAGTTCCGAGTCAGGAAAATGTCAAACTTGTCCGCATTACCAAAGAAGCAGTAGATGGAACAGATAAGCCTATTCTAGAAACTGCCTAACGAGGTGCTTATGGAAATCAATACACACAATGCTGAGATTTTGCTGAGTGCAGCCAATAAATCGCACTACCCTCAAGATGATATTCCAGAGATTGCCTTAGCTGGCCGATCAAACGTCGGAAAGTCCAGTTTCATCAATACACTTCTCAATCGCAAAAATTTAGCGCGAACTTCAGGAAAACCTGGAAAAACTCAGCTGCTAAACTTTTTCAACATTGATGACAAGATGCGTTTTGTCGATGTGCCAGGTTATGGCTATGCCCGTGTTTCCAAAAAAGAGCGTGAAAAATGGGGCCGGATGATTGAGGAGTATCTAACCAGTCGTGAAAATCTCAGAGCGGTTGTCAGCCTTGTTGATCTTCGGCATGATCCTAGTGCAGATGATGTGCAAATGTATGAATTTCTGAAATATTATGACATTCCAGTCATTCTAGTAGCGACCAAAGCTGATAAAATCCCTCGCGGAAAATGGAATAAGCACGAGTCAGCTATTAAGAAAAAGCTGGACTTTGACAAAAATGATGATTTCATTCTTTTCTCCTCAGTCACCAAGGATGGCTTAGATGCTGCTTGGGATGCGATTTTGTCAAAAATTTAACAATACGAATTAAATCCAACTCGTTTTTGAGTTGGATTTTTTGAAATAAAACGAAAAATGTCATATACTTGTAAATTATCAATAGTGTTTTTTTAATCTTTAGTATGTTACAATGGTATCATTAACATCTTATTCAGGAGAAGTGCTGTGAAAAAGAGAATTTCAAAAAAAGGTAAGAGAATCCTTTCAGCTTTATTCATCATGACAACGACGATTGCTGTTGGTTTTGTCTTGGCAAAGCATATTAATCCTGCTAGTGCCAGTAATAGTGATCAGCAGCCTATGAATCAAACAGACTATTTCATCTCACAAATCGGTGAGCCAGCTCGTCAGTTGGGACAGGACAATGATCTTTATGCTTCTGTTATGATTGCACAGGCTATTTTAGAAAGTGGCTCAGGACAGTCTGGTCTGTCTGGTGATCCTCATTATAATCTTTTTGGTATCAAAGGTCACTATGATGGTCAGTCTGCTAATATGGAGACTTGGGAAGATGATGGAGAGGGAAATGCTTATACCATCAACGACAGTTTCCGTTCATATCCTAGCTATGTAGAGTCTCTGCAAGACTATGTTACGGTTCTCAAACAGGGGCATTTTGCAGGCGCATGGAAGAGTAATGCGCCAACCTATCAGGACGCAACAGCTGCCCTGACTGGTGTCTATGCGACAGATACTAGTTACAATGCTAAATTGAATTATATTATTGAAAAATACAATTTGACTCGCTTTGATTCACCACTCTATGAGTCTGGTGCTGGCTATATCGTTTACAATCCCTATCGTCAGCAATACACTACTCAAGATATCTTGGATGTCGATACCGCCTGGGCGAATAGATTATAATGTAGACAACAAAAAAAGAGGGAGACCTCTTTTTTATGTCTCCTTGCCGGTCTCTCTAGTTTCGAATTTTCGTATTTGCTAGTATTGATCCTGCTCACTTAAGTAGATTCTAGGAGTGTTTCATGGGAAAATTTAAAGATTTGCTTGAAAAGCAAGAGATTATTATTTTAGATGGAGCCTTGGGTACAGAGTTGGAAAGCCTGGGTTATGATGTATCTGGTAAGCTTTGGTCCGCTCAATACCTATTAGACCAGCCTCAGATTATTCAAGATGTGCATGAAAGCTATGTGAGAGCTGGCAGCGATATCATCACTACGTCCAGTTATCAGGCCAGTATTTCAGCATTTATAGAGGCAGGACTGACTCCTGAAAAGGGTTATGATCTTTTGAAAGAGACAGTCTTCTTAGCACAAAAGGCAATCGAAAATGTCTGGCAAGAATTATCTCCAGAAGAGCAAAAGCAGCGACCCTATCCTCTGATTGCAGGCTCGGTAGGGCCTTATGCTGCATATTTAGCTGATGGTTCGGAGTATACGGGAGACTACCAGCTGAGCGAGGGAGAATTCCAAGAGTTTCACCGTCCGCGTATTCAAGCTTTGTTAGAAGTAGGCTGTGATTTATTGGCTATTGAAACCATTCCAAATGGGGCAGAAGCGGCAGCAATCCTCCGACTTTTAGCTGAGGAATTTCCGCAGGCTGAGGCTTATTTGTCCTTTGTTGCCCAGTCGGAGAATGCTATATCAGATGGCACTAAGATTGAGGAATTAGGAAACTTGGCTCAAGAAAGTCCACAAGTCTTGGCAGTTGGTTTTAACTGTACAGCTCCGCATTTAATTGCTCCATTATTAGATGGGCTTGGACAAGTGTGCAACAAACCTTTTCTGACCTATCCAAATTCTGGCGAAACTTATAATGGCTTGACCAAGACTTGGCACGACGATCCAGAGCAGAAGCGGAGCTTGCTGGAAAATAGTAAACTTTGGCAAGAGCAAGGAGTGCAGCTTTTTGGTGGTTGTTGTCGAACACGACCAGAAGATATTGCTCAGTTAGGAAAAGGATTTAAGGATTGAAAATTTATTTTCAATCCTTTTTTAGAAAATTTAAAAAGGTTCTCGAAAACGCTATCAAAAGCAAGAACTTTGTGATATACTATACATAGTTTAAATTAATAGGAGAATTTTTTATGCCTGAATCGACATTTATCCCTAAAATTGAAGCAGCTTGCCGCAAGAAAGAAGCTTTGTTTGATACAAGCAAGGCCAAGTACGCTGTTCGTTCCATCTTTGCTGGAGCTTTCCTAACCTTTAGTACTGGTGCTGGAGCCATTGCGGCAGATTTGACGAATAAGATTGTTCCAGGAACTGGGCGTTTTCTCTTTCCTTTCATCTTTGCTTGGGGATTGGCTTACATTGTCTTTCTAAATGCAGAGTTGGTGACTTCCAATATGATGTTTCTGACTGCTGGTACCTTTTTGAAGAAGATTGACTGGAAAAAAGCCTTGATGATTTTGCTTTATTGTACCTTTTTCAATCTGATTGGGGCTTTGATTGCCGGCTGGCTCTTTGCTAACTCGGCTGCTTATGCAGGGCTTAGCAAAGATAGTTTCATTTCTGGTGTTGTACAGATGAAGCTTGCCCGATCTAATGAGCTGATTCTGCTTGAGGGAGTGTTAGCCAATATTTTTGTTAATATCGCTATTCTTTCCTTCGTTTTGGTCAAGGATAGTACAGCTAAGCTCTTCTTAGTTATATCAGCCATTTATATGTTTGTATTCCTGACTAACGAACACTTGGCTGCTAACTTTGCTTCCTTTGCTATCGTGAAATTCAGCTCAGCAGCAGCGGAAATGCAAAATTTTGGTATTGGAAATATCCTACGCCACTGGGGCGTAACCTTTATCGGTAACCTCATCGGTGGTGGCCTACTCATAGGTTTGCCATACGCTTGGTTTAATAAAAAGGAAGAACATTACGTAGATTAAAATGCAGCCTTAGGGCTGTATTTTTTTGAAAAAATATTTGGATTTCACTTTTCTAAAGTCTAATTCAAAAAAAGATGTCAATGCCTTTCAGTGCCTTTCAGTTCTCTAGTACGATCTCTGACTAACTTTCTAGTCTCTTCTTTAATTTTTATTGCCTATCAATCTCTAATATCTAAACAAAACAGTTGACAGAATTATCGGAGTTTGTTAAATTTATTTGGTATATTATGTAATCAAAAGGAGATGTTATGAATAAGATCACTATTCAGTCACCAGATGGAAGCAAAGTTAAAAGCTTGTCACCATCCTACTCTATTACAACGTTGCTATTTAGTTTTTTTGTCCCGCTTTTTCGAAAGGACTGGAAATACTTTGGTATTATTTTAGGTTCTTTCTGCGCTTTGCTTGTTATTGCCGTGCTTTTCATTCCAGAAGATTTGTTAAAGCCAACTGGAACAGCCTTTAATTTCTTTTGGACTTTTTTCTATAATCGTTTTTGGATAAAAGATCGTGTTTTCAAAGATGGATGGCTGCCTGCCGATGAAGAAAGCAGAAATCTGCTTAAGAAGACTTTTCCTAATATGCCATAAAACTACTGAAATAAATTTTTTCTATGATAAACAAAGTTAAATACACAAGAGGGGGGATGCGATATAAAAGGAGATAAAGAATTGAGTTTAGGAGGAACTGAGGGAAGTGGGAAAAAGATTTAAGTTTTCGCCGCTTAGAGCTAGAATTTTGTTGATGATTGGTCCAGTAATAAGTGCTATCTTCTTTGGTTTATATTCGTGTAGTTTTATTTATCATACATTAAAAGAAGGATTATCATTTTGGCTAGATATGATTCGTGAAAATTTTATGTTTATTCTTTTCTTTATTTGGATCCATATGAGTTTAGTCGAGTCTATCTATAGAATGATAAAAAATAATCTTTTGTTAAACAGTAATATTCAGGAATTGAGAGATTGTTATCCTGAGCTTGAGGAGGACTGGCAAAATCTTAATGATGCGGACTACTTTGACAAAGATTTGCAAGTTTTGGTTTATGGCGATCATCTCATTTGTTACAGGACATTTGATATTGCCTACCTGCCAGAATGTTCTAAGATAGATGCATTTATGAAGGCATCTGTTTTTCGTCTTTCCCGTTTTCGTGAGGTAAGACGAGTTCATTTTTCTGCATGGTACCTTGATGGCAATGAATCTGAACTCCGGACAGATGAGTTGCGAAAGTTTATTGGAATGAATCAGAAAGCTCATAAAGACGCCTTATTTGATTATTTAAGAGAGAACTTTGATTATATTGAACTCGAAACTTTCGACTAAGGGAAAGAAGTAGATATTAGTCAAGTAAGAAATTTGCAGAAAATAATGACTAAATTTAAAAAAGATTGTATAAAAAGCTTGCAATCTTTTTTTTCTTTTGCTATAATTATCAATGGTTTGAAAAAACTGCCTAAGACAGTAGGGGAGCTCGACTCATAAAGATCCTACCGAGGACAAAACGTATCATGTAAAAAGAAGCGTATTGTACTTTCGTGTCTAGGTTTGGGCGCGTTTTTCTTTTGGAAAATTCCCAAGCAAAATAATTACGGAGGTGAAACACTAAATGAGTGAAGCTATTATTGCTAAAAAAGCGGAACTGGTTGACGCAGTTGCTGAGAAAATGAAAGCTGCTGCATCTATCGTCGTTGTTGACGCTCGTGGTTTAACTGTTGAGCAAGATACCGTTCTTCGTCGTGAGCTTCGTGGAAGCGAAGTTGAGTACAAAGTTATCAAAAACTCAATCTTGCGTCGTGCAGCTGAAAAAGCTGGACTTGAAGACTTGGCATCTGTTTTTGTTGGACCATCTGCAGTAGCATTTTCTAACGAAGATGTTGTTGCTCCAGCGAAAATCTTGAACGACTTTGCTAAGAACGCTGATGCACTTGAAATCAAAGGTGGTGCAATTGAAGGCGCTGTCGCATCAAAAGAAGAGATTCTTGCACTTGCAACTCTTCCAAACCGCGAAGGACTTCTTTCTATGCTCCTTTCTGTACTTCAAGCGCCAGTTCGCAACGTTGCACTTGCTGTCAAAGCAGTTGCAGACAACAAAGAAGACGCAGCTTAATCTTAAGCTACGCAGCGTAGCCTAGCTACGAAAAAAATATTATAAATTTAAAAATTATTTGGAGGAAATAACAATGGCATTGAACATTGAAAACATTATTGCTGAAATTAAAGAAGCTTCAATCCTTGAATTGAACGACCTTGTAAAAGCTATCGAAGAAGAATTTGGTGTAACTGCAGCTGCTCCTGTAGCTGTAGCTGCTGCTGGTGCTGGTGAAGCTGCCGCTGCTAAAGATTCATTCGATATCGAATTGACTGCAGCTGGCGACAAGAAAGTCGGCGTTATCAAAGTTGTACGTGAAATCACTGGTCTTGGCCTTAAAGAAGCTAAAGAACTTGTTGATGGTGCACCAAACGTTATCAAAGAAGGCGTTGCTGCAGCAGAAGCTGAAGAACTTAAAGCTAAATTGGAAGAAGCAGGTGCTTCAGTTACTCTTAAATAATAGAGTTTCCAATCATAGAAATCAACCAAGTCGAAAGACTTGGTTTTTTTGTATCCCAAAATCATTTTTATGTTAAAACGCTAACAAAAAATAGGATTGTATGATATAATTTAGACAGATTATTGCGATTTAGGAGATATTATGAATAAAATAAAAGTTATATGAGATTGTTGATTAGGAGATTTTTGTTAGGGGGATTCAGATGAATGAATGCAATGGCTTACTGTTGCTCATTCTCTGGTTAAAGGATTTGTTATTCTTTTTAGAATAATTTGAAAGGGTTTTTATGAAAAAGTTTTTTGGGGAGAAGCAAACTCGGTTTACTTTTAGGAAATTAGCTGTCGGGCTTGTTTCGGCTGCTATTTCTAGTTTGTTTTTTGTTTCTATAGTTGGGGTTGACTCTGTTCAAGCACAGGAAAAGTTGAATGTACACTATAAATACGTGACAGATACTGAAATAACTCCGCAAGAAAAGGAGTTGATTGTAAGTGGATTTCCTAAAATGTCAGAAGGCAACGAGGAAACTTACTATCTTGTCTACAGGTTAAACTCAAATACTGGAGCAAAAACGTTACCGAATACAGGCGACAGCAACAACTCCAATACTATGATGACGGCCGGTCTGTTAACGACGATAGGATTGGTTGTTTTTGTTGTGTCAAAAGGAAAAGTTAAAAGCAAGTTCCTATTAACTGTTTTGGTGGGGGCTGGTGTCGGAGGTGGTTTGATACTATCCGTCGATGCGCTGGAAAATGGGATCTTACTGCAGTATAATGCGGAATATCAAGTGTCAGCTGGGGAAAGTCTGCCGTCACCAGGTGAAATTTCGGGCTATACCTATGTTGGCTATATAAAAGATGAATCAATTAAAAAATTATTAGACAATAAGATTCTTGATAATCAGCAGAATGCTAATGAAGATAAAGAAGTTTTAAACCAAAATAAGAAGCTAGATTATTCTGTTTCTTTTGATAAGAATGGGCTGAAAAATCAAACTCTTGGCGTCAATACAATTGAGCCTCAAGATGAAGTCTTGTCTGGCCGAGTAGCTAAGCCAGAATTATTATACAAAGAAGAGACTGTTGAAACTGAGATAGCCTTTGGAGAACAAATACAAGAAAATGCGGATTTAGCCGAGGGGGCTGTAAGAGTAAAACAAGAAGGCAAACCAGGCCGAAAAATCGAAGTTGTTCGAATTTTTACTGTAGATAATTCGGAAGTTTCAAGAGAAGTTCTTTCGACTAAAATAGAGGAAGCGACTCCTAAAATAGTGGAAAAAGGGACTAAAAAGCTTGAAACGACTAGCGAAAAACCAGTAGCTTCTAACTTGGTGGAACCCGAGCAATTCGCTCCATTGCCTGAATACACTGGTATTCAAGCAGGTTCAGTAGTGTCACCCGAGCAAGTTACACCATTACCGGAATACACAGGAACTCAATCAGGTGCAGTAGTGTCACCCGAACAAGCGACTCCCTTACCAGAATACACAGGAACACAAGCTGGAGCCATAGTTGAGCACGAACAAGTCACCCCGTTGCCTGAATACACAGGAACTCAATCAGGTGCGGTGGTCGCTCCCGAGCAAGCTACACCATTACCGGAATACACAGGAACTCAATCAGGTGCAGTAGTGTCACCCGAACAAGCGACTCCCTTACCAGAATATACAGAAGTTCAAGCAGGAGCGGTAGTGGAACCTGAGCAGGTCGCTCCATTACCTGAGTATACAGAAGTCCAAGCTGGAGCCATTGTTGAACCCGAGCAGGTAGAGCCTCCGCAAGAATATACTGGAAACATCGAACCAGCAGTACCTGAAACGGAAAATCCTACTGAAAAAGCTCAAGAGCCTAAAGAGCAGAAGCAAGAACCTGAAAAGCATATTGAATTGAGAAATGTATCTGAACTGGAATTGTATAGTCTATCTGATGAAAAATACAAACAACACGTTTCTCTGGATACAATTCCGAGCAATCAAGACAATTATTTCGTGAAGGTCAAATCTTCTAAGTTTAAAGATGTCTTCTTGCCGATTTCTTCAATAGTTGATAGCACAAAAGATGGTCAGCCGGTTTATAAAATTACAGCAAGTGCTGAAAAATTAAAACAGGACGTCAACAATAAGTACGAGGACAACTATACTTTTTACCTTGCCAAAAAGGCAGAGAGAGAAGTCACAAACTTCACTTCCTTTAGTAACCTGGTTCAAGCTATAAATAACGATCTCAATGGAACCTATTATTTAGGTGCTAGTCTGAATGCCAATGAGGTCGAACTAGAAAATGGCGCTAGCAGTTATATAAAGGGCAGATTTACTGGTAAGCTGTTTGGTAGCAAAGATGGGAAAAATTATGCTATTTATAATTTGAAGAAGCCTTTTTTTGATACATTGAGCGCTGCTACTGTAGAAAATCTGACTCTTAAAGATGTGAATATCTCAGGAAAAACTGATATTGGCGCCCTTGCAAATGAAGCCAATAATGCAACAAGGATTAATAATGTCCATGTAGACGGTGTTCTGGCTGGCGAACGTGGCATTGGTGGCTTAGTGTGGAAGGCTGATAATTCTAAGATTACCAACAGCAGTTTCAAAGGAAGAATTGTCAACTCCTATGAAACGAGGTCTCCATACAATATCGGAGGCCTAGTAGGTCAACTGACTGGCATCAATGCAGTAGTTGATAAGTCAAAAGCTACAATTACCATCTCGTCAAATGCGGATAGTACAAACCAAACTGTCGGCGGCCTTGCAGGTCTTGTCGAGAAAGATGCGCTTATCAGCAATAGTTACGCTGAGGGCCATATTAACAATGTCAAACGCTTTGGAAGCGTTGCTGGTGTGGCTGGCTACTTGTGGGATAGAGACTCTAACGAAGAGAGACATGCTGGAAGATTGCATAATGTTCTTAGTGATGTCAATGTTATGAACGGAAATGCCATTAGTGGGTATCACTATCGAGGAATGAGGATAACTGACTCATATAGCAACAAAGACAATAGAGTTTTCAAAGTGACTCTTGAAAAGGATGAGGTCGTCACCAAGGAATCCCTCGAAGAGAGAGGAACATTGATTGATGCTGCTAAAATCGCAAGTAAGAAATCTGAAATCAATTCTCTTACCGCACCGAAAGTCGAAAGCTTACTGACTAGCAGAAATATAGAAAGTGATTTTTCTAAGGTTAAAGACTATCAAGCCAGTCGAGCTTTAGCATATAAGAATATCGAAAAATTACTTCCGTTTTATGATAAGGCAACCATTGTCAAATACGGTAATCTGGTAAAAGAAGATAGCGCTTTGCATGAAAAAGAAGTCTTATCTGCAGTCATGATGAAGGATAATAAAGTAATTACAGATATTGCTTCGCATAAAGAGGCAGCTAATAAGCTCTTGCTGCACTATCAGGATCATTCATCTGAAATACTAGATATTACCTACCAATCTGATTTTAGTAAGTTAGCACAATACCGTGTTGGCGATACAGATCTCATCTATACGCCGAATCAATTCTTATATAATCATAATTCAATCATTAATGAAATCTTGCCTGATTTGAGAGCGGTCGATTATCAGTCAGAGGCTATCAGAAACACCCTAGGTATTTCTTTAGGAGTTTCATTAACGGAATTATACTTAGAAGAGCAGTTTGCCAAAACAAAGGAAAATCTAGCAAATACACTGGAAAAACTGTTGTCTGCTGATGCAGTCATTGCCAGCGAAAATCAAACGATTAATGGTTACGTCGTTGATAAAATCAAACGCAACAAGGAATCCTTGCTTCTAGGTTTGACCTATTTAGAGCGCTGGTACAACTTTAACTATGGTGACGTGAATGTCAAAGACTTAGTCATGTATCACATGGATTTCTTTGGCAAGGGAAATGTGTCACCGCTAGACACAATCATTGAATTAGGTAAATCTGGTTTTAACAATCTTCTGGCCAAGAACAACGTAGATGCGTATAGCATCAGCCTAGCAAACAATAATGGAACAAAAGATCTGTTCAGCACGCTTGCCAATTACCGAGAAGTATTTTTACCAAACAAAACAAATAATCAATGGTTCAAAGAGCAAACCAAGGCTTATATCGTTGAAGAAAAATCAACTATTGATGAGGTGAGGGTCAAACAAGAGCAAGTTGGCAGCAAGTATTCTATCGGGGTCTATGATCGAATTACCAGCGACACTTGGAAATACCGAAATATGGTTCTACCTTTGCTGACAATGCCTGAAAGATCAGTCTTTGTCATCTCGACTATATCCAGTCTTGGTTTTGGTGCCTATGACAGATATAGAAATAATGAGCACAGAGCAGGGGCAGAACTCAATAAGTTTGTTGAGGAAAATGCTCAGGAAACCGCAAAACGCCAACGCGACCATTATGATTATTGGTATAGAATATTAGACGAGCAGGGCCGTGAAAAGCTCTATCGAAATATCTTGGTCTATGATGCCTATAAGTTCGGTGATGACACTACTGTTGGCAAGGCTACAGCGGAGGCACAATTTGACAGTTCTAATCCAGCCATGAAGTACTTCTTTGGACCTGTTGGAAACAAGGTTGTACACAATAAGCATGGTGCTTATGCTACTGGAGACGGTGTTTACTACATGGGATATCGTATGCTGGACAAGGACGGAGCCATTACCTATACTCATGAGATGACGCATGATTCTGATAACGAGATCTATTTAGGAGGATATGGAAGAAGAAGCGGTCTTGGTCCAGAATTCTTCGCCAAGGGCTTGTTGCAAGCACCGGATCATCCAGATGATGCGACCATCACGGTCAACTCAATTCTCAAATATGACAAGAATGATGCGACTGAAAAATCTCGTTTGCAAGTCCTTGATCCAACTGAACGATTCCAAAATGCGGATGATCTGAAAAACTATGTTCACAACATGTTTGATGTCATTTATATGTTGGAGTACCTAGAAGGGATGTCAATTGTTAACCGTCTATCTGATGTGCAGAAAGTGAACGCGCTGAGAAAAGTTGAGAATAAATATGTCCGAGATGCTGATGGAAATGATGTTTACGCAACCAATGTGATAAAAAATATTACAATGGCAGATGCGCAAAAATTAAATTCATTCAATAGTCTCATTGAAAATGATATTCTTTCAGCGCGTGAGTACAAAAATGGTGATGTAGAAAGAAATGGCTACCATACGATTAAACTCTTCTCTCCGATTTATTCGGCATTAAGCAGTGAAAAAGGAACTCCTGGAGATCTTATGGGACGGCGTATGGCTTATGAGCTTTTGGCAGCCAAAGGCTTTAAAGATGGTATGGTCCCTTATATCTCTAACCAGTATGAAGATGATGCGAAGCAAAACGGAAAAACCATCAGTATCTATGGTAAGAGCAGAGGTCTGGTAACTGATGACTTGGTTTTACGCAAGGTCTTCAATGGTCAGTTTAATAATTGGGCTGAGTTTAAGAAGGCTATGTATGAAGAGCGTAAAAACAAGTTCGACAGCCTGAACAAGGTCACATTTGATGATACGAGACAACCATGGACAAGTTATGCTACTAAGACTATAAGTACTGTAGAAGAGTTGCAAACCTTGATGGATGAAGCAGTTCTCAAAGATGCCAATGATAATTGGTATTCTTGGAGCGGCTATAAACCAGAACATGACAGTGCTGTCCACAAGCTGAAAAAAGCAGTCTTCAAAGCCTACCTCGATCAGACCAATGATTTCAGAACATCAATCTTTGAAAACCAGAAGTGATGGATTTGAGCCGGTCAACCAGTCTGCAAAATGGCAAATCTGACAAGTTGGTGCTGGGTAAGAGCTTGAATTGCTCTTAAATTCAGATCTCAGACCTTCTTGCAGATAAGAAATTACAAACCTAGTGAAAACTAGGTTTGTTTTTCTACATAAGTCAAGCAATTAAAACTGTAGCTGGTCTGCTTTCAGGCAGTTTGCTGCTGACAGTCATTTATGAGGCTGATGATAAGCAGAAAAAAGTCTGAAATGACCTTTACCCTCCTTCATATTTTTGTTATAATATTTGTATTAAGGCGTGCATTTGCGCGCTCTTTTCTGTGTTTTAAAAGCAGATGGTTGCTTTAGAGTGAGTTATTTTTGAATAGATAGTGAAGGAGGAGTTATGTTATACATTTGGTCTTATTTGAAGAGATATCCTAAGTGGCTGGTCTTAGACTTTGTCGCAGCAATCTTTTTTGTAATCGTCAATCTAGGGTTGCCAACGGTGCTGGCTCGGATGATTGATGAAGGAATCAATCCTAGGCAGATAGACCGGCTCTTTTTCTGGGCTTGGGTCATGTTTGGCGTTATTATCTTAGGAGTGTTGGGGAGAATCGTCCTGGCTTATGCGGCTGGGAAGCTAACGACAACCATGGTGCAGGACATGCGCAATGATCTCTATGCCAAGCTGCAAGAGTATTCTCACCATGAGTATGAGCAAATCGGTGTATCCTCTTTAGTCACGCGCTTGACTTCTGATGCTTTTGTACTCATGCAGTTTGCGGAGCAAACCCTGAAAATGGGTGTCATTACTCCCATGATGATGCTGTCCAGTATTCTCATGATTTTTCTGACCAGTCCGTCTCTGGCCTGGATTGTAGCTGTTTCAGTGCCTTTCTTGGCAGTCGTGGTCATTTATGTAGCGGTTAAAACCAAGCCCTTGTCTGAAAAGCAGCAGAAGACTCTTGATAAGATTAATCAGTATGTGAGGGAAAATCTGACTGGTCTGCGCGTTATTCGGGCTTTTGCAAGAGAAGAATTTCAAGAGAAGCGTTTTGCTGATGAAAATGAAGTCTATGCGCAAAACTCCAATAAGCTCTTTAAGCTGACTGGTCTGACTGAGCCGCTCTTTGTGCAGATTATTATTGCGATGATTGTGGCCATTGTCTGGTTTGCCCTAGACCCCTTGCGGGACGGCAGTCTTGAAATCGGAAATCTCGTTGCCTTTATCGAATACAGCTTTCATGCGCTGCTATCCTTCCTCTTCTTGGCTAATCTCTTTACCATGTATCCACGGACAGCGGTATCGAGCCAGCGGCTCAAGGAAGTCATGGACATGCCCATTTCGATCAATCCTAATGAAGATGGTGTAACCGAGACAGATACGCAGGGGTATCTGGAGTTCGACAATGTAACTTTCGCTTATCCGGGTGAGACGGAAAGTCCTGTACTGCATAATATTTCCTTCAAAGCCAAGCCGGGTGAGACTATTGCCTTTATTGGTTCTACTGGTTCGGGTAAGTCTACACTGGTACAGCTGATTCCGCGCTTTTACGATGTAACACTAGGTAAGATTTTAGTGGATGGTGTGGATGTCCGCGAGTACAATCTGAAGGCTCTGCGTCAGAAGATTGGCTTTATTCCGCAGAAAGCTCTGCTATTTACCGGAACTATCGCAGCGAATCTACGCTACGGAAAGGAAGAGGCTAGTCAAGAGGAGCTGAGTCAGGCGGCTGAGGTTGCTCAAGCCAAGGACTTTATCGAGAGCCGGGAAGAGCGTTTTGAGACTCATCTAGCTGAGGGAGGCAGCAACCTATCCGGTGGGCAGAAACAGCGACTCTCTATCGCCCGTGCAGTGGTTAAAAAGCCGGATATTTATATCTTCGACGACTCTTTTTCTGCTCTGGATTACAAGACGGATGCAGTGCTTCGTCGTCGTCTCAAGGAAGTGACAGGTCAGGCAACAGTGCTGATTGTAGCTCAACGGGTGGGAACTATCATGGACGCTGACCAAATTATCGTTCTGGATCAGGGCGAAATCGTCGGACGCGGGAAGCATGAAGAACTGATGGAAACCAATGATATTTATCGTGAAATTGCAGATTCTCAGCTGAAGAATCAAGCTTTGACAGAGGAATAGAAAGGAGACTGACATGAAAAACACATCAAGTTTTGCTCGTCTGTGGAGCTACCTAAAAGTTTATAAATTTGCAGTCGCCTTTGCCATCTTCCTCAAAATCCTCAGTGTCGTTATGAGTGTCGTCGAGCCCTTTGTCTTAGGTTTAGCCATTACTGAACTGACAAATAATCTGCTAGATATGGCTAAAGGGGTGGCTGGCGCCCAAATTAATGTGTCTTATGTCGGCTGGGTCATGGTCTTGTATTTTGTGCGGGCGATTATTTATGAAATCGGTTCTTACTATTCTAATTACTTTATGACCAATGCAGTGCAGGCTACCATTCGTGACTTGCGCAATGAACTTAGTCATAAGATTAATCGTATTCCCGTTTCTTACTTTGACAAACATCAGTTTGGTGATTTGCTGGGGCGTTTTACCAGCGATGTCGAAGCTGTTTCAAATGCCTTGCAGCAGTCCTTTCTGCAGGTTATCAACGCAGTCTTTACTCTAATGTTGGTTATCGTCATGGTATTAGTACTCAATCTGCAGTTGGGTATCATTGTGGTAATTTCGATTCCGATTACCTACCTTAGTGCTCGCTTTATCGTGAAGAAATCCCAGCCATACTTTAAACAGCAGGCAGATGCACTGGGAGCTATGAATGGCTTTGTTCAGGAGAATTTGACTGGTTTTAATATCTTGAAGCTTTATGTCAGAGAAGAAAGCTCCCAGGAGGATTTTCGTCAAATTACGCAAAACTTGCAGAAAGTAGGTTTTAAAGCCAGCTTTATCTCGGGTTTGATGATGCCTGTTTTGAATGTTATTTCAGATCTGACCTACCTCTTGCTGGCTCTGCTGGGCGGTCTTCAGGTTATTGCAGGGCGCTTGACAGTCGGGAATATGCAGGCTTTTGTTCAATATGTCTGGCAGATTAACCAGCCTATTCAAAACCTGACTCAGCTGGCAGGTCAGCTTCAGAGTGCCAAGTCTTCTTTGGACCGAATTTTCCAAGTACTGGACGAAGCAGACGAAGTCAATGATAAGACAGAAAAGCTGGAGCAAGATCTGACAGGTCAGGTTAGCTTCAAGGATGTGGACTTCCAGTATGTAGCAGACAAGCCGCTCATTCGGAATTTCAATCTGGAAGTCAAACCTGGAGAAATGGTCGCCATTGTTGGTCCGACTGGTGCTGGTAAGACCACGTTGATCAACCTGCTTATGCGTTTCTACGATGTGACCAAAGGCGCGATTACAGTTGATGGGCATGACATTCGCCATCTGTCCCGTCAGGACTACCGTAAACAGTTCGGTATGGTGCTGCAGGATGCCTGGCTTTATGAGGGGACTATCAAGGAAAACCTTCGCTTTGGCAATCTGCAAGCCACTGATGAAGAAATTGTAGAGGCAGCCAAGGCTGCTAATGTGGATCATTTTATCCGTACCTTGCCAGGCGGCTACAACATGGAAATGAACCAAGAATCAAGCAATATCTCGCTTGGTCAGAAGCAGTTGCTTACAATTGCGAGGGCTCTTTTGGCCAATCCTAAGATTTTGATTTTGGATGAAGCGACCTCATCTGTCGATACACGGCTGGAGCTCTTGATTCAGAAGGCTATGAAAACACTCATGCAGGGTCGGACCAGTTTTGTCATCGCACACCGACTGTCGACCATTCAAGAAGCGGATAAGATTTTGGTGCTCAAGGATGGTCAGATTATCGAGCAAGGCAATCACGAGAGTCTCTTGGCTGATAAAGGATTTTATTATGACCTTTACCAGAGTCAATTTTCTAAAAAAGCAGAAGAAGTTTAAAAGGTTTGCTAAATCATTTGATAACTGCTAGAATATAAGCAAAGTGAGGTAGCAATGTCTTTAACGAGTCAAATTATTACAGCAGAATTTCCCGATTTGGATAAGGTGGAGGCCTTAAACCACGAGGCTTTTCCTGTAGAGGAAAGGGTGCCTATCAGCGAATTTCTTCGTTATACAAACGATGAACGGTCTCATTTCTTTGCCTTCTACAATGAGGAAGAATTTGTTGGTTTTGCTTTTGCAGTTTATAACGAAAAAATGTTTTACGTCAGCTTCTTTGCGATTATGTCGCACCTTCGCAGCCATGGCTATGGGGGAGAGATTATTCATAAACTGACAGAGTTTTATCAAAAAACCATGGTTCTAGAGGTGGAACGTGTCGATGAAGAATGTGACAATCTAGAGCAACGTCAAGCACGTATGGACTTCTATAAGCGTAATGGCTTTCGAACGACCAATGCTTTTCTGGAATATGAAGGATTAAGCTTTGAAATCTTGTATTTGGGAGACCATTTTGATGAGGAGGCTTATCGAGATATTTTCCATATGCTGCAAGAGAAGAACTTCTTTGAATTCGAAATTAAGTACCGAAGATTTAGCGATGTGTAAAGAATGCTAAATGATTTATAGCCATTTTTAAAAGGTTGAGATAGGATGTCTCCACCTTTTTACTATGAAAAATCTCTTTTATTTTGTTTTGGATCAGGAAGGACAATATTGTATTTTTCTCGCATTCAGCAACAGTAGAGCATGTCTGTTTAAAGAAAGTAAACCATCAAAAAAGATAGAGAGAGGTTGGTGAATCGTACGATTTAAAACAAAATTATTTATATTACTTTAAAATAAGCCTTAAATCTGTGGATAAGTGAGGAATTTGCTAAAAATCTTCAAAGATTTTTCGATTTATTTCGTTTTTCAAATCAACTTACCGTGAAAAGTTAAAAATCTTGTGGAGCGGGCTATTTACGTATATAATGATAAAGCATGAAAAAAATTAAGGAGATTCCTGTGATTAAAAAAGGTGCCTTGACAGGCTTGCTCTTATTTGGAATATTTTTTGGTGCTGGGAACTTGATTTTCCCGCCTTCGCTTGGAACATTATCTGGTCAGCATTTTTGGCCAGCTATTGCAGGATTTGTCTTGTCTGGGGTTGGACTTGCTGTTCTGACTTTGATTATTGGAACACTCAATCCTAAAGGCTATATCCACGAGATTTCTCAGAAGATTGCGCCTTGGTTTGCTATTGTCTATCTTGTAGCCTTGTATCTGTCAATCGGTCCCTTTTTTGCTATTCCGCGGACAGCGACAGTAGCCTATGAAGTTGGTATCGCTCCTATGCTGTCTAAAAATATGACAGGTATCGGATTGATTGTTTTCACGACACTTTACTTTGCGGCGGCTTATCTGATTTCTTTGAATCCATCTAAGATTTTGGATCGGATTGGACGTATTCTGACGCCTGTCTTTGCAGTTTTGATTATTATCTTAGTAATTCTAGGAGCTTTGAAATACGGCTCAAATGCACCTCAGCAGGCTTCGCAAGCTTATTCTGCGTCAGCTTTTGGGCAAGGGTTCTTGGAAGGTTATAACACTTTGGATGCCTTGGCTTCCGTGGCCTTTAGCGTAATCGCAGTAACGACTCTAAATCAGCTAGGTTTCAAGAATAAAAAAGAATATGTTTCAACCATCTGGGTTGTTGGTTTGATGGTGGCGTTAGGCTTTAGCGCCATGTATATAGGTTTGGCTTTTCTAGGCAATCATTTCCCAGTTCCAGCTGAGATTATTGCCAAAGGAAATCCTGGTGTTTATGTCCTGTCGCAGGCGACACAGGCTATTTTTGGACCTACAGCACAGATTTTCCTTGCAGCTATGGTTACTGTGACTTGTTTCACCACAACAGCAGGACTTATTGTATCGACTGGAGAATTCTTCCATAAAACTTTCCCTAAGGTGTCTTATAAAGTTTACGCAACTGTCTTTACTTTGATCGGGTTTGCGATTGCTAATCTTGGCCTTAATGCTATTATTCAATATTCAGTTCCGGTACTGCAAATTCTTTATCCAATTACCATTGTTATCGTGCTGATTGTCATTGTCAATAAATTCTTGCCACTGTCCAAAATCGGTATGCAATTAACGGTGGCAGCAGTGACTCTGATTTCCTTTGCTGGTGTTCTTGGGGAGCAGTTCCATATCACTAGGATAAGTGATATTATAAACTCACTTCCATTTGCTCAGGCATCCCTGCCTTGGTTGGTGCCAGCTCTAGTTGGAATCCTGCTTTCTCTCTTTTTGCCAAACAAGCAGAAGAGTGAGCGTTTTGAGATGGAGAGCTAATAGATAACATCCGCCACAATGTGGTGGATGTTTTGCCAAATCCAGAAATCTCAAGCAAGATAACATCAAATTCAAGTTTTTTCAAATCTTTCTCCCTATTTTTAGGGAGATTTTTATTTTATACTAGAGTCAGAATTTGATAGAGAGGTTTTTGAAATGGCAACAAGTTTTTTGTTCTTTATTTCTGTTTTTCTGGCGGGGATTCTATCTTTTTTCTCGCCCTGTATTTTACCGCTTATGCCAGTCTATGTAGGGATTCTGCTGGATTCAGATCAGCCGAAAACAGTTCGGTTTATGGGAAGGGATTTTTCTTGGTACGGTCTAGTTAAGACGCTCAGCTTTATCGCTGGCTTATCAACTGTATTCTTGGTTTTAGGCTACGGAGCTGGCGCTCTAGGGCAAGTCCTCTATGCCCCTTGGTTTCGCTACGTTCTGGGCGGGATTGTCATTCTACTGGGAATTCACCAGATGGGGATCATCAATATCCAGCAGCTGCAAAAGCAAAAGAGCATCCAACTTAAAAAGAATAGTAAAAGAAGTGATTTTCTTAACGCTTTTCTCTTGGGGATTACCTTTAGCTTTGGTTGGACGCCCTGTGTGGGACCTGTTCTGAGTTCTGTTTTAGCAATTGCAGCTTCTGGAGGTAACGGCGCTCTTCAGGGAGGTTTGCTTATGTTGGTTTATACACTTGGATTAGCCCTTCCATTTCTAGCTATGGCTTTGGCTTCCGGCTGGGTATTACAGCGCTTTGCGAAACTCAAACCTTATATGGGAACACTTAAGAAAATCGGCGGTGCACTCATCATTCTCATGGGAATTTTGTTAATGCTTGGAAATCTCAATATCCTAGCATCGTTATTTGGATAAATATTGTATAATTAAAGGAGAAACATCATGAAAAAAATCACTACACTTACAATCGCTGCACTTAGTATCTTTGTCCTAGCTGCCTGCTCTAATCAAAAATCAGATTCTGATATGAAGAAGATGGATGACAGCAGCATGATGAAGAAGGATGATATGAAAAAAGATGACATGAAGAAAGAAGATATGAAGAAAGAAGATATGAAAGACTCTAGCATGTCCGATGATAAAATGAAAAAGGATGATATGAAGGATTCTTCTATGATGTCCGACAGTAAGTCTGACATGAAAGATGATATGAAATCAAGCGATTCAAACATGAAGGATGAAATGAAAGATTCATCCGAAATGTCATCTGACAAATAAGAATTCCACCATAGGAAAGAAAGTCGTCAGCTTTGTCGGCTTTCTCCTTGTTTTGAGAGGAAAGAAAACGATGAAAAAATTATCCATTTTAACTGTTAGTCTGCTTTGTGCAGGCTTACTGGGAGCTTGCTCAAATCAGAAAATGAACTCGGAAATTTCTAAAAGTGATAAAAGTTCCATGACTAGCAAGTCAAATTCTAACCAAGCTACAAAAATGGTTAAGGACTTCGCTTTGCAAGGAGTAGATGGCAAGACCTACAAGCTTTCTGATTTTAAAGGAAAGAAAGTCTATTTGAAGTTTTGGGCTTCCTGGTGCTCTATCTGTCTATCCACACTTGGAGATACCAATGATTTGGCTAAGGAGCAGTCAGGAAAAGATTATGTTGTGCTGACGGTGGTGTCTCCGACTTTTAACGGAGAAAAGTCTGCCGATGATTTCAAGGAATGGTATAAGTCTTTGGATTACAAAGACTTCCCAGTTCTCATGGACATCAAGGGAGAATTGCTGAAAGAATATAGTATTCGCTCTTATCCATCTGCTCTTTTTGTTGGCAGCGATAGCTCTCTTGCCAAGACACATATTGGCTACATGAGCAAGGAAGATATTGAGAAAACACTAAAGGAAATCAAGTAGAAAGGTGCAATGAACATGGAAGGAAAATGGAAAATTCTTCTGGTTATGCTTGGCTTGCTTGTCTGCTTTGGACTGGTCTATGTGATTGCAGGGAATGGTAAGCAATCATCTCCAGAACAGATCAAGAAAGCATCTATGAGTAAGACAGAAGCTGTATCCCAACAAAAGCAAGAAGATGTCAAGGAAGAAGATAAGCGGGAGATTTATCTGGCTGGCGGCTGTTTCTGGGGAGTAGAAGAGTACTTTTCTCGTGTGCCAGGTGTACTTGATGCAGTGTCAGGCTATGCAAATGGTAAGGGTGACACGACCAAATATGAATTGGTCTCTCAAACTGGTCACGCTGAGACGGTAAAAATTACCTATAACGTTAAAAAGATATCTCTCAAAGAAATCTTACTACATTATTTCCGCATCATTGATCCAACTTCTAAAAACAAGCAGGGAAATGATCAGGGTACCCAGTATCGAACAGGTGTTTATTATAAGGACGAAGCTGATCTTGATACTATTAATCAAGTCTTTGATGAGATTGCTAAGAAATATGATAAGCCTTTGGCTGTTGAAAAAGAAGCTCTGAAAAACTTTATCAAAGCAGAAGATTATCATCAGGATTACCTAAAAAAGAATCCTAATGGATATTGCCATATTGATGTCAATCAAGCTGCTTACCCAGCTATCGAAGCTAGTCGCTATCCAAAGCCTAGCGATGAAGAGATTAAGTCCAAGCTCTCTCCAGAAGAATACGCAGTCACACAAAAGAATGACACAGAGCGGGCTTTTTCTAATCGCTATTGGGATAAGTTCGATGCTGGTATCTATGTGGATGTGGTGACAGGCGAGCCTCTATTTTCATCAAAGGATAAGTTTGATTCTGGCTGCGGTTGGCCGAGTTTCACCCGTCCTATCAGTCCAGATGTAGCGACTTACAAGGAAGACAAGAGTTTCAATATGACACGGACAGAGGTTCGTAGCCGAGTTGGAAATTCGCATCTGGGCCATGTTTTCACTGACGGCCCTAAGGACAAGGGCGGCCTGCGCTATTGCATCAATAGTCTGTCAATTAAGTTCATTCCAAAAGCTGAGATGGAGGAGAAGGGCTACGGTTATCTTTTGGATTATGTTTAAGAGCATTTTGTTTGAAAATTTGCTATAATAAATCCAGTATAAATAAGGAGTTGAATCTTGTGTATTCAATTATGATTGTAGAGGATGAGTATCTGGTAAGACAGGGGATTGCGTCCTTGGTAGACTATGAACAGTTTGGTATGCAAGTCATTGCCCAAGCTGAAAATGGAAGAGAAGCTTGGCAGAAGTTTCAGGGAAATCCTGCTGACATCCTGCTGACCGATATCAATATGCCACAGATGAACGGCCTCGAACTGGCCAAGCTAGTCAGAGACCAGGCTCCTAAGTGCCATATCGTTTTTCTGACGGGCTATGATGATTTTGACTATGCTCGGACTGCCATTAAGCTAGGTGCAGATGACTATCTTCTCAAGCCATTTTCCAAGGATGATGTTGAGGAGATGTTGGCCAAGCTGCAGAATAAGCTTGATAAGGAACGTAAAAAAGCACAGATTCAAAGCTTGGTCGATCAGGGGCAGCACTCTGAGTTGGAAGAGGCTATTCATGCGCGTCTAGCAGATTCAGAATTAAGTCTGAAAAGTTTGGCTTTCCAATTGGGGTTTAGTCCGTCCTATCTTAGCGTTCTTATCAAAAAAGAATTAGGCTTGCCCTTTCAAGATTATCTGATCCAAGTGCGGATGAAAAAAGCCAAACTCTTACTCTTAACTACAGATTTGAAGATTTATGAAATAGCAGAGCAGGTAGGTTTTGAAGATATGAACTATTTTTCTCAGCGCTTCAAGCAGGTGGTTGGGCTGACACCTCGGCAGTTTAAAAAAGGAGAGGAGAAATGAAACGATATCCGCTTCTTATCCAGTTGATTGTCTATATTTTTCTGTTGGTTCTTTTACTCTTGGGGGTTGTTGGGAGTCTTTACTATCAGACTAGCTCGGGGACTATTCGACAGCTGACAGAGCGGACGACGCGTAATAGTATGGAGCAAAGCGGGCAGTTCATTGCTTCCTATTTGCAGAAATTAAAACAAACCACCTCCACACTGAGCAAGGAAGAAACGATTCGGAAGTTTGCTCAGAATCAAGAAAGTAGTGAAACGTCAGTTCAGTCTTTGATGAAAACCATTATTGAGACAGATCCGGATTTGGTGTCAGCAGTTTTGGTTACCAAGGACGGGCGCGTGGTATCGACAGATACTCAAATTAGCATGCAGACATCTTCTGATATGATGAATGAAAAATGGTATCAGGAAGCGGTTCATACCAGAGCCATGCCTGTCTTGACTCCTGCTCGCAAGGAGTCTCTATCATCAGAGAAGGAGAAGTGGGTTGTTTCCGTCACTCAGGAAGTGGTGGATGAAGCAGGGCAGAATCTCGGTGTTTTGCGTCTGGATATCGGCTATAACAGTCTCAAAGCCTATCTGGATCGGCTTCAGCTAGGGAAGAAAGGCTTTAGTTTTATTGTCAATAGCCAGCATGAATTTGTCTATCATCCTAAGAAGAGTGTTTATTCATCCAGTCAGGAAATGAAAGCGATGCAGCCCTATATCTCAGTCAAGGACGGTTACGCAGACCAGAAACAGGCTTTCGTCTACCAGATTGATATTGCGGACAGCGACTGGACTTTAATTGGCGTCGCTTCATTAGAGCAGTTGCAGATGCTTCAGTCACAGATGCTTTATTCTTTTGTGGGAATGGGCATTTTAGCACTCCTGCTGTGCTTGACTGGTATTTGGTTTGTCCTACGTTTGTGGATTAAACCCCTGCAGAATCTACAGGCTGTTATTCTAAAGATTGGGGCAGGTGACTCAAACCTTCGGGCAGAAGCAAAGGGTTCTCCAGAGTTGGTTGACTTGGCTCAGCAGTTCAATAAAATGCTGGATCAGATTGAACAGCTGATGGAAGCTGTCAAGACTGAAGAACAAAACGTCCGACGCTATGAGCTCCGAGCTCTCTCAGCTCAAATCAACCCCCATTTCCTTTATAATACCTTAGATACGATTGTCTGGATGGCTGAGTTTAATGACAGCAAGCGTGTTGTTGAGGTAACAAAATCACTCGCTCAGTATTTCCGTTTGGCGCTTAATCAAGGGCACGAACAGATTTCTCTTAGAGATGAGATTGATCACGTTCGTCAGTATCTCTTTATCCAGAAGCAGCGCTATGGTGACAAGCTCCAATATGAGATTGAAGAGGATGAATCTATAGCTGATTATAAACTGCCCAAGCTGGTACTTCAGCCTTTGGTTGAAAATGCTATCTATCATGGCATCAAGGAAATTGACAGACAGGGCATGATTCGGGTGACATCGGTAGCAGAAGAGAGGCAGCTGATATTGTCTATCTATGATAATGGCCGAGGCTTTGATGTCAAGACCTCTATGGATGCGACTCTCCTTCGTTTAGGTGGTGTCGGCCTGAAAAATGTCGATCAACGCTTAAGATTGCAGTTCGGAGACGACTACCATATGGAAATCCAGTCCGAACCAGATAAATTTACCCAGATTAGTCTTTATTTGCCACTAGTTGCAGATGATTAGGTCTATTAAGTTTTAAAATATTCAAGCCGGTAGGATTTTCTCCGGCTTTTTACTGTTTGAAAAAAATGCACTGGTTTTGCTGTTCATCAAGCGAAATTTTCTCTTTTCTACTCTCATGAGTTTGCAAGAAAATTACCATAGCGGATTTGTGAAAAATCTATAAGATTCATTTATAATGATAAGTGAATGTATATTCTACGTAAGTAGTTAGAGGAGAGAAAATGGAATCACCTTTATTTTTTGTTTCAGTTTTTTTAGCTGGTATTTTGTCCTTCTTTTCCCCTTGTATTTTTCCCTTATTGCCGGTTTATATTGGCATTTTATTGGATGACAAGGAGGTCAAGACCCTGAAAGTATTTGGTCGGGAGCTTGCTTGGCAAGGCATGGTTAGAACACTGTTTTTCATTGCAGGCATCTCAACAGTCTTTTTTTTGCTAGGCTTTGGAGCTGGCTTTCTAGGAACAATTATATACAGTTCTACCTTTCGTTATGTGATGGGCGGCCTTATCATTCTGCTAGGTCTGCATCAGATGGAACTAATTAATATTCGTCAGTTACAGTTTCAAAAGAGTTTGACTTTCAAAAAGAATGGCCAGAAACATCATTTTTGGTCTGCATTCTTATTGGGTATTACCTTTAGCTTTGGTTGGACTCCCTGCATTGGACCAATCCTCAGCTCATCTTGGCTTTGGCATCTAGCTTTGTTATGCAGTATTTTAATAAAATCAAGCCTTATATGGGCCTGATGAAGAAAATTGGCGGAGCCCTGATTATTCTGATGGGAATTCTGCTGATGTTAGTACAGCTTAATGCCCTGTCTGGACTTTTTGGATAAAAGGAGAAAGAAATATGAAAAAAATCGTTACATTATTAGCAACTGTATCAGCTGCAGCCTTTTTGGCAGCCTGCTCGGAACAGGAGGATAAGCCTATGACTATGCCTACAAGCAGTAGTTCATCTAGCGAGGTTGCTCAGACAAGCACAGTCACCCAAGCAGCTGTCGGTCAAGAGGCACCTGACTTTACTCTGCAGTCTATGGATGGAAAAACAGTCAAACTTTCTGACTATAAAGGCAAGAAAGTTTATCTAAAATTCTGGGCTTCTTGGTGTGGACCTTGTAAGAAGAGTATGCCAGAATTGGTCGAATTGGCTGGAAAAACGGATCGTGATTTCGAAATCTTGACAGTTGTAGCACCAGGTCTCCAAGGAGAGAAATCTGTTGAGGAATTTCCAAAATGGTTTCAAGAACAAGGTTATAAAGATGTACCAGTTCTGTTTGATACTTCAGGAGAAATTTTCCAAGCCTATCAGATCCGCAGTATCCCGACTGAAATCCTCATTGACAGTCAAGGGAAAATCGGTAAAATCCAGTTTGGCGCTATCAGTAATGCTGATGCAGAAGCAGCTTTCAAAGAAATGAAATAAAGCAAAAAGAGGCTGGGACAAAAGTCCTAGCCTCTCAATTGTCTTTGGATTGTCGAGCAAGACGCAGTGGTTGAGTGGGCTTTACTACGCTGATTTCATCAGCTTTTACAGCCCTACTCAACTGTGCGGAGGTGGGACGACGAAATCGAATTCTAACGAATTACCGATTTCTGTCCCACTCTCTTTT
>NZ_GL890993.1:1716804-1808896 GCF_000212855.1 Streptococcus sanguinis SK355
AGTTTGTAATGTGATTAAACGCTAGCACCTGATGTCGCGTCAGCTCCTCCGCCTCCGTGACCGCCATCGCCTCCAGCATCAGAAGCACCAGAAGTAGCATCTGCGTCTCCATGGCCTCCAACCAAACGTTGACCAGTTTCTTTTAAGTACCAGTCGAGCCATGGTTGGAAATTAAAGACGATTTCATTGATACCTGCGTATGATCCGTCAGGATAGTACATAGCTTGGTAGTTGTGGGTATTGATAACGCCTGCAGGTGAACCTGGGACGATTGTACGTACGTATTCTTGGTTTCCGTTGCGAAGTGTTCCGATAACCCACTCTACATTTTTCATCCGAGCTGGTGGGAGAGAACCATGAACGGTTGACATGCGGCTACCTGATTGAGGTGGCACACGTTTGGCAAACATGGTGTCTGGGTCTTGGTGGGCGTTGTTGTAGTAGAGGAATTGGTTGTTATCGTCAGCGTATGTCAATTCAAATGGCATAGCTTTCAAGAACATATCAATTTGATTAACAGTCAAGATACCATGGTCAAGTTTGACATAAGTATCGCCTGAAACAGCGCCAGTGATTTCAGCGACTTTTTCCACCCATTCTGGATCATCTGGATCAACTTCTGTAATTGTCGTAGCGATTGGCTTTCCGCAGTCTAAGTCTTCAGGTTCAATTGGTTTTGGTTTTTTCAATTTTGAAACGACCTCTACATATTTGATAAAGTTATCTAAGCATGTTTCAAGGAAATTCACAGTTCCTTCGTTAGTGATATTGCCATCATTGTCAAAAGCTTCCTTGGCTTTGCCCAGCAAGAACTCATTGCCTGGAAGGGTGTAAGCATTGACGCCAGGAGCATCTAGGATTTTACGCAGGTGAACTTGAGCGCGAGATGTTCCTTGATCGTAGTAAGAAGCACCGACAATCATAACAGGCTTGCTTTCGAAAGGATGAACCTCGTAAGAGAGCCATTCTAAGACACTCTTTAAAGGAGCGCTGATAGTATGATTGTGCTCAGGGGTTGCGATGATGACACCATCTGCACGTGTGATTTTGTTATACAAATACCGCAATTGGAAGCTTTCATCCCATTTTTCATCCTGGTTAAACATTGGGACTTCATCAATTTCTAAGACTTCCAATTCAAATTTAATTTTGAACTGACGGCGGATGAATTCCAATAATTTTCGGTTATATGATTGTTCGTAGTTTGATCCTACAATTCCAACAAATTTCATTCTTTCAGTCTCCTATCTCACAATTTTTCCCAGTTAAATTCTTCAGCATCTTTGCGAAGCAATTCTTGTGCGTTGCGCAATTTTTCAGTGATTTTGACAAAGATACGGAAATCATCAAAGATAGCATCCAATTTTTTGACAACGTCAAGATCTACCAAGTCTCCGCTTTGATCAAAAGCTTGAAGAGAATGTGAAAGCAAGAACTCATCTGGAAGAACAGTTGCCTTGATTTCTGGAGCGTTCAAAATTTGACGGAGCTGCAATTGGGCACGAGAGGAGCCAAGTGTACCATAAGAAGCACCAGTAATCATGACCGGCTTGTTTAGCAGTGGATAAATACCATAAGAAAGCCAAGCCAGAGCATTCATGAGCACAGCTGGGATAGAATGGTCGTATTCAGGAGTGCCGATAAGTACGCCATCCGCTGCATCGATTTTTTCGGCAATTTCTGATACCAACTCAGGGACGTTTCTGTCAGCAGGTTTATTAAACATTGGGATATCTTTAATCTCAACCAGCTCGATTTCAGCCTTGTCAGCAAAGTGCTTAGACATATATTGAAGAAGTTGCCGGTTTGTAGAACGGTTAGAATTTGTTCCAACAATTGCAATAAGTTTTAACATAAAATTTCCTTTCTGAAATTAAGATACAGAACCCTCATGTGTGCATTTATTTTTCTTCAGGCAAGTAAAACCTAGAAGAAAGAGAGGGCGTTTTTTAATGAGCATGTTTATAAAAGATAGGGTGATAGAGGTGCCGCTTGGTGTGACAGCAAAGTTATCACTTTTGAGAATTAAGAAGCAGGAATTATCTGCTCTAAAAGGCCTGAGCTACAGAAGAGCTGACTGTCCTGGGTGATTATCAATGCTTCAATCCCTGGTTGCTGTTCAATCTGGGACAGAATTGATGTCGGACTTTCACCAAATAGACGAGTTGTCCAGATTTCGCCATCTACCGACTTGTCTGAAACAATGGTCAGACTAGCCAATTGATTCTCAATAGGATAGCCAGTTTTGCGATCCAGAATGTGATGGTAGTTTTGCCCATCCACTGTAAGGGTTCGCTCGTAGATTCCTGATGTGACCACTGACTGATTGGTGACCGCTAGTATAGCTGAGTGATTGCCACGAGGCTGCTTGGGATTTTGGATGCCAATTCGCCAGGCACGCTGGCTGACTGCATTTTGCCCAATCGTCAGGACATTGCCACCGAGATTGATAAGAGCAGAGGTCACTCCCTGACTCAGCAAATAGTCCTTAATCTTATCAGCGATATAGCCCTTAGCCAAGGCGCCTAGATCCAGCTTCATGCCTTTCTTAGCCAAAAAGACACTGCAGTCTTCTGGATTCAGTTCAAGAAAGTTTGGGTCAGTCAGGCTCAGAGCTTGCTGAATCTCCTCCCTACTTGGGAGATGGGCGTCTGAAAATCCTATCCGCCAGGTCTGGACTAGAGGGCCGATCGTGATATTTAAGTGGCTGCCTTCTGCTAGGCTGTGATATTTTCCCAGCTCAATCAGCTCAAAAAGCTCTGGATGAACTGAGACACTTTTAATTCCTGCTAGATGGTTGATAGTCATAAGTTCAGAATCTTCATCATTGGCACTGAAGCGATTTTTATAGACATGAAGCAGTTGGACCGCCTCATCTAAGAGTATTTCCGCCCGCTCATGACAGAGAGAGATACAAATCGTACTCCCCATCAAATGAAGCGAGCGAGAAGCAAAGTCCACATTATCACAACCTTTCTAAAATTAACCTCTCTAACCTTATTATAACAAAAAGATACCGGTTTCACAATCTTAAATTTGTTATATTTTCAGAAAATGAAACTTTGGGAAAAGTAGTTTTTCTGAGGTATTTAAACTGCAGTGGTACAGCTTTTTAGGTAGTCTAAGAATTTTTGAAAATTTCGAGCAAATTTCTTGTAAACGCTCACAGGAGATGATATACTTGTCTAGTAAATTATAAATTAAGGTAGGACTATTCTTATGAGTAAAATCGTTGTAGTTGGTGCAAACCACGCAGGTACAGCGTGTATTAATACAATGTTGGATAATTATGGTGCAGAAAATGAAGTAGTTATTTTTGACCAAAACTCAAACATTTCATTCTTGGCATGCGGAATGGCCCTTTGGATTGGACAGCAAATCAGCAAGCCAGATGGACTTTTTTATGCAGACAAAGAAACTTTTGAGGCAAAAGGCGCAAAAGTTTATATGAATTCACCAGTTGAGTCAATTGATTATGATGCAAAAAAAGTTACAGCTATTGTTGATGGCAAAGAGCATGTAGAGTCTTATGACAAATTGATTTTAGCTACAGGTTCTCAGCCAATTCTTCCGCCAATCAAAGGTGCTGAGCTGGATCCTAACAGCCGCGAATTTAAGTCAACCTTAGAAAATCTGCAGTTCGTAAAATTGTATCAAAATGCTGCAGATGTTATCGAAAAATTGCAAGACAAGAGCAAACATATCGAACGTGTGGCAGTGGTAGGTGCTGGTTACATTGGGGTTGAGTTGGCAGAAGCCTTCAAACGTCTTGGTAAAGAAGTGATTCTGATTGATGTTGTGGATACTTGCTTGGCAGGTTACTATGACCACGACTTGTCTGATATGATGCGCCAAAACCTTGAAGACAACGGTGTTCAATTAGCCTTCGGTCAAACTGTTCAGGCTATTGAGGGTGAAAGCAAGGTAGAACGCATTGTAACAGATAAGGCTAGCTATGATGTAGATATGGTTGTCTTAGCAGTTGGCTTCCGTCCAAACACTGGTCTTGGTGCTGGCAAATTGGAAACATTCCGAAATGGTGCTTTCTTGGTAGATAAGAAGCAAGAAACTAGCATCAAAGATGTTTATGCAATTGGTGACTGTGCGACTGTCTATGATAACTCTATCAACGATACAAACTACATCGCCTTGGCTTCTAACGCCCTGCGCTCTGGTATCGTAGCAGCTCATAATGCTTGTGGTCATGAATTGGAATCAAACGGTGTTCAAGGTTCTAACGGTATCGAAATCTTTGGTCTGAAGATGGTTTCAACTGGTCTGACAGAAGAAAAAGCTAAACGCTTTGGTTACAGCCCAGCAGTAGTTGAGTTTAAAGATACTCAAAAACCAACCTTCCTTGAAAAGGTTGAGCATCATGATGTTACAATTAAGATTGTTTATGATAAGGACACGCGTGTAGTTCTTGGAGCTCAGATGGTTTCTAGAGAAGATATGTCTATGGGTATTCACATGTTCTCATTGGCCATTCAGGAAAAGGTTACAATTGATAAATTGGCCTTGCTGGATCTCTTCTTCCTACCACACTTCAACAAACCATACAACTACATCACTCAAGCAGCTTTGCGCGCTAAATAAGAAAATAATTAAGTCTGGGACGATTCCCGGACTTTTTTTCTGTAGAGTCTTCTTTAAAAAGAAAACTGAAATAAGAAATTTATATTTCATCTGTTTATCAGGCCTGCTTTGTGCTAGAATATTGGTAAAGTAACTATTTAGAGGAGATTGGGAATGGCAAAAGAGGCTGCCTCACGTGAGGACGACATCAAGAGAGAATTTAATTTCGCAACTCATTCGATTATTTCCCAGGTTTTGCGAGGTGTTTTAGTTGGCATTTTTGCTGGACTGGTAGTGGGGATTTTTCGATTTCTGATTGAAAAAATCTTTCATTTAGTGCAGGATGTCTACCATAGGAGTCAGCAATCTTTGCTTTGGTTACTGTCCTTGGTATTGCTTTATTGTTTCATTGTCTTGCTCAATGCCCGCTTGGTAAAGTCGGAGAAAAATATCAAGGGGTCAGGGATTCCGCAGGTTGAAGCAGAGCTGAAAGGTCTGATGTCGCTTTCTTGGTGGAGTGTTCTCTGGAAGAAGTTTGTATTGGGAATTTTAGCCATTTCCACCGGTCTGATGCTGGGGCGAGAAGGACCAAGTATTCAGTTAGGCGCTATGAGCGGCAAAGGCGTTTCTAAATTTCTGAAACTAAGCGCTGCTGAGGAGAGGGCGCTTATTGCTAGCGGTGCAGCGGCAGGCTTAGCAGCAGCTTTTAATGCACCAATCGCTGGTCTGCTATTCGTAGTAGAAGAAGTTTACCGTCATTTTTCACGCTTTTTCTGGGTTTCTACGCTGGCGGCCAGTCTAGTTGCTAACTTTGTCTCGCTCTCAATGTTTGGTCTAACACCAGTACTGGACATGCCGGATAATATCCCGGTCATGAGACTGGAGCAGTATTGGATTTACTTAGTAATGGGCTTGCTGCTGGGCTTTTCAGGCTTTATTTATGAGAAAGTCATTTTGAATATTCAGCTGGTTTATCAGTTTTTGGGGCGCTTGTTTAGGATTTCAGAAGCCTATTATCCTATTCTGGCCTTTGTCTTGATTCTTCCGATTGGTTATTTCCTTCCTCACTTGCTGGGCGGGGGCAATCAATTGATTTTATCTTTGACTGCTGGTCATTACACTGTGGGAACCTTGCTCTTGTTTTTTGCTCTGCGTTTTGTCTGGAGTATGTTAAGTTACGGCAGCGGGCTGCCGGGCGGTATTTTCCTGCCCATTCTAGCTTTGGGTTCACTTCTTGGTGGAGCAATGGGTGCAGTCTGTCTGCAGCTGGGTTTGATTTCTCAGGAGCAATTTCCAATTTTCATTATCCTAGGCATGAGTGGTTATTTTGGCGCCATTTCCAAGGCTCCGCTAACAGCCATGATTCTGGTCACAGAGATGGTTGGGGACATTAGTAATCTCATGCCTCTGGGACTGGTCACTCTGACAGCTTACATTATCATGGATTTGCTAAAAGGAGCGCCCGTCTATGAAGCCATGCTGGAAAAAATGTTGCCAGACAGTATTGAGGACCAGGGAGATACGACTTTAATTGAAATCCCTGTTTCTGAAAAGATTGCTGGTCGTCAAGTGCATGAGCTAAACTTACCAGATGGAGTCTTGATTACCATGAATGTCCACAAGGGCAAGACTCAAACAGTCAATGGCAGCACGCGCCTCTATTTGGGGGATACGATTTACTTGGTGCTGAAAAAGACAGAGATTGGGAAAGTAAAAGAAGAGCTGCTTTAGCGGTCTTAATATAGAGTTTTTGATTAAATTGTCAGACAATTTCTTGAAATATGAGAAAAAAACTGGTATAATTTACAGGAAATAATCTCATATCAGAGAGAAAACAAAGGAGTCACCATGAAAAAACTTGGCATCGTCCTATTTTCAACGGCAATTTTACTGACTGGCTGTGCAGCCAACAATTCTACAAACAAGACCGGCTCAAGCAGTCAAGCATCCAGTAGCCAAACGGCTGTCAATCAGAAAGAATTGGACAAGGCGACAGCGGATTACAAAACCTTTGTCCAAGGACAAATCGATCAGCTCCTGACAGATACGGAGAAGTTTCGTGACACGCTTAAAGAAGGCAAGCTTGAAGAGGCTAAAAAGCAATATCCGCTTATCCGTATGGCCTACGAGCGCTCGGAGCCGATTGCTGAGAGCTTTGGTGAATCAGATGTTAAAATTGACTTCCGCCTGGTCGACTATGTAGACGAAAACAAGACCGAAGAAGGCTGGTCTGGTTTCCACCAGATTGAAAAAATCATGTGGGAGCAAAATACGACCAAGGGAACGGAAAGCTATGCTGATCAGCTGGTCAACGATATTAAGGAGCTAAAAGCTAAAATCGCAACGGTTGAAGTGACTCCGGATATGATGCTGACAGGTGCTGTTGACTTGCTCAATGAAGTAGCGACCAGCAAGATTACAGGTGAGGAAGAGGTTTTCTCTCATACAGATCTCTATGATTTTCGGGCCAATATTGAAGGGGCAGAAAAGATTTTTGAGCTCTTCAAGCCATTGATTCAAGACAAGGACGAGAAGCTTGTCAAGACCTTGGAACTTGAGTTTAAGAACGTCAATAGTCTCCTAGATAAGCACATGACCGACTCTGAAAACTACAAGCTCTATACAGAATTGACAAAAGAAGACACCAAGGAGCTGGCAGAAGCAGTTACCAAACTGGGTGAGCCTCTTTCACAAATGGGAGTCATTCTAAACGGGGAGTAATCATATGACGAACGACGAAAAATGGTTTAATAAAAAAATGGATCGTCGTGAATTTCTTAAAAAAGCAGGGATTGGAGGCGCTGGTCTTGCACTGGGTGTCTCTGGTGCATCTGCTTTTTTCGCTAATCAGGCGAAGGAAGATAAGAAATTCGCTGACGGTGAGGAAGAAATCAGCTTCTACGGGGAGCATCAGGCGGGTATCACAACTCCGATGCAGAAGAATATCTACTTTGTTGTGTTGGATTTGCATACGACAGATAGGGAGACCATTATCCAGCTCTTCAAGGACTGGACAGCCTATAGCGAGAAGCTAGTCGATGGAGAATTGGTTAAAAAAGATAATTCAAATGCTCTTTTGCCGCCAACGGACACTGGAGAAACTGTAGGTCTCAACCCTTATCGTCTGACCTTGACCTTTGGGGTCTCAGCCTCTTTTCTGAAAAAAATGGGTTTGTCAGACAAACGACCTAAGGCTTTTCGGGATTTGCCGCCTTTTCCAAAGGAGCAGCTCAAAGAAAAATATACAGGTGGCGATATTGTCATTCAGGCCTGCGCAGATGATGAGCAGGTAGCCTTTCATGCGGTCCGCAATCTGGTCCGCAAGGGCAGAAATGCCATCACCATGAAGTGGAGTCAGTCAGGCTTTGCAGCTATTGGAGATCGGATGTCAACGCCTCGTAATCTCTTTGGATTTAAGGACGGCACAGCCAATGTGACCAAGGAAAAAGACTTTGACAAGGTCATTTGGTGCGATAGCAAGGATTGGATGCAGGGTGGCTCTTACATGGCTGTCCGCCGAATTCAGATGTTCCTCGAGACCTGGGATCGAACTAATCTGCAGGAGCAGGAAAATACTTTTGGCCGCTATAAGGAAAGCGGAGCGCCTTTTGGCAAGAAAGACGAATTTGACGAGGTTGACTTAGACTTGCTGCCTGAGGATTCACATGTCCGTCTGGCCAAGGAGGTTGATAAGCCAATATACCGTCGGTCTTACTCGTACTCGGATGGGCTTGATGAGAGTACTGGTCAGTTCGACACAGGCTTACTCTTTCTTTCCTTCCAGAAAGATCCTGATAGCTTTGTCAAAGTCTTGACCAATCTGGGCGCTCAAGATAAGATGAATGAATACGTCACGCATGTCGGCAGTGGCTTGTTTGCTTGCTTTGGCGGAGTGAAAAAAGGAGAGTACCTTGGTCAAAAATTATTTGAATAAAAGTCTCTTGATATTGGGTCTCTTGCTAGTTGTTTTAGCTAAGCCAGTTTTAGCGGACGAGAGCTACAGCGGTTTATTCGTTAAAATCACTGATGCCAGCACTGCGGTCAAACAGAAGGATCAGGAAAAAGCCAAGCAGCTAGTCGGAGAGATCAAGACTGACTTTGAAAAGGTTGCTAATCATGACTCAGCAGCGGGACAAGAGGTTAGCAAGGCACTAGACTTGTCGGGCCAGGTGACTGAAGAGAAGCTGACACAGATCTCTTCTGCCCTCTTAAAGTTTGAAAAAGAGCAGAATCCAGTCGACTTAGAGGCCGAGAAAAAGAAGCTTCTCAGTAAGCTAGAGCCAAAATTTGAAAATCTACAAAAGGCTATTAGTGCTAAGGATTTAGAAGCAACGAGAGAAGCTTACAAGAAGATGAATAGCACCTGGACTACCAATGAAAGCGTGGTGCGAGACAACAGCACAGCCCATTACGGCAAGGTAGAAACAGCTATTTCATTCCTGCGCAGCGCCATTGAGACAGAGCCTACTGACTTTGACATGATTCAGTCTTCTTTTGATGATTTGAAAACCGCTATTGATAATTTTGTCAAAGGTGAGAAAGTCCAAGAAGCTGCTGGCAATCTGACGCTGAAAGATGGAATTAAGCTCCTAGAGGAAGCCTTGAGTCTCTTTCAAAGCGGAGATGATAAAAAGGCTGCTGCCAAGATGAAAGAGTTCATTACCATTTGGCCAACGATAGAAGGAGATGTCAGTGTCAATAACCTTTCGCTTTATACCAAGGTCGAGAGTCAGACGCCTATTATTATGGTCAAGGGGAGCGAAGAGAAGTATCAAAAGCAGCTAGAATCCTTGATTAGTGAGCTGTCACAGATTGACACAACAGCTTCTTATCATTTCTTTGATGCTATGCTGATTTTGCTACGTGAGGGTGTAGAAGCGCTCTTGATTGTCATGGCTTTGATAACGACTCTGAAAGCTTCAAAGATGAAAAAAGGACTCAAATGGGTTTATGCCGGCGCAGCAAGCGGAGTTCTAGCCAGTGCTGTGATTGCAGCTTTGCTGCAGTTTCTTTTCCCGGCAGTTGCTTCAGGATCCAATCGTGAAATTATCGAAGGTGCAGTGGGAATTTTCGCTGTCGCCATGATGATATTGGTTGGTATCTGGCTGCACAGCAAGGCATCTATCGAGAAATGGAATGACTTCATGGAAAGCCAAATGAAGGCTGTAACAGCCACAGGCAGTTTTCTTTCCATGTTTGCCCTCAGTTTTCTAGCTGTTTTCCGTGAAGGGGCTGAGACCATCCTCTTTTATGCAGGAATTCTGCCGCGCATCACTATGACTGATTTCCTTTTGGGAATCGGCTTGGCTCTTCTGGTCCTTGTCTTGCTGGCCTTTATCATGAGCAAGGCGTCTAGTCTTCTCAAGCCACACAGTATTTTTTTCTGGCTGACCTGGTTAATCTATGCCCTGGCCTTTAAAATGCTGGGTGTCAGCATCCATGCTCTTCAGCTGACCAATATCCTACCGACTCACCTAATCAATGGCTTTGTGACAGTAGAATGGATGGGGCTTTATCCAAGCCTGGAAGTGGTCGTCAGTCAGGTGCTCTTTATCTTGCTGGTGGTCTATGTAAGCTTTAAAAATCTGAAAAGCGAGCAGCAGCATGGATAAAAAAGAACAGACTATTATTGAGCATTTGACAGAGTTCAGACGGCGTTTTCTAGCGGTACTGGCTTGCTTCTTCGTGGTTTTTCTGGTTAGCTTGCTCTTTTCAGCCGATATTTACCGATGGCTGACCAGTAATTTTGAGCAGAAGCTGCTGGTGCTGGGGCCGGATGATATCCTTTGGATTTATATCAGTCTGGCTAGTCTGGTCGCTTTTTCCCTGACCTTGCCATTTTTGGTTTATCAGGTCTGGGAGTTTGTCCGACCAGCTCTGCGGGCCAATGAAGCTCGGGCTGTTTTCGCTTATATCCCGGCTACCTTTCTCTGTTTTGTTCTGGGGCTGGCTTTCGGCTTTTACTTTGTAACTCCGGCTATTTTGCAGGTTTTGCTGTCTCTGGGGGAGGGTCTCTTTGAGACTCGCCTGACAGCGCAGAATTATCTAAGTTTCGTCTTTCATACCACTATTCCGATTGCTTGCCTTTTTGAGCTGCCAGTTCTTGTGTCCTTTCTGACTTCTATCGGTTTGCTCAATCCGAAATTTTTGGTAAAATATAGACGATACGCTTACTTCATTTTGCTGGTTTTAGCAGTTGTCCTGACACCCGCCGACTTTTTCAGCGACTTGTCTATGACAGTGCCTCTGATTTTGCTCTATGAAGTCAGCATCTTGCTCAGTCGCATCATTTATCAAAGAAAATCAACAAGGAGAAATTAATGGGACTTTTAAAAGACATCGGAGTACCTGGGGTAATCATTATTGTTCTGGGAGCCCTGCTCATTTTCGGACCAAAACGCCTGCCCGAGCTGGGGCAATCTATCGGTAAAATGTTTTCAGAATTCAAAAAAGCAGTCAATCATGCTGGAGAGGAAGACAAGACTGAGAATAAAAATGAAAAAGAGTAAACGAAAAACACGGATATCCGTGTTTTTCTGCTAGACGCAAGATGGTTTTTGAAAAGGAGGGCAAATGAAAAAATTAGAAGAACGGATTCTCAGGGATGGGCAAGTGCTAGGTGAAAATATCCTGAAAGTTGACTCTTTTCTGACCCATCAGGTTGATTTTTCATTGATGAAAAAAATTGGCCAGGTCTTTGCGGAGGCGGTAAAGGATGCAGGAATTACCAAAGTAGTGACCATTGAGGCCTCTGGTATCGCTCCGGCTGTCTACGTAGCAGAGGCTCTGGAACTACCGATGATTTTCGCTAAGAAGGCCAAAAACATCACGATGACAGAAGGGATTTTGACGGCTGAAGTTTATTCTTTTACCAAGCAAGTGACTTCGACCGTTTCGATTGCTGGGAAATTTCTCAACTCTGACGATAAGGTGCTGATTATTGACGATTTTTTGGCTAATGGTCAGGCAGCCAAGGGCTTAATTACCATTATTGAGCAAGCAGGAGCGCAGGTTGAAGCGGTTGGCATTGTCATTGAAAAATCGTTTCAGAATGGCCGTCAACTTTTGGAAACAGCTGGTTATCGTGTTCTTTCTTTGGCGCGAATCGCAGGTTTTGAGAAAGGTCAGGTTGTCTTTACTGAGGCAGATATATGATTTCCTTTTCCTTTTGACTATCTGTCTGGCTTATAGTATAGTAAAGATAGTTGATATTTTAAAAATCTAAGCTCATTGATTTTACTTGGGTAGAAAAAGTTTTTGAGGGATTTCTATGCACCAAACTCATAATTTACAGCAGCGGATGCGGCTCTTTATTTCTATTTTTTTGCCAATTTTGATCTACCAACTGGCCAATTTTTCAGCCTCTTTTGTCGATACGACTATGACTGGTCAGTATAACACTTTGCATCTGGCTGGTGTTTCCATGGCAACTAGTCTTTGGATTCCATTTTTCGACCTGCTGATAGGGATTGTTTCGGCCTTGGTACCCATAATTGGGCATCATTTAGGGCAGGGAAAAAAAGGAAAGATTGCTTCTGATTTTTATCAGTTTATTTATCTTTCTTTGGGGTTATCGCTAATTTTATTTGCTTTGGTATTTGTGGGCGCTCCTCTGGTTTTGTCTCACCTTGGCCTAGAGCCTTTAGTAGAAGAAGTAGCCAAGAACTATCTTTGGTATCTGGCACTCGGCATTATTCCTCTTTTGCTCTTTAGCACCATCCGTTCTCTGTTTGATGCTCTAGGGTTGACCAAGCTTTCCATGTATCTCATGCTCTTACTCTTACCTTTGAATGGCTCTTTTAATTATGCTCTAATATACGGAGCATTTGGATTTCCAGAAATGGGCGGAGCTGGAGCTGGACTTGGGACTTCTTTGGCTTATTGGGTTTTGCTCCTCATATCCTTGTCAGTAGCAGTCAAACATCCAAAAGTCCGAGTCTATGAGCTATGGAAGATTCGACCGCTAGATAAAAAGGGCTTAATCGAAGGCATTCGACTTGGACTGCCTATCGGAGGAACGTTTTTTGCTGAAGTCGTGATTTTTTCGGTTGTTGGACTGATCATGGCTAAGTTTTCGTCACTAATCATTGCCAGCCATCAGGCGGCCATGAATTTTTCAAACTTAATGTATGCCTTTCCAATGAGTATTTCAACCTCTATGTCCATCATCGTTTCTTATGAAATTGGAGCCAACCGTCCTGATGATGTTAAGAAATTCTGTAAACTTGGGCGGCTGACGGCCTTGGGTATTGCTGGATTTACCTTTCTCTTTCTCTATATCTTACGCGACCGAGTAGCTGCTCTCTATGGTTCGGATACTGAGTTTATCCGTATGACATCTGTTTTTCTGACCTACAGCCTTTTTTTCCAGTTAGCAGATACTTTTGCGGCTCCTTTGCAGGGCATTCTTCGGGGCTATAAGGATACTCAGGTGCCATTTTACTTGGGTTTGATTGCTTATTGGGGAGTTTCGCTGCCCTTGGGACTCTTCTTAGATCACTATACTAGTTTAGGCCCTTATGGATATTGGATTGGTCTCATTGCTAGTTTGGTGACGAGCGGCATTCTCTTTCAGTGGCGGCTTAATCGTTTGGCTAAAAATATCATAACTTAAAGAGCGCTGGCTTGTCCTTTTAGGATAAGCTAGTGTTTTTTTTCACAAACTTTTATTAAAATTAGATTAAAACGGTAAAACGCTTACATATTTTCTAGTATATTGATTGTGAAAATGGTATAATAGACATAAGATTATCAAGTCAAGTTTTTGTTAAAATAGGTTAATTTTTAAAATATTGTTTACAGTTATCTTTGGTTTTCAGTAGAAAAGCGAGGGAACTATATGACTGAACACTATACCCATCTTTTGCAAGAAGTACTAAATGCTGCAAAGGAATTAGCTATTCAAAAACACAATTATCAAGTGGACATTCCGCATGTATGGACAGTGCTGACCCAGCCTCAGGCTTTTGCCTTGGAATTCTATACCAGTCTGGATCTTGATATTAATGAATTTATCAGTGTCATCAATCAGGAACTAGCCAAGATTCCTGTGTTTTCACATACGGACACGAGCCGCTACGGACGTCAGTATAGTCAACGTCTCAAGAATCTTTTGGATGATGCAGATGCTGAGAGGGCGGAACTGAGGGATGAGGTGGTAACAGTAGAGCACCTGATTCTTAGTCTATTTCAGCAGCAGCGAAATCCGATAATTGTCTTTTTGAAGCAGGCAGGGATTGATAAGGAGCTGGTTGCGAAAAAGTTGAATAAGGTTCGTCAAGGCAAACGAGCTGTCTCTTCCAGTCAGGAGAGTCGCTATCAAGCCCTGAGCAAATATGCAACTAACTTTAATCAATGGTTGGCAGACCAGACCGGTAGGAAGGTGATAGGCTGCCAAGAGGAAATCAATGATATTATCCGTGTCCTTTCCAGAAAAGACAAGAGCAATGCCATTCTCATAGGCTTTCCAGGTGTTGGGAAATCCAAAGTAATGGAGGGGTTTGTTGGCAGACTGCTTGATGATGATGTTCCAGAACATTTACTGGGCAAGGAAGTTTTTAAGTTAAATCTAGGCGGACTGATTGCCGGGACTAAATATAGAGGAGAGTTTGAAGAGCGCTTCAAGGCTGTTTTGGATGAAGTGCTGGCTGCTAAGGGGAAGATTATTCTTTATATTGAGGATATCCACCAAATCGTGACAGCAGGTCGGACAGAGGGCTCTCTTGATGCAGGCAATCTTTTAAAGCCGCTCTTGGCTCAGGGACAGATTAATATCATCGGAACCACAACTTTTGCTGCTTATCGGGAAAGCTTCGAGCTAGATCAAGCTTTGGAGGGGCGTTTCCAGCGGATTCGCATTGAGGAGCCTAGTCAAGATAAGGCATTGACAATTCTGCAAGGACTGCGGGAGAATTATCAGGACTTTCACGGAGTTAGGCTGACGGACGAAGCCTTGCAGGCAGCAATCAGTCTTTCAATTCGTTATCTGTCAGATCGTTATTTGCCCGATAAGGCACTGGACTTGATTGATGAGGCGTGTGCTGTTAAGAAAATCCAGCTGGCTCAAGCAGGAACTGAGCAGGTAGACGTCAGTCGTGAGGATATAGCCAGTATCGTAGAGCGTATAACAGGAATCAAAGTGCAGGGAATCATGGACAATGAGCGCGAACACCTGCTAAATCTAGACAAGCTCCTGCGCCAGAGAATTGTAGGACAAGACCAAGCTGTTCAAAAAGTTTCGGAGGCCATTTTACGCTCGAGAGCTGGAATTCAAAATCCAAAGCGTCCCATTGGTTCATTCCTCTTTCTGGGGCCGACTGGAGTCGGGAAGACTGCTCTGGCAAAAGCCCTTGCTGAGCGGCTGTTTGGCAATGAGCTGGAAATGGTCCGACTGGACATGTCTGAATACATGGAAAAACATGCCGTGGCTCGTTTAGTTGGTCCGCCACCAGGCTACGTAGGATTTGAAGAGGGAGGACAGCTGACAGAAGCTGTTCGTAGGAGGCTTTATTCGATTGTCTTGCTGGATGAAATTGAGAAAGCCCATCCGGATGTATTCAACACTCTGCTGCAAGTCTTGGACGAAGGACGGTTGACAGACTCTAAAGGGCGTACTATTGATTTTAAAAATACTATTTTGATTATGACAAGCAATATTGGCTCCCAGCAGATTTTGGAAATTCTCAAAAATGAACAGGGACTGACTGCTGAAACGCAGGAAGAAGTTCTGTCCCTTCTGCAACATAGCTTTAGACCAGAGTTTTTAAATCGGATTGACGAGACGGTTATTTTCAACCCTTTGAGGGCAGAAGATATGATTAATATCGTAAAAATTATGGTTCAGCAACTTCAGGAAAGGTTGAAACATCAGAAGATTCAGCTTCATCTGAGCGAAGAAGTTTATGCTTTTTTAGCCCAGAAAGGTTACCAACCAGAGTTTGGTGCTCGTCCTATTCAAAGAAGCATTATGCGCTATCTCGAAACGCCTTTGGCTCGTTATTTGGTAGAAAATAAGGAAACAACTGAAATGACAGTTCAAGTCAGTTTGAAGGATAGGCAACTGGATTTTAATTATTTGGTATAAGTATCTTCCAAAAAGGAAGCGCTTACTATTCGTAAGCAAAGAAAATACAGAAAGGAGGTTCATAGTTTCTGAGCAGACTGTATCCTGAGATTTTGAAATGAGTCTTAGGTATACGAAAAATAATGAGATACTTTTTGTATCTATAGCCGACAGCAATCATTTTGATTGTTGGAGCACCCTTTGCATTTTATGAAAGGAGGCCTGTTTTGTCTGTTTATGATGTTTTGATTATCGGTGCTGGACCGGGCGGTTATGTGGCTGCTGAAGAAGCAGCTCGTTTTGGAAAAAAGGTGGCCGTGGTAGAAAAGAAGTCTATCGGCGGAACCTGTCTGAATGTAGGATGTATACCGTCTAAGGCTTATCTCCAGCACGGTCATTGGTTGCTGACAATGGAGGAAGCTAGGCGTTATGGCATTGAGAGCAAGCTTGAAAGGATTGATTTTGAGAAATTGGTAGACCGAAAGAATCAGGTTGTTGCCAGTTTGCAATCTGGAATTCATGCTAGCTTTAAGTCTTTAGGTATTGAATATATCCAAGGGCAGGCCAAGTTTGTCAAAGACCGAACTTTTTCCGTCAATGGTAAAGAAATCAGTGGCAAAGATGTGATTTTGGCTACTGGCAGTTATCCTTTTGTGCCTCCTATCAAGGGATTGGAACAGGTTGACTATCTAACGACGGATACGTTTTTTGACTTGAGGGAGCTTCCTGAGAAGTTAGTCATTATCGGAGGTGGCGTTATCGCAATTGAGCTAGCTTTCGCTATGGCTCCTCTGGGTGTCGCTGTCACTGTTATTGAGGTTGCGCCGGAAATTCTTTTGACCGAAGAAGCTGAAGCGCGACATGTGATTCAAAAGAAACTAAAGAAAATGGGGGTGATGATTTATCAGGGAGCGCAGATAAAGGAAGTAACTGCTAATTCTGTCTTACTTGAGAACGAGCAGGTTGCTTTCGACCATCTTTTGGTCGCTACTGGCCGCAAACCAAACCTAGAGCTAGCCAAGGATATGGGATTAGCCTTGACAGATCGGAATTTTGTCAAGGTAGATCAATACTATGAGACATCAAAAGAGCATGTGTATGCTATCGGTGATCTTTTGGAATCTTATATGTTGGCTCACGTAGCTAGTGCAGAAGGAATAAAGGCTGTAAGAGCTATCTGCCGGAGAGCTGAAGAAGCAGTTGATCCGCTGGGTGTTCCCCGTTCACTCTACACCAATCCTGAAGTGGCTTCTTTTGGTCTCAGCAAGGAAGAGGCTGAGCAGGCCGGCTATGATGTTCTGGTCGATCAGCTGCCTTTCTCTTATAACGGGCGGGCTATCGCTATAGGTGAGACGGAGGGGTATGTCAAGCTAATTTCAGAAAAGCAATACCATCTTCTACTAGGTGCTGTCATCGTTGGTCCGCACGGTACGGATCTTCTACAGAATTTGATTTTGCTGAGGCAGGCTGAAGCAACGTTGGATCAAGTTCTTGAAACAGTTTTCGCTCATCCGACTACATCAGAACTTATACAAGAAGTCGCCAAAAGACTCGTTCAGGACGATTAATGAGGAGGTAAAAATATGTCACATTATAAAGATTTACCACAACGATTGACCAAAACAAGAAGCCAAGGGGCTGTATCGGAGCTAGTCGATTTAAAAGTCCATGATGCTACCGAAGTTGAGGTGGAGCAGATTTCCAAAGAAAAAGCCAAGACCATGTATAAAACCATGTGGGATATCCGTAATTTTGAGGAAAATACTCGGCGTTTCTTTGCAGCAGGACAGATTCCTGGCTTTGTTCACCTTTATGCCGGAGAGGAAGCGATTGCTACGGGTGTCTGTGCTAACCTGACAGACCAGGACTATATTACCAGTACCCACCGGGGACACGGTCACTGTGTTGCTAAGGGCGGTGATTTAAAGGGCATGATGGCAGAAATTTTTGGCAAGGAGACTGGACTTGGAAAAGGAAAAGGCGGATCTATGCACATTGCCGATTTGGACAAGGGAATCCTCGGCGCCAATGGTATGGTTGGTGGAGGCTTTGGTCTAGCTACCGGTGCAGCTATGCGCAACAAGTACTTGAAAACCGACAGTGTAGCTGTCTGCTTCTTCGGTGACGGTGCGGCCAATGAAGGAAATTTCCACGAATGTCTCAATATGGCATCAATTTGGAAACTGCCAGTTATCTTTGTCAATGAAAACAACCTCTTTGCAGAATCGACACCGCAATGGTATTCATCAGCGTCCGGCACAATCGCTGAAAGAGCTGCTGCTTATAATATGCCTGGCATTCGGGTTAATGGTAAGGATTTATTCGCCGTCTACCAAGTAGCCAAGGAAGCTGTAGAGCGGGCTCGCAGAGGGGAAGGTCCTACCTTGATTGAGGCTGTAACCTATCGCGACCATGGTCACTTTGAGGGTGATGAGCAGAGGTATAAAGCTCTGGAAGGTGAAGAAAAAGACTGGGCTGATGTGGATGCTCTGGACGTCTTCCGTGACTACGCTATCGAGCATGGCCTCTTGACTGAAGATGAACTTGATGCCATCTTAGAAGAGTCTCGAAAGGATGTGGAAGAAGCTATCAAATTTGCTCAAGACAGTCCTATTCCTCGTCCCGACTCTCTGCTGGAAGATGTATTTGCTGATTGATAGAAGGAGGTTGATCAAATGGCTAGACAACTGTTATTTATGAAAGCAATCAATGAAGCGCTGGATCAGGCAATGGCAAAAGATGACACCGTAATCCTTCTGGGAGAAGATATTGCTGGCGGTGCAACAATCAAGCACTTGGAAGAAGAAAACGAAGATGCTTGGGGTGGCGTAATGGGTGTAACCAAGGGGCTGATGCCAAAATACGGCCGAGAGCGGGTGATTGATACTCCGATTTCTGAGCACGGATATGTATCAGCTTCTGTTGGAATGGCTCTGACTGGCTTGCGCCCAGTACCGGAGCTGATGTTCAATGACTTTATCGGTTTCTGCTTTGACGCCATTCTGGGGCAAGGCTCAAAAATGCGCTATATGTTTGGTGGCAAGGCCAAGGTTCCGATGACAATGCGGACCATGCATGGGGCAGGAGCTTCGGCAGCAGCTCAGCACTCAGGTTCTTACTATGGACTCTTCGGATCCATTCCTGGTATCAAGGTAGTCGTTCCAGCAACTCCGTATGATGCTAAAGGGTTACTGCTGGCTTCCATTGAAGACGACAATATCGTGATTTATTCAGAAGATAAGACTCTCTATGGTATCAAGGGAGAGGTACCAGAAGAATATTATACAGTTCCAATTGGGAAGGCTGCTGTCCGCCGTGAGGGAACTGATCTTACTATCGTCACTATCGGTAAGATGCTCTATGTAGCTTATGAAGTAGCGGATCGCTTGGAAAAAGATGGTGTTTCAGTTGAAGTGATTGACTTGAGAACAGTAGCTCCTTGGGATGAGGAGACTGTCTTTGAATCAGTCAAGAAAACTGGACGGCTGATTATCGTTGATGAATCCAACCCTCACAATAACACAGCGACGGATATCGCAGCAGCAGTGACAGACAAATGCTTTGACTATCTGGACGGTCCAGTGAAATGCGTCTGTGCGCCAAATGTGCCGGTACCATTTGCGGTGAATTTGGAACAGCTCTATATCCCTAATGCTGATAAGGTTTTGACTGTTGCTGCAGAATTGATTGACGATCTGAAGAGATAGAAGGGAGGCAAGTATGGCTACAGAAATTGTAATGCCTAAGCTAGGCTTAACAATGACCGAAGGTCTGATAAATAACTGGCTGGTCAAGGAAGGCGACACCGTAGCTGCTGGTCAGCCTGTCTTGGAAATCAGTTCTGAAAAATTGACCAGCGATGTAGAGGCGCCAAGCGCAGGAGTGATTTTAAAAATTATCAGTCAGGCGGGCGATACTGTCCCGTGCAAGAAAGTAATTGCATGGATTGGTGAAGTGGGAGAATCTATTCCAGGTATGGAGACGGAAGAAGTCTCTGCGAATAAATCAGAAAGTGATAAGGGAGCAGTTGATTCAGAGCCAGAGCTAGCTGAAAAAACTGTGGCAGCAAGTTCCAACACTGTTGGAAAAAGTGAACAGGGACGTATCTTTATCACTCCGCTGGCCCGCAAGATTGCTAAGGAAAAAGGATATGATATTTCCATGATTTCAGGAACGGGAGGCAAGGGCCGCATTACCCGACGGGATGTGGAAAACTATAAACCAGAAGCGCTTCCAAACCAAACACCTGAAAATAGCTCTGCGATCCTTCAGCCGGCTAGTCAGGCTGACTATGGCGCAGGATTGACAGGCATGCGTAAGTCTATTGCGGAGCGGATGATGACCAGTCTCCAGACATCGGCTCAGGTGACCTTGCACCGTAAGGTGGATATCAGCAAGCTGATGGCCTTTAGACAGGATATGAAGGATAAGGTGGCTTCTCCACTAGAAAACGGAGAAATCAGCATCACGACTCTTTTAACAAAAGCTGTTGCCAAGGCATTGAAAGATCACCCTCAGCTCAACGCTTGGTATTTCAATGGTCAGTATCAGGAAGTAGAAGATATTCATATCGGTATTGCGACGGCGCTGAGTGATGGTCTGGTGGTGCCAGTCATTCGTCACGTGGATAAGCTAACGCTGGCTGACTTAGGCTTAGCTATCAAAACAGAGGCCAACCAAGCTCGTAAAGGCACTTTAGATCCAGCTCTTTACTCAGGTTCAACCTTCAGTATTACCAATCTCGGGGGGGCAGGGATTGAGTATTTCACTCCTATCCTAAATACCCCAGAAGTGGCGATTTTAGGAGTTGGTGCCCTGCAAACGGCGTTGGCTCTTGACAGCCAAGGACAGGTCTGTGAGCAGAAATTCCTACCGCTCAGCCTGACTTTTGACCATCAAGTCGTAGATGGTCAGCCTGCAGCGGAATTCTTAGCTAGTCTAGCGGACAAGTTGGAGTCTCCTTACGACTTGGTTTTCTGATAGAAGAATGAATGAATGAATGGTGAATTTCATTCCTAAATGATAAAGAAAAAAGCCAGCTGTTTATATCACTCATTAACAGTTGGCTTTTATGTATTCTATCATTCTCTTGCTTCAATTTATAATGTTTAGATAAGGAAATGACAGGATGATAGGGAGTAAGTTCTAAGGCTCTAAGTAGGTGAATCAAGCTGCAGTATAAGATAAATTGAATGACGATAATGGGAGAAAAATATCAGTGAGGTAGAATATGAAGGTTGCCAAAACACTAGTCTTAGAATATCTAGAGCAAGAATTACTAAAGAATAATAAGCAAGGCCTTGAAACGAAAGTAATTGCTGCTGCTTTAGGAATGCAACGCTCAAATGTGAGCACTATTTTGAATCAATTGGTAAAAGAAGGGATACTCGTTAAAGGAAATACACGGCCAGTTCAATACCAGTTAAAAGAGGTATTTGTAGAAAATCCTTTGGATTTTCCAAGCATTATAGGTGAAAATGGCAGTTTGCGAACAGCCATCCAGTTAGCGCAGGCAGCTATTTTATACCCAAATTATGCCCTTCCAGTACTCATTTTATCCGAGGTCGGTGCTGGTAGAACTCACTTCGTTAATAAAATGATGGAGTTTGCCATTCAAAATCAAGCGATTAGTAAACCTCAGTTGTTTGAAAAAATTAACTGCTTAGACTATATTGATGTTCTGGATGATTTGCTGAAGTTGTTATTTGGCTCAGAGGGGACGAAGTCTGTATTTGAGAAAGTGGCAGAAGGAATTTTATTTATAGATAACATACAGGTTCTATCTTCGGCGGATCAAAATAGATTGATTTCCTGGCTGAATCACAGAGAAGGAGAACAAAAGAGACGTCAGAAGAAAGGTTTGGTAATTATCGGAAGTAGCGCTAAGCTATCTGAACATTTATCCAATAAACTTCCTGTTGTAATCCAGCTGCCTTCTTATCCGAATCGACCGATTAGTGAAAAGCTAGAGTTACTAAATTACTTTTTAGCTATCGAATCAAAGAATTCTGCCCATGATATTCAAGTGCCGCGTGATGTCATTCATTCCTTCATCCTATCAGCGAATATTAGTAATATAAAAGAATTAGAATATGCAGTTCGAACTGCTTGTGCCAATGCTTTTGTAAGAAGTCTGAGGTCGGAGCTAAAAGATTTAACACTTAGTAATGACGATTTGCCCATTCCTTATCAAGGAATTCGGCATTTAGGTAGTCATAATGTAGTTAAAATCGATGAATTGATTGGCAAACGTAAGGTACTGATTTATGATAAGGAGTTGGGATTGCTGGATTTTCCAGAGCAAGAGTCTGATGATTTATATAACAAAATTAAATCAGAATATTCTCAGTTATCAGAAAGAGGCATTGAGCAGGATGATGTTTTTGAGGCAGTGAGAAACTATATTCAAAGCTATATTGAATACAAACCTTTTGTTAAGAAAGAAGATGAGTTGGAAAATCTTAATCAGCTTGAGACGATTGTTTCTGCTGAAGTAATCCAGTTGGTACAAGCCTTTGTTCTATCTGTTCAAAAAGAACTCAATATAGAGCTTAATTCGACGGCATATTACGGCATCAGCCTTCATGTCAATTCAATGATTAAGCAGAAAGGCTCGTTAAATCGGCAGTTGGATAATGATGCTATTGTGAAAGTGATTCGGGATTATCCAATAGAGTATGCACAATGTTCTAAATTTGCTAGGCAACTAGAAACAAGATTTCAACTAGCTGTTCCAATAGATGAAATCGTCATCCTAACCATGTTTATTATTGAATCCGAAAAGAAACAAGATAGTCTACGACCTATCTTGCTCTACGTTCTGCATGGTAAAGGGGTTGCCAAGTCCTTGGCTGAGTCAACCAAGATGCTGACTAAAAATAGCCAAGTGTATGGCTTTGATATTCTATTAGAAGAATCTCTAGAGGAAAGCTATCGTAAATTAAAAGAGCAAATTGAGGAACTAGACCAAGGTTTAGGGATCATAGTCCTCTATGATATGGGATCAATTAAGGAAATGCTGGATAAAATTCGAGAAGAAACTCTGATTAAAATCAGAGAATTTGAAATTCCCATTACTATGATTGGTATGGGGATTGCGCGGCGCTGTTTGATAGAAAATGATATTGACAGTGTCTTTCACGCTTTTCATATGGAAATGAATCAGCTTTATAAAAATCGGGACCAAGAAAAAATCATCATCACGCTCTGTTATACCAGCGAAGGTGGTTCTCTTCAGCTCAAGCATTATCTTGATCAGTATTCAAAGCTGGGTTACCGTGTCATTGCTTTGTCAGTTGCCAATAAGGAGGTGTTGGTTGAGGAAGTGATGGCCTTAAGAAAGACCTATCAAATTCATGCTTTTGTTGGAACTTTTGACCCCAAAATTATGGGTATCCCTTTCATTTCCATTAAAGATGTTTTTGAGCAGCCCAAGGAGCATTTAGATAAATTATTGATGTTTGTACCGACCTCTGTCAATAGCTACGATTATGAGAAAGTTTACCAATTTTTAGAAGAGCAATTTGTCTATACTTCCTTAGCTAAGATTAAAAAGATTCTTCCTGCTATTTTAGATGAATTTGATTTTTATTATCAGCTGACAGAGGAGCAAACAATAGGTTTGTTTGTTCATATTGCGTCTCTAGTGGAGCGAACCCTTTCAGGAGAATGCTTGAAGAAGAGCAGTAAAGAAATTGCTGGTGTTATCGAAAAATTCCCTGATGACTATAAGCACGTTAGGAAAATCATCCGAACGGTGGAGCGAAGCTTTAAGATTCTTGTAGATGACGCAGAGGTCAGTGTTTTAATTCAGATGCTGCGTAAATTATAAAATTGTAAGTTGGAGTCGCAAACCAATAAAAAAACACCTAACTTTCATTACCTTTTTAGTCGGGATTTACATTTCCGATTTCTGTGGTAATGTTGTGATTTAGATGCTTTTTTACATGTGCTCTTGCACAAGATTGTGCAGCCATTTCCCTGAGAAGACACGAGGGATGCCCCAGATTGGCTTGAGAATGTCTTCGCCATTTATCACAAGAAAGATTAGCCAAATGGGAGCCTGCAGACTAACCAGAGCATAGCCAAGTGGAATGCTGAAGAGCCAGACGGGTAAAATATCTAGCAGGCAGGCATAGTTGGTATCGCCTCCGCTACGTAAAATCCCGACGATTAAAACAACACTAAAAGCTTTTGGGATAAACAACAGGGCATTTAACTGAATCATCAAGATGGTTAGCTGCTCTGTCTGATTACTTAAGTTGTAGAGTTTCAGGGCTAAGGGCATGGCCCAGATGAGTAGGACGCTGACGATGAGTCCGATGAGAGGTAATAGAAGTAAGAAGCGCTTGGCATCCTGTAAGGCTTTTTCTGCTTGATTCTCTCCGATGGCATTGCCTAGCATAACAGCTACGGCATTTCCTGCGCCACGTACAAAGACAAAACCAATTTGGGCAATGGCGCTAGCAATCTGGGTGGAGGCCACCACTTCAGTACCTAATAATCCGATAATAGCCAAGCCAATTGATGTTCCAAGAGACCAGGCTCCTTCATTGAAGACGACTGGCAAGGTTTTTTTCAAAAATTGATAAATAAAGTCTTTGTGGAAAGCAAAGAGTTCAGCTATGCTAGCTGCTCCAGCCATCCTTGTTCGATAGACACCAAATACTAACCAGCAAAGCTCCAGCAATCGAGCAATAAAGGTAGCAATAGCAGCACCAACCAGTCCAAGTTTAGGAAATCCAATCAGTCCAAAAATAAGGACGGCATTGCCAATGATATTGGTCGCCATGGATAGGAGACTTGCAAGAGTTGGTAAGAAAACTTCGTTACTACAGCGACACATGGTGGCCAAGGAGGTTGTGATAGCTGTCATCAGGTAGGTCCAGGAGACGATAGATAGGTACTGGGCGCCCAACTGAATAGCTTCGTTATCATGGATATAAAAGCCAATCAGTTGCTTGGGAAAAAGTAAAGCGACTAAGGTAAAGGAAACGGAGATGAGTCCGCTCAGCATATAGACTAATCCCAAGGTTTTTCTCATATCCGCAATTCGCTGGGCTCCCCAGTATTGGGCCATGAAGACAGAAGCGCCGCTACCAATACCAAACTGTACAATAGTCAAGAGAAAGAAAATCTGATTGGCAGCGCCAGCCGCTGCGATTTGTTTTTCCCCTAGCTGGCCAATCATGACAACATCAGCTAGATTGACAGCGCTGGCCAGTAGAAATTGAAGAGAAAACGGTAGACTGAGACGTAAGAATTGTTTCAGAAATGTTTTCTTTTTACTCACTCTCCCACCTCCCTTCGTTTCAAATAGGATAAGCAATCAGTATGCCCAGTAACCTGATATCTAGAAATTTGTAGTTCCTTTTGAAGTGGATGATTCTGATCCCTCATAAACTTCGCTCTTTCTACCTGATAGCTTGAAATAAGCCTCAAGTTTAGTGATAATAGGCAATTTGATCAACAAAAATTTGACAATCTTTGTCAGCTTCTGTTTGAACTTCTACATTCTTCAATTCCTTTTCAGGATAAGGGTTTTGAATAGGAAATGCGAAGAAAGTTTGCTGCTCTTTTTGATAAGGCTTGGTGCTAAGAGAGACTTCAAATAATTGCTCGTCTACTTTATAGATAGGTTCACCAGGTAAAGGGTTGGTATTGGTAGACCGATCCCAGTCAACACTTGTTTTGCCAATGTTTTCTCCAAAGATAATGGGAACAGTGAACTCGGTTTGATCAGTATAGGTTAGTAGGATATTTCCGATTTGATAGGTTTCCATTTCAGGGAAGACACCGTCCACAAACCATTGGTATTCCACAAAATAGTCAGTAGCATAGCCGATTTCAATCCAACTGGGATGCGCCAGTGCTTCAAGGCTGCGCGTGTGGTTTTGCAGGTCGGGATAGTGGTAATGAAAGAGATAAGATAAGGTTTTATCACGGATAGTCGCATAGTCTTCATCACGATAGTCATGATTCCAAAACATCTCGTAAGCATAGGCCAAGCCGAAGAAAATGACATTTCTCTGCAGGATTACCTCATTTAAGGTGCTCCAGTTGGAGATGATAGCCCCCTTGCTCCCCTTCTTCAAATGTTCAGCCCAATGCGGAAAGAGATAGCCTTCAAAATTACCATAACGGATGCTAAAGCCTTCTTCTAAAACTTCATCTTCCAATTTTTCATCCAAACTCCAGAGCCAATGGAGAATTTCGACATCTTTGGGAATCTGGTGAATAGCCTGCCAGGTTGCCGGCATGATGCCAACTTTTTTGCCTGTATCTTTTTTGAACTGGGGAGTGTACATGACGATTTCTGCTCCACCAAAAGGCCCTGCATCAGGAACGATAGCGTTTTTAAGTAACTTGTCTCCCCAAATCATGGTTCGGACATTTTTCTGTTTGAGATAGTCATAAATTTTGATAACGTCCTCTGCAAAGATGTCTGATCCAGCCTTTCCTTTGCATCGCTCACACATAGCAATTGAATAGTATTCATCATGCCCGATATTGATGACTTCAGGTTCAAAGACCTCAATGATTTCATCCAGAACATCAAAGAGGAGTTCATAAGAGGCAGGATTTGATGGGCAGTAAGTATCCGGATAAGGATCTTCAGGGATTTCTGCGATTTCAGGGTGGCCAAGCATCAGGTAGTCACAGTGGCCAAGAGAGGGAACCTCAGGAATCACTTCAAAAAATCGTTCCTTACAGTAGAGGACCAGTTCTTTCACATCATTTTGACTTAGAAATTCCCCATCACCATTTTCCATGTGAATGGCATTCTTGTACCAAGGGAAGGTATAGTCTTGGATTTCTTTGGTCTTGCCAGAGTATTCAGCCATATCAGCACAATATTTAATCCACTCCTGATTAATTTCAGGGTGTTTTTTATATTCCATAGCACCGCCGATTTCAATCATGAGGGTATTGTACTTGAAGAAAGCAAGCATATCCACAAATTGCTTGAAGAAATCCATATTCTTACGAGACGGTAAAAAGACCTTGAGTCCACGCTCAGAACAGACGGGTTCGTCGTAGGCCAAGCCATAAGGTAAGTAGCCATCCTGCAACATTTGGATAATCGAAATTGCCCCATAAAATAAGCCACGTTGGGACAAAGCATAAACGAAAATACCATCTTCAGTAGCCTTTACGATGTGCGCTTCAGGATTGGATGGATAGGCAAGTGAAAAGGACTGCATGACCTCTTGACCAACTTCTCGGGAAATCCCTTCTACGAAATGAATGGCAGGGAAAGCCAGCTGTCCATCATTTCTTGCTATTGGATGAGCCCGTAAAGTGTCACTCAAAATAGGAATCGGGCTGAATATTTGAGTTTCTTTAGTGAAATGGCGACCGCTGTTTTCTTGTTTCCAATATTGAGGTGTGATGCCTTGTTTCATAATCTACTCCTTGAACTATCTGAATATCTGCGAGTCATAAAAAATCTGGATGCAAAAAAGAAGGTATGGATCAAATTTGCTTTTTACTGAGTTTTCTCTTTTCTAGCCTTCTCAATTTCCCCTTGAATCTTATAAAGATTTTCCGAAAGGCGACCAAAGTAGAGAAGCTCTCCCATCCACTTAATGAGCTTGCTTTTTGAATTTTTTGTCAATTTATTTTGTTCTTGCTCTAGCGTAACCTCAAGCCCTTTTGAGCAAGGCTTGGTCTTGTAGGAAGTAATCGTTTTTTCACTATGAGACGAGATTTGAATGATGTAGGTTTCATGGCGACGAAAGTCCAGAATCTCATAATCAGTCTTGGTATAGACATTGTCTGACAATTTTGAGTAACGAAGTCCTTTCTTTAACCTATCTATCTTTTTTGTTGTTTGATTGCCAGCTTGATTGATTTGATTCAGAAACTCGCTTTCCAAGAAGTCGTAAAATTCATCTGAAGTGACTTGGAGTTCTCTAATAATTTTCATAAATTAAGTATATAATAAGCCCTCGTGGAAAGTAACCCCCTGAGGAAAAAGAGACGGATTTTAATGAATTTTTATACTCTTTAGCTTTGTGTTATACATTATCATAAAAAACGATTAATTTTTATACACTAATTTTACGATAGGTTCTAAAATATATTAAAGGAACTATTTAAAAATAGCAGAGTGCCAGAGGTAAAGCACGCAAGAAACTGTTGCTTTAAATTTTTTATAACAAATTGAGTATGAATGGCATTTGAAAATGCATACACTAAGTTAGAAAACTGTATATTAAGAAAATATAAACGCTTTTGACAGTAGAATAGAGCTATAGTAAACTTTGGGTAAGAAGTCAAATTGAAAGGAGGAGTTTGTATGGAAGAATGGAATAGTTCAGCGGAGATTATTGCCATGTCCTTAATTGCCAATTCTGGTGCAGCCCGATCCTTAGCTTTTGAAGCACTAAAAAAAGCAAAACTAGCCGAATTTGATGCAGCTAAGGAATTAATGGATGAGGCAAATAGTGTAATTTTAAAGGCTCATCATTCCCAAACGGATTTATTGCAGGAAGAAGCACAAGGAAACGGTCATCAGTTGAGTATATTGCTTGTTCATGCACAAGATCATTTTATGACGAGTCTCTTGGCCATTGACCTTATCACTGAGATGATTGAGCTGTATTCCAATAGAGAAGGAGAAAGACAATGAAAATCTTATTAATATGTGCAGCGGGTATGTCCACGAGTATTCTGATGAAAAAAATGGAGCAATATGCAAGTGGCCAAGGTATTGACCTTGATATCAAAGCGGTCGGATTGATGGACTATCAAGATTATGCTCAGGATTATGACGTAATTTTATTAGGCCCTCAGGTTTCTTATAAACTTGATTCTGTCAAAGAGACAGTGTCAAAACCTGTTGCCACCATACCAGCTATGGATTATGCAATGGGAGATTGTAAGAATATCTTTCAATTAATTAAAGCAATATCTTAAGGAGGTTTTTCTGATGGAAAAATTCTTTAACAGTAAGTTCATGACCAAGCTCCAGGAAATTGGTTATAAACTGGCCAACAATGTGTTTATACAGTCTTTACAAGCTGGATTAGGATCTCTCTTGGGATTGATTACCGTGGGGTCCTTATTTCAAGTCTTAGCTGCAATTGGAAATGAAACTGCTCTAGGTTGGTTCAAAACAGGGGATGCAGTGTATAATACATTGACCTTGCCTTTCCGTTATTCGATGGATTTTATTTCTATCTGGGTTGCTATCTTCTTTGCTTATCATTATGCTAAGAATTTGAAATTGAAATCTCCTATTATGGCAGCTGTTGATACATCAGTTACTTTCATGCTTGTGGCAGGAGCTTTTGTTGATACTGAAGAATTCTCCGGTCTGCAATTAGACTATCTCGGCTCACAAGGTATGTTTATCAGCTTCTTTATTGTCTTTGTCGTCGTACAGATTGAAAAATTCTGTTATGAAAAAGATATCAAAATAAAGATGCCAGATGTTGTGCCGCAGTTCCTGCAAGATAGTTTCGGCTCTATTCTGCCAGTATTCTTCTCCATCACTCTCTTCCTCTTGCTGAATGTTGGAATTGGAGCCTTGACAGCAGGAGCTTATAATGTTCCGTCTGGTTTTATGGCTCTCTTGCGTGCACCGCTTGGCGCTGTATCATCTGTTCCAGGAATTGTGATGCTTTGTATGTTAGCGCTGATTCTTTGGTGCTTCGGTATTCATGGTACCCTCATCATTATTCCAATCATTTCTCCTCTTGGGATTCAAGCGGCAACAACCAATGCTGCTCTTCATGCGAACGGTCAGCCAATGCAATTCTTCCCAGTCTTACTCTACACTTCCATGGCTTTAGTTGGTGGTACAGGGAATACCTGGGCACTAGTCCTGATGGGCTTACGATCAAAATCTAAACAAATCAGTGCCGTATCTAAGATTTCCCTCATTCCTGGATGGTTTGGCATCAACGAGCCAGTAACATTTGGTATGCCAATTATGTTCAACCCAATTCTTTGTATCCCTTATGTACTCAATGTGCCTATTATGATGATTTTGACTTATTTTGCTTACAAAACAGGCTTTATCATTCCAGCTTGGATTGTTGTCAGCGCTCAGTTGCCAATGGGCTTTAGTAACTATCTGACCACCCTTCGTTGGCAAAACTTTGTTTGGGACTATATCTTGATTTTACCAGCTATGTTAATTTACTATCCATTCTTCAAAAAATACGAAGAGCAATTGGTTAAGCAAGAAGCTGAAATGGAAGCTCTAGAAGCCAAAGGAGGTGCAGCAGCTTGATTGATGTGACAAAATTTTCCAGAGACTTCCTCTGGGGATCGGCTTCAGCAGCTTATCAAGTTGAAGGTGCTTGGGATGAAGATGGTAAGAGTTTGTCTATCTGGGACATCTTTGTTCGCCAGCCTAATAGGACCTTTAAAAACACTACAGGCGACGTGGCAGTGGATCATTATCATCGCTATAAAGAAGATGTTAAACTGATGGCCGAAATGGGTCTGAAAGCTTATCGTTTTTCTATTGCTTGGACCCGTATTTTGCCCGAGGGCCGAGGAGAGGTTAACCAGAAAGGGATTGAATTTTATGCAAATCTGATTGATGAGCTTCTCAAATATAATATTGAACCCATTATCACGATCTATCACTGGGATCTGCCTCAGACGCTGCAAGATGAGTACGGCGGCTGGGAATCTAGAAAGCTTATCGACGATTTCCTGTATTATGCAGAGGTTCTCTTCAAAAACTTTGGAGATCGAGTGAAATATTGGATTGGACTCAATGAGCAAAATGTCTTTGTTGGACTCGGCTACAGAGATGGCTATTTCCCACCAGGAATTAAAGACATCAAGCGAATGCATCAAGTCAATCACATTGTCAACTTGGCTAATGCGACGATTATCAAACGATTCCATGATTTAAAAATAAAAGGTCAAATCGGTCCAAGCTTTGCTTTTCCAGTCCTCTATGCTCTGGATAATCGGCCAGAGAATGTTCTAGCTATGGAGAAATCTTTGGATGTTAATGTTTGGTATTGGATGGATGCTTATTTATTGGGACGTTATCCAAAGACAGCCTTAGCTTATCTGAAAAATCAATTCGGTATAGAATTAGATATTCAAAAAGGTGATTTAGAAATTTTAAAAGCTGGTCGTCCAGATTTCGTTGGCGTCAACTATTACCAATCTCATACTTTTGCTGCTAATGTACCGAATGCTGAAGCTGGTGAGCCAGATCAGTTTAAGCATGTGCCAAACGAACACTTAGAGCGTACTAGCTGGGATTGGGAAATAGATCCAATTGGTTTGCGAATTGCTTTGCGACGGATTACCAGTAGATATGACATTCCGATTATGATAACTGAAAATGGGCTAGGAGAGTATGACACCTTAACAGAAGATAGAAAGATCCACGACCCATATCGGATTGAATACCTAGATAATCATATTACAGCTGTACAAAATGCTATAGAAGATGGTTGCCAAGTCATCGGCTATTGTACGTGGTCTTTCACAGATCTACTTTCATGGCTAAATGGTTATGGCAAGCGCTATGGATTTGTTTATGTAGACCGTGATGAGGAAGAAGGGGGTAGTCTAGAGAGGATTCGAAAAGATAGTTTTTACTGGTATCAAAAATTAATTAAAGAATTTGAGAACAAAAGAGAAAACAGTAGAAGCCATTCATAGAAAAAAGCCAGCAGTTTATATCCCTATACACTGCCGGCCTTTCTTTTTTTATTTTTCTCGCATTTGACCTTGTGGGAAGTAGGTTCCTTCTGGCATGTCGTTAATAATGACATGGACAGCAGACTGAGGTGCGCCTGTATTTCTGACTACGGCTTCAGTTACTTCCTTGGCAAGAGCTTTTTTCTGCTCCAGAGTACGACCTTCAAATAAATCAATTCTAACAAATGGCATATTTTCTGCCTCCTTTATTTCTTTATCATTATTTTATCACAAATGAGGTTTTAAAGAGTAGTGAATTATGGTAAAATAATGTGAAGTAAAAATGGAGATAGTGAATTAGCAAAGATTTAAATTATGGCTCAGTTATACTACAAATATGGCACGATGAATTCGGGCAAGACCATTGAAATTTTGAAAGTGGCCCACAATTATGAAGAACAAGGCAAGAGTGTCGTTATCATGACCTCGGCTCTTGATACCCGCGACGGCTTTGGTGTCGTTTCTAGTCGTATCGGTATGAAGCGGAATGCTATGGCTATTGAAGATCAGACGGATATTTTTGGCTATATCCAGCAGTTGTCTGAAAAGCCTTATTGCGTTTTGATTGATGAGGCTCAGTTCTTGAAACGCCATCATGTCTATGATTTAGCCAGAGTGGTGGATGAGCTGGATGTTCCGGTGATGGCTTTTGGTCTGAAAAATGACTTTCGCAATGAACTTTTTGAAGGCTCCAAGCACCTCTTGCTCTTAGCTGACAAGATTGAGGAGATTAAAACCATTTGCCAATATTGCTCTCGTAAGGCAACCATGGTTTTACGGACTGATAACGGAAAGCCGGTTTATGACGGAGAGCAGATTAAAATTGGTGGCCATGAGACTTATATTTCAGTCTGCCGCAAGCATTATTTTAATCCAGACATTAAGTAATCCAACGATAGAAACAAAGGAGATGATGAAAAATATATGAACATCTATGAACAGTTACAAGCGGTTGAAGATCGCTACGAAGAACTTGGTGAACTCCTAAGCGACCCAGATGTAGTCAGCGATACCAAGCGCTTTATGGAGCTTTCTAAGGAAGAAGCCAGCACCCGCGATACAGTGGCGGCTTACCGCGAGTATAAAAAAGTTCTGCAAAACATCACAGACGCCGAAGAAATGATAAAAGACGCCTCTGGTGATGCGGACTTGGAGGAAATGGCCAAGCAAGAACTAAAAAATGCCAAGGCTGAAAAAGAAGAATACGAGGAAAAACTAAAAATCCTCCTTTTACCGAAAGATCCAAACGATGATAAGAATATCATTTTGGAAATCCGCGGTGCTGCAGGAGGAGATGAGGCTCAGTTGTTTGCAGGAGACCTCTTGCAGATGTATCAAAAATATGCTGAAAGCCAAGGCTGGCGCTTTGAAGTTATGGAAGCTTCTTACAATGGTGTAGGTGGGATCAAGGAAGTGGTCGCTATGGTCTCAGGTCAGTCGGTCTACTCAAAGCTTAAGTATGAATCTGGCGCTCACCGCGTACAGCGGGTTCCTGTAACCGAAAGCCAAGGCCGCGTTCACACCTCGACGGCAACTGTCTTGGTGATGCCAGAAATCGAAGAAGTCGAATACGACATTGATCCTAAAGATTTGCGTGTTGACATCTACCACGCTTCAGGTGCCGGCGGACAGAACGTCAACAAGGTTGCAACCGCGGTTCGTATTGTCCATCTGCCAACCAATATCAAGGTTGAAATGCAGGAAGAGCGTACTCAGCAGAAGAACCGAGATAAGGCTATGAAAATCATCCGAGCTCGTGTGGCAGACCACTTTGCTCAAATTGCTCAAGATGAGCAAGATGCAGAGCGCAAGTCCACAATTGGTACAGGCGATCGCTCAGAGCGGATTCGCACCTATAATTTCCCACAAAACCGGGTGACAGACCACCGTATTGGATTGACTCTGCAAAAGCTGGATACGATTTTAGCTGGCAAACTGGATGAAGTTGTTGATGCCTTGGTTCTCTATGACCAAACACAAAAACTAGAAGAGCTGAATAAATAATGACATTGACTCAATATTTGACTGAGTTAGAGCAGGAGCTAGTAGCAGCGGGAGAAGAAGCAGAAAGCCTGTCTTTTGTTTATCGGGCTCTCAATGAGCTCTCCTTTACCGACTTTGTTCTCAAGCTTCGGACAGAAGTCAGCCAGAAAGAACGTGACCAGCTAAAAGTAATTCAAGAGCAGCTTCTTGCTCACAAGCCGGCTCAGTATATCATTGGGAGTAGTGACTTTCACGGTTTGACTCTCAAGGTGGACGAGCGGGTTCTAATTCCTAGGCCTGAGACGGAGGAATTGGTGGAGCTGATTTTGTCAGAAAATCCCGAAAGTTCTCTTTCTGTCTTGGATATCGGCACCGGCAGCGGCGCCATTGCTCTTGCATTGGCAAATAGCCGTCCAGACTGGCAGATTACTGCTTCTGACCTTTCGGAAGACGCTCTTTCCTTGGCTGCTGAAAATGCTCAAAATTGCGGACTCAATCCAACTTTTGTTCAATCTGACTGCTTGGATACAATTCAAGGAAAATTTGACATCATCGTCTCTAACCCGCCCTATATTTCAGAAGCGGATAAGGACGAAGTTGGACTTAACGTTCTGACCTCAGAACCTAACATGGCCCTCTTTGCTGAGGAAGATGGCTATGCCGTCTATCGGAAAATAGCAGAGCAGGCTGGGGGCTATCTGACAGAAAAAGGAAAAATCTATCTGGAAATTGGATACAAGCAAGGAGAAGGTGTCGCGGAGTTGCTAAAAAAATTCTTCCCGCACAAACGAATCCGAGTTCTGAAAGATCAATTTGGCAAAGATAGAATGGTGGCGATGGACAATGGATAAGATAGAAAAGACTCTGGCAGCAGGTGGAGCAGTTGTCCTGCCGACAGAAACTGTTTATGGCCTCTTTGCCCAAGCTTTGAATCAAGAGGCGGTGGAACGAGTATACGAATTAAAACGAAGACCTCGTGACAAGGCTCTCAATCTCAATGTGGCTAGCTTGGAAGAGATTTATGCTTTTTCTAAGAATCAGCCCAGTTATCTGGAGCAACTCTATCAAGCCTTTCTGCCTGGGCCGCTGACTATTATCCTCCAAGCCAACGACCGAGTGCCTGCTTGGATAAACTCAGGTATGGAAACTGTGGGCTTTCGGATTCCTAAACATCCGGTCACCCTGGACTTGATTCGCAAGTACGGTCCCTTGATTGGTCCATCCGCCAATCTTTCTGGAAAAGCCAGTGGAACTTCTTTCCAGCGGATTATGATGGATTTTCAAGAGGAGGTCTCGGGAGTAGAAGATGATGCATCCTTGACAGGTCAGGATTCAACCATTTTGGACTTGTCTGGAGAAAAGGCACTTATTCTACGCCAGGGAGCGATTACTCGCGAGGATATTCTCGCCCAAGTAAATGATATAAAATTTTAACTTTTAGGACCTAAGGTCCTATTTTCGCAAAAGAAGGGAGACACCTTATGATTTTTGACCAAGAAGACTACAAAGCATTTGACCCAGAGATTTGGGAAGCAGTTGCTAAAGAAGAAGAACGTCAGCAGCATAATATTGAGCTGATTGCTTCAGAAAATGTCGTTTCGAAAGCTGTCATGGCTGCTCAAGGTTCTATATTGACCAATAAATATGCCGAAGGCTACCCAGGCCGCCGTTACTATGGTGGGACAGATGTAGTGGATGTGATTGAGAGTCTGGCAATTGAACGCGCCAAGGAAATTTTTGGTGCCAAGTTTGCTAATGTGCAACCCCACTCAGGCAGCCAGGCTAATTGTGCAGCTTATATGGCTTTGATTGAGCCAGGTGATACAGTTATGGGCATGGATCTGTCTGCTGGCGGTCACTTGACTCACGGAGCTTCAGTCAGCTTTTCTGGTCAAACCTATAATTTTGTATCCTATAGTGTTGATCCAGAAACAGAATTACTGGACTTTGATGCTATCCTCCAGCAAGCCAAGGACGTACAGCCTAAGCTGATTGTAGCTGGGGCTTCAGCCTACTCTCATATCATTGATTTTTCAAAATTCCGTGAAATCGCTGATGCAGTAGGTGCCAAGCTTATGGTAGATATGGCTCACATTGCTGGCTTGGTTGCTGCAGGTCTCCACCCAAGCCCTGTACCTTATGCAGACATCACAACGACAACGACCCACAAGACCTTGCGCGGACCTCGCGGTGGATTGATTTTGACAAACGATGAAGAATTGGCTAAGAAAATCAACTCAGCTATCTTCCCAGGCATTCAAGGTGGACCATTGGAGCATGTCATTGCAGCCAAGGCTGTGGCTTTTAAAGAAGTGCTTGATCCAGCTTTCAAGGTTTATGCTCAACAAATTTTGGATAATGCCCAAGCTATGGCCCAAGTCTTCCGTCAGCATGACAAGTTTCGTGTGATTTCTGACGGTACTGAAAATCACCTTTTCTTAGTTGATGTCACTAATGTTGTAGAAAATGGGAAAGTAGCTCAAAATCTCTTGGATGAGGTTAATATCACGCTTAATAAAAACTCCATCCCTTACGAAACTTTGTCACCATTTAAGACTAGCGGAATTCGTATCGGTACAGCAGCTATTGCAGCTCGAGGCTTTGGTGTAACAGAAAGTATCAAGGTAGCAGAGCTTATTATCAAGGCTCTGGAAAACGCTGAAAACGAAGCGGTGCTGAATCAAGTGCGAGCAGAAGTTCGCGAACTAACAGACGCTTTTCCACTCTATGAGGGCTTGAACTAAGATGGATATTTACGTAAAAAAAGCGATTATTCATCAATTCAGCCCAGCTGATACCGAACTACTGCTAGCGGATAAGTTTCTCAACATCACTCCTAAGATAGAAGAATATCTGCGCAAAAAAATCGAGCGGGTCTATTCTGACGATGCTAAAACAGGTGTTTTCGATCCCGAAAACGTCTTTTTAGCCCAGCTTTCAGACGACTTACTGGAAACATCAGTGACAGTGGCCAAGCTTTGGCAGGAGGAGTTTTCTGTAAGTGAAAACCAGAAAACCAACGATCTGATTTTTGTCCAGTTTGACAAAGAGGGCGTGGAGCACTTCGCTTTTCTGCGGATTGCTCTGCGGGAAACTCTGACCCACTTAGGTGGCGAGGTGGACAATCCTATCAAGCTGACGCAGAACAATCTACCTGGCTTTGGTACAGGTGCGGACGAGGCTTTGGTCATCAATCTCAAATCTCGCAAGTACCATCTGATTGAAAAGCGCATCAAGTATAACGGTGCCTTTCTCAATTATATGTCAGATAATCTCTTGCAGGTCAATCCGACAATCTCAGCCAAGAAATCAATCAAAGCGCTTGAGAAGACGGCTCAGAAGGTTGCTGAAAGCTTTAATAAAGACGATTTCCAGTTCCAGTCCAAGGTCAAATCCAGTATTTTCAAAAATCTGGAAGAAAATGACGAACTGTCGCCTGAAAAGTTGGCTGATGATCTTTTTGACAGCAATCTGACTGCCCGACTTACCTTTATTGACCAAGTCAAGGAAGCTATTCCTGAGCCAGTCAAGTTTGACGAGATTGACAGCAGCCGCCAGAAGAAAAAGTTCGAAAATCAGAAACTCTCCCTTTCAAATGGAATTGAGCTCATCGTTCCCAATAATATCTATCAGGATGCAGAGTCGGTAGAATTTATCCAGAACGACAACGGAACCTATTCTATTTTGATTAAGAACATCGAGGATATCCAAAATAAATAATGTTTAAATTTCTAAGAAGACTGATTTTAGTCCTTTTCGTACTCTTTGCTGGCTACAAGATTTATCAGGTTCATCATGATGTCAAGCAGGTCATGAAGTATCAGACTTTGGTCAGAGAAGTGCTGGACGAGCAGGACACAGCGGCCAATGAGGAATTGGTACTGGCCATGATTTATACAGAAACCAAGGGGAAAGATACTGATGTCATGCAGTCAAGTGAAAGCGCGACTGGTCAGACCAATGCTATTACGGACAACAAAGAAAGTATTCGCCAGGGAGTTCAGACCTTATCTGATAACCTAGAGTTAGCCAGCGAAAAAAAGGTAGATGTTTGGACAGCAGTACAAGCTTATAATTTCGGTCAGGCCTATATCGACTACGTCGCTAAAAACGGTGGTGAAAATACGCTAGAGCTGGCCAAGAAATATTCAAAAGATGTAGTAGCGCCAAGCTTAGGAAATGTAACTGGCAAGACCTACAGCTACTATAACCTGATTTCAATTTTCCACGGTCCAGAACTCTATATCAACGGCGGTAATTATTATTATTCTCGTCAGGTCAAGATGAACATGCACATCATGCGCCTCTTAAAATGGTTTTAGAAAGAAGTTTTCAAGCTTCTTTCTTTTTTGATGGTGAAGTAATAATCCGGATATTTGTAACCACGATGGATACATGATATAATTTTGTACATCTATCATAAAAAGGAATGAAAAATGAACAAGAAACTCGGTTTTAAACTCCTCGTTCTGATTTTAGTGACAATTGCCGGTCTAACAGCTTTTTATAACCATAAAGAAGCCACTGAGCTCAACACAAAACAATATGTGCAGTCAACAACGCCGACCTTGTTTTTCCATGGTTTTGGATCCAGCTCTAATGCTGAAAATCATATGACAGAAGCTGCCAAAAAGGCCGGAGTCACTCAGACAATTATCACAGCAAATGTCAGTAAAAATGGGCAAGTAAGCTTATTAGGAGAGATACCGAAAGGTGCTATCAATCCCATTATTAAGGTAAACTATGAAGATAACCGCAATGCAGACTATGCCCAAGATGGCAAATATGCAGCAGCTGTGATTCGTAAGTTACAAGAGACTTATGGCTTTGATAAGATGAATCTGGTAGGCCATTCGATGGGGAATATGTCCATCCTCTTTTATATGCTGGAGAACGGTCAGGATGAAAATCTTCCTCAGTTGCAAAAGCAGGTCAATATTGCCAACCATGTTAACGGTCTGGAAGGAAGGGACTTGCCTGAAGATTTGACAATTCTAGACGACCAAACTGGCCAGCCTAGTGCTATGAGCCAGACTTATCAAAATCTATTGGGATTACGAGAAGTTTACCCGCAAGAGCAGGTAGATGTTCTGAACATTTACGGTGATTTTAAAAATGAATCCGACGGTTCTGTCCTCAATATTTCTTCTCGCAGCCTCAAATATCTCCTAGTTGAGAATGCTAAATCTTACCAGGAAAAGAAAATCACAGGTCAGTTGGCTCAGCACAGCCAATTGCATGAGAATCCAGAAGTAGACGAGTTATTAATTGACTTCCTTTGGAAAAAGTAGAAAAGAGCAGTTACTGGCTAGTAAATTCAGTAACTGTTTTTTCTTTGAACTTCTTTGAGAAATGTTGTAAAATGTATCTATTATCTCAAGCCATTTATGGATGAGATAATAATAACTCCATCATTGCAGCAACTCAACTGAAGCACTCTGAATATCAAAAGGAGCGAAAATCACAAGCTCGAGAAACAGAAATTTGAGGCACTCAGCAAGAAAGTTTGTTGCGAAAAAAGCTATAGAATTTGGGAAACTATAGCGGGAGGAAAAGAGGAAAAAATATGAAATTCAAAAAAACTTTAATGACAGCAGGAGCCTTACTGGCTACTCTGTTTACTGTATCGACCGCAGCTGCCGATTCAAATGTTCAGAAAGTCATTGATGAGACATACGTGCAGCCAGAGTATGTGCTGGGTTACTCCTTAGATGAGAGCCAAAAACAGCAGACCTTGCAGATGTTGGGCTACAATTCATCCAGCGACAGCAAGCCACTTAAGACCATGACACCGGAAGTCTACTCTAAAATCATGGATGTTGCTAACGACCCTAGCCTGCAGCTTTATTCTTCTGTAAAAATCCAGAAATTAGGCAGCAACAAGCCATTAGAGGTCAAAATTGTCACTCCGCAAAACATCACCAAGGTTACGGAAGATATGTATCGCAATGCGGCTGTTACTCTAGGTGTTCAACACGCGCAGATTACCGTTGCAGCACCGATTCCGGTGACAGGTGAGAGCGCATTGGCAGGGATTTACTACTCTCTGGAAGATAATGGCGCGACCATTCCTCAGGAAAATAAAAACCTAGCGCAGGAAGAACTGGCTGCCCTTTCTGGTATCAATGCTGAAAATACAGGTAAGGAAGGCTATGACGCAGACAAGCTCAACGTGGCTCTGGCTGATATCAAAGCGGCTATCGCCAATGCTAAAAAGAACAACAGCAATCTGACAGCAGATGATGTCCGTAAGATTGTTGAAGAAACCTTGAAAAACTACGGTCTGACTCAGTCAGTGACCAGTGACCAAATTAACCTCATCGTGAATTTTGCTATCAATCTTTCAAACAGTGGAGTCATTACGGATTCTGACTTTACAAAGACACTTAGTGACTTGAAAGACAGCATTGTTTCAAAGGCAGGGGATACTTTTAACAATATTAACCTCAACTTTGATGCAAACGGCCTCCTTCAAGAAGGCGGTAATTTCTTTTCTAATATCTGGAATGCCATTGTCAACTTCTTTAAAGGATTGTTTGGCGGTTAATTCCAAGGCTATAACAAACAAGGCTGGGACTAAAATGTCCTGGCCTTGTTTTATGTCTAGAAATGAAATTTTAATTTAGCTTTTTAAAAAGAAAATACGGAAGAGCAGCAGTAGACAAAGATGAAACGGATAGAAAGCATAAAAGCCCCACTTTACCCAGGCAGGCGAATAGCCGCGCTGGCCGTTATAGGCTTTGAGAAGCGGTAGAGTCAGGAGTAGGCCCAACATAGCAGCCGCATCGCAGAGCAGGACAGGATTGGGAACTGTATAAAAGGCCCAAAGATTTATCAGAATAGACACTACCATAAGAGTGAGGATTGGTGTGACAAAGCCGTCTGATTCCTCCCGTTTTTCGTAGAAACCAACAATCGTCAAGATTCCCAAAAAGCCCCAGTCCGATTGCCAAGTCAGAAAAGAGAATGTTAAAATCAAGAGCAAGCGCAGAAAAGAATGTTGAACCTTTTCCAAAAATACTAGCAATAAAAGCCCTAAGAGTAAAGTATAAAGAATGTTATTGTCAACTGTCAACGGTTTGTGGCTTTCAAAAAGATAATAGAACGGCAGAATGGATAGCAACCAAAAAAGAGTTAGACGAAGTGCGTATTTCCCTCTGCTTCGTGTATACTGAAATCCCTCAACCAGTAAATAGGCCATGATTGGAAAAGTCAGTCGTCCAATTGTTTCAGTCAAGAAATATAAGTAAATATTCTGATTTTCCAACTCTAGCGTATGTCCCAAATGGTTGATAAGCATAGCAGCAATAGCAATCAATTTCAAATGAAAAGCATCCAGTGATTTTTTCATCTCTAACTCCTTCATCAATATTTTACTAGTCATTATATAAAAAATGATGTGCGAAGTCAATGCAATCATAACCACCCGTTAGACGGGTGGTTTGTCCCAGGGCTATAAGCCCACATCACCAGCTAGCGCCTAAAGGCGCTGGCTTTCACTTTGTTCAAGCCTCATTACTCTTGTCTCGTCCCAAACCTCTCAAAGAGGTGTTTGCATTACTTACCACTATCCCTAAAGGGGCCCCCATATTCTTTTACACTCAATTTATCCAACGCTATATCATGCTTTTCCTGTTCTTGGATATATTTCTTAATGGTGGCTTCATTTGTACATGATCTGGCATTAAGTGACCCTCGATAATTTCAACACCTTTATAACTACATAATCGGTGAAATATTTCACCCAAACTGTTTCGATATTGATTATAGATAACTTTTCGTCTATACTTAGGTGTAAACACAATGTGATATTTACACATCCACTTTGTGTGTGATAAATTATGTGCCTTTTGCGCCATATATTTCTCCTTTCGCTTCACAATTGGCTTGAACACCTTTATTGTATCGCGTTGGGAGTTCTTTTGGTATAACCTTCAATGCGCACCCGCATAGCGGGTGGTTTATTTGTCTCGCACCTTACGGAGCGAGACAGACTGAAAGTCGCAAAATTAAAAAGGGCTTTTTGCCCTTTTTAAAGTAAGAATAATGCTTTTTATATTTTTACTCCCACTCTACAGTTGCAGGTGGTTTGCTGGTGATATCGTAGACGATACGGTTGACATGGTCTACTTCATTAACGATACGAACAGAGATTTTTTGCAGAACATCCCAAGGAATCTTGGCAAAGTCAGCTGTCATGCCATCAATAGAAGTGATAGCGCGAATCGCAATTGTGTAGTCGTAAGTTCGGCCGTCACCCATGACACCAACAGATCGGACTCCAGTATTAACAGTAAAGTATTGCCAGATGTCGCGGTCAAGACCAGCTTTGGCAATTTCTTCGCGGAGAATAGCATCCGATTCACGGACAGTTTCCAATTTTTCCTCAGTAATTTCTCCCATAACGCGAATAGCAAGTCCTGGTCCTGGGAATGGTTGGCGCCAGACAATTTCATCAGGCATACCAAGCTCTGTACCCAAAGCACGAACTTCGTCCTTATAAAGTGTGTTCAACGGCTCAATCAGCTCAAACTGCATGTCTTCCGGCAGACCACCAACATTGTGGTGAGATTTAATAGTCTGAGCGGTGTCAGTTCCGGACTCGATAACGTCTGTATAGAGCGTTCCTTGAGCCAAGAATTTCACGTCTTTCAGTTTGCTGGCTTCGTCGTCAAAGACATAGACAAACTCGTTTCCGATGATTTTACGTTTTTGCTCTGGATCTGAAACACCGGCTAGTTTATCAAGGAAACGCTTAGCTGCGTCTGCCTTGACGATATTCAAACCAAATTTGCCGCCAAGCATATCCATGACTTGGTCAGCTTCGCCTTTACGCAAAAGACCATGATCCACAAAGATACAGATTAGTTGATCACCGATTGCTTTCTGCAAGAGAACACCGACGACAGAAGAGTCTACACCACCAGAAAGTCCCAACAGCACCTTCTTGTCACCAACGGTTTGGCGGATTTTTTGAATTTCCATGTCAATGAAGTTATCCATAGACCAGTCGCCTTTGGCTCCACAAATATTAAGAGCAAAGTTGCGCAGGATATCGTAGCCAAACTCCGAATGACGAACCTCAGGGTGGAACTGAATGCCGTAGATTTTCTTAGCTGGATTTTCAATAGCCGCAAAAGGACAGTCAGCAGAAGTACCAGTACGGACAAAGTCAGCAGGAATTTCTGTTACTGCATCTCCATGGCTCATAAGAACTAGCTGGCTTTCAGGTGTTCCGTTGAAAAGGCTGGAGTTGGCAGTATGTGACAGAGTTGACTGCCCATATTCACGATTTCCAGCATGACCAGCAGGTACAACCTTGCCGCCTAGCTTGTGAGTCAACAGCTGCATACCATAGCAGATCCCCAAAATCGGGATTCCCAACTCGAAAATTTCTGGGTCAATATCAAAAGAGCCGTCTTCATATACAGAATTTGGACCGCCGGAAAGGATAATTCCGACAGGCTGGATAGCACGGACTTCGTCAGCAGTAATCTTGTGACTCTTGAGCTCAGAAAAAACACCGATTTCACGAATGCGGCGTGAAATCAGCTGGTTGTACTGGCTTCCGTAATCAAGCACGATAATCTTTTCGACATCTTGCAATTCAGTTCTAGTTGTCATCTGTTCCCTTTCTTAAAAGAAGTAATCTTTTCCCCTCATTTTATCACAAAAAAGGAATTTTTCCAAGGTAATAAGGAGTGAGAGTGATGAAAAAACGAATATGAGACTTTAGTTTGCTATTTTCGTTTGTTTAGACCGACTTGCCATGGACGCCAGTGCTATCTCTGACTAAAATCAAATAAACAAACTCTTAAAATTTTGATCTTTTTTGAAAAAACAACTGAATTCGTGAGAAAAAGGAGCTATTCTTCAATATTTAGTTTGACATTTGAAGTATTTGGTACTAAAATAAAGGAAGGTACCAAATAAGAAAGAAGAGCCGACATGTTACCCGCATATATCAAAATTCATGATCAGATTAAGAAAGATATTGACGATGCTGTTTGGGAGATTGGGGAGCGCCTGCCCAGCGAGCGAGATCTAGCCGAAACTTTTAAAGTCAGCCGTATGACCCTGCGTCAGGCTATTACACTCTTGGTTGAGGAGGGAGTGCTGGAGCGTCGAGTCGGTAGTGGAACTTTCGTAGCCAGCACACGTGTTCAGGAGAAAATGCGCGGCACCACCAGCTTCACGGAAATCATGAAGGCACAAGGCAAAACACCATCCAGCCAGCTCATTTCTTATCGACGTACTCTGCCAAGTGAGCAGGAAGTGGAGAAGCTAGGCATCCATAAGACAGAAAATGTCATTCGGATGGAGCGGGTTCGCTACGCTGACGATTTGCCGGTGGTTTATGAGGTGGCTTCAATTCCAGAGAAGTTCATTAAGAATTTCAAAAAAGAAGAGGTGACCAGTCATTTCTTCCAGACCTTGCAGGAACATGGCTATAAGATCGGCAAGTCCCAGCAGACTATTTATGCTCGACTGGCTAAGGAAAAAATCGCCAATTACCTCGATATTCCTCGCGGCCATGCCATCTTGGGACTGACTCAGATTTCTTACTTTGATGACGGTACAGCTTTTGAATATGTAAAAAGCCAGTATGTCGGCGATCGTTTTGAATTTTATTTGGAAAACAATTAATTATTGCAAAACTCTTGGTTATCACTAAGAGTTTTTAACTTGTCTTTTACTCGGAAGAAAAAGCTGATTGAGCTTTTGCAAGCTCATATTTCGTGTGTTTATTTCCCTTGTCAGACTAGAGTTTATCATGCTTTTTTGGTATAATGTTTCTTATGGAAATTGAAAAAACAAACCGAATGAATGCTCTCTTTGAGTTTTATGCGGCGCTTTTGACTGACAAGCAGATGAACTACATCGAGCTCTACTATGCAGACGACTACAGTCTGGCTGAGATTGCTGAGGAGTTTGGTGTTAGCCGTCAGGCTGTTTATGATAATATTAAGCGGACGGAGAAGATTCTGGAAGACTATGAGAAAAAGCTGCACATGTACTCGGACTACATTGTTAGAAGTCAGATATTTGACCAGATTACGGAGAAATACCCTGGCGACAGCTATCTGCAAGAGCAGATTGGGATTCTGTCGGGTATTGACAATCGAGAATGACCATGGCTAAACAAGTTATCTACAAGGGAATGTCCTGCTGGTTGTTGGAGTTGGAAGAATCTTTTCCTGCCAGGGTACAAATCATCTCCCCTGACGATCTTTCTAAGGCAATGCAAGAAGGCTTCAGCTGCTGGGGCTACCCAAATGAGATTATGAAAGAAGTCTCTGCTGAAGAATACGCTTGTTTAACTCGTTTTGGAAAATTTCCACTGAATTGATTGAAATAGAAACTAGGAGAAATAAAAAATGGCATTTGAAAGTTTAACGGAACGTTTGCAGAACGTCTTTAAAAATCTGCGCAGAAAAGGAAAAATCTCAGAGAGCGATGTTCAGGAAGCAACCAAAGAGATTCGTCTGGCCCTTTTAGAAGCCGACGTTGCCCTGCCAGTTGTCAAAGACTTTATCAAGAAAGTCCGTGAGCGTGCTGTCGGCCATGAGGTTATCGATACCCTCAATCCAGCGCAACAGATTATCAAGATTGTTGACGAAGAGCTGACAACTATCCTGGGCTCTGATACTGCTGAGATTATCAAGTCGCCAAAAATTCCGACTATTATCATGATGGTGGGTCTGCAAGGGGCTGGTAAGACTACCTTTGCCGGTAAGCTTGCTAATAAGCTCAAGAAAGAAGAAAATGCTCGTCCGCTCATGATTGCGGCGGATATTTACCGTCCGGCGGCTATCGATCAGCTGAAAACACTTGGACAGCAAATTGATGTTCCTGTCTTTGCTTTAGGCACTGAAGTTCCAGCTGTTGAGATTGTCCGTCAAGGTTTGGATCAGGCAAAAGCCAACCACAATGACTATGTCCTGATTGATACGGCTGGGCGTCTCCAGATTGACGAAAAGCTCATGCAGGAGCTGTCTGATGTCAAAGCGCTAGCTAACCCGAATGAAATCCTCTTGGTTGTCGATGCCATGATTGGTCAGGAAGCAGCTAATGTCGCTCGTGAATTTAACAGCCAACTGGAAGTGACCGGGGTTATCCTGACTAAGATTGATGGTGATACCCGTGGCGGTGCAGCCCTGTCTGTCCGTCAGATTACTGGTAAGCCTATTAAATTTACTGGTACCGGTGAAAAAATCACTGACATCGAAACCTTCCACCCAGACCGCATGTCCAGCCGGATTTTGGGCATGGGGGACATGCTGACTCTGATTGAAAAGGCCTCTCAAGAATACGATGAGAAAAAATCGCTTGAAATGGCTGAAAAGATGCGGGAAAACACCTTTGATTTCAATGACTTCATTGATCAGCTGGATCAGGTACAAGGCATGGGACCTATGGAAGACTTGCTCAAGCTGATTCCAGGTATGGCCAATAATCCTGCTCTCAAGAATATCAAAGTAGATGAGAAAGAAATTGCTCGCAAGCGTGCCATCGTATCCTCTATGACACCAGCTGAGCGGGAAAATCCTGACTTGCTGAGTCCTAGCCGTCGCCGTCGGATTGCCAATGGTTCAGGTAACAGCTTCGTCGATGTCAATAAGTTTATCAAAGACTTCAATCAAGCTAAGCAGATGATGCAGGGCGTTCTGTCAGGTGACATGAGCAAGATGATGAAGCAAATGGGTCTTAATCCAAACAATATGCCTAAGAACATGTCAGGCGGCGGAGGAATGCCCGACATGTCAGCTCTAGAAGGCATGATGGGTCAAGGCGGTATGCCAGATATGTCAGGCTTAGGAGGGGCCGGCATGCCGGATATGAGCCAAATGTTTGGTGGCGGTCTCAAAGGCAAGGCTGGAGAATTTCTAATGCGTCGCAGCATGAACAAAATGGCCAAGCAAATGAAGAAAAACAAGAAGAAGCGGAAGTAATAACAAAAAAACAAGTCGCATAACTAAGTTTTATGTGGCTTGTTTTTGGAAACATCAGATTCAGATACGGAGACTAGAATGAATCCTTTTTTGACTCAATTAATTCATCGACTTGCTAAAACCTTTCAAAAATTATTGAATAAGCTGCCTTCCCACCCTATTTCTCATCTACCTGCCAGCAAGGTCAAAATACATCCTATTATCATGATTCCAGGTAGTTCGGCGACTGAGAATCGTTTTAATCGAATGGTTAAAAAGCTTAATCGAAATCAGCATCCGCATCATAGTCTAATCCGTATTAAAGTCTGGGATGACGGTCGTATAACTTACCGAGGGCATTTGAAGCGAAAGGATAGAAATCCCATTTTTGTAGTTGGCTTTCAAAATAATCGCGATGGTTATGAAAACATCAAGCAGCAGGCAGCCATGTTTGACGCTGCCTTGACCGTTTTGCGAGAGAAGTACTCTTTTAACAACTTTAAGGCTTTAGGACATTCTAACGGTGGTCTAATTTATACAGTATTTCTTCAGCAATACCTAGCAAACCATTCTGGGTTAGAAATGGAAAAGCTCCTGACTATTGGCAGTCCTTATAATCTGAACAAGAAAAATCTTAATTATCGAGTCCCAATGCTAGATGACTTTGTAGCCAACCAAGGAAAACTGCCTAAGAAGCTGCAGCATTTATCAATTTTAGGAATCTTTTTCCGAGATGGTGACGGAATTGTCCATAAAAGCAGTGTAGAGGCTGGGAGTTTGATTTACAAAGGAAAGATTGCTTCACACAGAGAGGTCGTTATAGTAGGCAAGGATGCCCATCATTCTTCCTTGCCGCAAAATGAGCAAGTAGTTGATTTGATTAGGGAATTTTTATTCTAGCAATTATTTTACATAATTTTATTTTGGTGAAAAATTAGAAAGGCAATAAAACAATGAAAATGACAGACATTCTTTATAGGTATTATGGTGACTTTGATCTGGTAAATGAAAAATGGAACGAAGACTATGAAAGCATTTTAATTAAGCCAAAGGATAATCAAGAATATAAAAGATGCCGTTTGGCAAAGAAAACACCCAAAAAAGAAGGATACTTTACAGTCTTTTGGAAAAAAGACCAAGACAACAAGAATATTCCTTATACTGATAGAGACTTGGGTGATGAACTGGTTATTGTCGTTATCGACGACTGTCATTGCGGTTTATTTATAATTCCCAAAGAGGTGGCTATCAGCAAAAAAATTCTTTCTACAAAGGATTGTAAAGGAAAGATGGCTATGCGGTTTTATCCTTCCTGGTGCACAAATTTAAATAAAACAGCTCAGGCAACACAAAAATGGCAACTGGATTATTTTCAAAAAATCGAATTAGAAGAATAAGTTTTAGGTAAAACAAGCCAGAGTTTAGCTCATCAATTCTGTCTTGTTTTTATTATCTGTTTTGAAAACTAAAAGTTTATGTACAATTGACTTAAGATGGTCTAAACCCTTGATAATATTGAGATAGAAGCATAAAATACGTAAATTGAAAAAAGTACTTTATTTTGTGTTTGTACATTATTTTAAGAAAGAATAATGTACAACGTTTGTATCGATGGGGATGCTAAATATTAAATAGTAAATGAATATTTTGGAAAAGCCTCTTGATTTAAAAAGACACCTCTACTTTGCCCCAAAAAAGCAGTGCGTAATTTCTCCCTACTATTCTTAGTATGTTTCAGTATTGACATTTTTTTTAAAAAAGGTAAACTATTAACATGGCATGTATAAAGTTAATAGTTAGGAGAAAAGATGGGAATTTTAAGAACTCATTTAGAAGCAGAGTGTGACCCACGATTAGCTGGTGAATTAGCATACAGTATTAAAGAGGCCTATCGTTTTTTGTGGGAACTCATTGATACCACTCCTGTATTGCGGCACCCAGAAATGCGAAAGACTTATGGGCATATCCGACAAGCATTAGTTGATGTAGCGTTGCGCTTAGTTTTAGAAGATTCATCAATGAAAACAGATGTGCAAATGTTATCGGCAGTGAATAATAAAATGAACGGCTATACTTATACAATGATTGAAACAAAAGGAGCCATTATTTCTCCAGTAAAAACCAGAAGTATAAAAACAATGCCGAAAAAAGCTCTTCACAGAAGTGTGGCTAGTGTGAAAAATAAACAATTTGATCTCTTTACGACCCAAGAGGATATCAATAAGCATTATGATACTGATAACCCACCGTTTCTCCTCTTAACATACGGTGGAAAGAATCATCACCTGCAATTTGTTCAGTTGGGTTTGCCAAATGTTGATACAGAGCAATGGATTGAGAAAGTAGATATTATGAATACCCAGCGGATTGTTGCCTCGAAAGAACAAGAGCAGACCACTCAAAAGAAACTAGATTTGACTTTAACGGAGCTGTCAGAAAAGCTTCTTAGGAGAGAGAAGTAAATGGAACAAGGAATATTTAGTCCCTCTAAACTAACAAAGGCTAGAATAGCCAGAGGATTAACTAAAAAAGAATTGGCTGAACGCACAGGAATATCTAGACAAATGATTTCTAATTATGAATTAGGGAAAACACATCCAGGAGCAAGTAAGTTAATGACAATTGTTGCTGAGCTAGATTTTCCATACACCTATTTTACTTCTGAACCTAAAAGGTTTTATGAAGGGGCCACTTTTTTTCGTAGTCAATCTGCGGCTACTAAAAGAGCAAGGGATATGCAGGCTGTCAGGTTAGAATTTCAAAAGGAAATTTATGATTTGCTGTCTCAGTATGTTAATTTTCCTGAATTAACTCTACCTGATATTTTAACGAAAACTATTTACGATATTACGGATAACGATATTGAGGAAAAAGCTAAAGAATTAAGAGAACTATGGGGATTAGGTAAAGATATACCAATTTCTAATCTCACTGAGATTGCAGAAGTTAATGGTATTATTGTTGTTGAGTCCAATATGTCTGATGACAAATTGGATGCAGTGTCAGAATGGATTGAAGATAGACCGTATATCATGCTGACAGATAATGGAGAATCTGCTGTACGTCGTCGTTTTAATATTGCACACGAATTAGGTCATATTTTACTCCATGGAGATATTGAAAGTATTCACGACTATACCTCTCAGGAATTAAAGAATATTATTGAGAGGCAGGCGAACTATTTTGCTTCTTGTTTATTGTTACCTGAGAATGGTTTTTTAAAATCTTTGTTATCTACTAATTTAGACTTTTATATTGAGTTAAAGAAATATTGGAAAGTTTCTATTCAATCAATGATTATGAGAACTTATCAGTTAGAGTTAATCAATGATGATCAAAAATTATATTTGTTTAAGAAAATTGGCTTTAATAAGTGGAAGAAGCGTGAGCCTTTGGACGATGAATTGACTCCTGAAAAACCTAGTCTTTACCGTAAAGTATTTGACTTAATTATCAGTAATGATATTTTACAAAAAAATGAACTGATTTCTAACTTATCTCTACCCAAAGATGAGTTAGAAAAATCATTAGATATTTCAATTAATGATAATTATCAATTGGCACAAAAAGGTCCTGTATTAAGAATAGTTAAATGAGAAGTCTCAATATTGAGACTTTTTTGTAGTTATAGAGTATAGATGCAATATTTACATTTTCAGTGTTAGTGGAACGGATTTTCATTTTCACATATCGAATCAGTTCTATCAAAAAGTACAAATGAAAAAATTTCAGTTTTCACTTTAATACTTTAATAATGTACATTTTTAGTGTAAGTTTTGGTTTTTAAAAAATTCAGTTTTCCGCGAAATAAAATACATTTTTTAATTTTTTAGTTAATTTATATTTTATATAATCTGTTTGAATAGTAAAGTCAGATTATATAGGCCCCTCTATCATCTTTCCGAAAAACTATAATTTTCTTGAAAAATATATCTAGATATGCTATACTACTGTTATGGAAAAAACGGAGAAGTATGATGAGACGTGAACTGTTATTAGAAAGAATTGATAAACTCAAAGCCACTATGCCCTGGTACATTTTGGAATATTACCAGTCTAAGCTGGCGGTGCCTTATAGTTTTACAACCTTATACGAATACCTCAAAGAATATGATCGCTTTTTTAACTGGGTGCTTGAATCTGGTATAACGGATGCTTCGCATATTGCTGAGATCCCTCTATCGGTCTTGGAAAATATGACCAAGAAAGACATGGAAGCCTTCATTCTTTATCTGCGTGAACGTCCGCTTCTCAATGCTAATACAACTCAAAACGGTGTTTCCCAGACAACCATCAACCGGACTCTTTCAGCTTTGTCCAGTCTCTACAAATATTTGACGGAGGAAGTGGAAAACGAGCAGGGTGAGCCCTACTTCTATCGAAATGTGATGAAAAAGGTTGCTACTAAGAAGAAAAAGGAAACTCTGGCTGCTCGTGCAGAGAATATTAAGCAAAAGCTCTTTTTAGGGGATGAGACGGAAGAATTTCTCCAGTATATTGATACGGAGTACCCTAAGAAGCTCTCTAACCGCGCTCTGTCCTCCTTCAACAAAAACAAAGAACGAGATTTAGCTATCATTGCCTTGCTGCTAGCCTCTGGTGTTCGTCTGTCTGAAGCTGTCAATCTAGACCTAAAAGACATCAATCTCAAAATGATGGTCATTGAAGTGACAAGAAAAGGAGGAAAAAGGGATTCTGTCAATGTTGCTGCATTTGCTAAGCCCTATTTAGAAGACTATCTGAGTATTCGAAGCAAACGATACAAGGCCGAAAAGACGGATACAGCCTTCTTTTTGACTGAATACCGTGGCACTCCTAATCGAATCGATGCTTCTAGTGTCGAAAAAATGGTAGCCAAGTATTCTGAGGACTTCAAGGTGCGAGTGACGCCTCACAAACTCCGCCACACGCTTGCTACACGCTTATACGATGCAACCAAATCTCAAGTTCTCGTCAGTCATCAGCTAGGGCATGCTAGTACTCAGGTAACTGACCTCTACACTCATATTGTCAACGACGAGCAAAAAATGCTTTGGATAAATTATAATGTTACATAATTTAAAATATGTAATTAACAGAATGACAATAATAACAAAAGAGCGAAAATCTAGTTTAGATGCTTCGCTCTTTCCTTTATAAAAACTCAATCCAATAGTTCCGATGCGGCTCAATAATCAGCGGTTTGCCCCAGAAGTGCTTGAGATGTTCAAGGTTTGCTGCTGTGACAGGTCGATTTTTAGAGTTGTACTTTTCAGCGCTTTCTCTAGTTAGGAAGCATTTGACCGCTTCGTAGGAGCCGTCTGCTGTTTCTCTATTCAGCCCTTCAAAGCTAACTTCATCACCTGGCTGAGGGTTGTCTGTGAAGAGTCTTCCGATAAAGTAAACTGTCTTACTCTTCATCAGGTCGTAAGCCTTGATATTCTCTATTCGATTATTAGCTGCTGCAAACATGATGCAAAAGCTATCAACAAGATCCTTTAAGGGCATCAGGTCTTCCTTGGGAACGAAGATATCTACCATATAGAGTCCGCCAATGACAAGATTTTGGAAAGAAAGTTGCTGAATAACATTATCTAGCGCCATGCCAAGTGGCAATTTGACGGCTTGATAGCCTGATTTTTCAAATTCTTCTTTCTTTTTCTCATAATCTTCTGCAGATATGCTAACATAAAAATTGTCTGGATTAGGAGATGGTTTTTTCTTCAGAAAAGCTACAACTGTGCGGTCCAACTGCTCAAACAGACCAAGGCTTTCTACTGGGACTTTCTGCATCAAGACACCTCTTTCTCTGATTCCCTATCATTTTATCATATCTGGCAGATAAAGCCTAGAGAAAACTAGCTGGTCAAGGAAACGTAAGAATGTTGTTGATTTGAAATATACTGTTTACATGAAAAACCAAACTCTTCGAGAGCTTGGTTTTCTTTATGTCATATTTTAACCGACGATAGCTTCAGCAATCTCTTCTCTGCTGATTCCGGCAAAGTAGCGGCTGATATCAATCGTTTCAAGGGCTTTGAGCACATCTTCGCGTTCGTATTTAACGCCGCGCAGCACATCTTCTACTGCTGCTACGTCCTCAATACCAAAAAAGTCTCCATAGATTTTAATATCCTGAATCTTTGATTCAACAACATTGGCAAAGATTTCTACCTTACCACTGGTAAACTTGGTGCCACGGCGCACATTGTATTCAGGCGATTTACCGTAGTTCCAGTCCCAAGTTCCAAACTTGCTATCTCTGATTTGCTTGATTTCTTCCAGTTCTTTCTCGGAGAAGACATATTCTGTCATTTCTGGATATTCTTTCTTCATATAGTCCAGAAGCAGGTCGCGGAATTCTTCAACAGTAATCTTTTCTGGCAATTCATTGACAATATTTGTCACGCGTGCACGGACGGATTTAACCCCTTTTGATTCGAACTTGTCTTTAGAAACCTTAAGCGCATTAGCCAAGACAGACAAATCAACATCAAAGAGCAGGCAACCGTGGTGCATGATACGGCCATTAATATAAGCCTGCGCATTGCCACAGAACTTCTTGCCATCAATCTCTAGGTCATTGCGGCCAGTGAATTCAGCCTTTACCCCAAGTTCTGCCAAGGTGTTGATAACCGGCGTGGAAAAACTCTTGAAGTCAAAGGCTCTATCTTCACTTTCCTTAGAGATAATGGTGTAGTTGAGGTTATTTAGATCATGATAAACAGCTCCACCGCCGCTGATACGACGTACGACCTCAATGCCATGCTCACGAACATAATCACGGTTGATCTCTTCAATAGTGTTTTGGTGGCGCCCCACGATGATAGAAGGTTTGTTGATCCAGAGCAGGAAAATTTCATCCTCATCTAAAAGGCGTTTGAAAGCATACTCCTCCAGAGCGATATTAAAAGCTGTATCATTTGAATAGTTAACAATGTATTTCATAAGCTACCTCTTTATACGATAGAGACTGGAACAATGATTTATGCCCAGTCTAATCTATCTTTTAAATTATTTTTTCTTAGGTGAGTGAACTGCCAATCCCAGTACGTCCGCAAATGCTTCGTACATGACTTCTGAGAAGGTTGGGTGACCGTGAATGGTCTTAAGCATTTCTTCTACGGTGATTTCCATTTCGATGATGGTTGATGCTTCATTGATTAATTCTGCGGCTGCAGGACCAATGATATGAACACCAAGCACTTCACCATATTTCTTGTCAGCAATGACTTTAACGAATCCTTGAGCTGCATCTGAAGCGATAGCACGACCATTAGCAGCGAAGTTGAACTTACCAATCGCTACATCGTATTTCTCACGAGCTTGCTCTTCTGTCAAACCAACTGCTGCTACTTCTGGCAGGGTGTAGATAGCTGCAGGTGTCAGATTGAGTTTAGCAATATGGTGGTTACCTTTCAGAGCATTTTCAGCAGCGACTTCACCCATACGGAAAGCTGCATGAGCCAGCATCTTAGTACCATTGATGTCACCTGGCGCGTAAATACCTGGAACAGAAGTTTCCATATACTCATTGACCTTGATACGACCGCGATCCAGTTCGAATTCAACCTCACCGATGCCTTCTAGGTCTGGCACGCGTCCGATAGAAAGCAGAGCCTTATCTGCGAGGATATCTTCTTTTCCTTCAACCTTGATACGGAGTTTGCCATTTTCTTCGATGATTTCTTCCAACTTGGTTTCAGTTAGAATCGTCATGCCCTTGCGCTCCAAGATGAGGCGAAGGTTTTTAGAAACTTCCGCATCCATAGCTGGTACGATACGGTCCATCATTTCAATGACAGTGACTTTTGAGCCAAATGTCATGAAGGCTTGGCCAAGCTCAATACCGACAACACCACCGCCGATAATAACTAGATTTTCTGGCACTTCGTTCATTTCCAGAATATCATCACTGGTCATCACAAGAGACGATTCCATACCAGGAACATTGATTTTGCTGACTTTTGAACCACCCGCCAAGATAATCTTCTTCGTTTCTAGCAGCTCGCTGCCGTTTACAAGAACATTCTTGTCTTTAGTAATGGTACCAATTCCCTTATGGACATCTACGCCATAGCTGTGGAGAAGACCGGCAACACCTCCAACAAGCGTATTAACAACCTTGTTTTTAGTTTCAAGGACCTTGTCCATGTCTACTGTGAAGCTTGGATTTTCAATGATGATACCGCGATTAGCAGCGTGACCAAGGTTTTCAATGATTTCAGCATTGTGCAAGTAAGTCTTGGTAGGAATACAGCCACGGTTCAAGCAAGTTCCGCCGAGTTCAGACTTCTCAACTAAGGCAATCTTGCCACCCAGTTGCGCTGCTTTGATAGCCGCTACATAACCAGCAGGACCACCACCGATAACAACGATATCGTAAGCATCATCACTCTTATCATCATCTGTGCTTGCTGCAGCTGGTGCAGGAGCTGGTGCTTCCGCAGGAGCAGAATCGCCAGCGGTTGGTATGTTTTCTCCTTCTTCACCCAAGTAACCGATGACTTCCGTTACAGGAACAGTTTCTCCGTCACCTTTGAGAATGGCAATCAGATAGCCATCTTCTTCAGCTTCCAATTCCATGCTGACCTTGTCAGTCATGATTTCCAGAAGGATTTCCCCTTCTTTGACAAATTCGCCGACTTTCTTATTCCATTGGACAATTTGCCCTTCAGTCATATCTACGCCGGCTTTTGGCATAATTACTTCTAAAGCCATTTTTCTTTCCTTTTCTAATTTAGTGATTCATTGCTGCGTGCTTCTTTGCTTTTTAGATTAGCAAAGAAAATCTTATACCAACATTGAAATTGGATCTTCAATCAGAGCCTTCAAGTCCTTCATAAACTTAGCTCCAGCCATTCCATCAACTACACGGTGGTCAATGGTCAAGCCCAGACTCATAATTGGACGGATAACAATTTCGCCATTAACAACGACAGGTTTCTCTACTGTTGAGCTCACACCCAAGATAGCAGAGTTTGGCTGATTGATGATAGGACCGAAGGACTGAACACCAAACATACCTAAGTTACTGATTGTGAAGGTTGAATTTTGCAGCTCGCTTGGAGCTAACTTGCCTTCCAAAGTACGTCCGATTACATCTTTAAAGGCAACCACAAGTTCTGATAGGCTCATTTTTTCTGCATTGTAGACAACTGGTGTCATCAGGCCATTATCCATACCGACTGCCATTGAAAGGTTGACATAGTTGTGTGTGATAATGGTCTTGCCATCCTCTGTCAAGGTCGAATTGAGGTATGGATGCTTCATCAGTGTCTTCACAACAGCTAGCGAAAGCAAGTCTGTGACAGTTACTTTCTTGCCAGTTGCTTCCATGATTGGATCAAGAACCTTCTTACGAAGAGCCAGCATCTCAGACATATCGACATCGTAGTTGAGCGTGAAGGTTGGCGCAGTTAGGTAGGATTCAACCATACGTTGGGCGATAACCTTACGCATTGGTGTCATTGGAATACGCTCAATTTCCCCGTAAGGAGTGACATTATCAGGCACTTCTTCTACTTTTTCAATTTGAGCAGGAGATTTTATTGTATCGCTCTCAACATTCTCAGGCAAGAAGGCAAGAACATCTTTCTTCATAATCTTGCCACGATGGCCAGTTCCTTGAATCTCTTGCCAAGCAATATTGTGTTCTTGGGCAATTCGTTTTGCCAGTGGTGAAATGCGCACCACATTTGTATCTTTATAAGTTTCCACGTCTTCTTTGTGGACACGACCGTTTGCACCTGAACCAGAAACATCATAGAGGTTGATTCCCAAATCATCCGCTAACTTTCTAGCTGCAGGAGTCGCTCTTAGCTTATCATCAGCCATGACCTCTCCAATTCTAATTATGATACTAAGGGCGTTAAAAAGCGACTGAAAAATAGGAAATCTTCGCAGGCTTCGATGAAGTCAAGAAGATTTATCTTTTTTCCGAGCTTTTAGCCCGTGTTCAAATATAAGATATTAAGGACGCAGAGGGCAATGAAAAAATAGGAGATTGACGCTGTGTTCGATGAACACAAGGTAATCTATCTTTTTTTTCACAGACCTCCGTCCGAATTCAGTTCCAATCATACTAAGGGCGTAAAAAGAAATTGAAAAATAGGAAATCTACGCAGGCTTCGATGAAGGCGAGAAGATTTATCTTTTTTCCAAGCTTTTAGCCCGAGTTCAACTCTACAAGTAACTTGGATACGAAACGTATCTCAAGTTACTACGGTTGCCGCTATCTACGACCAACCTAGTAGACTTACTAAGTCGTTCGTCGAATATCATCGATTCGACTCTCTCCTGTTGCAACTTTACAAGTAACTTGAATACAAACATATCTCAAGTTGCTACGGTTGCCACTATCGGCGATCAACCTTGTAGATTTACTAATTTGCTCATCGGATATAATCAATCCGAATAACGATTTTCTGCAATTAGTAAAATTCTAAGTCTCTTTAACCCTCTACACAAGATTAGATCACATAAAATAATTTATGTAATCTAATTCGTGAGAAAGCCTTTTCTTTATTATACCTTATTCTTTATGATATGTCTTCCGAATAGCGTCTTTGATGCTTTCAACGGTCGGAATCATCGCGTTTTCCAAGTTTTGTGCATAAGGCATTGGCACATCTTCACCTGCACAACGGCGGATTGGAGCATCTAGATAGTCAAATGCTTCAGACTCAGAAATAATCGCTGAAATTTCACCAATGAAACCGCTAGTTTTGTGGGCATCATTAACCAGAACAACCTTTCCAGTCTTCTTAACAGAATTGATGATAATATCCTTATCAAGCGGCACCAATGTACGAGGGTCAACCACTTCTACAGAGATACCTTCTTCTGCTAATTCTTCAGCCGCCTGCATGACACGGCGAAGCATTTTTCCGTAGGTAACAACTGTTACATCGGTACCTTCTTTTTTGATTTCACCCACTCCAAGTGGGATTACATACTCAGGATCCAGTGGCACTTCGCCTTTTTGGTTAAATTCAGACTTGTATTCCAGAATAATGACTGGGTTGTTGTCTCGGATAGAAGCTTTGAGAAGGCCTTTCATATCAGCCGGAGTTCCTGGAGCGACTACCTTAAGACCTGGTATGTGGGTAAACCAAGATTCCAAAGACTGCGAGTGCTGAGCGGCAGAACCAACTCCATTACCTGCTGCACAGCGGACAGTCATTGGCACCTGACCTTTTCCACCAAACATATAGCGCGTTTTAGCGGCTTGGTTAACAATAGCATCCATGGCGATTACAGAGAAGTCCATAAAGGTCATGTCTACGATTGGACGCAGCCCTGTCATAGCTGCTCCAGCTGCTGCTCCAGAAATAGCTGCTTCCGAAATCGGACAGTCGCGTACACGCTCTGGTCCAAACTCTTCCAGCATACCAACAGATGTTCCGAAATCTCCACCAAAGACTCCGACATCCTCTCCCATCAAGAGTACATTTTCATCGCGACGCATTTCCTCAGACATAGCGAGGATAATGGTGTCACGAAAAGACATAGTTTTAGTTTCCATTTTCTTTTTCTCCTCTATTTAGTCCGCGTAAATATCTTCAAAGGCAGATTCAAGCGGCGGGAACGGGCTTTCTTCTGCAAACTTCACAGACGCTTCTACTGCTTCTTTTACTCCAGCTTGGATAGCTTCTAGCTCTTCCTCGCTTGCAATCTTGTTTTCCAGCAGGTATTTACGAAGATTTTCGATTGGATCCTTCTTCTTCCATTCTTCTACTTCTTCACGAGTACGGTATTTACCTGGATCAGAGGAAGAGTGTCCCAACCAACGATAGGTTACACTCTCAATCAAGACAGGTCCTTTACCACTGCGAACATGCTCCACAGCCTTTTGGAAGCCTTCATAGACATCCAGAACATTATTGCCATCTTCAATGAACATACCCGGAATACCATAAGCTGCACTGCGCTCGTGAATGTGCTCTACATTGGTCATTTTCTTGATGTCAGCAGAAATGCCATAGCCGTTATTGATACAATAGAAAATTACTGGTAGATTCCAGATAGAAGCCATGTTGACTGCTTCGTGGAAGACACCTTCGTTGGTAGCACCGTCACCAAAGAAGCAGACAACAATCTTGCCTGTCTTCTGCATTTGCTGGGTCAGAGCTGCTCCGACAGCGATTCCCATGCCACCACCTACGATACCATTAGCACCAAGATTTCCAGCATCTAGATCAGCAATGTGCATAGAGCCGCCTTTTCCTTTACAGGTTCCGGTGTATTTCCCTAGGATTTCCGCCATCATTTCGTTGAGGTTGATTCCTTTGGCGATAGCTTGACCGTGCCCCCGGTGGTTAGAAGTCAACAAATCATCCTCATTTAAGGCCAGCATAGCACCGACATTGGCTGCTTCCTCACCCACTGAGAAGTGAGTCATTCCAGGAACCTTTCCTTTTTTTACAAGTTGAGCAATTTTCAAGTCCATACGACGGATTTCTTCCATCTTACGGAACATCTCTAACAAAAGATCTTTATCTAAAGTTGCCATTTTTTTGCCTTTCTAAGCATAATTCTTCTATTTAATTCTATCTAAAGCTGTAAGCACTGTCAAAACTTTTGCTCACTTATATTTCACAAAGAAAAACCAGTCAATCCATTGGATAAACTGGTTTCCGACACCAAAATAGAAATTTCACAAACTTTTTGTGCTAGAGTAGTTTTTACTATTTTGAAACTGTTATAGGAAAATAATAGCAGAGCATGCCTCTGATTAGTCAGCCTGTTTAGCAAAGTCTGCAATCATCTGCTCCATCTGCTCGCGGCTTGGTGTTGTCAGCATATAGAGGTAGTCACCTTGCAGCTCCGCAAATGCGGCTGGCATGTCTTTCTTAACCTTGAAATTATCTCTGTATTTCTCCAGCAAGTCAGCCTCAGGGTAAGCATAGTTCGTTGATGCACGGCGCGAGGTTGCCAAACAATACAGTGGCTCCATGTGGGCAGCCGGGAAAGGCTCTCCTGCTACAATCGCTGCATAGCCTCTGTAAAGATCGATTGAGTGAGCGAAATTATAGACATCAATGGTAAAGCCACCGGCTGGACGGTTATTGTACTCAATAGCTACATAATCATCGCCTTCGCGGAAGAACTCAATATGGAAAAACCGCTCTTTCATGCCAAAGATTTTGACAATCGCTTCTCCATAAGTACGGAGTTTTGGATCCATATCCTTGAGAACGTAGTAGGAATTATCCATCTTATACATCATCAAATCCAGCGGTGTATGCGCATAGTCAAAGGTTGTTGCAAAGACAATCTGACCGTCCTTATCTACCAAACCATCAAAAGTACAGATTTCGCCAGACTGGACAAACTTTTCAAAGAAATAAGCGGTCTGATGATCCCATTCTTGCTTGAATCGTTCGACATCATCTGCTGTTTCCAATTTAAAGGTCGCAGCTGCTCCCACTCCATTATCAGGCTTGGCAATCAAAGGCAGGCCAAGTTTCTTGACAGCCAAATCAGCTCCAGCTTCTGTATTGACAATCTGACCGGGTACGACTGGAACACCTGCTTTTTTAAAGAGTTTCTTCATCTCAGATTTGAACTTGGTTTTTTTCAAGTCTTTTGGTTTTGCTCCAAAGACATTGAATTGCTCACGCAACTCAGCGTCCAGTTCCAGCCAGTATTCATTATGAGACTCAATCCGATCGATAGGCCCATGCTTGTAGAAAAGAAAGGCCACAGCTCTTTTTACTTCGTCAAGATTTTCAAGATTTTCTACTCTGAAATATTCAGTCAATGAATCCTTCAAAGGTTGGTCTAGCTGGTCATAAGGCTCCTGACCAATTCCCAGAACAGTGATTCCTTTGTTAGCCAGCTCCACTGTAAACTGCTGAAAATTTTGCGGATAATAGGGAGAAATAACGATATAATTCATAGGAAACCTCCTTTAAAGATTGAGTTCATTAAGGAAATACGGCATTTGCTTACGCCACCAAATCCAGTCGTGGGAAACATCATGGCCCCATTCAGCAAACCAAGCTGGAATATTCTTATGCTCAAAAGCCTCTTTCAGCGTGTAGAAGGAAGGCAGGCCATCCTGCTCCCAGTCGCCCAAGCCAGTACAAACGATAATATCCGCCTGTCGATAGCGGTCAATAAACCAGCCATCATTTTGGTTCCAGATATAGTCAGCTGGCGAGTTTTGATAAATGACTTCGTCGCTCAAATTATCACCGACAAAGAAACGTGCATCATAGACACCACTGAGGGCAATCACTTTATTGAAAACATCTGGATGCTGCAGGAAGAAATTAACAGCATGATAAGCTCCCATGGAGCAGCCTGTCGTCATCATAGGGTCAAACCAGCCTGTCTTATGCTTAACGAAAGGAATAGCTTCCTCGATGACATAACGCTCATATGCACGATGCATTTCTGCTCGATCGTGAGGATGCTTCCAGTCCGCCAACCAGCTCTCACTATCAACACTGCTAAGAGTGAAAAACTGGACCTTACCGGCCTCAATAAAACCTGCGCAGGCTTCAATCATGCCAAAGTCAGCATACTCGTTATGGCTGCCGCCTGATGATGCAAAGACTATAATCGGGAGCCCAGAGTGGCCATAGCGATTGACATACATTTCACGACCTAGATTGCCACTCCAATGACTTAAAAATTCTACATGCATAGTTTCTACCTCTTTCTTAGTGTTTGACTAGATTACCATTTTTCGCCGATAAAACGGAAACAGTCCGGCAAGTGCTCCGCCCAAGCGACCTCGTTGTGAATAGCTCCAGACTGGATCTTAATCTGAATATTGGACAAATCTACCCCAGATACAAGTAACTGCCGGAAATAGCTGAGCGATGAATCAATATAGGCCTGCTTGATATTGCCCGCCATCAATGTCTTATCTGTATCATCAGCCTCTTCCGTCCCAACATAAATGAAAACTCGCTGGTCTACCTGAAGTTTTTTTCTCTCAATATAACGGTCAAAAGCTTCCTGATGCAGCCAATTAGCTGATGAAAAGATGCCCAGACAGCCAATCTGATCTTGGTATTCAACACCGATAAACTGGCTGATATTGCCTCCAAGAGAAGAGCCAATCATAGCCGTATGCAACCGATCAGACTTGGTCCGATAATGCTGGTCAATAAAAGGCTTGACAACTTCCATGACAAACTCCGCATACTCCGTTCCCTTGCCGCCAAACTGAATGCCGGGAATATTGGACTCTTGGAACTTCCAAGCTGCGTATTCATTCATGCGCCGTTGGCCATCGTTGTCAATAGCCACGACAATCATTTTTTCAATATCTGGATTACGCTTAATTGTCGGAATCACCTTCCAAGAATGGCCGCTGAAAGACTCTTTGCTATAGAGAACATTTTGTCCGTCATGAAAATAAACAACGGGATACGTCTTATTTGTATCCTGGCTATAGTTCTTTGGAAGCAATACGCGGACACGGCGTTTTTGCTTAGTATAAGGAACGACTAATTCATGTGTTTTCATTTCAAGATAAAAATAGGATTTATTCATTTTCAGAAAACTTTCTATTTTCAAAATTTTTATTTATTATATCACAAATTAAGCAAAAAAGTTAGGAATTTCCTAACTTTTTAATGATTTTTATTAGATAATGATAGAAAATAGATTATTTATCCAAATAAGGGTGTAAATCCTGCAAGGCTCGCTCAGCAATTTTCTCATAGCGCTCTTTCTTGTCACGAATTCGAGGGCCGTCCAGCTCTTTGATAATGCCAAAATTGACATTCATAGGTTGGAAATGCTTGCTGTCAGCATGAGTAACATAATGAGGCAGACTTCCAATAGCTGTTGTTTCTGGAAAAACAAGTGCTTCTTCTCCTTTGAAGAGTCGAGCAGCATTGATACTAGCAACTAGACCTGAAGCTGCTGACTCTACGTACCCTTCAACTCCAGTCATTTGACCTGCAAAGAAAAGATTTGGCTGTTTCTTAGAGCGGAAAGTCTGTTCAAGCAGATTTGGAGAGTCCATATAGGAGTTTCGATGCATAACACCATAGCGGACAAATTCTGCATTCTCAAGGCCAGGAATCATTTGAAAGACCCGCTTTTGTTCGCCCCATTTGAGATGGGTCTGGAAGCCAACGATATTGTAGAGACTGCCCGCTGCATTGTCCTGACGAAGCTGCACCACAGCGTATGGCGTCTTAAATTCACCGTCACGAGGTCCTTGGTAGTCATCTGGATATTCCAAACCAACCGGCTTCATGGGTCCATAAAGCATGGTTTTAATCCCTCGCTTAGCCATGACTTCAATAGGCATGCAGCCTTCAAAGTATTTTTCCTTCTCAAAAGAATTGAGCGGTGCTTCCTCAGCATTGACCAAAGCATCATGGAAATCCATAAATTCTTGCTTGGTCATTGGCGCATTGAGATAGGCTGCTTCGCCCTTATCATAGCGGGATTTGAGATAGACTTTGGTCATATCAATGGTATTGACATCGATGATTGGCGCTGCTGCGTCGTAGAAATAAAAACCGTTGCCTCCATTGAGCGCGTGGATTTTTTCGGCCAAAGCATCACTGGTTAACGGCCCTGTCGCAATGACTGTGATGGCATCCTCCGGAATTTCGGTGATTTCTTCACGAATGACCTCAATCAATGGATGATTGGTCACTAGTTCCGTCACCATCTGCGAAAAGCCTTCTCTATCAACCGCTAGAGCACCTCCTGCTGGCACCCGAGTCGCTTCTGCAGCTTTTAAAATGACCGAGTCCAACCGCCGCATTTCTTCCTTGAGCAGACCGACTGCATTGGTCAGCGCATCTCCTCGCAGAGAGTTAGAGCAGACCAGTTCTGCAAAGTCTGCAGTTTTGTGTTGAGGAGTTGACTTAACACCCCGCATTTCATAGAGTTTGACGGGGATTCCACGCTTGGCAATCTGGTAAGCTGCTTCACTGCCAGCCAGACCAGCACCGATAACATTGATATAGGATGATGACATGATACTCTCCCTTGGATATTTCTAGATTTTCACTCAGACCATTATAACAAAAAGATAGTAAAAAAGACAGACAGGAGAATTCCTGAATGTCCATCATTTTGTCATTTTTTCCAAGTAAGCAATCTTAGCAAAATCTTTATGATTGTTATTTTCATTTCGGTAAGAATCTTGGGAAGAAGCACGGTAGATAGCTAAGAATTGCTCTGCATTCGGCAGTAGAAACTCAACATCTTCAACTTCTTTTCGAGTTAACTCCTCTAGCGGCACACCAGCGAATGCCTCCAAGGTTTCCATGGCTCCAAATTCAATAGATAAGCCTTCTTTTTGAAATTCATGCTCGTGCAGATCGACTAAGCGATAGCCCAAGCGCTCCATCATAGGCTCAATCTTGTCCATATCGTAAATACGTTCTTCATCTGGTGCTTCCCAGCCACGCTCATCACCATGAACATGAATATCAATATCACGCGCCTGCCAGTCTTGTCCAGTAACTTGCTCCAGACCTAGAGACCCCATCAGAAGTGGAACAATTCCCATCTTATTCAGTTGGGACGCGATTTTTAGAAATTCTCCAAATTTATCTGTCATAAAACTGCACCTCTTCTTCAGAAAATATTTTTCGTAATATAAATTATGTAAAATTGCTATTTCACTTTTTCTTCTTCGTAATCGCCATTGCTGCAGACCACTTGCTTGCCGCCACCACGAACTTTCTTTTCGATCAGATAATGGTCACATTTTGGACAGTTCCGACCGACTGGCTTGTCCCAAGATGTGAAATCACAGTCTGGATAACGATCACATCCATAAAAAATGCGATTTCGCTTAGTCTTACGCTCGATAACTTGACCTTTTTGGCACTGTGGGCAGGTCACGCCGATTTCCTTGACGATAGCCTGAGTGTGGCGACAGTCTGGGAAATTGCTGCAGGCGTAGAACTTGCCAAATCGACCTAACTTAATGACCATTGGACTGCCGCAGACCTCACAGTCAAAACCAGCTGGCTCATCCTTGATTTGGATTTTCTCCATTTCAGTCTCGGCTTTAGCAACTTCCTTTTCAAAAGGCTGGTAAAACTCGTCAATAACTTTCTGCCACTGCTCTTTTCCAACTTCTACATCATCCAGTTTTGCTTCCATTTCGGCTGTAAATTTCACATTTACGATGCCTGGGAAGAATTCGACAATCAGAGAATTGACAATCTCCCCTAGTTCCGTCGGCTCAAAGCGCTTGGAAACCAACTTAACGTAATAGCGTTTCTGAATAGTTTCAATGGTCGGTGCATAGGTAGACGGACGACCAACACCATTTTCTTCCAAAGTTTTGATGAGAGTCGCTTCAGAATAACGAGCAGGTGGCTGCGTAAAGTGCTGTTCTGGATTGGTATTGACACGTTTGACTGTATCACCCTTTTCCATGTCCGGCAGCATTTTATTTTTGTCAGAGTCGTTATAAATAGCCAGATAGCCATCAAACTTGACCTGACTGCCGTTGGCAGCAAATTGGACACCATTTTGCCCCAGCTTGACATTCATAGTATCAAAGACTGCTGCAGTCATTTGGCTGGCAACAAAGCGATTCCAAATTAGCGTATAGAGTTTAAGTTGATCCTTATCCAGATACTTTGCGATACTTTCCGGTGTATTGAAAACGCTGGAAGGACGAATGGCTTCGTGGGCATCTTGAGCGCCAGAAGCGTTCTTGGCCTTGCTGCCATGTTTGGAATATTTGGCGCCAAATTTATCCGTGATAAAGCTTGCTGCTTCATTTTGCGCTACTGGACTGATACGAGTCGAGTCGGTACGCATATACGTAATAAGACCTTGTACGCCAGAACCGATATTAATCCCCTCATAGAGCTGCTGAGCCACCATCATGGTCTTACGAGTCCGGAAATTAATCTTATTAGCGGCATCCTGCTGCATAGAGGAAGTCGTGTAGGGCAGCGGAGCATTGCGTCGACGCTCTTTCTTTTCGACACTGTCGACTGTAAAGTCATCACCTTTGAGGTGAGACAGAACTTCTTTGACCTCATCGTTGTTGGTCAGCTTCATCTTTTTACCATTCATACCATAGAAGCTGGCCTGAAATTGACGAGTTCCCTTCTTGAAGGTTCCGTCAATTGTCCAGTATTCTTCTGGTTTGAAGGCATTGATTTCATTTTCCCGGTCAATAATCAGCTTGAGCGCGACAGACTGCACCCGGCCAGCTGATAAGCCTTTTTTGACTTTCTTCCAGAGAATAGGAGAAATGGAATAACCCACCAAGCGGTCCAAAACTCGACGAGCCTGCTGGGCATCGACCAAATCCATATCAATCTGGCGAGGCTCTTTAAAAGCATTCTTGACCGCATCTTTGGTGATTTCATTGAAGACGACACGGTTTTTCTCTTTCTCATCCAGATTCAGAATGTGAGCCAGATGCCAAGAAATAGCTTCTCCTTCGCGGTCCGGGTCACTTGCCAGAAAGACTTGTTTAGCTTTCTTCGCTTCTTTTTTCAAGTCATTAATCAAGGGACCTTTACCACGAATATTGATGTACTGCGGCTCATAGTTGTTCTCAAAATCAATGGACATAGTAGACTTTTTCAGGTCACGAATATGCCCGACACTGGCCAGAACCTTGTAGTTTCGTCCCAGATATTTTTCTATTGTTTTTGCCTTAGCAGGCGACTCTACGATGACAAGATTTTTCTTGGTCGTAGACTTTTTCTTTGTTTTTGTTACCAATTTAGACACCTTCTATAAGAAATAAATCTCATAGAGTTTAAACTATTTTTTGATAGATGTCAACTGCTAACTTTTCTTATAGGAAAACTTGTTTTAAAAATCAAACTCAGAAAGGACGTCAGAGCCTGATGTGATGCACTTTGCGCCCTCTTGGATCAAATGATGGCAACCGTCAGATTTTCCATCTAAAATAGACCCCGGAATAGCAAAGACATCCCGCCCTTCTTCCATGGCTCGCTCACAGGTAATCAGACTGCCTGAGCGCATCTTAGCTTCTGCCACGATGACGCCTCGACAGAGACCAGCTATGATCCGATTTCGCTCTGGAAAATGAAATTTCAAAGGCTGTTCACCTGGACCATACTCTGTCAGCAATAAATGATTTTTTCCAATGTAAGCTTGTAATTTTTTGTTGGCCTTGGGATAAAAGACGTCTAATCCAGTACCAATGACAGCAATCGTCTGACCTCCGTTTTGCAGGGCAGCCATATGAGCCGCTGTATCAATCCCTCGAGCTAGGCCACTAACGATAACCAATTCATTATTTAGCTCCTTGACAATCTTTTGTACGGAGGCATTTCCTTGCTTGCTGCTGTCTCGACTGCCAACGACTGCAGCCTTGGGCAATTCTAGTAGATTTAGATTTCCCTGATAAAATAACAAAGTCGGGGCATCATAAATCTCGCATAAATCCCAAGGGTAAATATCATCCAAGATAGAAAAGGACGGGAAAAGTTCAAATTCTTCCTTCAAAGCTGGTAGATCAAGACGTTTATACTTCTCTATAAAGAGAGCGGGATTACGGCACTCAGATACGACAGCCTTATCTCGGAGAGAAAGCTTGCTATCTCTACTCTCGGCGTATCTCAAAACATTTAAAACCTGATGATTAGTCAAACCAGCTTTTTTCATTTTATAAATCTCAAAATTATTCATTTTTTCACCTCACTTTCTTATTCGTAAAAAATTCAAAAAAGAACTGCAATACAGTTCCTTCTTTACGATTTTATTGAATTTGATATTGTCAATAGCTGGTTTTCTTGGCTATTGCCTTTAGCCCATCTTTTATTCTTTATGAACAGGGATTTTCTTAATAATTCGTGCTGGATTACCAGCCAAGACTACATTGTCACCAAAAGACTTGGTCACAATCGCTCCGGCACCAACCACGACATTATCCCCTAGTGTCACGCCTGGCAGAATCGTCACACCTCCGCCAGCCCAGAAATTATCGCCAATAGTGATTGGTGCTCCGTACTCAATACCGGAATTTCTTTCCACTGGATCAAGCGGATGAAGAGGTGTCAGAAACTGGCAATTTGGACCAAGCAAAGCATTATCTCCGATGTGAATGGGGCAAACGTCCAACATAGTCAGATTCCAGTTAGAATAAAAATTCTCCCCTAGATGAATATTGATTCCATAATCACAGACCAAATCAGGCTTCATAGCAAGATTCTCCCCTGTGCTGCCAAACCATTCTTTGATAATAGCACTGCGCCGGTCGCTGTCTCGCTCTTGGTTAAAACGATATTGAAATTCTTTGGAGCAGGCTCTAATTTTTCTTAAATCTTCATCTTGTGGTCGGTAAATCTCCCCAGCAATCATCTTTTCGTATTCGCTTCGCATAGCATCCTCCTTTTTATGTTTATTCACACATTGATTTTACAGGTTCAAATGTCTTGCGATGAATAGGAGTTACGCCGTTTCTTTCCAATCCTTGCAAATGACTTTTGGTCCCATAACCAGCATTTTTCGCAAAATCATAGCCAGGATATTCCTTGTCGTAGTCTGCCATCAGCTTATCCCGAGTGACCTTAGCAACAACACTGGCCGCTGCGATAGACAGAGAGTTAGCATCGCCCTTGATGATGGACTCTTGTGGAATCTCAACATCCAGTTTCATGGCATCAATCAGAAGATAATCTGGCTTGAGACTCAATTTAGACAAAGCCTCTTTCATAGCAAGCTTGGTCGCTTCGTAGATATTAACTTGATCAATAATCTCGCTGTCCATCAGGCCAATACCTACTGCCAAAGCTTTATCCATAACTTCTTTATAAATTTCTTGATGTTTTTTCTTGGGAATTTTTTTACTGTCGTTGAGCCCCTTAATCTTACATCCTGGAGGTAAGATAACTGCTGCAGCGACAACTGGTCCAGCTAGAGGACCACGACCGACCTCATCAATCCCAGCAATTGCCAGGTAGCCTGCTTGATAAAGCTCTTTTTCATACCGTAACATCTGCTCCAGACGACAATCTTCGTCTAACTCTGCTTGAATGACTCTTTTGCGCTTTTCAATCGCTTTTTGAACTCCACTGCGCAAATCATTAGCTGCTTCTGCCAGAAAAGGATCAGTCAAATCAGTCACTAACTCTAAACGTTGCTGGATTTCTTTAATCGTTGCCATCTAGTTCTCCAACAGTGTCCAAGCAATAACGGCCTAGCTTGCCATCGCGGACATCTTTGACAAAAAGACTGTAAAAACGGTCATAGTCATCGCGGAAGCCGAGTTTTTTGGTCATATCCATAATCATATCAGGCGCTTCCTGACTTAGATCCAGCTGCTTGAAGCGTGCTATCAGCTCCTCAGGATAATGCTCCTTAAAATAATTAAGGCCAAAAATCGTTACCTCATCCATAGGCAGTAGATTATCCTTAATAGCTCCAGTCAGAGCAAGCTTGAGAGCAACCGTCTCATCTTCAAACTTAGGCCAGAGAATCCCAGGTGTATCTAAGATTTCCAAGTCTTTATTTGACTTGAGCCATTGCTGACCCTTGGTCACACCTGGCTTATTCCCTACAACAGCGATTTTCTTACCAGCCAAGCGATTCATTAGGGTTGATTTGCCAGCATTTGGAATACCGATTATCATGGTACGCAGGGTTTCGATGCGAATTCCTCTTTCTTTCTGTCGCGCCAATTTATCAGCCATAAGTTTCTTAGCTGCATCTGTCACTTTTTTTACAGCAGATTGCTCTTTGGAATTAATAGATAAAGTCGGAATTTCCTGACTTTCAAAATAGCTCTGCCATTCCTTAATCCGAACAGGGTCTGCCAAATCAGCCTTGTTTAAAATCAAAAGCTTAGGTTTATCGCCCACAATCTTAGTCAGCATAGGATTTTGACTGGATAAAGGAAGCCTCGCATCAACCAGTATCGTCACAAAATCAACAAACTTAATATTTTCCTGTACCTGTCTCCGCGCCTTGGACATATGCCCCGGAAACCATTGAATCGTTGCCATAATTTATCCTTTCAATGAGTTTCATTGATAAAATTTTATATCTTTACCTATTTTAACATATTTCTAGAATTTAAGCGGGTGAATTCTAAAGTGATACTCTCTACCTCAAGAGCAAAAAAAAGACCCTATTGGGCCTTTCTGATTTTATCTCACTTGCTCAAAATGTAGATGCACAGCGATATGGTCTCCATAGCCATTGCGCTCTAAATCGCGTTGCAGGCGATAGGAAATATAATGCTCTGCAATGGTAATATAACCTGCACCCAAGAGGCGGCTTTCAACCATGGACTGAATCATGCTGATCGTCGCACGTTCAACCTTCGCTTCTTCCAAATCCATAACGACTTTCTTAGTAACCTGCGCTAAATTCTGACGCAAATCATCTGTCAACACATAGACAGTCTGCGCCGCCTTTAAAACCGCTTGATAAATTTTATCTGGGTCAAAATCTACGACTTCACCACTCCGTTTAATAACTTGCATAAAAAACTCCTTTTATATTATATATTTCTAATCTAATGTATGTCTATAACATGACTGCTGCCAGTCCAGTTATCTATAGTCTGCTCAAAAATAGACCATACTTTTACATTATATAATTTTTTCCAATATTTTTCAAAAGAAGCCCTCTTTTTCCTTTAGTCTTAAAAGACTATATAAAAGGACTGCTCTGGGCAATCCATTTTATGGTTTTCATAAACTATCAGATACTGAATTCACTTTTAAGTTTAAGTCAAGACGACTAACTTAGCAATCAAAACATTATGTATCGGATTTCTCTAATGTTATGTCTTGTCTTTTGTAACGATAATACATTTTCCAGTGAGTTTCAGACACTTCTTCTAATCTCAATGTTTTGTTAATAGGCTTAAATGACAATTTCTCTTCTTCAACTCTCTTTAAGAGCTCAACTAATAACTCTCCTCCAGCGTTCAGAGAAATTAAACTATCATCCTCACTATCATATTGAAGTAGAATTTTCTTTGTTGGTTTGTGAATGATGTTATAAAGATTGAAAGCTTTATCGATTTCAAAATTTTTCTCTTTATCAGCTACCATTGACAAACTGTGCAACTCCAACTGACCAATTTTAAAAGCTCCAAAAAGACTGAAAACAATCCCTAACGCAACAAGTGTTTCCCAGATGAAAGAGAGAAGCTTCAGATCCCAATCTGTTATAAGTATAAGAAGTAAATAAATAACTCCTAAAACAAATCCAAGCAAAATAAATGCTGAACCATAGCATCCTGCCTTATCACCGGTCCGAATAACCGGCTTATCATAAACTTTTTTACCTTCAAGTTTTTCCAGTCTATGCTTAGTTTTATACTCCTCAATTCGTTCACTATGTTTTTCTGTCACAATATTCAATTCTTTCTTAATTATTTTTATCTATGGCATTCCTAAGACTGCTGCATCAATCAATAATCCGGTCTTAGAACGCCTTTAACCGTCTCTTTAGTTGCTTGGTAGTCGCCATCAACCACGACCTTGATAATGCGTTTGGCATCTTCTTCAGGCGCAGGTACAAGTGGTAAGCGGGTTGGGCCGGCTGCAAAGCCCAAATAATTGAGGACTGCCTTGACTGGAGCTGGACTTGGGTAAGAGAAAAGCGCATTGACTTTAGGGATGAATTTCCGTTGGATAGCTGCTGCTTTTTTGATGTCATTGTGTTCAATGGCATCCAGCATTTCAAACATTTCATCACCGTTTGTGTGAGAAGCAACTGAAATAACTCCATCAGCCCCCAGATTCATAGCATGAAAGGCATCGCCGTCCTCACCGGTATAAATCAGAAACTCCTCTGGACGATGCTCAATCAGATAGGCCATATTCGCTAGACTGGTACATTCTTTAACCCCGATAATATTTGGATGCTCTGCCAGTCTCAGCATGGTCTCAGGCGTCATCTCAACCACTACCCGGCCAGGTATATTGTAGATAATGATGGGCAGGTTTGAAGCATCCGCAATGGCTTTAAAGTGCTGATACATCCCTTCCTGAGAAGGTTTGTTGTAATAAGGTACAATGGCCAAACCAGCTGCAAAACCACCAAATTCATCTACTTCTTTGACGAATTCGATAGAATCGCGCGTTTCGTTGGTACCGACACCGGCTATCAAAGGAACACGCCCCTTGACAACCTTTTGAACTGCCGCAAAAAGCTCCAACTCTTCATCGTGAGTCAGGGTTGGACTTTCAGCAGTCGTTCCAGCAAGTAAAATCCCATCCGTATGGTGAGCCAAAAGGTGCTCAATCAAGTCTGGAATAGCTTCAAAATTGATGGAACCATCTTCATGAAAAGGTGTGATAAAAGCTGTGATGATTTTACAGTTTTTCAGATCCGAATACGCCATAAACTTACCTCTCTTTATACGAAAAGAGGGTTGAAAGAACGATTATTCAACCCTGTGCTGTCAAGTTTCCTTGGTCACTTTATTTTAATTCAAAAACAACTTCTGCTGTCGGACGAACTAAACCACGATCATGCAGTGTCTCTGCGATTTGAACAGAGTTCCAAGCTGCTCCTTTAAGAAGGTTGTCTGAAACCACCCACATATGGATTCCTTTTTCTGCATCTAGATCTTTACGAATCCGGCCGACAAAGGTTTCTTTCTTACCAACCGCATTGATTGCTTGCGGATAAACCTGATGCGCTACATCATCCTCCAGAACAGCACCAGGAAAGGCTGAAATTGCTGCTTTTACCTGATCAATAGGTGCAACTTCCTTAGTCTCGATGTAGACAGACTCTGAGTGAGCAGACAAGATTGGAAGACGGACACATGTCGCAGAAACAGCAATTGAATCATCTTCCATGATTTTCTTAGTTTCCTTAGTCATCTTCATCTCTTCATAAGTGTAGTCGTTATCTGTAAAGACATCAATCTGAGGTAAGGCATTAAAAGCAATAGGATAATGTTTTTTATCACCGCCACATGGCAGGATATTGGCTTCCGTGTCCTTAGGATTTACACCATCATTGAGAACAGAACGCAATTGAGCTTGGGTTTCAAGAATGGCTCCCATACCTGCACCAGAAACTGCTTGATAGGTAGACACAATGATGCGCTCCAGCCCCCATTGCTGACGAACAGGCTCTAAAGCCACCATCATCTGAATTGTCGAGCAGTTAGGGCAAGCGATAATTCCCTTGTGCTGATCTAAGGCATGGGCGTTGACTTCTGGAACAACCAGAGGAACATCAGGATTTTGACGGAAATAAGAGGTGTTATCGACCACTACCGCTCCAGCTTTGACTGCGTAAGGAGCGAATTTTGCTGAGGTAGAACCACCAGCTGAAAAGAGAGCGATATCTACACCTTCAAAAGCTGTCTCTGTCGTCTCTTCAATAGTAATATCTTGTCCCTTGAACTGGAGAACTTTACCAGCTGAACGAGCAGACGCCAGATAGCGTATTTTATCAATTGGAAGGCTAGATTCTTCCAGCATTTTAATCATTTGAGATCCAACGGCGCCAGTGGCACCTACTACAGCAACTGTATATCCCATGCGATAACCTCTCTGAATTTTCAAAAAATTTTGTATTGTTAGTATTATACTATTTTTAGGGAAAAATGCAAATGGTTCTAAAGAATAAATGTTCTATATTTTAGATAAACTGCATTTACACACCGCTCTACGACTCAACCGCCTTCTGCGAAGTTGTTTCATCAAGAGCAATAGCACTCACGACGCCAACCATCTCAGCATCAATGTCTCTAAGCTCGGCTTCAACTAACGCTCCTACCTCTCTAAGAGACATAGAAAAATCCCCAATCCGTAGATTGGGGATAAGGGCACTTTCGTGTGATCAGCAGGTTCACACAACCGATCAAGGTCCGCTCCTGCGTTATGACCTCCCATGCTTCAATTTGCAGAAAATCTGCATATCGACTCATCGCACGAAATATAGTTTACCTTATCTTTTTCCGTTTTGTCAAGGTATTTAATCTAAAATATAAACAAAAACTTGTCTATCTTTCCATTCCTGATCTTCTTTTTGGAATTGTTTCCGTACTCCTTCAAGATAGAAATCAGCTTGCTCCAGCAAATTCTGTGAAGGGATATTTTGTAGATCAACATGTGCTTCTAAACGATGAAATCCTAGTTCACGACTGACTTTCTTAAGTTCACCTAGCATAGCTCTGACGTAGCCCTGACGCCAAAATTGATTATGTATCGTATAACCTATTTCCGCCCATTGAAAATCGTCTCTAGCCAGCACAAATAAATTAACCATTCCTACATGTTTTCCGTTTTTTGCATCATAAATTCCCCAAATATACTGTTGGTCTTTCTCTCGGAAATCTCGGTGCTTAGCCACCAAATCCGCAAAACAACTTTCTGTACAAATCGTCATATCTAAAAGCCCATCATCAAATGGGGATTGGGAAGGCAGTCTATCGGAAAATCCTTCCAGCCAAGCCGAATAATCTTTCTCTTCCAGATATTTTAAATAAATATGTTTCATAAATACTTACTTCCCTCTCGGATACTAAGCGCAGCCATTTCTGCCTGATGTCGCTCGATAAAATCTCTGACCCATTCTAGATTGGTTTTAGAATAATCTCTCAGCGCCCAACCGATGGCCTTGTTAATAAAGAATTCTGTTTGACCAAGATTATTCACTAAAATCTGTTCTAAAAGTTCAGTATCAGTTTCCTCTTTTCGCAGTAGTTGATGGTCAATAGCCAAGCGCCGCAGCCAGATATCCTCATTACAACTCCAGGATAAAATAATCTCTTTGGTTTCTGGGAATTGATAAATGATTAATCCGACTAAGCGATCCAAAAAGTCAATAGTATCCCACCAAGATTTTGTTTGGGCCAGCTTTTTCAAACGTGGCAAGTCAGATGGAGTCAATAGCTTCTTGCGAATCTCCAGATAATCTAGCGCGGCATACTGCAATTCTCGATAAGGATTATTCCAAGCATCATTTATAAAATTCCAGTCAATTACGGAGTCAGTCTGTTGTTTGAAAAAAGCTTTTGCGAGTTTCCGTCTGGCTGGAGTCTTGACTCCTAGAAACTCAAATTTATTTTTCATATAGGATTTCATAGCCACTGCATCATCAGGGTTAGCTACAGCTTTTAACTCTTTTACCAATTCCTCTACATTCATAGCTTACTCCAGCAATTCACGGTCATAAATAGTGTAGTCACAGCGGTAAATAACGAGACGCTTGCCGTCAATCAGCAACTCAGAAGTTTTAGGAGCATCTGACTTATCAAGAGAGACACGGTCGCCAGCATAAGCTGCTAGAGGAGTCCCGTTTTGAGAGCGAATCAGAATGACCTTCTTCTTGCCAGTAAAGTCGTTTTTAAAAGCTGAAATCATGCGATTTAAAACGGGAACTGAATGGCTATTCTCCTCAACATCTGCCGTCTTTTGATACTGGGCAAACACATCTTTCAAGCCTTTTTCTTCTGCTATTAAGGAAGATCCCACATGGTCAATCTCATACTTACCCAAGGTGATTTTGAGCACAGATGAGTCTTCCTTGGAATTTCCTTCCGCATCAACTGAGTCAAATTCCTCGTTGCGCGAAATGGATAGGGACTTGCCTGACATCTGGTCAATGAGCTGAGAATTTTCATCATAGGTGCGAACCGTCATCTCTAAACCAATCCATTCCTCCTTGGCATTTTTAAACCAATTTTCAACGGCCTGACAGCCGGTCAAGGTCAAAAGGCCAATACTTAGAAGAGTTATTAATAAATGTTTCTTTTTCATACTTCCTACTCCTTTTCTTTTAAAAGCTTGATTGGTTTAGCTTGCTTGTCTAAGGACTTTTGCAGCCAAACAATGTCATGCCAACGTTCGAATTTATAGCCAATTTTAGGGAAATGTGCTACCTGCTCATAACCTCGCTTAGTATGAAAAGCAATGCTAGCTTCGTTTGGCAGAGAAATACAGGCTAGAAAATGCATATATCCCATCTGATCTAACAGGTCTTCGAGCTTATCATAAAGCTTGCTGCCGACTCCTTTTCCTCGAGCATCTTGACTGACATAGACTGATAATTCTACTGCCCAATCATAAGCTGCACGCGCATAATAAGTCGAAGCGTAAGCATAACCTAAGACTACACCATCTTCTTCCGCTACCAGATAAGGATATTTTTCCAATGTTTTCCCAATCCTAGTTCCAAAATCCTCAATGGTCGGTACTTCATATTCAAAAGTGATGGCTGTATTTTCTACATAAGGCGCGTAAATATCTAACAAGGCTCTGGCATCTGATGGCTTAGCAAATCTGATATCCATAATGACTCCACATTCTCCGTATTTTCATTATTATACCAAAAAAGACTCGTAAAGAGCCTTTTAAACCAAGATTAAAATAGACCAATCACTGTGCCGTCTGCTGCAACGTCCATATTGAGTGCCGCAGGACGTTTTGGCAATCCTGGCATGGTCATGACATCTCCTGTCAAAGCCACGATAAAGCCTGCCCCAAGTTTTGGTACCAATTCACGAATGGTAATTTCGAAATTTTCTGGCGCGCCCAGAGCAGCAGGATTGTCTGAAAAGCTATACTGTGTTTTAGCCATGCAGATTGGTAGTTTGTCCCAGCCGTTTTTGACAATTTCTCGAATTTGAGTCTGCGCTTTTTTCTCAAAGTTCACTTTTGAACCACGATAGATTTCTCTGACAATTTTCTCGATTTTTTCTTCAATAGATAAATCATTGTCATAGAGGCGAGTGTAATGAGCAGGTTCTTCATTAATGGTTTTGACTACAGTCTCAGCCAGAGACACACCACCTTCGGCACCATCAGCCCAGACACTGGCTAACTCAACTGGTACATTGATTTCTGCACAGAGTTCCTTAAGAGTAGCAATTTCAGCTTCCGTATCTGAAACAAATTCATTGATGGCTACTACCACTGGAATACCGAACTTACGGATATTTTCAACATGCCGCTTGAGATTAGCAAAACCAGCTCGGATCGCCTCAACATTCTCTTCTGTAAGTGCATCCTTAGCTACTCCACCATTCATCTTGAGGGCGCGCAAGGTCGCAACAATCACTACTGCATCTGGAGAAGTTGGTAAGTTTGGTGTTTTAATATCTAAGAATTTTTCAGCACCAAGGTCCGCACCAAATCCTGCTTCTGTCACTGTATAATCGGCCAAGCGCAGCGCTGTGCTAGTCGCTAAAACAGAACTACAGCCATGGGCGATATTGGCAAAAGGTCCGCCATGAACAAAGGCTGGTGTCCCGTAAATAGTCTGAACTAGATTTGGCTTAATCGCATCTTTCAAGACCAAAGCCAAGGCTCCTTCTACCTCAAGGTCACGAACATAGACTGGTGTACGGTCATAGCGATAACCGATGACAATGTTAGCCAAGTGCTTCTTCAAATCTTCAATATCCGTAGCTAGGCAAAGAATCGCCATAATTTCAGAGGCAACCGTGATATCAAAACCATCTTCCCGCGGAATACCGTTGAGCGGACTGCCTAAGCCGACAGTCACATGGCGCAGTGCTCGGTCATTTAGGTCAACTACCCGCTTCCAGATAATACGACGCTGATCGATACCCAAAGCATTTCCCTGATGAAGATGATTATCGATAAGAGCTGATAGGGCATTATTGGCAGTCGTGATGGCATGCATATCACCAGTAAAATGCAAGTTGATATCTTCCATCGGTAAAACTTGCGCGTGACCGCCGCCGGCTGCTCCCCCTTTGATGCCCATAACCGGCCCCAAAGATGGTTCGCGGATGGCAATCATAGTTTTCTTGCCAATCTTGTTAAGCGCGTCAGCCAGTCCAATGGTAATGGTAGATTTGCCTTCTCCAGCTGGAGTTGGATTGATCGCTGTTACCAAAATCAGTTTCCCAACAGGATTTTTTTCAACCTCACGAATTTTATCAAAGCTGAGCTTAGCCTTATGCTTACCATATAATTCCAAGTCGTCATAGTTGATGCCAACTTTTTTCACTACATCAACAATAGGCTGCAATTCAACACTTTGAGCAATTTCAATATCTGTTTTCATCAAGAACTCCTCTGTCAATTAATATAAAGATTATAACAAAAAAGAGCAAAATCTACATGATTCAGCTCTAAAAAGATTTTAATGTTCGGAAAAAAGGAAAGTTAAGAAAATTATATTCTCTAAAATATAAGATTTCAGAGAGTTATTTTCCGCTGTGACACTCTGCAATTAGAATTATTTTACTAAATTTCTTTTTTCTTGTAAAATAGTTCTATGAACATATTGATTACTTCTGGCGGGACCAGCGAGAAAATCGACCGTGTCCGCTCTATTACCAATCATTCGACAGGCCGGCTTGGCAAAATCATAACTGAAACTTTCCTAGACAAGGGCGATCAGGTGACTCTGGTGACGACTCCCATGGCTGTCCGCCCTGCAGCTCATCCCAATCTTACCATTGTCCAGATTGAAAATGTTGCAGAACTGCTTGAAAGCTTGGAGCCACTCGTTCACACACATGATGTACTGATTCATGCAATGGCAGTCTCTGACTATACTCCCGTCTACATGACTGGTTTGGAAGCTGTAGCAGCTAGCTCTGATATGACTGAATTTCTGGATAAGACTAACTCAGAAAGCAAGATTTCTTCTCAGGATGATGTTCAAGTTCTTTTTCTCAAAAAGACACCGAAAATCATCAGTCTGATAAAAAAATGGAATCCGCACATTCGCTTGATTGGCTTTAAACTCTTGGTCGATGTTTCTAAGGAAGAGCTACTCAAGACCGCACGAGCCAGTCTCATAAAAAATCAGGCTGAAATCATTGTTGCCAACGATTTGACAGAGATTTCTAATCAGGAGCACAAAGCCTATCTTGTCGGAAATGATACTGTAACCCGATCTCAATCCAAAGAAGAAATTGCTCAGCTCCTCTACCTGCATATCCATAGTCCATAAGGAGGTAAATGATGACACAGATTACCTTAGCCGTCAGTGGCAGCATATCAGCTTACAAGGCTGCTGACATCACCAGTCGTCTAAAGAAAGAGAACTTTGAAGTTGCTGTCCTCATGACAGAGGCAGCGACAGAATTTATCACACCGCTGACTCTACAAGTCTTGTCACAAAGGTCAGTTGCAATTGATATTATGCAAGAACCTGACCCTAGCAAGGTCAATCACATTGACATCGCTAAAGAGTCTGACCTCTTTCTGCTTGCGCCTGCAACAGCCAATACCATCGCTAAATTAGCTAACGGCTTAGCTGATAATATGGTGACAGCTACTGCCCTGGCTCTGCCACCTCATACGAAGAAAGTTTTAGCTCCAGCTATGAACACTAAGATGTTTGAAAATCCACTAACCCAGCACAATTTGGAGCGTCTGCAGCGTTTTGGATGGAAGATTATCCAACCACGCGAAGCTGTTCTAGCCTGTGGCGATCAGGGGACAGGTGCTCTAGCTGAGATTGATACAATTATTGATACAGTAAAGGAACTTATTTATGAAAAAACAGTCTAAAATTGCTCAAATTGCTATTTTCTTTGCCATTATGTTGGTACTGCACCTACTCAGCTCAGTCATTTTCAACTTACTTCCAGTACCGATTAAACCTACGATTATTCACATTCCAGTGATTATCGCCAGTATCCTCTATGGCCCTAAAGTCGGAGCTGTTTTAGGTGGCCTTATGGGATGTATCAGCGTTGTTACCAATACCTTGGTGCTGCTGCCCACCAGCTATCTCTTTAGCCCTTTTGTGCCAAATGGAAGCCTTTCTTCGCTTCTTGTTGCCATGGTGCCTCGGATTCTCATCGGTATCACTCCTTATTTCGTATATAAAGCTATGAAAAATAAGGCTGGCTTGATTGTGGCAGGTTCCGTTGGTTCTGCCACTAATACCATCTTCGTCTTGGGCGGTATCTTCTTTCTCTTTGCAAATGTTTATCAAGGAGATATCAAAGCACTTCTGGCTGTGATTCTATCAGCAAATTCCATTGCCGAGTTAATCATTTCTGCAATTTTGACAGCAACTATCATCCCTGCACTTGAAAAAGCTAAAAAATGATGATGATTTAGCTTTCCAGACCAAGCCTTGCTTTGGTCTTTTTTATACTGCAATTCAGCTCTAATATTCTGAAACCCTTGAAACGATAGCTTGAAAAGTATTTCATCGTTTTCTGGGTAACCTCTTTCAAAATTAATCAAAATATGCTACAATGAAAGCGATTAAGAAAATTTAAGAGCAGGATTTTTTACTAAAATTTCCATCTCTTCATTTCAAAAATAAAGGAGACTCAACCTATGACTTATCAAGATAACTTCAAAAAATGGCTTGATTATGCTGAACTTCCTGACTATCTTCGCGAAGACTTGAATAGTATGGACGAAAAAACTAAGGAAGATGCCTTTTACACCAATCTTGAGTTTGGTACTGCTGGTATGCGTGGTTTAATTGGCGCTGGTACCAACCGTATTAATATTTATGTTGTCCGTCAGGCAACCGAAGGTTTGGCTCGCTTGATTGAAGAAAAAGGTGATGAGTTCAAAAAACGCGGTGTTGCGATTGCTTACGACTCCCGTCATTTCTCACCAGAATTTGCCTTTGAATCTGCTGCTGTTTTAGCTAAGCACGGCATCAAGTCCTATGTCTTTGAAAGTCTGCGCCCAACTCCGGAACTTTCATTTGCGGTACGTCATTTAGGAACTTTTGCTGGTATCATGATTACGGCCAGCCACAACCCTGCTCCATTTAACGGCTACAAGGTATATGGTGAAGACGGCGGACAAATGCCTCCGCATGATGCAGATGCATTGACTGACTACATCCGTGCTATTGAAAATCCTTTTGCTATTGAGGTCGCTGACGTTGAAGCTGAAAAAGCTTCTGGTTTGATTGAAGTGATTGGCGATGCTATTGATGCTGAATACCTCAAGGAAGTTAAAGATGTCAATATCAACCAAAAACTGATTAATGAATACGGTAAGGACATGAAAATTGTCTACACTCCTCTGCACGGTACTGGTGAAATGTTGGCTCGTCGCGCTTTGGCTCAAGCAGGATTTGATTCTGTAGAAGTTGTTGAAGCTCAAGCTGTAGCTGATCCAGACTTCTCTACTGTTAAGTCTCCAAACCCTGAAAGCCAAGCAGCCTTTGCCTTGGCTGAGGAATTAGGTCGTAAGGTTGGTGCAGATGTCTTGGTTGCAACTGACCCAGATGCTGACCGTGTCGGTGTAGAAGTTCTGCAAAAAGACGGCAGCTATCTCAACCTTTCAGGTAACCAAATCGGAGCCATTATGGCTAAGTACATCTTGGAAGCTCATAAGAGTGCTGGAACTCTGCCAGCTAACGCAGCTCTCTGCAAGTCTATCGTTTCTACTGACTTGGTGACTAAGATTGCTGAAAGCTACGGCGCAACCATGTTCAATGTCTTGACTGGTTTCAAATTCATCGCTGAAAAGATTCAAGAATTCGAAGAAAAGCACAACCACACCTACATGATGGGATTTGAAGAAAGCTTCGGCTATCTGATCAAGCCATTTGTACGTGATAAAGACGCTATCCAAGCTGTTTTGGTCGTGGCTGAGCTTGCTGCCTACTACCGCTCACGTGGCTTGACTCTGGCTGACGGTATTGAAGAAATCTACAAAGAGTACGGTTACTTTGCTGAAAAGACTATCTCTGTAACCCTGTCCGGTGTTGATGGAGCTGAGCAAATCAAGTCTATCATGGCTAAGTTCCGTGACAATGGTCCAAAAGATTTCAACGCTACTGCTATTTCTGTTACTGAAGACTTTAAGGCTCAGACTTCTACCGCCGCAGACGGTACTGTTACAGCTCTGACAACTCCTCCAAGCGATGTGCTGAAATACACTTTGGATGATGGTTCATGGATTGCTGTTCGCCCATCTGGAACAGAACCAAAAATCAAGTTCTACATTGCCGTTGTCGGTGATAGCAATGAAGACGCTCAAGCAAAAATTGCTGCTATTGAAGCAGAGATTAATGCCTTTATCAAGTAAAATAACACTATCAACCAATCAACCAGAGAATGAACTTCACATTCTCTGGCTTTTCGTTTCCAAATCAAGCATTTTTCTGCTTTTTATGGCATACTAGTTTTATCAAAAGAAATGAGGATTATTTATGGAACAATTTGCTCAAAATATTAAAGACTTAGAAGTCACAACTGTTGACCGTGCTCGTCAAGCTATTGCCGACAAAGAGACTGCAAATTTCTTCGTAGGTCGTAAAACTTGCCCTTACTGCCGTAAGTTCGCTGCTACTCTTGCTGGCGTTGTCACTGATACTAAGGCGCATATTTTCTTTATCAATAGCGAAGAAGCCAGCGAATTAGAGAAACTGCAAGCCTTCCGCTCTGAATACAGCATTCCGACGGTTCCTGGTTTTGTTCATGTTCAAGACGGCCAAGTATCTGTTCGTTGTGATTCTTCTATGACTGCAGATGAGATTAAAGCTTTTGCAAACTTATAAAATTGATTCAATTCAAAAATCTGAGACAAAAAGAGTCTCAGATTTTTTTTACTAATTTTTAACTTCCTGAAAAGCTTCCCACATCTTCTGCTGGGGTTTGGCAAAGGGGTAATTGGCAAAGTCTTCTGGATGAAGCCACAAGACTTCTCCATCAGCTGCGTGCTGGCTATCTTTAACTCGGCCATAAGCCAGCTGGATATGCCACTTACGATGGCTGAAGATATGTTGCACTTTTGAAAAGGACTGCTGCTGCCAATCAACAATCAAATCATAATCCTGCTCAAAGCTTTCTTGAGGAGACAGATCCAGACTGGGCTGATTTTCTGCCACCTCAAAGAGTGACATCTGATTTTCAGTTTGAAATTCCTCGATTTCAATCAAGGGAAAATGCCAAAAACCTGATAACAAGCCAGCAGCCTCATTCTTTTCAAGTAAGAACTGTCCCTGTTCGTTTTCGATAATCAAGCCCTGAAGATAGACCGGAACTGGCTTCTTTTTAGGTGCTTTGATTGGATATTTATCCATAGTTCCGTGTAAATAGGCTGCGCTGAACTCTTTTACAGGACTGTCTTCTGGACGAGGATTAACAGGAGCTTCGATATCTGACCCCAGATCCATCAGCGCTTGATTAAAATCTCCGGGTCTGTCTGGATCAATCAGAATCTCCATCATGGCTTGAAAGACCTTACGATTGCTGGGTTGGCCAATATCTAAATCAACTTCAAACAAGCGACTAAGCACCCGCATGACATTGCCATCTACTGCCGGCTCAGCTAAGCCAAAGGCAATACTAGCAATGGCACCAGCCGTATAAGGTCCAATCCCTTTGAGACTAACAATTCTTTCATAGCTATCAGGAAATTTTCCAGCGAAATCCGTCATTATCTGCTGGGCTGCTTTTTGCATATTTCTCACACGCGAATAATATCCCAACCCTTCCCAAGCCTTGAGCAGTCTATCCTCTGGCGCCTGCGCTAAATCAGCTACAGTCGGGAACCAGTTAAGAAAACGCTCGTAGTAAGGAATCACAGTGTCCACCCGAGTCTGCTGCAGCATAATCTCAGAAACCCAGATATGATAAGGATTATTTGTTCTGCGCCAAGGTAGATCACGTTTATTTTCATCATACCAAGTCAATAATTTCTCTCTAAAAGAGGCGATTTTATCTGCCTCCCACATCTCAATTCCGTATTTTTTCAAATCTAACATAAATCTAGTATAGCATAAGGCAAGAAAAATAGGAGAGCTTACGCCCTCCAATCACTTCCTATCGTTTAATAATGGCCGACAGCCTGACTGGCTGTAATCAAAGTCAGCTTATAAACATCATCCGCATTACATCCTCGGGAAAGGTCATTAACTGGATGGTTAAGCCCCTGCAGGATAGGTCCTACTGCTGAAAATCCGCCCAAACGCTCTGCCATTTTGTAGCTGATATTTCCAGCTTCGATACTTGGGAAGACAAAGACAGTCGCTTGACCAGCCACAGGGCTGCCAGGTGCTTTCAGCTCCGCTGTTGCAGGGACAAAAGCTGCATCAAACTGTAATTCACCATCGATAGCCAAGTCCGGACGCATTTCCTGAGCCAGTTTAGTCGCCTCCACTACCTTATCAACCTTTTCACCGAAACCAGAGCCTTTGGTTGAATAGCTGAGCATGGCAACTTTAGGATCAATACCAAAAATCTGCGCTGTTAGGGCTGAGTTAACAGCAATCTCCGCCAAAACATTGGCATCTGGATCAATATTGATGGCACAGTCACTGAAAATGTAGCGTTCGTCATCACGCACCATGAGGAAAGCTCCTGAAGTACGAGAGACCCAAGGCAGGGTCTTGATGATTTGAAGAGCCGGCCGGACAGTCGCTGCCGTAGAGTGGATTGCTCCTGAAACCATCCCTTGAACCTTACCAAGGTAAACCAACATAACCCCAAAGTAGTTGACATCTTCTTTGAGCAACTGACGTGCTTCATCTGCAGTGATTTTTCCTTTACGGCGCTCAACGAATGCTTCTACCAATTCCTCAAAGCAGGAACAGTTTGAAGGATCAATAACCTGATATCCTTCTTTTACTCCCTCAATTTCTAGATAAATACGGATTTTATCAGGATTTCCCAAAAGAACTGGTGTAATATCGGTTTCTTTCACCAAACGTTTAGTTGCTTGCAAAATCCGTGGCTCTTCACCCTCCGGCAAGACAATCTTTACTTCCTTATCCTTCAAGGCTTCACGAATTGAATCAAAAATTTTCATGTTTCTTAAAACTCCTTTATCTCTTATTCTTTTAATTTCTCAATAACTTGTTTAAAATCTTCTGGCAAAGGACTGGCACGCTCAACTTCCTGTCCGCTAAAAGGGTTATAAAATTTCAAAGAATGACAATGTAAAGCCTGACGCTCTATTCCGTGTTCCAAACTCCCACCATAAAGGTCGTCACCCAAAAGCGGAAAGCCAATATGTGAAAAGTGAACGCGGATTTGATGAGTCCGCCCAGTATGCAGATGAATATCCACTAGATAGACATCTCCAAATCGCTCTATGACCTTGTAACTGGTATGAGCGTACTTGCCATCCTCTGTCACGCGCCTCGTAATGATACTCTCAGGATTGCGTCCAATCGGAGCAATAATCTCACCTTGCTCTTCTAAGTCACCAGTCCCCCGAACTAGAGCGTAATAGCGCTTTTCTATCAGCTTCTTCTGCAACTGTTTGTCCAATCTGGCATGAGCATAGCCATGCTTGGCAAAGAGCATGAGCCCACTTGTATCCTTATCCAGACGCGTCACGATATGCACCTGCTGGTTTTCATAGGCATGACGAATATAGTAAGCCTTAACAAAGTTTGCCATAGTATTGGAATGATTAACACTGGGAATACTAGCTACCCCTGCCGGCTTATCCAAAACCAAGAAATGCTCATCTTCATAGATGACAGACAAATCCTTATCAACAGCCATCAGACTCTCAAATCCCTTTTCAGACGGGATGTCAATCGTCACCTTATCGCCAATATCCAAGAGATAAATAGCGTTCTGAGGCTGATGGTTGACAAGAATGTTTCCGCCGGAAAATTTTATCTTAGCCAAGAGGCCTTTGGAAATTTCATGCCGCTTCAAAAAGGTCTTCACCTTGACATGTTCGTCGGCAATAAACTCAAACCTCATTCCTTGCACTCTCCAATAAAGGAGTCTCTGACACGATTCCAAAAGCTGGTATGACTCGGCGAAGCCACAAAATGTATCTTATGATTGTCAATCTGATACTCAATACGGACAATGTTTTTGAAAGAGAAAGTCTGATTATCAACCGCGATAGTGTGATAGTCACTGCGGGTCGGCACCAGCTCAATCTTATCCTTTTTGGGAACAATGACCGATGATCCTAAAGTTCGATAAACCCGATTGTTGAGGCTGGCAATTTCTGTCACTTGCAAGGCTTCAATCGTCGGATGCAATACCGCTCCGCCCAGAGATTTATTATAGGCTGTACTGCCCGTAGGAGTAGAAACGGAAATCCCATCTCCACGGAAACGCTCGAAATGAACCCGATTGATAATGACATCGGCTACCATAGTTCGATCCGAGCGCTTGATTGTTGCTTCGTTCAAAGCGCGAATAATGCGTGTATCACCATTTTCAAAAGTGATTTTGACATTTAAAATTGGATAAGAAACCTGAGCACCAGAGTCTAATTTGAGATTTTCTACCAACTTATCTAGTTCAAAATCACGGTAGTCCGTATAGAAGCCGAGATGGCCTGTATGCACACCAACAAAGCGAACCCGATCCAGCTGTTCTTCGTACATATGAAAAGCCGATAGCAACATGCCGTCACCACCCACCGAAATCACGATGTCGGGATTCTTAGGAGTTAAAATAAAGCCGTTCTGTTTCAGCTTCTGCTTCAAATCCTGATAAACTTGTTCGCTCTGTCTTTTCCGATTGCGGATAATCGCTATTTTTTTATCTGTATTCTTCATCTGTATCATCACTATTTCCCACACCGTCATTTAACTTGCGGTGAAGAGGGTCAAAGAGGGCCTGCGCCTCCTGGATAGCGTCACGGATAGCACCCATCTCCTCATCCAGCTGATAAGCAAGATTAGCTGTGGTTTCCAAGCGACATTTGATTTCCTCGGGAAATTCTCCTTTATACTTGTAATTCAAAGAATGCTCAATCGTAGCCCAAAAATTCATCGAAAGGGTGCGAATCTGAATTTCAGCCAGAATAAGCCTATGACCATTAATCGTATCAACTGGATACTCTATAATCACATGGTAGCTCCGATAGCCACTGGCTTTTTTGTTTTTGATGTAATCTCGCTCCTGGACGATACGCATATCGGTCCGGTTTCGCAGGACTTCTAAAACCTCATCCACATCATCGACAAACTGGACCATGACCCGTAAGCCAGCGATATCCTGCATCTCCTGCTCGATATTTTCCTCGCGAATGCCTCGCAGAATCATCTTTTCTTTAATGCTCTCAATCGGCTTGACACGCCCGGTCACAAACTCAATCGGGGAATGACGCTGCTGCTTGCGGTATTGCTTTCGCACCCCACGCAGCTTAATTTTCAGCTCTCCAACCGCTTGAATATAGGGGTCTAGAAACTCTTCCCATTCTATTGTCATACACTTACCTTGTCATATCATTTATTTTTTGTATAAAATAAACACAACTGTTATTATAACATAAATCGCTTTCAAAAAAAAGAAAAGGATATGAAAATGACTCACTTAGAAATTGAATTCAAAACTATGCTGACCAAAGAAGAGCACGACCGTTTGCTCCAGTTGTTTGCTGACATCACTCCCGTTAGCCAGACCAACTACTACATCGAATCAGACCAGCAAAGTATTCGTCACGCTCACATGGCTTTTCGAGTACGAACTTTTAAGCATCGCGAAGCTGAGCTGACGCTCAAGATTCCTCAAGAAGTCGGAGCCTTGGAACTCAATCAGAACCTGACACCAGAAGAAACTGAAAATATTTTACAGAACAATATCTTTCCTGCTGGTGAGATTTTAGAGACGCTGCTTCAGAAAGAAATACCCATCCAAGACTTGAAGATTCTTGGCTCTCTAGAGACTATCCGCTATGAAAAAGAAGACGAAATTGGCCTCCTTGCTCTGGATGAGAGTCACTACTTGGGCAAAACAGACTTCGAACTCGAAGTCGAAGTTGAAGATTTCGAAAAAGGAAAGGAAAATTTCCTTGACTTCCTAAAGCAGCACAAAATCGACTACAAACCTGGCAAGAGCAAAATAGCAAGATTTTCTGAAAACTTGTAAATCCAAGACCACAAAATAGCTGAAATAATCTATTTTTTTTGGTAAAATAAAAGGTAGCAATTTAAAGCCTATTGAAAAATAAAATTCATAGAGCATTAAATATAAAAAGAGACAAAAAGAGGACGGTCCAACTCATGTCAGATAAAAAAAATATGAAGCTCTTTTCCCTCAACTCCAATCATTCCATAGCTGAAAAAATCGCTGAGGCTGCTGGGGTTCCTTTGGGAAAACTTTCCTCCCGTCAATTCTCGGACGGCGAGATTCAGATTAATATCGAAGAAAGTGTCCGCGGCTATGATATTTACATCATTCAGTCCACTAGCTTCCCTGTCAATAATCACTTGATGGAGCTCTTGATTATGGTGGATGCCTGCAAGCGTGCCAGTGCTAATACTATTAATGTTGTGATGCCTTATTTTGGTTATGCCCGTCAGGATCGGACTGCTGCTCCTCGCGAGCCAATCACAGCTAAATTGGTTGCCAACATGCTCGTCGGAGCTGGAGTAGATCGTGTGATTTCTCTGGATCTTCATGCCGTGCAGGTCCAAGGTTTCTTTGATATCCCAGTTGATAACCTCTTCACTATCCCACTCTTTGCCAAACACTACTGCAATAAGGGACTAACTGGCGAAGATGTCGTTGTCGTCAGTCCTAAAAACTCTGGTGTAAAACGCGCCCGCAATTTGGCTGAATATCTGGATGCCCCTATCGCTATCATTGATTATGGCGAAGATGAGGCGGGGCGCTCTGAGGGATATATTATCGGAGATGTCGAGGGCAAGAAAGCTATTCTGATTGACGATATTTTAAATACTGGTAGGACGTTCTCTGAAGCAGCTAAAATTGTCTGTCGCGAAGGTGCAGTCGAAATCTATGCTGTATCCAGTCATGGTCTCTTTGCGGATAAAGCTGCGGAATTGCTGGATGATTCTCCTATCAGGGAAATTCTTGTGACAGACTCTGTTGATACCAAAGAAAAAAAACCTAAGAATCTCCACTACATTACAGCTAGTGAACTGATTGGTGATGCTATTGTCCGCATCCAAGAAAGAAGACCAGTCAGCCCGCTCTTTGCCTATCAAAAGAAATAAGGTAACCAGAGTGATTTATTTAGATAATGCTGCTACAACTGCTTTGTCCCCCGCTGCAATCCAAGCAATGACCAAGACTATGACTGTCTTTGGAAATCCTTCCAGTACGCACAGCCATGGTCGAGAAACTAGTAAACTGCTCAGACAGGCGCGTGAAGATATTGCTCAAGCCCTGCATACTCAAAGCAATAAGATTCTTTTTACTTCAGGCGGCACTGAAAGCAATAATACTGCTATCAAAGGCTATGCCCTTCGTCACCAGAACAGAGGGAAACATATTGTCACCACTGCTATTGAACACCATGCTGTCTTAGAAGTAGTGGAATACCTAGTAGACAAATTCGGCTTCGAAGCTACTTTTGTTCAGCCGGTGGATGGTCAGATTCGAGCGGAGGAAATTAAAAAGGAACTTAGACCTGACACTATTCTTGTATCTGTCATGGCAGTTAATAACGAAACTGGTGCTATCCTTCCCATTAAGGAAATTGGTGAATTACTGCAAGAACATTCTGCTGCTTTTCACGTTGATGCTGTCCAAGCAATTGGTAAACTTCCCATCTACCCTGACGAGCTTGGAATTGACTTTCTATCTGCTTCAGCTCATAAGTTTCATGGTCCCAAAGGCGTTGGCTTCCTTTATGCCGAGAAGATGGATTTTGACAATTTCATGCACGGTGGTGACCAGGAAGAAAAACACCGGGCCGGAACTGAAAATCTAATCTCTATCACAGCCATGGCGGCGGCTCTGTCAGAGAGCATGGAACATCTAGAGGAAAATCTAGAGCATGCGCAATACTTAAAAAACAGCTTACTTGCTGACTTATCGGACATTGACTATTACTTAAATGAAAGTCAGCCAAGCTTGCCCTACGTCATCAATTTGGGATTTCCCAATCAAAAAAATGACCTGCTTCTGCTTCAAATGGATTTAAATGGATTTTCCATTTCAACAGGATCAGCTTGCACAGCAGGAGCTATACAACCCAGTCATGTCTTGCAGGCTATGTATGGCAGGGATTCCAATCGCTTGTATGAGTCCGTTCGGATCAGTACTTCGGACCAAACGACTTTGCAAGAGATTCAATCATTTACAAAGAAATTAAAAGAAATTTTAGGAGGATAAGATGGCCTTTCAAACATCTGTTAGCTTAGCAAACTGTGAATATACCTATTCACTTCACCCAAATGTCAAGAAATTTACCTTGCGCGACAATACTTTCGCTGAAAGCAAGGTTGGCAACTATGAACTTTCTCGTCTGCTGGAATCTGTACCCAACAGCGGAAATGGTTTTCTGCTGAAAATCATCGTCAATAAAGATTTGAATGGTTTCAAAATCAATATCACTGATAAATCAGGCCTGCGCTTGGTCAATATTTTCAAATCAGAAGACCATCACATTATCCAGCAAAAATTCTATTTCTTGATGGATAGCCTGGTTGAAAGAAATATTTTTGAAAAGACACCACAATAAGCAAGATTCTCGCAATTTTGCTTTTTTGGTTTTGACTCTTCAAATCGAACCCAAAGAAAGGATTAACAATGGTTGAACTGACCTATTTGGACTCATATAAGGTGAAACGAATACTTACCTATGAAGACTTCGACGAATTTCTTCTCGCCTTCTCTGGCTGCGTCACGGTTCCTGACTCGCTCAAGGTGCTTTCTGTTACTTATAAGGGACACCAGCTGCCTTTTACAGGGCTAATTGGGGACTTGTACCGCCAGATGTACCAGTTAGACCTAAGTCCCTATCAGGACTAAGTTTTTCAACGCTACTATTCCCAGCGATTACTGATTTTCTTTTTTATAAATCAAACATCCTTAATTAGTTGATTTTTTCACAAACTTCCTATAAAATAGAATTAGAAAGGTTGTGATTTTGTGAAAACTGAAAAAAATACTACAATTCCTCGAGCAACTGCTAAGAGACTATCGCTCTACTATCGTATTTTTAAACGGTTTAATGCTGAGAAGATTGAGAAGGCCAACTCCAAGCAAATTGCTGAAGCTATTGGCATTGATTCTGCTACCGTCAGACGAGATTTTTCTTATTTCGGTGAACTTGGCCGCAGAGGATTTGGCTATGATGTCAAGAAATTGATGAACTTTTTTGCTGACCTCTTGAATGACAATGCTATCACCAATGTCATGATTGTTGGTGTCGGTAACATGGGGCGGGCTCTGCTGCACTATCGTTTTCATGAGCGCAATAAAATGAAGGTTGTAATGGCTTTCGACACAGATGACCATCCAGAAGTTGGCAGCACAACCAGCGATGGGATTCCTATCTATGGAATTTCCCAAATCAAAGAAAAAATACAGTCAGGAAATGTGCGTACTGCCATCCTAACTGTACCTAGCGTAAAAGCTCAAGAAGTTGCATCTATCTTAGTTCAAGCAGGTGTTAAAGGTATTCTCTGCTTCTCGCCAGTAAATCTATCCCTACCTAAGGACGTGGTCGTTCAGTATGTTGACCTGACTAGCGAACTGCAGACTCTGCTCTACTTCATGAGAAAAAATGAACATTAATTTGAAAGAGGTATTGAACACTCAATGAGTAAACCAATTATTGGAATAACCGGAAATGAAAGAGAAATCCCAGACGATCACTTCATCCATATGAGCTATACGGCGACTGGATTCATTGAGGGAGTCAAAGAAGTTGGCGGAATTCCAATGATTTTGCCAATTGGTGATGAAGAAATGGCAAAACAGTATGTTTCCATTATTGACAAATTAATCATCACTGGCGGTCAGAATGTATGCCCTCAGTTCTATGGAGAAGAAAAAGTCATTGACAGCGATGATTATCTACTCAAACGGGATATTTTTGAACTTGCTTTAATCAAGGAAGCTCGCCGTCAAAATAAACCAATCTTCACCGTCTGCCGCGGAACCCAACTTTATAATGTCGCCCTAGGCGGTACTCTTCATCAAGACATTGAAGATCATTGGCAAGATAGCTCTGCTGAGTATACAACTCAAAGCATGGTGACCAAAAATGGTTCTATTCTGCACGAAATTTACGGATCTTCTTCAGAAATCAACTCCTTCCACCACCAGAGTATCAAGGATTTAGCGGCTGGCCTAGAAGTCATCGCCTATGATCCTCGCGATAAGATTATTGAAGCAATCACTTCTACTGACGGTAACCCTTTCCTTGGCGTCCAATGGCACCCTGAGTTCTTGTTTGGCTCCAGAGAAGGAGACTTAGCCCTGTTTGATTATGTTGTCAATATTCTTTAAAAGCCTCTATTCCTAGATAAACTTCTGTTCTACAAGAATAGAAGTTTTTTATATTTAAGTAAATCAAATTATATCATATCTGTCTCTTCTCGGTAGCTATAGTAGTTAGACCTAGACACAATCAGATGATCCAAAAGAACTAAACCCATCATCTCACACGCTTCTTTCATATGCTGAGTCACTTCATCATCGTTTCTGCTAGGAACGACTGAGCCTGATGGATGATTGTGTACCAGTATAATAGATGTCGCCAGGTGCTTGAGAGCGTAGTGGAGAATTTCTCTCGGCTCAGCAATGCTTCTGCTGACCGTCCCCATGAAAATAGTCTGCTGGTGCAGAATTTGATTTTGACTATTAAGATAAATAGCAACCAAGCACTCCTGCCTCATATCTCCTAACTCTTGCTGCATCTTCTGGGCTAATTTTTGACTGCCCATAATCTGCTCTTTCTGCAGAACTTCTGCTCGGTTGATCCGACGCCCTAATTCGATAATAGCCTGCAGCTCCACAGCCTTAATCGGACCAATTCCAGAAATAGTCTGCAATTCCTGCAAAGTTAAATACTTGAGATCGTTCAGACTAGAAATAGATGATAAAATTCTTTGTGAAACTTGAAAAACAGTTTCTTTTTTGTTACCTGTTCTGAGAAAGATTGATAGGAGCTCCTGGTTACTGAGTTTTTCAGCTCCTTCTCTCATTAAACGCTCCCGTGGCATTATGCTAATATCATCTTGAAATGAAATGCTATACATAGAAACCTCCTTACCTTATAATTCGGAAAAAGAGTTGAAATCAGCAAGAATAGATACAAAAAATCTTTCATTCAGAACAAATTTTAGATAAAAAAACACTCCAAAA
>NZ_GL890993.1:1809352-1863552 GCF_000212855.1 Streptococcus sanguinis SK355
GTTAGAGTTCTTCCTAACCTTTGGAGTGAAGTGTTTTTTACCTTTAAATCTGCATTTGGTTATAGGACTTACTAAAAGATTCAAGAACTTCCTTAGGAGCCTTGTCATACTCGACAGAGCCTTCTAATGTTCCCTTGACAATAGTCCGGTTGGTTGCCGCAGCATCCTCACAAGTAACTAAAGTAATCTCTGTAACGCCTTCAGTATCCTCAATCAGATCTGTTCGATCCGGAGTTACCGTTTCAACACTAGTGATTACATATGTATAGACTTGCTCTTTATCGGTGATATAGATTTTCATACCAACCTTGGCACGATCTAGTGGGGAAAAGAGCATGTTACTAGCCCCTGTGATGCCAAAGACATGGTGGCTAGCCAAGGCATAATTTCCCTGCCCCATCTGCTGAGTCTCTTTCATCGTACCAGCACCATAATACAATCCAGCATTATCCAGCCTTTTGAAGATTGGCAAATTCATGGATACTTCTGGAATCGAGATGCCTCCGATAACAGGCAGTTGCTGGGCTTTCCACTGAGCATTGATGACCGCTTCTGTAGAAAGCGACTCTACCTTGTTAAAATCAAAACTTGTCTTAACATTTTTATTCTTATCAATAGAGTCTTTTGAAACCTTGCTGACCTGATATTGGTTGGTATGCCAAACCATAATCATGTTTCGGATTTGCGCATTAAAGATTAAGCCAAGAGCCACAATAATTAATAATGTCGCAACAATATTGATAAAAATATTTCTTTTGCTTTTTTGTTTTCTTTTTCGACTTCTTTTTCCTTGTACCATATAGAGGTCCTCTTTTACGATTCGTTTTCTTCCTCTGCTACATCTTCTTTATCGTCTGCTTCGACGCTTGTAAAGGTGACAATCTGTGCATTTTGGTCCAGACGCATGACCTTAACTCCCATGGTTGAGCGACCGGTCTGAGAAATATTAGCCACACTGGTCCGAATGATGACACCTGTATTGGTGATAATCATCAAATCTTCCTCGCCAGTAACAGTCATCAGACCAGCAAGAGGCCCGTTCTTATCAGTGATATTGGCTGTTTTAATCCCTTTACCGCCACGGCCCTTGGTTGGGTACTCGCTAGCAAGAGTTCGCTTACCGTAGCCTTTTTCGGTAATGACAAGCACTTCGTCTCCCTCAGCAATCACACCAGCACCAACGACCTGATCGCCCTCTCGAAGATTAACTCCGCGAACACCAGTCGCTATACGGCTCATGCTCCGAACAGCTGTCTCATTGAAGCGGACAGAATAACCAAACTTAGTACCAATGATAACGTCTGCAACACCGTCCGTCAGAAAGACATTGATTAGCTCGTCTTCATCTTTCAAATTCAAAGCCTTAAGACCGTTCTGACGAATATTAGCAAATTCTGTTACACTTGTCCGTTTGACCACCCCATGACGGGTAGTAAAGAAGAGATAGGAATCATCACTGCGATCTTGCTGGACATTAATAATGGTCTGAATGTTCTCTCCTTCATCCAGCTTCAAGAGATTAACAACAGGCAAGCCCTTGGCTGTCCGGCCATACTCAGGAATTTCATATCCTTTGAGACGATAAACCCGGCCTTTATTGGTAAAGAAGAGCAGTCTATCGTGAGTACTCGTTGAAACCAGCTCTTTGACGAAGTCATCGTCTTTGACACCAGTTCCTTGAACACCGCGGCCACCACGTTTCTGAGCAGTGAATTCAGCCTGATTCAGACGTTTGATATAACCTTTATTAGACAGGGTAATCAAAACATCCGCTTCCTCAATCAAATCTTCATCTTCAAGAGAAAGAACTTCCCCCACCATCAGTTCAGTTCGACGGTCATCCGCAAATTTACGCTTGACCTCGTCTAACTCTTCCTTGATAATAGTGATAACGCGCTCTGGCTTAGCCAAAATATCAGCCAAGTCCGCAATCAAAGCAATCAGCTCGTCGTACTCTGACTGAATCTTATCACGTTCCAAACCGGTCAGACGACGCAGACGCATATCAAGGATGGCCTGACTCTGGCGCTCAGACAACTCAAACTTAGCCATCAATTCAGCTTGTGCTTCTGCATCTGTCTCACTATTACGGATAATGCGAATCACTTCATCAATGTGATCCAACGCAATCAGCAAACCAGCCAAGATATGAGCTCGCGCTTCTGCCTTTTCTTTATCGAAGGCAGTCCGTCGAGTCACCACTTCCTTTTGGTGCTCAATGTAGGCTAACAAAATCTCACGCAAAGATAGAATCTTCGGCACACCATTTTGAATAGCCAGCATATTGAAGCTGAAATTGGTCTGCATCTGAGTCAGCTTGAAAAGGTTATTTAGAATGACATGAGCAGAGGCATCACGACGAACCTCAATGACAAAACGTACCCCTTCACGGTTGGACTCATCACGAACAGCTGTGATACCGTCAATGCGTTTTTCCTGCACCAGACGAACAATATGCTCATGAACCTTAGTCTTATTAACCATGTAAGGAAACTCGGTTACGACAATTCGTTCACGGCCATTTTTCATCTCTTCGATTTCAGTGCGAGAACGAAGAACAATCGAACCTTTCCCTGTTTCATAAGCCCGGTGAATACCGGACTTACCCATAACCAGTGCTCCTGTTGGAAAATCTGGTCCAGGCAGGACTTCCATGATGTCGCGAGTTGTTGCTTCCGGATTGTCTATCACCAGCTTAACTGCATCAATAGACTCACCAAGATTATGTGGTGGGATATTGGTCGCCATCCCAACCGCAATTCCTGTCGCTCCATTTACAAGCAGGTTAGGGAAGCGAGCAGGAAGAACTACAGGCTCTCTCTCGCTAGCATCATAGTTGTCAATATAATCAACAGTGTTTTTATTAATATCACGAAGCATCTCAAGAGCAATCTTACTCATACGTGCTTCTGTATAACGCTGGGCAGCGGCTCCGTCTCCATCCATAGAACCAAAGTTCCCATGACCGTCTACTAGCATATAACGATAGCTCCACCATTGAGCCATCCGCACCATCGCTTCATAAATAGAAGAGTCACCATGCGGGTGATACTTACCCATGACATCCCCTGTGATACGAGCTGATTTCTTGTGAGGCTTCTCAGGTGTCACGCCCAGCTCATTCATACCATAGAGAATCCGACGGTGAACTGGCTTGAGACCATCACGAACATCTGGAAGTGCCCGAGCCACGATAACACTCATTGCGTAATCGATGAAACTAGTCTTCATTTCACTAGTCAGATTAACATTTACTAAGTTTCTGTCTTGCATTAAAAAATGCCTTTCTTTCATATTAAACTATCTTATATTATACCACATTTTCTTTAATTTTTCAGTATTTTGAACCGTTTGTAAAAACGTTTACATCGCTAGATACACAAGTTGACCGTGACAAAATATGCCAAAAGTGGTAGAATGAATGTGTATGGGAAATCTTCCCTAAAAAAATAAGGAGATGTTTAGAAATGACTGCTACTAAACAACATAAAAAAGTCATCCTTGTCGGTGACGGTGCTGTAGGTTCATCTTACGCATTTGCTCTTGTAACCCAAGGTATCGCTCAAGAACTTGGTATCATTGAAATTCCTCAATTATTTGAAAAAGCCGTCGGTGATGCTGAAGACCTTAGCCATGCCCTTGCCTTCACTTCACCTAAGAAAATCTACGCAGCTACTTATGCAGACTGTGCGGATGCTGACCTCGTTGTTATCACTGCAGGTGCACCTCAAAAACCAGGCGAAACTCGTCTTGACCTTGTTGGCAAAAACTTGGCTATCAACAAATCTATCGTTACTCAAGTCGTTGAATCAGGCTTTAACGGCATCTTCCTCGTTGCTGCTAACCCAGTGGACGTTTTGACTTACTCAACTTGGAAATTCTCTGGTTTCCCTAAAGAGCGCGTTATTGGTTCAGGTACTTCACTTGACTCAGCTCGCTTCCGTCAAGCTCTTGCTGAAAAGATTGGTATCGATGCTCGTTCTGTCCATGCCTACATCATGGGTGAGCACGGTGACTCTGAGTTTGCCGTTTGGTCACATGCTAACGTTGCAGGTGTGAAATTGGAACAATGGTTGCAAGCTAACCGTCACTTGAACGAACAAGACTTGGTTGATCTTTTCATCTCCGTTCGTGATGCAGCATATTCAATCATCAACAAAAAAGGCGCAACTTACTACGGTATCGCGGTTGCTTTGGCTCGTATTACAAAAGCTATCCTTGACGATGAAAATGCTGTATTGCCATTGTCAGTCTTCCAAGAAGGCCAATATGGTGTTGAAAATGTCTTCATTGGTCAGCCTGCTATCGTTGGTGCTCACGGTATCGTGCGTCCAGTAAACATCCCACTTAACGATGCTGAGACTCAAAAAATGCAAGCTTCTGCTAAAGAATTGCAAGCAATTATTGATGAAGCATGGAAGAATCCTGAATTCCAAGAAGCATCTAAAAACTAATTATAAAAACATCTCCTGATAAAAGGGGATGTTTTTTTGTTGCTTTAAATGGATTTGTTAGCAAAAATTTCAAGCAAATAAGGCGCAACAAGATCACTCTCTATGTCTTCCAAAGAAGAAATCCAGACAAAGTCTGTATGCTCTTCTGAATCCAATATAATATCACGATGCTCCACAATTCTGCCCTCATAAACTAAGCGTGTAAAAACAGTATCTTTGCTAGCATCAAACTGACTATCTTCGTGAATAATCTTATCAATCTGAAGTTTTTGATTAACCTCTTCCATAGCCTCACGTAGAGCTGCCTCTCTAGGCAGTTCATTCTCTTCTACACTTCCGCCTGGAATATCCCAATAAAATGGATAGACATTAGGAAGACCTCGCTTTATCTTAGAACGTTTGATAAGCAGATGCTTCCCGTCTTCCTCGATTAAGGCATGGGCGATTAATTTTACTGTCATTGCATTTTCCTCCAAAAAAAAGAGCAAAAAAAGACTCCGAGGAGCCCAATTTTAAGTCATCCACCCTGAGAGAATCGAACTCCCATCTCAAGAACCGGAATCTTGCGTGATATCCATTACACTAAGGGTGGCAACTAATTCATTATAACTGATTTTCTTTGAAAATACAAGTGAAAATCAGAAAAAGAAGTTGAGATTTCTCAACTTCTTTTATCTAATTACAATTCAATATCGCCAAACAAATCAGCCATTGAGAATCCAGTTTGAGTTTCTGGAAGTTCAAAGTCACGTTTTTCTTGACGTTTTGGACGACGAGGACGTGATTGACGTTTCTCATCTTTTTGTCCTTCTTCTTGAGCTGGGCGTTCTTCAAGAGCCTTGATAGAAAGTGATACACGCTCATCAGCAGCATTCACTTCAAGAACCTTAACAGTCACTTCTTGACCAACCTTAAGGGCATCCTTAGGGCTTTCAACACGTTTGTGTGAAATTTGTGAAATGTGAACAAGTCCATCAATTCCTGGCAATACTTCAACGAAAGCACCGAAATCAGTCAAACGTTTTACAGTTCCTTCAATCACATCGCCTGCAGCAAGTTTTTGCTCAACGCCATCCCATGGCCCAGGTGTTGTTGCTTTAAGAGAGAGGGACACGCGTCCTTCTTCTTCGTTCAAGTCAAGAACTTTCACTTCGATTTCATCACCAACTGATACAACAGACTTAGGTGATACGTTGCGTTCATGTGACAATTCAGTCAAGTGAACCAATCCGTCAACTCCGCCAAGGTCGATGAAAGCACCGAAGCTAGTGATGCGAGCAACTTTACCAGTTACAACATCGCCAACATTCAACTTACCAAAGACTTCAGCACGTGCTGCTGCAGCTTCAGCTTCTACAACTTCACGACGTGAAAGGATGAAGCGGTTTTCTTTTGGATCCACTTCTTTGATCTTAGCATCAAACTCTTGACCTACAAAACGTTCAGTGTTGCGAACGAAACGAGTGTCAAGCATTGAAGCAGGGATAAATCCACGAAGTCCTTCAAACTCAACTGAAAGTCCACCTTTAACAGCACGAGTACCCTTAACAGTGACAACTTCTTCTTCACGACCAACCAATTTGTCCCAAGCTTTGCGAGCTTCCAAACGTTTTTTAGATACCAGGTAAGTTACTGTGTCTGTATCTTTACCCACTACTTGACGAAGAACAAGCAATTCAAGTGTTTCACCTGGTTTTACAAGGTCGTTGATATCAGCGTCGCGGTCGTTTGTCAACTCACGAAGAGTCAAAACACCTTCAACACCAGTTCCAGCGATTGCAACATTAGCTTGGTTAGCGTCAACAGTCAATACTTCAGCAGTAACGACGTCACCTGGCTCAACTTGGCTAACACTGTTTAGCAAATCTTCAAATTCATTCATCTAAAAAAATCCTCCAACAATCAAGCTTTCGCTTGACATACTACTTATTTATTTTCCTAAGCACCCGCAAATGACATTGATCTATCGTTAACGATTTCCATCCTATAAAGAAATAAAACACCTAAGAACATTTTATTATTTTATCAGATCTATTACCTAAGAACTGGGGTAGCTGGATTCGAACCAACGCATGAGGGAGTCAAAGTCCCTTGCCTTACCGCTTGGCTATACCCCAAAAAGAGCGCTGACAAAAGTCACTTTATCATCGTCACAATGAACGCTAATGGAGAGAGAGGGATTCGAACCCCCGAACCCGAAGGAGCGGATTTACAGTCCGCCGCGTTTAGCCTCTTCGCTATCTCTCCGACAATCAACGCTATCTATTATAACATTGATACAATGAAAATGCAAGCCCTTATTTGCTTAAATTATAGGTTTCAATCAAAGTTTCCACGGCTCTTTCAAGTTTTTTATAAAAACTTTCAGCATTTCCATTTTTGATGATAGCAAACTGGCCGTCTAGTTCGGCAATCTCGCCAATAACTTTCTTGCCAATAGTAAGACTGTAACCGTCAAATTGGTCTGCTCCGACTTTCACTTTGCTATCTGTGATTTGAATTTCAATCTTTTTATCTTTTTTACTCATAACTTACCTCTTTCAAATTTCTATTGTACACGAAAAAGGCTGACTACGCAAGCTATCTTAGGCTAGAATTACAGAAAAACTGCCCAATCAAGGACAGCTTTTAGATTATACTTTTACAATCCAACCTTCTGGCGCTTCTATATCACCGAACTGGATACCAGTCAATTCGTCATACAGCTTGCGAGTGACTGGGCCGACTTCTGTTTCGCTATAAAAGACATGGAAATCTTCGCCGTGCTGGATACCTCCGATAGGGGAGATAACTGCAGCTGTTCCGCAAGCTCCAGCTTCAGTAAATTTACCCAAGTCCGCCAGAGGAACATCACCCTCAATCGGTTTGAGTCCTAGTCTATGCTCCGCCAGATAAAGCAAAGAGTACTTGGTGATGGATGGCAAGATTGAGGGACTGAGCGGCGTTACAAACTCATTATTCTTAGTAATACCAAAGAAATTCGCTGAACCCACTTCTTCAATCTTAGTATGGGTTGCTGGATCCAGATAAATCACATCTGAGAAATGCTTATCCTTAGCAATCTTTCCTGGTAATAAGCTAGCAGCGTAATTGCCACCCACTTTTGCCGCACCAGTTCCGTGCGGTGCCGCACGATCATAGTCATCTGAGACAATGAAGTTAGTTGGAGTCAGACCGCCTTTGAAGTAATTGCCGACTGGCATTACAAAGATTGTAAAAATGTATTCTTCAGCTGGTTTCACTCCGATAATGTCACCGACTCCAATCAAGAGAGGTCGAATATAAAGGGTTCCGCCTGTTCCATAAGGTGGTACATATTCTTCATTAGCTCGGACAACCTGCTTAACTGCATCCACAAACATTTCTGTTGGAACCTGCGGCATGAGCAAGCGATCAGCTGTCAGCTGTAAACGCTCCGCATTTTTATCCGGACGGAAAAGCTGAATACTACCGTCCTTAGTTCGATAAGCCTTCAGACCTTCAAAAGCCTGCTGGCCATAGTGAAGGCTAGGAGACGACTCAGAGATATGGAGCGTAGCGTCCTCTGTTAATGTTCCTTTTTCCCACTGGCCATTGCGATAGTATGCTAAATAGCGATAAGGTAATTTCATATATGAGAATCCTAGATTTTCCCAGTCAAGATTTACAGTCATGGTCTTTCTCCTCTTCTTCCAAACTTCATTTTTAGATACTCCCTATTTTACACCTTTTTGAGATATTTTCAAGTATTATTTTCAATTTTCAGAAAATTTTGTTATTCAATCTTTTGTGCCACTATCAAACTTTTAGAAATTGAAAAACCAGCTCCTGCGAACTGGTTTGATGATTATTTGATGTAAGCTGAGAAGACTTCTTCGTCTGATATGGTATCAGAAATGAAGCTGCCATTGCTAGTTCTCTCAGACAGGCTAAGATCAGCTAGATTAATCTCATAGGCAGTTCCTTTATTAGAAAGCACCTGCAAAATCTGCTCCTCACTAGCTTCTGCTTCTGTTGTGAAGAGGTCAAAGTCCACTGCTTCGCCATAGACTGGTCCAGCCACAAAGACACGATGTGGCTTCTTGGTCTTAAGCTCTCTCAGAACTTGAAGACCGCGATTTGCCCGACTGGTAACAGGAATATCTGCGACTGCCATACGCTTGATCGAACCTCGCTGAGTCAGGAGGTAAAGCGAGTCTGTGTTGGCGATAAAGGCTGCCGCTAGGACATCGTCCTTCTTGAGGTTGATGGCTTTAACCCCAGCCGCCTTAGCTCCGATGACAGGTACTTCCTCAATATTGAAGCGCAGTGCATAGCCATTCTTGGTCACGAGCATAACATCATCTAGCTTAATCGGCGCCAGAGCAATGACCTGATCTTCTTCATTTTTCAGCTTGGCAAACTTGAGCGACTTAGACTTGTAGGTCCGCCAAGGACTGAACTCCTTGCGCTCTACACGCTTGATTTGACCTAACTTGGTCGCTGCAAAGTAAGTCCCCTCTTCAAAGCTGTCCAGCAATTCTGTATAGATAACCTCTTCCTTGGTATCAAAGTTGCTGATGGTCTGGCTGAGGTGTTCTCCAATCTCTTTCCAGCGGATGTCTGACAGCTCATGAACAGGCCGGTAAATGACATTTCCAAGACTCGTAAAGATCAGCAAATGCTGGGTCGTCTTGGCAGGGCTAACAAAAATCAGTCGGTCATCATCGCGCTTGCCCATCTCCTCTAGGGTCGAAGCTGAGAAGGAACGCGGACTTGTCCGCTTGATATAACCAGAACGAGTCACGCTGACATAGGTCTCTTCCTCAACAATGAGACTAGCTGTATCAATCTCAATGGCGTTTGCCGTATCCTGCAACTCACTGAGACGCGGATTGCCAAACTTCTTCTTGACATCGCGGAGCTCCCGCTTCATGAGGTTATACATAGTCCGCTCATCACCGATAATGGCTGCCAGCATCGCAATCTTCTCGCGCAGCTCTGCTTCTTCCTCTTCCAGAACCACTACGTCTGTATTTGTCAAACGGTAGAGTTGGAGAGTGACGATAGCCTCAGCCTGCTCCTCAGTGAAATCATAGCTGACTTTAAGATTTTCCTTGGCGTCTGCTTTGTTTTCTGAAGCACGAATCAGGGCAATCACCTCGTCCAAGATGGAAAGCACCCGAATCAGTCCTTCCACGATATGCAGCCGTTTCTCAGCCTTAGCCTTGTCAAAGCGGCTGCGAGCCAGAATGATCTCCTTGCGGTGGGCAATATAACTGGTCAAGATTGGCACAATTCCCACCAAACGAGGCGTGAAATTGTCAATAGCCACCATGTTGAAGTTATAATTCACCTGCAAATCAGTGTACTTGAAGAGGTAGTTGAGAATCAGCTCGGTATTAGCGTCTTTCTTGAGTTCGATGGCAATGCGAAGACCGTCCCGGTCGGATTCGTCCCGAACCTCAGCAATGCCAGCCACCTTGTTATTGACCCGCACATCATCGATTTTCTTGACCAAGACCGCTTTATTAATCTCATAAGGAATCTCGGTGATGACGATTTGCTCTTTACCGCCCTTCAGCTTTTCAATCTCAGTTCTGGAGCGCACTACAACGCGACCTTTGCCAGTCTCGTAGGCTTTCTTGATTTCATCACGACCTTGGACAATAGCTCCTGTCGGAAAATCTGGGCCAGGCAGAAACTCCATGAGTTTGTCCACCTTGGCAGACGGATGATCAATCATATAGATAACCGCGTCAATGACTTCGGCTAGATTATGAGGTGGAATATCAGTCGCATAACCAGCAGAAATCCCAGTTGCTCCATTGACCAAAAGATTAGGAAAGGCTGCCGGCAGAACGGTCGGCTCCTTCTCGGTATCGTCAAAGTTCCAAGCAAAAGGAACAGTATCTTTCTCGATATCCTGCAAAAGATAGCCAGCCATCTCAGACAGCCGCGCCTCAGTATAACGCATAGCCGCCGGTGGATCACCGTCCATAGAACCATTGTTTCCGTGCATCTCGACAAGAATCTCACGATTTTTCCAGTCCTGAGACATGCGAACCATGGCATCGTAGATGGAGCTGTCACCGTGAGGGTGGAAATTCCCCATGATATTCCCGACAGACTTAGCAGACTTACGGTATCCCTTGTCAAAGGTGTTGCCGTCCTTGTTCATCGAATAAAGAATACGGCGCTGAACAGGCTTCAAGCCATCGCGAATGTCCGGCAAGGCCCGCTCTTGAATGATGTATTTGGAGTAGCGACCAAAGCGCTCTCCCATGATGTCCTCAAGGGACATGTTTTGAATGTTGGACATAATAATTCTCTTTTTTATTTTTCTTTTTAATAATAACTAGAAGCTAAGCCTCTCTTTAGCATACTCAATCATTTTTTCTGCTGTTGCTTTGTCATAGTGGAAGCCGGTTTTGAGAGAGAAAGCTTGTGCTTCTTTGTGGAAAAAGCGCATGGTAGCTAAGAGAGATTTGGTGATTTTTTTCTGGTCAGAAAAGTCAAGCAAGGCAGTAAATTCTTTCTCTTTTTCAGCAGGCAAATACTGAAAGAGGTACTTGTAGTTCTTGCCAACATCAACCGAACCCTTATCTGCTGCCACTTGCCAAGCTAAAAGCTTGAGCAATTCTTGTTGGCAGATGCCATAGAGATGATCCGTCGCATAGACCAGGTGATTCCGATGAATGCCCTTGACTACATAAGCTGACACCCACCAAAATTCATTGCAGGATTTGTCAAAGTCAGTCGCACTAGCTGGTGTCGTCCAATAGCGCTTGGGTGCCGGTGCATAAGGAGCAAACAGCCCCCGCGGGTCATCCAGCACCGTGAAATCCGCTTCGCTATCCACCCACTCTTTGATGTGCTCCTTAGAACAAAGGGTCAAATCTATCCGATTTCCATCCTCAAAAAGCATGAGGTAGAGACGGCGATGGTCTAGTAGGACATGCTGCTCAATCATGCGCTTTCCAAACCTTTCCAACCAAGCAAGGTCAGCCACCAGACCATCCAAATCCTCCACAATGTAGACTACATCATAGTCTTGGAACTCGTCCTTGGGAGCATTTGGATTTGTCCGCGAGCCGGACATAGCGACAGCATCAACCTGTAGCACTTTTGCGGTTTGCAAAATCACTTCAAACATCTCGGTTTCAGTTCTCATGGAAACACCTACCTTTTTAGTGAAAACTCTTGATTCTGTAGAGGACATGTCTATAAAGGGGACTGTCTACTGGAACTTTTTCATTATCAAATTCTTTGACAAATTCCATGCCTAGCTTTTGCATGACATTTTGCGAAGGGAGATTGAGCAAAGATGTAAAAGAGTAAACTTCTGACAAGCCAGCTTGCTGAAAAGCAAAGTCTAGACAGGCTTGGGCAGCCTCCGTCGCATAACCACGATTCCAAAACTCTTTTCGCAGACGCCAGCCGATTTCTATAGCTTCTTTTCCAGCAAAAATCCGTAAATCCGAATGGTGCAGACCTACCAAGCCGATAAACTCCTGGCTGGTCTTTTCTTCAACAGCCCAAAGACTGTAGCCATAAGCCTTAGCTTCATCTTGAATGCCCTGATAAAGACGCAAGGACTCCGCTTGACTATATGGCTTTGGGAAATACTGCATGACCTCTGGATCTTGATTCATGGCAATCAAAGCCGGCAAATCTGATTCCTGCAAGTCCCGTAAAATGAGACGGTCAGTTTCAAGCATTGTCATCTAATCACTCCTCTGCAAACTTTCTTATCTCACAAGTCCTCAGCTTTATATAGGCTATAGCCTTCATAGTAGTAACTATGATCTACGCCCTTCATGTAGAGGTTTCGGTTATGAATGTCCTTTGTGAGGGCTTGCTTGAGAACGTGCTTGATTTCTGTATCTCGAATAGGACTGCGCTCCATAGCTAGGAGGTAATCCTCCTTGTCCACTTGAGACCAGTTCACAACTTGCCCCAGTTCAGCCTTTAGCAGGTGGTCTAGCCAAAGCCTCATGCTTCTGCCATTCCCCTCACGGAAAGGGTGGGCAATATTGAGCTCCACATACTTTTCGACAATCTGATCAAAGGTCTGCTGAGGCATGCGGTCGATATTTTCCAAGGAAGCTGACAGATACATGACAGGAGCAAAGCGAACATTCCCTTTGGTGAGATTGACTGTCCGAATCTGACCAGCAAAGTCATAGATTTCTTCAAACAAGAAAGTATGAATAAAGGCCAGAGTAGCATAGGTGCCAGCTGCTTTATCATCTAGAAGCTGCTCTTCAAAAAGCTCTTTAGCTCGGGTCTTGCTGATTTTTTCTTCCATCTTGGCTAGTTCAAGCGAATCCGTCAGACCCAGTTTATTGTCAAGAGTCATAAATACAGCTCCTTTCATTTAGATAGATTTTCTAAGCCCTGTTCCCACAGGCTTAAAACCTACTGTCTGATAAAATCCATCCGCTTCTGATATTAATTCAATGCGAGTTAAAGGATGTTTTTGATGAATTTCAGTGATCAATCGCCGTCCCAATCCTTTTCCGCGATAGGCTTTATCAATGATAATCTCAGCTAAAAAGGTCGTCATGACTTCATCTGTCAAGTAGCGGGCAAAACCAAGGATTTTCTGGTTCTCTTCAACTACCAAGTAATAGGACAGATTTGTTGAAAATAGTGACTTCACTTTTTCCTCTGTAAAAGAAATCCATTTTTCATTTTGATAAAGGGTATAAATAGCTTGACAATCTTTCGTGCTTGCAGGTCTGATTATCATTTTCTACTCCTTTCAAATCCGATGCGACCACTAACAATTTTTCAACTCAAATTTAGTTATATTCTAGTTGCTCTCCGCCACTTCTTCTTTCACCTTCTTAGCAGGTTTGCGTTTTTTGTAGCGGCTGCGGATAGTGTTGAGGTGGTCGCGAAGATTGACAACGTGAGTTCTTTCAGGATAAGCGTAGGCAATGATTGCAGTGAAATCCACTAGAAAATCATAGATTTCTTGGAGCTTGAGGCGGACATTCTTATTCTGGCTTGGTGTCTTACCCTTGAGCTCAGTCAGTCGCTCCTTGTAGACCTTTTCAAAGGCCTTCTGAGCAGCAGCCAGACTATCGATATGGGATTCCAGATGAAGCTTAGCCAGTGCTGTCTGGTAGGCCGGCTTTTTCAGCTCTTGGAGCAAGTGGTTGATGCCCTCGGTCTCCTTTTCCAAGCTTGTTGCAGCTAGACCAATGTAGTTTTTCAGGAGCTGAGACAGGGTCTCATAAGCTTCCTTGGTCGCTGCGTCCTTGACCCGAGCAAAGGCCCGAACTAAAGATTGGAGCGTGCCCAAGGCATCATCGCGCTCGCGGTCAGCCTGATCCAAACTAGCCACCAGCTTGCTGGACTTGGTCTGATGAAGCCCGCCCTGCAGCTGTTCCAGAAGTTTGTCCATCTCATCCAGCTTGGTCGTGTAAATGCCATCCACCTTGTTTTCCTTGATAAATGCCGCAACCTCACTCCGACTCTCGGACATCAGCTGGAAAAATTCGTTGTTTTCTAAAGTTTGAACATCTACACTAGTAATTCCATAAATTTTTTTCATTTTTATAATCTCCTAAATTTTTTATTTATTTTAACTTTAATTCCTTTTTACCTTTCCTGATTTTCAGAAAAAGTTTTTTGCTTTAAAACTACATGCCAGAAAAACAAACGTTCGTCTTTTACTCAAAAAATACTCGTCAGATTTTCTGCCAAACAGAATTTGCAAAAAAACACTCTGTCAGAAAATCTGACGGTCTCACTTTAGAACTGGCGAGTAAAGATTTGTTGTTTTAGGGATAAGCAGGAACTTTCCATGTATGTATAAAAATACTTTTATAAATAATAATCTTTTATAATTCTTGCTGAACTCTTTGTAACTCGGAATTTGAAAAGAGGTCGGTAATCGAAATTACATCACAACTCGTGATATAATTCTTTGCTGCTTTTCTACATTCTTTAGGAATTGTCGAATTTTGCTTTAAAAACATCATATAGGAACTTACAATATTTTTCAAATCCATATATTTAAGAAAAGTTGTCTCATCAAAGATTTTAAAATCAATGTATTCATGAAACTGTGAATTAATTTCTAAATCTTTTTTAAAAACAAAATGTCCTGTACAGTTTATATTTTGTATTAGCCTATGCCTGATTGATTTCTCTTTTTGATAGTAATTCTTTAAATCGCTTATAAGAATTTTTAAATATGGAGCTAAAGTAACATGATAAAGTAACACGATATTTTCTATACTGTAAAAATCTATTTGATAAATCCTAGCCAAATCTTTGTTTTCAAAATCACCGTCTATTACTCCGTAAAATTTCTTATCCTTATCATTTGAAACAATATTCTTAATATCTGAACAGGAACCTCCATTTACTAGTGTGTATTTTCTAAATAATACTATTTTTTGGTAATATTTTTTATTTACTTTTCCTTCAAAAAATATTTTCTTGTCAACTGCTGACAACATGTCATCAGCTGAACGATTGTATTCCTTATAATCTAAATTAGCTACCGATATTTCAGTCATAATTCTAGCCTCTCAAAATCATTTGAAATACAATCTTTAAAAATGTATGGTGCATGAGTCGCTAAAACCATTCTGCTACCCTTTCTTTCACACAAATATATTAAATCGTTAATAAGTTTTGATTGAAAATTTAGTGATAAAGAAACCTCTGGCTCATCGATTAGATAGATATCCGCTTCCTCAAATACAACTGTTAGAAATAATTTTACCACCCTCTTTTCTCCTGAAGAGAGTTTCTCAAAGTCTATAACTTCCGAATTTTTTTAACCTTAATTCTACCAGATTGAACTATAATTTCCAATCCTCCATATCCAGTAGATAATAGCTTATTTATAATAAGAATATTTCCCTTGATTTCGTTAATTTTGTTGATAATACTAATCTGAGTTGTTTTAGTTATCTCTTCTTTTTCAAAAAAAGCAAAACCATATTTTTCTATATTCTTTTTTATTCTATTTTATTAATTATAGTTTCTAAATTCGTTTCAGGTGATATATAATGTGTATCATTGTTTTTTAAGGAAGATTCAAGTCTTTTTTGAAATTCCCTAATAGAATTCACTTTATCATTGTTCTCTTTTAACTCTCTATAATGAGCATCCTCCAAAGTTCTCAATAAATAATCATTAATAGTTAAAGCCTCTTCTGTGAATAAAACAATATCCCTTTCATCTGCATAGCCATCGGTCGTAGAATAAAAACCATGCGGGATATCATTTCTCAATTTCCTTAGAGTCAAGCTACAAGTTCTGAATATCCGATCTACTTTATTTAAGTTGTTAATCTGATTATAAGACCTTCTCTCACCTGACGTGATTCGTAACAATAATTTCAAATCCATTATATGTCGCTTTAACAGTTCTTGGAAAACAAACGAAATTCTACTTAATTCATTCAGTACTGATAATAAATCGGTTAATGCAAATGCTATAGACTTGACATATTTAGTAATATAATTATTGTTTATCATCCTATTGCTAGTAGGAAATAAGTCTGTAAAATTTCTATTATCAATTCGCAATGTAGATAAATTTAATTCTTCTACTAGATTCAAAACTTTACTTTGAAATTCAATGCTTGCAATTTTATGCAAATTATCAATCGCAGTCAATATTCTAGTTTTTCCTCGACCATTATTACCATAAATTACAGTATTTTTAGATAAATCTATACTGCGATGTTTATCCGAACCGTCCCGTAGAACATCTTTAAACGAAAATTCTAATTTCATAATACTTAGCTCCTTTCATCCTCCTAAAACACCATCTCCCCACTCTCCTCAAGCGTAAACTTGACATTATCCTCAATCCACTTGCGGCGTGGTTCGACCTTGTCGCCCATGAGGACATTGACACGGCGTTCGGCGCGGGCCAGGTCTTCGATGGTGACACGGATGAGGGTGCGGGTTTCGGGATTCATGGTGGTCTCCCAGAGCTGATCAGCGTTCATTTCACCGAGCCCCTTGTAGCGCTGAAGCATGGCTCCCTTGCCAAACTTGCGGCGCAAATCGTCCAGCTCACCATCGGTCCAGGCGTACTCGACGACTTCGCTCTTGCCCTTGCCCTTGGACATCTTGTAGAGAGGCGGCAGAGCGATATAGACACGGCCAGCCTCGACCAGCGGGCGCATATAGCGATAGAAAAAGGTCAGCAGCAAGGTCTGGATATGGGCACCGTCGGTGTCCGCATCGGTCATGATGATAATCTTATCATAGTTGGCATCCTCAAGGGTAAAGTCTGTACCAACACCCGCTCCAATCGTGTAGATCATGGTGTTGATTTCTTCGTTCTTGAGAATGTCGGCCATCTTAGCTTTGGCAGTATTGATAACCTTACCACGCAGAGGCAGGATGGCTTGGAACTTACGATCACGGCCTTGCTTGGCAGAGCCACCGGCAGAGTCTCCCTCGACCAGATAGAGTTCGTTCTTGGCTGGATTCTTGGACTGGGCCGGAGTCAGCTTACCAGAGAGCAAGCCCTTGTCTTTTTTATTCTTCTTGCCATTCCGGCTTTCGTCGCGCGCTTTGCGGGCCGCTTCCCTGGCATCTCTGGCCTTGATAGCCTTGCGGATGAGGTTAGATGCCAGCTCGCCATTTTCCAAGAGGAAGAAAGTCAGCTTGTCAGAGACAATGGAGTCTACGGCCGGACGAGCCAAAGGGCTGCCCAGCTTGTCCTTGGTCTGGCCTTCAAACTGCAGGTGAGCCTCAGGGACCAGGATGGACAAGACAGCAGCCAGACCCTCGCGGTAGTCCGAGCCTTCTAGATTCTTGTCCTTTTCCTTGAGCAGACCTGTTTTTCTGGCATAGTCGTTCATGGCTTTGGTAATAGCAGTCTTGAGCCCCGTCTCATGGGTACCGCCGTCCTTGGTGCGGACGTTATTGACAAAGGACAGGATATTATCGGCATAGCCGTCGTTGTACTGGAGGGCGACCTGAACTTGGAAGCCGCTCTCCTCGCCCTCGAAATAGAGGACAGGAGTCAGGGTTTCCTTGTCTTCATTGAGATAGCTGACAAAGTCTTCAACCCCATTCTCATAGTGGAACTCTACTTCTTCGCCAGTCCGTGCATCGGTCAGCGACAGACGGACATTCTTGAGCAGGAAGGCTGATTCCTTAAGTCGCTCAGCAATAGTGTTGTACTTGAAGTCCGTCGTTGAAAAAATCGTATCGTCCGGCATGAAGGTCACTTTTGTCCCAGACTTGGACTTAGGTGCAGTGCCGATTTTCTTGAGCGTAGTGACTGGTTTTCCGCCATTTTCAAAGCGCTGCTTGTAAACAGTCCCATCCCGCGTGATTTCCACTTCCAGCCAGCTGGACAGGGCATTGACAACAGAGGACCCTACACCGTGGAGACCGCCCGAGGTCTTATAGCCACCTTGACCAAACTTACCACCGGCGTGGAGAACGGTGAAGATGACTTCAACCGTGGGAATACCCATAGCGTGCTTGCCGACTGGCATCCCACGTCCGTGGTCTGCAACAGTCAGACTGCCGTCTTTGTTGATAGTCACATCGATCCGGTCACCGAAGCCAGACAGGGCCTCATCGACAGCATTGTCCACAATCTCCCAGACCAGATGGTGGAGTCCAGCTCCGTCGGTCGATCCGATATACATCCCCGGACGTTTGCGGACCGCATCCAACCCTTCTAATACCTGAATGGCATCGTCATTATAATTGTTAATATTGATTTCCTTTTTTGCCACAAGAACCTCCTAATGATTCATCTTTTCTATCTTACAAGTTTTTGGCAAATATTGCAAAGATTTTTTTGAAAATAATGCTGATGAGAGCGGATTTTACACGAATAACAATCCAATATCCGAGTAGACATTTCCTGCTATAAATTCTATCCTTTTCTATTGTAAGAAAGCGAAATAATGGTATAATAAAATCATGATGAACACGATAATTGGATTAATACTAGCATACTTACTGGGCTCTATTCCGACTGGACTTTGGATTGGGCAAATTTTCTTTAAAAAGAACCTGAGAGAATACGGCAGCGGCAATACCGGAACGACCAATACTTTCCGTATTTTGGGAAAGACGGCAGGGACGGCTACTTTTGCTATTGACTTTCTCAAAGGAACTGCAGCGACCCTGCTGCCTTTCTTTTTGCATATTGAGGGAGTTTCGCCGCTTGTCTTTGGCCTCTTGGCTGTGATTGGCCATACTTTTCCCATCTTTGCTGGCTTTAAGGGCGGCAAGGCAGTGGCAACCAGTGCAGGGGTTGTTCTGGGCTTCTCACCAGCCTTCTTTGTCTATCTGATTGTCATCTTTACCAGCATCCTTTATCTGGGAAGTATGATTTCTCTGGCAAGTGTGCTCTCAGCAGTCATCGCTATCCTGTCGGCGCTGCTCTTTCCTCTAGTTGGCTTTATACTGCCCAGCTATGACCTCTTCTTCACTCTGATTATCATTGCGCTGGCTTTGATTATTATCCTCCGGCACAAGGACAATATCCAACGTATCAAGCAGAAAAAAGAAAATTTAATTCCTTGGGGCTTGAATATTACACATCAAAATCCTGAGGCTAAGAAATAAAACGGAAGTGAACAACTTCCGTTTTATTGTGTCTTCTAACTAGTCTTCTTTGTGACTTTTCTTGATTCCTGCCAATCCAAAGAATCCTAAAACTATACCAACTAGGCTCAAGGCAACCGCTGATTCACTGCCTGTTTGTGGTAGTTCTTTAGCTGCAAGGCCCTTAGTGAAGGTCTTGGCAACATGGACAGGTACTTGCTTAGTTTGATTTGGCGTGTTGGCCAGTGGTGCTGCCTGTTTTGCAGGATCAGCTGCTTTGGCACCAGCTGGGTAGGAAGCTGCATTAGCCGGATCCGTTCCTTGCTTTATTTCTTCAATATCAGTGTAGCCATCACCGTCTGTATCCTTTGTGGATGAAATAGAGATAGCGCGTGAGTTTGGATTGATAACTGCATAGGCTGTCAAATCAGCTTTTGCAAGATAGTCTGCAAAAGCCACATCCATCGATGGTCCTTCCTCGCGAGGACCGCCCAGCATAGTATAGCCGTCACCACCAGCAGCCAGGAAGTCGTTTGTCGTCAGATAGTAGGTCTTATTTGGATCAAGAGGCTCATAAACACCCGTTTCTTTGTTCTTAATCTCAATGTGGAGGACACGCTGATCAGCTGGCAGAGTGGTGTCGTAGTAGACTTTAGCCCCAGAGATTTGCAGGTAACCACCACTTGGTTCTAGCAAGGGTTGTCCGTTCTCATCCAGCACAGGCTTGCCATCTTTTTCCTGAAGAATAGAGCCCAGAGATTTGGCAAACATATCTGCGATATTTTGACCAGTCACCTTGATTTGAGAAATAGTGTTCCCAAAAGGCAATACGGCGATAACATCTCCCTTGGTGATCGGCTTGTCTTTGGCAATAGTTTCGCGCAGGCCGCCTCCGTTAGTGACAGCCAGGTCTGTTTTATTGGCAAAGCCAGTTTGACCATAATCGTAGAGAGCATCGGCTACGACATTGCCCAGATTGGTTTCGCGAACGCGGACATTTTCACGGTCGCCATTAAGCTCTACAGGGCTGTTTGCCACGATAACCTTAGCATTATCTGCGTCGTATCTGGCTTTAATCTTGCTGACCATGTCTGCTACAACTGGGTCTGGAGCGACTTTTTTAGCTGTTTCAGCAGGGATTTGTTGAGGATTACCTAGCAGTTGATTGGCCTTGAAAGTTACTTTTCCGATATTGTGCAGGTAGCTACCGGTCTGGTTGTAAGTTACATTATCACCATAAGTCGTAGACTCTACTGTGTGGGAGTGGCCGTCAATAACGGTTACACGCTTACCTTTGAGCTTAGGATTTTTAGAAAGGGCTTCAGCCAAGGTTGAGCCGCGCCACTCAGTCGGAGTTGTCGTATCAACACCCAAGTGAGCTAGAACAACGTAGTTTTTGTAGTTCTTTCCTTCTGCCGCTGCGCGTGCTTCGATTTCGTCAATAACCCGATTAACCTCTGTGATTGGATCAGTGAAGGTCACACCTTGGATGTTTTTAGGGTGGGTTTTTGTAGCAGTTTCTGGTGTTGTCACACCGATTACCACAAACTCATCTCCCTCAACCGCTGGATCCTTGTCCACAATGGTAGAAGCTTGGAAAACTCGAGCATTGTTGGCATAGGTGTTAGAACTGAGAAGCGGGAATTTAAGAATTTCCTTGTATTTCTTTGCCTCATCCAGACCAAAGTCAAACTCATGGTTACCGACTGCCATAGCATCATAGCCAATTTCATTGAGGATTTTCGCCCGTTCTTCCCCTTTTGAGCTATTGGAAATTGGCAGCCCTTGGAAGGCATCACCCGCATCCACAACAAGCACTTTAGGATTTTTAGCGCGCTCTTCCTTGATAACAGTAGCCAGCTTAGCATCACCGATAACGCCTTTTTCCTCTACGATGCGACCGTGAACATCGTTGGTATGGAGAATCGTAGCCTCTGATAGATTTTCAGACTGGGCTGGTGCTGCAGCGGCTTCTGTCGCAGCTGGACCAGCCGGAGCAGCTGCATTCTGACTATCTGCTGCTGGTTTTTCTTCTGCTGAAGCTGCTGGAGCAGTTGGTTGCGTTGCAGAAGCTGTCTCAGCAGTTGGCTGACTGGTCAACTCAGTCGTTGCCGGTTCAGGACTAGCCTGAGCCTCTTCTGCAGAGACTTGATGGGCCAAAAAAAGCAGGTGCCAAAAGCACTGTCGATAGAACAGGTAAGATGAAAAATTTCTTCTTCATATAACGAACACTCCTCTTTAGTATTTTGTTATATTATACCTCTTTTTGGTTTAAAAAGGAACTATATCCTTATTATTTCAACAAACATTCGTAATTTCAAAAAATTTCCGGAAAGTTTTCTGTATTAAAAAAGACCCTGAAATTCATCAGAGTCTTATTAGTATTATCCTTCAAAGACAATTTCCCCATCACAGATGGTAAACTTCACTTGGCCTTTAAGATTTTCACCAACGAAAGGTGAATTGGCTGCCTTGGAGGCAAAATGATCAGTCACAAGTCTATCTGCTTCTGGGTCAAATATCGTCAAATCAGCAGGGCCATCCTGAGCGATGAAGCCAGCATCAAAACCATACAAACGTGCTGGATTAAGGGTCATTTTCTCTAAAAGTTCCATCAAGCTCAGATGACCAGGCTCAACTAGGTAGGTCAGTCCTAGAGAAAGCGAAGTCTCAAGACCAGTCATGCCAGAAGGTGCCTGAGTGATATCAGCTACATTTTTCTCGTCAGCATGATGTGGAGCATGATCCGTCGCAATGACAGAAATGACACCAGACTTGAGCCCCTCAATAACCGCCAGACGGTCCGATTCTAAGCGCAGAGGCGGATTCATCTTAGCATTGCTGCCCTTGGTCAATAGCAGAGCTTCTGTCTTAGAGAAATGCTGCGGTGCTGCTTCAGCAGTGACTTGAGCGCCTAGCTTCTGAGCGAATTCGACCACCTTTACACTCTCAGCCTTGGACAAATGCTGAATATGCACATGAGCCTTTGCATCATAAGCAATCATAACATCGCGTGCAATCATGCTATACTCTGCCACACCTGTCGCGCCGCAAATATGAAAATGCTCTTTAGCAATATGCTCATTGAAACCAAGTATCCCGTTGAGATTTGGATCTTCCTCGTGCAAGCTGATAAAGGTGTTATTTTTACGCGCTTCTACGAGCGCCTTGCGGATAATGCCAGCGTTGGTCAGCGGAATACCATCATCAGAAAAACCTACTGCACCAGCTGCCAAAAGACCTTGGAAATCTGTCAAATGCTGCCCATCAAAATTCTCTGTAATCGTCGCGACCGACTTGATATGGATATTTTCGCGACTAGCCGACTCCAGTACTTCTTTCAGGGTTTCAACCGTAGAAATGGTCGGATTTGTATTGGCCATCATAACAACTGTCGTGAAGCCACCTGCTGCTGCTGCCAAAGCCCCCGTATGAATGTCTTCCTTATGAGTCTGGCCCGGCTCCCGAAAATGAACATGTATATCCACCAAACCAGGAGCCACAACCAAACCACTGGCATCAATAACTTTTGCATCTTCCGCCTGCAAATCTTGACCGATTTTGACGATTTTCTTCCCCTCAACCAAAAGGTCAGAAATTTGGTCAAAACCAGTTTTAGGATCCATAACTCGTCCGTTTTTGATTAATAGCATCGTCTTATCTCCTTATTCGTAAAAGTCCACCTGCGTATCCAATAGCTTATCCCCGTCATAAACAAACTTTGCTGAAAAGAAAGGCTTGTCTTCTAAAAGCCACTCAACAAAGGTATGATCGCCTTCCCAAGTTGGTTTAGACAAAACCTGGTCATAAGGCACCCATTCCAAAGTCCCTTCGTTGCAGTCAATCAGTTTACCCTCAAACTCAGTCACCTTGAAGACATAGGTGTACCAGTCCAAGTCGGGAGTAAACTCTGGAAAAGTGATAACTCCTTTGAGAACAGGCTTGGCCTTTAGACCTGTTTCCTCTAGAATCTCACGAGCTGCGCATTCCTGTGGGGTTTCTCCTCGCTCTAGCTTTCCACCGACACCAATCCACTTCCCAGCATGAACGTCATTGGGCTTTTTGTTGCGGTGCAGCATGAGAAACTCTTGACCATTATCAATATAACAAATCGTTGCTAACTGAACCATACTACCTCCTAAGCTAACCAATCAATAGGTTCCAAGCCCTTAGTCACTAAGAAGTCATTGGTACGTGAAAAAGGTTTGCTGCCAAAGAAGCCACGGTAAGCAGACAGCGGACTTGGGTGAGCTGACTCGATTACCAAATGTTGGGTATTGCTAATCAAGGCTTTTTTCTTGCGAGCGTAAGAACCCCATAAGATAAAAACAACTGGATCCGACTTTTCATTGACTACTTTGATAATAGCATCAGTAAAGGGCTCCCAGATTAGGCCGGCATGCGCATTGGCCTGGCCAGCAGGCACTGTCAGACCAGCATTGAGCAAGAGAACGCCCTGCTGAGCCCAGGAAGTCAAATCATGCGACTCTTTCACTCCGATATCATCAGCTAATTCTTTGAGAATATTCTGCAAAGAAGGCGGAGCTGGAATGTCATCAGGTACCGAAAAACTCAAGCCCTGTGCCTGTCTCGGTCCATGGTAGGGATCCTGCCCTAAAATAACCACCTTAACATCTGCTAAATCTGTCGTCTGAATTGCATTAAACACCTTTTCCCGAGGTGGGTAAATAGTTCCTGAAGCATACACTTCGTCTAAAAAATGATTGATTTTTGCAAAATAACCTTCCGGCAACTGCTCCTTAATCAAAGCATGCCAAGCTGAATGCTGCATATATGTCTCCTCTTATTTCCTACGATAAAATTATCTTATCTAATCCACCTAAGTGCTCTTCTTAGTTCTGCTCTGCCATTTTCCAGAAAACAAGAACCATGGGCTAGGATGATTTTTTCCGGTTGCCAAGCCAGCATCTGCTCTAGACATTCTTTGGCTTCTTTTTGATGACCGATAAAGGTCATACGGTAGTCAATAGGCGTCTGGCCGTCCGGAGCTGCAACTCGAACTAATTTATAAGCCTTGCCACGAAGCTGACTTGGAAAACGCTCTGTTTCAAAATTCTCAATCAAATCTGTCAAAATCAAGGTTTGACTGTCCTTATGAAAAAAGACAACTTCCTCAATATAAGTACTTCCCTTGAAAATCAACTGTTCTATCTGGCCTGCCCAAGCTTCAGGAGCCTCATTCGTCAGTTTTTCATCAAAAGTGACTGGAATTTTCTGCTTGGCCGCTCTCTCCTCAACTCCTGGGCTGGACCAAGCAATTGCCTCCGGATAGCGCTTCTTCCAGTCAGCTATATATGCATAGTGAATCTTATTAGGTGAAACAAGGTGTGCGACTGGTCCCAAAGCGTCCAACTGGTCAAACAAGGCTTGATTTGGCTGGATTGGTGAATGGCACCAGAGCTGGCCATTTGCTAACTTGATGACAGTCATGCGGGTAGAAAAAGGCAATTTTGTCAGCACCGCATCCATCTCAATCAAATCACCGTCGACAATCCAGATATTGTCTGCAATAGGCTTCAAGCTATAAAGCGGTTCATAGATAGGAACAGGTCTTTTCATTTCAAAGATTCCTTCTTTCTAGTCCAAAAGCGAAACTTCCCTAGGGCTTGTGGGTACTGAGATAAGCCCACAGCAGACAGAATCAAAATCTGTGGCAAAAATTGAATCAGATATCTCGTCTTTCCTCCCTCGAAAATCTGCAAAAAGAGCAGGCCGCCAAAAACAGCTAAGGTTAGAAAATTCAGTTCATCACTGAAGTGATATTTCCAAAGTGCAAAGACAAGTCCTGCTGCCATGACAATCCAAACCGCCTGCTTGGACAGCGAGAAATAGACAAATTCTGACTTGTCAGTATTCAAGAAGAAGTCACGGACAAACTGAGTAAAAGGATTATTCTTCGTATCTTGGTAAAAAGGCGATATATAAGGCGTCTTTTCATTTTCGACACTGCGGTAGAGCCAGCCCAAATCTCCTTCAGCTACTGTCAGAGACTGCTTGTGGAAGAGATGATGAGCGAAAGTCAAAGGATTATATTCACTTAAGCGCCGCTTGATTTCCTTGATAACATATTCCTTAGAAAACATACCGTTGTTGTAATCAGCTTGCTTGTCAGGCTCAATATACTGCAAGAGCCCTTCTTTCATATCTTCCTGATTGTGGCCATTGAAGGTCAGACCTAGATTAATAAAGAGCAGAGGACCTTTTGCTAGTCCCTCTCCCTCCATAATCGGCACTTCCGTCTGGTGCTTGGACCAGTAATGCAGCGGGGCATAACTAATCGCAAAACTGCAAGCAAAAACGACTAGTGTCAGAAAGAACTTCTTCCAATTCTTTTTGAAAAAGAGGACTCCGAAGACAGCTATTAGCAAAATCATTACCGTTGGTCTAAAGAAGAAAGCCAGACTAGTCATCAGCCCAAGAAAGATACTGCGCCAAATTAGCTGTCGGCTTGATTCCTCTCCTTTCAGCAATCCCAGAACTAGGAAAATCTGCAAACTGATGAAAGGCAGGGGCGGAATATCAGTATACATTGAAAAGAAATAAGGAGAGAAGCCCAGTAAGAGCACATAAAGACTAAAGACAGCATCTGCAGTCTTTTGGGAAAAATACTTTTGGCAGCCCTTATAGAGAATCAAGGCCGTCACGTTAGTATAAACAATATTCAAGGCCTGCATGACCCATAGAGCGGATTCCCCAAATACATTAAAGAAAAAACGCTCGTAGAGAAATAGTGAGACATTGTTAGGGTTACGGGTCAGATAGCTGGAAATGGAGCTTTCTTTCAAAGTTTTGAAAGCCCCTGTGAAGACAACTGCTGCATCCCGCCTAATCAAAAGTTCTGCCGAAAAGAGCATAATCAGCTGAAAAATAAAGACAGCTAGCATAATAAGAAGTTTATGCTTCATCAGCCAATGATAAGCTTTTTCTAGCAAATTCCGATAGCGATAGGCCAGATAAGTTAAACCAGTAAAGGCAAACAAAGCCAAAATATTCAGCTCTGCAACATGCCAGATGGCAATCAGAAACCAGTGAACAGCCGTAATCAGCATCACTTTCTGTAATATCGAAAAGGATAGATGATAAATCTTAGACATAGCTCTATTATACCAAAGACCGAGACTTTAAGCCATTTTTAAAGGTAAGACAAGGACGTTTTACTGAAAAATGACCTGAATAAGAGTCAGATCATTTTATTTCTGTTCAGTCTAATCTTGCCAATTTTCTTGGTCATGCTTAAATTTCTCAAGCAAGGCCAAGCCCTCAGGACTGACATAACCTTCTGCTTCAGCCAGAGTAATTAGCTCAGTGTAGTTAGAAAGGGTCACCAATTTGACACCCGCTTCTTTGAAGTTCTTTTCTGCCTTTGGCAGCTCATAGGTAAAGATGGCTGCTGCGCCAATCACATCCGCACCTTCACGTTTAGCGGCAGCTATAGCATCCAAGACCGAACCGCCAGTCGAGATTAAGTCTTCAATGACAACCATCTTCTGCCCAGGCGCTACGCGACCTTCGATTTGATTGCCCGCTCCGTGATCTTTGGGTTTGCTGCGGATATAGGCAAATGGTAGGTTCATCTTATCTGCGATAATGGCTCCGTGAGGAATACCTGCTGTCGCAGTTCCAGCAATGACTTCTACATCTGGAAATTCCGCCCGAATCTTTTCGACGAAACCATCCTCAATCAAGGTTCGAGTCTCTGGATAAGCCAAGGTTACACGATTGTCCGTATATATAGGTGACTTGATGCCCGACGCCCATGTAAAAGGCTCTTCCGGCTTCAAATACACAGCTTTGATTTTCAATAAATCACGCGCAATCTCTTTTGCTAAAGTCATTTTTTGCTCCTTATAAATTTGAATGTTTATGATGCTGTTAATTTTGTATAACGATTTAATTCGTATTTCTTGTTTTGCTTAGCTATTCCACTGCTTCTTAATCTCGTGGTAAGCGTCCCAAGGATTCTCAGCTTGGATAATCGGACGACCTACTACAATATAATCACTGCCAATTTGATGGGCTTCCTGCGGTGTCATGACCCGTTTTTGGTCGCCGATTTCTGATCCAGCTGGCCGAATCCCCGGCGTCACACAGAGGAAGTCATTTGCAGTAGCTGCCTTAATCAGTTCCACTTCTTGAGCTGAACAAACCACACCATCCAAACCAGCCTCTTTAGCCTTCCGAGCGTAATTAACAACGGATTCCTGAACTGTGGTCTGGATGTTCTGGCAATCACGCATATCTTCCTCGCTGGTCGAGGTCAGCTGGGTCACAGCAACCAACTTAGCCTTATCCCCCAAGACCTTCTTGGCTTCACTCATCATCTCCACACCGCCTGCTGCATGAACCGTCACCATGTCAATGCCAAATGTACCTAAGACAGACATGGCTGAGCGCACTGTATTAGGAATATCGTGTAGTTTCAGATCCAAGAAAATGCTGTGTCCAAGACCTTTCAGATAATGGACGATTTCTGGACCAATGGCATAGAAGAATTCCATGCCAATTTTGACATAGAGTTTTTCATCTTCCGGAAAATGCTCCAAGAAATCTTTGACATCGTCAAAAGATGGAAAGTCGAGGGCGATAATAGGCCGTTCTTCACGCATGAGGGGAAAATCTCCTTTTAAGTTATTATCTTCAAAGAAGTCTGCTAGGCAATCCTATCTAAAAACCAACTGTCACGTTAGGCTCAAAGACATAGAAAAACCTTGCCCGAGAGCAAGGTTACACGAAAATGTGGCAGTATCTGCCATTCAAACGTATGTACCTTAGTAGCCTCTCTGGACTTCTTTAAAGGTTATATTTAGTTCATTCTATAATTTAACAGCAGGATTGTCAAGTAAAAATGTAACTTTAAAGCAAATTCTCTCGAACTTCTTTTCGTAAGCTTTCAAGACTTTCGATGCCGTATTTATCCATAGCCTTAGGCAGGTTCTCAATGATGGTTGGGCAGGCATAAGGATCCGTGAAATTGGCAGTGCCCACTCCAACAGCTGAAGCGCCTGCTATAAACATCTCCAGAGCAGCCTCCGCTGAATCAACTCCCCCCATACCAATAATGGGAAGTTTGCTTGCTTGTGCTACTTGACGGATTAGCTTGAGAGCTACCGGAAAGACAGCTGGACCCGACATACCACCTGTGCCATTAGCGATAATAGGCTTGCGCGACTTCAAGTCAAATCGCATACCTACCAAGGTATTAATCATGGTAAAACCAGAAGCACCAGCATCTTCAACTGCCTTAGCTACCTGAGTGATGTCTGCCACACTCGGGGTTAATTTGACATAGACTGGTACAGCAGAAGCATCTACCGCTGCCTTGGTTGCTTCGTAAGCCAACTCTGGAACTTGGCCAATCAAAAGTCCAGCATTTCCATGGTCAACATTAGGGCAGGAAATATTGAGCTCAATAGCATTGACATTAGGGGCTTGGGAGATTTTCCCAGTCACTGTGGCATATTCATGATTGGAAAAGCCCGCTACATTGGCGATGATTGGCAGGTTGGGATAATGCTTTTCCAGCCAAGGCAGTTTTTCAGCTAGGACAACCTCAACACCTGGATTTTGCAGGCCAATGGCATTGAGCATACCAGCTGGCGTTTCTGCCACACGCGGAGTGGGATTGCCAAAGCGGGGGTCCAAAGTCGTAGCCTTTATCATGATGGAGCCTAGCAAGTCTAGGTCATAGTACTTGGCATATTCTTGACCGAAGCCAAAGCAGCCAGATGCTGGAATAATTGGATTTTTCAGGTCCAAGCCTGGCAAGGAAACTCTTAAACGTTGGTCACTCATTCTTTCCCCTCCTAGACAATAATCGTGCCCGTCTCAAAGACCGGACCGTCTTCACAAACGCGCTTATTGACCGACTCGTCCTGACCTGCAACATGAACTACGCAGGCATAGCAGGCGCCCATGCCACAAGCCATACGAGACTCCATGGATAGATAAGCATGCGGATGGTCCTGAAACTTACGATCCACATACTGGAGCATAGCTGGCGCACCACAGGAATAGACAGCCACATAGTCTTGAGATAACTCATCCACAACAGCTGATACATAGCCCTGACGACCATAAGAACCGTTATCCGTCGTGACAATGACAGCAGCGTATTTTTTCATTTCTTCCTCTAAAATAACAGCAGATTTATCAGCGAATCCCAATACAGCTGTCACTTGAGCTCCCATGGCATGCAATTCTTTAGCAACCTCAAGCAAGGGAGGGACACCAATCCCACCACCGATAATCAAAGCGTGGTCACCTGCCCTTACAGGACTCAAATCAAAGCCATTGCCCTGAGGCCCCATAACATCAAGAAAAGATCCAACTGGAAGTTGAGAAAAAATAGCCGTGCCGCCGCCTTCTATCCGATAAATGATGCGACAAGTGAGATTGTCTCGGTCAATCTCTGCGATTGAGATAGGCCGTCGCAAAAGTTTGCTGTCATCTGGTACCCGAATATGTAAAAACTGCCCAGCATGCATCTGGCTGACCATTTGGCCCTTTAGGAGCATAGAAAAAATATTAGGCGCAATTTCTACTTGCTCCAACAGCTCCATCCGCTCTAGCATAATCTTGCCAAATCTCTTTTTACAACTGTCACTAACCATGACAACCTCACTTTCTACAAGAAAAAACCTCGCCGCAGCAAGGTTTCGTAAAAAACAAGTCAAACAGTTGCCTCTTATACCGTTTTTCCCACCTTGCAGCCTCACTGGACTTGATTAAAGGTTAAATTGTAAACATTATAACGTTAGAGATGAGGAATGTCAAGGCATAAAAAATATTAGAATTTTCATGTCACTAATGAATCGAAACATTACCAGCTCTTGTCAAATTCACTTCTTGCATCTGCTAGACAAAAGCTGCCATCCTCCTGCCTCTTAAAAATCAAAGACACCCTATCCAGTTTTCGTTCAGCAGGTGGACGATGAATATTAAAATAATTCACCTGCAACGATAACGGGCTATAATCTGTATCGCTTCCAGAAAAATTACTATCTGAAGGCAGTCCAAATCGATCAACAATCTCCTGATATGTCATGCCACCTTTACCATATTGACTATCACCTACTGTTAATGTATCCATATCTTCTGGCTTCCACTTAAAAACAAACTCATTTTTGGTAGCTGGCAGGTTATGGACGTCATCCAAGTAAACTGCCGTTTTGGTTATTAAATAGTACTTTTTTCCATTGGAATCGGGGTCATAAAAACCCAAACTGATTTCCTGAGGATGTCCTGATGAGCCATATCTAGGAACATCTACAATTCTTATCTTATAAGTTAGTGTTAATCCATTTTCGGTAAAACTCACATTTGAACCCTTACCGTATTTCGTAACAACCTCTTCCAAAGTCGGATTATTTTTCCACTCCCCAACTGTTGCTATTTTGAGTTCAACAAAATTGTCTAACGTCCAATTAAAAGAAAACTTTTTTTCATCATCCTCAACAATTTTCTTTTTCAGTTCCTTCTGTTTCTTATCCATTTCTAACCCAGCTTCATCTTGTTGAGTAGTAGAGCTTTCTCTACTAACCGACGAAACTGTCTTATCAGATTTGTACTTAAGGTTAGCTCTAGGAATCTTTTGAGAAAAATAATAGAAGCCAAAGAATAAAGCAAATGACAAGGTCAAACAAAGAAGAATAAAGGCCAAATTTATCCTTTTTTTCTCCTCTTGTATGGCCATCATGCTAAGTTCTTCTCTTTTTATCTTTTGTTGTTGATAAAGTTCTTTTTTTATGGCTCTAAATGAATTAGCATCATGTTTTTTCTTGCTACTCCTTCTCAAGATTATCTCCTCTGTCTTTTTTATTTTAGTTTACTGGTTTTGTTTAGAAACCAAACGCCATGTTCCATCTTCTTGCTTATAGAATTCTAGATTGACAGACTTCAATTGTTCCGGATTTGTCAAAGAATGAGGATTATGATAAGTAACTCGCATTTGAAGTTGATTGTCCTCTCCCAAAATCGTCTGATACAGCGGCAAACCAACATTTGAAACAATCTCATCATACACCGTACCTTTGTCAGTACCTTCTCTAGCACCAATAACAAGACTATCTATATATTCTTGCGTCCATAAAAAGTTTCTATTAGGATTTTGATCCACCTTAATTTCATCACTTGCAAGGTTAGAATGGGACTTGGAAATGAGCTTATAGACACCATCAAATTCAGCAAATATTAAAGAAACATAACCAAGAGCATCATCCTTCTCTTTCCAAAAAAGACGAATATACTTTTGAATTTCATTATTTGATGAAAAATCAATCCACGAACCAGCTTCAACAGGTCTTCCAAATTCTTTTAAAACATCTTCCAAGACAGCTCCGCCTTTATCTTTGTCCATGTGTAGAGAAACTGCCTTGTCAACCGTCCAAAGAAAGGAACCACTTTTTTCTGGAGGAACTGTAAGACTTTCAGCGAATTTTTTTACTTCAGTCTCCTTATCCTCTAATTCTTTTGATGGTGAAATAATCGGACTTGACTGGCTCACTGGTTGCTTAGATTTAGCTTTTTCCGGTATGGAAAGCATTAAAAATACTGCTCCAACGATAGAAAAGCCAATAATGGCTAATAGAACGAATGGTAAGAACTTAGACTTAGAAGTCTCCTTCTCTAACTCAAAAGCAATATCTTCAAAAGAATCCTCTTTTCTCTTCATAACTACTCCTTTTACAGTCTAAAAATCATCATATCACGAATAACTTGAAATTGCAAAACCTGTTTCATTATAAAAGACTTGATAAAATCTCTCTATAATTCCGATAAGAATAAACTTTAAAAATGTCACTATATCCAATAGAATTTCTTTTACCATCTGTCCATTTAATAAATTTAATTGTAAAACCACACTAGCCTTCATTGATTTATCAGGAAAAAATCCCCAGTTTGTGATAAAATAGTCCTATGAGAATTCAACAGTTACACTATATTATCAAAATTGTCGAGACTGGTAGCATGAATGAGGCTGCAAAGCAGCTTTTCATTACTCAGCCTAGCTTGTCCAATGCTGTGCGGGATTTGGAAAATGAAATGGGCATCGAGATTTTCATTCGCAATCCCAAAGGAATTACCTTGACTAAGGACGGCATGGAGTTTCTTTCCTATGCCCGTCAGGTAGTTGAGCAGACTCAGCTTCTAGAGGAGCGATACAAAAACCCTGTCGCCCACCGCGAGCTTTTCAGCGTTTCTGCCCAGCACTATGCCTTTGTGGTCAATGCCTTTGTCTCCCTGCTTAAAAAAAGCGATATGGAGAAATACGAGCTCTTTCTGCGGGAAACTCGGACTTGGGAGATCATTGACGACGTAAAAAACTTCCGCAGCGAAATCGGCGTCCTCTTTCTCAATAGCTACAACCGCGATGTCTTATCCAAGATGCTGGATGACAATCACCTGATTGCTACTCATCTCTTTACAGCTCAGCCTCATATCTTTGTCAGCAAGTCCAATCCGCTGGCCAAGAAAAAACTGGTTCAATTATCTGACTTAGAAAACTTCCCTTACCTCAGCTACGACCAGGGGACCCACAACTCTTTCTACTTTTCAGAGGAAATTCTCTCTCAGGAACACCATAAAAAATCAATCGTCGTCAGCGACCGAGCGACCCTCTTTAACCTTTTGATCGGTCTGGACGGCTACACACTTGCAACCGGTATTCTAAACAGCAACCTCAACGGAGATAATATCGTGTCAATCCCACTGGACATTGATGATCAGATTGAACTGGTCTACATCCAGCACGAAAAAGCCAGCCTTTCCAAAATGGGAGAACGCTTCATTGAGTATCTGATTGAGGAAGTGAAGTTTGATAAATAGATTAATAACTATTTTAAATAAAATGCATAAGGAGACTGAATGAAGTCAAAACACAAAGCTAAATTATTTTGGGGATGCATTATCCTTATCTTCCTCGGAATAATCACTTACTACTACATGCACCCTGTCTTTATTCAGGATACTGGACGTGTTTTTTGGGACACTACGAAGCCTTTTGGAAGGTAGAAAAGACGCTGAAGATACCTTTTATGTGAAATTTAAAATAGAAAAAGATCGCAACTATGTTTCTGAATCAGATTTTGATTTGTATGATGACAAGGGAACACAAGTACCAATTGAAGAGTTCAAAGACAACTCAGATCTGAGTTACGAAGTGTGGTTTTCAGGTCAAGCAGAAAAGAAATATCAACTTGTTTACCATGACCAAGATTACGACAAAAAATTTAGTTTTGAATTTCATACTCCTAATCAGAAATCAGTTGAAGAAAAACCAAGCCAAATCGTTAAAGCATATATAAAAAAACATTTATATTCTAATGTTTCAAAAAAACTATACGATGAAATTATTGTAGATCCTCCCTTTTATGCTGATATATTTGCCAATGTAAAACCATACTACAACCCTTCAAATGATGAAAAGAAAGCTATTTTTCAAGCATATTGGGAAACTTATATAAAGGATTGGAAGGATTATAAGGTTGAAATGACTGAAGCTGGTTCTTCTAGTTACTATTTCAACATCACTTATCATTGGGATGAACCAAATATGAAGGAGCTCAATAGAAAAATTGATGAAAGAGAAACTCAATTAAAAAAAGAATTTGGTAATGATTACAAAGCAGTATTTAAAAAAATCATAGCTGAAATACCAGAGATTATTAAAAATACTCCACCGAAACAAAACAAAGAAGAAAAAACTGATTCCTTATCATTAGAAAAAGACGAACTACAGACTCTTAGTGATGATACATATACCAATGAAGATTTGTGGACTCCTAAAGAATTCCAGGACTCTCTGATAAAATTATATCCTTAAAATGAAAAATCCAGATACTTGTTCAAGCTATCTGGATTCTTTCTTATTTTTGATTTAAAACTTCAGATATATACTCATCCTTATTTTCATCCGTGTAAGTTTTGGAGGTTGATTTAACCTTATAATCATCATCGTTAAGAAGTTCCACAATATAAGAATGCGTAATAGTCATTTTAAACTGATTCCCCGTTGTACTAACGCTTAAGGGTAAGTTACTTAATTCGTCTGAGTAAAAAATTCTGTAGTAATAAGAATTTGATGTATGAGACAATCTGTTTTCATAAATTTCATACTTTCTTTCCCAATAGTTCCCTCTGTACTGATTTTGATAATCATCAAAAAAATCTATTTGGTTATCTAAAAGTTTTTTTGATCTAATAAAGAAAATTGGGGTCCAGTTAAACTCAGGTTTACTTCCATATTCATAATATGTCTGCATTTTACCAGTTTTAGGATTTTTCAACTGATAAGAAATCATGCTAGTGGCTTCTGGAACTTGATATAGTGTGTCACCTACATAAAGAAAAAGTAATACGTCTACCAAGTCCCTAGGATGTTCATCCTTATCAGGTAACTTATATTCTGGAAAACGAAAACTCAATTTTTGATAAATAGAATCATTAAATAACTTCTTGCTAAAAGCTGGACCAATTTCAGAAGTCTCTTCTATCGGAATATCTGACTTGCTACCATCAGTAAAAGTAACATGCAAAATTTGTTTTTCATTATATTCGTTCCAATTTGATATAGTTTTCTCAGTCCACTCTTGGTTTTGAGGTACTTCTTCAGTCGCGTCATGTACAAATTCAATATTTAAGTCTTTAACTATTTTTTTCTTAGGTTTGATATCGGTTACTTTATAATTATATACCGTATAGTAGATATTCTCTGAATCAAACCATTCAGGCTTAAGGTAGTAACGCAGTCCAATATATCCAATCACTAGCACAATAATTCCGCCTAAAATCAACTTCTTCTTCTCTTTTAGTTTCTTCATAGAGGCCTCCTGAGTTCTTTATCTTATTATAGCATAGTCACAAGAATATCTATAGAAGATTCCTTTCAGTCGAAAGAAAAACACCCGAAAAAGCTTTTACTGCTATTCTCAGGTGTTTTTCTATTGTTGCAATTTCCCCAACACTTCTCCGATCTTACCCTCAATGACTAGATCTGCCTGGCTGTCTTGAGGGATGCTGGTCTTGTTGATGACGACCAGATGCTTACCTGCAAAGTACTGGATGAGGCTGGCTGCGGGATAGACGACTAAGGAAGTGCCACCAATTATCAGCAGGTCTGCTTGCTGGATAGCTTGGGCAGCCTGCTGGAAAACTTCCATATCTAGCGGTTCTTCATAGAGAGTCACATCTGGCTTGACAATACCGCCACAGTCAGGGCAGTGAGGAATGGTACCGTCCAGAGCCAGAAAGGCATCCAAATCATAGAATCGCTGACAATTCAGACAGTAATTTCTATCCGCACTGCCATGTAATTTGATAACCTTTTTTGAACCAGCCATTTCATGCAAGCTATCGATATTTTGAGTCACCACAGCCTTGAGCTTGCCTGCCTTCTCCAAACCAGCCAAGTAGACATGGGCTGGATTCGGCTTAGCCTCTGGATAGAGCAGGTACTTCTTGTAAAAGTCAAAAAAATCCTGCGGATAGCGCTCAAACATAGTGTGAGAAACCAGCTGCTCCGCTGTAAAATGCCGTCCCAACTTGACACTGTAAATTCCATTTGAACTACGAAAGTCCGGAATATTGGACTCCGTCGAAACACCCGCACCTCCGAAAAAGACGATATTTTGACTTTGGTCTATCAATTCTTGCAACCTTGCAATCTTATCCATCCTGCTACTCCTTATAAGAGACTTTCTATGACCGCATTCGCTCGGTCGAAGTAAAAAGGCTCCCTCTGATAAACTGTGCCTGTCTCCTGCGCCAAATCAATCAGAAGGTCCATAAAGTGCTGAGATGAAAAACCTGTCGTCCTGTGCAATTCTTCCTCATCGAATGACCTGATAAGGTGAGCCAGTGGATTGCGGACTGACTTTTCTAACTCTCTTAGCTGCTGTGCTGATTCTTTGACGGATTCAGATAAATGCAACTGCAAAATCAACTCCGTCAAACTAGAAGAATTGACCGTGCTTTCCGCATGAAAATTTTGCAGGTCAGGATTACCAGAATTTCGCATCTTTTCAAACTTCCAACGGTCGTAACTAGCCCCTCGTGAATTATGAATATAGCTCTCAATATCTGGTATTTGCATGCGAATCAGCCGCATAAAAATCCGGTAGATAGCCGGACTGACTGCCCGTATAAAGTCAATCAGCTGCTCATTTCTCAGCTTAGCTTCCAGATCATAAAGGTAATTGACTAGCTGCTCATCCTCTTCATTTTCATGGCAAAAAAGCTGAAAATCAGCAAGGTCAGACCCAGTGATTTTCAACTTTAGATTCATCATAGATTGGATGTTGAGCTCTCTTCGCTCCGCTAAAGCCTCAAAAAGAAGGACCAAGTCAGACTGGACATTGCTTCCTGCTCGCTCAGCTAGTTTATGTGCATAAGCATAGTCATAGCGGGAAATAGCAAAGAGAATGGCTTCTTTGACATCTACTTTCATGCTTCTGTAATCAAGGTTTCCAAACCAACCTTCATCATATCGGTAAAGGTATTTTGGCGTTCTTCAGCTGTCGTATCCTCTTCTGGATTGACCAAACTGTCAGAAATCGTCATAATCGCGAGAGCATCTACATGGTGCTGAGCAGCCAGATAGTAAAGTGCAGCAGCTTCCATTTCAACAGCTTTAACTCCCCATTTACCAAGCTCAATATTCTTTTCAAAGTAGTTTGAGTAAAAGACATCAGACGACAAGACATTTCCAACGTGCGTCGTCATACCGAGATCTTTGGCGATATGATAGGCCTTATCTAGTAAATCAAAGCTAGCGATTTGTGGGAAATCATACTGCGGCCAGTCATTACGGACAATGTTAGAGTTAGTTGCAGCTGCCTGTGCCAGTACTAATTCACGGACATGGACATCAGCATTCAGCGAGCCAGCTGTTCCGACGCGAATCAGCTTTTTCACACCGTAATCAACAATCAGCTCACGCACGTAGATAGAGATAGACGGCATTCCCATTCCCGTTCCCATAACAGAAACACGCTCGCCTTTGTAAGTACCAGTGTATCCGAACATATTACGGACTTCATTGAAGCAAACAGCATCTTCTAGGAAATTCTCCGCAATAAATTTGGCCCGAAGTGGATCCCCTGGAAGAAGGATTTTATCCGCAATTTCACCTGGCTTAGCAGAAATATGAATAGACATAGTTAAGATACCAAACCCGTCAAAAGCAAAGGGAAAATAGGAGATGGTCGCAGTGAGCAATGCTCGCAAGACCATCTATCTTTTTCCCACCGCTTTTAGGGTGGGTTCAATTCCTTTCTTTCTTAATTTTAAAATTCCATAGGAAGACTAGCCTGAGTTCAATTCAGACTCAGACGCCCTTCCTTTATGTGTTTATTTGAAAGATAGTTTTTCGCTCGTGTTTAAATCTGAACACACTTTACCTTTCTTTAGTTTTATAATTTTATCAGTTAGACAGAGAGGCTGTTCCAGCGTCAATTACCAATCCAGACACTACGCCTTTCAACATTTTTTTACAATTCAGCAAGTGTTTCTTTAAGCAGTCGTTTAAAATCACCTTTGACACGTTCTGTTACTTCAACCACTTCCTCATGATTTAGCTCTTCTTGGAACCCAGCAGCAAAGTTTGTAATGCATGAAATCCCAAGGACTTTCAAACCAGAATGTGCTGCTACAATCACTTCAGGAACAGTAGACATGCCGACTGCATCTGCTCCGAGCGTCTTATAAGCACGGATTTCTGCAGGCGTTTCGTAAGTCGGACCGGTAACACCAATATAGACACCGTCATCAAGCTTAATGCCAAGCTTATCAGCAACTTTGTGAGCGATGGCACGGTATTCTGGAGTGTAAGATTTAGACATATCAGGGAAACGTGGACCAAATTCATCCAAATTTTCACCGATCAAAGGATTTTGGCCAGTCATATTGATGTGGTCAGTGATTGCCATAAGCGTACCAGGGCCATAACCAATACCACCGGCAGCATTGGTCACAATAACACCTGTCGCACCAAGAGCCTTCATCACACGCACTGGGAAAGTAACGATTTCTAAAGGATTTCCTTCATAGAAGTGGAAACGGCCTTGCAGTGCCAAGACTTTCCGTCCTGCCAAATCTCCATAGACTAATTTACCAGCGTGACCAACAACAGTTGAGCGGCCCCAGTTCGGAATATCCGCATAGTCAAGACTAACGGCATTTTCAATTTCAGAAGCCAATTCTCCCAAACCAGATCCCAAAATCAGACCAAATTCAGGTTCTGTCATTCCTTTTTCTTTCAAGAAGGCTGCTGTTGCTTTGATTTTTTCTGATAACGTTGTCATAAATTTTCCCTCACTCTCTTATCACACTTATACCAATTTGTCCAAGAAGCTTTCACCAATTATCGCCTTGTCCACTCCGAAGTTTTCAGCAACTGTTGCTGAGATATCCGCAAAATGTCCGACAGGAATATGACCATGACCGCTCAGCGATTTTCCATAGACCAAGAGCGGAATGTACTCACGAGTGTGGTCAGTTCCGGCATAGGTTGGGTCATTACCATGGTCAGCAGTAATCATGAGCAAATCATCTTCACGCATGTTTTCAATGATTTCTGGGATACGAGCATCAAACTCTTCCAAACAGTCACGGTAGCCATGTGGATCACGGCGGTGACCATAAAGAGCATCAAAGTCTACTAGGTTGGTAAATGAGAAACCTTCTTTGAAGTTTTCGTCTTTGAGAGCTTTGACCAAAGTATCTACACCATGATTGTTAGACTTATTGTGTCCCATGTCATGGTTGATTCCAGCGCCGTTGAAGATGTCGTTAATCTTACCAACAGAATAGGTAGCAATTCCAGCTTCATTAAGCTCATCAAGAACAGTTGGATTAAACGGAGAAACGGCATAGTCATGACGGTTGGCTGTTCGAGTGAAGTTGCCTGGCTCACCTACATAAGGACGAGCGATGATACGTCCCAGAAGCGCAGGCCGTTCCAAGGTAATAGAGCGGGCGAACTCACAGATGCGATAGAGCTCTTCCAAAGGAATCACTTCTTCGTGTGCTGCAATTTGCAATACTGGGTCAGCAGAGGTGTAGATAATCAGCTCGCCTGTTTCCATCTGACGAGGACCAAAGTCATCAATAACTGCTGTACCAGAGTATGGCTTGTTAGCCTCACGAATGATCTTGCGACCAGAAAACTCTTCAATCTGAGTCAGGATTTCTTCTGGGAAGCCATTCCAGAACGTATCGAAAGGCTCAGTAATATTGAGACCCATGATTTCCCAGTGTCCTGTCATCGTGTCTTTTCCAAGTGATACTTCTTCCAGCTTAGTATAGTAGCCGCTAGGATTTTCTTCTTTAGGAACGGTCTTCAAAGGAGCAGGACGCTCGATATTTCCCAGGCCGATCTTAGCCATGTTTGGCACATTCAGTCCTACCGTTTTGGAAATATGTCCCAGAGTATCTGAAGCACCATCTGGTACCCCTGCATTGACAAAATTATTAGCATCTGGTGCAGCACCGATACCAACTGAGTCCATGACTACCAAGTGAATACGATTAAATTTTGGCATAAAATACCTCTTTCTATTTATTGGCCTCTAAAACTTGAAGACCCGATTTTCCAGCAACAATGACCTTGTCTACCATTTGATTAAACAGTCCATGCTCCACTACGCCCACTACATGATCAAGTTCTTGTGCAAACTCAACTGGATTTTCAATCACACCTAAATCTAAGTCAATAATGAAATTCTGCATGTCCGTGACAAAACGTTGGTCAACTTTCTCACGAAAGGCTGGCTTATATCCAGCACGCTCAAAGCGACGAAAGAGCTGTTCAGCACCGTACTGAACAACTTCTACTGGTAGCTTGAAGGCACCTAGCTTCTCTACCATCTTGCTCTCATCGACCACCCAGATATAGTGCTTAGTAGGAACCGCCACGACTTTCTCCATGAGAAGTGCGCCGCCACCGCCCTTGATGCCGTTAAAGGCTGAATCTACCTCATCAGCACCGTCAACTGTCACATCAACAAAGTCAACTTCATCAATGGATTTGAGCGGAATACCTAATTCTTCCGCCTGTTTGCTAGTGACACTGGAAGTCGTAACAGCTGTAATCTGCAATCCTTCTTCCTTGATACGCCGACCAATCTCTTCGACAAAATAATAAGCAGTCGAACCCGTCCCGAGACCAACAATCATCCCGCTTTGGACAAATTCAGCAGCCTTGATTCCTGCCAGTTTCTTTAGATTTTCCATAGCACCTCCTCAAATCACACTACTTTCATTATATCATGATTCTTCCTGTTATGAAAGTGTTTTCTTTACCATGCCTAAATTTTATTCCTTCCGCTTGATAATCGAAAGCCTTGCTCCTCCTTGATTTTTGCGTTACAATTAAGGTAATTGATTTTAAAACACAAGGAAAAATACAGTATGATTACCAGAGAATTTGATACAATCGCTGCGATTTCTACGCCTCTCGGCGAAGGGGCTATCGGCATTGTCAGACTAAGCGGGACTGACAGCTTTGCTATTGCCCAAAAAATCTTCAAAGGGAAAAATCTGAGTGAAGTAGAAAGCCACACGCTCAACTACGGCCATATCGTTGACCCTCAAAATCAGGAAATTCTGGACGAGGTCATGCTTGGTGCCATGCGCTCTCCCAAGACCTTCACGCGCGAGGATATCATTGAGATAAATACCCATGGTGGGATTGCGGTCACGAATGAAATCCTGCAGCTAGCTATCCGAGAGGGCGCTAGAATGGCTGAGCCTGGTGAGTTTACCAAGCGGGCCTTTCTCAATGGGCGCGTAGATTTGACTCAGGCTGAGGCTGTCATGGACATCATACGCGCCAAGACCGATAAAGCCATGAACAATGCTGTCAAGCAGCTGGATGGCTCCCTCTCCAACCTTATCAACAATACCCGTCAGGAAATTCTCAACACACTGGCTCAAGTCGAGGTCAACATCGACTATCCTGAATACGACGACGTGGAAGAGATGACGACCCAGCTGATGCGAGAAAAAACAGCTGAGTTCGAGACTCTGCTGAGCAATCTCCTCAATACTGCACGACGAGGTAAGATTTTACGTGAAGGCATTTCCACTGCTATCATCGGACGACCTAACGTTGGCAAATCAAGCCTCCTCAACAATCTCCTGCGAGAGGATAAGGCCATTGTGACTGATATTGAGGGGACAACTCGTGATGTGATCGAGGAGTATGTCAATATCAAGGGTGTACCGCTCAAGCTCATCGATACCGCAGGGATTCGAGAAACCGATGACCTTGTGGAGCAGATTGGAGTTGAGCGCTCTAAAAAAGCCCTGCAGGAAGCTGACTTGGTTCTCTTGGTTCTCAATGCCAGCGAGCAACTGACAGACCAAGACCGCCAGTTGCTGGAAATCAGCCAAGACAGCAACCGCATCGTCCTGCTTAACAAGACTGACCTTGAAGAAAAGATTGAGCTGGACCAGCTGCCAACTGATGTCATCAAGATTTCCGTCCTCCACAATCAAAATATCGATAAAATTGAAGAACGCATCAATCATCTCATCTTTGAAAATGCTGGTATTGTCGAGCAAGACGCTACCTACTTATCCAACGCCCGTCACATTTCCTTGATTGAAAAAGCTCTGGAAAGTCTGCAAGCCGTCAACCAAGGCTTGGAAATGGGTATGCCGGTAGATCTACTCCAAGTCGATATGACTCGCACCTGGGAAATCCTTGGCGAAATCACCGGTGACGCCGCACCAGACGAACTCATCACCCAACTCTTCAGCCAATTCTGCTTAGGTAAATAGAGAAACAGGAGACCTAAAATTTAGGTCTCTTTTCGAATGCAGTACATTCGATTATTTTTAATAGCATTTCGTACATTATTCGTTCTCCACTTTGCTCTCCTCTAGAAAGCTAAATATAGGGAGCGACCGGCGAGCTTTAACGACAGAGCGGTTTCAGTTGATATTTCAATCCACGCTCCCGCGAAGAGAGCGACGTTGCCAAAAGAACTTTTTTCAAATCCTGAATTTATTTCAATCCACGCTCCCGCGAAGGGAGCGACTTAAAGGTTTTATAATTAAGTTAGAAATTCGCAATTTCAATCCACGCTCCCGCGAAGGGAGCGACTTTAGATAGAATTGGCTATCCCATTCAATATATGATTTCAATCCACGCTCCCGCGAAGGGAGCGACTGAAATTCTTTGGGGCAACGGCATTGATAGAAAAATTTCAATCCACGCTCCCGCGAAGGGAGCGACCCGTTCTTGTCTGTTGCTTGGGCTGTTCTGTTTAATTTCAATCCACGCTCCCGCGAAGGGAGCGACTTTTGACGATGAGTACGTTTATGTGGCTACTTCATTTCAATCCACGCTCCCGCGAAGGGAGCGACTTTACTAAAAGAGTACATGCTTTTGGAAGATATTATTTCAATCCACGCTCCCGCGAAGGGAGCGACTTTAGTAGTCATTCCTTTCTTTTGTTGCAAATTGATTTCAATCCACGCTCCCGCGAAGGGAGCGACATCAGTAGCGCTATTGCTGTATGGGAAGGCTTCAAATTTCAATCCACGCTCCCGCGAAGGGAGCGACGAGTTTTATATTAGGACAATTTACTTTAACTTCCATTTCAATCCACGCTCCCGCGAAGGGAGCGACATCGTTTCGTTATCAATGTCTATAAGGCGCACTCTATTTCAATCCACGCTCCCGCGAAGGGAGCGACTTCACCCCTACCAATCCTCCGAGTCCGATATACTATTTCAATCCACGCTCCCGCGAAGGGAGCGACGTTCCAGGAGCTATATCTTACTCCGGGAACAGAGATTTCAATCCACGCTCCCGCGAAGGGAGCGACTAAGACGTTTCCAGATTCAGTTCCTCTGGAATGTTATTTCAATCCACGCTCCCGCGAAGGGAGCGACATGGAAATAGATATGATAATCATTTTATAAGATATATTTCAATCCACGCTCCCGCGAAGGGAGCGACGGGTAAAAACAAATACTAGTATATCTGTTATTGGATTTCAATCCACGCTCCCGCGAAGGGAGCGACGTCAGGAATGATGGTATTCTGTCTCTTCCTGTTATTTCAATCCACGCTCCCGCGAAGGGAGCGACCTCGTACCAAACAGACACAGCCTTTGAGTAATAATTTCAATCCACGCTCCCGCGAAGGGAGCGACAGAACTATGCAGGCCGACAGTATGTGACACTTGATTTCAATCCACGCTCCCGCGAAGGGAGCGACACAATGTATCAGCTTTTATTTCAGATACAACGCAATTTCAATCCACGCTCCCGCGAAGGGAGCGACGTCAGGTGCGGTAGGCAAAAGGTAACCTACAAAATATTTCAATCCACGCTCCCGCGAAGGGAGCGACCGAATTACGCAGGCGAACAGTTAAAACAACTGTATATTTCAATCCACGCTCCCGCGAAGGGAGCGACTGAACACAGAGTACAATTTCCTAGCTGCTAACGATTTCAATCCACGCTCCCGCGAAGGGAGCGACAGAAAGTCAGTCAATTAATAGCCAACCAATCTTATTTCAATCCACGCTCCCGCGAAGGGAGCGACAATCCGCCCAAAAAGTTTATAAAAAAATATAAAAATTTCAATCCACGCTCCCGCGAAGGGAGCGACCTATGTTTCCTCATAGAACTCTCTATTTCTCCAAATTTCAATCCACGCTCCCGCGAAGGGAGCGACTTAAACCTAAGATTACATTATCTATTTCTGTTAATTTCAATCCACGCTCCCGCGAAGGGAGCGACATAACCAATGGTTAAAGCCGTAAAGAATAGACTTATTTCAATCCACGCTCCCGCGAAGGGAGCGACTGAGCGTTTGCGTGGATATAAACAAGGATTTTAATTTCAATCCACGCTCCCGCGAAGGGAGCGACAGCGCGTAGTTGCACTGTTTTAGGCAAAAATTATCTTTCAAGGAAAGAAAACTCTTCCCGACTTTTGAATTTTCACCTTGTTTTTATTTATTTTTCGCGCGAAAGCCCTACTTTTTTATGAGCAACCACTATTCGCACTAAGCAATTTAAAGGAGTAATACACCTATATCAGGATCATAACTTGTATCACGTCCAATCGTTTCTAGACGATTTTGCCAGTTTTTTCCTAGCAAATAAAAACGAATACTGTCAGACTCAGTGTCAATAATACTCAAAAGCTTAGCCTTTATTTCTACAAATTCTGCAGGAGTTACTGAGCATTCAAAGACTGAATTCTGAACACGTTGACCGTAATCAACACATAATTTTGCCACATGACGCAATCTTTTCCTGCCTTGCGCAGTTTCAGTATTCACATCATATGTTACTAATACCATCATAAACTGCCTCCTATATTAAAAACGGCGGATAGGATTCCAATTCTCCACGGATTGTCTTGGCCAATAACTGTGCTTGGACATAGGGCAGTAACATCAATTTCACCTTTTCTTTAGTAAAAGGATGTTCTACTTCCTGATGTTTCCGCTTTTGCCAGGCTTCAATAAAGATTGTACGCCCTTTTTCAGTTAATATGATACTTCCATTTTCTTTAAAGTCAAAATGCTTTTTGTTTAACTGAGCTTTATTTATCAAAGAAAATACAAATCTATCAACTATATAAGCACGAAATTCTTCGACTAAATCCAATGCTAAGCTAGCGCGACCTGGCCTATCTGTATGAAAGAAGCCAACATAACTATCCAGCCCTACTGCTTCCAAAGCAGATTGGCACTCATATGTTAACAAACTATAGCCAAATGATAACAGAGCATTAACGCAATCTAACGGAGGCCGCCTGGTCCTCCCGTTAAACTGAAAAGTCTCCTTATCAGTTAATACTAAATCATTAAAAATACGAAAATATTGGTTTGCTGCCTGACCTTCAATTCCTAAAAGAGAATCCTTGTCTTCAGTTGCTTGAACCTGTTCCAAGGCCCAAGTCAATTCCGTATTCACCTCTTCAAAGAGATGGCTATCGATCCGATCCCGATGGTCACGCTTGAAACGTAATAAATATTTCCTAGAATTTGAAATCTTAGCAAGAATAAAGTGTTTTGCATATTCTAGAGATTGTTCTTCATCCGCCAAACGATAATGCTGTCTCCTCAGCAAAACATTCCCATTTGTTTGCCCAACAAATCGACCGCAAAAGCGCCCTTGTGGTGTATGGAAGGACAAATTTATCTGATTTTTGGCACATAGTTCAATCAAAGAAGGAGACGCCCCCAAATAAGAAAAACAAACAATGCCATCAATTATCCGATATGGAAAACGACTGACAACCTTACCTTCTTGCTTGATAACGATATTGTCTCTTTCACGCGTTAAATAAAAATTATCTTGAGTCAAATATAGAGTATTAAGTAGCTTTTTCATAAGCTATCCTCACTTTTTAGTGCTTGGAAAATATAATTGTCAACATTGCGTGCCTTTTTGCTCAGACGCGGCATGCAAATATCAACTAAGGAGCATAACTGACATTTTTTAAAATATTCAGCTTTCGGAATAAGCTTTTTATCATAATATTGATGCATTCGGCAAGCCAGCTCAGCTACTTCTTTTCGTAAATCAGAAGTGATTTCTATTCGCTTCTTTTGATTTACACTATGATAGTAAAGATAACCATACTCGATTTCGCATCCAAGAGTTTCTTCAAGACAAATCGTTTGAGCAACCAACTGAACAATATCACGAGTATCCCTTTTTGGTTTTCCACGCTTATATTCAATAATAACAGGGAGCCATTTGCCACGTTTCCCTTTTAACGAAACTCCTTTTTCATCCTTATGGAATTCAACTACATCCAATATTCCATAGAGACCAAGCTCTCTTGACGAGACATGCATAGCTCGCGAGGTAATGACATCCTTTCGTTTTTCCTTGATATATGGATTGTCTGCTTTTTGATGTAAAATCTGCCCATGAGCTGTCGCTTCGTTTTCAACCCACTGCTGCTCAATATGAATCAAACTCCATTGGCGCTTGCAGAATTGGAAATGCTGAATTCCAGATAACATCAAATAGTCACTTTCAACATAAACCATATTACAGTCCTTCTAAGATATCAACTTTCAATCCTTTAGTTTCATATTCTGCCAATTTCTCTTGATTAAGATGGATAGCATAGTCTTCATAACTATCCTTATCCTGTTTTTCTTTGTCAAATTCAAACAAATCAAAAACACGAGCACTGGAAACATTTCCCAACTTATTAGAATGTGTAAACCAGAAGACTTCCCTTACTCGCATAGAACCTTCAGGACGAGCGGATGACGCATCGTTTTCAAACAGACTGATAAGTGCTTTCTTAATTACCTCAGCATCTTCATCAGAAAATCCTGTTTTTTCAGCAAAATTCGGATTAATCGAACCTTTGATGAGATAGATACCATAATCAACAAAATGCTTAGTTCCCATGGTGTCTGACGAACGACCACTTTCATTTTTTGCTTCCATACCGTTGGTACTTCTAGTAATCTGTAGACTGGAAATCACAATTGGTTCCAAGGATTTAGCCATATTCAGAGAAACTGGACCACGAACACCGATTGACTTTTTTAAATAGGTAAATACTTGACCGAAAGAACGCACATCCAGCCATAATTGATTAGCTTTTTCTTCAATTTCTGCATCTGAATCTTTTGAAGTGAATTGATTAGAAAAACGTTTTTCAAGCGAACGAAACTCGTCCTCAATGCGATCACCTGCCTGTACAAAAGTAGGACAACCAAAATCTTGCATACGATTTCTAATTTTACGTTTAATGGCCACATCTGAAATCAATCCATGACCCTTAGCATCTGTTCTTGGCATATTACCAGATAAAGGATCGCCATTTGCATTTGCCTCACGTACCTCAATCGTCACCATAAAATCAATTTTGTGTTCCAACATATCTTATCCCTCGTTTTCTTTAGTTTGTTTAGTGTAGTAAAATTGTTTTTCAGCATAGTAGCCAAAGATAAATTTATAATCTAAAGGTTGTGTAAACTCTTTATTAGCATATAATGGGGTCAAAAGTTGAATAATTTCTTTTCTTTCTTTCTCCAATTTATGCCAAATACCAGTTCTATTCAATTTCAAAACTTGCTCATAGGGCTTAATTTTATTTTCTAAATGATTCATCATCTTGGCTGGTTGGCCAGTATAAGCATTCCAGTAACGCTCAGCATTCGTGATGCGTTCTTGGCTGCTGCCATCTAGAGCATAGCGCTGCGCCTCGAACAGCTCATAAATTGCAAGTAAGCGTCCAAATAGGTAAGAACGATCTGTTTCTTGATGGTCTAACATTGGTGTGAACTCCCTCCCATATTGTTTGTGTAAAATTGCTAAACTAACTTGTTGTACTTGATACCAGTTCTTAGAATACTTCTGTCTTTGTTTAATGTTATCTTCTAATTTTTTAACAATAGTATTTGGTATTGTTCTTCCATCAATCAAAGCTGTTACTAATTGCTGATATTGTTCGCTCTTAAAACTGTCATTGTCTAATTCCAAATAACGTTCTCTGTCAACACCGTAGGCAACATTAATAATATCATTAAAAGTAGGCGTCCTTAATTTATAATTCCCAGATTTAGTTTTTGCCTCCCAAGAATAGTTTTCCTGCCAAGTTTCCATATTTTTCAATAACTGGGAAACTTGAACCTGACGGAAATATTTTAAAGCGATACGACCATTGCTTGTTTTATTTAGTATTGCAACATAGTAGGTTGCATCATTGCCAAACAATTTTCGCCCCTTAAAAAACGAAGATCCTATTTTCTTGTTTTCTTCGTTCGGTTTAATGAAAACAAGACTATCTTTTTCATCTTCATCATCTTCAAATAAATCATTAAAGGCTGGCTTAACAATATCTAATTGGCTCTCATTCGCTAAATCATCACTAAACCAATTGATGAGATATTGTGACGATTCCAGCCAAGTACTACTATTCTTATTTTCCAGAAGATACTTAATCATTAAATGAATTTTTTCTGAAGTTTCATAGCCAACACTAAAAACATCTTCCCGCTCTTTAAAGCGGCCTTTGTAGGCCTCTCCTTTATTACTAACTGAAATAATTTTAGCATTCCCCATCAATCCTCGATGTTTATTAGTAATTTGCTCCATTCGTCCACTGATATTACATGTTCCCAAATTATCTTGATTAGCTGTTATAAACGAAATAAACGATTGATGCAATGCCTCGTAGCTAGTTACTGATTCATCTTTAAAGCCATGAAATTGTACAATTGAAAACTCTAAGAAATAAGCTGATAAATCAACAGTCTTGTTTTTTCCATCAGAGTCAGAATAGGTGATTTTCAATCCCTCCCTTTGGTAATGCTCGCCATATAAAGAGTAAAGAATATTACTTAGAAAATCTGTTTGGAGAATAAACTGCTGAATTTTCATCAAAAAATCCTTGACTTCACCTTCCTCACAATAAGTAATCCAACTAGCTAATTGTTTATGAAAATCATCATATTGTGATTGACTCAACTCTGGTACATAATAAGAAAACTTATCTACAAGCGGATGTGGAGCTGGATTGCTTCCAGATCTTGCTACAGAATTTGAGGTCACAGGAAATATGATTGTTTGATTCTCAGCATCCATGATTTCTGCTTTATAAAGACTCCCATCCTGTTCTAATTTAACTGAAATAATATTTTTACCATTTGACTTCAAGCTAGTATGATAAAGTGGAAGCAAAACAGGATTGTCCCCATTTTGTTGATCAACTAAGCCAATTTCTTCTGCTTTTTCATAAGCTTTTAAGAGAGAAGTAAAAAAATCCATTAGCCTTCTCCTTTCTCCATAGCATCGTATTCCTTAAGTTCATCATCAACGGACTTAACTTGGCCAGGTGTCTTAAAGGTATAACTAGACAAAGTATTTACAATTTCACACTCAGGCTGAGGCTTAAACTTAATCACCCCATTATCCATAACTATTTTTGTGAAATAAGATTTTAATGGTGTCGTTTCGTCTTTGGGATAAGCAAAAGAATGGAACATGATGCCTAAATCAATAATAACGCCATCGTAGTAAGAAGGGATGTTCTCATACTCTTCTTGACTAATCTCTTCGACTAAGCCAAAGCATTCCGTCGTACCAAGGAAAATATGTCGCCGACCACCTTTCCGAATAGAACGTTCCATAATAGCCTCATGCTTTTTAGGTAGCCTATCTTGCATCAAATCTTCACGATTCTCATTCCAAATGAAATGGAATTTTACTAAGTACTCTACATCACTCAAATAGGACACGTAGCTTAAATCTGCACTATAATCATGTAGCAAAGCACGAACGCCGTGTAGCTCTGTCTGAATTTGATTGATGACTTTAACTTCAGTAACAACATTTGTGATAGTCGGCTTGTGATAAATACTATCAACTATGCCTTGCAGAGCTTGTCTAGTAGGAACTGAGTACGATGATCTCTCGCTTCCACCTTTAGTTGCAGGATTCGTAAAAAGTGCTCGATCTCCACGCACTCTCGCATAGAAATTTCTTGATCTGTACAAGGTTAAAACCTCCTTCTGTGATTCTATAAACCTATCTTAGCACTTGAAACTTCAAAAGTCAATTATTTTCTTTCTATATTTAGTGTTTATAATATAGCTGTTGATTATATGAGTCAATTTTGATATAATCTAGCCATCATAGTGCTATCTATGTGGATTGAAATTATATTTAGTGCTTATTTATACTGAATTACAGGTCAACGAAGTCCTCTACTGACTCTCGTTGGCCTGTTTTCTTTTAATTTTTACATCAGGAAACTTCCTGACTCTAAGGTGATCCCCTTTTTATCATTATAATAACCATCTGACAATATCTGAATTTGCCCATTCAAATACGGTTTTGTCGCTTCAAGCACTTGATCGTGCTTACGAACGTTTACCGTAAAGGGCTGCAATTCCTTTAAAAGGGCTTTTATTGTTTGATAGTCTTCAACAGATGGGTAATCATATTCACACAATTCTTCTAAAACCAACAACTTCTCAATAGCGTCTCCATACGGAACCAACACCCCTATTGTGTCATTGTTTATTAAATTCATCTTCAAACCAGCAGTTTTAAAGGCTTGTTTTAACTTTCCTTTAAAATTATTTCTGTCTTGATATGAATTTATACTTAAATAATCGTAAACTGATTCACCATGCGATAAAGGATAATCCATTGAACCTTGATTATTAGCATAATAATATTCAAAAAAATCCCGATTTAAAAGTGACATTTCAATAGGCGATGAGATCTTATGGATAATATGCTCTGTGGCGTCTTTCTTAGCTTTTATTTCTTTCAAGCGTGATAGATTTTCCTCTTCAGCGGTAAGATTGACTAAGGTAACTTGACCTTTATCACGTTTACCTTCACGATTGCATCGTCCACTAGCTTGCACAATTGAATCAACTCCTGCATAAGATCTGATGACGCGATTAAAATCAATGTCAACTCCAGCTTCAATTAGTTGCGTACTAATACAAATAATAGGTATTCTCTTTTTTAGATGCTGTTTAATTTCTGATATAATATCTAATCTGTGCTGAGCACACATATTAGTCGAAAGTTGATAAATAGGTCTATCAGTCAATCCTTCAAGCATCATATAGAATTTATCAACTGTCTTCTTGGTGTTAAAAATCGCAAGAATAGACTCGTCATTTTCCAGTACAAAATCTACTAAATCTGACAGGTTCGAATGTTGATTATTTTCATCAAATTTTCTAAGTTCTGTTCTAGAAAAGACTTCTTTTTCGTCATGAGTTAACTCGACTATATCAGTAGCTTCACCATTTTTTCCACCATAAGAAAGTTTATGTTTAATTGCAGTAGAATCATAAGCAGGTTGTGTAGCTGTACATAAGATGATAGTCGTGTTCATAACTTTATTTAAGAAATTCATGGTTAAATTAAATAAAGTTGTCACCTCAATAGGCAACGATTGTACTTCATCTAAAATCAAAACACTATTAGCTAAACTGGAAAAACGACGGATATTTGCTGATTTAGTTTTAAATAAAGTTTGAAAAAATTGAACCATTGACGTAAGAACAGTCTGACTATCCCAACTTTCAATTAGATAGTCAGACATTGCAGCTTCTTTTTCATCATTATCGGCAGTCTGTTTAACAACATTAGAATGGTGCTCTAGGACACCTACCTCGCCAATTACTTTTCTAATTTCAGAAGCATTCTGTTCCAGGACAGATAAAAATGGTGTGATATAGAAACATCTTGATTTATTTTGATCAAGTAACTGATGAAAGGCATATCTCATACTAAGATTCGTTTTTCCAGCGCCAGTTGGCAGATCCAAACGATATATTCCCGTTGAATCTTTTTCACCCCTACTCTTAACTCGCTCACCAATTTGTGAGCGAATTTCATTAAGACTTGTAGTCGGATGACTAAAGCTACGATATTTTCGCTCAATAGCTTCAAGATAAGACTCGTTTAGTTTTTGTTTTTCTTCATCTTTTAAAGGTTCAATGAGTAAGCCATAAGCATTGATAGTATCTAAAATATCTGCATTCTTCAAAAAAGCTAAATACATCCGAATAAAACAACTACTATAATATTCTTTCTCGCTTTCATCAGACCAATTAAGTTTACACCAAGCTTGCTGGTAATTTGCAAAAGATTTCTCAATTAAATCGTTTAAATCTTTGTAACCGAAAGTACTTAGTTCATCTTCTAATTCCTGAGCAAAGACTAGAATATCTTCTTGATAAGAATCATTCTTCATGCATTCTATCATTCTATGCCTTAATTTATTGAATGCAAATTGCTCAGCTTGAACTCCTTCATCTTCTAGAAGAATGTCATACATACCGTGGTGAGCTGAAATAACATAGGCACTGATTTCTTGAAAAAGCACCCTGTCTGCTAAAGGAATACTTGATTGTTTTAAACAAGTTTGTATTTTCTGAAAGAGATAGCTAGCTCCAGCAGATGAATGATCAACATGTTTGTTAGGATGCTTTTCTAACTTATCTTGAAAAGCTATACTCGCCTTGCCTAAATCATGAAACAATCCTAATAAAAACAAAATGTCTCCTTGCTCAATAACTTGTGCACTTTCCCTTGCTTGAACAGCAACGTTAAAAGAATGTTTTTCTAGAGATTGTTTATTCCCTCTGTTATCTTTATGTGCTAATATCATAATTTACCTTATCTACCCCAAAGAAGAGATTATTATATTAAATCTATTTTATAACTAAATCCAAAAAAACTCAACTAAAAATGCAACGCTTTTTTAATTATTTACTATGGAGTATTAGGCAGTAGAAGAGTAGGAATAGTTATTTCTATCTTAAGATTTAAAATACTACACTAAATAATCCCTATCGTGAGACTTTCGATAGGGACTATTCTTTCTTTATTTAATATTCTAAATACTCCGTCCAAAACTGACGTTAACGACTCAGTCAGGATCAAGAGAAAATGACAACCCATCTCTTTTCCTCCTGAGAGTATTGAAAAAAGCCTTAGACAGGCTTTTAGAATGTCCCCTGCCGGAATCGAACCAGCAACTACTCCTTAGGAGGGAGTTGTTATATCCATTGAACTAAGGGGACTTAGAGAAAAACTCTGCCCAACGACAGAGTCTTTCTAAGATTAACGGCGAATTTCTTTGATACGCGCTGCCTTACCTTGCAATGCACGAAGGTAGTACAATTTAGCACGACGGACTTTACCGTAACGAACGACTTCAATCTTGTCAACACGTGGAGTGTGGATTGGGAAAGTACGTTCAACACCGATACCGTTAGAAATCTTACGAACGGTGTAAGTTTCTGAGATACCAGCACCTTTACGAGCGATAACCACACCTTCAAAAATCTGGATACGTTCGCGAGTTCCTTCGACAACTTTCGCGTGAACACGAACAGTGTCACCAGGACGGAATGCAGGGATGTCAGTACGAAGTTGACCTTCAGTCAAGCTTTGGATTAATGGATTCATTTTTTCTACTCCTATCTTACTAATCTTAAGGTTCAAGACCGCAGCGGATTAGCCGTTTTTTGTGCTTCCATTAGGCACAAACTATATTATATCAAAATTTCTAAAAATGTAAAGATGTTTAAATGAAAATTCCCAAAAGAATCGCTAAAAATCCGAGGATATAGGTCAAAGCCAAATAGAGAACAAATTTCTTTCTCTCAGAAAAGAGCTCTGCCAACTCAGCATTCAAAGTGGAAAAGGTTGTCAGTCCACCACAGAAGCCTGTTGCCAAAATCACATAAAACTGCTTGTCTTCTATATGATTATAAAAATAACCAATTAGAAAAGCACCTAGAATGTTTGCCAATAAAGTCCCAATCGGCAGATATGCTCTGCTATTGACCTTGGAGAAAACATAACGCACAAGAGAACCAGCGCCGCAGCAGATTAGTATCGCCCACATCATGGCTTCACCTGCTTTCCAGCCCATAGGGCGATTGCAAGGCCGCCACCTACACTTAAAACTAGATAGATAAGAAGCTCCATATAGCGCCCTGAATCTGCTAGTTTGATACTGTCTAGCAGAAGACCAGAAAAAGTCGTCAAACCTCCGCAAAAACCAGTCGAAAGCCCTAGAATTAGGCGCTGAGACTTAACTTTACTGCTAAGATAGCCCTTGATGATATAGACCAGCAAAAAAGTTCCCAAATAATTGACCAGTAAGGTACCTAGCGGAAATGAATCATCAAAAACTGATATGAGTGCTACTTGATAACGTATCCAACCGCCTGCCATCGCAGATAAAGCCACAGCTATCGAGTTCTGTACTTCTTTCATTAGAGCTTTTTATTCTGAAATTCACGCGAACGTTTTAAAATGTCAGAAAAGGTCGCAACAACAGTTTCCTTATAGTCTTTGTTTTCAACCTTATCCGCCACTCTGGCAAAAATCACATCTTCTCTCTTGCTATCCAAGACAGCTGTGCCTGTTAATTTCTTTAAAGCCACGACTTGGCCAACCAGATTCATGCGTTGCTCCAACAGGGCAACGATTGCATCATCAACTTGATCAATTTCCTGTCTGATTTCTTCTAATGTCATCTACTTCCTCCTTGTATCCCATCTATCATAACAAAAAATAGTAAAATTTTCTAGTTTAATTCTAAATAAAAAGCTCCAAGTCCCGTGATTAAAAGAAAACTCGCAAAGGCGAGTCCCTATCTACAGATTAAAAAGGTTCCCCAAACCTTATTAAAGAGCACTTGCTTAACCGAGTGCTTATCC
>NZ_GL890993.1:1863602-2000314 GCF_000212855.1 Streptococcus sanguinis SK355
GAACCTTATTAAAGGGAACTCGCTTTTGCGAGTTCTCATCAGCAGATTAAAAAGGTCCACTGGACCTTTTTAACCAACCGATCCTTCCATACTCATGTTGATGAGTTGGTTGAGTTCGACGGCGTATTCCATTGGAAGTTCTTTGGTAATAGGTTCCATAAATCCATTGATAATCATAGCTGTGGCTTCTTCTTCGCTGATGCCTCGGCTCATCAGATAGTAGAGCTGGTCCTCAGATACTTTGGAAACCTTGGCTTCATGCTCTAGCGCGACATTTGAATTATGGATTTCATTAAAAGGAATGGTGTCAGAACTGGACTCACCATCCATCAGAATGGTATCACACTCGATATGAGATTTGGAGCCAGCACTATTCTTACCAAAGCGAACCTGACCACGATAGTCGGTCTTACCACCATCCTTAGCCACTGATTTAGAAATCAAGGTACTGGAAGTCTTGGGTGCATTATGAAAGACCTTACAGCCCGCATCCAAGTGCTGGCCATAGTTGGCAAAAGACATGGATAGAACAGAAGTTCTTGCATTGCGACCATTAAGAATGCTACAAGGATATTTCATATTGACCTTGCTGCCTAAGTTTCCATCAATCCACTCTAAGGTACCGCCCTCTTCAACAATCCCGCGCTCCGTTACAAGATTATAGACATTGTCCGACCAGTTTTGAATGGTTGTATAGCGGAAAAAGGCATCCTTTTTGACAATGATTTCGACATTTGCCGCATGAAGACTATTACTTGTGTAAGTCGGTGCTGTACAGCCCTCAATATACTGGATAGAGCCCCCCTCCTCGATAATCATCAAGGAGCGCTCAAACTGGCCAGCGTTTTCACCATTGATTCGAAAATAGGTCTGAACAGGAACTTGGCACTGGACGTTCTTGGGCACATAGATAAAGGTTCCGCCGGACCAAACCGCACTATTAAGAGCAGAGAATTTATGCTCAGCATTTGAAATCACAGTACCAAAATACTGCTTGACCAAGTCTGGATATTCCTGAACAGCCGTATCCGTGTCAGTGAAGATAATCCCCAGCTTGGCAAACTCTTCCTTCATATTGTGGTAAACCACTTCAGATTCATACTGAGCCACAGCTCCAGATAGAAAGCGCTTCTCGGCTTCTGGAATTCCCAAGCGATCAAAGGTTTTCTTAATCTCTTCTGGAACTTCATCCCAACTGTGAGCCCGATCTCCGCTTAGCTTCTGGTAGTAGATAACATCATCAAAGCGAATCCCTGACAAATCCGGGCCAAAGCTGGGCATAGGTAACTTATGAAAGAGTTCCAAGGAGCGCAGACGATAGTCCAGCATCCACTGGGGCTCATTCTTGATTTCTGAGATTTCTCGAACTACTTCTTCTGTCAGGCCTTTACCAGTCGAAAAGAGCGGCTTGACATCGTCATGAAAGCCAAAGGCATAGTCGCGTTCTTTCATAGGGACTCCTCCTTTATCTTACGGATAGCGCTTGCCTATATTATACTCCTAATCATGAGAATTGTCAGAAAATAACACTTTCGAAAAATAAAAACGGCCGCAGCCGTTTCCTCTATTTATCACTTTAAACTTTATTAACCAAGCCTTCTGCAAAAGCTTCCAAGCGCGCAATATCATCATCTTCTGCAGATAGGTCTACTTTAACGCTTTCTGCACCCTTCACCGCTCCTGTAGCAGCAAAGGCAGCATCAAAGTCATCGACAGCCTTGCAGAATTCGTCATAGAAAGTATCGCCTGAACCGACCACTCCGTAGATCTTGCCAGACAAATCCAAACCAGACAAGTCTTCATAGAAGTCCATCATCTCATCGGGCAGCTCACCATCACCATAGGTATAAGTCGCTACAATCGCAATATCTGCTTCCAAGAAATCTTCTGCATCGACAGTGGTGCACTCGTCCACTTCAACTTCTACATCCAGGTCTCTTAGCTTATCCGCCACAATATCAGCAATTTCCTCGGTGTTTCCAGTCATGCTGGCAAATACAATTTTCGCTAAGGTCATAGTTTCCTCCAAATTCTAATCTGCTCTCATTATATCATATCTTTTTTATTTTAAAAATAAAAACTCTTATGCTACAATGGGTAAAGAAAGTTGACGAGGTTATTTATGACTCTTTATCATGATATTTTAAGTAAAATAAAAGAATACGATACTATTATCATTCATCGCCATATGCGGCCAGATCCCGATGCGCTTGGCAGTCAGGTCGGACTGCAAAAGCTACTTCAATACCACTTTCCAGAAAAGAAAATCAAAGCGACAGGCTACGACGAACCCAATCTCATGTGGCTAGCACAAATGGACCAAGTTACAGACGAAGAATACCAAGAGGCCTTAGTTATCGTCTGTGACACTGCTAATACAGCCCGGATTGACGACCAACGCTACACGACAGGCGACTTCCTCATCAAAATCGATCATCATCCTGATGATGAGGTTTACGGAGATATTTCTCTGGTAGATACAAGTTCCAGCAGTGCTAGTGAGATGATTGCTCTCTTCGCCTTTGAAAATAACTTAGACTTGAGCAAGGAAGCTGCAGAACTCCTCTATGCTGGTATCATCGGCGACACTGGCCGCTTCCTTTATCCTTCTACTAGCGCCCGCACATTCGAAGTAGCTGCCAAGCTGCGCCAGTACGATTTCGACTTATCAGCCTTGTCTCGCAAAATGGACTCTATCAGCCGCAAAGTAGCTAAACTGCAGGGCTATGTATATGAGCAATTGGAAATAGATGAAAATGGTACTGCGCGGGTCATTCTGCCTCAGGAAGTTTTACAAGCCTATCAACTGACTGATGCTGATACTGCAGCCATTGTCGGGGCACCTGGACGAATTGAAGAAGTCGGTCTGTGGGCTATCTTTGTTGAGCAGCCTGAAGGTCACTACCGTGTCCGCATGCGCAGCAAGGTTATTCCTATCAACGGTATTGCTAAAAATCATCATGGCGGAGGACACCCACTAGCCAGTGGAGCCAATGCATTTTCTAAAGAAGAAATAGAGCAAATCTACACCGAGATGAAAGAATTGGTAAAAAAGTAAGAAATTAGTCTAAAAGTCTTGTCAAATCAATCAGAATTTGATAAACTATCAAAGTAACTAATCTATGGCTCGCAAAGAGACCATGGCAGAAAGGAAATTTTTGTAAAATGAGAAAAGATATTCATCCAGAATACCGCCCAGTTGTCTTCATGGACACTTCTACCGGCTACCAATTCCTTAGTGGTTCAACTAAGCGTTCAAACGAAACAGTTGAATTCGAAGGTGAAACTTACCCATTGATCCGTGTAGAAATTTCATCAGACTCACACCCATTCTACACTGGACGTCAAAAGTTCACTCAAGCAGATGGACGTGTGGATCGTTTCAACAAAAAATACGGTCTCAAATAATCATAAGCACCAATCGGTGCTTTTTTTGTACTCAAAAATTTCTTTTCGCCTTTTTAAAACTCTAAACTTTCTTCACACCTGCTACTTTTGCTTCCTAGTTAACTCAACAAAAAAACTCCAAAAGTCAGAAGGTTAAATCCAACTTTTGGAGTGTGGTTTATATGTAACCAAAGATTAAGAGCACAGACGTTTAAGAATAAAATTCCTTATTATTTATAGCTGTAAGCCCAGTAGTAAACACCGTTTCCGTCTACAACTGTCGCTACTGCACCTTCAGTTACGTTAGGATCAAGAAGCAATTCTCTCAGACCGCTGTTAGCCCATTTCTTGACGACAACAGATGCATCTTCATCACGACGTCCAACAAAGCCTGAGCTATCGTATTGACGTGAGATTTCATTTACTTTTGGAAGTGCTTGATTTTGATAAATGTCTTCTGACCAAGTCAACTCTTTCAAGCCTTGTGCTTTACGCTCTTCATTGATTTTAGCGAAAGCTTCTTTGGCTTTTGAAAGATAGTCATAGTTTGTATCGTTTGTTGCTTCAACACGGTAAACAAACTTAACGTAACCAAATTCTACATCACTGTATTTCTTATCCTCAACACCACTCTTAAGGTTTGCAATCAAGACATAATCCTTAGCATATGGGTTTTCTTTAGTGTTCTCAAAGATTTCTGGATCTTCGATTTCCCATTCAACTTTGGCATCCCATCCTGCGTTATCAAGGAACTTAGGATTCATCTTTTCGATAACGTAGTTCTTGAACTCTTCAACGTTCTTGAATGGCAGCGGTTGACCTGCTTTAGCAGTTGTCACTAGGTTGGTTGAGTACAATTTCACGCTAGAGTCTTTATCACTGTACATGTATTCATCATCAGCAGTATTTTCGTGAAGTTTTGGATCAAGAGCTGGATCGTTTGGATCAGTCATACCTTGCAGTTTCCATTTGTCACCAAACCATTTCCAATACGGAGAGTATCCATTAGCTTCTGAGTCAGATGGTATACGGTAATAATGAGTAGATCCATCAAAGTAATAGTTAGGATCTGACTCAAGAGCCTTGTCACCCGGTTTTCCAGTTGGGTAGATAATTTTTGGAGCTCGTCCATTTGGTGCCCATGCCAAGTGCTCAAGACCTTCTGCTGGTTTTTCAACATATGGAGGAATTTGATCTTCACTTGGTTTATCAGTAGTTACCAAACCAGGAGTCTCTGGCACAGCAGGTCTTGTCGGAGTTTCTGGTTTTGGTTCTGCTGGTTGCTCTGGTTTCGGAGCAAATGGATCAAGCTCACCTTCCGCACCGTTAATTGGAGGATTTTCTGGCAAATCAACACTTGGAGTTTCTGGTTGGCTTGGTACTTCTGGTTTTGGTTCTGCTGGAGTTGTTGGTTGTTCCGGTCTATCATTTGGAGCTGGAGTTGGTTGCTCTGGTTCCGCTGGTGTCGGAGTTGGAACTTCTGGTTTTGGTTCTTCCGGCTGACTTGGAGTTGTTGGATTAGTAGAGTTATCAGTAGAATCCTTAACAAATACCCACTTACCATTTTTATAGTAGTAATAGTCGCCATTATCTAATACATAGTAATGATAACCATTTTCATAACGATAATGTGGATCGTTTTCCAGGTTGTTATTGGATGTACTGTTATTGTTAGTATTTGTCAATGGCTTCCACTCACCATCACGATAGATACGGTAAGAACCATCTGTCATACGGTAGTAATGGTTACCATTCCAGTAAATATAGTTCTCATCATTTGCCAGATTGTTGTAGTTATTCCAACCATTATATCCGTAGTTGTTGCTATAGTTATAATTCCAGTTGTTATAGCCTGGATAATAGTTATTATAACCATAGTCATAATTATAGCCATTGTAACCATAGTTATAGTTGTTATAGCCGTAGTTATAGTTGTTATAGCCATAATTGTAGTTATTATAACCATAGTTGTAATTATTGTAACGGTAGTTGCGGTTGTTACGGTAATTATAGTTGTTATAACCATAGTTATAATTGTTGTAACCACCATTCCAGTAATTATAACCTGGTTGATAGTAGTTATAGCCATAATCTTGAGCCTGAGCATTATTCGCAACAGCAATTGCTGGAATAATAGCCGCAGCCGCTACAACAGATCTTGATAAGAGTCTGAAACGATTGTTCATATTAATTAAACCTCCAAAGTGACCAACATCACTTTATTTTTTTGTGGGGGGAATTTATTTTTTGTGCACAACTTCATAAAAAAGAATTTCTCAAAAAAAATGCCAGCTGGCAGCTAACCACCCCATCTTTAGCAAATGGTAAAAAACTCGAATCACTAGCTAGTGACTCCACCTAAATAAAGGCTGCACCATAAATGTTTTTATATCATTTGTTTAAGAAAGCAAGTAGTCAATATGCTTGAAAATACTTTTTTATGCATATCTCACCCTCAAGTCGAATTATAGCACAAGAAATTTTTGAATGCAAGCATTTTAGTTAACAAGGTGTAAATTATTTTTATGGGTAATTTTTTATAGTTCGTATTTTTGTTTATTTTTCTGTTTTTTATCTATAAAATTCCATATAATCTTCTTATCAACGAACTAAAGTTATAGAAAAATGTTTATAATTTGGTTTACAGAGTGTAAATTATTTTTATTATTTATTTATAGAAACTCCTCGCCCTATCATTCTGATTTTTTATTTAAGTTTATTTTAAGCTTAAATTAAGGCTTTTTTAAGCATATCTTAAGTTTATTTTAAGAGTCAAAGAATCTGATTATAAATTTCTTGATTGTGGGTTTTTATTTACAGAAATGAATAAGTGTTAAAGAGTAGTAAAAAATACTAGAAGCATTTATTGCAGCTTCTAGTATTTTGAGTTTATTAATATTTGAGTTGTTTGATAACCAAGAGGTGACTATCTTCTTCTCCAACCAAGCTGTGTGGCTCATTGGGCTCCATGGTTAAAAAGGAACCTGCCACTAGCCGCACAGTTTGTTCTCCAGCAGAAAAGCTTACATCTCCCGACAAACAAACAACTGTTACCAGTGCATCAGCACTGTGCTCTGGTACTTCTTTTCCTTTAGCAAGATGCAGATGATGGATGATTCTGCCTTCTTCTTGCACAGGTGTTTCTGCAAAATCATTATTGGGATTGGTAACAAAAAATTTCATTTTCTTCCTCCTTCTAATGGATGATGTGACTACTGATCTTCATAGCCTCCACCAGTAATGCCAAAATATTCTTCTAAAGATTTGCCTGATTGAGCAATTTCCTTGGCTTCTTGACCAATATAGCGCAGATGCCAGCTTTCAGGCATATAGCCAGTTGAACCTTCCTTACCCTCTAGATAGCGAACGATAAAACCATATTTATAGGCGTTATCTAGAAGCCACTGACTTGCTCCGGCTTCTTGCACGAGGTTACCACTCTTATCAATCAAGTCAAAGGCTAAGCCGGTCTGATGCTCACTGTAGCCTGGCCGAGCCGAATAGCGGTCTGCAGCAGCTTTACCGTCCTGATTGACATAATTTTGATAGAGTTCTGTCTGAGTATCATAGCTGCGAAAACCACTGTATTGGTCGCTAATGGCATAACCTTGTGCCTGCATGTCTGCAATCAGTTTGAGCAATTCTGCTTTAGCAGTCGCATTCTCACCTGGATTATAGGAAGCAGACAAAGGATAGTGTTTATTGACAACGAGAATCTCATCATATTTCCCTTTGACACTGTAGTAGCTGCCGTTATAAGAAACATTTTCGTCAATATTTTTGACTTCTTCTGCCTTGTTTTCTGCTACTTGACTAGAAACCGATTTTTCCTGAGACACAGAAGAATTAGGCTGATTACCTCCAGTACTGCTGTTATTACTCTTGCTGTTCGTAGAACAAGCTGAAAGGCTGAAAACAGCTACGCTTAGAAGTAATAATTTCTTGTATTTCATATTGATTATAATCACCTTCCAATTGAAAAAAATTAAGACTGTTCTGAACTCGCATTACCCAGTCAACGACTTTTTGCCACCATGAATTACCAAGTGTTTTGGCCTGGAGACTAGTTTGTTTGCTTAATCCCAAATCGTTCTAACCAACTGCGTTTAAACAAATTCTTCTTACTTTAGTTGGGAAGAACTTTGTTTTTTTAGAAATGTCTAAGCCAATCTTCTTTTGACATAGATATTCTCCTATCCTCAATTTATTATACTACTATAGTATACAAAAAAAGGGCCGGAAATTCAATCTATTCCGGCATTTGCTCTTCTTAATCGCTTGTCATATCGTCAATTTAGCAGGAAAAGCTTCCACTCCTCCTTCAACGTTGATTACTTGGTAACCCTTGGCTTCCAAAAATTCGCAGGCACGCGCTGAACGGCCTCCTTTTTGGCAGATGATATGGTAGGGGATTTGTTTATCTAATTGCGCATAGTTCTCCGGTAGGGTGCTGAGTGGCAGATTTTGAGCCCCAGAGACATGTCCAGCTGTAAATTCGTCCACCTCGCGGACATCAATCAACTGCAGTTCTTCTTCCTGCAATTTGTCATATAAATCTTTCGCACTAATTTTTTGCATCATTTTTCTCCTATTCATTCATAATCACAATTTTTCCAAAACCTGCAGTCCCCTCTATAAAAGCATGAGCTTTAGGCACTTGCTCTAGGGAAAAGACACGCCTTGGTGTAACATTGACCTGATAGCGGTCAATATAGTCAAATAATTCATTCATCAAGTCTTGGCTCACATGAGCTGAGTGGAAACTTGTCAGAAAACTGTTGTTTTTGATTTCTTCAATTGGATTGAAATCTTCTAACTCCCATTGCCCACCCAAGAGTCCGGTAACGCAAATAATACCACCCTCGGCAATATGGTCAAAAGAATCCTTGACAGTTGCCGGACCGACCAACTCAAGGATTTTATCAAACTTATCCTCTGTTTCCAGTCGGCCATCCTGGTCTATAATGATATCGTCGTAGGCTTGGTGCTTGAGCAGAAACTGTTTGGAACCACTATTGACTGAGCCCACGATATGTGTGTCTGGAAACTGTGCCTTGACCAGACGAGCAAAGGCCAAACCGACACCGCTAGTGGCAGCCCGAACCAAAATCTTGTCATTGGGGTCAATGCACAGATTTTTCATAGAGCCTAGAGCAGTATAATAGGTCTCTGGCACTGCTGCCAGCTCAGTCCAGGTCAGGTCGGTCTCAACTGTATAAATTTGGTCGTTCGGCAGGAGGACATACTCAGCATAAGAACCATCAAAAGCTCGCCCCATTTCACCCATGATGGAAACCACTTTCTGGCCAATCTCTAAATCTGCCCGAGTCGTCTCGGCAACTTGGCCAACACACTCAATGCCTAAAATCCGAGGGAAGGTGACACTAGGCGATAAGCCCTCGCGAGTAAAAATCTCTGAGTGGTTAATCCCAAATCCTCTGACCTTGACCAGAGTCCAGCCTTCTTGAAGTTCTGGAATCGGTCTTTCTTCCAGCAGAAGCTTTTCTGGGCCACCCGCTTCGTAAATGACTATAGCTTTCATCGTTTCCATAGAATCACCTCGCTTTCTACAAAGTTTAGCATTCTAAGCTTAGACTTTTCAAAAAATAAGTCAGATACTCCAGCAAGATCTAATAGTTGTTTGACAATATCATTGGCTGGCTGTTGGAGAATCCCCTGAGGGAAACCAAGTGGCTGGACACGTCCTTCATCCAAGATCAAGATAGAGGTACAGAGGTGCTAGCAAACGAGTGATACCAATCTGCTAGGTTTAATCACTCGAAAGAGAAGCTGGATAGCGTTCCTCTAACTCAGCAAAACGGTTAGTTAAAGCTCAAGAACTTGGTAAGAATAACCTAAATCTTGCAAGAATTTAAATAAATCTCTTGTAGAGACAAAAATAGTTTTTTCATTAGTATTGGGATGGAAAGTCATGATATCCTCTGATACAATGTCCCTATCAAAATAAACTTGAATGTCCTTCTCCTCATTGTTGAGAAGACCAAAGGGAGATACAGTTCCTGCTGGTAGGTTCATTTTCTCTGCCAAGGAGTCCAATGAGGCCATACGAATCCGATCGGCTCCCACTTGAACTTTAAAGTCATCCATATCCAATCGTTTCTTGTCATCCATAATGAGTAAGTAATACTGGGTTTTCTTCTTATTGGTTAAAAACATAGTCTTAGTCCGAACACCCTCCATGCCTTCAATATAGCTATCTGCCTGCTCTGTCGTAAATGCAGGAGGGTGCTCCACCACATCAAAGGTGATCCCCAACTCTTGCAACTTGTTAGCTACTTGTTGATATGCATCCATGCTTCTTACCTCATTTCTCCATGATATTTTTTACTAATTTTTGTAAATCTGGTACAACCTGAGCTGCAAACCAAGGATTTTTAGCCATCCAAATTTGGTTGCGGGGCGACGGGTGGACCAGTGGGAAAAAGTCAGGCAGGTAGTCTTGATAATGCTGAACCGTCTCGGTCAGCTTGATATTTCCTTTTTGATGCAGATAATATTTCTGTGCATACTGACCAATCAAAATTGTCAGCTCAATATCTGGCAAAAGCTCTAAAATCGGCTGATGCCATTTGTCCGCAAAGCCCTTACGAGGTGGTAAATCTCCAGACTTCCCATGCCCCGGAAAATAAAAATCCATGGGCAAAACCGCAAAGTATCCAGAATTATAAAAAGTCTCTTCATCGACACCCAGCCATTTTCTCAGCCGCTCACCACTCTTGTCCTTCCAGTAAAGCCCTGCCTCTTGAGTTTTCAGCCCCGGCGCTTGTCCAACAATGTTAATCCGTGCATTCCGAGGCGCCGCAAAAAGCGGCTTGATCCCTTGCTCCGTAAATTTCTGATTATCTGGATCAGCCATGATGGCCTTGGCAATATCCTCTATTGTTTGCATGACATCTCCTTGCAAAGAAACTCATCCAGCAAGGCCAAACGAGTTTTTCTTTTTTATTTGATTAGCTCGTAGATAGCCTCCGCGTAAATGGCCGCAGCACGGAAAAGGTCTTCTACATCTGTAAATTCATTGGCTTGGTGCATAGTGTTGACATAGTCAGGGAACATAGCTCCAAAAGCCACACCGCGCTTCAAAAGACGACCAAAGGTTCCACCACCAATGACTTGCTCATGTCCTTTGAGACCCGTTTGTTTTTCGTAAACACTCAAAAGTGTTGCTACCAACTCATCATCTGCTGGAACATAGTGCGGAGTGTGTCCATGTTCAGACAAACTCACAGACACAACACCAGCAACTTTTTCAAGACCGGTTTGAATCGTTTTCGGATCAGTACCTTGCGGGTAACGGATGTTCAGAGCAATGGTATTATCAGCCTCGGCACTGTCAAAATGGAAAACACCAGCATTCATACTGAGAGCACCCATTTTAGCATCTGTATAAGCAATTCCTAACTTCTCACCTGTAAAGTCCTCGTGCAGAACTTGAGCTGCCACTTCCAGATAGGCCTTGGCGTCACCAGCAAAGTCAAATTGGTTGAGGAAGAGAGCTAAATAAGTTGCTCCGTTGATACCATCCTCTGGTGTAGAACCATGAGCTGATTTCCCAATGACTGTCACTTCAAGAGCGTCGCCATTTTCTTTCAGACTAGCTGAAAGCTTGTGGGCAGCAGCAAAGTCTTGTAATTTCTTATCCAATTCCGCTGCATCAACTGCTGCTGTAAAAATAGCTGTCGCTGATTCTGGCACCATATTCTCACGAAGTCCGCCAGTGAAGCTCTTGAGTTTAAAGCTGCCATCATTACTGTTACCAAAGTGGAGATATTCTGTGATATTCCCTTTTTCACCGTTAATGATTGGAAATTCTGCATCTGGTGAGAAACCAAAGTCTGGCTCAGGTAGGCCAACATGCTTGAAATAATAGTCCATGTCTTGCCAACCGGATTCCTCGTCTGTCCCCACCACAAAGCGAACGCGCTTAGATACTGGCAATCCCAAGTCTTTGATGATTTTCAAACCATAGTAACAAGCCATGGTTGGACCTTTATCATCAGATGAACCACGTGCATAAAGCTTACCATCAATAATTTCAGGTTTGTAAGGATCTGTATTCCAGCCACTCCCGGCAGGAACTACATCCATGTGGGCAAAAATCCCAAGTTCTTCCTCACCCTCACCAAAAGTAAAGTGACCAGCATAATTGTCCACATTCTTTGTTTCATAGCCATCGCGCTCAGCGATTTCTAAAAACTTATGCAGAGCTTGAACAGGACCAGGTCCAAAAGGATGTTCCTTGTCTGCCTTGGAGTCATCACGCTCTGAGTTAATTTCCAAAAGGCTGAACAAATCAGCCAAGAGAGCTTCTCTACGTTTTTCAACTTCTGCTTTAAAATCAATTGTCATTATTTTACCCCAATTTTCAATTCGATCTAAATCGATATTATTATGAATTAAATCGTAAATATAACTATATCAACGTTTCTCAATGATTTCATCAACTGGCAAACGATAACTAGGTTCTAGTTTTTCATCAGTATAACCAACAGTAATCAAGAGTTCCGGACGGAAACGCCCATCAATTTCCAGAACCTCATTAACCTTAGATTTATCGAAGCCTAAGATGATGTTAGATCCGATACCTTGGTCAGTCAGAGCCAGAACAAGATTCATAGCCACTAGACCAGCATTGAGAGCTAAATAATCGCTCTTTTGCTGTTCACTATAGCGAGCAAACTCAGCTGGCAGATTCTGCATATAGAATTGGAGCTGCTCGTCAGAGAAATTTCTCACTCCAGCCACACGCGCAATCTTACGAGCCCGCTTGGTCAAATCTGTATCAGTAAAGAGGGCAATGGTCACTGGAGCTTCCTTAATCTGATCCACATTTCCACCGAAAGCTGTCTCTGCTAGAGCCTGATTACGCTCCCGCACCACAACGAACTTCCATGGCTGGCTATTGTGGGCACTGGGGGCCAACGTTGCAATTTCAATGGCTGTGCGAACATCCTTTGGATCCACAGGTTTGTCATTGAAATGCTTGGTCGCATGACGCTTTTTATTGAGTTCTAGAAATTTCATAAGTCGTATCCTTTTCTAAATATACTAGCTTCATTTTATCATATTTTGTAAGAGTTTGCAGGAGTTTTTCATTCTCTATAAGATCTGACTATCAGTACTTGCCACTTGATAAGATTATTCTGTAACAGAGGTTTCGTTTTCTCCATTCTGGCTACTTGAATATCTTAAGCCCTTAATTAAATCGCTATAACTAGAGCTTCTTTCTTGGTCAAAGACATTCTTAAAGTTTTAATTTTTCATAGATGTCTCAAGTCTCGGTTTAGGTTTTCATTTTTCAGATGTTCAACTAATTATTTAATTAAATTACTATATTCAAATCTTTACCAGAAACTCCATCAAGGAAAATTGGATTTGATGCCGGTTTTAATTTTTTCAGTTTAAATTTTTGAATTCTCGTTATTTCGGGTCGAAAATAGATATTCCCATTCGAAAATTTCCTTCTGATAATTTTATCATAGACATCTTTTAAAAAATCTTCCCATTCCTTAGATAAAGAATTTGCAAAGGCTGCTTCTGCATCTAATAAATACCTGCAAATTAATTTCAATCTATGTCTACAATTGGTTCCGCCACCTCTCGCAACTGTGCTTGTTCCTGCTCCTGAGTTTTCGGATTCAACTTTCTTTGCACCGCTTCTGCCACTGCTCGTGGTACGCCGACTTCGACGATTTCATCAACACTGGCTTCTTTAATCTTGGTTAGAGATTTGAAGTGTTTCATAAGGTTTTGCTTGCGTTTTGGTCCCAAGCCTTCAATGCCATCTAGCTGCGATGAGAAGGAACTCTTAGACCGGAGCTGGCGGTGGAAGGTAATTGCGAAGCGGTGGACCTCATCTTGGATACGCTGGAGTAGGAAAAATTCCTGCGAATTGCGGGATAATTCTACAACCTGCAGAGGGTCACCAAAGAGCAATTCATGGGTCTGGTGCTTGTCATTTTTTTGCAGTCCAGCGATGGGAATATCCAATCCCAGCTGCTCCTGAATAACTTCTTTAGCGACATTGACTTGGCCCTGTCCACCGTCAATGACAATCAAGTCTGGTGGAGTTAGTCCGTCACGAATTACCCGACTATAGCGGCGCTTAATGACCTCTCGCATACTAGCGTAGTCGTCAGGTCCTACCACAGTCTTGATCTTATACTTGCGATAGTCCTTCTTACTTGGTTTACCATTGACAAAGACCACCATAGCTGATACAGGACTGGTCCCCATGATGTTGGAGTTATCAAAAGACTCAATACGAACAGGTGTCGGAATGTTAAGGAGCTGCCCTAGATTCTCAATAGCCCCATGAGTCTTTTCAATAGATCTCTCCAAAAGGTCAAATTTCTGCTGAAGACTGACTCGGGCGTTTTTGATAGCCAGATTGACTAACTGTTTCTTCTCGCCTCGCTGGGGCTTAAACACCTTGGTATCCACCATGGCCCGTACAGCTTCTTCGTCAATATCTGGCGGAATCAAAATTTCATTGGGCTTGAGGTGGGATTTTTCCTGATAGAACTGGCCGATATAGGTCAGAAAATCTTCGTCCGGATCATTGTAATAGGGAAAAAGGTTGACATCACGCTCGATTAGCTTACCCTGACGGACAAAGAAAACCTGTACGCACATCCAGCCCTTATCCACATAGTAGCCAAAGACATCCCGATTCTGCAAATCCTTGGCCATGACCCGCTGCTTGGTTCGCAGGGTGCCAATGGACTGAATCAAGTCGCGGTACTCCGCTGCCTTTTCAAACTCCATAGCTTGCGCTGCGCCAGCCATTTTTCCCCGTAAATCCTCAATAATCTGGTCATCCTGACCCTTGAGAAAGGCTGCCACCTCCTGGGCTAGCTCCTTGAAATACTGGCTGTCTACCTGGCAAATAGTGTGGGCCTTGCACTGCCCCAGATGGTAGTAAAAGCAGACCTTTTCAGGTGGATTGGTACACTTACGAAAAGGAAAGAGCCGATCTAAAAGCCGCTTGATTTCATTGGCCGCTCCGACATCCGGATAAGGACCAAAATAAAGCCCACCGTCCTTTTTGACTTGGCGCGTGATGATGAGGCGCGGATAGGTCTCATTGGTAATCTTGATAAATGGATAGGACTTATCGTCCTTGAGCATGATATTGTACTTAGGCTTGTTTTCCTTGATTAGATTGATCTCCAGAAGCAAAGCCTCAATATTGGACTCGGTGACAATAAACTCAAAATCCTCAATCTCAGAAACCAGAGCCTCCGTCTTGGTATCATGGCTACCACGAAAATAAGAACGAACCCGATTGCGAAGATTCTTGGCTTTTCCGACATAGATAATGGTATCGTTTTTGTCTTTGTGAATGTAACAGCCGGGACTGGTCGGCAACAGTTCCAGCTTTGATTGGATTAGCTTATTCATAGGTCTATTATAGCAAAAAAGGGAAGCATTCAACAGGTAGACACTAGATTATTAGAAAATCATAAGTTTGATTCTTTTCATAGGTAATGATGAACTATAACTTCTCTTCATCTCTTCATACAAGTACCAAAAATATATTGCGAATGAGACAAAACTTTCTTCATAATAAAGCGTTTTCTAAGTAAAAATCAAGCAAGCGATTGCACAGCTATTTTAATAGGCTTTGATTAAATAAACAGAAATAAAATAGAAAAATTTTAGAAAAATTAATATATTTTTAAAAAAATTTCAAAAAAAGACTTGACAAAAATTGCAAACGGTTGCATAATAGAATTGTAAATAAAAATTCCGGGAGGAAATAGGAATGAAAACATGGAAAAAAGTAGTATTGGGCAGTGTCAGCTTGCTGGCTGCAGGAACGCTCTTAGCAGCTTGTAGCTCAAATAGCAGCAAGGAGAGCTCTTCTTCTAAAGCAGATAGCAAGACCTTGAAACTTTGGGTACCAACTGGTGCTAAAGATTCTTACTCTGATACAGTTAGCAAGTTCGAGAAAGAATCAGGCTACAAGGTTGACGTAGTCGAAATGGAAGATCCAAACGCTCAGGAAAATCTGACAAAAGATGCTAGTACTGCTGCCGATGTTTTCTCTCTGCCACACGACCAACTAGGTAAATTAGTTGAAGCTGGAGCTATTCAAGAAGTTCCTTCTAATATGGCAGAAGAAATCAAGAAAAACGATACAGAACAAGCAGCGATTGGTGCTCAGTATAAAGGTAAAACTTATGCTTTCCCATTCGGTATCGAGTCACAAGTAACCTACTATAACAAGTCAAAACTTTCTGCTGACGATGTTAAATCATACGAAACAATTACATCTAAAGCTAAATTCGGCGGAAACTTGAAAGAAGTTAATGCTTACGCTACTGCTCCACTCTTCCTTTCTGTTGGCGATACTCTCTTTGGTAAAGACGGTGAGCAAGTAGACGGAACAAACTGGGGTAACGAAGCTGGTGTGAACGTTCTGAAGTTCATCGCAGCTCAAAAGAATAACAGCGGTTTTGTAAACGTCGATGCTGCTAACCTTCTTGCTAAATTTGAAGATGGTTCAGTTGACGCTTTCCAATCTGGTCCATGGGACTATGCAGCTGCTGAAAAAGCTGTCGGTAAAGACAACCTTGGTATCTCTGTTTACCCAACTGTGAACATCGGTGGACAAGACGTTCAACAAAAAGCTTTCCTCGGTGTAAAACTTTACGCAGTTAACCAAACACCTTCAAATGGTGACACTGATCGTATCGCAGCAAGCTACAAACTGGCTCAAGCACTTACTAGCAAAGAAAGCCAAGAAAACCAATTCAAGTTTGAAGGACGTCACATCATCCCAGCTAACAAAGAAGTACAAGAGTCTGAAGATGTGAAGAAAGATGCATTGGCACAAGCTGTTATCACAATGGGATCTTCTGATACCTACACAACAGTTATGCCTAAACTTAGCCAAATGTCTGTCTTCTGGACTGAAAGTGCTGCAATCCTCAGCGATGCTTACAACGGTAAATTTGGTGAAGATCAATACCTCGCAAAATTACAACAGTTTGATAAAGATTTAGCAGCAGCTAAATAATACTCAAACGAATAAAAATAAGCATTGAAGTGAGGGGGGCAGCCTCCTCACTTCTTTCTTTGTAAATATAAGGAGAATACTATGACTCAGTCATCCTATGACAATGCATCCATGGTTCAGGTCTTTAAAGAGGGAACCTGGGATGTCAAACTCTCTTTTCTAGTAATGGGACTGAGCAACCTTGTAAACAAACAATTTATCAAGGGGCTGCTCTTCCTCTTCTCAGAAATTGCATTTCTGATTGCTTTTGTAGTTCAAATCGTTCCGGCTATCGGCGGTATGATTACTCTGGGTACTCAGGAGCAAGGAGAGACTATCAAAAAAGTTAATGGCTTGGAAATCACCGTTCAAGTAGCTGGTGACAACTCTATGCTGATGCTAATTTTTGGACTTGCTTCTCTCATCTTCTGTGCTGTCTTCGCCTATATCTACTGGTGTAATCTGAAAAGTGCTCGTCACTTGATGGCTCTTAAGCAGTCAGGTCAGAAAATCCCTAACTTCGTTGAGGACTTTAAGACACTTGCTGACGGTCGCTTCCACATGGGACTGATGAGCATTCCTCTTATCGGAGTACTGCTCTTTACCATCTTGCCTCTGATTTATATGATCTGTTTGGCCTTTACTAACTTTGACCATAAGCATCCCGCTCCTAAGTCACTCTTTGACTGGGTTGGCTTCTCTAGCTTTGGTGATGTATTCTCAGGTCGCATGGCTAGCACCTTCTTCCCACTTTTAGGCTGGACCTTGATTTGGGCGGTTGCTGCGACAGCTACTACTTTCTTCTTCGGTATCGTTTTAGCTCTCTTGCTCAATACCAAAGGTCTCAAGTACAAGAAAGTTTGGCGCACACTCTTCGTTATCACTATCGCAGTTCCACAATTCGTATCCCTGCTCTTGATGCGTAATTTCCTGAATGACAATGGACCTTTGAACGGATTATTACAAAGCCTCCATCTCATTCAGCATCCAATTCCATTTTTGAGTGACCCTGTTTGGGCTAAGTTCTCAATCATCCTTGTCAATATGTGGATTGGTATTCCATTTACCATGCTGGTAGCGACTGGGATTATCATGAACCTACCTAGCGAGCAAATCGAAGCTGCTGAGATTGATGGAGCTAGCAAGCTTCAAATCTTCAAGAGTATCACTTTCCCACAAATTCTCTTGATTATGGCACCATCTCTTATCCAGCAGTTTATCGGGAACATCAACAACTTCAACGTGATCTACTTCCTGACAGGCGGTGGACCTACTAACTCTTCCTACTATCAGGCAGGCTCAACTGACCTTTTGGTTACCTGGCTCTATAAACTGACCGTCTCTGCCAAGGACTACAATCTGGCATCTGTTATCGGTATCCTGATCTTTGCAATCTCTGCAGCCTTCAGTATTTTAGCCTATACTAGATCCGCATCATTCAAGGAAGGAACTGCTAAATAATGAAAAATAGAAAAAAATCAGTTTATTAGGGATTTATGTCTTGCTGACTATTTTAGCACTCATCTGGCTAACGCCAATTATCTGGATTTTTCTGACCAGCTTCCGTGGTGAAGGTTCTAATGCGGTCCCTTACTTCTTCCCTAAAACTTATACTTTTGACAACTATATCAGACTATTTAATAACAACACATATCCTTTTGTTCAGTGGTTTATGAATACCCTGATTGTTGCGACAGCGACCTGCATCCTGTCTACTTTGATTACTGTGGGTATGGCTTACTCACTCAGCCGTATCAAATTCAAGCATAAAAACCGTTTCCTCAAGCTGGCTTTGGTTCTTAACATGTTCCCAGGCTTCATGTCTATGATTGCGGTTTACTACATCTTGAAAGCACTCAATTTGACACAAACCCTGACCTCACTGATTCTGGTTTATTCAGCTGGAGCAGCTCTAGGCTTCTATATTGCTAAAGGTTTCTTTGATACTATCCCATATTCTTTGGACGAATCCGCTATGATTGACGGAGCTACCCGCTTCCAAATCTTCCGGACTATCACACTGCCGCTGTCAAAACCGATTATCGTTTACACAGCGCTTATGGCCTTCATGGGACCTTGGGTCGACTTCATCTTTGCCTCTGTCATCCTAGGCGATGTCAAGGAAAAATACACGGTTGCTTTGGGACTTTTCCAAATGCTTAATAAAGATGCCATCAATAAATGGTTCTTGCCTTTCACATCTGGAGCGATTATCATCGCTATCCCAATCACTCTTCTCTTCATCTTCATGCAGAAATACTACGTAGAAGGTGTAACAGGCGGAGCAGTCAAATAAAATCTATTATGTATATTGAAAACTTCCGACAGTTAATATCGGAAGTTTTTATCTTAGAAAATGCAGAACTTATCTTCTCTTTCCTTTTTATATGAGATTGCTTATTAGCTATAGACAAAAAAATGAGACTAGAATAATTTCCAGACTCATTTTGTATTTCTTTAATTATAATCTTCGTCTCTGCGACGACGCTTGTTGGTTCCCAAAAAGGCAGCTGCACCAAGTGCCATACCAAAAATTGCAAGGCGCTCTGCTTCTGAACCAGTATTTGGCAGAATAGCAGGAACTGTTGGAGCCTTATCAGCAGTTGTAGCCACGCTAGCAAGCTGAGCTGCAGGATTCACAACAAAATCAGTGAATACGCCACTACCGGCCGTTTGAACGGCACCTGTAGTCGCTCCTTTGACTTCACGAGTGTTCGCATGAACTTCTGCAGTCTTAGCATCTGAATCTTTCTTAGATTCATCCTCTGCACCTGGACCAGCAGCTCCACCCTTAACAGCAGTTAAAAGCTTCTTATCCTCACCTGAGCGGTAGTTGCTATTCAGAGCATTTCCATAAAGGAGAGATGCTTGGTTCAAGATATTCAAGAGAGTTTCATAATTGGCTTGAAGACTGTTGTAAGCCTCTTCAAGAACAGCTAAAGTTGCAGTTTCTTGATTTAAGATTGCTTGTTTAGCTTCATAATCAAGCTGCGCTTCTGCCAACTCCCGCTCTGCTTCTGCAAGTAACTGAGGAGCATTTTGAAGATCAATGACTTTCTTTTTAGCTGCTGCTAATGTCTTTTGAGCAGCCAAGAAATCCTCTTGAGCAGTTGTCAAATTAGCTTTCGCAGCTTCTTGAGCTGACTGAAGTTCTGTCAACTTATCCTTAGCTGCTGCTAAAACTGCCTGAGCATTGCTCAAGTTAGTCTGATAAGGTGCTAGGTTTGCTGCAATCTTAGCTGTCGCTCTGTCGAGAGCTTCCTGCTTAAGGGCAACATTTTGCTTGGTCAAAGCTAGATTATTTTCAGCAGTTGCTACCTTCTGACGAGCCGCTTCAACTGCTGCAATTTGATCTGCCGCTGCCTTTTGAGCATCAGCTAATTGAGCATTGAGGATATTAATAGCTGATTCCTGACCAACTTTTTGAGCCTTGAGTTCAGCTAACTGATTCTTAAGCGCTGTAACATTTGCGTTAGAACCTGCAGAACGACCGCCACCAGCACGCAACAACTGCTCCATAGCCGCAACAGTCAGCAAAGTACCATTATTAACACGTTGGTTAAAGTTGCTAATATGATGGAAACCAACTTCGGATGTACCATGAGGAGTGCCCCATTGGTTTGGCTGTTTATCATAAGCTGCTGAGATAGCATTGGCTTTATTGTCCATCATCTGAACATAGTGGCCAATCTGAGCAAATACACCCGCTCCAACTCTCATATAGATAGAATTAGCATCAATCTGAGTTTCATCTGTAGGCAGTCCATATTGCGCTGCAATCTCTTGGTAGCGTGCTTTTTCACTATGCCAGAAATTGACAGCCCCTTGCGGATCAAAACTAATCGCCACATTCTCGTTACCAATCAGCTTACCCATGTGCCAGTTATTGCGCTCAAAGTAGATAGTCTGAATCTGGCTGGCCACATTCGCATACGGATCAACCAACAACTCTTGTAAGCCGGCATTACGACGGTAAGCATTAATGGCCTTAACCAACTCCAAAGCTTGAAGGTTATTTTCCAGACTAGCTGGACTTGTTGGGTCAGAATTAACTGAAATACCAAATTCATTTTGTCCACGTTGATAAACTGCAAGAGCATTGTTAGCAGCATCACGAATCTCCTGATTAGCCGCATTGTTACGAACATTTTCTAAAAATTGAGAATAAGTCGTATTGCGAAGGTCAACAGGAGCTGTTGCTGCTGCTTTCTCAGCAGCCGGAATCTGTCCTTCAAGAGAGTTAATAGCTTGATTGGTTTGACCCAAAGATTCCTTTGCCTTATTGATTTTATTCTGGATTTCAGCCTGCACTTGGGGAGCAGAAGACGCTGCTTGTTCTGCCTTTGTCAGTTCAGCCTTTGCATTATCTAAGGCAGTCTGTGCTTGACTTTGCTGACTCTTAGCAGTTGCTACAGCTTGCTCTTCTGAGTTAAGTGGTGTTTTAGCTTGTTTCAATTCAGTCTCTGCAACATCTACCAGAGATTGACTCGCCTTAATAGTATTTGCTTGGTCTTTAACAGCCTGTTCTGCCTTAGCAGCTTTAGCCGCCGCTTCTCGAACGGCAATGTCTTTTGCGCTAACCTCTTGCTCTGCTGTTTTTGCTTCTGTCTCCGCCTTAGCAACATTTTCTTCTGTTGCTTCTGCCTGTATTTCTTTAGCAGTCTCAACAGCGACTTCAGCAACTTTCACGCTAGTTTTTGCATCTTCAGCTTCTGTTTTAGCAGTATCTACTATCGATCTTTGCTCATCGAGTTTTGCTTTGGCAGCTTCAGCATTTTCTTGGGCAACAGCTACATCTGCTGCTGTCACTGGTTTTCCAGTTACTTCAGTCGCTTGTGGAGCTGTTACAGTTGATTCAACCAACTCATCCGCGTGTACTTGATGGGTCAGTCCACCAGAAATAATAGTTGTAGCCGCAATACCAGTCGCTACAACAGACTTGCCTATTTTCTTTTCCATAATCAATCTCCTTTTTATAATCTCACATACTATAATTAACCTGGGTATAGCAGCCCGCATAGTAATATACTATCACAAAACGCTAGTATTAACTAGTAGCAAACGTCTCCTTTTAATAGTTTTTTTATTACAATTTAGTTACAAAAATGTTGTATTAGAAAAATAAGATGGTTTTTCCAACAAAAATGAGCATTTCTGTATTAAATAAAGCAAAAACTCCTAGATCCTTTCTAAGAGTTAACTTTGCTTGTCAGTCCGTTTGAGCTTGTCGAATTTCTTCTAACATCGCTTCTTCTTCGGCCGTCATTTCGTAGTCTTCCAGTAAGTCAGGACGTCTTAGATAGGTCTTTTTCAGACTTTCATAGAGACGCCACTTGCGGATATTTTCATGATGGCCGCTCATAAGGACTTCAGGAACAACCATACCCCGATAGTCATAAGGCCGAGTGTACTGAGGATATTCCAATAGTCCAGACGAAAAACTGTCATCTGTATGACTGGCTTCCTTTCCAATAACCTCTGGAATCAGGCGAACGGTAGCATCAATCATAGTCATAGCTGCCAATTCTCCCCCAGTAAGAACATAGTCCCCAAGCGAGATTTCGTCTGTCACTAAGGTCTTGATCCGCTCATCATAGCCTTCGTAATGGCCACAAATGAAAATGAGCTCTTCTTCTTTAGCTAGCTCCTCCGCATAGGCTTGGTCAAAAGTCCGACCAGCAGGATCCAGCAAAATCACACGCGGTTGCTTCTTTTCAATGGCATCATAGGCATCAAAAATAGGTTGGGCCCGTAGCAGCATACCCTGGCCTCCGCCGTATGGCTCGTCGTCTACATGCCGGGATTTTTCAGCCTTTTCTCGGAAATTGTGGTAGTTGATTTCTAAGAGACCTTTTTCCCGAGCTTTACCGACGATAGAGTGCTCTAAAGGCGCAAACATCTCCGGAAAGAGAGTCAAAATATCAATTTTCATCGTCCAGTCCTTCCGGTATCTCTACATCAACCCGACCTTGCTCAATGTCAATCCTCAGCACAACTGGCGGAATATAAGGCAGCAGCAAGTCGCGCTTGCCTTTACGCTTGACCACCCAGACATCATTGGCTCCTGGCTGCAGAATTTCCTTAATCGTACCAAGAAGAATGTCATTTTCATAGACTTCAAGGCCGATGATTTCATGGTAGTAAAATTCCCCGTCTTCCAAGTCCGTCAAATCTTCCTCTCGGACTTTCAGAGTGAAATCACGGAATTTCTCGATGTCATTGATGTGGTACATCCCCTTAAACTTGATAATATCAAAGTTCTTGACTTTGCGATGGCTGGCTATCTCCACATGCATAACAAACTGATCCTTTTTATCGAAAAGAGCCAGTGTATTTCCTTTTTTAAAACGCTCTTCTGCAAAATCCGTCACTGACAAAACCCGCATCTCCCCTTGCAAACCTTGGGTATTGACGATTTTACCAACATTAAAATAATTCATCTCGACTCCAACATATTATACTCTGCCTAGTATTTTATCATGATATAGGGGAATGTACAAGGGAGATAAGGGGGAATTCTCTTGCCTATATTTATTTGATTAATGTTGCGATTTAACGTATAATTATACATATAGAACCTCAACACCGCAAACACCCAAGTGTGTTTACGCAAAACTAGAAAGAAGTTGGTGATACCTATGGGAAAAAAGTTAAGCAAACTCCTTCTCTCTACTGCTCTTCTAGCCACAACAGCTGCCAGTTTGACTGCTTTGACACAGGTCAAAAAAGGTCAAGCAATGGAAAATGAAACGAGGGAAACTAGAAATATCTCAGCCCTTGACGAAAAAATTGCTCAAATTGATAACCTAACCATCAAGGCTTTCCTAGAATACTATGCTAGTCAGAACATGACCTCCGCATCGTCTCTTCCAATGATAGATGATTTAGAGGCCAATACGCGCATCATCGTTATTGATATAGACTATGCTGACACAAGCATCCCCCCTGCCATTGGAACATCAGTCGATGGATCCGAAGGGCCTGTCGGGGGAACTGTTGATGCTGATGGCAAATACATTGAGTTTGATACCAGTGACCATAGCAAATCCGCAACCGTTCAGGAAATTCGAGATGCTATTGCTGAGATACTTGGGTAGACTCATTTTAATATTAAAATTACCAGCTAAAACAAACGAAGTCATTAAAAAATAAACGGCAAGCTTGACGAAAGGTTTACTTATTTCAAAGACCGTCAATTTCAAACTCAAATATGATAATAGTTTACATAAAAAACGCATAAAACCAATGTTCACAGAAGCATTAATTTTATGCGTTTTGACTATTAAAAAATTTTTTCCACTACCTCTTTGTTAGAAAGGTAATTCATATTATCACAGCTATGCCTCTCTTACTTCCATTTTTTTACAACCTTTACATTGCCTTTATCACCGGGAGAAAAGCGGCCGCTTGAAACAGCTTCCCATTCTTTGAGGAAAACTTTCTCAAACAAAGAAAACTTTTCTTCAATCTTAGCTTGAGTCAAGCCATAACTTTCAAACTTATCTCTAGGAATGACAATATCTTTGCTGTCATAGTCTAGCAGTTTAGCTTCCTGTGTGAGAGACTTCGTCTTTATATCATAACTAGCTGTCAAGGAAAGCTGAACGTTCTCATCCCATTTCTCCTCATAGTCAAAAATAAGCATCTGATTTTTATTTGCGATAATATTGAGATTGCTGTTTTCTGGGAAATTCTTTGATTTATAGATTACCATCACTGTTCCAGCCTGAAAGTCCGAACTATCCTTTTCCGTGACAAGGTCTGCTCCTTTTATTTTCAAGAGCTTCATCTGACTCTTATCGCCAGAACCCACATATTGGATTTCATCCTTGTAAATCTCATCAAAAATACTGCTAGACTGACTACTCTGATAGTAAAAGACTAGAAAAATAACTACCAAAAGTAAGGCAAGAACTGATATAAAAATTAGATTCTTTTTCATAATTATCATTCACTTTCTGCATAATTTCCCAGTTGATTATCGCGCTCCTCTAAACTTCTGAGGAAGTTATAAGAGTCAGGATAATGTTCTTTAATATAGGCGAGTTTTTCTTCATCAGTCCGACTGACATATCGAAATCCATCTTTATTAGATGCAGGTACCATTTTTAGCGGAACCATATCGAAAATTTCTTTTTTTACGTGATTGATATCAGTAGATTTAAGAAAGAGCTCTGAGCGAGTCATCTTGTCTGTATTAGGATCTGCTTTTTCTTCCAGCTGATTGTAATAATAATTAGATGCTTCAACATAAGAAACATTCTTTTCTTTCATAATATTTGTAATATTTACGGCATCTAAATCAGCTTTATAATCAGCATTCCCCATTGAAGGTTTTGCTTCTGCATCTTTTGTCACATCTCCGCGCCAACCTGAAACTTCCTCAAGATCTTTTTTACCCCAAAACCACATTCTTGCCAAGCCCCAACCAGAATACAGATGAGTAGCTGTTGTGATGGACTGATGAGCAAAGTCGGTCTTATTAGCATAGCGTTCATTTTGTTCCCTCCAGTCTTTTAGGAAGGCAGCTTCTATCTCAGAATCAGACATGCCTGAAGTATCATGATTCTCCTTGTATAGCTTTAAACGTTCAGCATAGCGCGCTTTATCTGCTGTAGGATCTACCACCTCGCCAGGATCTAAAGCAGAAAAGTCATTTTGTTTTTTGATTTCATAATACAAGCTTTTAGCTTCAGCATCTGTCAGCCCCATTTTTCTATAGAACTCCTGAGGGGAATCTCCTTCAAGGTTACCTGCAGTATTATCCCACGAAAAACCATCATAGTTTGGAGCTCCTAAAGCTCGGTTGAGCAGGTAATCTCTCTCTTCCTGTGACTTATCAGGGTATTTTGTATCTATCCCCTTTTTAAGTTTGAGTATTTTAAGAGCTGTTTCTTGATTGAAACCATACTGTTCCATAAGGTTTTCGACATATTTTCGCTCTTCTGGCTGTAAATTCGAAAGGTCTGTTGGTTTATAATTTATCAATTTAGTTGCCCAAGTCAAATTCGCTGGCAGAACATAAACACCCTTATTAGCATCCCAGCCAGTACTCAGTTGACTCAGACCGATATCAAGCAGATTTTTCAGAATTTCAATCTCTGAGAAAATTTGGGGCGATGAAAGATTGAAAGCTCTTAGTTTCTGTAATTTTTCTTGGAGTACTCGTCGCGCCTCATTTAAAATATCGAGCATCTTCTGATGGCCTGCCACTAATGCTGGTGCTACCAATGCGCTTGAAAGCATGGAAGCTTTAGTGGTTGTTATCAAGGCATCTAGTTTCTGAATATCAGCTTCTAAATCAGACTCCTTTAAGCTTTCATTGGCAACCTGTATGACATAGAATTCTGGAAATTGCTTGACTGTCTTCCCGACTGCTTCCGATAATAGTTTTCCACCATGGGCCAAAGGGCGAAGAACTCGGGCAGAATAATTTCGAGCAGAATCATAAGCTTTTCCCTTTAGCGATTCCGCACTGGATTCAAAATCTGTCAGACTTCTTTCCAGTTCTTCATAAGCTCTAATTTCCTCTTGTATCATTGTCTGGGTACTGTTCGCTTGAGACTGCGAATCTCCTAAATACATGTCTATACTCATCAATGTTTCCCCTTATCTTCTAAACTGTTAACCATTCGAACGCGCTCATGATGGATTTTATCACGCTCCTCAGAGACTTCTTTTCTTTGCTGTTTTAAAGCACCGCTTTCCTCTTCAAAACTTCCCTGAAAGCTCTGCCAGTTCTGAAAAAAATCATCGCGCATATGCTCAAAGCCATTTTGAGAACTGTAGCGATAAGCCAGATCATCTAAAAAAGCATGCATTTGATGCGCATCAGACTCTACAGACTCATAGTATTCAGTAATCTTTTTTAAATCACCATCTATCTGATATTCCTTTTCCAATAAGTCCGATTCTTTGCGGCAAAGATCCTCAATCTGCTCCTCTGGGGACTTTATTTTTTCCTGCTCTTTCTGATATCGCTGGCTTATCTTATACATAACCTTATCTTGATTAGCCAGCATTCGCTTCAGCTCTTCCTGCTCCCGCAGATTTTGCAGCTGCTCGCGTTGCGCACGCAAGCGCTCTGCCAGAGTCATATCAGGATCATATATAAACTTAATTGGCTTCTTCTCTGTATTTTCTTCTTCCATGAGCAGTCTGTTCTCCTTGATTTCTGGGTAAGCGGAGTATCTTTAACTTTATTTAACCATTTACAGACTCCGCTATCTGCTGATCCACTGCTTCAAATTCGCCAGCAACACTATGGATATTCGTCACCATTTCAGAGAGAGCATTGGAAATGCCTTGTCTGGCAACTTGGGATGCCTTCATAGCCTCATGAGCATTTGAATTACCCGAAACGGTCGTTTTATCATCCTGTTGGGCCTGTCCGATTCCTGATAAATTGGAACTCCCTTGTTTGATTTTGGTTGCATAGTTCTGAGCATCTGACATACTACTCTTAATTTCAGACATCTTTTTTCTCCTTTATTAAACATACTAACATTTATCTGTAGCATTTTTATTATAATGTCTTTGCAAAACTATTACAAAAAAATACAGGATAATATTTCTCATTAACAAGGAATGTTTTATATTACTTTGAACTTTCTCTACACACCATCATCTTGCTTTTAAATGCTGGCTTCACAATCACATTTCTAAAAGAAACTCAGCTATCTTTTCTGACTGACTCCAATGTAAATAATGATGGTTGCCTCCTAAAATAATCCGAGTATTTTGTGAAGCAAATTTGGAATCTTTATATTCTTGTTCTCGATAGGTCTGACTCAGGATAAAAATCGGAAATTGAAAAGAGATATCTAAGTTTTGAAAATCGCTTTTTGCGATACTGCAATAATGTTGAAATCCTTCTTGTACAGATTTTAATCTATCAGAACTCCTTTCTGCCTTAGCCCATAAGATTTTAAAATCAGCTACTGAAAAACTCTCTTGTCCTATTTTTTTCAGATATTCATATCCTCCACCGAGCGTCTGAACTTTCTCCTGTAAGGATAAAAATTCGGGATAAGGATACTGAGCTAATTCTCCATATAGAACAGAATAAGTGGTTGGTTCAATCAAGATTAGTCCCTGACAAAGCGGCTCTGACTCAGCAACTTTAACTGCTACAATACCACTAATACTGTGCGCGCAAACAGCATACTGGATGACTTTAAACTGCGATAAAACCTCCAAAATAGATTGAACCAAATCGTCCAAAACAAAATTTTCTTGATTTTCGAGTGGGCTTTGGCCAGTATTAGGGTAATCTATTGTTAAATAGCCCCAATTTTTAGGTAACTTCCGAATAACTGGCAAAAAATTTTCATAGGTCGGCAGACTCCCTGCGCCGCTTAAAAATACAGCAATCTTTTCTGCAGGTTGATAAGATACAAATAGCTGTCCTACTTTCGTTTTGATTATTTTTTCTTTCATAATGTTTCCAATCAATTCTTACAAATATCATCTGGGCACACACTACTATCTGAGAGCTAGCTATTTTACTAGCAGAATAAGGACACTCCAATACCAAAAATTATATACCAAAAATTTTTCATATTCAACCAAGATGCGTGTTAGAAGAGGCAGTTGTTAGTATCGCCTTAGATGTATCAGACGTGGTCTAAAAAACCTGCTCAGCAAATTCCTCCACCAAAGCATTAAACTTAGCTGGTTGGCATAGATTCGATGGATCAAACGAATCAGCAATGACAAAATCTTGAGCATGACTAAGGTGTTCCTTAGTTGTTTTCATCATTTGAACTAATTTTCCTGAAAAGTCTCCCGCCAGTAAAAGTGTAGGAATCTTGCACTTATCCAAGGCAGCACGATAATCAATGGCTTGAATTGCCCTGCGCTGCAAAACAGACTCCTCAGATCGCATCCGGTCGAATAAATCAGCAAAATAGGATTGAGCCAAAGACCAGCGTTTATAAATCGGCAAGGTTGATAGCTTCATAAACCACGAGTATTTCACCAAAGGAGCCATAAGTTGAGCCAGAGCATTCATCATTGGTGACAAATCCGTCGCACAAAAAGTATCGCACAAGAAAGCTCCCTTAAAGATTTGCGGATTTTGAGTCATGAGGTGCATGGTTAAGATACCGCCATAGGAAGTCCCTCCGATTATGGCTCGCCTGACGCCTTCTTTTCCCAAAATCGCCAGCACATCTGCTGCCTGTATATCTAGAACCTGATCCGCCTTACAAGTCAGCTGGCTTGATTGCCCATTTCCACGTAGGTCAGGCGCAATAATCTGATAGCGATTCTTAAAAAAATCTATCTGAGACTGAAACATGCCCGAGTCAGCACTCAGACCATGCAGGAGCACGAGCGTTTCTTTGTGACCTCGCCCTTCTATCCGATAGAATACCTCACCATCAGTTCTTTCGATATGGTCCATCCCATTGCCTCCGTTCTACATTTCATTTATACTTTTCAGCCATTCTGTGGCCAATTCTATCTGTTGCTTTCTTTCTCTGATAACTGCTTGCATATCATCTGTACTCTGCAAATTTATTACTTTGACAGCATAATCCGCCGAAACAATGGCATGACCTCGCATGTGGGCTGTTGCGACCGCTTGGGCAAAGACACGCGCAGCATACTTGCTGACTGGTGATTTGGCTTGCTGTGACAGCTGCTGAGCCAAGAAACCAGCCTTCCTCAGCTCATAGGCAGAAACATTTCCCGCAAGTCGCGCTTCAAACACTTCCTGAACTTGGGTCAAGATTTGCTGCTTTTTAAGATCGTCACCAATATCTATCAGAGTCATAAAGCGAGTGGCATGCTCCAATGCCCATTGGGCAAGCTGCTTCTGAGGAAGCTGGACCAAGATTTGCTCCAGTTCCAATCTTTTCTGACTATCATCAAGAATCTTTAGCTTGTAAGGACTAGGTAGACTCACTTGTCCATCCTCATAACACTCTCGTTCATGGTCGTTCCAAGCATAATCTTCTGGTTTCATTGCTTTCTCTTTCTCTCTTACTAGCTAGTCTAAACAAGGTGAAAAACTCCATTATTACTGAAAAGAGATCATTCCTAGTTTTCTTGGAGGTTTTCAAAAAATCCTTCTAAATTTGAAATATATAGATATTTTTATCTAAACTACAAAATAGTATCATTGATATCTTCTAATATCTTAAAACTGAATGAAATAGTCTTATCACCTATGTTACATTGTATATTTCTGTATTTTATTCTTTGCGTAATCAATTCTCTTTTATGATTTGATTGTAAAAGATTTAATAATTGATCGACAGTTGCTTCACCAGAATATAATTGAGGCAATATACCTATAGAGTGTATATCACCTTTTTCACTAATATGAATCTGAGGAGTTCTCCTATTCATAAAATTAGAAAAATCAATCTCATCAATAATATATACTTCATCTTGTTTCGAATTATACTGACTAACATTGGAAACCAACATATTTATCACTCGTTTAATATCACTACTATATATCCCAAGTTTTTTTGCCATTGTTTTTTTCTCATTTTCAATAAAATATTTAGAATTTCTTTTAAATTTTTCTATGTAATTATTTAACTCAACTTGATTCTTATAGAACTCAATGATATTAGTTGGTTGATTTTGTGTTTTAGCTTCCAGAATAACTAAAGTCCCATCTTTAAAAAAAATTCCGTCAATTTCATATGTCTCCCCAGCAATACTCCGTTTTATTCCATCAGACTGTTTAGAAAATTGTTTTTTTGCTAAGCCGTTAATATGACGTTCAAAATTTCTTCCTTTTTGATTTATTCCAGTCTCTTTACTTTGTTGTTTTTTTGATATAACAGATAAAATTGTTCTTGAAAAATCTGTATATAAAACCAAACTAGATAGTAGAACATAAACTTCTTCAAACTCTATAAGTGGATTATCATATAAATCTCTAGAAGAAGTTTTAAAAATTAGTTGCTTAAGCAAGTATTCTGGCAGTCCTTTATCAAAAAACAGCTCTCTTAATTCGTTCTTTGAAATCACTACAATTCTTTCATCAGATTTATCGCATAATTCGTATAAAAGCCAATAAGCATCCATCCACTGTCTTAGTTTAATACCATCATATTCTTCTTCAAAATTCTTAGTATAAAAATATTCTTTAACCTGTTTCTCTAATAGTTTATATAAATTTTGTTTTACATCAGATTTTTCTAATTTAGTATCAAAATCAAGATTGGGGTTACAAGCCAAAAGGCCTCTAAAATCTTTTAAATCTAAATAAGTTGCTAAAGCATATAATCGTTTTTTACTAAAATCACCTATCTCTTTAATATGAATTTGGTTATCATAAATCTTAAATTCAATGTCACTGTATGTCCATAAGTCAATTATTAAACTAAAAATATTCAAGTGACCAAAAATAGAAAAAATATTTTCAATTTCTGACTGAGTTAAACTAGCGCCTTCTTCCCATTTAAAGACTGTCTTTTTTCGAAGCGCGTCTTTTAAAACATCTCCTAATCTTAGCCAAATTTCTTCAATTCCATCACTTAAATCTGTAAGCCTGTTGTTACCATTCTTAAAAGATTCATAGTACGCTTGTGCGTAGTATAATGATGATTGTAGAACATTTTTCTTTGTGCTATCTAAAAGAGAGTTTTTTTCAATCTGAATCATCTCATAAAGTTGATTCAAGATTGAGACCTCATATAGAAATTTATTTACAATCTGTTCATTCAATATATAAAATTTCTTCACTAAAATATATTTAGCTATAAGTTTAGTACCATCACTAGAATTTCCACTTGTAAAAACCCCAGATAATTTCAATAACTTGATGTAGTCATTGACATCATGAGCCTCATATAAATGTTTATAAAATTCAACAGTATTAATTTTGTTTTTATATTTATTAGTATTCCAATATTTCATAAATTTTTAAAACCATAAAATAGCAAGAAAATATCTTCCGCTCTTCACAAAAAAGCGAGACATCTGTCCCGCTTTTTATTTCTCATCAATAACGATGCGAACTTTTTTGTATTCAGTTGGGACAGAGTAAACAATCGTCCTTATAGCGGAGATAGTACGACCTTTACGACCGATTACACGTCCAACATCACTCTGATCAAGATCCAGGTGATATTCTAAAAATTCAGGTGTATCCTCAATCTTGATAGTTAAGGCATCTGGCTGTGAAATCAAAGGTTTCACTATCGCAATAATTAGATTTTCAATCGTGTCCATATGTCAACCTACGCTTCTATTATTTAGAGTATTTTGAATCGTGGAATTTCTTCAATACGCCTTCTTTTGAAAGGATGTTGCGTACAGTATCAGAAGGTTGTGCACCATTACCCAACCACTCAAGGATACGGTCTTCCTTCAAAGTCACTTGGTTTTCAGCTACAAGTGGGTTGTAAGTACCAACTGTTTCGATGAAACGTCCGTCACGAGGTGAACGTGAGTCTGCAACATTGATACGGTAGAAAGGTTTTTTCTTAGAACCCATACGAGTCAAACGGATTTTTACTGCCATTATTAAGGTCTCTTTTCTTTATTTTTTCTTTTGGTGAAATAGCAAAGCTATTAAGCACATGTTCTATTATAGCAGATTAAAAACAGCTGTCAAGTTTTTTTCTTGACAGAGTTAAAAATTTTTTAGATTAGTCTTTCTCGTTTAAACGGACAATAGTTTTTCATTTGAAGTCTCCTTATGGAACCAATAGTCTGATAATGTCGTCATAAGAATAAGCGGTATAGGTCAGTTGAAAAAGACTTTCATTTTCTAGCTGCTTGGGATTGTACCAGATAGAGTCCAATCCAGCATTATTAGCGCCAGCAATATCAGCTGTCAAGGAGTCTCCAATCATCAAAGTCTGATACAGGTCAAAATCTGGTATCTGCTCTGCTATTTTTTCATAAAATAAAGCTTCGGGCTTCTGAGTTCCCATCTTTTCCGAGATAAAAATATGGTTAAAATAGGGTGAAATGTCGGAATTGGCCATGCGGCCAGTCTGAATAGCTGTGATGCCATTAGTCGCTCCGTAAATTTCATAATCAGCTGCTGTCAGACTGTCCAAAAGCTCGCTAGCACCAGCGTAGGTTTGGCCTTGCTGAGCAATATGCTGCTGATAAAGGAAGGCTAACTCGGCACCATCCTTCTCAATGCCAAAATGGGCAAAAAGTCGAGAAAAGCGAGTATTGACCAGCTCCGGCTTGGTGATTTTCCCCTGCTCCAGTTCCCGCCAAAGCCCCTTGTTCATGGGAATATAATAGTCTTTGTAGGTCTGAATCTCCGTTACGCCCTGCTCCTCCAAAAAATGAGTCAAGGCAATGTCTTCTGCCGTATCAAAATCCAGCAGCGTATGGTCAAGGTCGAAAAGTAGAAATTTGTAGGACATTAAATTTCCTTTCTAAGTGAGAAAAAGTCGCTAATATTTATTTGGGAAATATTCTTTTCCCAACTGCCATAAATACTGATCAATCTCTTTTAGATTAAATTCTTCTAAATCGTAGTATTCTCTAAAAGCAATAATTATATTTTTAAATTTTTGATAATCTTTTAGATCTGCATTCTTAAATTTGGAAAATTTATCTGTTTTTCTAAAATATTTTAATACCTTTTCTACATAGCTATCATAAATAGGGTATTCTTTAGGATTATGATGAGAACAGTATTTGGTAGAAAAAGAATAGAACTTTCTAGTTACTCCATTAATAGCAACATTTTGAATTTCATTGACTAAAGTTGCATCACCTTGTCTCAACCTCTCATCAATTTTAAGACTCAGTATATGCTCTGCAACTGGATAAACTGAAAAAATATTTGTGCTATAAAAATCATTTAATGTAGCAACCTTTAATAAAATATCAGAAATTTCTTCGTTCCTTGGTAATAGCTCAAAAAACAATTTATCTAAAGCATCTTCTTGCAACTTATAATTTTTAAGATTATTCCACGATTTCAAGTATTTTTCAACTTCAATAGCTGACGGTCTAGAAATAACAATATCTGATTTCTGTTTTCTATCGTAGTTTATTTGCATATCTATCTCACTTCTAGTAGTTATTCATAAAATTCGATAGATTAATTATATCATATTACAAAACGAATCAGTGTAGCTAAGATAGCCACTTGGAAACTCTGTGTATTCCAGACAATAAAAGGAAAAACTGAAATAAGTAAAACAAGGTCTAGTATTCTGAAACCACCATAAAGTTTGGGGACACTTCCACTTCCAAACTGGGGATTCGACAGTCTTCTAATCAAAATTGCCCAATAAAATGAACCTTGAAGCAAAATAAATATCAGTAAAGACAAAGGATAGAGAATGGTTACTAGACTATTCAAATCAGCAAGCAGATTTTTCAAAAGGATAGGCCGGCTGTGAACTCTCCCAAACAGAGGGACACCAACTCTTTTCTAACTTTCTCTTTTTGTATTTTCATCATCTCACCCATCTATCTATCATCCTAAATCAGAAAAAAACCATTCGAACCAGTTTATAGTCAACACTTCTCAGAATCAAAACATTCTAAGCATCGAACAGATCAATAGCTTCGATATAAATGTGCTCTAAACTTAGAATCACATCAAAATAAATGTTTTAGTGCTATTCTAAGTCTATGACAGCCTTAAATTTTAATTTTTGAAGGATTCTAAAGCTAGAATAGCTTAAAAATCACGAGAATGAAACTATGCGAAGCTTAGAAGAACATTTTCTAAACTTCATACGCACTTTAGCTAATGGCGCTCACAGTTTTTCTGATGAGCTTTGAGTTTTTTACTAGCCCAATCATATTGACTGGAGGTTCTACTGACAAAGCAGGAGCCTAAACTTGTCCCACCCGTCCACTTATAAACACCTTTTGTAAACAATTCGTCATTGGTAAATCTTTCAGCTAAGCCTACAAGCTCTTTATACGTTTGCTCAAGTAGTCTAGTCGCTTCTTCTAAAGACGTTTGAGGTGTTTTCTTACTTCATTATACCATAATCAAAAAGCAGTTATTCATTTTTGAACAACTGCTTTTACTGGTTAATTTTTAAAGTTTAGGAGCATCGTTAGTCTTGTTAATTTACATATAAATCTCTAAAGCGTCGGTCCAATTCTGCTATCTGATAGAGCAAGCGGGATAGTTCTTGGTAATCTTCTTTTAAACACGAAAGGTGGGCTTGACCAAATAGAGTAGCCAATTCCTCTTTTAATCTTGCCCCTTTGGGTTCATGGTCTTTTAAGAATTTACTGAGATAGAGATTTCGAACAGCAGCAAGTTTAAAGCTGAAATACTGATGCAATTGTTTTTGCTCCGTATTTAAGCCGTTTTCAGCAACTGCTTTTGCATAACATTCCAAAACATTACTTTGTCCATCCAGATATCTGGCCCTCATAATCTTTGCTGTTTCTTGATAGATTTCACACTGACTAGGACTTTTGACCTTCCTAAAATTTCCCCACATGGAGAAAGAACCTCTTTTATAGTCGATATTTTTAGCTTCCCAGGCTTTCGAAAATTCTGAGAAAGTCATTTTCATACAAGCAAAGCCTGCTGAATCATGGAAATAGATAAACTCATCATCTAGATCATAAACCGAAACAAAATGGTCCACCCCATACAAATGGATATGATTGGGGTTATAAGTCAGATACCCCATGTCCAAAGGGCCAAGAACAACTGGTCCGCTGAGCAAGAACTTGCTTAGCATTTCTCTGATAGAGAGAAGATTCACAGCATTTGAATCCTTTATATAGTATTCATCATAGATAAAGCCCAGAATGTCTAAAGAATGGCTGATAGAACTATCTGGCATCCCATTATCAAAGAAGACTAAGGGGTGTTTTTCATCTTCCTTTACAATACTAGCGCCATTTCCCATCACCATAATGGCTTCCAAAAACTCAGAGCGAACATCATAACCATACGAATGTAGCGCCATCGCAAGTGAATATGTATAACAAAGAGAAACGTCCCCAAAATATATCTGCATAGCATCATCCTCCTCTGTAATCAACGCCTAAAAAATGACTTGCAATCACCATTTTATTTCACCACTGGAATCCAGAGTTCCATTTGATAGTCTGGAGAAGACATGTCTCCCTCGGTGTAAACTTCAAAATCTGGTGCTCCTGAGTGGCGATAGCCAGTTTCTGGAAAAAAGACTTCCAAAACATATTTCCAAGCATGGTGGATGCTTGTTGGTATCGCACCCTTGACTGGTACGATAGCATATTCAGCTTCTGCGATTTCTTTGATTGACAGACCTAGTTCTTCTGCTTTGGCTTTATCCTTCACATCATAGGCAGCCATATAGTTGATAATTTCGCCTTCTTTGACATCCGAGCAGACACCAAAGGATTGGTCACTGCCCAGACTTTCTAGGCTTTCAAAGCTGTGATTTGCATAGAGCTGCTCCCATGCAGACGGGCACTGGCTATTGTCAATAGCTTCCAATAGGACGCCTGCTACGGTAAAAGCAGGTTTCTTTTGAATCTTGATATCCATGTTCTTTCCTCCTGTAATCTTTAAAGATAATTGAAGTCTAGGAAAGATCCGATAAGGTTTTCCATTTCGAACTTCTGAGGGAGTCGCACCATGGAATTTCTTGAAGGCTGCGCTGAAGGCATCCGCAGACTCATAGCCATATTTCAGTGCTATATCAATGACTTTCTCAGAGCTTTCCCGCAAGTCTGTCACAGCTTCTGACAACCTGCGATTGCGTAGATATTCTGCTAAAGTCATATCTGCTAGAATAGAAAAGAGCCTGCTAAAGAGAGCATAAGAATAGCCTGACAGCTGCTGGAATTGCTGCAAGTCCACTTCTGCGTCCAACTTGCTTTCTAGATATTCCATGGTTCGATTGAATTGATGCATCATATTCTTTTTCACCTCACAAAAGATACTAAGGCCGTTAAAAGCAAAGTGAAAATAGGAAAAATGACGGAGGGGCTCCTGCTCCGAGAAAATTTCATCCTTCTCACACAGCTTTTAAGCCGTCTTCAATTCTAACTATAGTCTAACAGATATAAGATACTTCCGCCCTAGAATTTTTGTACAAGATTTAGAGGGGGATTCTACAACCTATCCCGCAACTTCTCCACAAAGAGATAAGCCGCAGGACAGGTCAGGGTATTTTTGATTGTCAGATGATTAATCTGATGAATCTTCTTGCGGTCTGTGTGAGGGAACTCACGGCAGGCCTTGGGACGGACATCGTAGATTGAGCAGAGATTGTCTCCACCTAAAAAAGGACAAGGCATCGCCTTGAAAACCTTGTCACCGTCTTCGTCCACCTGCAGAAACTCCTCTTCAAAAGCCGGCAGCTTCATCTTGAAAAACTTGGCAATGCGGACAATGTCGGCTTCCTTAAAGTCTGGCCCCAGAGTCTTACAGCAATTGGCGCAGGCTGTACAGTCAATCTCCTCAAAGACCTCATCATGGATTTGCTGGGCAATTTTATCGAGGTTTTTTGGTGGCTTTTTCTTGAGATTTGTTAAAAATTTTCGATGCTCTTTCTGTTTCTGCAGAGCTAGTTGATGGTATTTTTCAAGGTCGATTTCTTGAGTCATATATTTTTCTTTCTGTATTCAAATTGTTTTTATTATATCATAAAATGAGCGCTCTTAAATGTTGTCAAACCCCAAAAACATGACATATTCCACCTCACAAAAAAATCTGAGAACGAGTCCCAGATTTGCTTTTTATAAACTTAGAGAGTTATCATCAAATGCTTGTTCCGCCGTCCTTGCTGACGCTCCAAGTTTCTTCGATATAAGGGATAAACTCATACAGAGTATCTTCATCGCCTTCAAAGGACATCATATAGACCTTATCGCCTTGTTTGAAGACCCAAACCGTTAGATTTTGAGTGGATTTTAAAATAACATTAATCTGAAAGGCTTCATTTCCAGCTACGGTACTCTTTGCACCCCAAAAATCATCGACTTCCTTATTATCCTTCCAGTGGTAGGCAATCCGTTGGGCAATGGTTTCAGCGTTGAATTCTTCCCCTTCTCCAATATTGGCTTTTTCTTTTGTATAAGCATTCATCGTGACAATGTTATAACCACTTCCATCCGTATACTGGACGCTGTCGCCACCATCTACGTCTGTAAACTTAATCCAATTATCAGGAATACTAATATAGCCATAATCATCAGAGCCGACGCGCATAGTACCAGTTGTCTTTGACGAATCTTTTTCTCTACGACTGCTACTGCTTGTATCGCTGTCATCTCTCAGGGAAACCCGACTGGAAGAATCAGATGGTTTACGACTGCTATAGCTCCTGATAAGACTACAAGAGGACAGAAAGAGACCTGCTAAGATAGTCAGGGAAAGCAGAAAGTACTTCTTTTTCATGGTCATTCCTTCCTAAATCTAATAAATTTTACCAATACTAGTTTACCATATTTTTAGGACGAAAGGAAAGAGAGACATTGTCACATCCGATTTCTTTTCCGTTTATAGGACTATGCTTTTTTAGCGGCCTTATTCCACTGGTACCATCCGACCAAACTGTTGATTAAATAGATCAAATATTTCCCTTGAATCTGAAGACTTTCACCCCACCAGAGGTAGATAGAAAAAACATTGGTCGCTGCCCAGAAAATCCACTGTTCACGATAAACAGCCGTCATCAGGATTTGCCCTACACCATTTGTCGCATCTGTGATTGAATCACGATAAGGACGATTGGCACCCACAGACTGATAAATCAAGCCAAAGACCAACCACCAAAGCACACTGAGTGATAGATATTTTGTCCATCCTTTGGCATCTAGCTTACGAGCAACAAACTCTTGCTTTTCTTTTTTGAACTGACCTTGATAAATCCACACCAAGAGGCCAATTGGCTGCATGATGGTAAAGTAAAGAGTCGTCAAGACCTCGCCATAGAAGCCTTTCTGCAAAGCCAAAATCAAGTAAATCACAGAATTGATCAAACCAAAGAGGTAATTGCTAGCCCGTCCTTCAGAAACGAAGATCACACAGATAATCCCAGTCAGACTGCAAATCATCCCCGTCCAATCCACGATGCGATGTTCATATATCAGCTCCAGCCAGAGCGGAAAACTCCCTAGAATCAAGAGGTAAACCCATTGACCTAGACTGCGATGAGCAAACAAATCGTCCCAGATAAGCTTCAAGGTACCAGAAAAGCCGAGCTTCTTCATGCTAGTCACCATGCGTTTGTAGCCACCAGACATTTCAGAAAGCGTCAGCTTCATGTTTGCGATTTTCTTTTGGATATAAGTATTCATTCTTTCTCCTTTTGTTTTTTAAGAGCCGTGTCTAATTGACTTACGGATGCAACGCTCTACTATTTTTGAACACGCACAAGATTTCTCTTATGTAATATTCACATTTTATCATATCCCTATTTCAGAAAATGTCAAGTAAAATCCAAAAAAGATTTCCTAACGTTCGGATTTTAAGAAAAGACCTACAAGTTTTTGTAGGTCTTTTCACTTGAATTTAGTAGTAGTCGAATATTTTTTCTGATTTGTCACTATCTTTTTGTGAAGCATAATAGATGCATCATTAAAATTTGACGATTTATGATTGCTATAATTTTCATTAGAGTATAAGTAACAAGAGATAAAGCTACCAAGACTATCAGGAAAGCTAGAAGACATTTTTGAGACTAGGGCATTTCATAGCTGAAAATGCAAAATAATGAGCAAACTAGTTTCAAATAATTATCAACTCTAACAGGAAATTACTAGAACTATTGCGATAAGAACAAAACCAATAATGGAAAAGATTATTATTAGCAACTTAAAGATTCTATCATGGCTAGCATAACGTTCTACAAAGGCTTTTTCAGGCTTCTCAGGATTATAATAAACCGTCATGGCCGAGCCTTTTGGAAATATTTCTCTTAACTGTAAATTATTTCCAGCACCAAGAATATATTTCCTGTCAAAGACACCCTTTTGCTCTTTCTTCCTAGGAGTTTCTACATAATAAGGATATTCAATTTTTTTCTGTATATTGTCCCATTCACGAGATATTCTACAACAGGCAAAGGGATAGCCATTTCATTACGGTTGTCATAATCAACCACAAGACCTTCAATTTTAGAAGTACATTTTTTCTGAATATTCTTCTCCCGTCGATAGAATAGGTATAAAACCAAATTTGTAAGACCAATAAAGAAAATTATGGCTATTATCAAGATAATCGGTTTATCCAAGATTTGCCTCAGTCTCCTATTTCCAAGCTCAGGTGAATAACATCAACTGAAATTTTCTTCTCTTTTATAATTCAGGGCTCAGGCGAATAAAGTTCATCGGACTTTATTCCTCATCCATACTCAGGACGCTGAGGAAGGCTTCTTGTGGAACTTCGACAGATCCGATAGCTTTCATCCGTTTTTTACCGGCTTTTTGTTTTTCTAGGAGTTTGCGCTTCCGAGAAACGTCACCACCATAACACTTGGCCAAGACATTCTTACGCAGAGCCTTGATGTCTGTCCGAGCCACGATTTTCTGACCAATAGCAGCCTGAATGGGTACTTCAAATTGCTGACGAGGAATGATTTTCTTGAGCTTGTCTACAATCAGCTTACCACGCTCATAGGCAAATTCCTTGTGAACGATAAAGCTGAGAGCATCGACCTTGTCGCCATTAAGGAGAATATCCATCTTCACCAGCTTGGACGAGCGATACTCAGAGATTTCATAGTCAAAGCTAGCATAGCCTCGAGTAGAGGACTTGAGCTTATCAAAGAAGTCAAAGACGATTTCAGCAAGCGGAATTTGATAGATGACATTGACCCGATTATCATCAATATAGTCCATGGTCACAAAGTCACCGCGCTTGCGCTGGGCCAGCTCCATCACCGCTCCGACAAATTCCTGGGGCACCATAATCTGCGCCTTGACATAAGGCTCCTCGATGGAATCAATCTTGGTCGGGTCCGGAAACTCGCTCGGATTGGACACATCAAGGGAGGCACCATCTGTCATATTGACCTTATAGATAACAGACGGAGCCGTCATAATCAGATCAATATTAAACTCGCGCTCCAAACGCTCCTGAATGACGTCCATGTGCAGTAAGCCCAGGAATCCACAACGGAACCCAAATCCTAATGCCTGTGATGTTTCTGGCTCAAACTGCAGACTGGCATCGTTTAGCTGGAGCTTTTCAAGGGCCTCACGCAGGTCGTTGTATTTATTGGACTCGATAGGATAGAGACCAGCGAAGACCATAGGATTCATCTGCTTGTAGCCAGCTAATGGCTCAGCAGCTGGATTGTCCGCCAAGGTCACTGTATCTCCGACCCGAGTGTCCTGTACCGTCTTGATAGAGGCTGCGATATAGCCAACATCCCCAGTAGCCAAGAAATCACGACCAATGGCTTTGGGAGTAAAGATGCCGACCTCAGTCACGTCAAAGGTCTTACCATTGCTCATGAGCTGAATGGTATCTCCTGGCTTGACCACACCATCCATAACCCGCACTTGCAGGATTACCCCACGATAGGCATCATAAACTGAGTCAAAAATCAAGGCTTTTAGCGGTGCTTCTACACTTCCAGTCGGAGCTGGAACTTTCTCCACAATCTGCTCTAAAATTTCCTCAATTCCGATACCAGCCTTGGCAGAAGCCAATACGGCTTCGCTAGCATCCAGTCCAATCACGTCTTCAATTTCTGCCCGCACCCGCTCTGGATCCGCAGCTGGCAGGTCAATCTTATTGATGACTGGCAGGATTTCCAAGTCATTATCCAGCGCTAGATAAACATTAGCCAAGGTCTGAGCCTCAATCCCCTGAGCCGCATCCACAACCAAAATAGCCCCTTCGCAGGCCGCTAACGACCGCGATACCTCATAGGTAAAGTCCACGTGTCCCGGCGTGTCAATCAAGTGGAAGATATAGGTTTCACCGTCCTTGGCGGTATAATTGAGCTCGATAGCATTGAGCTTAATGGTGATGCCGCGCTCCCGCTCCAAGTCCATGCTGTCCAAGAGTTGGGCCTGCATTTCCCGACTGGAAACCGTCTCAGTCGCCTCCAAAATCCGGTCAGCCAAGGTTGATTTCCCGTGGTCAATGTGAGCAATGATGGAGAAATTGCGGATCTTCTCCTGACGTTTTTTCAAATCTTCTAAATTCATTTTTCTCATCCTTTTAGGGTATTCTATTTATTATAACACAAGACCAGTGATTTTTCCTATAGGCTCGGACTTTCTCTATAAATTATGCTATACTAGTCAGAGAATAATTTTGGAGACACTTTATGATTAAAATTCTTGCACTTGATATGGACGGCACCTTGCTCAACAGCAAAAAAGAAATTCCCCAGGCTCACATCGAAGCTCTGCACCGAGCTATTGAAAAAGGAGTCAAATTGGTTCTTTGCACAGGTCGTCCCTTGGTCGGTGTCAAGCCATACTATGACAAGCTGGGCCTGGCACAAGAAAACGAATATGTCATCGTGGACAATGGCTGTGCTACTCATCAGACCAGCGACTGGAGTCTGGTGGACTGGCAAGAGCTGAGCGGTCAGGATATTCGCTATCTCTACAGCCTGTCTGAAAATAGCCCTGTCCAGCTGACTCTCTTTGATGAAGAGCATTATTTCGTCGTCGGAGAAAAAGCTAGTTCCTATGTCGTGAATGATGCTAGCTTAGTATTCACCACTCCAACCGAGATTAGCCTAGAAGGAGCTTGCAGTGGTCAACACAGAATGTTCCAAGCTATGTTTTTAGGCAGCCAAGAGCAGGTAGATGCTTTTGAAGCTGACTTTGGCCAAGAAATCTGCCAGCGTTTCAGCGGTGTTCGCTCTCAGCCAGTCATTTACGAGGCCATGCCAGCCGGTGTGACCAAAGCCTTTGCCCTAGAGCGATTAGCTAAACAATTGGACGTCAGGCCTCAAGAAATCATGGCAATCGGCGATGCCAACAACGACATCGAGATGCTGGAATATGCAGGTCTCGGTGTTGCTATGGGTAATGCTTCAGACTATGTCAAAAACCTAGCCGATGCCGTCACAGACAGCTGTGAAGAAAATGGGGTCGCTACAGCTATTGAAAAGTTTATTTTGAACTCATAAAAGTCAAAAAGGAAGAGCATTGTCTCTTCCTTTTTGTTCTATAACCTTAATACTATGCCGTCTTGGCACTTGGAAATCAGGAAATATCTATTCCCTTCTCCTTAAGATTTTCCAAGCATTCTTGCAGATAGGCTGCGTCATGCTCAGGATAAATGGGATGTTCGAGCTCCTCAGCTGGCAACTCCTGATAAGGCGAGCAGGTCTTGCCACGGTAGTCCTTATCCAGCCAAAGGGGATCCGGCTGATAGCCCCGTCGTTGCATCTCCTCCATAATCAGCAGGTGATAAGCATACAGGCGATAAGGGCTGTGCTTAAAAACATAGTTGACCGTCGCATGTGGCTTGCCCCACCCTCGTCCACGCAAGGCTGCACACTCTCGGTGCTGGCCTAAAAGCTGCTGGCGCGGAAGTTTTTCAATCAAATCTTGATGCCAAAGTCTCACGGTTTTCTCCTTCTAGAATAATCTTATAAAATCATCAACGAATATGAACAATCAACTCTTGGGCAGCTTTCCTGCTTTCTCCAGCATTTTCTTGACAAAATACGGCATCTTAACATTCTCGCGCCCTTTTTTCTCAATCAGTTTCTTGACGAAATCTGGCATTTTCAGCTCTTCATCCTCTGCAAGAATCTGGCTGCTCTCCTCCGACGGCTGCAATTCATCGAAGGTTTCTTCTTCTGGAAAACATTCTTTGAATGGTTCATGCTCATGGCGACGGATAGTTTGAATCAGAGCCTCAATTAAACGGTCATCTGCATTGGGCATAGGCGGTCTATGATAGGCAACATCCAAATCTTCGCAAAGTTCCTTGCACTCCACGTCATTGTCAAAAAGGACCTCTATATGCTCACTGATAAAGCTAATCGGCACAAAAATATAATGCTGCGGATGTGTTTCTTGCTGACGCATGTAGTCCAGCACGTCAGGTTTGATCCAAGGGAGCCCAATGTCACTCTCACTCTGCCAAACGTTGAGATAATCCTCTTCTGTCAAACCCAACCTGTCAGCAATCAAACGGGCATTGTCATAGATCTGATCAATGTAAGGATCTCCGAAATCCAAGGCCAGAATAGGCACACTGTGGGCTGAAAAGAAAATCTTGAAGGTCTCTTCTCTAACCTCTTCTGTAAGAATCTTTCTCAGCTCCTCTGCCCAATAATCAAGGATAGCTTCTTCCTGATACCATTCCTTAATGATATTAAAGCGGATGGAATCACTCTGGATGAACTTCTCATAACCCATGACAGAATAGTAAGAAAAATGAGGCTCTAGGATCAAACAGATACATTCCTCAATACCATCCTCTTCCATCTGCTTAATCACATCAGGAATAAAAGGACATGAGAATTTATTGGCAAAATAAACCGCATACTCGCCAGCCAAACGCTGACGAACCTTTTCCACCTCTTCTAGACTGATACGCTGCAGAGGCGTTCCACCGATGAGGACATAGTTATCATAGAGGGTCTGAATTTCATGGTCTTGCGGCCTGACACCGCGGCGAATATTGGTAAAAAATTCAGCCACTCCCTCAAAGCTAATCTCCTCTGGCGAGCCAAAAGTCATCATTAGAATTGCTTTCTTCATCATCTTTCCTCTTCAGTCACTCCGAGAAAGCCAAGCTGGCTTTCCAACGACTTTCTTGTAATCACTTTCATTTTAACATCTTAAAAAAGACTTGAATAGATCAAAAACCTATTCCTTGAAAAGAATAGGGAAATTTAATAATTCAGATATTTTAATATTGGAGGTATGCTTTAATGGTTTGTTGAGTTTTCCAGTTATAAATCAACCTTAAGCAGCCGCCCTAGCTCTTGATAGAGAATCTCTGTAGGCTGATATTCTTTGCTTTGCTGGGCAAGAGTTTTCAACTGAGACCAGTCCGCGCGATTCGTCAATTCTTTAAAAAGCCGCAGCACTTCTGCATCATTCTTTCTGCGAGAAACCAACCCCACCTGAGCCAGCTCAGCACGAACGGCATTGTCAAACTGGTCATAATCCTGCGGCAAAATGAGACTGGGAATCTCGTACTCAATACAGGCCATCATGATACCCGTCCCTGCGTGGTGAATGGCAAAATCTATCTTGTCCAAAATATCTGTATAGGGCAGATAATCAAAGAGCAGCAGGTTTTCAGCAAGTCTCTTCGGAGCATTTCCCAAGCCACTAGCTTCACCCAAGGTGACATAAAAGAGATAATCTGGGTAGAGTTGGCTTAGCTTTTTCGCCCGCTCCACCATACGCTCCTTCTCCCATTTCAAATGCGTACCGCAAGTCACTAAAACCCGCTTCTTTTCGGTCTCAAAATAAGACTCATGAGCTACAGGCAGGCGATCAAAGGACAGGCATTTGTAACCAACCCAGCGAAGCTGCTTAGGAAAATCATCTCGAAACTCCAGCTCTTTCATGCCCAAAGCCAAGATAGAGTATGGCGAATAAATAGCTTCTGTACCATCTTCCCGATAGAGTTTAAAATCTTGATAGTCTCCCAAACTCTTCCGGACTAAAGCAAAGGCCATTTTCTTTCCACAACGAATAGCTTGCCTGCCTAAGGCATCTCTGAATTTGTACAAGACACCCTGATGAGGTTTCCATCCTCCCAAATAGGTCGGAGTTGTCGTCCGGCACTCAATAGCAACCGGACTCGGAATCGTTGTTATCCAGGGAATGCCAAAGCGATCAGAAATCAGGCTCGCTGGCGAAGCAACAAAGTCCGCTATGACCAAATCCGGTTTGCCGCCCTCTTTCCAAATTCGATTTAATTCGTCTATAACTTCTGGAATTAGTCTAGAATTGGCTCGAAACTGCTGATAGGTAATCAGGGGATTGCTTTGTTGCGGGGTGTTGGCGATGTCCTCCATCACTGTCGGTCTTTCTGGAAAGAGAGCCAGACAGTCAAAACCGATTTCCTCTACTAACTCTTTCTTTTGACAGCCAGTGATAACCCGAATCTGAAAACGCGGATCCGCTAGCAGAGGCTTGACTAAGGTCAAAGTAGGCAGCAAATGCCCACTAAATGGCACACTAATCACATCAATCTTTATCACTTTTTCTAATCCAGTCATAAACTAATCCTTTCACATCTTCCCTGTATTCATAATCAAAATGGTTGCTATCCACCATCACATCAGCTGGATGGCCATCTAAAAATCTGCTGTAAATATCCTTCCTGCCCTTGATGACCAGCAAGTCAATATCCTTGCGATTTAGAATCCTCCGTGAAACAGGCCCCAGCGCAATCACTCTCAGTCTGTACGGCAGATTTTCCTCACCCAAGCCCTCTAGCCACTGGGTCAGCATATTGAGTCCCGAGCTTTTGCAGATAATGACAGCCTCCTCAGCATCCAGTAAAGGAGACAAGTGATGCTGTAAAGCCTCCTGAAAGCGAAGATTGCAGAGAGTATGCCAATAGTAACGGATATTGGAAATGGATGCTGTCAACAAGGAAACTTGGGTTTGTCGCTCATGCTCAAATCTCTGATTAAAGGGAAAATTACTAGCTACCGCTGAGAAATCTGATGGACAAATCTGTTCAAGAAACTCAAGCTGTCCTGCAGTCAGACTAGCGCTCTCCAAATGACTGCTGCCACTGAGAAAAAGCAAGACCTTGCTTGATTTCAACATGGTTTGGTCTGGCGACAGAGTATCCAACTTATCCAAGTACTGCTTCATCTTACTCATAGCGGATTTTCCCATCTGTCACTCTAATCTTCCTTCCCCGCCAGTTAATCAGAGGCGGACTAAGCAAGACATAGAGGAAAAGCCAAGGCAAGACAAGGTCATTCAGTACCTCGTAAAACACCTCATCCAGATGCGGTCGACCGGATAGAATGTGACGACGATAAGCCAGCATCCAAACCGCCTTGACCAAGAGCAAAAGCAAAGCCAGCAGCACAAAAGGCCAGCCAAGAAAGAAACTAATGATCAAGGCAGGAAGGGGCAGGAAACTAGGCAGAGCAATTAAAATAATAACTTTCCAGTCCAAGTGTTCCTTCAGATAGATGGAGCTAAAAAGCAGCCAACGCTTCATCTGCAGCAAATATTGCTTGGCATCCTTGATAGTTGTCCGAACATTACAAGTCACCCGCGTCTGGATAATCTCCACTCCCTTGCTGCGCAGAAAATCCGCTACAGCCAAATCATCACATAGGTAGTCTTTGATAGCACTGAAGAGCTTCTGCTCTCTAGCTAGTTCAAGTGGCAGGATGTAGAACATTCCATTAATCGAGTGATTGGCTTTGACTTCTGCCATGGTAAAATAAGTAATGAAAGAATTCCCATTGACAAAAGCTGCCACCAGCTTAGACCAGAAATTACTTCGCTCTTGATTGTAGGGAATGCCGGTCAAAATAACATTCTCACCTAGATAATCTGTCAACTCCCCCATTTTTGAAAAATCAATGACGCTGTCGTCGTCGAGAACAATCAGATAAGGCCGGGTCAGCTCATCTATAATCTGCTCAATCTTATAACTCTTAGGATTGATCCCCTGAGGTACATCCTCCATGAGAAAAACGCGAATGCGCTGGGCATAAGAAGGATTCTGACAAATCTTATCAGCCACTCGCAGAGCCTCTGGGTCAGACTGATCAATCAGCCAGTAAAACTCAACTGCTTCTGTCTGCTGGAGATTGGCTAGTAAGTCATTTTCCAAACGAGGGTCACCAGATAGGATGGGCTGAACCACCGTATAAAGCTCCTCTTGAAAGTCCGATGAAGAGCTCTGCCCTTTTTTCAAATAAGCCAAAGACAAGAGCCAACGCAAGACAAAGAGAAGCAGGTAGGCAGCAGCCAGCAGGAAAAAATAAGTTTCATGATCAAAGCCCCTTTCGTAGATAAGCGCCAATCAAACGGATAATCCATCTTTGCGGAAGTAGCTGCATGAGCCAAACCAGTAGTCGATATCTCTTGCCCACTATAGCATAAGAACGGCCTTGCTGAAGAAGTCTAATGATGCGCCGTGCCGCTATCTCCGGACTCATTTGCAACTGACTTCCACCTAAAGCATTCTGTAACTCTGGAGGAAAGATGGCAGTCCGAACCGGTCCTAAAACGTAAAGACAAACCGTCATCTCAGAGCCTTTAAGGTGCAGCTCTTCTTGCAAGGCTAGACAGTAAGTCTGCAAAGCGGCCTTGCTGGCGCTGTAAGCTGACAGATAAGGATGGGGACAAAGAGTAGCTAAAGAAGAAAGTTGGACAAATCTTATCTTGCGATTGAGCTCCGCAACCTGCTTCATCAGTCGAATCGGCGCTTGGTAATTGACCCGCCAGAGAGCCTTTTCATCTGCTTCCGAAAGAGATAGCGCTAGACCAAAATTAGCCAGACCGCAGCAATTAATCAGTAGATCTGCCTCTAGCTGCCGAGCAAAATCATCTACTGCAGCCGCATCCAGCAAATCCAAAACTCTGCAGGAAAGCTTAGCTCTAACTCCAGACAAGTCCTCTTGCAACTGAGTGAGCTTAGCTTCATCTCTGCCAACCAAAACAAGCTGGTCTGTCCTTTGAGCCAGTTCTCTAGCCAGCTGACGACCTATACCTCCCGAAGCACCCAAAATCACAGCTTTGCTGATTGTTTTTTCCATTTGCATAAATATAGTTTACCAGATTTTGACAAGATATAAAACTAATTGCTAGATTTTGCTTTTGCCTTCAAGGGACGAAAAACATTTCTCACTCTCTTCTGAATATGCTAAAATAGACTTAAATGAAATGAAAAAGGAGCATTTATGAAATATCCTAATCTTTTAGAGCGTTTCCTGACTTATGTCAAGGTCAACACGCGCTCAGACGAGACATCTACTACTACACCCAGCACCCAGAGTCAGGTAGATTTTGCTAATAATGTCCTCATCCCCGAGATGAAGCGGGTTGGCTTGGAAAATGTCTACTACCTGCCCAACGGCTTTGCGATTGGAACTCTGCCAGCCAATGACCCTAGCTTTACCCGCAAGATTGGCTTTATTTCCCACATGGATACAGCAGACTTCAACGCAGAAAACATCCAGCCACAGGTCATTGAGAATTATGACGGCGGTGTGATTCTGCTGGGGCAATCCGGCTTTAACCTAGATCCTGCAGACTTTGCCAGTCTCTATAAATACAAGGGCCAAACCCTGATTACGACTGACGGAACCACCCTTTTGGGAGCAGATGACAAGTCAGGTATTGCTGAAATCATGACGGCTATCGAATACCTGTCTGTCCATCCAGAAATCAAGCACGGAGAAATCCGAGTTGGCTTCGGTTCAGATGAAGAAATCGGTATCGGGGCTGATAAGTTTGACGCTGAAGACTTCGATGTGGACTTTGCCTACACAGTAGATGGCGGCCCTCTAGGAGAACTCCAGTACGAAACCTTTAGTGCTGCTGGAGCAGAACTAACCTTCCAAGGCCGCAATGTCCATCCGGGAACTGCTAAAGACCAGATGGTCAATGCTCTCCAGCTTGCTATTGACTTCCACAACCAGCTGCCAGAAGCCGACCGACCAGAGAAGACCGAGGGCTACCAAGGCTTCTACCACCTGATGAACCTGACCGGTACTGTCGAAGAAGCACAAGCAAGCTACATTGTCCGCGACTTTGAGACAGAAGCTTTTGAAAATCGCAAAGCTGCTATGCAGGCTATTGCTGAAAAGATGAACCAAGATCTGGGCAGCGAGCGTGTTATCTTGACCCTCAAAGACCAGTATTACAACATGAAACAGGTCATTGAAAAGGATATGACACCTATCCATATCGCCAAAGCAGTCATGGAAAGTCTGGACATCCAGCCTATTATCGAGCCTATCCGCGGCGGAACTGACGGCTCTAAAATTTCCTTTATGGGTATCCCGACACCTAACCTCTTTGCAGGCGGCGAGAACATGCACGGCCGCTTTGAATATGTCAGCCTAGAAACCATGGAACGCGCTGTCGATACCATCATCGGCATTGTTTCCTACCAAGATTAAAAACGAAACCACAGAAATTCACGAAGGATTTCTGTGGTTTTTTCTCACTCTGGTAATTCTATCTTCAAACTCATATCTGTATTCTGCAATGTCTTCTGAACAGCGGCGAGAAAGGCTAGACCGTTGTCAGATGGAGAATACTGGAAGGTGATATGGATGACTTTCTTGTCAAAGCTATCGCCATATCGTTTTACATATTGCTTGCTTTCGAGGAAGTAGATATAATTGTTAATTTTTTCCTGCAGAATTTCCAGATGGACTGCCTCTATTTCTTCCTGCCAGTCAACTGGATCCACTAGAAGAAGCTCCAAATGATTATCAACTGTACCAATGGCGTCAAGTTCAGTTGGTTTTAGTTCTGAAACAATGGCTTTGGTGACGATTTGGGTAAATTCTTCAGGAGAAAATATTTTTTGGTTATAAGATAAATCATTGAAAATTAAGTCAGGATTATTTTGTATAAAAATTTTATTCGACTCTTCTTGTGTATATTGTTTTTTAGATTTCCAAAAACCATAATCTGCATAATTCATCAACTCTTTACCAGTATGTTCTCCCGACATATAGCTGTCGGCCGCTTCTTTGGGGATTTCTTTCACCACTTCTGGCATGGTTATATTAAAAGTTGGATAACGCAAGAAATACTTATCCCCATCTTGACAGATTTCCAACATATCTTTTTTGCTTAAATAAATTGTTTCCATTCCATCACCTTCACTATTTGATACCAATCTACTAATTATTTAAAGACCAGTGCTCTGTTTCGGCATAAATCATCACCTCATATGCTCCCCTAGAAGATTCAAATGCTTTATCCATCAGTTCCTTAGTAATGGGATAGCAAACTTCTGGACCCATGGCTCCTACAATTTCTTTAAAGAAGCTAATTTCGTAATAACCATCTGTCTCATATACAACAAATCCATCGCCTCTATGTACAATCGTATCTGAATAATTATAATCATCTAACTCATCTGCCTTTGGCAAACGATGATGTTCACAATAAAACATGACTTCTAAAGAATCTTTTTCTGATTTTGAAACACGTTCTGCTAATTCTTGGCTAATGGGAAAGTTAAGCACTTGTTTCCCTCTACTCCACAGAATCTGATAATCATTGTTGTTTTTTAATATCGTACAATTTTTGTATTGCTGAATTTCTGTTGTCATACAAACACCCATTTAAATTCGTTTATTTTTAGTTAAAATAAAATACCCTAGACTTCTGCGCCTTCAGCAACCAAATCATACAGGAAATACTGAACACCTTCCAATTCCCTATAATCCAACCCCTTGAGCTTGCAGAGGGCACCTGACTCAAAGGACCAATAACCATAATAATTATCAATATTCCGCTTATGCAAATCATACCAACCTGTATCCCTATGTCCTGGATACCATTTCTTAATTACATATTCTTTGAGCAGTTTGAGAGCCTGTTCAGCATTCTCTTCTTCAATAATTTTTCGAGTAAAGCCATAAGGTCTTGGAAAATTATAGTTTATATGAATCTTCCAATCTGGATGACGTGATTGAATCAAGTAATCAATCAAATAATCCTCTGGATCATCTTTTTTAACCAAGTCTACTAGCTGATTAAAAATCTCTTCATCAATTTCTAACAGAAGACCAATAGAAAGCGCCCAAACCATTTGAAGATAGCCAGAATTGCTATGCCAAACTGGAAGCAGACTGTTGACAAAGTTAATATATTCCTCCTTAAAATCTTCAAGAGGATAACCAGCTGTATATGTAGCTAGCATATTCTTTTCTTGATAAATAGATATATCTTCTTGAGTTAGTTTAATAACTTCGTCAGTTGGACGTTTATAAGGATTAATTCCTAGTTTAAATTGATTTAACTCTTGTAGCCATTCCTTAATCATCATTGGTAGTGTAAAATAAGTTGTGTAAACACAAAAACTAATAAATCCGTTATAGTAGAGTTGCGAAACATTACTAGAAAGAGAATTATTCCTATGACACAGTTTACCACAGAATTGCTTAACTTCCTAGCCCCAAATGAAAACAATGCTTCTTGGTCCACCCTATTAGACAATCTTCAAAACCAAGGGGTTCAACAGGTTTCTCTTGTAGTGACCGATGGCTTCAAGGGGCTTGAGCAGATGATCAGTCAGGCTTACCCATTAGCTAAACAACAACGTTGCTTCATTCATATTAGTCGAAATCTGGCTAGTAAAGTGAAACGAGCAGATAGAGCGGTTATTTTAGAGCAATTTAAAACGATTTATCGCGTTGAAAATTTAGAAATGGTAGTACAAGCTTTGAAGGACTTTATCGCTGAATGGAAGCCAAAGTATAGGAAAATAATGGAAAGTTTGGAGAATACGGGTAATCTTTTAACTTTTTATCAGTTTCCCTACCAGATTTGGCACAGCATTTATTCGACAAACCTCATTGAGTCTCTCAACAAAGAAATCAAACGTCAAACGAAAAAGAAGGTTCTTTTTCCTAACGAGGAGGCTCTAGAACGTTACTTAGTTACTTTGTTTGAAGATTATAATTTCAAGCAAAGTCAACGAATCCATAAAGGGTTTGGCCAATGTTCTGACACACTTGAAAGCTTATTTGATTAACACTCCATAACTCTACTAGAGTGTTTACACATAATTATTGACAGTATCAACAGGAACCTAACCAGCTCTTATAAAATGTCATTGTATTCATACTTAAATATAATAAAAAATCTTTATTAAGAGATTAAAGGGGCTGTCTTAAAACGATAAGAATATAAAAAAAGCAGGGCAAAGCGAATTCCTGAGGAAGCCCGTTTGCGGCTGCTTTTTCTTTTTAACGATTATTCACTTTCATGATGAGGACGAGGTTGGCAGTATCTTCCTTGCCTTCATTTTCATATATGGCACAGTGCGCTGCTGTCTTATCCCAGTCTTGAAAACTGGGCCGGCTTTCTAGCCCAATTTGGCTTTCTGTTGGTCATTCCGCTGTTGGAAGCTTACAATGGCCGGCGCGGCTACTCCCCACTCTGGGTTAAATGGGGCTTCTACGCTTTTCATCCCATACACATCAGCCTGCTCTGGCTTATCCGTTTTATTCTTTTAGGACATTAAAAACGAGACTTTGACAATACATCAAAGTCTCGTTTTTTGATTCTTTAATTTAAAGCTAATACCTGATTGATAAAGTTCATGCATAATTTTTTCCAAATTGCTAACTCTTCATAATCTGAAAATTCTGCCTGTGTATTTCGATTAATGACAGATAAGCCGTGTTCCCCCATCGCAAACATGTGCAATTCGTATAAAACAGCCTTATCTTTTAGTTTTTTAGCATAGTCCAAGAGAGCATTGTTATAGATGCAGTCGTCATTCTGCATGCCCCAAATGAAAGTGGGAACGGTGTCTGCAGAAATATGTTCTATCGGACTGTGTTCTTGTAGATTTTCTCTGGTTAACTCTTTACCCACAACTGTTTTCAAGGCCCCAGTTAGAAAGTCTAGTTTGGGCATGGGAGATAACTTGGTTGGCCGCTGATTATCTGGATCTGCCACAACACTATCATACTGATGGTTAAAGTCTAATAAGGGATAAGATAAAACTACTAAAGTTGGTCTTATTTTTTCCTTTGGATAGTTAAAATAGTCTTGCAAAATAGACTCATTCCAGCGATTAGCTAGGGAGGCACAGTGGGTAGCACCTGCTGAAAAGCCAATAAAAATGATTTTATCTGGATCAATATTCCACTGCTGCGCTTTCTCTCTTGTTATCAGCAACATTTTCGCTAAATCATAGAGGGGAGCTGGGTAGCTACTATCTTTGCCGACTGTATAATCAAGCGTAATAGCTTGAAAGCCTTTATTAAGAAAATAAAGGGCTGCCGGCTCTTTTTCACGATCTGTTACTTTAAAGAAACCGCCCCCACCGCAGATAATAACAGCCGGACGCGGATTATGATTCTTAATATCTGGCGTTTCCTCCACTAGATAGGTTGTATAAGTGACAGAGCTTTTATCAGCTCCTGACCAAAGTTCGTGTGTATTAATTTTCATGAGAATCCTCCTTAATATAAGATACAAAGCCCGTAAAAAGCGACTAGGATTTTAGGCAAGTGACGCCGGCTGCTTGCAGACAAGAAGCTTGGTCTAAATCTCTAAATCCCAATCTTTTAGGGTGTGTTCCGTTATTTACGGTACTAAGACAATTTTTCGCCTTTCTTTTTTATTATCCAGTAATCGGTGAGCCTCTGCTGCTTCATCAAAGGTCTTAATAACAGTATCATCTTCTAAAAGTCGGCCTTCTTTAAAGGCATTATTCACAAGTCTTCCTGCCATTTGCAATTGTTTTAAGTTGGCTTGGCTGATAACAAAGCCTCTGATTTGCTGACAGTTCATATAGAATTGTCGGGCATCAAAGGTACTCTCCCGAGGAGTTGTTATGAGGGTTATGGCACCCTTTAAAGCCAGCAAATCAATATTAGTCTGTAAAGCTATTTCCCCAGAAGTGTCAATAATATGATCAAAGCCAGCTGGAAATTGCTCCGTCAGCTTTTGAAAAAGCTTATCATCACGGTAATCAAAACAAGCAGAACTCCCAATTTGGCCTAATTTTGAAAAATCCTGATAGTTAGAGGTCGTAACAACCTTTGCACCTGCTTCATGGGCAAGGCAAAGCAGTTTGCTGCCTACATGGCCTGCTGCCCCTTCAATTAATAAGGTTTGACCTCTTGCCAGCTGCATAATATCCTGCAAAACGATGGCCGCAGTCGCAGCAGAGTGAACAGCTCCAATTAGTCTTACTGGATCGGCTCCTTCAGGAACTGAGAAAAGCCTTTCTGCCGGGATCAAAGCATATTCGCTAGTGACCCCCTGCCTGCTATCATAACCCATACTATTGGTCCAGACTAAATCACCAGCGGCAAATTGGCTAACGTCATCACCAACGCTGACCACCTCGCCAACAGCATCCCGACCGAGAATATAAGGTTGAGGCAATTGAGTCTGATAAAGTCCCGAGCGAATAAAGGTATCAACATAATTGACCGAGACTGCCAAAACTTTGATGAGAACTGTTTTAGGTATCACCTCTGGGACAGGCAAATCACCAATTTGGATGACTGAAGGGTCTCCCTGCTCATAAATGTAAACTGCTTTCATTTCTACTCCTTTCTCTCAATGTGTTTTGAAATATTAGTAAAATAAATTAGTCTCATTAAAAAGCCTGCAAACCAGCCAAAAGGGGCTGCCAGCCAGATACCGTTAAAACCTAGTTTTGTATGAGATAAGCAGACAGCTAACGGAACCTGCAGCAGACAAAAGGTGGTGACAGAAGCAATCAATGGCAATAAGGATTTTCCATATCCCAATAATAGACCATTTAGCACCTGCATAGCACCAAAAACAAAGTAAAAAATAGATACAATTCGTAGATAGCCTTCTCCAATCTGAACAATTGCCTTCTGACGATTAAAAATAGCAATAAAATGAGGAGCAAAACTGTAAATAAGTCCAGAAATAGCAATCGAAATCCCCAAAGTTATTATTAAGGCGCTCCTGCCTCCTTTTGCTATCCGTTTTTGTTCACCTGCCCCTTTATTTTGAGCGGTAAAATTCATAAGAGCCTGACCTAAATTAATAGCAGGCATTTCTGCAAAAGCATCTACTTTGGAAGCGGCAGTATAAGCAGCAATCGCATTTGCTCCAAAGCCATTGACTAAAAATTGGATAACCAAAAAACCTAAACTGATAAAAATTTGCTGTAACATAGCAGGAAGCCCGATAGCTAAAGAAGTCTTTAAAACGCTGACTTTCCACTTTAAATGAAGAAGATTGGGAGCCAGTTTAGGATAATATCTGTACATGTAGCGCAAACAGACTATAAAGGAAAAGACCTGTGCAAGTACGGTTGCCAGAGCGGCACCAACAACACCATAAGTGAAAAATTTTATGAAAATGACGTCTAACAAAATAGTTTGTAAATACGCATCTGCATCAGATAGCAGGCTGGCTGGAACATTCAAGTGTTCTAAAAGAACAGGAGAGTAAAGTAGACCTAAGACCATTAAAAAGAAAGAAAACAGACTAATAAAAATAATATTTGTGTCAACGACTTCTTTCATATTTTGATTTCTTTTAGCGCCATAAAGTTGGGAAATAATAACACTTGCACCAATAGACATCCCTGTAGATACTGATATTGTCAACGCTAATATTTGAGTACTAGAACCAACAGCAGCAAGGGCTTCAGCTCCCAAAAGATTACCAACGATAACAGTATCTGTAATATTATAAAGCTGCTCAAATAAGTTTCCTAAGAAAATAGGGAGGGCAAAAACAAAAAGCGCTTTTAATTCACCTCCCTTTGTTAGGTCAGTCATTTTAAACTCCTTTAAAAATGATATAATAAAGCATACAATCCATACAATTATTATAAAGGAAAACTCTTTAACGGGGACCGATAAGATTGTATGACAGACAATTTAAGGAGAGCCTATGTCTATTAATTCATTTGAAAATTACCCTATGACTTGGAAACCTGACAGAAATTTACTAAAAACGCCCCTATATTTTCATTTAGCCCAACTCTTAGAGCAAGACATTAGGGCAGGACGCTTGTCTTTTGGAACTCAGCTTCCACCGCAGCGAGAATTGGCAGATTTTTTAGATATTAATTTAAGCACTGTTACAAGAGCATTTAAAATTTGCATGCAAAAAGGGCTCATTCATGCTGTAATCGGCAAGGGGACTTTTGTCTCATCTCAGCCTCCTCTTCCTTTATCATCCTTTAAAAAGGATGAGACTTGTATCCGCCTCAGTGTCTTATGCTCCTATTATCAACTGAATCATATCGTATCTGATGTATCTAGAAAATTGATGCAGAGCCAATCAGTTGATCAATTATTTGAATTTGATGCCAGTCAAACGGAACAGGAGCAAAAGCAAAAATTGACTGCTCAAAACTGGCTACAAAAATTTCAAGTCCAAACTTCTGTCAACAATATCTTGCTGACCGATGGCACCCAGAACGCTTTAGTCATCGCATTTTTGACTCTCTTTAAAGCTGGCGATAAAATTGGAGTAGACACTTTTACCTATACAAATTTTATAGCTCTTGCTAATCAATTTCAGATTGAACTGGTACCTTTAAAAAGCGATAAAGAAGGAATACTCATTCAAGATTTAGTAAAAACACTCAAACAGCAGAAACTCAAGGCCCTTTATTTGGTTCCTACTTCTAATAATCCAACCACTGTTAGCCTGTCTTTGAAGCGCCGAAGACAGTTAGCAGAGCTTATTGTTAAAAATCATCTTTTGCTGATAGAAGATGATACTTATGCTTTTATAAATGCTAAAAACACACCACCTTTTGTTCAGCTCATTCCCCAGCATACAATCTATATCCACGGACTGTCCAAGTCTTTATTTGCTGGTCTGCGTGTGGCGTATATGGTTGTTCCTAGCCATTTGCAGCCTCAATTTACAAAAACTGCTGACACTCTTAATACTCATATCCCCTTGCTTGATGCTAATATCGTCAGCGAGCTAATTGTCAGCGGTAAAGCCGATGAGGTTATTGAAAGAAAAAAAGCCTTAGCTAAAGAACGCAATGCTTTGTACCGTCAGTATTTTCCAAACTCTGCTGCTGCCAATCCTTATGTTTTATTTCAATGGTTGCCTTTGCCTGAACACATAAATGGGTATGACTTTGAAGAATTGGCCAATAAAAACGGTGTGGAAATTTTATGCGCAGAACGCTTTCTGGTAGGAGGAGCAGAACAATCAGCTCTTCGTGTAGCCACCTGTTCACCAGATACGACAGAAGAGTTAGAACAAGGACTTAAGTTACTAAAAAAGCTGCTGCCTCTTGTCTAGTATCAGAACCCAAAAAATGCTTCCTAAGTTTTCTTTGATGATTTTATTCACTAAAATAAAAATGTGGTGTTAAGCGTGCTATCTTCACTTCATATTCCTCCCCCATCTACAATAATTTCTTTTCAATCTACTTGATAATACTCAACAAAATTTTCTTCTTACTTTTAGAGTTTTGAAGATTTTCAAAGATATTCTCATCTTGGGAAATTATTGTAAATAATTTACTTAATTTTTCATAATTTATATTTTCTGCATTGTTCATAATTTCTATTGTAGAATCAAGGAGCTCTCTCAACAAAGTATAGTCAATTTTCGAGATAAAACTAAAAACTTTGTTATTATCAACTTTGGAAAAATCAAATGTCAGATTAATTAATAAAATTAAGTCAGATAGCAATTGATTTTTTAATGATTCTGCCATACTATTTTCAAATTCAACCTTGGCTACCAATCTATAGTTGGTCAATGAGTACTTAATTTCAGAAAAATATGGAAGTTCCAGATACTTAGCTAACAAGGTTAGTAATTCTTCATAAGATCGTTGACTTGCAATTTTTATAACATGAAAATAGTACTCTTTTAACTCTTCTATTAATAGAGGATTTTCTAATAGAAATTGTTGAAATGTATTTATCAACAGTTTTTTTGCTCGAGGAATATTTATTTGTGGTAAATGAGTAGATACATGCTGTAAATTTTTAAATTTTCCAAATTTCATCATTTAATATTTCCTTTCTGGACTCTTCCTTTGGCTTGGAGGAAGAAAAGAATTGTTTTTTTAGATAAACAAAGCTACAAAAGCTACTAGTAAGACAGCTATCACTAAAATAAATAGTTTTCTTTTATTCATTTATTGACCTCTTCCTCTTGTCCGACCGACGAAGCCTCAGATTGAGTATCTCCTTGACTGTCGCTGGTGCTCGCTGAACTATCCGATTTTGGAAAATCCAAACTATACTCAGTTTCTGTACTAATCGCCGGAAGATCAACATCTATTATCTCCTGATTTTGAACAGGATGATAAGAAGCGAAAAAGGCCCAAGCCATATAAACAAAAATGGCTGGATATACAATCAGATGTTTTCCCCAAAAATTCCCAGAAGCTTCAGTACCTCTTGTAGACATTCCTTTCAATTCTGGATACTGATTCTCGTATTGTTTCTTTTTTGTCCAATACGGCCTTGATATAACAACACCTGCAAACACAACTAAGCCAATTGAAACATTTTCAAAGATTAGATTCCTAGATCCTGAATGAATCAAAATAAAGGATAGAATAGCTCCTGTAACGGCCGTTAGCAAGAATATAAGGCGGCTATAAATAGCTTCTTTTTTTACTCTAAGATATTCTTTGATGGGTAGTTCTTTTTCTGTCATGACGACAATCCTTTCATCTATCAGTCTCTGTTTATTTTAACACAATATCAATCAAATAAGTATAGGCTTGTGTAAATCAAAAACGAATGACGGTCTTAGACTTGGCTTGGTCTTCATCATTCGTTTTATTCTTGTTTTGCATCAAAATGTAAGCTTAGTTAATCTGAACAGTTTTCAGCTGTCCGTCAGTTCCTGTAAAGCTGACGCTTCTGGTTGCTGGATTATAGTTGAAAGTCTCTGGGCTGACACCGTAGAGCTGAGAAAGTTCCTGCAATTTCTGGTTGAATGCTTCCTCTGTCATGCCAAAACTCGCTGCTAAGCTTGATTGACCAGTTGGATTTGCAGCTGTCGAAGCTTCTGCTGGTTTGTCAGATTGGTTTTGAGCTGCTTCTCCAGTGGCAGATTCGGAAGGTAGATTGCCATTTTGCGCCGTTTCTGGAACACTGCTGCTGGCTGGCTGACCAGAAACAGCTTGTTCAGCCGGTGCTTTCAGGAACCCTTTTTGTACCGCATAGGCATCTGCTGCTTGGCGCTCAGTTTCTGACAAGTCCTTCTTGTAAATATAGTGCTCATGATCCAGATGAGCTACCCGATAGCCTTGCTCATCCGCTCCGACCATATCCTGCAGATTAAAGTGATAGTCATCATCTTCCTTATGCTGAGAATGAGACTCGTTTGTTTCCTTAGGATGGACGAGTGACTGCTGAAAGGCCAAAATTTCCTTCAGCAGCTCTTTCTTGTCTGTAGCTCTCTGTCCAAGCTTATCAAAAAGCTGGTCCAGCTGCTGGTATTGCTGCTCACTTCCTTGATTCTTTTCCAAATACTGATGGATAGACATGAGCAGATTATAAAGCTGTTGATAAACTTCCTGATTTTCCGTATTAGCTGGCTCTTCCTTTTGCCCAGCAATGGTCCGGCTCATCTGGTCCAAAAGCTTCTGACTTGCTGCCAGCAGAGCTTGCTTATCTGAGCTACTGCTCTTTAATTCCTTGCCTAATTCCAAGATTTTAGCTGTATAGTCTGCCCGACTGTTTTGGTCCCTTATTTCTCCTAGCAATTCCTGCGCTTTTCCAAGGAAGACAAGGGCTTGAGCGCTCTTCTCGCTATCATCCGAGGTGCCAAAATCATCATAAATACCTTTCAAAAAGTCATAAATCATGGCCTTATAGGTTGGCTGATCTGGCTCTCCCTGATCCAGCTCTGTCTTTTCAGAGGATGGAGAAGGCTGACCGCTAGCTAGGGCAGCTGCAATCTCTTTTTTAGTTTGATAGAGAGCAGGGAAAAGCTGCTGGAGATTGGTCGCTTCTATAAAGGCTTGAGACTTATAGAGAGTCAAGGTCAGCCCAGCTGCTTTTCTTCGCAGCTCAGGGCTCAAACGCCCATCCTCCAAAGCTTGGTAGAAATAACGAATATAATCAACCGCTGTGACGCCTGTCCGATCATGATAATCTTCTAAAGCGGATAATACTTGTCCAAGCTCTGCCATTTCAGCTTGATTCTGGCTGGCATATGCCTTTTGCAGACGCTGCAGCAAGTCAGCTTTCTTCAATCCATAGCTATCCGTGTCAAGTCGGTTCATTCTCTCCAAAAGTCCTTGATAGGTCTTGTCCAGCTCGGTCTCTTGGATTGGCTTGACCGTTTGATCCACATGGATAAACTGCTTATCAAAGTTATCCAAACTGTTCAGATAACCAGCTGTTGAGTTGCTAGGAAGCTTCTTCATAGTTTCCACAAACTGTCCCAAAGCTAGCTCAATCCGCCGCTGCATAAGAGGATCATCGGCATAAAGACGCTGACTGTCCGCTTTTAGCCTTTCTACTTTCTGCAAAACAGCAGCCTCATCATAATCGCCCTGCTCATACTTAGATTGAATCTGAGGCAGACGATTTTTCAAGGCTGCTGCTGCGCCCTTGGACTGGATCTTGATATAGTGGTTGTGGTCGCCATGAGGAATGACAAATTGACCATTTTCTACCTGCAGACTGTAAGGCGAAAGACCTGAGCGCAAGGCTGTTGTGTAGAGCTCATTCATGAAGTCCAGCTCTGCATTACCCGTTACCAGAGGAATGCGAACATGCTCCTTGCGAACAGCATAGGGGTGGATATGAGTCGGATCGTAGGCTTGATCAGGGTTATTAAAGACAAAGAAGCCATTTGAGATGCGAACCGCCTCCTTGGGAACGCCATAAGTTTGGGAGATATAAGCAATCTTCTCCTCATCGCTGGCATCGCGTGAATAGCGTTCAGCGTCATTGACTGCTGCAGACGGTTTTACTGGTTGCTGCTTGGCCAAGACTTGCTCCGCTGCTTGAATCTGTTCAGCAGTCAAGTCTTTCTTGTAAAAGTAATGAGCATGATCTCCATGCGATACCATGTAGCCTTGGTCGTCCTTGCCAATGACAGCCTCCGCATGGAAACCATGGTCGTGATCAGGCTGTGACGGTAGCTGAGGCTTCAAAGCTTGCAGTGGATCTCCCAGAGGCTGGTAAGTATAACCAATAGGAATCAAGCGGGCAATCTTAGCTTCCAAGTCTGACAGCTTGTCATAAGGAATGAAATGATGATGGTCTCCGTGGGGAATAACGACTCCATTTTCTGTCCGACGGCTGATTTTCAGCGGATCAAACACCACGCCGTCCCCTTCATGATAGCGCTGAGATTGAGGCAGGGCATAGAGTTGCTGCAGCAAACTTGGCAATGATGGCTGAGATGGTTGAGACGGATTGGACGGACTCGGCTGAGTAACCGCTAAGCTAGGACTTGGCTGCTCAATCTTTGAATGATTTGGCAGCTGTGGAGACGGATTTGAGACGGCTCCACCCTGATTGACAGCACTATTCTGATTCCAAGCATTGGAAGAAGCAATCGTCCTGCCGTAGTTAGGGGGATTCACTCGTCCGCCGGCCTGCCTGCTATTCCAGTAGCTCTGAGCTGCTGCCAATTCCGCCGGCGACAGGTCGCTCTTAGGAATATAGTGAAAATGCCCGCCATGCGGCACGATAAAAGCATCGCCAGTATCCTCGATGACGTCAGAGGGACTGAACGTATAACCATCATCCGTTTTATATCCCCCTTGCCCTTGGTGGGAAATTCCTGCAAGGTCTGCTGTCGTCTTTCCCGCAGCTAAGGACTTGCTAGGTTGACTGAAATCGCGAGTTCTGCTTGATTTTGTAGTGGAAGATTTGCCACTATCGCCTTCTTCCTTGGTCTTATGCAGCTTCTTCTGTCGTGCAATCTCATCTACCGAGCGGACATTACTGGTATGCTTGGCATCCTTGAGGTAGAGATAATACTTCCCATCTAGCTTGATGATATAGCCATCCTTGACCTCATTGACTATATCTGCTTCCTGCAGCGTGTAATTAGGATCTCGGATAATCAACTCTTCGCTGATAATAGCATCAAAAGGCACCTTTCCATCAAAGTAATGATAATGGTCTCCGTGGGAAGTGACATAGCCCTGATCCGTGATTTTCACGACGATTTGCTCTGCTTCAATACCTTCCTCATCATTGATTTGGTCAGATGTCAAATTTTTATTTTTATCAGTCTTGTCATCCGAAATATAGGCTACTTTATTATCTTTGGACTGAGTTCGGGGCTGAGCTTGCCATTGGATAAGCCCGTAAGTTCCGAAACCAAGAGCTAATACAGCAGCTGAAGCAAGGAAATATTTCTTTTTCATGGTTTTCCTTTATCCTTTCAAATCTTTAGCTAAAACGGCTAAATTTTTTTCTAAATTTTCTAAATAAGATAGTTGATTGGCCGGGTCTGCTTCCAGAGGATTCAGCTCCTTGATTTGTACACCGGTCGCCTTGACCAAGGTTTGAGCCACTTTGGAAGAAGCATTGCTTTCCACAAAAATGGTCTTCACCTCGTGCTCCTTGACAAAGTCTTCTATCTCTGTCAGCTGGCGCGGACTAGGCTCCTGCTCTGGTGAAATACCAGCAATGCCCAGCTGGGTCAGCCCGAAGCGCTTGGCCAGATAAGAAAAGGCTGTATGCTGGGTGACAAAGGTCTTGTTGGGCACTTTATCAAAAATCTTCTGATAGCGTTCTGTCAGCTCCTTGGCCTCTTCTTGAAATTTTCGGGCATTGGCCTGATAAGTCTCCCGATGGTCGCTATCCAGCTCTGATAACCTGTCGGCGATAATCTGAGCTTCCTCCGCAGCCTTCTGAGGATCCAACCAGGTATGGGGGTCATAGAACGTCTTCTCATCCACTCCCTCTCCTGCTTGGACATCTTCTAAGCCAGCGACTCGATCCAGCTCCATTCCCTGAGAAGCCTCAAGGACTTGAACCTTGGAATTCTTAAGACTAGGATTCAGCTCTCCAGCCCAGGACTCCAAAGTCCGCGAGTGATAGACAAAGACATCTGCATCATAAATGGCTGCCACGTCATTGGCTGAAGGCTCAAAATCATGAATACCGCTGCTAGACTGAATCATGCGTACGTCATTCAGATCGCCCGATATAGCCTTAACCATGGAGTAAATAGGATAAAAGCTGGTTACAATCCTCAATCCTTGCGACGTACTGGATGGACTGGATTCCTTTTGAGACTGACAAGCCCAGAGACACAAGACCAGGGCCAGCATGCTAAGGCAAGCTGAGAATTTTAAAGCTCGTTTCATAATATCTCCTTAACTAATTATTAACCGGTTTATTAACTGGTTAATATCATACACTTTGTCAACTTCTTTGTCAAGTTTTTTAAGAAAATAAAGAAAAAAGGAAGTAGGATTCTTTCCCACTTCCTCTTTGCTTTTAATTCATTATATTTGAAAGGTTATTTACTATCACTATTCAAGGACAGAATAAGCTTATACAGATTCATTTTTCAAGCTTAACTGTATGAGATTACTTTTCCGACTTTGAGACTGTCAAATGACAATCTGGAACTGAAAACTCCATCTCTAAATCGCTTCTGTAGTGAAACTGCGGCTTTCCAGTACCTTCAGCATGGCATCAGCTGTGTCCAAGGCGGTAAAGAGAGGCACTCCATGCTCAATCGCTGAGCTACGGATAATTTGACCATGCTTATCTGCTGTCCGCTTGGTTCCGACCGTGTTGATAATAGCCTGAACCTTGCCCTTGCGGATATAGGCTGGGATGTCCTTGTTATCATCACTGCCGATTTTTTCCACCAGACGAACATGGAGACCATGATTTTCAAAATAGGAGGCTGTTCCCTTGGTTGCCCAGATACCATAGCCAATATTAGCAAAACGCTGAGCCAGCTGCAGGGCTTCTTCCTTGCTATCATCTGCAATAGTAAAGACGACATTTCCAAAGTTTGGCAGATGGAGATAGGAAGCCTCAAAAGCCTTGTAGAGCGCTTTTTCCAAAGTGCGGTCACTGCCCATGACTTCGCCGGTAGACTTCATCTCAGGTCCCAAAAGACTATCAACCTTCGCTAGCTTGCTAAAGGAGAAGACTGGCGCCTTGATATGAACCATGGAACTTTCTGGATGGAGACCATCTTCATAGCCCAGCTCTGCCAAGCTTTCCCCAAGAATCAAACGAGTTGCTACTTGCGCCATCGGAATATCGGTCACCTTGGACAAGAAAGGAACGGTCCGGCTGGCTCGTGGATTGACCTCAATGACATAGACCTGCTCATCTTTGATGACGAACTGAATATTCATCATGCCGATACAGTTCAGTCCCAGGGCCAAACGTTTGGTGTAGTCTGCAATAGTATCCTTTACTTTCTGAGATAAGGTTTGCGGCGGATAAGCCGCCATGGAATCCCCTGAGTGAACCCCTGCCCGCTCGATATGCTCCATAATCCCTGGAATCAAGACCTGACGGCCATCTGAAATGGCATCCACCTCGCACTCATCCCCAACAATGTAAGAATCCACCAAAACCGGATGGTCTGGACTGGCCTTAACCGCTGTCCGCATATAAGAGCGTAGATCCGCTTCGTTTTCTACGATTTCCATGGCACGGCCACCCAAGACATAGGATGGTCGCACCAGAACGGGGAAGCCAATCTTACGAGCAGCCTCTACTGCTTCCTCTTCATTAGTAGCTGTTTGACCCGGCGGCTGTGGAATATCCAGCTCCTTCAGCGCTTGCTCAAAGAGATCCCGGTCCTCAGCTCGATCCAAGTCCGCTACTTGGGTGCCTAAAATCTTAACACCAGCCTTGGACAGTGGCTCTGCCAGATTAATGGCTGTCTGCCCGCCAAACTGAACGATAACACCTTTAGGCTGTTCCAGCTCAATAACATTCATGACATCTTCAAAGGTCAGCGGCTCAAAATAGAGCTTGTCAGAGACAGAAAAGTCAGTTGATACAGTCTCTGGATTGCTATTCATGATAATCGCTTCATAGCCTGCTGCCTGAATAGCCTTTACAGAATGAACAGTCGCATAATCAAACTCGACTCCCTGCCCGATTCGGATAGGACCTGAGCCCAGCACCAGAACAGATTCCTTGCTGGATTTGACAGATTCATTTTCAAAGCCATAGGTGGAGTAGAAATATGGTGTCGCAGACTCGAACTCAGCAGCACAGGTATCCACCATCTTGTAAACCGGCACAATCTTCTGCTCCTGTCGGATGCGACGTACCTGCTCAGCTGTCATGTACCACAAGGCAGCAATCTTAGTATCCGCAAAGCCATTTTGCTTGGCTTTCTTGAGCACACAACTATCTCCGATATGACTGGCCAGCTCCTGCTCGATTTCGTAAATATGGAGCAGCTTATCCAGGAAAAAGACATCAATCTTGGTCAGCTCAGCAATTTCATCTGGACTGTAACCACGACGAATAGCCTCTGAGATGTAGAAAATCCGGTCGTCTTGCGCCTTGACAATCTTCCTCATCAGCTCATCATCGCTTACTTGGCTGAGATCAGGCAGCTCATTGTGGTCCACACCAACTTCCAGAGAGCGGCAAGCCTTGAGCAGACTCTCCTCAATATTGCGGCCAATAGCCATGACTTCTCCTGTCGCCTTCATCTGGGTTCCCAGACGGCGCTCACCCTGCTCAAATTTATCAAATGGAAAGCGTGGAATCTTAGCGACCACATAGTCCAGAGCCGGCTCAAACATAGCATAGGTAGAGCCTGTTACCGGATTGATGATTTCATCCAATGTAAGCCCGACCGCGATTTTAGCCGCCAGCTTGGCAATCGGATAGCCAGTTGCCTTAGAGGCTAAAGCTGATGAGCGGGAAACCCGTGGATTGACCTCGATGACATAGTACTTAAAGCTATGCGGGTCCAGAGCCAGCTGCACATTACAGCCGCCCTCAATCTTCAGCGCTCGGATAATCTTGAGACTGGCGTCCCGCAGCATCTGGTATTCATAGTCTGAGATAGTCTGACTAGGTGCAAAGACGATAGAATCTCCTGTGTGGATACCGACTGGGTCAAAGTTTTCCATATTACATACGACCAGCGCATTGTCGGCACCATCCCGCATGACTTCATATTCGATTTCCTTAAAGCCTGCTATGGAGCGCTCGATTAGACACTGAGTCACTGGAGAGAGTTTGAGGCCGTTTTCTGCGATTTCCTGCAGCTCTTCTTCATTGCTACAGATACCGCCCCCAGTTCCTCCCAGTGTAAATGCCGGACGGACAATGACTGGATAGCCGATGCCAGCCGCAAATTCCAGTGCTTCATCAACTGTATTGACAATCTCTGACTCAGGGATGGGCTGGCCTAGCTCTTCCATCAGCTGCTTGAAAAGGTCTCGGTCTTCCGCTTGGTCAATGGCCGATAACTTTGTTCCTAAGAGCTCTACTCCTAGCTCTTCTAAAAGCCCTGACTTGGATAATTCCATGGCCATATTGAGTCCGGTCTGGCCGCCCAAAGTAGGCAGAAGAGCATCTGGCCGCTCCTTACGCAATATCCGCGCAACAAACTCCAGCGTGATAGGCTCGATATAAACCCGGTCCGCAATTTCCTTGTCCGTCATGATGGTCGCTGGGTTAGAATTAACCAAGACAACACTGTAGCCCTCTTCTTTCAAGGACAGGCAAGCCTGAGTTCCTGCATAGTCAAACTCTGCAGCCTGGCCTATGACGATAGGACCAGAACCGATGACCATAATTTTCTGAATATCTTTACGTTTTGGCATAGTGTACCTCTCAATCTTGCGTCCTAGTAAGCCTGATGGGCATCCATTATTTCCATAAATTCATCAAAGAGATAGTCTGCATCATGCGGTCCCGGCGCAGCATCTGGGTGGAACTGCACAGAAAAGGCTGGATAATCCCGATGGCGCACACCTTCGACGGACTTATCATTGATTTCTTCATGAGTCACTATCAGGCATTCCGGCAAATCCTCACGGCTGACGGCATAGCCGTGATTTTGACTGGTAAAGTCAACTCGGCCTGTCGCAATCTCCCGCACCGCATGGTTGAAACCACGGTGGCCGAACTTCATCTTATGCGTCTTAGCACCGTTAGCCATGGAGAAGAGCTGATGTCCCATACAGATCCCGAAAATTGGAATCTTGCCCTGAACACCACGAATCATATCCAGAGCCTCCGGTACATCTTCCGGGTTGCCCGGTCCATTTGAGAGCATGACGCCGTCAGGATTGAGCTGGAGAATTTCCTCAGCACTGGTATCATAAGGCACCACCGTCACGCTGCAGTTGCGTTTGGCTAACTCCCGCAGGATAGAGTGCTTGAGACCAAAGTCCACCAATACCACACTGCGACCCGTTCCCGGAGCTGGATAGGACTGCTTAGTAGACACCTGCTTGATGTTATCCGTCGGCAGAACTGTAGCCTGCAGCTGGTCTTGCAAATGCTCAATACTATCATCCGCATTGGCAATGGTTGCCCGCATAGTTCCATGCTGGCGGATAATCTTGGTTAGTGCCCTTGTATCAATTCCCGAAATGCCTGGTATCTTCTTGATTTTGAGGAACTCATCCAAAGACAATTGCTGGCGCCAGTTGCTGGCACGACGTGCATACTCATAGACTACCACTCCCTTACAGGTCGGCAGAATAGATTCATAGTCGTCTCGATTGACACCATAATTTCCAACCAAGGGATAGGTAAAGGTCAAAATCTGGCCATTGTAAGACTGGTCCGTAATTGATTCCTGATAACCTGTCATGCCTGTGTTAAAGACGATTTCCCCTGTCACAAAAAGATCCGCTCCAAAAGCTTCCCCTTCAAAAATCATGCCATTTTCTAATATTAAAAGTCTCTTTGCCATTGTTCCCTCCTGTCCAAGATGCAGACTGCCTATCGGCCTTCCACATCAAAATATAATAATAGGGAGTGGGATTGCTTCACATAGCTTCACCCACTCCCGGCCTACTGTCCGAGATTATTGACGACCTTTCAGAACTGCTTCGATAATAGCCATTCTGACAAAGACGCCGTTGGTCATTTGTTCAACGATGCGCGATTTTGGTGCTTCGACCAAGTGATCCGCAATTTCTACATCGCGGTTAACTGGAGCCGGATGCATCAGAATTGCTGTATCTTTCATTCGGTCATACCGCTCTTGAGTCAGCCCATGCAGTCTGTGGTAATTTTCTTTAGAAAAGATGGACTCGTAGTCATGGCGCTCATGCTGCACGCGCAGGAACATCATGACATCCACTTGATCAATCACCTCATCAATGGTGACAAACTTACCATAGTCCGCAAACTCTTGGCTCCGCCATTCTTCCGGACCTGCAAAGTAGAGCTCCGCCCCCAAGCGCTTGAGAATCTGCATATTTGACTTAGCCACGCGCGAATGATCCAAGTCACCAGCAATCGCAACCTTGAGTCCTTCAAAGCGACCAAACTCTTGATAAATGGTCATCAGGTCCAGCAAGCTCTGGCTAGGATGCTGACCAGAACCGTCTCCTCCGTTTACGATAGAAGTCGTAATGGTCGGGCTTTCCACTAGCTCTTTGTAATAGTCCACTTCAGGATGGCGAATGACACAAACATCGACGCCAAGGGCAGACATAGTCAGGATAGTGTCATACAAGGTTTCTCCTTTGTTGACCGAGCTGGTCTTGACATCAAAGTCCAGAAGATCGCAGCCTAACTTCAACTCTGCTACCTCAAAGGCCTTGTGGGTCCGTGTAGAAGGTTCAAAGAAGAGGTTAGATACGATATGCTGTTCATCATAATGGACTTTAGCGCCATTTTTAAATTCGATTCCGCGTTTAATCAAGGCCATAACTTCTTCATTTGACAGAGTTTCCATAGAAACAAGGTTCTTAAGAGCGATTTGATTGGATGACATGATGTAATTCTCCTTCATGAAAGAATGAGGGCTTCCAGAGTGCTGCAAGTAAAGTCGCTCTGAGAGCAAGCTATTTTTGAACGAAAGTTAATGATTTATCACCTAGCTCAATCCTTGGGCTCAGGCAGGACAAGATAGAGGACAATTCCCAGAATAGTTGACAAGGCAACTCCTGAGATTTGCAGACTCGACAGCTGCAAGGTCAGACCACCGATACCGGATACCAAGATGACACTAGTAATCAAGAGGTTCTTTTTATTGTCAAAGTTGGTCTGTGCTTCAATCAGAATCTTGAGACCGCTCGAAGCAATTACCCCAAAGAGGGCGATGGAAATACCACCCAACACAGGACTCGGAATGGATTGGAGCAGGGCAGAGACCTTGCCCACAAAGCTCATGACAATAGCCAGTACTGCTGCACCTGCAATGACATAGACGCTGTAGATTTTATTGAGCGCCATGACTCCGATATTCTCTCCGTAGCTAGTCACTGGCGGTGCTCCAAAAAGTCCTGCAATAATCTGAGCCAGACCATCTCCAGTCAAGGTCTTGTCCAGTCCTGGATCCTTGAAGAAGTCCTTTCCTGTCAAACTATTCAGCACCATGACATGCCCGAAATGTTCTGTCATGGTTACAAAGGCGATAGGCGCCATGGTTAAAATCGCACTCGGATAAAATTTCATATCGTAGTCCAAGAAAGGCAGACTCATAGGTGGAAGGTGGAACCAAGAAGCTTGCCCAACCTTAGCAAAAGAAACGATTTCCTGACCAGTCACAGCCCCTAGAATCAAGCTAAAGATGTAGCCGACTATCAAGCCCAGCAAGACTGGGATAATTCCCACAATCTTCTTACCATAGATATTAAAGAGGATGACTGCCAAGAGAGTAACCATACCGATAATGAAGTAGGTCAAATCATAAACCTTTTCGCCATTAGCTACAGTCTTGTTCATCACATCGCTAACAGCTGTCCCAGCCAAGCTCAGACCGATGACCATGATGATGGGGCCAACTACTACCGGCGGCAACACCTTATCAATCCAAGCATTGCCAGCAAACTTAACAATCAGTGCTACAATAAAGTAGACCAAACCACCAGTGATGGCTCCCTGTGCAACCGCTCCGATACCATCTGTCTTCATCAGCATCTGCATGGCTGCAATATAAGCAAAGCTGGATCCCATGTAGGCTGGAATCTTGTATTTGGTAACAGTCAGATGGGCAAGTGTTCCCAGACCGCTGGAAAAAAGAGCTACCGCTGGGTCAATTCCAACCAGAATTGGCACCAAGACTGTCGCCCCAAACATGGCGAACAAGTGCTGAAAGGATAGCCCTAAAAGCAAACCTGGCTTTGGCATATCATGCACATCATACTTAACATCTTGACTCATTTAGCTTATTACTCCCCCATAATCAACACGCGATCTTGACCGTCTGTCTCAGTCACCTCAACAACAATCTCCTCAGTTTGGCTAGTCGGAATATTCTTGCCGACATAATCTGCTCGGATAGGCAGCTCGCGGTGACCACGGTCAACCAAGACAGCTAGGCCAACCCGAGACGGCCGCCCATGACTGACCAGATTGTCGATAGCTGCTCGGATTGTCCGGCCTGTGTAGAGGACATCGTCAATCAGGATTACTTGACGGTCGGTAATATCCACTGGAATCACTGTCGTATCTTCCTCAACCTTGATATCATCTCGGAAAGGCTTGGTATCAACTTCTGCGACTGGAATATCGATATTCTCCAACTGAGCCAACCGATTCTGAATCCGGTAAGCCAAGTGAACCCCACGGGTCTTAATCCCAGCCAAGACCACTTGGTTTAAGTCCTTGTTGCGCTCGATGATTTCATAGGTAATCCGCGTAATCGCGCGGTTCATGGTGATGTCATCGACAACTTCTTTTGTTTTCATTCTTTCCTCCTCAAACAAGAAAAAGTCTCCTTATTACAAGGAGACTTCAGAAAAATCCAGTCAGGCAAGCTAAAACAAGACGCACTTGCTTACACTTCACCCATCTTTTTACTTGCTCCTTGTCTATCTCTCTGGATAGAATTAAAGGATTATTTAATTTTTATACTATATCACAAATTCAAAACTATTTCAAGAAAAAAATTGTATTTTTTCTGCTTGACTGGATAAGGATTAGTGACTAGCCTCTTTCTCCGCCTTTTCCTTATCTTTTGGATCCTTTTGATTTTCTTTGTTTTCTGCTTGAGCTAGCTCATCTTTTAATTCAGGATTTTCAGCAGTTGGCGCTTCTTCTAATGATGGCTTAGAAGAGTTTTCTGAATCCACCGTTCGCTCATTTAAGTCCGCTTCAGGAGTTCCAGCTGGACGCTCCTTATCGTTTGAAGCTCCTTGGTTGCTGGCTTCAGCTGAGGCTGGCTTATCGGATGCTGGCTTCTCTTGGACATCTGCCTTATTAGGCTCACTTTGCTTAGGCTCTTCCTTCTTTTCGTCCTTTGCATCGGCCGGCTTATTATTGTCAATGCTGCCACCCTGAACATCTGGGAAATGCTGCGCCAAGGCTTTCGGAATTTTATTTTCGTTCAATTCAAGCTCTTCTTTGGGAATGTGATTGTCGCTGACATTGATATAAGTCACCGTCTTATTTGGTTCCTGCAGCGCCAAGGTTATGATTTTATTCTTGTTGACAGCCAGATTGTCTAAAGCCCTAAACTGATTAATTCCTTCCAAGTTTTTCAGCTCATTCTCAGCCAAGTTTAAATTCTTCAAGGAAGACTGAGCGGCTGGAATGTCCAAAGATGTAATCTTGTTTTGACTTGCGGACAAAGTTACTAAATTCTTAGCAGCTTCAACTCCTGCCAGCGAAGTCAGACGATTGCCATTTAGGCTTAGATTTGTCAGATTTGGATTAGACTTCAGGAAATTCAAGTTCTCAACATTGGAATTGTCAGCTGTTAATTCTTCCAGATGGGAAGCTTTGAGGGTATTGAGATTTAAGTTTGGGTTGTTGGATAAGAAAAGCCTTGTTAAATTTTCTTTTTGGCTCAGAGCAGAAACATCTTGCAGTTGATTGTGCTCTAAACTTACAGCTTTTAATTTTGAAAGCTTGGTCAAAGCAGAAATATCTGAGATATTGTTGTAGTCAAGGTTCAATGACTCCAGATTTTTCAGCTTAGCTAAAGGTGTAATATCAGTAAGGTCATTTCCCGCTGCTGCCACTGTTTTAAGGTTCGGATAATCCTTCAAAAAAGATAAATCAGTGATGCCATTCTGGGAAATGTCCAAGCCTTCCAAGGTCGGAATTTCTTTTAAGAAATCATAGTTGGTAACGCCTGTCTTTGTCATCCACAGCTGTTTTAAATGTTTAAATTGCAGCACTGGTCTGATGTCCTTTATCGGAGTAAAGCCAATCCCCAGAACTTCAATATTTGGCATCAGTTCCAAGCCTTTTCTTTCCAGCGGATCTTTGCGCTGGCCGATATTTAGATACTTCACAGTTGCCAGCCAGGCTTTCATCTTTTCCGTATCCGTCTCATCTGATGGGAATGGGGTATCTGCCGTAGCATGTAAAATATCTTCAATGATTTCATCATCAAATCCTAGAGCTTTCAAAGTTGCCATACCAACTGCGTCATGAGCATGCGGATTTCCATGAGGGTCAAAAGGCTTGGCCGTATCAATCTCACTGATCAAAGTCGAATGGCTATGATCACCATGCGGATAGATAAATACCTTTCCTTTATCTGTATCGCTCACTTGAATCAGACTTTCATCGATTCCTAATTGCTGAGCCAAATAGGCCTTTTTCTTGGCAATTTCTTCTTCCTCGTCTGATGGATTTGGCGCAGGCTCAGGTGTAGGAGCTGGTGCTGGTGCTGGCGACGGTTCTGGTGAAGGCTGTTCTTGCCCTTGCCGGCCATAGTAGGCATCCTCAGCAGCTTTCTTATGTTCCGCTGGAATCAATGACTCCCAAGGTGAAGCAATCAGCTGCTCATAGGGGATGAAATGAGTATGACCATTATGATCTGCCAGCAAGCCAGTAGCAAGTTTGCCTGTTACCCCTGTGCCTCTAAATAAGAATCCATCACTTGTAGGATAATCAATCCCAGCAAATTGGCGTTTAGTTGTCCCTTGCTGCTGTGGAACAGACGGTCTAAGCCTTGGCTGATAAACAGGTCCAGTAGGATTGCTTGCGGGAGCTGGACCATAGCTTGGTGCTTGAGCAAGATTACCCACAGACTGTTTTAAAATGTAATGGAAATGATCCCCGTGACGCACAACATAGCCGTATTGGTCTTCTGACACAATGTCTCTAGGATTGAAAACATAGCCATCATCAGCAGTGCTCATGTGATTTGCTAGCTGATCCGTTCCGCCTGGCACTTGCCCATCTTTTGGTATCAGATAAGCCCATTTACTATTTTTTAAGTCAGAATAAAAGATAAAATGCGTATGACCATCATGCTCTAAAATCAGACCTTCACTGGTTCTAGCTTTAATTTGTGACTCACTTTTGAAGAGAAAACCATCATCTGTCGGCTTATCAACACCGGGAACTTGAGCTTTTTTGGCTGCCTTGCTTTTTTTCTTCACTTCTTGCTTAGTCTTAACCTTATCCTTACTGCTTTCCTGTTGAGACGGCTGAGACTGACAAGCCGCCAAGCAAAGGTTACAAGCTAAGATGATTCCTACTAAACCTAACAGTTTTTGATTGTGTTTCATTCCTTCCTCCTTTTTGTTTAACCGGTTAATCATTAACTAGTTAACTATATCACACAAATCTGATATTGGCAAGAAAAAATCGAAGTAAAATAAAAAAACAGAGCAAATCTGTTTTTCATCTATAGTAACATGTCTCTAAGAAGTCTTCTTCTTTGAGAAAGAGATGGACTTTATACCGTAAAAGACAAAACCAAAGATCAGGTAGGCTGCAAAAATAATCAGACACATCTGGATGACATAGTGCCAGCCTTTCTTAAAGACATTGAGGAAAAAGTAAGGAAATGGATTATCCTTGGATCTTGGAATATTTATTTTCAAGAAAAAGCCATTAAAGAGAGCAAAGGCCATGTAGACCAAAGGCACACTCGTCCAAGAAATCGGATCAAACCAGCGGTACTGGCGTGATTTGTCAAAGATTACTGTATCCAGAAGAAACGCCAAGGGTACTATATAATGACACAGAAAATTCTCTAGACGGTAAAAATCAGTCGCAATTGGAGCCAACAAGAGGTGATAAACGACACAAGTAATCATGATGGACATGGTTACCCCACCCTTGATTCTCAAGATTTTCGGCGCCTTCCAAGCATCGCCAGTTCTCATCATCAGATAGACCAGATAGCCAGTAAAGAGCAGGACCAAGAGATTGGACAAAACCGTATAGTACATGAGCATGCCCACGCCATACTTAGTGATCTCCAGATACACACCCAAAAAGGCCAGGATAAAAAGAATAATTCGATAAATTAAGATAAAACGACGATTCATAGAGACCTCAAATTTTCTTAACAAACTCTGACTTGAGCTTCATCGCACCGAAGCCGTCAATCTTACAGTCGATATTATGGTCGCCTTCCACGATGCGGATATTTTTCACGCGCGTTCCCTGCTTGAGATCCTTGGGTGCTCCTTTGACCTTCAGGTCCTTAATCAAGGTAACTGTGTCACCATCAGCCAGCTTATTGCCATTAGCATCAATTGCAACTGGTCCTTCTTCTGCTTCTTGGACCTCAGCTGGATTCCACTCATAGGCACACTCTGGACAGACCAAGAGCGTTCCATCTTCGTAGACATACTCAGAATTACATTTGGGGCAGTTTGGTAAGTTATTCATTTTTTCTCCATTTCTAGTCGAGGCTGCTAAATTTCCATACCAGCCTTCTATATATGATTAAGCTCTTCTTTCATTTTTCAAGTCCAGCAGAATACTAATCAATGTGAAGGTCAACTAAATCCTAAAAATCTAGTTTGCTCCTATTTCCACACCTTTCTAGTATAAGCTATTTTAAGCATTTTGACAAATCTCTTTTAGGATTTCCTACAGGTCTTGACCTTTCTGCAAAAACAGTGTACTATACTAGTGTATATACAGATAAAAAGGAGTCGCTATGAAACCAAAATCTAAAAATCAGTTTATGACACTGACCGCTTTTTTGACTGCACTAGCTATTGTTATCCCACTGGTTATGCCGATTAAAATTGTCATTCCGCCCGCTTCCTTCACCTTAGCCAGTCATGTCGCTATCTTTCTGGCTATGTTTATCTCCCCTCTCATGACGGTGATTGTCGTGATTGGTTCTGCTATTGGATTTGGAATGTCTGGGCTTCCTTTTATCATCACGCTTAGGGCCCTGTCCCACTTGCTCTTCGCTAGCATAGGCGCTCTTTATCTTCAAAAGCACCCGGACACACTGGACAGCCAGAAGAAGACTTGGATATTTAATTTCCTACTAGCCTTGATTCATGCCTTTGGCGAAGTGGTCGTCTGCATCCTCTTTTACACAACGTCTGCCTATCCAGCTAATGCTTTCCATATCTTATTTGGTTTGGTTGGACTTGGTACGGTCATCCATAGCATAGTCGACTTTGTCATTGCTAAGTTCATCTATCAAGCGCTGAAAAAGATTCGCTAGAGCTTGAAGATTCCTGACTTTTGGTTTACAATGAAGCTATGACCAAGCAAAGACGAGAAGAACTATTAAACCTTTTGAAAACATCATCTGCTGCCCTCAATGGCCAGTCACTTGCTGAACATTTCCATGTGACTAGGCAGATTATCGTGCAAGATATTGCCCTCTTGCGGGCTGATGGTGCCCCCATCCTCTCAACCAACCGTGGCTATCTTTATAAAGACCGCCAAGAAAATGCTGCTGTTCATCAGCTCTTCAAGGTTCAGCATAGGGCTGAGGATATGGAAGCTGAGCTGCTGGCTATCGTGGATAATGGTGGCCGAGTACAGACTATTTTGATTGAGCATCCGGTTTACGGTGAAATACAGACTTACCTGAAGCTGACCTGCCGCCGAGATGTCCAACATTTTCTCCAACAGGTCGCATCCTGTGCCTTTCGCCCCTTATCTGAGCTAACAGATGGAGTCCACTATCACCTAATACAAGCCGACTCTCAGCAGGATTTGGACTATGTAGAAGCCGCCTTGAGAGACCTAGGATTTTTACAGGAATAAATAACAAGAAAAAAGACTGATTAGGCCCCAACCTAGTCAGTCTTTTTAGTACATACTCTTGCGCCAGCCACCTTCTATGCGCTCGTGATAGTAATATTCGGATAATTCCTCATCTTCCATCATACGCAGAAGTTCAAGCATATCGTAGGCCAAGTCCAGCTGCGGCAGGCTATCCTTGTCTACCCAAGAAATCTCTCCCTCTTCTGTCGAGTGAATCTGACCAGAAAATTCAGTCGCTTTGTAACAAAAGACGATATAGCGAATCCCATCATCCGTATGCCAGTTCTTAACTCCGACCAGTTTTGGATGAGTAATAGTCAAACCCGTTTCCTCTAAAATTTCACGGACAACTGAATCATGGAGAGACTCACCCTTCTCAATATGCCCACCTGGGAAAGCATATCCAGACCAACGATAGCGCTCAGGAGAGCGATACTGCATTAGGACTTTACCACGCGGCGCATCTTCAACAAGGCAGATGTTTGTTAGGATTGTTTCTTGGGAACGTGACATGGATTCACTCGCTTTCTAAGTTATTAAAACATATCTTCGTTATATTTCACTTCTGACTTCATGACAAAAGGATTAATCAATTCATGATGCTCATAGGTACTATGGACCACAAAACCTCTGACAATGATGATTTCTTTATCTTGTATATGATAGTCTATATTGATAGGCATGGCTGGATTCGGAATGATTGACAAAGCAAAGAATGCCGAAAACCAAAGATAAAGTGCCACTAGTGCACTGAATAATTCAAAAATGAGGTGATACCAATGAAAATCTCTTATCCTAAAAAAGACTATCCAAGAATGGATAAAGAAGGTCAAACAAAGAATAAAAAACCAGGCATTCCACAAAACCGGAGTAAAGGATAGACCAAAAGCTAACAAAATCAAATGAAGAATGACAAAGGTTAGCAAGGCCAGATAGAGTGTTTTAAATGAAAATAATTTAGACAGATTTTCTTTTGTCATGATTTTTCCTCTTTTTTTCATTATATTTCAAAATCAACATCGTTAATGCTGGTATAAAGAAAAAGATTAGATAGGTAGCAATCGGAAACCAGACATAGCGAGGATTCAGGTTCCACAATGGTGGCAGAAACCCCTCTCCGTCTTCTAATTCTATTCCTACAAAATAATGCAAAAGAAAACCTAGACCATTAAGATAAAGAAAAAATTCTGAAAAACCTTTTAGTGTGTTGAGCCCTTCTTCTCTTAGACTTCCAAACCAGGAATAATATGGAAGAACAATCAAGAGTGTCAAATTTAAATATAAAGGGCTAATATATTTAAACTCATGAAGCGGAGCAGGAATACTCTCATTACCAAATGTTAAATACCCCACGCCAATCCCAACCATTATAAAGAATATATATCCTAAAAGAGCTTCTACTAGCCAATGCTTTTCCAACCAAATGATAAACTTATTCCCCTGAACTTTTACTTTTCTTTTTGGTCTTACTTCTCATTCACCAACTCCACAATCTTCTGGAAAGTCTTGTCGTTTCGGATAGTTAGTTGCTTGTAAAAACTAGATTTGAGCAGTTTCTTATGGTAGTTGGACTTGAGATAATCTGCTTGGTCAGCGTTGCTATAAAAGAAAGCCGTCTGCCCAAAGTGCAGCTGCTCCTTGTCATTTGCCCAGCTGCCTGCCAGCTCTTGAACGCTCTCCCTATCTGTCTCCGGCAGATAAAAGAGAACATCTCGCCGAAAAGCTGTTTCATCCTTCCACCAAGCAGGAAGATTGGCTGTTTCTTTTTGAATCATGGCAGAGCTGACAAGGACAAAAGGCAGAGGAAAATCATAAGACCGACTGAAATAAGCCGACAATATCTCCCGAATCCTCTCCTCCTGCTCCTCGCTATCAAAGAAAAGATTGCCGCTATTGATGTAGGAAACTGGATTTTCAAAACCCAACCCAGCCAAATCTTTCTTCAAATCAGCCATAACGACCTTGTTTTTTCCGCCGACATTGATGCCACGGAGTAAAAGTGCATAACGCATATAATGCTCCTTACAAATATATCTATTATTTCCAAACTAACTGTTAGAGTTTTTCGAGTAGATCATCCGTTTTTCTTTCACAGCCTTTCCTAGGTCAATGACCTTTTCCTCACCATCAAAAACAAAACCCATTTTTTCATAAAAGGCGATGGCACGTTTGTTATCTTCTAAAACCCATAATATAATCTCTTGATAACCATCCAAGGCAGCAAAAGCAGCCTGCATGAGCTGCTGTCCTACACCCTTGCCATAATAATCTTTTAAGACATACAAGGCGAAAATTTCACCCGCTATCGTAGCTGAATCTCGAAAATCACCATAGCTAACAAAGCCAACTACTTTCGTATCATCCAAGGCAATCAAGGTATTCTCAGGATACTTTTGACTATAAAAACGGCACTTATCCAAAGTCATCTGCTCTTGAAATTCCGTTGGCAAGATGCTATCATAAGCTTCTCGCCATGTCTGCCAATGAACTCGGGATTTCCCTTCTATCTCCTCAGCTGTTTTCATTGCTTTGATAGTGATGACCATTTGTTTTTCTCCCATTCTTCTCTCAAAATTCCGTATTTAATACTATCAAAATAAACACCTTGATAGTAACGAACTTTTGGAATATGAGCTTCTTTTTTCATCCTTAATTTTTTAGCCAATTTCATCATACCAAAATTTCCCGACCAAGTCGTTAAACCCAAATGCTCTAGTTCTAAATAATCCTGAAAGCTCCTATCTATCCACTGCAACATAGCATTTGTTCCTATGCCAGCATTCCAGAATTCACTCTCATAGATATCAATTCCTAATTCCATCCATCTTGTTTGCTGGCATTCCCAATAACGTGAAACAGTTCCAACTAGTTTATAATCTACAAAAATTCCTAAACGATTCGAGTTATTTAGAAAATATTCTGATTTTTGTAGTTTAAACTCTTCAAAACTTGGAAAACACTGATAATCATCAAAGTAAGGAGCATCATACTGTTTCCAAATTGGATTGGGATGCGAATAAGCAATCTCCCACAAAGGCATTAGATCTTCTTCCACTAGTTTTCTTAAACATATCATATTTATCCCTCAATCCATCGCCTTTATTTCCAGAATCATATCGCGAATCTGTGCGGCCAGCTCGAAGTCGAGAAGGCCGGCAGCTTCTTGCATCTGACCTTCTAGCTTCTTGATCATGTCCTTGCGCTCTTGCTTGCTGAGGCTTTCGATTTCGACTGTTTCTTCCTTGTCTGGCAGGGCAGCCTTGGTCACGCTGATTAGGTCACGGATTTCTTTCTTGATGGTCTGAGGTACAATGCCATGCTCTTCATTATAAGCCATCTGGATTGCCCGACGGCGGGCAGTTTCATCAATAGCGCGCTGCATGGACTGGGTCATGGTATCTGCATACATAATCACATGACCTTCACTGTTGCGGGCTGCCCGGCCGATGGTCTGGATCAGGCCACGCTCGTTGCGGAGGAAACCTTCCTTGTCTGCATCAAGAATTGCAACCAGACTAACCTCAGGCACGTCAATTCCCTCGCGCAGCAGGTTAATCCCAACCAGAACATCAAAGACACCCAAGCGCAGGTCTCGGATAATCTCAGTCCGCTCCAAGGTCTTGATGTCTGAGTGCATGTACTTGACCTTGACACCCATTTCCTTGAAGTAGTCGGTCAAGTCTTCAGCCATCTTCTTGGTCAGGGTTGTGATAAAGGTACGTTCGTTCTTTTCAACACGGACATTGATTTCACCCAAGAGGTCATCAATTTGCCCCATGGTTGGGCGGACTTCCACCTCTGGATCCAGAAGCCCTGTCGGCCGGATAATTTGCTCGATAACAGTATCCGTCTGTTCATTTTCATAGTCGCCCGGCGTAGCCGATACATAGACAATCTGGTGAACATGGCTCTCGAACTCCTCCCGGCGCAGCGGACGATTGTCCAAGGCAGACGGCAGACGGAAACCATAATTAACCAGCATCTCCTTACGAGAGCGGTCACCATTGTACATGCCCCGAATCTGTCCCATGGTCATGTGACTCTCATCAATCATAATCAAGAAATCATCAGGGAAAAAGTCCAGAAGGGTATAAGGCGGCTCTCCTTCGCTTCGACCATCCATATGGCGAGAATAGTTCTCAACGCCGTTGGTATAACCCATTTCACGCAGCATTTCGATATCGTACTCCGTGCGTTGCTTCAAGCGCTGGGCTTCCAGAAGCTTGCCTTCCTTCTCAAAGATAGCCAGCTGCTCCTCCAGCTCGGCCTGAATCTTGGCAATGGCTACTTCCATGTGGTCTTCATTGGTTACGAAGTGAGTGGCTGGGAAGATGGCCAAATGGTCCACCTCGCCCAAGACTCGACCGGTCAAGGCTTCAACCTCACGAATCCGGTCAATTTCATCTCCGAAAAACTCTACCCGAAAGGCATGCTCATCCCGGGAAGCTGGGAAAATCTCCACCACATCGCCACGAACCCGGAATTTCCCCCGCTGAAAGTCAATGTCATTACGCTCAAACTGAATATCAACCAAATCATTAAGCAGCTTGTCACGGGAAATCTCTAAGCCAGGACGCAGGCTAACCACACTATCAGAGTATTCCTTAGGCGAACCCAGACCATAAATACAAGAGACCGAAGCCACGACAATCACGTCATTGCGCTCCAAGAGGGCTGATGTCGCTGAGTGACGTAGCTTATCAATCTCGTCATTGACCGAGCTATCCTTTTCAATATAAGTATCGCTGGAAGGCACATAAGCTTCAGGCTGGTAGTAATCATAGTAGGAAACGAAGTATTCCACAGCGTTATTGGGGAAGAATTCCTTGAACTCACCATAAAGCTGGCCGGCCAGCGTTTTATTATGGGCGATAACCAGAGTCGGCTTATTGACCTGAGCAATAACCTGACTCATGGTATAGGTCTTACCAGTACCAGTCGCCCCCATGAGAATCTGGGCCTTCTCGCCCCCCTCGATATTGTCCACCAGCTGCTCGATAGCCTGAGGCTGGTCACCTGAAGGCTCATATTTAGAAACCAATTCAAATTTATTATCTGTAATTCTGTTAATCATCTTTTATTCCTTAAATTGTGCTTCTATTATTTTACCATATTTGCCCTATTTTCTCTGGATTTGGGTGTAGCTAGAATGGCCACGCTGCTACCATCGTCTGTCTCTTGTCACACCTCTCGTTAAAAGACATAAAAACGCCCAGCTCAACTGGGCGAAATGGTTATTTCTTAAACATCAGCACCTGAGGCAGGCGATTTTCTTTCTTTAGTGACCAGTAAAGATAGGCAATGCAGCCAATCAGGACGATACTGGCAAAAATAGATCCTTCAGCACCAAAAGCCCCACCGGATAGCAAATCCACAGAAGATTGTGAGCTATAGTTCAAGATTGAGGTAGATGCTCCTTGGCCACTGACCTGAATACCATAGATATTTCCTTGCACAAAATTCCAAGCGCCGTGCATACCAGCCAGTACCCACATATTATCATACTTGAGCATAAGGAAACAAGCAAAGATACCGTCTAATATGATATTGACAATGGAAAGAATGCTCACACCAGGATTAAAGAGGTGCAGAGCCCCGAATAGGGCGCTAGAAATCAAGATACCAATGAAGATATTTGACTTAGCGCTAACCGCTGGAAAGAGCCAAGCACGCGTCACTAGCTCTTCTGTCCCACCTTGCAGAATCCAGAAAGGAATGATAGCTACAACAAAAATCAAAGACTGCAAGCTAACCTGACCTAATTTCAGACTGCCTGTCCCCGTAACCAAGAGCAAGACCACAACCATTGAAAACTGAACTGCTCCAATAAGGAAGCCTTTGAGGAGATTTTTGAACCAGTCTTGTTTATAAAATCCCAGACTAGAAAAAGGACGCTTCTCACGATATCGAACCCAGAGAAAGACAACAAGAGCGATAAAAAAGAAAGTAAATAGTTCAAAAAATAGACTATAGTGACGGAAAAATTCCATAAGTGCTGCTTGTCCGCCAGTGGGATTTGTCGCACGGAACAAAATACCAATAACAAGCCCAATCGGAAACATTCCGAACATTCCAGAAAAACGACCTACATAAACAAAACCAATAGCAATCAAGATAGCCAACCAAACTGGCGGGATATAGCGTGATTGCTTGATAGCATCCAACATACGAGATTTAAACATATCATTATTCCTTTCCTTGTTTGAATTTATTATAGCATATTATTTTAGGATAAGCAAAGGAGAGACATTAGTAAAGTTATCGTGACTTTCCCACTATCTCTGTCAACCTACCCTCTTTTTTCATCCTGAGAACTAAGTAAATGACAGCCAGCAAGAGAATGAGCGAACTGAAAATAGAGGCTTCAGCGCCGAAAGCTCCACCAGTCAGCCAGCTCAAGTCCGTCTTAGGAATAAAGTTCAGGACCGCAGCGTCAACGCCAGTACCACTAACGCTGAAACCGTAGATATTTCCTTGGGTAAAGTTCCAAGCAGCATGAAGTCCTATAATCCCCCAGATATTGTACGTCCGGAGCAGATAGAGACTTGCAAAGAGGCCAAATAAGGCAATGTTAAGAATGGGAAGAATGGGAAGAATACCAATATCTGGATTGCCTAGGTGCAAGAGGGCAAAGAGCAGGCTTGAAGTCAGCAAACCGATGGGCAGGTTGGTATTTTTGACAACAACTGGCAGCAGCCAAGCTCGTGTCACTAGCTCTTCTGCTCCCCCTTGAATCATCCAGAGCGGAAGCAAAATCAAGATATAGAGAAAAGGTTCCAGCGTCAGCTGTCCCCATTCGAAAGAGCCAGCTCCGCTCAACATCATAAGCAAAGCGACTAGACTAAAGAGGAGAACACCTACTGCCAATCCTTTGACCAGCTCCACCAAGCTTCCTTTTTTGACAAAACCTAGAGTCGCGAGCGATCGTCCTTCAGCCCAGCGCACCCAGAGGAAGAGAGCCAGTATCATAAATACAAAGCCAAATAAGAGAAAAGGCAGGGCAAAATTGAAGAAGATTTCAAAGAATCCGCCTTGCCCCAAGAAACCTAGCATAAGACTTAGGAAAGCAGAAATTGGCTCCAAAGCAAGATAGGCCAACTGCTGTCCTCCTTGCACAAAAATAACAGCCAGTAAAAGAGACAAAATATAAGAAGGGAGAAATCTAGCTTGATTGACTCCATCCAAGATATGTGATTTTTTCATAAGAACCTCATTCTATCCTTGCTTTCATTCATTTCCAGTATAGCAGACTTTGCTCTAAGAACAAAGAAAAGTTGCGGCTCAACTTACAAAAACAGAGAGTTCATATGTCAGAAAACCTAACATAAAAACAGAAGAAATTTGCCTAATCAGTGTTTTTTTGCTATAATGCTAGAATGCTAAAAAGGAGGAAGAAAATGAAGAAAAAATTCTTAGCAGTCTTGCTAACATTATTTCCATTTTTTGCGTTAGGGGCGACAGCCCAGGCAGATACGGTCAAAATTGTATCCGATACTGCTTACGCACCATTTGAATTTAAAGATTCTGATCAGAATTACAAGGGGATTGACGTTGATATCATCAACAAGGTCGCTGAAATCAAGGGATGGGACATTGACATGAGCTTCCCAGGCTTTGACGCGGCAGTCAATGCGGTCCAAGCTGGCCAGGCGGATGCCATTATGGCTGGTATGACCAAGACAAGCGAGCGCGAAAAAGTTTTTACCATGTCTGATACCTACTATGACACCAAGGTCGTTATCGCGACGACCAAGGCAAATACCATCAGCAAATATGAACAGCTGAAAGGGAAGAAAGTCGGTGTCAAAACAGGAACCGCTGCCCAACGTTTTCTTGAGAAGAACAAGGATAAATATGGCTATACTCTAAAAACCTTTGACACGGGCGACTTAATGTATAACAGCCTTTCTGCTGGTGATGTCGATGCAGTAATGGACGATCAGCCGGTTATTGAGTACGCCATCAATCAAGGCCAAAACCTGAAAATTTCTATGAAGGGTGAGGCTGTTGGAAGCTTTGCTTTCGGTGTCAAAAAAGGCAGCAAGCACGAGCACTTAGTTACTGAGTTTAACGAAGCTTTGGCACAGATGAAGAAAGACGGCAGTCTGGATGAAATCATCAATAAATGGACTGCTTCTAAAGGCAGCTCTGACTCCGCTGTTCCAGAGACTTCCACTCCTGCCGGTCAAAAAGCTAGTCCGACAAAAGACAAATACATCATTGCCAGCGACTCATCTTTTGCTCCTTTTGTCTTCCAAGATGACAGCAACCAATACACTGGGATTGACATGGAGCTGATTAAGGCTATTGCCAAAGACCAAGGATTTACTGTGGAAGTAACCAACCCTGGCTTTGATGCAGCTATCAATAGCGTTCAGACTGGTCAGGCTGATGGAATTATCGCCGGCATGTCTGTCACTGATGCCCGCAAGAAAACTTTTGACTATTCTGACCCTTACTACACAGCCAACTCTATCTTGGCAGTTAAGGACAGCAGCAATATCAAGTCCTACGAGGAACTCAAGGGCAAAACCGTTGGTGTCAAAACCGGTACCGCTTCTCAGACTTTCCTTGAGGAAAACAAGAGCAAGTATGGCTACTCTATTAAAACATTCTCAGATGCAGCTTCCATGTATGATAGCCTTAATACTGGCTCCGTCGCAGCTGTGATGGATGATGAGCCCGTTGTCAAATACGCTATCAAACAAGGCAAGAAGCTTAAAACACCTATTGAAGGTACACCAAGTGGCCAAGTCGCTTTCGCAGTTAAAAAAGGCAGCAATCCTGAGTTGATTGAGATGTTTAACAATGGACTGGCAAACCTCAAAGAAAGCGGCAAGTACCAAGAGATTTTAGACAAATATCTGGCTAGCGAGGAAAAGGAATCCACTGTAGATGAGTCCACTATTTGGGGCTTGCTGCAAAACAACTACCAAGAACTTCTTAAAGGTCTGGGAGTGACGATTGCTTTGGCTCTGATTTCATTTGCGATTGCTATGGTCATCGGGATTATCTTTGGTATGTTCAGCGTCAGCCCTTATAAACCGCTGCGCTGGATTGCAGAAATCTTTGTCGATGTCATTCGTGGTATTCCACTGATGATTGTGGCAGCCTTTATTTTCTGGGGGATTCCTAACCTAATCGAATCCATGACTGGACAACAAAGCCCAATCAACGCTTTCGTTGCAGGAACCATCGCCCTCTCTCTCAATGCCGGCGCCTATATCGCTGAAATTGTCCGCGGGGGTATCCAAGCAGTTCCAGTTGGACAGATGGAAGCCAGCCGCAGCTTAGGAATTTCCTACTCCAAGACCATGCGCAAGATTATCCTGCCACAGGCAACCAAGATTATGCTGCCAAACTTTGTCAATCAGTTTGTCATCGCACTCAAGGATACAACCATAGTCTCAGCCATTGGACTGGCCGAGCTCTTCAAAACGGGTAAGGACATCATCGCTCGCAACTATCAGAGTTTCCGGATGTATGCTATCCTAGCCGTGCTCTATCTCATCATTATCACGCTCTTGACCCGCTTGGCAAAACGCTTAGAAAAGAGGATTAAGTAATGGCAAAATTAAAAATAGATGTGAACGATCTTCATAAATATTACGGGGAAAACGAAGTCCTAAAGGGAATTACTGCTAAATTCTACGAGGGCGATGTAGTCTGCATCATCGGCCCTTCTGGTTCTGGTAAGTCAACCTTCCTGCGCAGTCTCAACCTGCTAGAGGAAGTGACCAGCGGAACCATCACAGTTGACGGCTTTGATCTGACGGACAAAAAGACTGACGTGGATCTGGTCCGAGAAAATATCGGTATGGTCTTCCAGCACTTCAACCTCTTCCCGCACATGACCGTTCTGGAAAATATCACCTTTGCTCCTGTTGAGCACAAGCGCTTGACTCAAGACGAGGCAAATAAGCTGGGTATGGAGCTCTTGGAAAAGGTCGGCTTGGCTGATAAAGCTGATGCCAGTCCAGACAGCCTGTCCGGAGGTCAAAAGCAGCGGGTAGCTATTGCTCGCGGTCTGGCCATGAATCCAGATATCATGCTCTTTGACGAGCCGACTTCTGCCCTTGACCCTGAAATGGTCGGCGATGTTCTCAACGTTATGAAGGATCTGGCCCAGCAAGGTATGACCATGCTGATTGTGACCCATGAGATGGGCTTTGCCCGTCAGGTAGCCAACCGCGTTATCTTTACCGCTGATGGCGAATTCCTAGAAGACGGCAAGCCTGACCAAATCTTTGACAATCCACAGCATCCACGTCTCAAGGACTTCCTAGACAAGGTGCTGAATGTATAAACACAAACGAAGAGCCAGCTTATATGCCGGCTCTTTTCTTGTTTCAAAATTTTTAAACTAGATCACCCACCATTGGTAAAGCGACCAGTAGAGGATATTAGCTACTATAGCGAGGGCGGATAGACTAGTCAGAACTGTCAGGAAAAGGCGACCTTTTCCGAGACCCTTTCGAGCCTTGCTAAAGAGCGGATAGACTGCACAGCCTGCTAAAAGTAGGCCTAGTCCTGCAAAGACCATATAGCGCCACTGAGCAATCTCGCTAAAATCTCCTGAAGCTTGCGCCACGAACATTAGAAAGAGATTAATCGGAAAAGCCAAAACCCCAACAGCTGTTAGAATGTTCCAGACTTTCCATACGTGGTCTGGCTGGTCTTGTTTTTTATGGAAGATGAGTCGATAGGCTCCTAGAATCAGACTAATGAGGAGTAGACCGAGGGCGTAGATGATACCAAGTCCACCAGAGCCAAGAACAATAAAGTCTTTATAGAAATCAAACTCAGAGACTTTCTCATAGTCTGCAACGGCCACTGCGATACGGGTCTTGCCTTGGCTCTGATAAATGGTCCAGAAGTTGTTTGGCAATAGCTGATCGTCAGATGGTTCCTGCAAGTAGTCTGCGGAGGCTGGAATCATTTTAAAGATAGCCAGCGGTCCTTGGTTAAGATTTCGCAGAGTGCGATAATAGCCTGGACTGAACTGCTCTTGGGTTTCCTTACTGGCTGTTTTGCGCGGTCCAAAGACGAGCTCTGGCATTTGGAAATTATAATTTTGCTCTGTACCTTGATTGGTCATGACGACATAGCCGATACCGTGCTCCAAGTCCAACATTATCCGTGAAGTAGCGCCAGGTGTATTTCCGCCGTGGCCCAACACAGTAGTACCATATTCGTTGGCCCAAAAGCCATGAGCATTGCGGATGATATCCGTGTCAGGGTAGGTGGAACTGGCAGTATAGAGGGTGTTCCAGGTCTCTGGGCGCTCAAAAAGCGTTTTGCGAGCCAGCAGGGCTTGGGCGAACTTCTCCAAGTCTTTCAAGGTACCAGTAGCTGCACCGATAGGATAGAGGCCAACAATGAAACTATCCTTTCTCAGAACTTTTCCTTGGATGTCATATCCTTTGGCCTCTTGACGCTTTTTCTGAACGTAGGAATTGTCTGATAGATCCGGCAAAATAGCTGTCTTGTCCATGCCCAGAGGTTGGAAAATATGCTCATGAGCATAATCAACAAACCGCTGACCGGAGATCCGCTCGACAATCAAAGCCGCCAAGCCGGTACCGTAATTTGAATAAGCTGTGACTGTACCGGGTTCAAAGGACTGGATAGGTTGTTGTTCTTTAAGGATTTCTTCGATACTTTTATCGTCTTGTAGGTACATGCTTACCTCATCGAATCCCGCCTGATGGTTCATCAGATCCAGCATGGTGATAGGCTTATCATAGCGGAGATTTTTGAGGAAGCCCTCTGGCAGATAGGTGCGGATGTCTTCTTCTAGGTTAATCTTACCTTGCTCCCAGAGCTGCATGACAGAGATCCAGACGGTCAGCTTAGTCACGGAACCCCATTCAAAAACGCTGCCGTCATCAGCTTTGACTCCCTTTTCCTTGTTCATATAGCCAAAGTTTCCTTGATAAATGGTACCGTCCTTATCAAAGACTGCCGTCGCCATGCCGGATGTTGTCTTTTCATGTTCCTTGACAAAGTCTTGGATTTTCTGGCCAATCTGGTCACGTTCGATACCAGAGGGTAGCTTTTGAGACTCCTCAGCCAGCGCAGTAGCTGGCTGGAAGAGTCCCAGAGTTATAATCGTTAGAAGCGTTAGAATAAATGATTTTTTCATGCGATTCTCCTTACAAAATCACGTAGACAAAGCCCGCATCCCTTCAGAAAGGCAGGCAACTTATCACAGCGCCCAGAACTGATAAAGTGACCAGTAGAGAATATTAGCAACGATGACCAGAGCTGACAGACTAGTCAAGACAGTCAGGAAAAGTCGGCTCTTGCTCAATCCTTTTCTTGCCTTGGTCAGAAGCGGGAAGACTGCACAGCCAGCTAAAATTAGACCTAAGCCAGCAAAGACCATGTAGCGCCAGCTAGAAAGGTAGCTAGGGTCACTTGCTCCTAAAGCTAAGAAAAGGAAATAGAAATTGACAACCACTCCCACTGCTGCAAGGGAAGTCAGATAGGTCCAGATACGAAGTTCTTTAGGTGTTTTAGACTGATTTTTTTGAATACTAGTCGGAAAAGATCGAGACCACCTCGCACTAAAAGCTGAAGTAAAGCATAGATAACTCCTACTACCATGAAAATCAATACAGCCCAATCTCTCATCACGTCTATATCTTTTACTTTGAAAGTATCGCCATAGGCATATGTTACTTTTGCTGTTCCATTTTGCTCACTGACTACTGCAAAATCACCGTTCAAAAATTTATTATCAGCTGAATTTGTAACATAACTGGTACGTGGGAATATTCTAGTGAAAGACAGGGGGCCTGTTTCATAATATCTTGCTGATCGGTAATTTCCTGCTGGAAATTTGTCGAAAGTTTCCTGCGGAGTCTTTTTCTTAGCTCCAAAGACAAGAGCTGGCATATCGTAATTATAGACCTCTTCATGCCCTTGATTGGTCATAATGGTCATACCAATACCATTTTTCAAATCTAACAAGATATAAGAAGAAAAACCATAGGAATTGCCACCGTGACCGACAAGAGGCGTGCCATATTCTTGGGTCCAGAAGCCATGCATATTGAGCGGCATATCCGTTCCCGGATAATTCGAAGTTGCCGTATAAAGTGTAGTCCAAGTCTCAGCATGTTTGAAAAGCTTCTCCTTCTTCAAAAGTGCTTGGGCAAACCTCTGAAAATCACCCATGGTACTCGCTGTAAGACCGACTGGATAAAGACCGATATTCATGTAATTCACACCTAGAGATTTACCATTGATATCATAAGTTATCTCTTCCTTCCGTTTCTCAAGGACGTAATCATTATCTTTATAGCCAGTTAAAAGAGATGTTTTGTTCATACCTAATGGTTGTAAGATATGCTTGCGGGCATAGTCCGCAAAGCTCTGACCGGAGATTCGCTCAACGATATAGGCTGCCAGTCCCGTACTGAAGTTAGAGTATCCAGTCATAGTGCCTGGTTCATAGAGTTGGGCTGGCTGATTGATCGCAAGGATTTGTTCAATATTCTGCCCTTTATTTTCTAGATAAGCGTGAGAAGAGTCCTCAAAGCCTGCTTGATGGTTCATTAGATCCAACATAGTAATGGGCTTGTCATAACGGAGAGTCTTGAGAAATCCCTCAGGCAGGTAATTGCGAATATCTTCTTCAAGATTAACCTTGCCCTCTTCCCAGAGCTGCATGACAGAGACCCAGACCATTAGCTTCCCAGCAGATCCCCATTCAAAGACACTATCGTCATCGGCCTTGATGCCTTTTTCTTTATCCATATAACCGAAGTTTCCTTGATAAATTGTACCATTCTTGTCAAAGATAACAGTCTCCATACCGGCTGTTGTCTTTTCATGTTCCTTGACAAAACTTTCGATTTTCTGACCGATTTTGTCACGGTCCGTACCAGACGGCAGCTTCTGCTCCTCAGCCAAGGCTGTAACCGGCCGGCAGAGTCCTAGAGTTATAATCGTTAGAAGCGTTAGAATAAATGATTTTTCATAGCATTTCCTTTCTGTTCAACTCAAATATTCACATAAGCTAAGTTCAAATAATTTGTGCAGTCTCCTTTCAATTTTAGAATCAGCTTATTCTTGTTTCTTAATCATGCGTTTTTCACCTCCTTATCCGCCCGATACCAGAGATAAATACTGTAAAGGGTCACAATGCCCACCACTGATAAAGTGACCAATAGAGGATATTGGCAACGATAGCTAGAGCAGATAGGCTAGTCATGACCGTCAGGAAGAGGCGACCTTTTCCAAGACTCTTTCGAGCCTTGCTAAAGAGCGGATAAACCGCACATCCTGCTAAGAATAGGCCCAGTCCTGCAAAGACCATATAACGCCAAGATTGAACAATTGAGTAATCCTGATTCATGGCAGCCAGTAAAAGCAGAATGAGATTGCCAGCAAACAGCAGCATCCCTAGAGAAGTCAGGAAATTCCAAATCTTCCAAGAGCGAGGAGCCGAACTTTTTGCTTTACGCAGGATGAGACGGAAACCGCCAATCAGAAAACTAATCAAGACATTTCCCAAAGCAAACACGAGCGCCAGAGCTCCGAGAAACACGACTAGATAATGCCTAAAGAGAACTGAATCGGAAATCCTTTCCGCATTAAGGACACCAAATTCGAGGCGGTCAGCACCTTGGCTTCGGTCAATAGTCCAGAAAGTGCTCAGCAGATCCGGCTGATCTGAGACTTTGTTAATCTTTTGGATGGCCCCGGGAATCATGAGCATGAAGGACAGTGGCCCCCTATTATAGCTTCTCAGATAGTGGTAAGAGCCAGGCTTGAATTGCTTTTTAGTAGCTTCGCTGACAGTCTGCATCTTGCCAAATGTCAGCTCCGGCATTTGAACATTGTAAACTTGTTCATACAGTTGATTGGTTAAGATGACTTGGCCGATGCCATTTTTCAGATCCAAGTAAAGATAGCTAGAAAAGCCATCAGCATTACCACTGTGTCCCAGCAAGGTAACACCGTAGTGACTGGCCCAAAAGCCATGAGCATTACGAACAATATCCGTACCAGGGTGGGTAGAGGTTGTTGAGTAAAGCTCGGCCCAAGTTTCTGGACGATGAAAGAGCGTCTTACGTTCCAGCAAGGCCTGGGCGAATTTCTGTAGGTCTCCTAGAGTCCCCACAGCCCCTCCGACTGGGTACATCCAGAGCTTAAATGGTGTATCACCCAAGAGCTTACCTTGGTCATCATAGCCCTTGTCTTCCTTGCGCTTTTCCTGTACATAAGCGTTGTCCGATAAGTCAGGCAAGATAGCAGTCCGATCCATGCCCAGCGGCTCAAAAACATGCTCATGGACATAGTCTGCATACTTCTGCCCAGATATTCGCTCCACGATATAAGATGCTAAAGCCGTGCTGAAGTTAGAGTATGATGTCGTCGTACCCGGCTCAAAGGACTGAATAGGCTGGTAATCACGGAACTGCTCTTCCAAGTCGCTCTTGTCTCCCTTTTTGTAGAGTGGCATTTCATCAAAGCCAGCCTGATGGTTCATCAGATCCAGCATGGTGATAGGCTTATCATAGCGAAGATTGCGGAGAAAGCCTTCTGGCAGATAAGTTTTGATGTCTGCTTCCAGGTCGATTTTGCCCTCTTCCCAGAGCTGCATGACCGATACCCAGACCGTCAGTTTAGTGATTGAAGCCCATTCAAAAACACTGTCATCGTCAACTTTGACTTTGTTTTCCTTATCCACATATCCAAAGTTCCCCTTGTAGATGGTCCCGTTTTTATCAAAGACAGCGGTCGTCATTCCGACAGTTGTCTTTTCATGTTCCTTGACAAAACTTTCGATTTTTTGACCGATTTGGCTGCGCTCCGTGCCAGAAGGGAGCTTCTGCGAGTCAGCTAAAACAGCGCTCGGTCGGAAGATTCCTAGCGTCAAAATGGTTAAAAGAATGATTAGAATAGATTTTTTCATGAGAGACTCCTTTGTGCAATGGAGCTGCGCTTATTACAGACCCCACCACTGATAAAGTGACCAATAGAGAATATTGACAACGATAGCTAGAGCTGACAGACTAGTCAAGACAGTCAGGTAGAGTTGGCTCTTGCTCAATCCTTTTCTTGCTTTGGTCAGAAGCGGGAAGATTGCACAGCCAGCCAGAATCAATCCCAGACCAGCAAAGACAATGTAGCGCCAGCTAGCTAGAAAGCTCAGATCGTCGGTAGCAAATGTGTTGAAGAGGAGGAGGAAGTTTATAGCTACACCTACTCCAGCTAAAGAAGTTAGGTAAGTCCAGATACGAAGAGGTTTTGGTGCTTTAGATTGACCTTTTTTGAAGACCAAGCGGAAGAGATCCAGTCCGCCCCGTGCCAAAAAGAGAATGATACTGAAAACAATTCCGACTGCCGCTGAAATAAGCAAGGACCAGTCTTTCAGAATCTCGCTATCCTTGACTCTGAAGTTATCGCCATAGGAAGCTGTTACCTTAGTCTCGTCTCCACTACCGCTGACTACTGAAAAATTCTGACTCAAAAGCGGATTGTCCTTGGATTTCTCAACAAACTGAGTGTAAAGCAAGATCCTGGAGATAGACATAGGACCACTGGCAAAGGAGCGAGCAGATCGGTAATTGCCAGACTGGAATTTGTCAAAGGTGGCTGAGTCCGTCTTTTTCTTAGGTCCAAAAACCAAGGCTGGCATTTCATAGTTATAAACCAACTCATGATCTTGATTCGTCATAACGGTCATACCTATACCATTTTTCAAGTCCAGCAGAATATAAGATGAGTAGCCAGTCGAGTTTCCTCCATGGCCAACAAGCGTCGTGCCGTACTCCCGTGTCCAAAAACCGTGCATATTGAGCGGCATATCCGTTCCTGGATAATTCGAGGTTGCTGTGTAGAGAGTTGTCCAAGTCTCAGCATGCTTGAAAAGCTTTTCTTTCTTCAAAAGCGCTTGGGCAAACTTCTGGAAGTCAGCCAAAGTGGAAACGGCATTCCCCGCTGGGTAAAGCCCAAGATGGAAATAGCTAGTGCCCATAGATGTCTGACCGTCCGCCCGATAAGAGATTTGCTTCATCCGCTTCTGGTAAATCTTTGGATTTTCCTTAAAGTCGGCTGATAGAGCAGTGTCTTTCATCCCTAGTGGTTGAAAGATATGATCATGGACATAGGCCGAGAAGTCCTGACCGGAGATTCTCTCAACGATATAGGCTGCCAGACTAGCTGAAAAGTTTGAGTAGGCTGTCATGGTGCCTGGTTCGTAAGACTGTTCTGGCTGATTAACTGCCAGAATCTCCTCAATAGACAAGCCCTTATCTTCCTTGTAGGCGTGGGTAGACTCGCCAAAGCCGGCCTGATGGTTCATGAGGTCTGTCATAGTGACGGGCTTGTCGTAGCGCAAAGTCTTCATAAATCCCTCTGGCAGATAGGTGCGAATGTCTTCGTTAAGGTCAATCTTGCCCTCTTCCCAGAGCTGCATGACGGAGACCCAGATAGCTAGTTTCCCGACTGACCCCCATTCAAAGACGCTGTTTTCGTCGGCTTTAATGCCTTTTTCCTTGTTCATATAGCCAAAACTACCTTGGTAAATAGTCCCGTCCTTGTCAAAAACGGTTGTTGCCATACCGGCCGTTGTCTTTTCATTTTCCTTGACAAAGTCTTGGATTTTCTGACCGATTTTGTCACGGTCCGTACCAGACGGCAGCTTCTGCTCCTCAGCCAAGGCGGTAACCGGCCGGAAGAGTCCCAAAGTTATAATCGTTAGAAGCGTTAGAATAAATGATTTTTTCATGATATTTCCTTTCTATTTAGCTTCAACAATCGCATAGGCGATACTTCTGTATACCATTCGGATAAAAATTCTTAACATAGCTTTCTCCTTTTTTATGCAATAATTTACACTATCTAGTCAAAGGTCACAGTTTCTACAGCCACCATCGTCGCTTCATCTTGCTTGACATGTTCCTGAATCTTTTGGACAATCTCAATGGCCGCCGTGTTAGACTTCAAGGATTGCTCCATCGTCTTAGCTTGAGGCGTTTTTACAAGTCCCAGGCTTAGGACTGTCAAAAGCCAGAGAAATAAAGTTTTTGGCATGGTTTCTTACTCCTTAGATACAATTTAAAATGACGACCGGAATCTATCACATTCCAGCTCTTTTTATCTTTTACAAATTTTAGGCCTATTTGTATAATCATTTTATATATATAATTTTTATATACAAGAAGATTATATATAATTTTCCAGTATATGTCAAATTTTTATATAATTAAAAAATTATATATTAAAATCAGCTTAAAAGCTTTGAAACCAATATTCTTAGAGAGCTTATAAAATAGTATCCAAAAAACTTTTAAAAATTTTTATTTTTTTGAAAGCGCTTGACGAATCTGCTATCTTTTGCTAGACTTAAGACAGAACTATTTCGGAGGTACACGGAGACATGAAAAATTAAGTCTATTTTTTAAAGGAAACTTTATTTAGTAGATTTTGTCATGTTTCTGCATATCCGAGGGATGTTCGTTTTCGGTGCTTTCTAGCTTCTATTTGCTTATCTTTAGATCAATCCTGTCGCTCCTATGACAGTGTAAGCTGGAAGCCTATAGATGAATTATCCTACTGGGACACTCTTGTGTCTGCTTTGTGCAATCTCAACAGCTCTGCTAAATAAAGCAGAGCTGTATTTTGTATTAAAAAACGAAGGAGACATCTATGCTTCAAATAAGAAATCTAACTATCACCCACCTAAAAGACCTGAAAGAGTTAGTCAAAGATTTGTCACTGACTGTCAATCAAGGAGACAAGGTCGCTATTATCGGTGAGGAGGGCAATGGCAAGTCCACCCTACTCAAGCTCCTGCTAGACGAGCGACTTGTCAGTTCCTATGTCAGCTACAGCGGCCAGATTGATAAGTCCTATACTGCTGCTGTCTACTTACCCCAGCAGCTACCTTCAGAGGATGCCCAACTAACGCTCAATGACTATTTCTTTGGTGATTTTGAGACCGAGCTGGACTATGCCAAGCTCTATCGCTATGCTGGGGAGCTCAACTTTGACAGCCAGCGTTTCGCCAGTCAGCAGCAGCTCTCTAGCCTATCTGGAGGAGAAAAGCTTAAAGTTCAGCTTATCAAGAAACTTGCCAGTGATTGGGACATTCTCTTTCTTGACGAGCCCTCTAATGACCTTGATCTCGAGACTCTGACTTGGCTGGAAAACTTTATCAGCCATAGCCAGCAAACTGTCCTTTTCGTCTCTCATGACGAGCACTTCCTCGCTCAAGCTGCGACCAAGATTGTTCATCTAGAGCGAATCAAAAAGAAGCAGGAAGCTAGAACCAGCGTCAAGAGTCTGGACTATGAAAATTACCGAACTCAACGTCAGGAAAACTTTGAAAAACAGGGGCAACTAGCACGAAAAGAGAGGGAAGAACACGCCAAGACCATGGAAAAACACCTACGGGTTAAGCAGAGTGTGGAGCATACTTTACGAAACACCCATGACGCTACTGCAGGTCGACTGGTAGCCAAGAAGATGAAAAACGTCCTCTCGCAGGGCAAACGATTTGAAAAGGCAGGTGCTGAAATGACAGAAATTCCGACACAGGAAGATGCCATCAGCCTTCACTTCTCAGACATAGAAGCTCTGCCATTGACCAAAAGAATCCTCAAATTAGAAGGAATGAAACTGGAAACAGACGAACGACAACTGGCGGAGAACCTGACTCTGGAGGTCTGCGGCCAGGAAAAAATCGGACTGATTGGTGCTAATGGCGCAGGCAAGTCTACTCTGCTTAAAGAAATATGGAAAATTCTGCGTGAGCGGACAGATATGCAGGTCGGCTACATGCCCCAGCATTATGGCGAATTGCTGGCTGATGAGAGCAGTCCTTTAGACTTTCTGACTCCCTCTGGCGACAAGGCCCATGAAGAGAAAATCCTGACTCATCTAGCCAGTCTCCAGTTCACGCGCGACGAGGCCCGCCATCCGATTGGGCAGCTTTCCGGCGGTCAAAAAGCCAAGCTCCTCCTGCTCAAACTAGTCCTAGACTGTCCCAATGTCCTCCTTCTGGACGAGCCAACCCGCAACTTCTCTCCCACCTCTCAGCCCCAGGTTCGCCAGCTTTTGGCGACCTATCCTGGCGCCATTATCGCTGTCTCCCACGACCGAATCTTTCTCAAAGAAGTCTGCCAGAAGATTTATCGACTGACGGAGACAGGGCTGGAGGAAGTTGAATTATAAGCAAAAAGAGTTGGGAATCCAACTCTTTTTATCGTTTTAACTATAAAGTAAGTTTTCTAAGATTAGAGCTATGCAATCTAACGAGGTCTTCCTTAAAAGAGTTATCTCTTCGTCTGAATGCGAGGAATACAAAATTTCATCTACAATAGAGGTGATAAAATTAAATAGGACATTAGAAATAGATTTTAGATTTGTTATTTCTTTATTACCTACATAATGTTTCAAACATTGATAAGTGAGTTCTTTCATTTTATCATTGTGCTGATCCTGTATTTCCTTAACCTCAGGAATGGAATAAGAAAGCATCTCAATTTGCGCGTGAAACTCTTTATCTTCTAAACTAATTAAATTATCAATTAATTTTCCAATCCAGCCTTTGTAATCACTACTGAATAGCTCCAAATTTTCACTAGTATTCAGTTGGTTAAAGATTACAATAAACGATTCATTGTAGTCTTTTAATATTAAAGATAAAATCTCTTCTTTATTTGAAAAATAAGAATATAGTGTCCCTATTGAAATCCCCGCTTCTTTTGCAATTTCATTAGTGGTAACATTAAAATAATTCTTTTTTGCAAATAATTCTTTCGAAACAGCTAAAATCGTGTTTAATTTATCTAAACTTCTTTTTTGAACAGGTTTTCGAACTAGTTTCTTTGACAATACTTTCATCCCTTCTAAGCAATCTTTCTCTTATGATATCACACTTCCAGTAAAAATTCTTTTAAATGCCATGAATAGCAATAATATGCTATTTTATTTTTTAAAAAAATGAGTAAATACTCATTTTTACTTGACAGAAAAATAAAAAAGAGTACAATTAAATATGAGTTAAAACTCATGTTTAAGAAAGGAGAATTGCAATGAATAAAAAAACTATAATAACTATTGCAATGTGTTTGGCTATTTTCTTAGTCATGCTTGACACAACTATCATGAACATTACGTTGCCTGCTATACAGAAAGGACTAAATGTTGGACTTGACAGTTTATCTTGGGCTTTAAACATTTATACCATTATTTTTGCTACATGTACTATCCCATTGAGTAAATTAGCAGATATTTACGGGAAAGGAAAAATTCTTATTATTGGATTAGTACTCTTTGGTATCGGAAGTTTAATTTCTGGATTGGCAATGGAATTTTATCAGCTTATTTTAGGTAGAGTTATTGCTAGTCTAGGAGCATCAATCTTATTACCAGTAGGAAATATACTAGGAATTTCTTCTTGGAAAGTTGAAGATAGATTTAAAATCGTTGCCGCTTTAGGACTCACTCAAGGAGGAGCAGCTGCAATTGGTCCTACACTTGGAGGTATCATTACCGATAGCTTATCTTGGCATTGGATATTCTTTATCAATATTCCAATTGTTATAATTGCTCTTCTATTATTGATAAAATCTTTTGACTTTAAAAAAGATACTACAGTTTCAACCAGAATTGATTGGTATGGTAGTTTGATTTCTATGATATCACTTTGCTTATTGACTCTCGGGTTAATTAAAGTAAGAGATTGGGGTTTCAATGACTGGAAGAGCATCACCTGCTTTAGTATTTCTATCATCACAGGTTTTCTATTTATTATTATAGAAAAACAAAATTCCTCTCCAATGATTAATCTGAATTTATTCAGGATCAAAGAATTTTCATCTGCCTCATTAGTCGCATTTATTGCTCAATTTTTCTACATTGGCGTTATTGTTATTCTACCAACCTTCTTTACTACTGTTCAAGGGAAGAGTGAATTGGATGCTGCTCTAATACTACTCCCTATGTCGTTAACTGTTTTCATTTTTGGAGGATTAGGAAGCCTAGCAATTAATAAACTTGGGCCTCGCTTATTGGTATTTACTGGTCTGCTAGCAATTCTAATTTCTTACATATTATTGATAACATTAGATCCTAACAATACACTAACCATGAGTTTTTCAACATTAGTTTTGGGGGTTGGCTTTGGTATTATTGCAGGGCCTATTAATGTTTTAGCAGCTTCTACATTAGATGGAGAATTGTTAACGGCTTCTCAAAGCGTCATTAGTGTTGTAAGGCAAATTGGATCAGTTATAGGAGTTTCCGTATTTATCTCTATACTTACAAATAATATCAAAATTCTAACGATCCATACTCCTCAGAAAATATCCGAAGCCTACCTATCTATCTATAAAATATGGATTCCTTATCTATTCGCCCTACTTTTCCTTTCCTTATTATTTGCAAAACGGGATATTTATTTACAAACAAAGGATATAAAACATGAAAAGAATTGAAATTGATGTAAGCCGAACTGACTTTGAAGTAAAAAAAGGAAAAGAATTCAAATTATCCTTTAAAAATTGCTCCCGAGAGGATTATAAAATTATAATCAATGATTCCGAATTTATCCTGAAAGAAATGAATGTATTTAAAACAAACTGTTTCTGGATGATTCCCAAAATCACTATTTCGATTCCTTTCAACAAGGTTGAAACTTACAATGTTAAAGTTGAAGATAGCACAGCAACATTTCAATGGCTCAAAGCTGATGATATTAATCTATATACAGCTAGAGGGAGTGTTTTTATTAACAATCTAGAATGTAATACTTGTAATTTAGCTTGTGGCATGGGGAATACATCGCTTCAAGGTACTATTCAACAGAACGCTAATTTCACATGTGATATGGGTAATATAATTTTTTCGGGATATAAGATATCCTCCTCTTACAAATTGAAGGTCAGTAGTGGCCTTATCACCGTAAATGGTCTTAGCTATACGAATACCTCTCATAAACACAAAAATACTAATTGTGAGTCCCCTATCTTTGATCTAAACTGCAATATGGGAAATATAACTATTTCATAAACTGATTTTTAGCAGAAAACAAGTTAGGCGAACTTGAATTATAAGCAAAAAGAGTTGGAAATCCAACTCTTTTACTTTCATTTAACATCAATCTTTGAACTTTAATAAAGCTCTCCTTCTACTCCTGCGCCGTCTGCATTTGGTAATAAACACCTCTGGCATCCATGAGCTCCTGGTGATTCCCATGTTCGACGATATTGCCATCTACCATAACGAGGATGATGTCAGCATTTTGAATAGTAGACAGGCGGTGAGCGATGATAAAGCTAGTCCGCCCCACCATGAGCTTGCTGAAAGCCTCCTGAATCAAGACTTCTGTCCGGGTATCGATTGAGGAAGTCGCCTCATCCAAGATTAGGATTTTAGGAACGGAAAGGAAGACACGCGCAATGGTCAAAAGCTGCCGCTGACCTTGAGACAAGGAGTCTCCAGCATCCGCCAGGTAGGTATCATAGCCCTGAGGCAGTTGCTGGATAAAGAAATGAGCATTGGCCGCCTTGGCAGCTTCAATGACCTCTTCTCGGCTGGCGTCTGGCCGGCCAAAAGCTATGTTGTCATGAATGGTCGCCGTCTTGAGCCAAGTCTCCTGCAGTACCATACCGAACTGCTGACGATAAGAGGCTCTAGTGTAATGCGTGATGGGAGTACCGTCTAGCGAAATAAGACCACTATCAACATTGTAAAAGCGCATGAGGAGATTAATCAGGGTTGACTTGCCAGCACCAGTCGGCCCAACAATGGCGACCTTGCTAGCCGCTGGAATCCTTATATTCAAATCCTGAATCAGCTCTTTGCCAGGCTCATAGCCAAAAGCCACATGCTCAAAACTAATCTGTCCTTTGACATCTTCAGACTGAAGAATTTCCTGACCTGACTCTGCTATTTCTTCTCGGTCTAAAACGTTGTATATCCGCTCCGCACAAGCTAAAGCGCTCTGCAATTCCGACATTACTGACGATATATCATTGAAAGGCTTGGTGTACTGGTTGACATAGTTGAGAAAAGTTACCAGCTGCCCAACCGTAAAGCCTGTTCCCTGAATGATTCGGACAGCCCCAAAGCCCACAATCAAAGCATAGATCAGAGCATTGATAAAACGAGTCGAAGGATTGACCGTCGAAGAATAGAAAATAGCCGCCTGAGAATAGTCCGCATAGGTTTGATTGCTGCGAGTAAAAGTTGTATCAAACTGCTCCTGAGCATTAAAAGCCTGAATCAGACTTTCCTGGGTCAGACTTTCCTCAATCAGTTGAGTCTGTGCCCCTCTCGCCTGCGTCTGACGTTGGAAAAAGCTAAAACTCTTTTTGGCTATAAAACGCGCTAAGAAGAGAGAAAGGGGCATCAAAAGCAGAACCAAAAGCAGGAGGAAAAAGTCTAATCTGGCCATGCTGATGATAGTCACTAAGATTGTCAGCAAACCCACAAAAAATTGATTGAAAACCATAAGTAGGCCATTGCTGAGCTGCTCCAAATCGGTCGTCACACGACTAACCAAGTCGCCAGTTCCCTGTCGATCCAGATAGGCCAAAGGCAGATAGTGCACTTTCTTGATGACGCCTTGACGGAGCTGCTGGCTATAGCGATAGACCAGCTGATTATAGAGTAAGGGATTGAGCCACTGAATCAGCGTGTTGGCTAAGATGACCAACAGCATCTGCCCCAAAATCGGCATCAAATGCTGCTCCGCTTGAGGAAGAAGAACGCTATCAACCGCATTCCCGATTAAAACTGGAAGAAGAACAGTCAGAGCCACTTGAGCCACCGTTCCCAGACTAGCTAGGAGAAAGAGCCAGCGAGCCTGCAGCAAATCTCGAGTCAAACGCCTCAAGCTGCTAGGTGATGTCTTATGCTTCATGCTTTCCCTCCTCTCCTTGACTATGCTGTGAGTGATGGATTTCTCGGTAAATGGCAGAGCTAGCTAAGAGTTCCTCATGGCGACCAAGAGCCACCTGTTCTCCCTTATCTAGGACTAAAATTTGATCCGCTGAGCGCAAGCTATTGGTCCGCTGAGAGATCAAGACCAAACTGGTCTCTGGCAATTCATTCTTAATAGCCTGCAGGAGTCTTGCCTCAGTCAGATAATCCAGAGCTGAGGTCGCATCATCTAAAACCAAGAAAGGTGCCCTCCGCAAGACAGCTCTGGCAATGGTTAAACGCTGACGCTGACCGCCAGAAAAATTCCGGCCAAAGGCCTCTACAGTCGCATCCAAGCCACCTTCCTTCTGAGAGACAAAGTCCGCTGCCTGAGCAATCTCTAAAGCCTGCCACAAGTCTGCGTCTGTTGGCTTGGTTGAAAATCCTAAAGTCAGATTGGAGCGAACAGTTCCTTGAAAAAGCTCCGCCTTCTGAGGCACCAGACTAATCCAAGACCGCCATTCTCTGAGATTTTTGGGACTACGCCCTTGGGAAAAGATGGTCAACTGGCCAGCAGCCACAGGATAAAGATGATCCAGAAGCTGAACCAGAGTAGACTTCCCTGAACCTGTCCCGCCAATAACACCTAAAGTCTGGCCGTTTTTCAAATCAAAAGTCAGACCTGTCAGGGCTGGACTAGCTGCATTTGGATAAGAAAAGCTGACCTGCTGGACTTTAATAGCTTGATCTAGCAGAGCTGTTTCCTGCACTAATTCCTGCAGGACATCTTCTTCTGCTTGCTCGAAGACCTGACTAATGCGGCCTGCACTGATATAGCTTTGATTGAGCGAGTTGACCAGCATAGCCAGCTTGAGCAATTCCACCAAAATTTGCAATAAATAATTGACCAAGGCCACTAGCATCCCCTGAGTCAACAATCCCTTGCCTATAAAAGCATTCCCCTGCCAAATCACAGCAATCAGGGTACCATTGACCGTAAGAAAGGTCAGAGGGCTAATCAGACTAGCCAGAGCTCCCGTCCTGATTTGCCAGGTTTTATAGAGCTCGTTACGATTGCGAAAGGCCTGAACCTCGCGCTGGGTCTGACCGAAAGCTCGTATAACCCTCATGCCCTGCAGCTGCTCACGCGTCAGATTGACTAGCTGATCTGTCAGCTGGCGAATCTTAGCATAGAGAGGATTCATCAGACGAGACATGAAAACGATAATAGCCGTTAAAATAGCCACCATGAGCAAGAACCACAAGGTAATGACCGGACTGATAGCAAAGGCCATAATGATTGAGCCAAAAACGATGATAGGCGCCCGCAGAAAGAGACGAAGGAATTGATTGATGCCCGTCTGGATCTGGTAGGTGTCGCTCGTCAGCCGAGTCACCAAGCTTGAAGTCGTCAGCTCATCCCGACTGGCCTTGGGCAAGCGCAGAATCTTTTGATAGAGGTCACCTGTCATCTGACGAGTAAAGCCCACTGCCGCCTTTGACGAATAATACTGGGCCACCACCGCTACCACCACGCCCAGCGCAGCCAAACCCATCAAAAGAAAAACCATCCAGTAGAGATGGGAGCTGTCCTTTCGAGGAATAGTCTCGTCCACAATTCCCGCAATCAAAAGCGGAACTAACAGTTCAAAACTGGCTTCCAAAAGCTTGAACAAGGGTCCCAGCAAAGACTCCCTGATATAGCCCTTGAAATATTTCAATAAATCTTTCATACTGCCTACTTCTCCATTAAACTGTATTTATTTTACCATAATTTTCAAAGGCTAAAAAATATTCTCCTTCTGACCAGCAGAAAGAGAATATTAATCTTAGACTTCTTGTAATTCCTGGCTTATTTTCTTTAGACCCATATGCAAAAACGGTGTCGCTGCTAATAAGAAGCCACCTAAAACTATAAAAGTCCAGTCAAAGCCAAAGTAATCAATCAACCAGCCTGTCACAGGGAAAATGACAATCATACTCAGACTGAACATCATAGAGTAGACACTGAGCATGGTCGCCCGTACCTCACTTGGCAGCTGTTTTTGTAAATCATTGTCAAAAATCGGCTGGAAAAGTGCATACAAGGCGTTGCTGATTAGATAAATCAAAATATAGATGATTGGCGTTCCAAAATAGGACAGCAGGTAGCTTGCCCCAGTTAGAAGGACTACTGAAGGAAAGAGTTTTAGGGCAGAATACTTCTTTCCAATCACACTCGCCAGATAGACCGCTAAGATATTCAAAGCACTGCCAATCAGCATGACTACCGAAATCTGCCAATCTTTTAAGTCAGGCAATTGATTTTGATAATAAAAATAAAACATACACATCAAGGTGCAGATGATTTGCGACAGAATCATCCAAGTAAATAGGCTGGGATTTCTTTGCAACTCTTCTTTGACAGCCCAGACAATCTTTTTCATAGTCAGACGTTCTGTTTTCTCTGCTTTGACACTTGGCTCCTTCAACATCCAGATCAAGAAAAGAACGATGACAGAGGTCCCAATCATGATATAGTAGGTCAGATGCAATTGTCCATGGACAAAAAATCCAGCCCAGACCGTTCCCAAAGACCGGGTCGCTTCAGCCACTCCAGACATAAAACTGGAGATGGATAAGTAACGTTCCTTGAGTCCAGCCTCTACAGAAGAATCATAAACCATGGCCGCACTTGTACCCGAATCAAAATTATAGGACCAAGCACTAATCACCATAGCCAGTGCATAAACCCAAAAGTTCCCCTGCCCCGCCAACATGAGAACAGAAGACACAATCCCAGCTATCCGGCTCAGATAAAGATTGGTCTTGTAGGAAAAGCGATCCGCCAACATCCCGGAAGGAATTTCACAAATAACGCTAGTCGCATGAAAAATACTTTCCAAAAGCCCAATCTGCCAAAGTGACATGCCGTTTTGACTGAGAAATAAAATCCAAAAACTAGTAATGCCTAGAAAGGCAAAGAATTCTACTCCGGCCATAAGGCCGATATTTTTCCGATAACTTCTTTTAAACATATTTTCTCCTTTAACAAGTGTTTTCTAATTTCTATCCTTTATCACTTGTTAATCCGCTGTTTACATGATCTCCACCTCTTCTTTCTAGTGCTTTGAAAAAACGCCCCATGGGCGTTTGATTTGTTTTATGGTTTAATACGGTGCAGCATACGTGGGAATGGGATGGCTTCACGGATATGCTTGGTCCCTGCCACAAAGGTTACCATACGCTCGATACCGATACCGAAGCCACCATGCGGAACTGTTCCATACTTACGAAGATCAAGGTAGAATTCATATTCTGTCGTATCCATACCAAGGTCATTCATTTTAGCAACAAGAGCATCGTAGTCTTCCTCACGCATAGAACCACCGATGATTTCTCCATATCCCTCTGGTGCCAGTAGGTCCGCACAAAGGACACGATCTGGATTTCCAGGAACTGGTTTCATGTAGAAGGCTTTGATAGCTGCTGGATAGTTCACGACAAAGGTTGGTACACCGAAGTGGTTTGAAATCCATGTTTCATGCGGTGACCCGAAGTCATCACCATGTTCCAGATGCTCATAGTCCGCATCCTCATCATTTTCATGGGCTTGCAAGAGGTCAATCGCTTCATCATAGCTAACACGCTTGAAAGGCTCAGCAATATAGCGTTTCAAAAGTTCTACATCACGTTCCAGTGTTTCCAAAGCTTGAGGAGCACGGTCAAGAACACCTTGGATCAAAGCCTTAACATAAGCTTCTTGCAAGTCAAGTGACTCATCATGTGTCAAGTATGAATACTCTGCATCCATCATCCAGAACTCAGTCAAATGACGACGGGTTTTTGATTTTTCAGCACGAAATACAGGACCAAAGTCAAAGACACGACCAAGAGCCATGGCACCTGCTTCCAGATAAAGCTGACCTGACTGACTCAAGTATGCTGGAGTTCCGAAGTAGTCTGTTTCAAAGAGTTCAGTTGAGTCTTCTGCTGCATTTCCTGACAAGATTGGGCTGTCAAACTTCATAAAGCCATTCTTGTCAAAGAATTCATAGGTAGCGTAGATGATGGCATTGCGGATTTGCATCATTGCCACTTGCTTACGAGAACGCAGCCACAAGTGACGGTTGTCCATGAGGAAGTCAGTCCCATGTTCTTTAGGTGTGATTGGATAGTCATTTGACTCGCCAATGATTTCGATATCGGTGATGTCCAGCTCATAGCCAAATTTTGAACGCTCATCTTCCTTGACAATCCCTGTCACATAGACAGAAGTTTCTTGACTAAGCTTTTTAATCGTATCAAACTTCACCAATCCTTCTTCTTCGCCAAATTTCTCGATGAAGTTAGGCTTGAAGGCCACCCCTTGGAAAAAAGCAGAACCATCACGCAGCTGCAAGAAAGCAATCTTACCCTTACCTGACTTATTGGCTACCCAAGCACCAATGGTCACTTCTTGACCAACATAATTTTTCACATCAATAATTGTTACGATTTTCTTTGACACGTTTTTTCTCTTTTCTATTTTTTATTCTTTATGACAGACTGCCTCGACATTATTACCATCTGGATCCAAGACAAAGGCTGCATAATAAGGTTGGTGATATTGGGGACGAATACCCGGAGCACCATTATCTTGACCGCCCGCTGCTAGACCCGCTTGATAAAAAGCATCGACCTGCTCCCTAGTCTCTGCACGAAAGGCAAAATGAGACGCATCTGATTGCCCCTGACTTAACCAAAAATCTCCAGCTGGAGCCGTCCGAGGTTCTGCAAAACTTACTGCCTGAGGAATTTCAAAGGCAATCTTGTAGCCCAATGGCTCTAAAGCTTGCTGATAAAAGAGCTTGCTGACTTCCAAATCCTTGACTGTAATTCCAAAATGATCAATCATATCTGTCTCCTAGATTGGTTGCTAAATGTCACTTTATTTCAAGACAAATCTTTTGGACATCTGTTCTATATTTTACCATAAAGCGATTGCAATAGCTATCCTTGAAGAGGTTAAATCTCAGAAAAATTAAAAAACCAGCCTCCTAAAGGCTGGCGGATAACTCTCTCTGAATAAGAGAACTAATTTTTTGTTCCATATAGCAGTCGATCAACCATGTCATCATCATAGTTCAAGACTTTTTTCAAAGCCATCTTAAAGCGCTGATCGCTGAGAATCTGACCTCCTGGACTCTGGTCAATCGTCGCATAATTCCCCTCCCCATCCTGAGTAAAGGCTACAGTTAGCTCTTGGTCAGGGTCTTCACAAACATCTCTCTGTGAATCTTTTGAACTGGTAGACGGTCGAAAGTCCATTCTTTGAAGACGAAACGACAGTTCTTTATGAAAAGCCGCAATGTCCTTCTGACGATTGGCCACCGGCTCATGTTTGTCCAGCCAAGTCAAAACATCTTCTCTTGTAATATATATCATCTTCCCCTCCTAAACCAAATCAAAGTTCGCCCTATAAATAACCGTATCATAGCTTGGGCTAGCTGCTGATAGAGCTGCTTGAATGATATGGAGCACTCGCTGTTGTTGACCTTCGAAAGCCAAGGGCAGGAGCATATTGGAGACGTTTTTGACAATCACTCCCTTGGTGAATTCCCCATCTTCATAAGAAAAATCCTGCTGATGAAAGATCGTCTTGGTCTTAAATTCAATCACCTGTCCTTGCAAGATTAGCTTATAAGTCTTCTTCCAGTTGGTTCTGCCACCAAAGCGATAAAGGACCAGATAAATCCCCAAATCATGATCTGCGACCCAATCACCCGTCTCAAAGACCAGCTCATCATCAATGCCAGCTTTCTTTAAAACCTCAATCCCTTCTTCAGAAATCATCTCATGTACGAATTTCCAACTTCCTTCTTGGGGAAGAGACACTGCTCCCTCAGTCTCCTTCTGAGGGCTACTACTGACTTCTTTGTGGTGAACTCTTTTAGGGGTAAATTCCTCCTCCCAAGTCATCTCTTCTTCTATGTCACTGACAGCCCGTCTAGTCGGTAAAAAATCCAGACACTTTTCTAATAATCCCATATCCTATCTCCTCTTTATCTGTACTCCACGTGGTTTACTTCCCTTATCTTCGTATCATAATAAGGGTTAATCTGCGACAGGGCATGTTGAATCACTGTTATGATCTTGTCCTCTCGTCCTTTTAAAACCTTGGGAATCACAAGCTGGGAGATTGTTTCTGTTGATAGACCTTTTACACTTTGATCTTCTTCATTGCGGGCTGGATATCTATCCGCTCGCTCTTCTTCTAGGCGAAATTCAAGCAAGTGCCCACCGAGAATCATGGCTAAAACTTGATATTTCCCTTCTCCGATACGAAATTGCTTGACGCAGAGAAAAATTCCTCTCTTCTCATCCTCTAGTAAAAATGGCAAAGCCAGTTCTTTTTCTTCAATAGAAAAATCCTCGAGAAGCTTCTTCTCTCTTTCCCCTATTTCCTTTCTGATAAAACCCATTTTATCTCCTTTTGTACAAAATAATCTTCATCCCTATTATTACTTAAGTAAAAAGACCATGAGGAACACACTGCAAGTCAATAGAATGCAGGGCTAGACCAAATGGACTTCTTTTATTATACACCGAAACACCATCGTCTTCAACTAAATACTCCTCAAATTTTTAAGTCGTCTGGTGATTCCTATCAGAAAGTTACTTATACTTAGTTAATCTTCCATTGATAGCTGCTATTTAATCAACAGGCGGATCATCCTTTATCTCTTCTTCCGTCTTCCAGTAGGTCATACTGCTCTTCTCAGTATCTACCTCCATCTTTTTATTAAGTCTAATATCAACCTTATAATAGGCACGTTTAATTAAAAACTTTTGACTGTTCTCTGCAGAACCCCAAGTTCTACAAACCATCAAAAAGCGTGCAGAGCCCTGTCCAGATATCTCCTCCTTAGTGTAAGAACCGGGAGCAGTTGGGCGTTCTAAGATTCTCATATTTAATCTCAGTTCTGGCTGATAATTGCTCAAATACCAGTCTATTCGGGCCGAGTCATTCTCATAATATTGGATACGATAGCGATGACCTTTGGCTTGCAGACTATAGCCATTGGATTCGGAAATAGTGGTCCAACCCACCTCTGAATTAAAGAAAACATAAGCTCCTAGCAAGACTAGAACGCCTAGCAAGAATAAGAAAATCAAACGACGTTTCATATTGTTCTCCTTCGACTCCTGTTTACAAGACCTAGCAGCTAAATTCTAACTGCTCCCAGCTTTTATTTCGTCGCCCAAAATCTTCTCAATTCGACCAGAAAATATGAAAGCGATTTTATGATATTCTATATTATTTTACCATTTTATCAAACTATTTGCCAGTGCAGTTTAGGGGAACTGAAAAAGACGAACTCTGAGTCCGTCCTTATCTATTGTTTATAAATTTTTGTAGGTTATCTTTATCAAGCAATGCCGGATTGTGAGCTCTATTTACTTTCCATAAATTGCTGCAGACGCTGAACGGCTTCTTTGAGTGTTTCCAGATCTGTCGCATAGCTAAGACGGACATTTTCTGGAGCACCGAATCCTGCTCCGGTCACCAGAGCCACGCCAACTTCTTCTAAAATTGCTGTCGTAAACTCGGTCACATCGGTATAACCTTTCATTTCCATGGCTTTCTTGACATTTGGAAAGAGATAGAAGGCCCCTTGTGGCTTGACCACTTCAAATCCTGGCACCTGAGCCAAGAGAGGATAAATAGTATTCAGACGCTCTTCAAAGGCTTGACGCATAGTCTCGACCGTTTCCTGACTGCCAGTCAGAGCTTCGATAGCTGCATATTGAGCCGCTGCTGTCGGGTTAGAAGTCGTCTGACCTGCAATCTTACTCATAGCTGCTATAATCTCTGGCTCACCAACTGCATAGCCAATCCGCCAACCTGTCATGGAGTAGCTCTTAGAGACACCATTGATGACCACTGTCTGCTTGCGAATCTCCTCTGATAGACTAGAAATTGGCGTAAATTTATTGCCGTTATAAACCAGACGTCCATAAATATCATCTGCCAAAATCAGAATATCATGCTCTACAGCCCAGTTTCCAATCGCCAGCAGCTCCTCAGCCGTATAAATCATACCAGTCGGGTTGGACGGCGAGTTCAAAACCAAGACCTTAGTCTTGTCAGTACGAGCAGCTTCTAACTGTTCCACCGTCACCTTGAAATTATTTTCCTCAGTAGCTTGGACAAAAATAGGAGTCCCCTCGGCCATCTTAATCTGGTCCCCGTAGCTGACCCAGTAAGGCGTCGGAATGATAGCTTCATCACCTGAGTCAAGCACACTCATAAAGAAGGTGTAGAGGGAGAACTTAGCTCCGGTTGCCACCGTCACTTGATTAGGCTGGATTGTGTAGCCGTAATAGTTGGCAAAATACTCTACTACAGCTTCTTTTAGCTCTGGCAGACCGCTAGTAACCGTATAAAAGCTAGCACGCCCATCCTCAATAGCTGCTACAGCCGCATCTTGGATATTCTTAGGCGTCGGAAAATCCGGCTCTCCCAGAGTCAGAGACAGAATATCCCGCCCCTGCGCTTTCAAAGCCTTAGCACGCGCTGCTGTTGCTAAAGTCACGCTTTCTTCCATCTTTAAGACACGATTTGATAATTTCATAGTCCCTCCTTGCTGACTAACTGTCCGCTTTCAAAACCAATCAGGTAGTAGGTGCCTCCCGACTTGACTTCCCAGATGGGCTGATCCTGAAAATAGCCCATGGTCACCTTATCAATAGTTCCTGCTCCATTTTCCTTGGCAATGCTCTTCGCCTCAGCCTTACTGACACCTTTGTCCAGTCGATAGACCCGAATCTCATTGGAATCTTTTGCAATCAATACAGCTTTTTCGACACCCTTACTTGTCTTGCCAAGCAGACTGTAGTAAGATTCCTGCCCATTGTAGAAGGCAAATGAGTCCACTTCTTCAAGATCTGCGTATTCCTTGGCCAAGCGGCTGCTTGCTTCCTTAGCCGACTGTCTCGGCTGCATAGATACTTGCAAAACTGCAAAAAATGAAAAGACAAGAACACTGAGAACGATAAAAATACCGATAAGGTACTGCCAAATTGGAAAACTGGCTTTATTTCTATTTTTATATTTCACTCCGTCATTATACTACAAATACTCCTACTTTTCTATCTTTTTTTGATGAGAATATTCTCAAAATTCTAAAGCAATATCCTTGCATATGATACTATTTATTGGTAAAATATTGTTATGAAGATTACAGACGATTTAAGCAAAGAAACTCTGCTTGATTTGAAAACCATGATTGTCTTTCATAAGGCAGCAAGAACCATCCGTGCCATTGAAGCTCAGATTTTTAAAAAGCATGATTTGACTCCTACTCAGTTTTCCGTCTTAGAAACCTTGTACAGCAAAGGAGAACTGCGTATTCAGGACCTGATTGACCGCATATTGGCTACTTCTGGCAACATGACTGTTGTCATCAAAAATATGGAACGCGACGGCTGGATTGTCCGCACCTGCGACCCAAATGACCGCCGGGCTTTTTTGATTGGCTTGACGGAACAAGGCAGAGCTAAAATTGAAGCCGCCCTGCCTGATCATATCAAAAATATTCAGCAAGCTCTGTCCATTCTCGAAGAAGACGATAAACAAGATTTGATTCGCATTCTAAAAAATTTCAAAAAAATGAGCTAAATAATTGCTAACTAGTGATTAATGTTGTAACATATGTTGTAACAAGAGAAATTTCTCTTTATTTTATAAAAAAGGAGACAATGCAATGTCTAAAGTATTATTCATCGTCGGCTCACTTCGTCAAGGTTCTTTCAACCACCAATTGGCTGAGCAAGCTGAAAAAGCTTTGGCTGGCAAGGCAGAAGTTTCATATCTTGATTACAAAGATGTACCATTCTTCAACCAAGACATCGAAAGTCCTGCTCCAGCTGCTGTTGCTAAGGTTCGTGAAGAAATTTTGGCCGCTGATGCCATCTGGATTTTCTCACCTGTCTACAACTGGGCTATCCCAGGAGTAGTGAAAAACCTTTTGGACTGGGCTTCACGCGCTCTGGATCTGTCAGACCCAACTGGCCCATCTGCTCTGAATGCTAAGGTTGTTACTGTTTCATCTGTCGCAAACGGCACATCACCAGATGAAGTATTCAAGCACTACCGCAGCCTGCTGCCTTTCATCCGTATGAATGTGGTAGAACCATTCACAGGTGTTGGTATCAACCCAGAAGCATGGGGAACTGGACAACTGGCTGTCGCAGAAGACAAACTTGCTGAACTCTCAGCACAGGCTGATGCTCTTTTAGCAGCCCTTAACTAAAAAGAGAAGATTATAAAAAGAAAAGAAAACTTATAAGACACTAACCCCCCGCAAATAATTGCGAGGGGTTTTAGTACGGGATTCATCAAAATGGTCTCAATTTTAGTACTTTTAGAGAGACGAATAAAATTTAAGATTTTTAAAGTATATTGTTTGATTTCACACATAAAAAGAATGCTATTTCCTTGTATAAATACTTCTTCTCTTCTAAACTTCCTTCACATAAACCAACTCTTGTTCACTAGATAGGTCAGGTCGGTAAGCGAAACCAGCAAAGCTTAATTTTTTCATCTGTTCGACTTCTGTCACTTGGTTAGTTATTAGAGCTGTTAAAAACTCGCCACGTGCTTTTTTAGAAATGGTCGAATGGACTTTCAGCTTGCCGCCTCGGTCTTCCAGAAACTTGAAACCTATCATGCGCTGGCGGATTTCCTTGGAAAAGACCGTTTCAAACTCGCTGGACAGGAGGGAGAAAATCACCTCAACTTCTGCCAGAGCCTTGTCATAAGCTTCTTTCCAAAAAGCCTTGAGACTCTTCCCATCTAACTTGAGTGGCATCATAAAGTCCAAACGATGAGGCGCTATGGGCTCCAAGGCCGGGATGACTCCGTAAAGTGCTGATGTGATAGCAAGATGCTTCTCGATATACTGACTTTCCCCCTTAGTATAGTCCCGCCTCTTGATATGGCGGTACATGAGGCCATCAAAAAGATAGAGGGCTGGAGCATGCTGCGCAGTTCCTTCTCGCAAAGCCTGAATGGCTTGCCACTCTATCTCTGCTCTTTCTGGGGAAATTTTATAAAAAGATGCCAAGTCAGCTACTGACATGGTTGCCAACTCATCCAACACAGTCTGAGTTTGTGCTGAAAGTGGATTAGGGATTGCAGATGGCGCAGTTAGATTCAACTCTTTCGCAGTTGGGATAAGAATTTTCATAGTTTCCTTCTTTCATTTAGTGAATATGGCGAACAATCCATTTACCCAAGGCTGTCTCTAGTAGATAGCTGCCGATGATGAAGCCTAGCAGATTGGTCAAGATATCTCCCAAGTCAAAAATACCCAGGTGAAAGAGATACTGGCTCCCCTCAACCAGACCGATAGCCAAGATAAAATAAGCCACATGTTTCCATGACAACTTGCAGAGAAAGCCCAGCGGAATGAACATAATAATATTCATGGTTGGTACCAGCTTATCCCCATAAATCCAATTATAGGTAAAAGATTGCAGATCTAGACTGAAGCCCTGCCTGCCGATATTTTTTAAAAAGAGGGCATAGAATAGAATGAGAAAATAGAGGGTATAACTGGCTAGCACTAGCCAACGGGGAATGTGCCGACTGTAGAGGCCGCGAATAAAAAGCGAGCTAATCGCTGTCAAAGTCAGGATGATAGAAGCTGGTATCAGCAGGCTCCACTCTGGCTGATTCTTGTAAAAGACGACGGCTACATAGGCATAAAAAAAGCGCATATAGAGCCAAGACCAAAAAATCAGACTGCCTAGGAAGGCTGCCATATCAAAGATTGTTTGTTTTTTCATCTGAAACCTCCCTTTCTTCTTTTTAAAATTATATCAAATTTCAATGGGACATTCTATTTTTTGCTTGACTTTGTTTTACAGAGATGTTATCATCTGGTTATAAAGACTAGATAAGAAAGTGATAAAGATTTGAACTCTCAACAAATTTTTCCCAAGTGGGACGAATTACCAGAACTGGACCTATATTTGGACCAGGTTCTGCTCTATGTAAACAATGTCTGTGGCTCTTCTATTTCAGCTGCTGACAAGGGACTGACTGCTTCTATGATTAACAACTACGTCAAGCATGGCTATATTGCCAAGCCGGTCAAGAAAAAATATCAACGTCGCCAAGTAGCTCGCTTGATTGCCATTACGACCTTAAAAACGGTATTTTCTATCCAGGAAATCTCTGCTACTTTAAATATGTTACATAAATCAGCAGATTCGCGAGAGCTTTATGATGACTTCGTTGACTACATGAATGGCAGCAAGCTAGAGGTCGTACCCATCATTTCCACTGCCTGCCAGACGGTCAAACTCTATCAAAAGACCTTATCCCTAATCCAAGTACCAAATGAGGAGGAAGAAAATCTTGAACTACGCGCTTAAACTCAGTAAAAAACTATCCTTTGGAGAGGAAATTGCCAACGCTGTTACCCATGCAGTAGGAGCTGTTCTGATGCTTATTCTGTTGCCTATATCGGCTATTTATAGCTATGAAGGGCACGGCTTGGTAGCTGCTGTCGGAACTTCTATCTTTGTCATCAGCCTCTTTCTCATGTTCCTTTCTTCGACCATCTATCATTCGATGTCCTATGGCTCGACCCACAAGTATATCTTGCGCATTATCGACCACTCTATGATTTACATCGCCATCGCTGGCAGCTACACGCCAGTCGTGCTGTCGCTGATGAATAACTGGTTTGGCTATCTCATCATTGCCATCCAGTGGGGCACGACCATCTTTGGTATCCTCTATAAGATTTTCGCCAAGAAAGTCAATGAAAAATTTAGCTTAGCTCTCTATTTGATTATGGGCTGGCTGGTTGTCTTTATCATTCCGCAGATTATCGGTCAAACCGGACCTGTCTTCTGGGGGCTCATGCTAGCTGGTGGCCTCTGCTATACTGTAGGAGCCGGCTTCTATGCTCAAAAGAAGCCCTACTTCCACATGATTTGGCATCTTTTCATTCTAGCGGCTTCTGCCCTGCAATACCTTGCTATCGTTTATTTTATGTAAGACAAATACACTAAAACCGTCTGAGGATTCTCAGACGGTTTTTTCGTTCATACTGTTTATTGATTCATCCTTGCTTTTCCAGAGTCCTTCTTTGCTTGTGAGCTTTTCTGACTTGCTGAAAGATTGGATATAAGATTGGGACAGCGATGACTGTCGCTAGACTAGAGCCAAATGTACCAGTAATCTTAGCTACTGCCAGCAAAAAGGCTGCTGGTAAACTACTCCCGCCAAGCAGTGTTCCTGTCAGAGTGTACTTGAGGATATTAAGCACAATCTTCACCAAAGCTGCGGCTACTGCTGTCATAAGAATATTTCCTAGTCGATCCTTTCTCTGAAAGAGTCTTTCATACAGAAAATGAATCACCACGGCTACTGCAAGTGCTTCTAACAAGATGACTGGGATTTCTGCTGCGTAACCATTCAGCAAGTCAAATATTCCCAATCCAATAGCAGCCGCTAAAAAACCGAGCTTACTGCCAAAAATCAGACAGCCCACTACCACCAGTGCATTTCCAAAGTGAATAAACTGAGCTCCGACAGGAATTTTAAAAAACTGAATGCTCAGAAAAATCAAAGCAGCAAATAAACTAATCATGGTTAAGGTTTGCAAATCGAGTGTTTGTTTCTTCATCTTTTTCCTCCATCAAGGCTTGAAAATCAGCAAAAAGCTCTCCTAGGTAGGGCTGGTAAAAAACGCCCTTCTTTTGATCTATTTGCTCTTTAAAGCTAAGTGCCAAGCTCTTTTCAATAAACTTCAAAATCACAGGCAGGGCTTGCTTGATATCAACCTCCTGAACAAAAGCCGCAGCCACAAGTGTCGTCAATATATCACCCGTTCCAAAAAATTGCTGGGGCAGAGATGGACTGGAAAAGAGGTTAAACCCTTCTGTTCCCGCATCAAAATAGGCCACACCAATCTGATTCTCTTTCATGGGCAAGCCAGTTAGCAAGACCTTGCTCGGTCCTAACTCAGCCAAACGCTTGCAGTAGTCCTCCCATCTATCTTCTGATAAACTATCTTCGTAGGGTTCTTCCAATAACAAACAGGCTTCCGTCAAATTGGGCAAAACTAAATCAGCATGCTGGCAGAGGCGACGCATATGGTCTAGATGGGCATCTGAAAATCCCTGATAAAAAGTTCCCTTATCCCCCATGATAGGATCCACGATAAGGGGCAAGCTTTTTTCCTCTTTAAAGCGCAGCAAATTTTCCACCTGAATATCAGACTTCAAATATCCTGTTATCAGAGCTGAAAAGTTGAACTCTAGGCTCTGCCATTGTTTCAAAAAAGCAAGCATCCCATGCGTGTAATCATCTATATAGATATTTGAAAAACCACCTGTATGGGACGACAAAATCATGGTTGGCAACAGGGCGACTTCTAGCTGGCAAATTGCAAAAAGCGGCAGGGCAGCTGTTGCGGCAACCTTACCTAAGCCAGAAATATCTGTGGCCAGAATGACTGTTTTTGTTTTCATGACTCCTCCTACTTGTTCTCTATTGTAAAATATCTGAAAATGAGTTACAATATGAAAAAATTAAATCTGTATGGGGACAGTTTTATGGTTAAAGCAAAATACCAACGCATCGTTGATAAGATTACTAAAGATATAAAAGAGGGAAAATTGGCTACTGGTCAGAAAATCCCTTCTGTCCGCAAGCTGGCAGAGCGTTATCACTGCAGTAAGGATACCGCGCAAAAGGCTCTGATTGAGCTCAAGTATCAGAAGTACATCTATGCCGTTCCCAAAAGCGGCTACTATGTACTGGAAAATGCTCAGGAAGAAAAGCAGGATTTGGAGCTACCTGTGAGGGATGACCGCCACCAAGCCTACGAAGATTTCCGACTCTGTGTAAATGAAACTCTGATTGGCCGGGAAAATTATCTCTTCAACTACTACCCTCAGCAGGAAGGACTGGAGGATTTGCGTCGCTCTGTGCAAAAGCTAATGCTAGACTCTGCTGTCTATGCTTCTAGGGAGCAGCTGGCACTGACTTCCGGCACCCAGCAGGCTCTCTATATCCTCTCACAGATTGAATTTCCCAATCAAAAAGAGCGTATCTTGGTGGAGCAGCCGACCTACCATCGGATTAATGATCTTCTGCTAGCGCAAAAACTTCCTTATAAAACCATTGAAAGAACACCGCAAGGAATTAATCTGCAAGAACTTGAGAGGATTTTTCAAAGCGGAAAGATCAAGTTTTTCTACACTATTCCTCGCTTTCACTATCCCTTGGGCCACTCATACACTCGGCAGGACAAGGAAGAGATTCTTCGGCTAGCCCAGCTCTATGATGTCTATATTGTAGAGGATGACTACCTATCAGACTTTGATAGCCGGCGGGAGTTAACCTTTCATTATCTAGACAATAGCCAGCGGGTCATCTACATCAAGTCCTTTTCTACCAGCCTTTTCCCAGCCCTGAGGATTACCGCCCTGCTCCTTCCGCCTCAGATTCAAAAGACCTTCATCGCTTACAAAAGCGCCGTGGACTACGACAGCAACCTCATCATGCAAAAGGCCCTATCGCTTTACATCGACAGTCTCATGTTTGAAAAAAATAGGCTGGCGCTGCTGCAGCTTCAGGAAGAGGAAGCAAAAAAGGCACAGACACTGCTAGAACAAGCTCAGCTGCCACTAGCCAGCTATCTGACCAAGGACGGCATTCTGTTAGACTTGAGGTCACTTTCTTCCGTCAGCGCTCTCAAACACAGCAGCCTGCCGCTTGACTTCTTTGAACAGAGCTACCTTGCTAGCTGCCCTTACCAGTATGCCAAGCTGCCTTATGATAACCTAGAAGAAAATGTAGAGAAATTAAAAGACTATTTAAAATAGGTGTAGAATTCCAAATGAATTCTACACCTTTCATTTATAATCAGGCTTTTCAAGACTCCATCATTCCAGCCTGCAGTTGGTACATTTTCTTATAGGTTCCATCTTGAGCTAGCAATTCTTCGTGGCTGCCGGATTCGATAATGCGGCCCTTATCCAAGACATAGATGCAGTCGGCATCCTGAATGGTAGACAGACGGTGGGCAATGGCAATGGTTGTCCGTCCCTGTCGCATTTTTCTCAGTGAGGCTTGAATCAGCTCCTCTGTTTCCGAATCAATATTGGCTGTCGCCTCATCCAAAATCAAGATTTTAGGCTTAGTAGCGATGGTTCTGGCAAAGGCTAGAAGCTGCCGCTGACCGCTGGAAAATGTCGCTCCCCGCTCAGTCACAGGGGCATCATAGCCTTGAGGCAGCTGACTGATAAAGCCATGAGCATCTACAAACTTAGCCGCTTCTATAATTTCTTCTCGCATCAGCTGCTCTTGGTAAAGCTGAATATTGGAAGCAACGGTACCGTGATAAAGGAAGGGATCCTGCAAAACAAGGCCAATCTTTCGTCGCAGTTCTTCCTGGCTATAGTCTTTAATATCTCGGCCATCAATCAAAATCTGTCCCCGCTCAAACTCATAAAAACGCAGGAAAAGATTAATAATAGAGGACTTGCCAGAGCCAGTCGAGCCGACAAAGGCAATGGTCTGGCCTTTTTTGACTGAAAAGGAGATATCCCGCAAAACATCACGCTTCCCATCATAAGAAAAAGAAACATGGTTGAATTCGATACTGCCATCTTGGATTTGCAGGTCTTGATTAGCCTGCTCAGGCTCATAGTCTGTGCGATCCATGATTTCAAAAACCCGTTCCGCAGCAACCATAGATGTCTGTAAAACAGAATAATTCTGCATAACATCAATCAAAGGATTAAAAAGCTGATTGACATACTGGATAAAGGCATACATAATACCAGCCGTAATTCCCGCCACTTGCCAAGTCAAGCCAAAGTAAGTCAGAATCACTCCATAAGCCAAGATTTTCAGTAGGGACATGGCTGGCCTCAGAAAGAGACTGTTGATATTGAGATAGCGATTAGTAAAACCTAAATGTTGGCCGTTAATTTCTTCAAATTCCCGTAGCAAGCGCTTCTCTTGCCCAAATGCTTGAATAATCCGCATTCCCTCGATACTCTCAGATAGCTTGACATTCAAATCGCTGAGCTTATTACGGACCTGCTTGAGCTGACGATTGGATAAATGCTGATAGAGCAAGATAGATGCTGCCATCAGAGGCAAAAAGAGAGCGATCATCAGGGTCAATTGCCAGTTGAGGGTAAACATAGCGCTCAAAGTAACAACTAAAATCAGCAAAGAGCTCAAAAAATTAGAAAAAATCTCACTGAACATATCTGCTACTGCCTGAGTATCATTGGTCAGGCGGGAAACGATAGCACCAGCTGGCGTTTTATCAAAATAAGCCATTTGCAGACGCTGGATATTGGCAAAGCTTTCCTGTCGCAAGTCCCGAACCACACTTTGAGCCACACGCGCAAAGAAATACTTTCCCAAGAAGGTAAAAAGTACCCGCAAGAGGAAAAGACCATAGTAAAGAGCCAGCAAAGGCAGGCCAGCCCAGGCCTGATTGCGGCCGATAAACTGATCAATAAAATAGCGGGCCAGAAGCGGCAATGCCGTTGTGACCAGAGTCGTCAGCAGAATGAAGGTCAAGGCCATGATGCTCACCATCCTGTAGCGCCACATATAGCCTAGGAGGCGATGAAAAGTTGCTTTCTTTTTCATGTTAATCTTCCTCCTTCAAGCTTTCTGCCAGCTGCTGATTATGGTATGTCTGAGCATACCAGCCTTTTTGCTCCAATAGCTCTTGGTGAGTGCCACGCTCCTTGATTCGTCCCTCTTCCATAACCAAAATCAGGTCTGCATGCACCAAGGCCGACAGCCGATGAGCAGTGATGATGGTAGTCTTGCCAGCCCGCTCTGACTTTAGATTTTCTAAAATCAGATGCTCCGTCTTGGCATCAACAGCCGACAGGGAATCATCCAAAATCAGAATCTCAGGATTGGTAATAATAGCTCGACTCATAGCTAGGCGCTGCTTCTGTCCACCAGACAGAGACAAGCCCCGCTCACCGACAACCGTATCCAGCCCCTCTGGCATAGCCTGAATATCCTCATAAACACCGCAGAGTTGAGCAGCAGCTAGAACCTGGCTATCTGTCAGCTGAGGGTTAGCAAAGCGGATATTGTCCCGAATGGACAGAGCAAAAAGCATCTGTTCCTGTGGTACATAGCCGATAAGACGGCGCAAGTCTTTGAGGCGGTACTCTCGAATATCATGGCCATTCAGATAGATAGCCCCCTCCTGAATATCCTGCTCCCGCAGCAGCAAGCGCAGAAGAGTGGTCTTCCCTGAGCCCGTCTGACCTACAATTCCCAGTGTCTGTCCCTGCTCAATGGAAAAATGAATATCCGATAAACTAGTCTCCTCTGCATAAGCAAACTTCTGAATGTCATAATCCAATCGACCATTTTCCGCATGAGAAAGGGGTTGTTCAGCTTCCTTGACATCTGACTCCTGAGCCAGCAGTTTCTCGATCCGCTCATAGGAAACGGCACCCCGCTGGCCGATGTTAAAAAGATAGCCTGTAGCCTGCAGAGGCCAAACCAGCATATCCAGATAAGTGATAAAAGTAACCAACTCTCCTATGGTAAACTGTCCTTGGGAGATAAAAATTCCACCGAAAATCAAGGTCAAAACATAAGAAAGGCCGATAAAAAGCAAAACCAAGGGGTCAAAAAGTGAATCGTACTTGGCAGCCAAAACGTTTTTTTCGTAGACCTCCTGATTGGTCTGTGCAAAAGACTGAGTCTCAGCTTCCTGATAGCCAAAGGATTTGGTCACTCGAATCCCTGAAACGCTCTCCTGAACCTTATTGTTCAAATCCGAAAATGCCTCTTGAGCAGCCTTAAAACTTTCATGATTTTTACGACCAATCAAACCTGTTCCCCACGACAAGAAAGGCATGGGCACAATGGCAATCAAAGTCAGCCGCCAGTCCAAAATGAAAAACATAGTTAGCAGGGTCACCAAGGCTGTAATAGAAGCATCCACAGCTGACATGACTCCGCCACCAGCCAGACTGACAACCGCATTGATATCATTGGTCGCATGAGCCATCAAGTCCCCTGTTCGGTATTTCTGATAAAAAGAGGGAGACATGTGAGTAAAATGCTCGAACAATCGAGAGCGCAGAATCCGTCCCAGATTATTGGATGTCCCTAAGATATAAAGGCGCCAGACATAACGCAGGCTGTACATGATAAAAGCTGAAGCAATCAGCAACAGCAAATTAAAGAGCAGCTCTTGAGAAGTCAGATGTTTGCTAGCAATTCGGTCAATAACCTGACCGATGACTCTAGGCGGTATCAGATTGAAGACACTGACCCAGGACAAGGCCAAGATACCAATGATATAGCGCCGCTTTTCCAACTTAAAAAACCAGGCTAATTTTCTAATAAGGTTCATAATTTCTCCTATTCTTACTAGTCTTTTTATTATACTGTTTTTTGAGGAAAAATGAAACACAGCGGATTGGAGCGCTGTGCTTCGATTCTATTTTTTACTGGTCAGCTGGTAACTTACAGCCAGCAAATCAAAGATTTCCTGATCGCTCAGGGTATCATCCAAGGGCAGACTGAGCCAATATTTCTTATTCATGTGAAAGGCCGGGTAAATCCCCTTTTTCTGAATCAGCTCTGCCACATGGTCATTCTTAACATTCAGCACCTCAATAGCGCCGCTTCGCTCTGCTTCAAACTTAGACCAGTCTGTGGTCAAAAAAGCCCCATACCATTTTTTACTGTCCTGGTGGCGGAAAACCCCAGCTTTAGTCGAGCTCTTTCTGGAAGACTTCTCCCAGAGGTACTCAATCTGACCCTGATAAACCTCAGCTGCATGATTCCGCAGTCGCTTACTCTGCTCATAGAGAAAGCCAATCTCGTCAAAACAGTGCTGACGGATAGCCAGCAGTGCTGCCTGACATGCTTCACGAACCTGACCGACAAACTCCCCCGTCACCTGCTCCATCTTGACCTGTAGATAGGCATCATCAGTATCACAGTCAAAGACCTGATAGTACAGCTTCCCATCTCTGATAGTCACTTCCAAGCGAAAGTCACCCTTCATAATCTTCTGCGAGAAATGGTAAGCTCCATCAGACTCATTAAAGCCGTAAGTCTGAAGCTTATCTGGATTAGCCTTGTATTTTTCAAATAGTTCCAACATCTACTTAGCCACTGCTAGCGCAGCTTCCCCCTCCTTAAAATACAATTTTAGTTCCATGCAGCTGGTCAACTGCCAGACTGTCTATAACTTCCTGACGATTGCCCAGATGAATGCCACCGCCCGGCATGATATCAATCCGATCAGCAGCATGCTCGATTAATTCGTCCAGCCAAGCAAAATGCTCCTCAATCGGCTCATTAGCAGGTCCTCCGTGGGTCAAAATTCGCTGGACGCCGTTCTCAATCAGCCAGTCCATTTCGCCAAACTGGTATTCAGCGGGTATCGCGTCAAAAGCCATGTGAAAGACTACTTCCAGTCCCTTGCAAGCCTCTAGCAGGCGCTGCATCTTCGGAACATCTATTTCGTTCTTCTCCGTCAAGACACCAAAAACGACTCCCTGACTGCCGGCTTCCTTGGCTTTTTGGATATCAGTCAGCATAATCTCAATTTCAAGATCAGTGTAAACAAAATCACCGCCCCGTGGCCGAATCATGGTCATCACAGTCGCACCATAAAGCTTGGCTACGTCAACTGCTGCTTGAATCACGCCATAGCTGGACGTCGTGCCACCGACAGCCAGATTATCACAGAGCTCAATCCGCTGGGCTCCAGCCTTCATAGCCTTTTCTAACAAGGTTACATTTTCCGCACAAAATTCATAAAGCATCATCTCACCTCTGATTCAATATATTGATTCCATCTATCTATTATAACACAAGAGCTTCGCGATATCAGCTCTTATCAAATTTTCTAGCTTCTCTCTTACACCAATCAAGCCAATGGATCTGATAGTCTTCCTTGGACAAGATGCGGTTCTGTAAATCAGCTATAGAGAAGATGCCTCTTTCCTCACAAGTCTGGACACAGTATCGATAAAAGTCCCAGTTAAGCTCGTCCCTATCATAATAGATGGGAATATGAGAAAGGCCAGCCTGATAAGCCTTAAAGGCTCTGCTATGTCCATCAGTAAAGAAAATTTTGCCATCCATGCGCTTGACAGGTAAAGCTTCAAGTTCTTGTTGGTCAAAATCAATACAAATCCTGTCCAGCTTTTCCCGTGAAAGGTAGAACTGACTGGGCTGAATCTGTGCCAAGGGCAAGGTCAAATCAAGTGTATAAGATTTGCCTTTCTCCATAGCATGAGTTGGATAGAAACCAAGCGACTCAAACAAACTGCGAGAGGACTGATTGAAATCATAAATTTCTTGAACTACTAGTTTTTGATAGCCTAGATTGCGTGCGCGCTGTATCAAAGCAGAAAGAACTTTCTTGCCAATGCCTTTCCCGCGGTAGTCCGCTTTTCCAATGACAATCGGCAAATCATCTTGCCAAAAGGTCACATCCCCAATGGGTAGCCAGCACTCCTTCTCCCATACTTCAATAAAATACACTTCACCTTGCCTGGCAAGATATTCATACATCCTTTGAACTCGCTCTGGCGGATAGGGGTCTCTACTACCATCAATCATATAAATCATATCTGGATCTTGGTACCAGTCTATGGCCAACTCAAACTCGCCATCATAGGCTCGCAAACGCAGATTGTCATCAATAACAATCAACTCCTCTTGCAGGATATTAGGAATAGGCATCTTTTCTCCCTCACAATGCTATTGTTCAAATAATAGTATAAAAACTCCATTTGATTCGGAAGACTTCTTCCTCAAATGAAGTTTTCTTTTTTAGATTCCATAACCCATGCTGAACTGGATTTTAGCAGCTCCATTCTGGAAGCTGATTTTGTTAATGCTGTATTGACTCTGCGGCAGAGCTAGAAGGAAACTATCTCCCTCCGTCGTGATAGATGAATTTGAAGCCTGCATTTGTTGCTTCAGCATGCCTGTCACCCAAGATTTAGGGATAGGAAGAGAGCCTAACTTAGCACTATCAATTGTGATGTGCAAGACATTATCTCTCACCGTCACATCCACCTCTAAGTCCAGCTTACTGTCAATGAAGAGCAGTTTGACTGGATACTGGATGCGCAGCTTATTGCCTTCAATACTGTAAACACTGTTCAGCAGCTCCTGATTCTCAGAGTCAGCCAGAAAAGACTTGAGCACCTGATTAAGCTGGACGCTATTGAGAGAAACTTCCGTGCTGACTCCCTGAGCCGTCACATTGGCATTGCTCAAAGCTGGCTCAATAATACTCATCCAGGAAGCACTGCCTTGAACATTCTTTAATTGTTCACTTTGATTAACAGATGCAGGAACCAGAAACAGGACTGCTGCAAGCAACAGCACCAAACCAATTCCCACTACTCTTTTTACCATTTTCATGTTTGTATTCCTTTAATTTGAGAAAATCCCTTTAGCTAAAAACACAGAAAGGATTTATCTTATTTTACACTATTTTTGCATAATTTTCTGTAACAAACATATTAAAAAGCTAACAATCCTGTGAGAAAAGGCTGGGACAGATAATCCCAGCCTCTCAATCTCATAGCGCTAGTTTTACAAGGCTCATCATAGATAGCCTATTCTTACTTAATCACTTCTTGAGTCTTAGCATAGTTGGCTTCAACTGCTGCTTTTTCTGATTTCCACCAGTCTTGGTTATCCGTGTACCACTTGATAGTCTCTTTGAGACCTGCTTCAAAGTTGGTAAACTCTGGCTTCCATCCTAGCTCATCGCGAAGCTTGCTGGCATCAATGGCATAGCGGAGGTCGTGGCCGGCACGGTCTGTCACATGATCATAAGCATCAGCTGGCTGTCCCATTTCCTTGAGAATCAGCTCCAGCACTTCCTTGTTATTTTTTTCACCGTCAGCACCAATCAAGTAAGTTTCGCCGATTTGTCCCTTGGTCAGAATTGTCCAGACGCCTGATGAATGGTCATTCGTATGAATCCAGTCACGGACGTTTTTACCTTCACCGTAGAGTTTTGGCTTGATACCACTCAGGATATTGGTGATTTGGCGCGGAATGAACTTCTCGATGTGCTGGTAAGGTCCGTAGTTGTTTGAACAGTTAGAAATAGTCGCTTTAACGCCAAATGAGCGCACCCAAGCTTTAACGATTAAGTCTGAAGCTGCCTTGGTTGATGAGTAAGGCGAGCTTGGATTGTACTTGGTTTCAGCCGTAAATTTCTCACCTGGTCCTTCTCCATGACCTGGCAAATCTTCACGCAGAGGCAGGTCCCCATAGACTTCGTCAGTCGATACATGGTGGAAACGAATGTCGTATTTACGAGCTGCTTCCAAGAGTGTGTAAGTTCCGATAAAGTTGGTGTGGATAAACGGACTCGGGTCATTGAGTGAGTTGTCATTGTGGCTTTCTGCCGCATAGTGAACGATAGCATCAGCTCTAGAAGCCAGCTTATCTACCAAGGCTGCATCAGCAATATCTCCAACAACCAACTCAACGCGGTCGCCTAAAATTTCTTCAATATTAGCTCGATTACCCGCGTAAGTCAGCTTGTCCAGCACTGTCACATGGACATCTGGAAAGTTATTGTAAACATAGTGGACAAAGTTAGAACCGATAAATCCAGCTCCACCTGTCACGATAATTTTTTTGTATTCAGTCATTTTTATTCCTTAACTTTTTTATAATTGCCTTAAGTGGTGGGGACGCAAGCAAACCTTCGGTTTCATTGCTTATTTTTGAGCCTCATGTCTCAAAAATCCCCTGTCATGTAACAAACTAAACAATTTGTTACATGACTTACACCACAGCGGCAATCATTTCTTCCACTCGCTTCGCTCGGATAGGAGCTGAGCTAAATCATATATTTCAATATCAATTAATAAATCAGAAAAGAATTCTTTTTTTACAAATCTTCTTTTCTTAGAGGTTTGACATCCTTAAGTAGTGGATGGTTCTTGTCTGCTTCTGAGACTTCTGCTGCTTCTAGGTTTTCCCACTGGATGCCTAAAGCTGGGTCTGCATAGTTGACAAAGGCATACTTAGGTTTGAGTTCCAAAGCCCAGTAGTCATTCACCAGATAGCTATAGGAAACGGTGTCAGAAAGGACTTGGAAGCCGTTGGCTACACCACGTGGCACAAAAATCCCCTTGCTGGCATCGATTACTGTCTGGTAGGTATTGCCAAAGGTCTCGCCCTCACGAAGGTCGACCCAAGTTCCCAGCACCTTACCGTCATCAGCAACAGAGATGTACTTGTCCCATGGTTCAGCATGAAGACCACGCAGGACATTTTTACGAGAAAAGCTGACATTATTTTGCAGTTTTCCTTCTGCAAAGAAGCTTTCAGGGAAGCCTAGCGGCAGCATTTTTTCCTTTTGAAAATTCTCTTTAAACCAACCTCGGTTGTCCCCCCGCACAGGAATATCAAACTCCAGCATTCCAGGAATTCCAGGAACCTCACGCGCTGCTAATTCCTTATCAAAAAATTGTTCCGTCATCTTCTTATTCTTCTCCAATCAAGCGCAAGAGATAGTGACCATATTCATTCTTTTTCAATGGCTGCGCCAATTCATGCACTTGCTCTTTAGTGATATAGCCCATACGATAGGCAATTTCTTCCAGATTTGCCACCTGAACGTTCTGCATCCGCTGAACTGTTTCGATATATTGAGCTGCCTCTAAGAGACTTTCATGAGTTCCTGTATCCAACCAAGCAAAACCACGTCCCATGAGCTCAACAGACAAATCACCACGATCCAAGTAGGCCTTGTTGACATCTGTGATTTCCAGTTCTCCTCGAGGACTTGGTTTAATGTTCTTGGCAATTTCTACAACATCGTTATCATAGAAATAGAGTCCAGTCACTGCATAGTTAGAGCGCGGCTGTTCCGGTTTTTCTTCGATGGAGATAGCATTCATATTCTCATCAAATTCTACAACACCAAAGCGCTCTGGATCCTTGACATGATAGCCAAAAACAGTTGCTCCTTTTTCCTTAGCTGCAGCATTTTGGAGCATCTTACTTAGACCTGGTCCATGGTAGATATTATCCCCAAGAATCAGCGCCACGCGATCATCTCCAATAAAATCAGCCCCAATGATAAAGGCTTGTGCCAGCCCGTCTGGACTTGGCTGCTCTGCATAAGAGAGCTTGATACCAAACTCTGAGCCATCACCCAGCAGATCCTCAAAACGAGGCAGATCTGTCGGAGTAGAGATAATCAAGATGTCCTTGATACCAGCCAGCATAAGAGTTGACAGTGGATAATAAATCATGGGTTTATCATAAACCGGCATGAGCTGTTTTGATGCAGCGCGGGTCAATGGATACAAACGTGTACCAGAACCACCTGCAAGAATAATACCTTTCATATGAGTTTCCTCTCTTAATGTATTCTCCTTATTCTACCATTTTTGAAAGCGGATGTCATCCTTTTCACTACCCTTAAATAAAAGAAAAAGAGCAGAAATTCCGCTTTCTTCCGCTCTTTGATTCTAAGTTGGTATCAACCCAAAGCCACATCCAAGACCATCATGAGAACAAAGCCCACCATGAGACCTAAAGTCGCCACATCGGTATTGCCATTGGTCTGCGAATCCGGTATCAGCTCCTCTACCACCACGAAAATCATAGCACCCGCCGCAAAAGATAGGGCATAGGGTAGAATAGCCGTCATGGCCATGACAGCTACAGCACCCAGAACAGCACCAATTGGCTCTACAATTGCGGACATGGAACCCCAGTAAAAGGCTTTAAGCCTAGACTTGCCGTCCGTCCGAATCGGAATGGACAGAGCAGCCCCCTCTGGGACGTTTTGCAGGCCAATTCCCAAAGCTAGGCCAATCGCACCGACAAAGGCTTCCGGACTAGGATTAGCGGCCAAAGCACCAAAGGCTACTCCGACTGCCAAACCTTCTGGAAAATTGTGAATGGTAATGGCTAAGAAGAGCAGGGCTGTCTTAGACAGCTTCTTTCGGCTATGTTCGGGAACACTCTCTGCCTCCGAAATATCCTTGCTCAAGTGCAAGTGAGGCACCACCGCATCAATCATCCGCAGGAAAAAACCGCCCACTAAAAAGCCAATCGCTGCTGGCAACCAGGATAGCTTGCCATAAGAACTTTGCGCATACTCAATCGACGGTGCCAGAAGTGACCAAAAGGAAGCCGCAATCATAACGCCTGCCGCAAAGCCCATCATAATATCCAGCAGCTTGCGGCTGACCTTTTTAAAGAAAAATACAACAGCCGAGCCTACAATGGTACACCCCCATGTAAAAAGCCCAGCCAAGAATGCCTGCATAACCACAGGCTGCGATCGTAACCAGTCCATAACTTCTCCTTATCCTCTAAAGTCAATCATACAAGATCGTCTTGGTTTCCCCTATACAGTGTTTTTCCTCATTCCAGTAGTGAATCCGCTCAAAAGATCCTTTCCGCCAGTACAGAGGCAAACGTTCACGTATGTCATCCTGCATGTCTATTTGGTCAAGTTCCGAAATCTTCCACCATTTGGGCTCCCCTTCATGATCGTTTCCCCTAACTTGTCCTTCAAAGGCAGTACAAAGAAAATCGTAATACACATACCGTTCTTTTTTACTCGGATTAGTGAAACCTGAAATTCCCTTCAATTCCAAGTTTAGAGCAGTCAGCCCCGTTTCTTCTTTTAACTCGCGCCTTGCAGCTTCAAAAAAAGGTTCTGGAAACTCTTACGAAGGTGAAAAGCTAAGCTTTTTCTATCCCCAACCTTCACCAGTCTATCCCCAGACTGGTGAAGCCGCCTGGTTGTATCCACCCTTTAAAGTTATCATGCTGGCGATTAAGCAGTAAAATTTCATCATCTTTTTTTACACAAACATTGACCCAATTCAAAATAGTTTCTGTCATATCAAACCTTCTTCACATACCGCTCAATAGGATAGTCAGCTGGATTCAGCAGCCCCGCTTCTCCTAAAGCCATCTGGGCCAATTGGCATCCGATGAGCAGGCCAGTTGTCAGACCAGAAGAGCCTAATCCGCTGGTAGCGTAGACATGCGGTAAGTCTGGCACAACTCCAAAGAAAGGAGAAAAGTCGCTGGTATAAGCCCGTGTTCCCACGCGCTCACCTAGAATCTCTGCAGTAGCCAACCTCGGCAAGTAAGTTTCCGCTTCTTGCTGCAACTGGTTCAACACCGTCTTATCTACCGTTAAATCAAAGCCCTGATCATTTTCATGGCTAGCACCGACGCTGACCTTGCCTGCCAGAAAGGGAATGATATCCAGCTCGCCCTCAGGCATAACAACAGGGTAGTCATCCGTCTTTTCAGCCAGCCTAAAATCACGTAACTGTCCCTTTTGCGGCCGAACATCTGCCTTATAGCCCAGCGGCTGCAAGATTTCTCTCAGCCAAGCCCCCACAGCTAAGATGACACAGTCAAAGCTGCGTCCGTCCACAAGAAGTTTCTCTCCTTCTACTGTCAATCGTACCTTTTTCTCAACCAGTTCTGCCTTACTGGCTTTCAGAAGCGTCTCCGTCAAGAGTACTCCCTCTACACGAGCCCCGCCGGAAGCATAGAGAAGTTGCTCAAAGCCTTGCAAATCTGGAAATTTCTTCTGGACTTCCTGACGGCTGAGAAGACTCAACTCCCCAATTAGAGGCGACTCTTCCCGACGATTAACAGCCAAATCATAAAGCTCCTGCAGCTTGCTCTCGTCCTTTTTCAGCAGATAAACACCTGTCTGTTGGTAAAAGTCTGTCTGGATTCCAGCCTCTTTCAGTTCCGTAATCAAGTCCTGATAAAAATCAGCGCCCAAACGCGCCATCCTATACCAAGCCTTGTTGCGACGCTTGGAAAACCAAGGACTGATAATGCCAGCGGCTGCCTTGGTTGCCTGCCCCTTGCCGTCATCAAAGACAGTCACTTCCACATCTGGTGATTTGGACAGATAGTAAGCTGCTGTTGAGCCGACAATCCCAGCACCAATTACTGCTACTTTTTTCATGTCGATTCCTCTCAAATATGTCGGAAAGGATTGGTCGAAGCCTGACTAGCTAGAATCTCAATCTCCCATCCCTCTTCTGCCTTCCAAGTATCAAGCTTTTCTTTTAATTTTTCCGTAAAAAGAACCTCGATATGATGTCCAGGATCCAGCGCCAAAAGCCCCTCTGTCAGCATTTCCTGGGCAGTGTGATAGTAAATATCACCTGTAATGTAGACCTGCGCTCCCTTGGCAATGGCCTCCGGATAAAAGGACTGACCGCTGCCACCACAAATAGCAACTCGCTCAATCACACGATTGAGATCCGCTTCTTCATAAGTGACCAGACGCAAACTATCCAGTCCAAAACTTGCCTTGACCTTAGCCGCAAAGTCCCCAAAGGTCTGAGGAGCAATCCTCCCCACGCGACCAATACCGTTTTCTGGCCCCGTCTGACTAAGAAAACTTGTCTCCTCAATCTCCAACCGTTGACAGAACCAATCATTGAGCCCGTCCGCCACAACATCAATATTAGTATGGCTGACATAGACAGCAATATCATGCTTGATGAGGTCTAGAATCATCTGATTTTGCGCCTTATCTGCCACTAGGTCCTTGAGCGAGCGAAAGATAGGCGCATGTTTAACGATAATCAGTCCAGCGCCAGTCTCAATAGCCTCCGTCACCGTCTGCTCGCGAATATCCAGAGCCACTAGAACCTTATCCACTTCTTTATCCAAAGTCCCGATTTGCAGGCCTGAAATGTCGCCCTCCATGGACAGTTCCTGTGGACAATAGGCTTCATAACGGGCGATGATTTCACTTGCTAGCATGGAGTACCTCCTTGATACTTTCGATTTTTTGGGACATAGCAGAGCGTTCCAGCTCATTTTTTTCTGGGATACGAGCCAGTGCTTCTTCGAGTTTCTTCAGTTCTTTCTGCCATCTTAGCTGAAAAGCGGGTGACTGTTGCTTCATCAGAAAAGGCCCGAAACGCTTTTCTTGCTCTGTCAAAGTTTGCTGGCCAGCTTCTGCTACCAGGATTTCGTAAAACTTACCAGCCTCTTCTAAGATATCCTCAGCCAGCAAGCGAAAGCCGTTAGATACCAGCCAGCTGCGAAGCTCATCCTCTCGGTTATTGGGCTGCAAAATCAAGCGGGAAATAGCTCCAAGCTTAGCTCTGCCATTTTCCAAAATCTCTGAAATCAAGCGACCACCCATGCCAGCTATAACGATGGTGTCAATCTGATCCTCCGCTTCCAAAGCCGCCAGACCATTAGCCAAACGAACTTCAATCCGCTCCGTCAGCCCATGCTCTGCCACATTTTTCTGAGCAGACTGAAAAGGCCCCTCTACCACTTCTCCGGCCAGAGCCTTCTCAATCCGTCCCTGCTGAATCAGGTAAATAGGCAGATAGGCATGATCGCTCCCAACATCCAGCAACTTTGCACCCTCCAGCACAAAAGCAGCTACTCGCTCCAAGCGTTGGGAAATAGTCTTTTTTTGCATTGCTTACTCTTTTCTAAACATTCTTCTATTCAGTATATCATTTTTAAGGGTATAAAAAAAGCAACGAAAGAAAAATCAGCCTGTTGATAAACTGATTTTGTCTCGCCACTTGATGATGGGGTGTTCCTACCCATCACTTTTTTATTTGATTTCCTGATACTCGGCAGCTAAACCACGCTGGACTGCCGGACGAGCTGCAATCTTCTCCGCCCAAGCAGATAGATGTTTGTAGGATGCAGCATCCAAGAACTCAGCTGCGCCTGGATAGAGCTTATCCTGCACCAACTGCCCATACCAAGACCAGATAGCAATATCAGCAATACTGTAGTCTTCTCCAGCGATATAAGCTTTCTTAGCCAATTCTTTGTCTAATAAATCCAGCTGTCTCTTGGCTTCCATGGTAAAGCGGTTGATAGGATATTCTAGCTTTTCTGGAGCATAGTTAAAGAAATGACCGAAACCACCGCCCAAGAAGGGCGCCGCGCCTGTCTGCCAGAAGAGCCAGTTGAGCACCTCAGTCCGACCAGCCAAATCTGACGGAATCAGCTTTCCAAACTTCTCCGCCAGATAGAGCAGGATATTTGCTGATTCAAAGACAAGAATCGGCTTATGACCTGACTGGTCCAACAAGGCCGGAATCTTGGAGTTGGGATTGATTTTCACAAAATCTGAGCCAAACTGGTCGCCATCCATGATGCTGATCTTATAGAGGTCATAGGCTGCCTCAGTGATATCCGCTGCCAGTAGTTCCTCCAGCATAATCGTCACCTTGACCCCATTTGGAGTACCAAGTGAATATAGCTGAAAAGGCTCTTTACCGACAGGAAGCCTCTGCTCAAAGCGCACGCCAGCAGTAGGCTGATTGATACCTGAAAATTTTCCTTGGTCGCTGTCCGCAGCAGACCAGACTTTTGGCAATTGATACGTCATACTTTTCTCCTTTTTTATAAAACCAAGGGCCTGTCATATCTAACAGGCCACTATAAATCTAATAAAGTCAGTCCTTCCACAAATTCATGGCATTGAGGAAATCATCTGAAACTGTCACATTTTGAGGATTAGCTGCTTCACGTTCTTCCCGTTTGGCTTCTACCTGAGCAAGCGTAGTGATGCCTTCCTTGCGCCAATTGCGCAAGATAGCCTGAATATACTTCCAGTTGGCCTTGCCATTGAACACAGCTTCACGAAGGGCAGCCTTGACCAAGTCAGGATTGGTTTTGTCGTCTTGAACAGTCTTGGTCAAGTCCTCAATTTCAAAGGGTGTCAGGAGACGGCCCAACTCCTGCTGAAAGGTCTCAACCAAATCTTTCAAGACATTCTGAGGTGCCTTTGCCACAGTCTGATGACCACTTTTGGCTGCCAGCAGTTCATCCAGCTTTTCCAAAGCCGGTGAAGCATCAAAGATAACCTCTGTCTCTCCATTCAACTCAATGGTCTTATACTGCAAGAGACCTTTCTCCGTCAGATGGGACATAGAGCGATTGACTTCTGACAGAGTCTTACCAATATGCTCCGCAATCTGACTAGGTGCCAACTCTTCCAAGGAAGTCGTATTTTGCAGATAGAAAAACTGCCAGACCAAAAAATCATCGCTGGAATCAAAGATGTCCTTAAAATGTAAAAGAAGGGCACTCGGGATTACTAGATTGCCCGATTTAAAAGCTGATAAATAAGTCATGTCACCTCTTATAGATAAGCAAAAAACGATACATCATTTTCAGGACTTTCCCAGTCAAAAGGCGTCTCCTGATAGACAGCGTAATTGACCCAATTACTGAAAAAGAGTGCTGCGGCCGAACTCCAACGCAAGGCCGGTGTCGCATGGACATCATCGTTTTTGAAATAATTCTCTGGAATGTGTGGGTTCTTCCCTGCCTTCAAATCGCGGAAATATTCCTTAGATAAAGTATCGCGGTCGTATTCCATATGACCGAAACTATACACCTCTCGCAAGTCCCGGCTAGCCAATACAGAGAGGCCCGTATCCTCTCCATACGAGAGAATTTCCAGATTAGTCAGATTGACAATATCTTCCTTTAGAACTTCCGTATGACGGGAATGCGGCGCATAAAACTCATCGTCAAAGCCACGAAAAAGCAGATTACTGCTGTCAGCTGACTGGCTATAGACCCCCGAAAGCTTGCGCGTCATCTGGTGCTTGTCCACGCCGTAGCGAGCGTAAAGTCCAGCCTGAGCTCCCCAACAGATATGCAGAGTCGAAAAGACATGGGTCTTGGACCATTCAATCACCTGCTGGAACTCTTCCCAGTAGTCCACCGCTTCAAAAGGCAGATGCTCTACCGGCGCACCAGTAATAATCAAGCCATCAAAATAGCGATTTTTAACCTCATCAAAAGTCTTATAGAAAGTCTCCATATGCTCTGCACGTGTCGTTTTAGACTGATGAGAGCTCATGTAGAGGAAGTCAATAGTCAACTGCAGTGGCGTATTAGCCAAGTGGCGCAGTATCTGAGTCTCCGTCACCATTTTCTGGGGCATGAGATTGAGTACCAGAATATTCAGAGGGCGGATATCCTGATGGTCCGCCCTGTCGTCATCCATGACAAAGATATTCTCAGAACTTAAAATGTCAACAGCTGGCAGTTTCTTATCAATCTTAATTGGCATGAAAATATCTCCTTCAATCGTTAGAAAGGCTTGGAAATACTTTTCCAGCCTATTCTTTGTTTATCCAATGTACTTTCATTATACTGAAAGGAGATATAGTTTTCAATTATACTTTTTCTCTAACTAGATATAGCTAGAAACTATGTATTAATAGTGCATCAGAACCTTATAGTCGTAATCGCCGATAACTTCGCGACCCTTGAGCTCATCCAGCTCAATAAGGAAGGCACATCCAGCTACTACACCGCCAAGGCGCTCAATCATCTCAATCGTCGCCTTCACTGTTCCACCAGTCGCAAGGAGATCATCTACGATTAGAACGCGTTGACCTGGCTTGATAGCATCCGCATGCATGGTCAGGGTATCCATGCCATACTCTTTTTCATAGTCGGCTGAGATAACTTCACGAGGAAGCTTGCCAGGCTTGCGGACTGGAGCAAAGCCAATTCCCAACTCAAATGCAACCGGACAGCCCACGATAAAGCCACGAGCTTCCGGTCCAACGATCATGTCAATCTTCTTGTCTGTCGCATACTGAACAATCTCACGAACAGCGTAGCTATATGCATTTCCATCTGCCATCAATGGGCTGATATCACGGAATGTCACGCCTTCCTTTGGATAATTTTCGATTGTTGCAATGTAGTCTTTTAAATTCATGATATACTTTCTTTCAAAAAAATTTTTTACTCTCTATTATATCACTTTTTCATCCAAATGGTAACAGAAAACTTATTTTTTAAGGGGATAGATTATTTAATTTAAAAGAGGATGTTTCATTCATTTATAGTCCACCATATTGAGGCTGGGATAGAGTGGGTTATTCTTTATAATCGTTTTTTTCTAGGCAAGTCAAAATTAAATGTATTGCTCTAAATAAAGTGGTGTTGCTATTTCTTGTTCATATTTTTTACAATATCCTTCGTAAATAAGCCTAATAAGTCCAAATCATTAGATGGATTAATCTCAAATATTGAAAATACAGATTTTTCAAGAAAATCATTCAATTCTTTATAATTCGACATATAACTATATCCTTGAGGAGCACTAAATCTCGGCGATAATTCTTTAGCTTGTTTTAATGATATAGGCGAGTCAAGAAGAGATAGGGAGTAAATTGGAGAAAAATACTTGGCACCTTCTTGCAAATGGTTTTCCAAATATGAACGACTACTATTTGCTAAATCTGAATTTTCTAAAAAGTGTTGGATATTATTACGCTGACCTAAAATCATTTTCCCAACAATCATCTTAGCGGGTGAGGAAAGATATAAATAAGCTACCGTTTCTTTTTCAGGAATCCTTGAACGATATTCAAAATGCTTTTTTACTGTTAGCAAAGCTTTAAAAAATTCAGGTTTAAAGCTCAGGATAATTTCATTCATCTAAAATGTTCTCCTTTGCAAGACTTTGGCTTAGTCTTGTAACATCTCATCTCTCCATCAAATAATCATAAATCTCCTGCACAGTGCCCAGAGCCATGAGTTCTTGTTCCTTGACTAGGCGCTTGAGATCTTGGTAAATCCGACTGCTTTCAATTTCTTTCTTTTCAGCTTCCTTATTGACTGTCATGACGCCTTCTGTGATGCTGACAAAGCCTAACTCTTCAAAAATCTGAATCATTTTGACCAGAAGAATAGGGTCAATTTTCAGGTAAGCTGCTAGATCCTTGAGCTTATAGCGAACATCAAACTCGGGGAACTGATAGATTGTCTTGTAAAGTTTGGCAAACTGCTCACGGTTACCATAACCTGTAAGATAGTATGGCTTGGCAATCTCATTCTTAAAATAAATCGCTTCGAAATCCTGTGATTGAAGAATCTTCTTCAAGACCTGCAAATCATCAGGCAGGTCATAAACCACAACTGCTCTGCTATTTGCCAAATCCGGCAATTCCTCTGTGAAACGCAAGACTGGAACCTTGTCAGGCAGCGTCGCATTTTTGCTGCGGATATTGAAAAGCTGAACACCGTCCACACGGGCATCTACCAGCATGAGCTGGAGACTGGTCTGTCCATTCCATTTATTGACAGAGAGGCTGACCGCCAGCTCCAGATTCTTTGTCTGGGCAAACTCTGTCGCCAGGCTTCCTTGCCCAAAAGCTACTACTTCAAAAGATGCATCTTGCTGAGAAATTTTCAGCTTGAGATGGCTATTGCCAGCCCCCATGGTCCGAGCATTGTCCACTTTAAAATCCTTGAGGTAAAAAAGCGGCTTCTTATTATCCATACCAAAAGGCGCCAGTTTTTCGAAGCTTTTGAGCGTATCCAGGGTCAGTTCTGGCAAGTGCAGTTCCTCGTCTAAATACAGGGCTGTTTTGCCAGTCAAATCCAAATCATTATCTAAGATATACTCTGTCAAGATATCAGCAAGCTCCGCCAGCTTGTCTGCTTTAAGAGTCATTCCAGCTGCTCCAGCATGGCCACCAAAGGCTACAAAGAGGTCACGATGGCTGTCCAAGGCCTCAAAAATATTGACCGCTTCAATACTGCGGGCGCTGCCCTTAGCGATGCCATCCTCAATATTGAGCACTATGACTGGCTGGTGCAGCTCTTCCAGCAAACGCCCAGCAACAATCCCTAGCACACCGGGATTCCAGCCTTCCTTGGCCAGCACCTGCACTGGTCTCTTAAGATCCAGCATGGTTTGTGCCTCTTCATAAATCTGCTGGACGATTTCCTTACGCTCGTCATTTTTCTGGTTGATCATAAGAGCAATGTCACGAGCTTCTTCATCGTCAAAGCCTGTCAAAAGCTCAATCGCTGGATTGGGATCATCCAGCCGTCCCAAGGCATTGAGTCTGGGGGCAAGCTGGAAACCAACCGTTTCTTCATCCAGTTCATCTGACTGAATACCAGCGATTTTGAAGAGTTCCTGAAGTCCTACTCTCTGGGTGTTTTTGAGGACGGAAAGGCCGTATTTGACTAGAATCCGATTTTCCCCCGTCAGACTGACCATATCGGCAATAGTGCCAATGGCAACCAAGTCCAAAAGTTCGACTTGGACTTCTTCCAGCAAGGCTGTTGCCAGCTTAAAAGCCACCCCGCAACCGGCTAGATGCTTGAAAGGGTAATCCGCTCCGCTATGTTCCGGATGGACAATCGCATAGGCGTTTGGCAGCTCCTCAGGCATGGAGTGATGATCCGTCACGATGACATCCACGCCGAGAGACTGGGCCAGCTCGATAGCTTCAAGGCCAGCCACTCCATTATCTACTGTAATAATGAGCGAAACTCCTTGATTTTCAATAAAATACTTGTAAACACTGCTATTAGGACCATAGCCATCCGTAAAGCGATTGGGCAGATAAACCTGACACTCAGCCCCCAGCTGCTCCAAGGCTTCCTTGACAATCGATGCCGAGGTCATCCCATCAGCATCATAATCGCCATAGATCAAAATCTGCTCGTAATTCTCAATCGCCGAGCGAATGCGCTCCACTGCTCGCTCCATATCATGCAGGTCATAAGGGTTGTGAAGCTGGTCTAAACTAGGCTCCAAAAATTCCTGTAAAGACTCTTCAGTCTGCACACCTCTTTGGTAAAGAAGACTGGCAGCGGCAGGTTCTAATCCAGCTTTCTTAGCCTTTTTTAAAAATTTTTCGTCTGTAAAATTAGTGGCAAACTGCCAGTCGTATTTTGAGCTAATCATGATGAGTGAAACACTTTCTCCGTTCAATCTTGTCTGAATATTATAACATGAAAGAGG
>NZ_GL890993.1:2000364-2097598 GCF_000212855.1 Streptococcus sanguinis SK355
CTGTCCCACTCTCCAAACTTTCTATCTACGAGCAAGGCCCTCAGGCTCACTCATCTAGGTAAAGCCCTTTAGCAACACTTTGATCAATAACTTCCTGAGCCAATTCCCAAAGAGTTTCAGAGGTTTCTTGGATAAAGGATTTCTTAGCGATGACCTGCGACTTGGTCAGTCCATAAGGGTTGTCATGGGGCTGAGCGACTTCCAAGTGATTGAGCAGAGGAACCAGAGCGTCCAGCACTCGGGCATATTTAGCCTCTATGCTAATGCCAGTCTCAAACTCCTGCCAAAGCCCTAAAAAGGAATCCTGCTGATCTGAAGGCAGCTTGTTTAAACTGATTTTCAAAGACTCCAGCTCTCTATCGTAAGAATCGCTCTTGCCCACATCGTCAAAGATAAAGGTATCACCAGCATATATTTCGCCCAAATCATGAATCAATAACATAGACATGACCTTTTCCAGATTGACTTCTTCAGGGATATATTCTCGAAAAACTAGAGCCATGAGCGCCCCCTGCCAACTATGCTCTGCAGAATTTTCAAAACGATAAGCGTCCAAGGTCCGATTGTTGCGATGAGTGGCTTTCAGCTTTTCAAGCTCATTGGTAAAAGCCAGCTGCTGTTGTAGACGTTCAAGCATGTGGAACTCCTTTGAAATGTTTTTATAGCTAATTCTATTCAAAATTGATAGTTGCTCTTAACGCTCTATATGATTTTCTTCAAAAACTAAACTTTCACTTCTTTTCTGTTTTTCTTCCCTCGCCATCGAATCACTAATTCTGAAGTCAGATGGGTCAGGATAATCGTCAGAAGGAAGGCCCAACGGCCATTTTCCCACTTGGTCAGCTGCTGGGATTTGAGCAGAAAAAAAGATAACTCAATAAAGATAGGATGGAGGAAGAAATAAAGGATACTTAGATCTTTTAAATGTCGCCAGTTTTTTTCGCGCTTCCACTCTGCTTTTAGTAGCCAGTTAAATAAGAAAAGTGTAAAGGGAATGAGAGCAAAGAAAAAGTTTTTATCTAATCCCTGCCTGATGTAAACCAGAACTCCTTCACCTACCAGGAAAAGGCTTGCCAGCAGAAGAGGCATCCAGCGTTTTTTCTGAAATAATGCTACCTGCCCGTAATCAGCTAGAAAGTAGCCTAAATAGATAAAAATGGGCGTATAGAAGAGGCCATTCCTGCTAGTGAAAAAGAGCTTGGCATAGGCATCATACCAGTCTGTTAGCAGGCTAGGCGCCAGATAGGCGTGATAAGTCTCAATAGCACCTAAGGCGTAGAGAACCAGTAAAAGAGCAAATGTTTTCTTTGGACCCAACTTCCTATACAAGAAATGGACCAGCAGCAAACCTAAGAGAAAGGCAGGAATATACCAGAGCTGGTAGCTCATTCCGATGTAGAAGAGCGCTGCTAGGATAGCCAGAGGAGCTAGGTAGAGGGGTAAATGCAGTGATTGGAAATAAGTCAAAGCATAGGGGAGATAGACCAAGCTCCAAAAGCCATAGACCTTTAAAATACCTTTAATATACAGAGTCAGTTTCGTAGAACCTTGCTCTCGCTTCCAGCGTACTCGGAAAAAATAGGCTGAAGAAATTAAAAAGAAAGGGACCGCCATGCGACCAAACATACTCTTCTGAATAAAATGTAGAGCTTCATGCTCAAAAAACCTCTGGCAGTGAACCAGAATTACCAAAATGGAAGCAATATATTGAAAAAGGCTGAGCAGGGCATAATTGACTGGCTGTCCTGGCCCTACGACTTCTCTCCTTTGCATCAAGCTTTCTCCTTACGAGGTTTGTTTAAGATGTAAATGAGCACTTTTTTCCTTTGACCTAGGACTTGACTAGCCAAACATGCTGAAAGGCAGCAATGTCCCGATAAGGTGATTGGTTGCAGACAGCCAGCTCCATCTCAAGCATTTTTTCAGCCCAGCCAGGGGCAGTTTTATAGTCATTGGCCTGCAAGCCATAAAAAATCCGTACTCCTTGATAATCCTCAACTTCTAAAGGCAGACCTGAAATCACATCTTGAACCTGATAGACCTTTGCAGCTCCCATACTGTGGGTTTGATATTTCTGACCCGCTAAAAGCTGCTGGGCCTTTTCTGGGTCATTTTCAAAAACCACTGTATGCATAATGCGTCCAACCTCGTGATGCTTGACCAGAGAAATTTTGCCGTCCTTTTTTAAGAGACGGGAAAATTCTGTCAAATAGAGAGCAGGGTCAGATACATACTCTAAGACATTATGACAGACGATGACATCAAAAGACTGGTCAGGCAGATTTTGTAGAAGGTCCAAGCTGCCATGCAATTGCTCATAGGAAAAGTCCTGCTTGAGCTCAGCAATCATTTCTGAACTAGGCTCGATGGCGGTCACTTCGTTCTTTTCCGCTAGAAAATCAGCCACAATCCCAAAACCGCTACCGAAATCAAGAATTTTCTGGCCCTTCAGCGACTCTAGAAAGGCAAAAACAATATCATATTGCAGTTTTCCCCAAGGTGCCTGCAGATGAGCTTTGTAGGCTTGTAGATTAGCTGTCATAAAACCTCACTTATAGTTAAACATATTGACTGCCATCTTGTCGGCAATTCTTGGAAAAAGGGTATAAAGCTTGTGGGCCAGATTGAGAATCCTAGGTAGATTAATTTCCCGCCTCTTTTTACCAAAGGAACTGACAATTTTGCTCGCTACAAAGTCAGGTTCCAAAATATACTTATCGACTGCTTTTACATAGGAACCGTCAGGATCTGCCTGATCGAAAAAGGAAGTTTTGATAGGACCGGGATTAACTGTCGTGACATAGACCCCAAAAGGCAGGAGTTCCAAACGCAGGGCATTGGAAAAACCAATAGCAGCAAACTTGGTCGCTGAATAAAGACTGGACTTGCTACTGGCAATGAGGCCGGCCATACTAACGATATTGACGATATGTCCTTGACCTGCCTGCTTCATGCGAGCTCCAAAGATACGGGACAAATTCATCAGGGCAAAGGTATTGACCTCGAACATGGCCTCGATATCGCTTGAGCTGATTTTGTCAAATTCTTCAAAAATCCCATAGCCAGCGTTATTAACCAGAACATCGACATGGCCGTATTGGTTGTCAATCCGCTCTGCAAAGCTTTCCAAAGCTGAGCTGTCAGTAATATCCAGCTCAACTAGGTCAAGATTTTCCCTTTCTCCATATAGTTTTTCCAGCTTAGCCTTGCTCCGTCCGACCAAAATCAGTCGGTCATGGGGCAAGAGCTTAACCATTTCCTGGGCCAGTCCGCCGCTAGCCCCTGTGATGATGATGGTTCTCATATCTCCACCTCTTCCAAGTCCTTGACTACATGGACCTTTTCAAAGATAGCGCTGGCATCGCGGCGCATTTGGCTAATGTCCTTAGCTAGAAAGCGAGCACTGATATGATTGAGGAGGAGGCGCTTAGCACCAGCTTCCTTGGCTACTTCTGCTGCCTGCATATTGGTCGAATGACCATGATTTCGGGCAAGTTTTTCGTCTCCCTTGCCATAGGTCGCTTCATGGACCAGTACATCTGCGGCCACAGCTAAGCGGACACTGGCAGCAGTCTTCCGAGTATCACCCAGAATAGCAATGGTCTTGCCCGGACGAGGGGCTGATATATAGTCAGCTGCAATGATTTTGGTCCCATCTTCTAGGATGATATCCTGACCATTCTTGACTTTACCAAAGAGGGGACCAAAGGGGACGCCTGCTGCCCGCAGCTTGTCCGCATCCAGCGTTCCTTCCAAATCTTTCTGCATCACCCGATATCCTACGCAGAAAATCGTATGATCCAGCTTTTCCGCATAAACAGTGAACTTGTTCGTTTCCAGAATCTTGCCCAGACTGTTTTCATCAAACTCATGAAAATCAATCCGATAAGGCAGACGAGAACCTGACACGCGCAGGCTAGACAGGACAAAGTTTTTAATGCCTTTGGGTCCATAAATTTCCAAGTCAGTCTGCTCTTCATTGGCCTGAAAGGAGCGACTGGACAGAAAGCCCGGCAGACCAAAAATATGGTCGCCATGCAGATGCGTGATGAAAATCTTACTGATTTTGCGCGGTTTAATCGTCGTCTCCAAAATCTTATGCTGGGTTCCTTCACCGCAGTCAAACATCCAGACCTCATTGATTTCCTCCAACAACTTGAGGACAAGGCTGGACACATTGCGAGCCTTGGATGGCTGACCGGCTCCGGTTCCTAAAAATTGTAATTGCATGTTTTTCTTTCTAAATGATATAAATCATGGCAGAGCGATTCTGCGAGTGATAGTATTTTCTGCCAGCATAGGACTGAGCCAGCTGACTGACTTCATCTTGATTGTAGCCCAGAACCCTCTGGCTGCCATCCGCCAGCTGCTGCCAATCGGTCAAAGCAGTCAGCGCCTGACTGTCCACGACTTGAGACTCAGCTTTGAGAGGTGCCATTTTTATTCTCCCAGCTTCTTCGTAGACCAAGTACTGGGGAAAGACTTGGGCGATTTCAAAGAGCAAGTCAGCTGTTACCGGCTCTGGCTTTTCTGGGAATACCAAGCCGACCTCCTCGCTCTCAAAGCAAAATCCATAGGCCTTGCCAGAAAGATTGAGCCGGACAAAAGGTTTGCTTTCTATAAAGCTAGGCGCCGGATTCCACAAGTCCAGCGCCTGACTGATTTCTAAAAAATAGGCTGTCGCGGCTTCAGGACTTTTCTTTTGATAAAGCTCAGCAAAGTAAGCATTGATAACGCTGGGCGGCGGTGTGATGAAGCTAAGCTTCTGCTCTTCTGTCAGGCCAGCCAATACTTGCTCTAAGTAGACCCTGTCTAGGCTCGTAAAACCGCCGTATTTCAAGGCCAAGTCAATATAATCAGTCATAAAATTCTTCCAGTTTCCATTTGTTCTTCTCGGCAATCCAGCCCGAAATGACTTCGAAATCGTCTAAGTATTCTCGATTCCCCATAATCACGACTTTCTCTAAATCATGAATCTTGTAAGCTTTAGCCGGCGCCACCTTGATGGTAAAAGGCAAAAAAAACTCTTTCATCCGCTCCAGCAGGACTTGCTGCAAAAGAGCTCTGCTATTGTCCGCCTTAGCCGAAATCAAAGAATAAGGAGTCAGGGTCGGGGTGAAATGCTCCGCCTTGTCCGCTTTGTTATAGAGAGTCAGACGGGGAATATCCAGCATGTCCAACTCTTTCATAATGTCGAGGACGGTCTTTTCATGCTCCTCATGATGAGGGTCGCTGGCGTCAATAACATGGACCAGCAAATCGACATTTTTACTCTCCTCTAGAGTAGACTTAAAGCTTGACACCAGCTCCGTCGGCAAATCCTGAATGAAACCAACTGTGTCTGTCAGCGTGACATTGAGCTGACCACTGAGGTTGATATTCTTGGTCGTGGCATCTAGCGTCGCAAAGAGTTCGTCTGCCTCATACTGACTCTTACTAGTCAAGCAGTTCATAATAGTGGACTTGCCAGCATTGGTATAGCCGATGAGGCCGATTTTGAAAATGCTGGACTCCAGCCGTTTTTCACGAACAGTTGCCCGATTTTTCTCCACTGCCTTGAGCTGGCGCTCAATATCGTGAATCTGATTGCGGACACTGCGGCGATTAAGCTCCAGCTGGCTTTCACCAGGACCGCGGGAGCCAATGCCACCTGCCTGACGGCTGAGCATAATGCCCTGGCCGACCAAGCGAGGCAGCAGGTACTTGAGCTGGGCCAAATGAACTTGGAGCTTGCCTTCATGACTCCTAGCCCTCATGGCAAAAATATCCAAAATCAGCTGCATACGGTCAATGACCTTGACCCCCAAGCTTTCCTCTAGATTAACATTTTGGCGGGGTGTCAGACGGTTATTGACAATAACGGTCGAAATCTCCTCAGCATCAACCATCTGCCGGATTTCTTCTAACTTGCCAGAACCGACAAAGGTCTTGCTGTCATACTTTTCCCGCTTCTGGCTATAGGAGCCGACTACCTCAGCCCCTGCAGTCTTAGCCAGACTTTGCAGCTCCTCCATGGATAGGTCAAAATTCTCCGTATCTGCTAGTTCCACACCGATCAGAAAGACACGCTCTGTTTTTTTCTCTGTTTCTATCATCTCATATCCTTACTAAGACTTGGTCAGCCAGTTACTTGTCCAAAAACTTCCTGATGTCTTCCATAACCTGATTTTTATAGTCTGGATTTCCCACCTGATAAAAGGTCACGGACATCCGATTGCGAAACCAAGTCAGCTGGCGCTTGGCAAAACGGCGAGTATTCTGCTTGAGCTTGTCCACGGCCTCTTCTAGGCTCATCTGACCTTCAAAGTAGGGGAAAAGTTCCTTGTAGCCGATACCCTTGCTGGCTTGACTGGTTGGAGCCTGTTCATAAAGCCAACGAGCTTCTTCTAAAAGTCCGACTTCTAGCATCAGATCTACTCGCTGATTGATTCGATCATAAAGTTTTTGTCGCTCATCATCTAGACAAATCAATAAAGCTTCATAATCTGGCTGGCTGTTTTCTAGTGGCACGCCTAGCTGAGCAATCTCCAGTGCTCTCATAGCCCTGCGTCTATTTATCTGTGGAATCCCGATACCTAGCTCTGCTATTTTCCCAAACAAATCCTCATCCGACCAACTATCCAGCTGCGCCCGATAGGCCAAAATCTCCTCGTGAGGGACGGAGCCGCCCAGATGATAGCCCTCGAGCAAGCTCTGGATATAGAGCCCTGTGCCACCGCAAATGATGGGAAGCTGATCTTGAGCCGCAATCTCACGAATAGCCTGAGCCGCCTCAGTCACAAAATCATAGGCCGAATAGCTTTCTCCGACCTCCCGCACATCCAGCAGATGATGGGGAATGCCCTCTTGCTCCTCCGGACGAATCTTAGCCGTGCCAATATCTAAGCCACGATAGACCTGCTGGCTGTCACCGCTGATGATTTGACCATTGAAGCGCTTGGCTACCTCAATACTCAAAGCCGTTTTTCCAACTGCCGTAGGCCCCACTATCACAATTATCTTGGTTTTCATCTTTTTTCCTTGAAAAAATTTTGATTTTTCGTTACTATTAATTATAACATAAATAATAAAAGTTCAGAAAAGGAGAAATCACATGGCTAAAGGATTTGGAAAAGGCGTTCTTACAGGAGTTGCAGCTACAGTTGCTGCTGTGGCAGGCGCAGTATATGCAGTCAAGAAAAAAGTCATCGAACCTGAAGAACAAAAAGCGGCTTTCATCGAAGAAAACCGTAAAAAAGCAGCTCGCAAACGTGTAGCACACTAATCTTGCTCATTTCACTAAAAAGCCTGGAAAAATCCAGGCTTTTTGCTTTTGAAGGAGAAAACTTAGTCAAAATTGAGTTCCCATCTAGAACACACAATAATACGAAAAGACCGCTCGTTTGGGTGGTCTTTCTTCTTGCTATAGTCGGCACAACATCAAATAATCATCTTCCCTCTCTTCAACCGTGACAAAGCCCAGTCTTTGATAAAAGCCAACGGCGGGATTGTCTTTTGAAACGGAGAGGGAGACACCTGGGTAGCCTTTGGACTTGAGTAAGTCCAGCATGGCCGTCATCAACTGCTGCCCTAGACCTTGACCCCTGAACTCAGGCAGGAATGAAATGGACAGAGAGGGAGTCCGGTCGTCATAATAGCCGTAATCTTTCATGATCCGAACCCAAACAGCTCCTACCAGCCGGCCGTTCACTTCTGCTGCTAAAGCCCAATCATCTGGCTGTTGACCAAAGTCCTTGATATACATCTCAAGTTCTGGCTCCTTCAAGATACTTCTGGGCAGCGGCTCTAGACCTTGGGGGATAAAAATAGCTTGGTAAAGAAATTCCTCTAAGAGCGGGATTTCCTCTGGTTTTAAGGGCCTAATCTCGGTCATGATTTCTCCTTCTAGATCAACTGCTCCTCACCTATGCCGGCCTCAGCTAAGATTTTGGCCACTCGGTCAAACTGTAAGCGGAAATGCTCCAGCTTGTGGCCATCTGAACCAACTGAAAAGCGCTGACCGCCCAGCTCCTTGACTAGAGAGAGAGCGTAAATATAGAGTTCCTCGTGGCCGTACAGATACATGGACTTGCAGTTGAGCTCAAAGGCCAGACCATAATCAATCATCTTGTGAAAAAGCTGTCGCAGCTCTGGTTCAAAAGTTTTTAACTCCTCTACGGTAAGCGCAAATTTTCGGAAACCATAGTCAAAGTGAGCTAACACATCTGCTGGCACAGCCTCGATAGCCTCTTCCAGCTCTCTTAGGTAGCGGGGAATTAACTCCATCTTATCCAGCTGCAAGACTGGCTCTTCCAGATAGTCAAAACTGCCATTGTGGTGAACAGATAGGAGCTTGAGGTCATAATTCTTGTCCGTTAGGAAAGCTAGGATATCGTCCTTACGCGGAGCGTAATAGCCAATTTCAATGCCCTTTTTGATGCGGTTGCCATATTGCTGGTTCAGCTCTGCTATTTTTGCTGAATAGGCCTCATAGTCAGGCACATCATCATGGGGCGAGGCTGCTTCATAGGGGTAGGGATTGGACAAATCATAGTGCTCTGTGGTGACAATCTCGCCCTTGTAATGGTCCAGATAGTCACAGAAATCTGCCTCAGAATCATAGGAAAAATAGGTATGAAGATGGTTGTCGCGCATGCTGGACCGCCTTTCTGCAAATCTTGTGTCCCTTTAGTATTGGTCAATTTCAGGTCGGTCATGAATCCGACTCTGCTTGCCCTGTCTGGCCTGGAGGACGGCCTCTACCTGATCCAGACTGACGCCGGTCTCAACTAGAGCGACCGTCAGATGGTAGAGCAGATCAGCTGTCTCATTGGCCATCTCGTCCTTGTCAGCATTTTTTGCGGCAATGACCACTTCAGTCGCTTCTTCACCGACTTTTTTGAGAATCTTGTCCAGCCCCTTGTCATAGAGATAGCTGGTATAGGAGCCTTCCTTGGGCTCCTTTTTGCGTTTGAGGGCTTCTTGATAGAGGGTTTCTAGCATAGTATCTCCTTGTTACTGTCCTTATTTTACTATAAAAAGCAATTCTTTCCAATGGCAGGCTGGTGTCTTGATACTGACTTCTTCGTTTTATATTTGCATTAACCAAGTACTAAAGTAAAGCAAGGGAGCTTTTAGTCAGTTTTGCCGTCTTCTTCATCCCAAATTTTATGGAAAAAGCAGGATTTGGAACCGGTATGGCAGGCAGCTCCCAGCTGGTCTACCTCGATTAGCAGGGTATCCAGGTCGCAGTCAGACGTGATTTTTTTGACAATCTGATAGTGGCCGCTGGTGGCTCCCTTATGCCAAAGCTCCTGACGTGACCGGCTCCAGTACCACATTTGCCCGCTAGTGCAGGTCAGCTGATAGGCTTCTTCATTGAGATAGGCCAGCATGAGGACTTCTTTGCTAGTGTGGTCTAGGATAATGGCAGGTATAAGACCGCCTTGCTTTTGAAAATCTAACTTTACTTCTGTCATCAGATGCGTACCTCCAATCCAGCTTCCAGCATGGCTTTTTTGGTATCTGAGATGGAGACCTGACCATAATGAAAAATCGAAGCCGCCAAGGCACCTGTCGCTGCAGTTTTTTCAAAAACTTCTAGGATGTGCTGGCTAGAGCCAGCACCACCAGATGCGATGATAGGAACGGAAACCACTTGAGAGACGGCTTCCAGCATAGGCAAGTCAAAACCTGACTTTGTCCCATCCTTGTCCATACTGGTCAGAAGAATTTCCCCAGCTCCAAGACTGACAGCTTCTTGAACCCAGTCTAACAGGTCGCGACCGCTGTCCTTGCGACCACCAGCCAGATAAACATGCCAGCTGCCGCCCGCTACTTTCTTAGCATCCACGGCCAGCACCACACATTGACTGCCGAATTTCTCAGCGCAATCAGCCAAAAGCCGAGGATTTGTCAGTGCTGATGAATTAACTGCAACCTTATCCGCCCCAGCTTGGAGCATCCGCTTCATGTCCTCAACCGTACGAATGCCGCCCCCGACGGTAAAGGGAATGAAAACCTGCTCCGCCACGCGCCGGACCATCTCGACCGTCGTGCCCCGCTTCTCATGGGTGGCGGTGATGTCCAGAAAGACCAACTCATCGCAGCCGGCTTCATAGTAGGCCTTGGCCGCATCAACTGGATCGCCCACATCAGTCAGATTGACAAAGTTGATGCCCTTGACCACCCGGCCGTCCTTGACATCCAGACAGGGAATGATTCGTTTTTTTAGCATGGCTAGCCCCTTTCTGCTTCCTTGATCTGCTCTAGGCTAACTCGTCCACTGTAATAGGCCTTGCCCACAATGGCACCAGCCAAGCCCAGCTTTTTCAGCTCCTTTAAGTCATCCGCTGACTGGATACCACCAGAGGCAATGACTTGAGCATCCTTGAGGGAACCCAGCAATTTTTGATAATGCTGGATATTGGGGCCAGTCAGAGTCCCGTCTCGGTCCACATCTGTATAGACGAAGAGACGGACGCCGATTTTTTCCATGGCCAACGCCAGACTGATATAGTCCTGATTGCTGGTTTCCAGCCAGCCCTCAGTCGCAACTAGACCGTCTTTCGCATCAATGCCAATCACGATTTTGCTGCTTCCAAAGCGCTCCAGTGCGGCCTCAACAAAGGCAGGATTCTTAACAGCCATAGAGCCAATAATGACACGGTCAATGCCAACCGCCAGGTAATCTTCAATCTGCTCCAGACTGCGGATACCACCCCCGACTTGGATAGCTAGACCAGTCTCTGACTTAATTCGGGCAATCAAATCCCGATTGGCCGCCCGACCTTCTAAGGCTCCGTCCAAGTCAACCACATGAATCATGGTAACCCCGGCTTCTTTGAAAATTTTGGCTTGCTCCAAGACATCGGGATTGACCACCGTCTTCTGGCTAAAATCCCCTTTAAAAAGGCGGACGGCCTGGCCGTCTTTGATATCAATAGCGGGCAGTATTTTCATAGACATACTCCTTAAACTTCTCTAGGATACCGAGACCAACAGCACCTGACTTTTCTGGGTGAAACTGGCAGCCAAAGACCGACCCTTGGTGAATCATGGCTGGGATGGGTCGCCCATAATCAGCCGTCACATCCAAGTACTCCTCCGGAACATCCGTATAGTAGCTATGGACGAAATAGACTGACTGGTCCTCGAGACCAGCTGTCAAAGCAGACGAATGCTGGACCTGTAAGTCATTCCAGCCCATGTGAGGCACAGGCAGACCAGCCTGATCTGGAATCCTACGGCAAACACCGGGAATCAAGCCCAGTCCAGAGTTTTGACCATTCTCCAATCCAGACTCCAGCAGGAGCTGCATCCCTAAGCAAATCCCCAAGAGAGGCTTGCCATCAGCCACAGCCTCCTGAATAACTGACACCAGCCCTCGCTTTTCCAACTCCTGCATGGCAGTAGGAAAAGCACCGACACCAGGTAAAACCAAACCATCAGCGTCCAAAATTTCCTGCGGGTCAGCTGACAGACGCGCTTCTACTCCGACCTGAGCCAGAGCGCGGAGAACATTGGCAGTATTTCCCGCGTCATAATCAATAACAATCATCATCTCTACATCAACTCCTTTCACTCAGAAGGACAAGCTAGAGCAAGCCCTTGGTGGAGTTGACTCCATGAATCTCAGGATTTATGGTAATAGCCTCCCGCAGAGCTCGGCCACTCGCTTTAAAGAGACTTTCCGCCTTGTGGTGGCTGTTCTTGCCATGAAGGACTTTCAGGTGCAGATTCATCTGCAGATTAAAGGCTAGGGCTTGGAAAAATTCCTCCACTAGCTCGGTGTCAAAATTTCCAAGCTTGGGATTGTCAAAATCAGCCTCAAAAACCAGATAGGAGCGACCGGATAGGTCCAGACTGGCCATACCCAGCGTTTCATCCATAGGCACAAAGCTAGTGCCGTAGCGGTTGATACCTGCCTTGTCTCCCAAAGCCTGACGCAGAGCCTGCCCCAGCACGATCCCCACATCCTCGACCGTATGGTGGCTATCCACCCATAGGTCGCCTTCAGCCTTGACCGTCAGAGAAATCCGACTGTGGCGGGCAAAAAGGGTCAGCATATGGTCAAAGAATCCGACACCAGTCTCGATAGCGACCGGCTCCTGTTGGTCCAGATTGACAGCCAGTTCAATATCGGTCTCCTGTGTTTTACGCTTGATTTCAGCTTGTCTCATGGCAACTCCTTCTATTTTTCCTGTCTGCGGGCTTCGATGGCCTTGGCATGTCCCTGCAGGCCTTCTGCATAGGCCAGACTGGTAATATCCTTGTCAGCTGCCCCTACAGCAGCACGGCTGTACTGGGTGTACTGGATGCGCTTGATAAAGTCATAGACTCCCAGAGCTGATGAAAAACGGCTGGTGCTGGTTGTCGGCAAAACGTGATTGGCTCCCGCATAGTAATCACCGATAGGCTCACTGGTATAATGCCCCAGAAAGACAGAGCCAGCATTTTCAACCTGATCTAGATAGCTGTAAGCATCATCCATGGCAATTTCCAAATGCTCCGGTGCCACCTGATTCATGAGCTCAAACATGGCTTCCTTAGAAGGTGCAAGGATGATGCGACCGTTGTTCTCAATCGAAGCACGCGCGATTTCCTCCCGCGGCAGCTCTTTCAGCTGTCTGTCCAGTTCTGCTTCGACTTGGTCTGCCAGCTCCTCCGAGTCGGTTACCAGAATAGCCCGAGCTAATTTGTCGTGCTCAGCTTGCGACAGGAGGTCGGCAGCCACATAGACGGGACTGGATGAACTATCCGCAATGACTCCAATCTCCGAAGGACCGGCAATCATATCAATTCCCACGACCCCATAAACCATCTTCTTGGCTGTAGCCACAAAGATATTGCCTGGTCCTGTTATCTTATCCACCTTGGGAATGCTCTCAGTTCCATAAGCCAGAGCTGCTACACCTTGGGCTCCGCCAATTTGGAAAATCCGATCCACACCAGCCAGCTTGGCAGCGACCAAAATCGCTGGAGTAAAATGCTCCTGAGGTGGTGTAATCATGATGATTTCTTTGACACCAGCAATCTTAGCTGGGATAACATTCATGAGGACGGAGGAGGGATAGGCTGCGGTGCCGCCAGGTACATAGGTGCCGACCCGCTCAATCGGCCGAATCAACTGACCACGAACAACGCCCTCGCTGGGACTATCCTCAAAACCAGTCTCCAACTGCTGGCGGTGGTAGGATTCAATATTAGCTTGGGCATTTTTCAGTGCAACCAGGACCTCTGGGTCAATCTCCTCAAAGGCCTGGTCAATCAGCTCCTGTCCAATCTCAAAATCTGTCACCTCAACCTTGTCAAAAAGCATGGTATAGTCTCTTAAAGCTTGGTCACCGTCTTGTTTGACTCTTTCAATAATCTCAGCCACCGCTTCTTCCACATCTAAGTTTTGCTGACTGAGCTGCAGCTGCTCTTCGTATAAAATCCGTGAAATTTCTTCGTTACTTCCGCTTAAACGTTTGATAATTGTCATTTAAAAGCCACCTCTCTTCTTCCTACTAGGGATTCAATCTTTGCCACAAAAGGCATGATATCTGGGTTATTTTTCAGGGAAGCCTGATTAGCAATGAGCCGGGCTGACACCCGACAAATGTCTTCAAAAACCAGCAGGCCGTTAGCTGACAGGGTATGCCCCGTCTCCACAATATCGACAATGGCATCCGCCAGACCCAGCACCGGTGAAATCTCCACGCTGCCTTGGATGGAGATGATTTCCACATCTTCCCCCTTTTGATTAAAATAATCAGTCGCTACCGTTGGGTACTTGGTCGCAATCCGCTTGCGCTTGTGATCATGAGGGTCATAGTTGGGAACCGAGGCCAGTGAGAATTTACAAAGCCCAAAGTTCAGATCCAGCAGCTCCAGATAGCCGGTCGGATGCTCAAAGAGAATGTCCTTGCCTACAATGCCCAAATCAGCGACTCCATGGCGTACATAGGTCGTCACGTCAGGCCCTTTGACCAAAAGAAAGCGAAAGCGACTGTCTGGACTTTCAAAAATCAAGCTACGCCCCTTGTCTGCCATGAAGGACATATCAAAGCCAGCCTTGGTCAAGAGCTTGACCGTATCTTCCTCAATCCGCCCCTTGGTCAGGGCAATGGTAATCTGACTCATCTGCTATCACCTTCCTTTCCGCCCTCGTCCGGCAGGTCATCATGAATGGCCTGATAGACACTGTCAATGTCTAGGGACCAGCCGATAGCTGTCAGCTCTGCTGCCCCGAAGCGCTTGAAAAGCTGGTCATAGCGCCCACCAGATAGAAAGGCATCTGGTACTCGGTCGCCAAAGACCTTGAAGGTCAGGCCGGTATAGTAAGGCATGGCCGCCACCTGTCCCAAGTCCATAGTTGTCTGATCCAGCAAGCCTGATAGGCTCTGCAAAACTTGCTCCACATCATCTAATGCCGTCAATATCCGCTCGTTATCAACTATCTCTCTAGCCCTAGCTAAAACCTGTTGGCTAGGACCAAACAAATAGGGCAGCTCCTGCAAAAAATCATCAAATTCACTCGATCTGGTCTGGGTGAATTCAAAGAGTCCCGTCCTATTTTTCTTGCGAATATAATCTAGCAGCTGGGCCTCCTCCTGCGAATCCAAGGCCAGACTCTCTAGAATTGTCTGCAGGATTGCTGCATGGGAAAACTCGAACTGATAAGACTTAACCTGCGCCAAATCCAGCGACTGCTTGGCTGTCTTGATAGCCTCAAGCACCGCCTCGCGAGCTGGATAGCCGATAATCTCAATACCAGCTTGACTGAGCTCGTTGGCAAGACCGCGCAGCTCTTCTTGATAGTGAAAAACCTTGCCCGAATAGGAAAACTTGGTCGGCGTATGCACCCTGGTCGAAGCAATAACCCGACCAATCTGGCTAGTCACATCTGGCCGTAGCACCAGTAGCTCGCCTTTTTTATCGAAAAGATGATAATGATGGGGCTCCACATGGTCACTGAAGACCTCGAAGTGCTCCAAAGTCGGCGTGTCAATCCGATTGAAGCCCTGAGCCATCAGAAAATCACTGATGTCCCGCTCAATCTCGTAGGTTACACGCGCCCTCTTGAAAAGCTTGTCATGCATGCCAATCGGAAGGGTGATTTTATTCATAGGCTGCTTTCCTTTCTTGCTCTATTCTTACACTGGCTGGCTTTGAGTCAAACTCTCAGCTGCTGCAAATTTCCTCGATAGCTGCCAGGACTGTTTCCATCTCCTCTCGCTGTCCGATAGAGATGCGCAGAAAGTCTTTGATTCGTTCTGCTTTTGGAAAATACCGCACATAAATCTGACGCTCTTCTAACTGCTGGAAAAGCTCTGCTGCAGAAATTCTAGTAGGCTGGGCTAGGACAAAGTTGGTCTGACTTGGCAGGATTTGGAAATCCAGCGCAGCCAATTCCCCAGCAAACCAATCTCGGGTCTCTTGAATGGCTCTGCCGGTCTCCAGATAATAATCCCAATCTTCTACTGCCGCAAGAGCCAAGCGCTCTGCTAACATATCTACTGAGTAAGGATTGATGGAGTCCTTGACAGCTTTCATGACAGCTATTAAGTCTGGATGACCGATGCCGTAGCCCACCCGCAGACCAGCCAAGGCCGCATCTTTGGAAAAGGTCCGTGTGATAAAGAGGTTGGGATAGGTTTCTAGAAGAGGTAGGGCAGATTGACCGCCAAAGTGAATATAGGCCTCATCCACCACCACTACCACATCCTGATTGGACGCCAGAATTTCCTCCAACTGATCCAGCGACAGATAAATCCCCGTCGGAGCATTGGGATTGGCTAAGATAATGCCGCCATTGTCTCCAAAATAGTCGGAGGGATGGATCTCAAAATCAGCTGTCAGAGGGATTTCTCGAAAAGGCACGTGGTAGAGGTCCGCCCAGACCTTGTAAAAACCATAGGTCAAATCCGGAAACAAGACCGACTCGCCGCTGTTAAAGAAAGCCAGGAAAGCCATGGACAAGATGTCATCACTGCCGTTACCAATAATGAGCTGGTCGGGCGATACACCCAAGTTTGCCGCCAAAGCTTGACAGAGCTCCGCCTGGTCCAAACTGGAATACTTGCGCAACTCCTGGCCATCAAAGTTCTGCAGGGCCTCTGCCACCTTAGGACTTGGTCCATAAGCATTTTCATTGGTATTGAGCTTAATCATGTCTGGCTCATTGGGCTGTTGCCCCGCTACATAAGGATTGATCTGCCTGAGACCTTTTAGCTTCACCATCTTGCCACCTCTCTTTCACACACTAGCCATTATCTGACTCTGATTATCTTTTAAAACTTCTAATAAATGAAAGACGAAATTTACCGCTTTGGTAAAGGAAAATAGGGGAATCTTCTAATTTAAATATAATAAAAAGCCCTAGCAAAAAAACTTTGCAAGGACGTTGACACGCGGTTCCACCTTTATTCGGACCCCAGTCGCCTGAGGACCCTCTGGGAGTACAAGACTCCAGATTGATAACGGCAATCAACCGTCGGACACTAGTCTCAGACTGCTGACTGATTTCGCATCCGCACTCAAGAATGTGTCGTCTAAGGATTGCATGCCGTCTCACCATTAGGCACTCTCTGTTTCTTGTCTTAGACTTTTTCTCTCATTGCTTTCAATTTATTGTTGAATATTCTACATGAATTTTTATTAAAAATCAAGAGGAAAATTGAAAAAAATTAATTATTTTTTTCTTTCTAAATAAATTAACGTTCTTTCAGCATAGAGCTAGACAAATTCAACAGATTAATTGCTGTTTCAAAATACTCCCCCATCAGGTCATAGACAGCATCTTCGCTTAAGACGCCGCAAGCTATATTTTCAGGGAAATCCGGTCCATTCGAGAACTCTAAATCATCAAAAAACTCCTGACCAGTATAGTAGTTCCTCAGCTGGATATAATCTGACTGGCAGCGCTCCAGCTCAGCTAAAGCTTCCTGGGCTCTTGCCAACACCTGAGAATATTTATTCAGATGCTTTTCCATTTTTTGAATGCGTTCTAACTGTTCCACAGGCTTCCTTCCTTTCTGGACACGACAAACTAATTAATCCACCTTAACCACCTGCAGCTGCTCACCGCCTAGCAAAATCAAATATTTTTCAATCTGAGAAATACCATAAGAGCAGCTGAGAGCTTGAGCATATAAGTCTAGCTGGCCATGGTAGCGAGCAATCAACTCAGATGAATCCTTATATTTATCCGTCTTGTAATCAAAGAGGATAATCCGATCCTCAAAGAGCAGGTAACCATCCAAAATCCCCCGCAAAACAAATTCCTGACCACTAGCGTCATCCCTCTTGAGCATGGCAAACGGTGCTTCTCGACGCACTCTGTCACTGTTCTCAATCAAGAGGCGTCCCAAATCTGTCTCGAAGAAAGATGCAATCTTAGGCAGCTGAATCTGCTTTTTGACTGCGTCATCAGCCTGAACCTGAGCTAAGGCAGAACGAAGTACAGCCATGCTGGGACGGCTATCCAAAGGAATTCGCTGCATGAGCTCATGAACGGCACTGCCGACCTGCGCTCCAGTCACTTTGGCTTTCTTGCCAAAATCAGGCAACTCAAAGCTAGGCTGCGGCCGAAAAGCTGCTCGCTCATCCATGATGTCCAGACCATCCGTATCCATGATCGGCTCATAAAACTTCTTAATCTGGCTTGGAGTTCTCACACTAGGCAGTTCAATGGCAGAGCGGTACTGGCTATTCAGTTGGTCCACGCTTTCTAAAATATCCAGAGCCCGACGGATGCTGTCCGACTGACGATTATCTGCCAAATCATCCGCTGGAAAGAGCACAGGCTCATTAATTCGCCCTATCTCTTCAGCAGTTAGCTCCTCATCAGTGACAAAACGGGTCTCGTAGGCAAGATTCTCATCAGAAAAAACAGCCTGAATGGCATAGAGCCAGTCTTGGAAATTACTGAGCTGGCTGCGCAGACTGGCAGACAAACGCCCTTGTTGGCTCTTGCCCCATTGACGCTCATCCAAAACCTCTTGACTGCCCTTTCCGACCAGATAGAGCTTGGTTTCAGCCCGTGTCATGGCCACATAAAGCAAACGCATCTGCTCAGACAGACTAGCCAACTGCAGTTCTGCAAGATTCTGCTGATAAGGCAGCGTATCCATGGAAATGCGTAGCTGATTCGGCGCATAGGGAGCTTCCACAGACACCGATACATCCGCTACATACTTGATACCAACTCCCTTGGTCCGGCTAAGGATAATCGCAGAGCTACTATCCTGACGGTTGAAGGCCTTGTCCATATTGAGCAGAAAGACGTACTTGAACTCCAGCCCCTTACTCTTATGAATGGTCATGAGACGAACGGCGTCCTTAGGCGCCGCCACTGGCACACTAGCTAGATCATGCTGGTTTTCCAAGATACGGTCTATCATCCCGATAAAACGAGACAGGCCTTTAAAGCTAGACTTTTCATACTCATTAGCCCGCAAAGAGAGGGCATAGAGATTAGCCTGTCTCTGGGCACCATTGGCCAGAGTTCCCACCATGTCATAGTAGAAACGGTCCTGGTAGATCTTCCAAATCAAGTCATACAGCGAATGTGTCTTGGAATAGGTCCGCCAGCTTTGCAGGGTCTCATGGAAATGCTGCAGCTTTTTCTGCAGTTTCTCAGTGACTAAAGCAGGATGCAAACCTCTTCCTTCAAGAGCATTGACCAGCTTTTCATAAAGATTTTCCTGAGAATGTTCTTGACTGGCCTGCAGGGACAGCCGAGCCAGCTCGTCCTCACCAAAGTCAAACATAGGAGACTTGAGAAGGGCGGTCAGGGCATAGTCATTCAGCGGATTATTGATAGTACGCAGGGTGTCTAGCATGACTAAAACCTCAACCGATTGCAGATAGTTTGCGGCGCCATCATCTGGTACCAGCGGAATCTGGTGCTGCTCAAAGGCAGCTAAAATCAAATCATTGCGGGTTCTGGATGCCGTCAGCAGCGTGATATCTTTAAAAGCCACTCCTTCTTCATTGTGCAGGCGGATGATTTCCTTGATGACTAGGTCCACTTCCCCAGCTGATACTGCCTGTGGCAAGCCCTCATCAGCCTCCTCTTCCGGACTCTCCTTAGAGCCTTCATAGATTAAGAAAGAAGCGCGGTTAGCTGGATTAGGCTCACGTTTGGCTGGATTTCCCGCCACCAAATAGTGGGTTTCATTGTAGTCAATTTCCCCAACTTCTTCATCCATCAGGCGTTTGAAAACATCATTGGTCGCTTCCAGTACCTCAAGATGACTACGGAAATTTTCCTTAAGGACGATTAGCTTGCCCTGACTGCTATCCTCTTGATAGGCCTTAAACTTATCACTGAAAATCTGCGGGTCAGCTTGACGGAAACGGTAGATAGACTGCTTGATATCACCCACCATAAAGCGATTTTGCCCTCTGGCAAGCAAGTCCAGCATGCGCTCCTGCGTGTGGTTGGTATCCTGATACTCATCCACCATGACCTCGTGGTAGCGTTCCTGATAAAAGCGACGCACCTCTGGGAATGTCTCTAAAATCTCAATAGCAAAATGGCTGATGTCACCAAATTCAAAGGCATTTTCCGCTTTCTTTCGCTCCAAGTAAGCCTGTGCAAAGTCCGCCACAAAGCCCCGCAGAAGCTCAACCAGAGGCAGGCATTCATCCTGATGCTGCTCGATAAAGTCCAGTTGATAAAGCTGCTGGTCAAAGCTACGCAGCCGTTCAATCATAGGCTTTCTGGCTTCATTGTAGTCCTTGACCATTTCTTTTTTAAGCTCGTCTGCATTCTTGCCAACCCGAGCTGTAAAGGCCTGGCCATTGGACAGTTGGGAAAGTGCCACAATCTGTTTGAGAACCTGAGCTGTTTCTTCTATCGAGGACAGTTCATTCAAGCCTGATAAAAGGTTCAGAGCATCTTGAACATTTTCCTGATATTTAGCACCCGCAAATTCTCTTCCTTCATGCTCCAAATGAGCAGAAAAGAAAGCTTCCAGCTCCCAAAGGGCTGATTTGATTTGACCGAATATCCGCTCTCTCTCTGCTGCAAAGTCACTGTGCTCATAACCATAGAGGAAGGTTTCTTCTAGCCAGCGCTGAGGACTGCTGGTTGACTGCAGAAAACTGTAAATCCGATAAACTTGCTCCCGAAAGCCTGATAAATCCTTGCGCTTACCAGTAAAGTTCTTTACCAAACGGCTAAACAAAGCCTGACGCTCGCTGTCATAGTAACGATCAAACACTTGGCTGAAAACTTCATTTTGCAGAATCAGCTGCTCACTGGCAGACTGGAGAATCCGAAAATTCGGTGCCAAACCAAGCAGGTAACCATAGCGACTAAGTACTTTCTGGGTAAAGGCGTCCATGGTGCCAATATCGGCATTTGGCAAGTCAGCTAATTGCTGGGCCAAATGTTGCTTGAGTTCAGGACTCTCGGCCTCCTTCAAGGCCTGCCCCAGTTCCTTCTCCAGCCTCTCTTTTAGCTCGCCTGCCGCCTTAACAGTGAAGGTCGAGATAAAGAGCTGGCTGACAGCGACACCTCTAAGAATCTGGTCTATAATCCGCTGGACCATGACAAAAGTCTTACCCGAGCCGGCCGATGCGGAGACAAGAATATTCTGGCCAGAGGAGTAGATGGCCTCAATCTGCTCTGCCGTCTTTTTCTGTGGCTTGTCCGAAGCAGCTTCTTGGGTTTGCTTAAGAGCAATCTCTTCTGCAGTTAAAAAAGGAATTCTCTTCATTTTTCCATCTCCTCCCTCATCTTTTCTAGCCAGGCCTGGCGCAACTTCTCACCAGTCGGCCGCCTATCAAACTTGCTTGTATCCAGCTTTTCCAGCTGACGTGCCTGTCCTAGGTGGAGATTGGCTTCAAAGCCAGTAATGGCCTTAAACTGCCCTACATAAGGAGCAATGCTGCGCCCATTCTCTGTATAAGGATTAACCGCAAAATGGCCTGATAGAATGCCTTCCGCAGCTTTTTTGTAGAGATAAGCATTGTAGGCCAGCAGCAAGTCCAAGTCTTCCCGACTCAGCAAGTTGGTCTTATTTTTTTCATAGAGCGGACCAAGTTCCTTGACAGCATCTGCCACAAAAAGTCCCTTGTACTGCAATGGCTTCATAGACTGATTGACTGCATCCGCCAAGGTCTTGGTATCTTTAAGCACCACAATCGGATCGGTCATCTGCAAATACATGGCGCCAAAAATTCCCTTGTCCTCTTGATAGTCTGCTAACTCCTCAATCGCTGCCAGATAGGTCGGCAGCTGAGAATTGAGCCCATTAAAGAACTTTTCAAAGCTGAACTTAATATCGCCAGACTTATAGTCCACCACTCCCAGACTCTCGGTCTTGGTCAGACGATCAATCCGGTCCACCTTGCCGCTCACGGTCACTGCTCTGCCATTTTCCAAGGTCAGGAAAGGCTTAGAAGCAGAACCAAAGCCAGTCTCCTCACCAATGGTCTCAATCCCAGTTGGATGAGCCAGCACACGGCCAGTCGCCCGCGCCGTATCCAGCAAGAGCTGGCGGGAAAAACGGGTCTGACCTGACTCACTGTAGATGCTCTCAAACTCAGCCTCTCGGCTGGTCTCTTCCATAGCCTGCGCTAAACGCCGGTCAAAATCGTCAGACGAATCATCCTGCAGGACCTTTTCAAAGATTCGATGGAGGAAAATCCCATGACTGCGAGCATCAGGATGAATGGTCCACTCTTCCTGCAGACGCAGAACATACTTGAGAAAATAAGCATACTGATGCTGGAAATACTCGTTTAGAGCAGACGCTGAAAGTCGGAGAGGCTGTTCTTGAGGGTAGAGGGCTTGCAGAGTTTCTGGCTGCAGAGACTCCGTTTTCAGTTCCTTGCTGATTTGCGGAATGCTGATGCCTTCTGCTACCAATTTCTTGCGCAGAACCCGCACAGCCACTGCCCAAAAAGTCTGCTCCTCCGTTGTCCACTCTCGATCAATCTCCTCTTGGTGGAGCTCGATGATTTGAGATAAGAGAGCTCGGTAGCTGCCGATATCATCACTGGAAGCTTGAGGCTTTTTGACAATGATGGGCAAGGAAAGGGGAGCTGCAGTCAATTCCAGCAGATAGGTCGACATACTGTCCTCTACTTCATTGACCAAGGCTGGTGCAGACAAGACCAGCTCTTTGGTAGCAGAATTAATCAATGAAAGCGCTGTATAGCGATTCTTCTTGAGATTTTCTGAACTGGCAATCTGGAGTTCGGCCTGAGAATCCGTTGCGTCATTGAGCCGAGCCCGATCTTCATCACTGAGCAAACTCTTGTTTTGCGCTATTTTCGGAAAACGCTCCTGGGTCAGTCCGATTGCATAGACATAAGGTGCTGCTAAAGGCTCTATCAGGTCATAAGACTGGACCTTAACCACATCTACTGTCGCTGGCACCGTCCGATAATTGGACAAAAGCATACCTGACAGAATCAAGGCTAGAAAATCATCCAGTTTGACCTTGCTATCTGCAAAAACCTGAGCAAACTGCTCTAAGACATGGCTGAAAGCCTTCCAGACTTCCTCATGACGCTCCTGCTCCTGCTGACTTTCTCCCTGCAGCAGAGCCTTCAAATTGTCAGACAAACAGGCTGCTTGGACGAACTCCGTAAACTTAGCTAAGAGCCCAGACGCCGTCTGACTACGGGATTTGAAAAAGTCTTGCAGTGGAGTCATAACCCGAAGACGAATATGATTGAGACGGTCTAGGTCAAATTTCCCTTGGCTATTGGCCGTGAAATCCTTGGCTAGCTTGGCTGCTCCCTTGATATCCGCAAAGCGCAGATATTGCTCAAAATGATCCAGCTCCTCCTGAGTAAAATCTCCGTATAACCCTGTCTTTAAGAGATTGAGCAGGTCTTCCAGTTGGAAGTTATAGCGCTTGAGCCGCTCCAAGGACTCGACAAACTGGACCAGCGGATGCTGTGCCATCGACTCGCTCCGCCCTAGATAGTAGGGAATCTGATACTGGTCAAAAATAGTCTTGAGCTGAAGCTGGTAGGCTTCCACATCTCCCAAAAGCAGACGAATATCCTTGTAGCGCACACCATCATGAACCCGCTGTCGGATGGACTTAGCCACATACTCCAACTCTTCTTTCTGGTTCATAGTAGCCCAAATCTGAAGCTGCGAGCGGTCTGTCTCACTAAGACTAACCGTTGATTCTGAAAAGTCATAACGACTCTCCAAGACCTTAGAAATTCGTCCAAAGGCATCTTCTGCTTCCGCATGAGGGATATAGTCAGGCTTGACCTGATAGTCCTCGGCCAGCTTTCTCAAAAAATCCACACTAGCTTGATAGAGATTGCCCTCACGAAAGGCTGCTCGATAGGATTTTTGACTGGCATAGGTCCCAATAACAATCTCCACACCTTTTCGATGCAGGAGACTGACCAGATATTCCTCTTCGGCAGAGAAACGAGTAAAGCCATCGATGACCAAGGCCAAATCTGCCAATTGCTCGTCTGTGTCGCCAGCCAGAATATGCTGGGTAAAAGCAGCAATCTGAGAAGACGAATCAAAATCACCCTTATTGAGAGCAGCAGTCGACGCTGTAAAAATCTTGACCAGATCCTCCCGCTTCTCAGGCTCCTCAAGAAATTCCAAATCCGCAAAGGACATCTGGGCGGTCTGCAGTTCATGATGAAGATCCATCAGTTGCTGGATAAACTGGGGATCCTTCTTAATCCGACCATAGACCTTAAGCTCTCCATCATCTAACTCTGTCAAGGTCCGATAAATCAGCATTCCTAGACCAATATCGTCCAAACTCTGCCCTTGCCGAACATCATTTAGCACAAAATACCGAGCCATCTGGGCAAAGCGCGTTACCGTAATAGCAAAGGAAGCCTGAGTTTCCAGACACTCCAAAACCGCCCGCTCCTTCTCAAAAGAAAGCGAATTAGGCGCAATATAAAAGACTCGCTTACCAGCCGCCACCAAGCTCTCAGCTTCCGCCACCAACACCTTGGTCAAAGAATGGCGAATATCTGTATAAAGTAATTTCATAGCCTGCCTTTTCCTCTAGAAAATATAGGAACATTATACCATTTTTACCGATAATTCTCATGGAGAATAGTCCCAAAGCCCAATTAGAACCCATCATCCAAAGATAGCGTTAGTGAATAGTTCGTTATGTCCATAAACAAATGAAAAAAGCCACTGCTTCCAGTGACTTCCTAAGTCTCTTACTTCTTTCAAAGCAAGGGCTCATTTAATCTTATGCTTATTCATCTTTTCTTCAAAAATGCTTGTCATAATCACGCGCAATTCTTCTCTTTCCTTGTCAGGAAGTTCGCCTTGCTGCTTGGCTACAGCGTACAACTCAGGATATTGCTTAGCAACTCGCTCAACCGTCTTGGTCGTTGCATGCCCTCTCACGAAGAAAGGAATTCTCTTAATCCACTCTTTAGGCACAAGTGCCAGAATCTTTTTGGCAGCTTCCTTATCGGAAATTTCTGCAGTGCTGAGCCCTTGATTAATCTGCTCCTGTTCCTTTTCTGTAAAATCTTTTAATTCCATACGCTAAATCTCCCAGTTCTATTTTCTTAATGCTAACTGAAGCACACTATTTACCCTCTACCCACTTATCATTGTCCATGATAAAGGGCTTGGCCAGTCCTTCCCCTGTGTAGTCCTTATATTTTGTCTGCAAGTATTTGTAGACATCTTCCTTGGTCGCAAACTTGATTGCCTGGTATGGCTCTTCAAAGGTCAGCTTTTCGATAAATAAATATCCGTCTTTATCTGGAACCAAGACGCCGACATGACCTACAAAGAGAGAATCACCGTCAAGATTGTCGTGGACAATGACTGAAAGCATCCTTGCTTTTTCACTAAACTTGAACTGCTTGAAGTATTCCTCCATCTTCTTAGCGTGGACTTTTACATCTTGAGTCGCTTCAGTCTTGACTCTTGAAAATAGGATATTAAAATCTTCCTTCTCCTTGGCATCAAAGAGCTTGCCCTTGTCAATCGAATCATTATCTATGAACAAGAGTTCATCATTTTTTTCAATTTGAGGAATTTCGATGCTATTTTTCAGCAAAGTATAGGTATTAATCCGACAATTTGTCCCGATAAAATCGCCCTTCTTTGCCTGCCACAGAGGATTGATTTTTTCTACATCATATTCTGTTTTGGTAAATTTAGTGAAATCGCCTGTTAATCCAGTAGAGCCAACAAGTCCATTGTAGTCATTGACTAGATTGACAAAATTATTGACACTGTCTTTATCCAAGTCGGCCGCCAACAAATTCTTAACTTCTTCGACACTCTTTTTACTGTTTAGATTTGAATAAGTCGATGTAGTTTGACTTGTTTCTTTATTTTTCTGGGAACTAGCACATGCCACAAGCCCAAAAGCCAAAGCCAGGCAGGCGCAGGACATGATTATTTTGTTGTATTTTTTCATTCTTATTTCTCTCTAATTCTTGTCTTCTACAGACTATTTTGCTTTACAATTTTTCTGATGAGCCTTCAATTTTTTCATGGCCCAGTCATAATGGCTGGAGGTAGCACTTACAAAATAGGAACCTAGTACACTCCCTCCGACCCATTTATAGACATTTTTTGAAAATAATTCTTCGTTTGTAAATATGTCTGCCAAGTCCAAAACATCTTGATGCGACTGATGAAAGATCCCAGTTGCCTCTTCAAGAGAAGTATTCTGATGTTTCTTCCAAAATTCCTGATTCAGCTCACCGTAAGTCCTCCAGTTATAGGGAGCAGGAAGAAAGGGCTGCCCTTCCCCCTTTTGATTGGAATGCACCCAATTCAACAAGAGCTGATGCCATTCATAGAGGTGAACCAAAACATCCCTTACATTTTTATCCCGTCTCCAATGAGCCTCTTTCTTCTTTTCATCCCGAGAAAAATCAAAGGGCGTATTTAACTCTTCATCAGACATCTTAGAAATGAGCGTACGTAACTTCTCATAGTTTTCCTTAGCAGCCAGCAGCAAATCTTCTTTAGTTTTCGGTCTAGGCATAAGATTACACTCCTTGCATAGTTAAAGCTTAATCGTTATCATTACGAAACGAATGTTCAGAAACCCATTTTGAGTAGCTTTTTAAATTTTGCTCAGACAGTGATTCAACCGCTATTCTTACACACATTTCAACCGCTTCTTCAAGCGTAACAGCAAAACGATAACCGTTTAATCGTAAAAATTTTACTAAAACATAAAAAGCCGTTCGTTTATTAGCACTAGCAAAAACATGCTTTTTTATCAATTGAACAAATAAAATTGTCGCCTTATCAAAGATTGATGGATAAAGAGGTTTTCCAAAAACAAATTGTTCAGGTAAATTCACAATCATATTTAGTGCTGATGGACTAATCGTCTTGATTTGTTCTTTTGGAGAATAGCGCTGAATAACTAAAGTATTAATCTTTTCAATTTGAATTTCTGTTAAATAGACTGTCATTTTTCCACCAAAGCTTTAAAAATATCATCGTATTCATCAAAAATATTATCTAAATCCAATTCAAAAGATTCGTCAGAAATAAAAGTAACCTGATTTTCAGTCTTTTCTGGAGTAAAGACAATTTCGCCACTCGGTAACAATTTAGCATCGTAATGCACGCCACTCGGAATATTAAATTCACTTGGAATCGTTATTGTTATAGAATTCCCTTGTTTTCTAGTTTTTACTGCCATCTTGCTTCCTCCTTAGGGATATTATAACAGATAATTACAGTAATTACAAAAATAGAATAATCTTCCGACTTCTCTTATCTTATTTGGAATACATCATGGGATTAAGATATTCACTAAACACATCTCAAATGCAAGACTCATCACAATAAACTACAAATCCCTTTGGTAAGATGAGCACTTGCTGGTCATCAGTTTGGCAATGACTGACCAAATCAGCTGAATCTCTGTCTAAAAGATAATTCTCATTCGACTGATTAAAAATGGCTCTGATTGCTTGATTATCATGTTGCCATTCTAATGCTAGCACATTAGGCTTGATTTCTTCTAGGGTAAATTCCCCATACTGAATAATGCCCGCAACATCTTTGCGAAGCTGAATCAAGTTCTTCATAAAATTGAGCATATCATTGCTACTTGAAACCCGGTCCCAAGGCATGACCCGTCTACAATCCGGGTCCATAGCTCCACCCAATTCTAGCTCGGTCCCATAATAGATACAAGGAGTTCCTCTTTGTAAAAAGAGAAAGGCGAGTGCGGATTTGACAAGCTGGATATCACCTTGAGCAGTCGCCAAAATGCGCTCCGTATCGTGCGAATCCAAAAGATTAAACATAACCTCAGAAATCTGCTGCTTGTAGTACATGGACTGGCAGTTAATCTCAGCTATGAATTGACTGGTCTTCTTGCGCCTGCTCAAAAAGTAGTCCTTGATACTATCCGATAGAGGATAGTTCATGACCGCGTGAAACTCATCTCCATTTAACCAAGGCTGAGAGGTATGCCAAACCTCTCCAAGAATATAAAGGTCAGGCTTTTTGGCCAAAACAGCCTTCCGAAAATCTCGCCAAAATTGATGATCAACCTCATTGGCCACGTCCAATCTCCAAGCATCAATATCAAAATGTTCAATCCAATAGGTCGCAACGCTTAAGAGATAGTCTTTCACCTCAGGATTTGCCGTGTTTAACTTAGGCATGTAGCTGGCAAAGGCAAAGGTATGATAAGGCAGTTCTTTTGGATTCATAAATTTCTCATTCATCACTGGGAACTCTTGAATGTGGAACCAGTCTTTATATGCCGACTTTTCACCATGCTTGAGAACATCCTGCCATTGAGCGGATTGATCGCCCATATGATTGAAAACCGCATCCAGCATCACCTTCATGCCACGCAGATGAGCTTGCTCCACCAGTTTACGGAAAGTCTCCTTGTCCCCAAAGTGTCGATCAATTTCAAAGTAATCTGTCGTATTGTACTTATGATTACTTGGAGATTCAAAGATGGGACAGAGATAAAGCCCTGTAATCCCTAAGTCCTGTAAGTAATCCAGATGTTCAATAATTCCTTGTAAATCCCCACCAAAGAAATCCGTAGGTTTAGGACTGATAGCTGCATCCCAAGCTAACGCTCCTTCAGGAGAAAGGTCGGGATTTCCATTGGCAAATCGTTCTGGAAAAATCTGATACCAGACCGTTTTTGAAACCCATTCAGGAACCTGGCAGCCATCAATTTCGTGAATATAAGGGAGTTTAAATCTGTTGCCCTCATAAGCAAGGTTTTCTGGACTATTGTCAGTGAAACCTTTATCTCCATACAAGACGCTTTGCCCCTCTTTATCCTCAAGCTCAAACAGATACTGGAGCCGAGCAAAGCGCACAGAGACAGCTACTTGCCAATAATCAAATAAGTCATCAGAGGTCACTTTGACCATCTCTTTCACATCTTCATAAGAATCCTCAAGAAAGATAAAGGGATCCCCATAGTGCAAAAAGATTTTCTCTATATCCTCTTTCTTAGTCCTAATTCTGATATGCACTTGACCTTCTTTATAAAGATAGGCATACTCCGACTCCGGTCTATGATAAATGGCTGTTAATTCCATATTTTTCTCCTAAATATTTCTCTTTCTTAAAGTCGCTTCACATTTATGCAAACGATTCCATGGCTAGCCCTAGTATACTATTTTAAAAAAAGGATTGCAAGCTATTGTTTAATTTTGGGAATAAAAGGTATAGCAGAGAATATTAAAAAGCCTTGGAGATAAGGCTTTTAGTTATTTAAGTTTTTAGAAAGATTCCTTACTTTTCTAAATCAAGTCATCTAGCCCACTTTTGCTGAATCTAACAACCAGATAAGTCTCAAGATTATTGTTGTTTAATAAATTCAATTCAAGTGTTACTTATTTCTATCAAAGTCAAACCCTACCTGCCAAAATCCCATATCAAGTATTTTCATCTGCGGGTAGAGCATATCTGCCACCTTCATTTTTTTCCTGGCAGATTCTAGCTGTTCACTATATTTTTCATAGAATTCTACAAGCTGCAAAATGGATTTAATATTATAATTTCCTGTTGCAATCTTCTGCTTTTTTATACCATCAATAAAGTATCTATCATACGCAGGTACACACCCAAGTGTACCCATGAGAATTTTTGTAATAAGCGTATCTGATAATTTGTTTTTCAGTTCTATCCCTTTGACTTCGCGTCTAATCTTATCGTAATATTCATTTAAAAATGCATTAATCTCCACTAGTAATTTTTGATTATATACCTCTCTAAAATCTGTACATTCTATCCCAGCTAAAGGATTATATTTTTTTCTTAACAATTCTTTCACTACTGGTATATGAACTCTATAATCCTTTTGCAGTAAAAACGATGAACCTCGATACATCCCCCAGCTTGCTAAATAAAACGCAAGTTGTAAACTTAAATAATCAACATTTACATTGTTATTCTTTCGAGCATTTATAAAATGTGAATAACAGTGCTCCCACGAACGATATCGACCATGTTCGTCAGCATTTAAATCATTGAAAAATTTTATTGACGAATCAATAATCAAATCGACAGTATCCATACTATTTACTCCCTATTTATTATTTATACCTGTTCCTATCTGAAAATACAAATGATTGTTCAAATAGTACTCCAACAACATCGGTTAATTTTTTTATTTTTCCAGTGTGTATCTTAGAAAAATAACATTCTTTATAGCTTTTTCCAAATAAACATAGTCACGAACCAGAATCAATAATATGCGTATGCAAAAGACCTATAACAAGGTTTGTGTTAATTTCTATTTTTCTCAGATTACAATAATATACATTTACTTATTTTCAACCACATATCTACTTCTCTCCAGTTCTATCACCTTATCATAGCGCTTCAAGTCCTCTTCACTATAGTGATGAATCGCTTCTACGACTGCTTGTGGGAGAGAGAAGAGAAGCTGGCTGATTTTCTCTTGATTTTTAAGGTCCAGATTGGCCTTGACCTCATCAGCCAGGATAAATTGACGATCGTGATAGAGAGCGCGGGCAATTTCTAGCCGCTGCTTCTCACCTCCTGACAGAGTTTTATTGCTAGGTGTTTTGCCTTGGAGTGCTTCCAAACCGGTTTGCTGTAGGATTTTTTCCATCCTTACAGAATCCAGTTCTTGCCCCAGCGCGATATTTTCCTCTAGAGTCAATCCATCAAAGACATGACTAGACTGGAGAATGTAAGCTCCTGCCTGATAAAGTTCATCCGAGCTTAGCTCTTGTCCATGGTAGCGAATCCGACCTTGACTAGGCTTGATTTCTCCATAGATGAGGTTAAGTAAGGTTGTTTTCCCAGACCCGCTTTCTCCGATAATGGCAATCTTTTCCCCTTCCTCAATGGTAAGGTTACAAGGGGTTAGGATTTCTTGATCATCACGCTCTACGCTGACTTGCTCTAGCTGGATAGGAAAGACGGACGTTTCAAGAACAGAAGGCATCGTCAACTCATCTCCCAGCAAGTTTTGATATTTATCACAAAGAGACTTAGCTGATTTCCTAGTATTGATAAAGTAGGACAGTTCCTGAAATTGGTAGCCGATATTATGCGAAACTAGGTAAATCCCAACAAAGCTGGCTGCAGATAGGTAGTTATAATAGGTCATGAAACCACCAATCACAATAGGCGCAACCGAACAAAAGGCATCAATCCCATTGATAAAGAGACTGTTTAGCGTCCGTTGCTTTTCATAGGCGATTTCTTGCTCTAAAGCCTTGTGCAAATCTTTGGAAAACAGTTTGTAAAACATGCTTTGTCCCCGATAATGCCGTATCGGACGAGCGCCCGCAATCATATTGGTCACTTGAGAGACATAGCCTTGGTTAGCCATGGACTTCTGCTCAGAAATCGCATCCAAGCGCTTGGAACCTATGCTACTACAAAGGACAGGTATCGAATAAAAATTGATAAAGAGCAGGCCTAGAAAAAAATTAGTCCATAGTGCATAACAGATGGAGACAGTTGTAAATCCCAAAGAAGAAATGATAATGACAGTCGGCTCAATATAGTTATCTTCTAGCTGTTTCACATCATTTTCCAGGTCGGATAAAACCTCTTCATCCGCTATCCGACGGGTATATAAGAAAGTCTGAAAGATAGCCTGCTTAATACCCGACTTGAAGTCCGTCAGCACTCGTGCATAGTAATAGCGTTTACCCGCTAAACCCAGCAAGAGAATCAAATTCCCCACAATCCCCCAAATCAAGACCTGCCACAGCAAATGCAACTGGTGATTGGTAAAACTAGAGACAATATACTGAATCAAAGCTGGTGTAATGACAGCCTCCAGCCAAGTAATCATAATCGCCACAAAATAGAAGAATAAATACTTTTTAGTTACATAAGATCTAAGCATAGCGTATAAACCTCCTGAAGTTATTTACCAACTTAGATAGTCGTTTTTTCTAGACGGGGATATATAAGGGCTTAATAAATCTTTCGCTAAAAGATTCCTAGTTTTTCACCAGCAGAGCTACACACTCAGCGGTTCGGACTTACCGTATTATTTCGTCGGTTTCCCTCCTCATTCTACGAGTCCTATCCCATGGGCGGAGCATCTACTTCTACTTCGCTGATGCCTCAGCTCGTACAAGCTGTGATACCGCCTCAACATGGTGCGTCTGCGGAAACAAATCTACCGGTTGCACTTTCTTCAATTCATAGCCCAATTCTTGATAGAGTTTGATATCACGCGCCATGGTTGCGACATTGCAGGAGATATAAGTGATTTTTGGGGGCTCCATGCTGACGCTGGCTTTGATGAAGCTCTCTGTCAAGCCTTTTCGTGGTGGATCGACTAAGATAACATCCGCTTGGATGCCCTCTTTAAGCCAGTTTTGGATGGCTTCTTCAGCAGGAGCGCAGACATAGCTGGCATTGGCAATGCCGTTGATTTCTGCATTCTTTCGGCTATTTTCGACCGCTTCTGGGATCACTTCCATACCATAGACCTGCTTGACATGTTTAGCAACAGAGAGTCCAATCGTCCCGATACCGGAGTAGGCATCGATAACCATATCATCTGCAGTCAGTTCGGAAAAGTCAATGGCTGTCTGATAAAGCTTTTCTGCCATTTCGGTATTGACTTGGTAAAAGGCGGGCGCAGCAATCTGGAAGTCATTTCCCAGCATCTGGTCGGTAATGTAGTCTTGGCCATAAAGCGTTCGCCAGTCTTTTCCGAAAATGGCGTTGCCGGGCTGGTCATTGATATTCTGCATGATGGACTTGATAGCTGGGAAGGTTTCTGTCAAGCGCTCCATCAACTGCTCAACTCGGAATATTTTAGGGCGAGTTGTGACCATGATTACCATGATTTCCCCTGAATAATGGCCACGGCGAACAACTAGATTACGAATGAGTCCAGTCTTTTCTTGCTCATCATAAGGTTTGAGGTCAAAACGACGCAGCAAATCACGTGTAAAGAGGATAACTTGGTCAATGACTGGATCCTGAATATAGAAATCTTCAATCGGCAGGAGGTCATGGGAATTTTTCCGGAAAAATCCTGTTTCCAGCTGGCCATTGACACGGCGGACAGGCACTTGAGCCTTATTGCGGTAACCCAGCGGCTGCTCCATACCAAGTGTCGGCGGCACCTCTACATCGGACACACCAGCAATCTTATAGAGACTGTCCTTGACCTGCTTGCGTTTGAAGTCCAGCTGAGCTGGATAGTTCAGATGCCCCAAGTCAGCAATCCCCGTACGAAGATAGGCCATATCAAGATTTTCATTGCGCTGGTCTGAAATACGGAGAAATTCCTCCACCTTGCCAAAGCCGATTTTTTTGTTGACTTTGAGCACACGCATGCGGATGAGTTCACCCGGTAAGGCATTTTCCACAAAGAAAACCAGGCCTTCTGCCTTGGCAATTCCAGCTCCCTCATGGCTCAGATCCACGATTTCAACTTCAATCATATCATTCTTTTTTAACATATTTTTCTCTTTCTGCTTTATCGCTCTGCCATTTCCCAAAAGAAAAGGCAGGACATCGTCCTACCTTTCATTATATCATATATCTTATCTGAGACCCATTTGCTGCAGTCTTTCTTTATAGGCTTCAAAGTCAATCAAGAGTCCTTGGCCACCGTACATGTCATAGGTATCAACCCAGTCGCCATTTTCCGGAATCGTCAGGCGCTCAACCCCATTGCGGGAATCTCCTGCCATAGAGAGACCATTAGTCAAAAGGAAGCTGTAAGGCACATTGGTCGAAGTCAAGGCAAAGACCTTACCAAGAGCCTCTGACCCAGTAAAGAGCTTGGTCGGATCTTTGACCTGCTGGAAAACAGCTGTCAAAACTTCCTGCTGGCGGCGGGTCCGACCAAAGTCCCCCTCGTCATCCTTACGGAAGCGAGCGTAGTTGAGCAAGGTCCGACCGTCCATCTGCTGCTGACCAACCTTGATTGTTTGATTAGGCACCACACCGTCTTTCATATTCAGGTCATCTGGTACTTCAACTTCTGTCACCTTTTCCCCATCAATGGTTGAGAACTGGGCGTTCATGCTAACGCCATTTGGGAAAAGGGTGTCAATAGCTGTCGCAAAGGTCTGGAAATCCACCAGTGCATAATATTTGATGTCCAAGTCAAAATTGTCCTTGAGCATCTGGCGGACATAGTCTGCACCGCGGTTGTGGTTTTGCTCCCCAATCGTGTAGGCAGAATTGAGCTTTTGGTCATAGTAATCTGCCTGCGACGGATCCGTGTACTCATTGCTGACGCCATCAATGTGAATAAGGGTATCACGCATAAAGCTGACCAATTTCACCTTGTGGTCCTTATTACCAACATTCAAGACCATGATAGAGTCAGTCCGTGTCTCAGTCGAGTCATCACCAACTCGGCCGTCTGTTCCGAGAATGAGGATATTCACTCCGTCCTTAGTATCCTTGCCGTCAAAGAATTCCGTTTCTGCTGGTTTAGAATTGCCAGTGTGAGCTGTCGTCAAGCCTTTGATAAACATGAAAATCATGCCCCCCAAGACCATCAGCAGGAAAATCCCTGCCCAAAGCAAAATTCGTTTCAAGCGGATTTTTTTGCGGGGTTTCTTGGGCTTGTCTTGTCCCAAACCAGCTCCTGCCAGAGCTTCCGACGCCTTCTTTTCTCTTCTGCTGCGAGAAGAACGCTCAGGGTACTTGGGCAAGAGGCCAGAAGAATCCATTTCCACTGGCTCTTGCTCATAAGTGTCACTAACCGTATGCGGCTGCTCTTCATGGTCGGGCGCACTAGCTGAACTGCCAATCCCCTTGGACTTCTGCCGCAAATAGTCAAATTCTTTCTTTTCTTTATCGTTTAGATAATAATAATTTTTATAGAGATAATCTAAGCGGAGCTGTTCATGATGGCTAAGATTTTCTGGTTTCTTCATCTCTTCTCCAATCTACTGCTACTTGTCCTGAATCAGAAACACACTGTAGCTACCAAAAATTTTATAAGTAATTCCAAGACTTGTCAACTCTTGATAGGCAAAATCCGCCAATTTTTTCTGCTCGTTGTCAATGTCAATAATGAAGAAATACTCTCCCAGAGCCGTTTTTAGAGGCCGGCTCTCAATCTTGGTCAGGTCAATCCCGCGCCAAGCAAAAGTAGACAAGGCCTTATAGAGAGCTCCTGGCAGATTGTCCGGCAAGGTCAAAGCCAGTGTCTGCTTGTCTCCTGTCTTGGTCAGTCGAAGCTCAGGAACCTCATGACCAAGAATCCAGAAGCGGGTATAATTTTCTTCCATTTCCTGAATGTCGCTGGCTGCTACTTTGAGCCCGTACTCTGCTGCAGCCGTGCGCGGGGCAATAGCCGCAAAATTCTTTTCAGGATGCTCTGCCACAAAACGAGCTGCATAGGCCGTACTAGCCGTCACCTCAATGGCAGCCTGCGGATAATGTTGGCGGATGTATTTCTTTCCTTGAGCGATAGCCTGCGGGTGAGAAAATATTTTCTCAATTGGCTTCTCCAAATCGGTCACTAAAAGCTGCTGCTTGATGGGCTGCACAATCTCAGCCACTGCCTGAATATCTGCTTGATGAAAGAGATAGTCCAGCGTCTCATGGACACTGCCCTCAATGGAATTTTCCACCGGAACAACCGAGTAATCCACTTCCCTAGCCTCATAAGCCTTCATGACCTCGGTGATATTCTGATAAGGCACCAAGTCCTCGCTTGGAAAGGCAGCTTGGGCTACATGGTGAGAAAAGGAGCCTCTAGGACCTAAAAATGCTATTTTCATTGAATTTCCTCAATAATTTCCTGTGGGCTTTTGAGCCTCGTATCGACAATCTGGCTCGCTACTTTCTCGTACCAGGCCTGACGCTGCTCAAAAATCTGCTGCAAGTCTGACTTGCTCTGGTTTAAGAACAAGGGTCTCTCCTGCACTGCATCCTGCTGGATTCGCTGATAGAGCGTTTCAAAATCTGCTTTCAGGTAGATATTGTCAGCATTCTGAGTCAGTAATTTGCGATTTTCAGGGCTGACGACTACACCGCCGCCAGTTGAGACGACCAAGTCCGTATCGATTAACTCAGCTAAGAGTTGGGCTTCAGCAGACCGAAAGGCCGCTTCACCGTGCTGGTCAAAATAATCCTTTATTGACATGCCCAGCCGCTGGCAGAGCAGTTCATCCATATCGACAAAGTCTTGGGCTAAGCCTCTAGCCACTGTGGATTTTCCGGCTCCCATAAAGCCCAGCAATATCTTAGCCATGCATCAAGCCCTCCAAGTCGCTGAAGAAACTTGGATAGCTAGTCTTAATAGCTTCAGACCGCTCAAGTTCCACCTGACCACTTTGAGCCAACAAAGCAGCAATTGCCGTCATCATTCCGATACGATGGTCACCAAAGGTATTGACTTGGGCACCATGAAGAGGTGTTTTCCCTTCGATAATCATGCCGTCTTCCGTCGGGGTAATAGCTGCGCCCATGCTATTGAGAGCGTCTGCTACTACCTGGATACGGTCGGTTTCCTTGACCTTGAGCTCCTCTGCATCACGAATAACAGTCCGTCCCTGAGCCTGAGTCGCAAGAAGCGCAATAATCGGCAACTCATCAATCAAGCGTGGGATAATCTCGCCGCCAATCTCCGTTCCCTTAAGATCAGACATCTCAACAGTGATAGTTGCAGACTTGGATACTGGATCGACATCTGACAGCGTCATCCGTCCACCCATAGCCTCTATCACTTCTAAAATCCCTGTCCGAGTTTCATTGATGCCGACATTTTCTAAAACAATCTTAGAGTCCGGCACAATCAATCCAGCCACCAGCCAGAAAGCCGCGCTGGAAATGTCTCCTGGAACCGTCACTTCCTGAGCAGTGAATTCCTGACCGCCCTGAATGCGAATTTCCTTGCCCTTGACTTCAATCTGCCCGCCAAACTGGGCAATCATGTCTTCTGTATGATTACGGGTGATTTCCTTTTCAATAATAACCGACTCTCCCTGAGCCTGCAAGGCAGCAAAAATCAAGGCCGACTTAACCTGAGCAGAAGCCACTGGCAGCTGATAATGGATAGGCTGCAGTTCCCTGCTGCCCTTCATCTTGAGCGGTGGTAAATCACGCTCAGTCCGACCAGCAATCTCTACTCCCATCTGCCGCAGAGGAATGGTCACCCGATCCATAGGACGCTTGGATAGACTGTCGTCACCAAACATTTCAGCCTCAAAATCCTGGCCAGCCAAAACACCAGAAATCAAACGGATAGACGTTCCAGAATTACCCATGTCCAGCTTATTTTTCGGTGCTTGCAGACCTTCAAATCCTACACCATGTATCTTGACTAGATTTCCATCGTCCTCAATCTGCACGCCTAAGTCACGAAAAACCTGCATGGTGGACAGCACATCTTCCCCTCGCAGAATGTCACGAACAGTAGTGACCCCCTTAGCCAAACTGCCAAAAATAATGGAACGGTGGCTGATAGACTTATCTCCTGGTACGCGAATACGGCCCTTCAGGCCTTTTACATTGGTTGATAATTTCATAGATGACCTCGTACTTTCCTTTGTTGCTTCTTATTTTATCATAAAAAGACCAGAAATTCTTAAAATTTCTGGAATCCGAGCTGAAGCAAAAAGAATCCGGGTATTCAGCCCAGATTCTTCTTTTTTTATTAGCTTATTTAAGCAAATCCTGCACCGGATCAAAGATGATACGCTCGATATCCGCCAGATAGATGGACAGTTGCTGCTGCTTATTGAAGAATTCAGAAAGAACAGCATTGCCCTGAATCTTCTCGCCAAAGGAAGTCATCTTGTCCTGCACCTCCTGGGTCGGTACCTGACCAGTCTGAGCCAGCTGTTGCAGCTCCTGCTGGAAAGCCAGATAATCCTCAAAAATAGCCTTCGCTTCGCTATCAGCATCCACTGCTTTCTTACTTTCTGCGACGGCCTTGTACTCAGGTAAATCACGCAGATTTCTGCTCAGTTCATTGGCTAAATCATAAATATTTGACATAGAGTTCTCCAATCTATATTAGTCTACGGACACTAGGTAATCCGTATTTTCTCTTACTATTTTAGCAGATTTTTCCAAATCTTGGTGATTTTTAAAGGTGATTTGCAGAATACCGTTGATATCTTCTCGGTTTTCCTCGTTAATCTGGATGTTGACGACAGAAATTCCCCGCAGAAGCTCCAAAATACCCAAAATCGCATCTTCTTCGTCGGGCACCTCAATAAAGAGGTCATAAAAACTGTCCACACCGGCCCGTTTATAAATTTCCATCTGCTTGCGGCTCTGCCGTCCTCGGTCGAAAAACTCCCAGATAGCTGTCTCGTCCTTAGCCTCAATCGCTGCGGCAACCTTGTCTAACTGATCTTTAAAATCTTCCAGCCGCTCCAAAATGGCTTCGGGATTTGTCAAGAGGATAGAGGTCCACATACCCGGCTCACTCTCCGCAATCCGCGTCATATCGCGAAAACCGCCGGCTGCAAAAGACTGGGTCAGCTCGTGTTCCTGGCTATAAGCTGCTGCTTGCTCCATAAGGCTGGAGGCTAGGATATGAGGAAAATGGCTGATTTGACTGGTCACTCGGTCGTGCTCTGCAGGATCTACCTGAATAAAACGGGCATGAAGACCACTCAGCAAGCCTTTCATTTCCTCAAGCGTACCAGGCTTAGTCAAACTAGAGGGGGTGAAGATATAATAGGCATTTTCAAAGAGGTTGACATGGGCAGCCTTGGCTCCAGTCTTGTGACTTCCAGCCATGGGATGAGCTCCAACGAAGCGGACGGGTTTATTCTGCAGATACTTTTCTGCTGCTACCACAATCTCTGCCTTGGTTGATCCAGCATCAGAGATGATAACATTTTCCTTCAGTTCCAGATCTGCTAGCTCCTTGATAAAAGCTATGGTCTGCTTGATGGGCACAGCCAGAATAATCACATCAGCCAATGGAGTAAAGGCAGCAAAATCATCCGTTACCCGGTCTACCATTCCACGTTCTAAGGCAACCCTGCGTGATTCCTCACTGCGATTATAGCCAAGAATCTCTATCTCAGGATGAGCTCGCCTAATGCCCAGAGCCAAAGAAGCTCCAATCAGTCCCAGACCTGCGATATAGACTGTTTTTCTCTCCATGCCCTTCTCCTTACTTCTAAAAGTTCTTGACAAATTCTCGGTGGCGGGCTACCGCATCCTTTAGTTCTTCCAGATTGTCCGAAGAGAACTTCTCCAGTACTTCGGTGGCTAAAACTGCTGCCACCACGCTTTCCATGACAACACCAGCCGCAGGCAGAGCCGTAGGATCGCTCCGTTCCACTGTCGCCTTATAAGGCTCGTGGGTCTCAATATCCACGCTCATCAGTGGCTTGTAAAGAGTTGGAATGGGCTTCATGACACCTCGCACCACGATTGGCTGACCATTTGTCATACCGCCCTCAAAGCCGCCTAGATTATTGGTTCTGCGAGTGAAGCCATCTTCCGCAGACCAAAGGATTTCATCCATTACCTGACTACCCTTGAGACGGCCGGCTTCAAAGCCCACACCAAACTCGACTCCCTTGAAAGCATTGATGGACACGACTCCCTGAGCAAGCTTGGCATCCAGCTTCTTGTCCCATTGGACATAGGAGCCCAGACCGACCGGCACACCGCCAACGACAGTCTCAATAACACCACCGATGGTATCCCCGTCTTTCTTAATCTGGTCAATGTAGGCCTTGATTTCTTCTTCACGCTCGGGATTGACAATGGAAACCTCTGACTGGGCAACTCTTTCCTTGATTTCTGCTACAGTTAGATTATCTGGTACATCGATATCGATACCGCCAAAGGTCACGATATGACTGGCTACCTCTACACCAATTTCTTCTAGCAAGCGCTTGGCGACTGCTCCGACTGCCACACGCATAGTCGTTTCGCGGGCAGAAGAACGCTCTAGGGAATTCCGCAAATCCTCAAAGCGGTATTTCATGCCACCAACTAAATCAGCATGCCCAGGGCGCGGTTTGGTAATCTTGCGCAGCCCTTTTTTCTTTTCATCCACATCTGCCGCACTCATAATCTCCAGCCACTTCTGATGATCGAGATTTGTGACATTGAGGGTAAGCGGGCCGCCCATGGTCAAGCCATGGCGAACCCCAGAGGTAATCTCAACTTGGTCACTTTCAATCTTCATGCGGGCACCGCGGCCGTACCCACCCTGGCGGCGCTTGAGCTCAGCATTGATATAGTCAGCGGTCAAAGGAAGACCAGCCGGCACTCCCTCAATAATAGCTGTCAGACGTGGTCCATGGGATTCTCCTGCAGTTAAATATCTCATACATTCTCTCCTATTTCTGGGATGGAAACACTGGACATTCTGTCTATTTTTCATCCAAACTGTTCAATCGACTTAAACTCCATCTGGCACTTATTTCTTCAGAAATTCTTTCATCTCTTCCAGCGGAATCTGGTGAATACTAGCCGACCCTAGCTCGGGCACCAGTACTAGCTTGATAGAGTTGCCTCGAGCTTTCTTATCGTGGGTCAGAGCCTGATAGAGAGCATTCTCATTCCAAGGATGGTAATCCACCGGCAAACCAAACTTCTGGCACATACGGATGATGTCTTCTGTAATTCCGGCTGGCATGAGGCCTTTCTTTTCAGCAACACTAGAAACCTGTACCATGCCAATCGCCACGGCTTCACCGTGCATGACTTTTCCGTAGCCTGCTGTCGCTTCGATAGCGTGCCCAATAGTATGACCGAAATTCAGATAGAGGCGGGCGCCATTATCCAGCTCGTCTTCGACCACAATTTTACGCTTGACATCGCAAGAATGGTAGATGATGCTCTCTGCATGCTCCAAAATAGACTCTGGACTGCCATCCATTTCTGACAGCTCATCCCAGAGTTCCTTATCTTCAATCAAGCCGTACTTGACTACCTCGCCCATACCTTCGATCAATTCACGCTGGCCCAAAGTATGCAAGACTTCTGGGTCAATCAGAACTCCGTCAGGCTGGGTAAAGGTCCCGACCATATTCTTGGCCCAAGGAGTATTAACGCCGGTCTTGCCACCGATAGAAGAGTCTACTTGGGCTGTCAGACTGGTCGGAATCTGCACGAAATGAATGCCCCGCATGTAGGTCGATGCAGCAAATCCTGCCAAATCACCAACAACGCCGCCTCCCAAGGCCACGATACCATCGCTGCGGGTCAGACCAACCTTGACCAAAAACTCATAGACTTTGTTGACCGTCTTTAAGTTCTTGCTGGCTTCGCCTTCTAAAAAATCAAAGACAAAAGTTTCAAATCCAGCCGCTTCCAAGCTCAGCTTGACCTTTTCCGCATAGAGTCTAGCCACTCGATTGTCCGTGACGATAACCACCTTCTGAGGCTGCCAAAGCTGACTCAGCCAACTTCCAGCCTGAGATAAAGACCCCTTTTCGATGAGAATATCATAGGGATGATGCGGGAGATTCACATTCAGTTTCATAAGCGCCTCCTTATTTATACAATTCTTCTAAATACTGCCAAATTTCCTGACTGGGCATAGGCTTGCCAGTCCAAAGCTCAAAGGCTTCTGCTCCTTGATAGAGCAGCATACCAAGTCCATTGACCGCTGTGATATTTTGATTTCTGGCCCATTTGAGAAAGGGCGTTTCAAAAGGTTGGTAGATAACATCTGCAACTAAAATCTGGCTAGGCAGTTCAAGCTGTTCAGGCAGGGGCATGCTGATGCCATCCATACCTAGACTAGTCCCATTGACCAGAAGGTCTGATTGGTTGATTGTATTCTGTAAGCTATCCGCATCCTCTAAGGTTAGTACTTGGATACGACTCTTGGTTTGGTGGCTGATAGCTGCCATCTTTCTGACAGTCTTCTCATAGGAAGCTTGGCGAGTAAAGACGAAAATTTCCTCTGCATTGTCCAAAGCTGCTTGAGCAATAATAGCTGTCGCTGCTCCACCTGCTCCCAAAATCGTCATTTTTTTGCCCTGAATAGCAAAAGAAGGCAAGCTCTTAAAAAATCCCTTGCCATCTGTGTTATAACCAACTAAAATTCCATTTTTATTCACAACCGTATTGACTGCTCCGATAAGGCGGGCACTGACATCCAGCTCATCTAGATAAGGTATCACTTCCTGCTTGTAGGGCATGGAAAGATTGACACCAAACATATCGTATCTGCGGATATTTTCTATACTGGCCTGCAGATCCTTTGCTTCTACTTCCCAAGCTAGATAGACACCATTGACATCAGTCTTTTCAAAAGCCATATTGTGAATAAGAGGAGAAATACTGTGCTTAATTGGCTTGGCAACCACAGCAGCCATGCGGGTGTGGCCATTAATTCTCATTCAAAATCTCCTGGATTTTCTTCATATTGCTCAGAGAAATCTGACCAGGTGCTGACGCCATCTCCTGGCTGGCAAAAGACCAGCTGGAACCTGTCAAATCAGCCGCAATGCGTGAAATCTTGCCGATTTTTCCCATGGAAATGGTGACAAAATCCTGCTCAGGATTCAAAGTCTTGAAACCGCGAGTATAGTTCATCAAGTCCAGCACATCCTGCTCATTGTGAGCCATGACAGAAACCTTGACCACCTTAGGGGTCAGAGAAGTAAGCTCAGACAGGATTTCCATCATATTTTCAGGCGTCTCCTCAAAGTTATGGTAGCTCAGCACCAGATTAGGAAACTCCAGCATTTCTTCAAATTTCCCCTTGTAAGAGAAATATTCAAAGTCGATATAATCCGGCTGGTAAAAATTGGCTACTTCCTTGATGAGAGCTACATATTCATCATCGGACAGTTCGATTTCTCCGCCTTCCTGACGGGTCCGCAAGGTGAAAATCAATTCACGTCCGGCAAATTTTTCAAAAATAGCTGGCGCAACATTTAAAATATCATCCTTGGCCAGAAAATCTGCCCGCCATTCAATAATATCAGCATCTTCGTAGCGTGATACATCAATTTCTTGAGCTTCTTCTAAACTCTTGGGCATTACAGAAACGACTAATTTCATTGGTCCACCTTTATTGTAAATACCTTGAGGTAATTACTGCTCCCGTCTTTTTTATTATAGACAAAGTCTGCTGGCAGGCCATACTCCGCAAGATAGCGGTGCTTTCTGCCAGCAAGGCCTTTTTCAATTTCTTGTTTAAACTTACTTTTGGAAAGATTGGCTGCATTGGTACTTAAAATCATGATTCCCTGAGGATTCAGGATTTCCAAAGCTTGTGCAACCAAACGATGATAATCTTTAGCAACCGAGAATGTCCGCTTTTTATTTCTAGCAAAGCTGGGCGGATCTATCACAATGACATCAAAGTTTAGATCGTGACGCTTAGCGTACTTGAAATAATCAAAGACATCCATCACCTGAAAGCGATGCTGATCCAGTGTCAAACCATTGGCCAGAAAATGAGCCTCTGACAGCTCACGACTGCGCTTGGCCAAATCCACTGAGACTGTCTGACTGGCACCGCCCATAGCTGCTGCTACTGAAAAAGCAGCTGTATAGGAAAACATATTGAGTAAACTTTTACCAGCAGCCAGACCATCTACCAGACTAGCACGCACATCGTGCTGATCCAGAAAGATACCGGTCATAAGACCGTCATTCAGAAAAACCTGATAGCGAACACCGTTCTCCAAGACTGTGAAAGTTTCCGGCGCTTCCTCTCCATAGAGATGAGCCGATTCGTAGTTCAAACCCTTGAAACGAATCTTTTCATAAGCTCCCTGAATCTCTGGGAAAACCTTAGCGAAGGCTGTCAGAATCTGCTCCTTGATAGCAAAGACAAAGTCATTGTACCAAGCAAAAAGCGCAAAGTCATTGTAGAAATCCACTGTGAAGCCACCGAAGCCATCCCCCTCTTGATTAAAGAGTCGAAAGGCTGTTGTGTCAGACGAATGAAAATAAGTAGAACGTCTGCTCTTAGCCTGCTCAAAGAGGTCTTGAAAAAAATCCGAGTTCAGCTCTACCTTCTTCTGGGAAACCAGCCAGCCTACTCCCTTATTCTGCGGAGAGAGATAAGCTGTGCCTAAGAACTTTCCCTGACGGTTTTGCAGCTCCACACATTGATTCTGAAGCGAAAGAGCAGAAAAATCCTTTTTATCTAATAAAAGAATGCCCTTTCTCAGTTTTTCTTCTGCCTCTTGACTAACAGTAAGTTTATTCATAAATTATATTATACCAAAGATTGTGAAAATTCTCAAAACATATTTTACATTTGAGTTAATAAAAGATTTCACAAACGAGTGCAAAACGACTATAAACCTCTCCATAGAGGGGATAAGGCTTTTATAGAAATATTACAATTTCGCCGATTTAAAATATCTCAAATGCAGCTCAAATTTTCCTTAACTGGAGAAATTATGTTATACTTAGAGGAGAAAATTTTTAGGAAATAAGACAAGGAAGTAACTTTTTGTGAAAAAAATAACCAAGAATTTACTCAATTTCATGAGTACGAGACTAGGTTTTGTCTTGATTTTACTGGTCCTCTATTGGATAAAAACCATGTGGGCCTACACGATTGATTTCAACCTCGATATTCAAGGTCTTTATCAAGTATTTTTAGCTATTATCAACCCTTTCCCTATCAGCCTCTTGCTGCTAGGACTAGCACTTTATGTAAAACGTACAAAATTATTCTACAGCCTAGCCTTCGGAATTTATCTGCTCCTCTTTGCTTGGCTGGTATCTAACTCCATTTACTATCGCGAGTTCAGCGACTTTGTTACGGTCAACACCATGTTGGCTTCTAGCAGCGTTTCAGCTGGACTTGGGGAAGCAGCACTTGAGCTCTTCCGCCCTTGGGATATTCTTTATCTGATTGATTTCCCTATTTTGGCCTTCTTATTCTTTAAAAAATATATCCGCATGGATGACCGGCCTTTCAATAAACGCGCCAGCTTTGCCGTGACCTCTCTGTCCGCCATGCTTTTCTCAGCCAACCTTTTCTTGGCTGAAATTGACCGGCCTGAGCTCTTGTCACGTGGATTTTCCAACTATTATGTCGTTCGGGCTCTAGGATTGCCAGCCTTTCTAGGTTACAGTGCTAACCAGACATATACCGCCAATCGTGAGCGCTCCAAAGCTTCTGAAAAAGACTTGGAACCAGTAACAGAATATATCCAATCCCATTATGCGGAACCAAATCCAGAATATTACGGGATTGCCAAAGGACGCAACGTCATCTATGTCCATCTGGAAAGCTTCCAGCAGTTCCTGATTGACTATAAGCTGCAGGCAGATGGGAAAGAGTACGAGGTGACACCTTTCCTCAATTCCCTCTACCACTCCAATTCGACTCTGGCTTTCTCTAATGTCTTCAACCAAGTCAAGGCTGGCAAGACTTCTGACGCTGAAACCATGATTGAAACTGGGCTCTTCGGTCTCAATCAAGGCTCCTTCATGGTCAACTACGGTGGTACCAATACCCAGCAAGCAGCACCTTTTATTCTTTCCAAAAACGGCGACTATACTTCTGCTGTTTTCCATGGAAATACAGGAAGCTTCTGGAACCGCAATACTGCTTACAAGCAATGGGGTTATAACTATTTCTTTGATGCGTCATACTTTACCAAGCAGGACGATACCAACTCCTTCCAGTACGGCTTGAATGACAAGATTATGCTGAAAGATTCCATCAAATATCTGGAACACCTGCAGCAGCCTTTCTATGCTAAGTATATCACGGTTTCCAATCACTATCCTTACACGACTAGCTTGATTGGTGACGAGATTGGCTTCCCGCTGGCTAAGACCAAGGATGAAACCATCAACGGCTACTTTGCCACGGCCAACTACCTAGATTCTTCTGTCAAGGCCTTGTTTGATTATCTCAAAGAATCCGGCCTCTATGACAACTCTATTATCGTTCTCTACGGAGACCATTTTGGAATTTCCCAAACCCGTAATCCTAACTTAGCCCCTCTTGTAGGAAAGACTTCTGAGACTTGGTCCAATTATGACAATGCTATGATGCAGCGCGTACCATACATGGTAGTGGTACCTGGCATGGACAAAGGAAAGATAATTGATACCTACGGCGGTCAAGTGGATATGCTCCCAACATTGGAGCATTTGCTGGGCATTGACTCTAAAAACTACCTTCAGGTTGGACAAGACCTGCTGTCATCTCAGCATCAGCAAATCACAGCTTTCCGATCCAGCAATAACTTTGTCACTCCAAAATACACTAGCTTCAACGGACGGACCTACTACACCCAAACCGGTGAAGAAATTACCAATCCAGATGAAACTATCAAGAAAGAACTGGATGAGATTCGTAATGCCGCCAATACTCAGCTTAAGATGAGTGACGCTATTCAAACCGGTGACTTGATTCGCTTCTACAAGGGAAATGACTTAGGCAAGGTCAACCCTAAAGATTACTCTTATCTTAATTCAATGAAAGCCTTGTTGGCTATTGAAAAAGAAAAAGGCGACCAATCAACCAGTCTTTACTCCAAGCGAGGCAATGTTTCCACTGTGGACCTCTTTAATTCGCCAAGCTATAGGGCACTGCATCCAGAGCAGTTCCAAACTAGCAGCAGCGACGAAGACAGCAGTCAGGAAGACTCGAGCTCTTCCAGCTCTAGCTCCACAGCCAATCCATAGATAGCAAAAGCCTTAAGTCCATTGGACTTAAGGCTTTTCTTGTAGCTAATATCTTATTGAATAACTTCAAAAACAGAAACCGTCAGATTTTCAACATAGAAAGGCTTCTTATGACGACTATTGCCTACTAAGAGACGCAGCTTGTCTGCATTAGGTAGATAGTAAGGAAGCCCGCTGGCATTAAAAATAACCTGATAATGCTTGTCGTCCTTAATCTCAAAGATAATCAAACCACTGCCCTGCTCTGCTGATTGAACAAAGACATGCTTATAAATATCTTCATAGGTCTGATAAGAAAAGGCCTTGCAGCTTGTCTTGAGACGAATGATGTCCTTGATAAAATCAATGCTCTCTTGATGGTCCTGCAAAATATCCCAATTCACCTGATTGACTGCATCTGGCGCATTGTAGCTGTTCATTGCCCTTTCGCGATCACTGTGAAGAACTTGACCGTCTTCTCCAGTCGCCACTAGCTTGGTTCGGGAAAATTCCTGTCCCAGCTCCATGAAAGCCATGCCTTGCATGAGAAGGTTCATGGCAGTTGCCAGCTCAATCCGCTTGGTGCGAGTCAGTACATCATCATCGGGATGCAGCTCCGCAAGCAAATCATGCAGGTTGAAATTATCGTGAGCCTCCACGTAGTTAAGAACTTGATCAGGGCTGAGATAGCTGCCTAGCTCACTGCTACCAAGGATAGACTTAGCGACGATATCCTCCGTCGCCTGACCACTGACAAAACCAGCCTTGATGCCACCGTAAACCTCGGCTCCCTTGACTGCATCGCGCTCAGTGTCGTTGAAAAATCCAATCCGCGGTAACTGATAAGCATTGTCCTTCTTAGCTTTTTCTTCTGGTCTCAGACCCGTACCCATATCCCAGCCCTCTCCATAGAGCAGGATTCTCGGATCCACCTTATCCATAGCTTGACGGATGGCATTCATCGTTTCTACATCATGAATTCCCATTAGGTCGAAGCGGAAGCCATCTACATTGAACTCCTCTACCCAGTACAGCAGAGAGTCAATCATAAACTTGCGGAACATCTCATGCTCGCTGGCCGTCTCACTCCCCACTCCAGTTCCGTTTTGGAAAGAGCCATTAGGATTCATCCGATAGTAATAATCCGGTACCGTAGCTTGGAAAGCAGAATCATAGGTCGAGTAGATGTGATTGTAAACAACATCCAGTGTCACCGAAATACCCGCATCATGGTAGGCCTGAATCATTGTTTTCAAATCTCGAATAGCCTGCGCTGGGTCGGCAGGATTGCTGGAAAAGCTAGTCTCCGGAGCATGATAGTTCTGTGGGTCATAGCCCCAGTTGTAAATCAGCTCTCCATTTTCATCATAGTCCTTGTGACGGTCAGAGACAGGCTGAAGCTGGACAACATTAACGCCTAAATCGCTGATATAGTCAAAACCTGTTTTTTGCCCTAGATGATTGGTAGTTCCTTTTTGACAGGCTCCCAAGAAAGTACCGCGTAGCTGACTATCCACGCCTGAAGTCTCCGACTTGGTCAAATCCCGAATATGCATCTCATAAATCACTGCCTGATTTGGATTGTCCAAACGCCAGAGAGCTTCTTTGCCTTGACGGACTTGAAAACCAGCTACTTCAGTCTCATTTACCCCAAGAATCGCTGAGCGCTTGCCATCTGGACTGGTCGCAACAGTATAGGGATCACGAGTATAAAAATTGCGGTATTCAAAGCTAACATGGTAGTGATAAGTTTTGCCGGTCAAGTCCTCTGCTATTTCAGCTGACCAGACACCGATGGTATTTTCCTTATGGTCGTGAGAATATCGTTCTCCTTTTTGCATTGGGAAGATTTTATAAACAGGAGCTTGATTGTCAGCCGATTCATACACTACCAGCTTTACCTTCCTAGCTGTCGGTGCCCAAACTTTGAAAGTATGTGCGCCGTCTGTCTGACGGTGTCCCAACCAGCCTTGATAGCCCCAGCATTCATCAAAGTATTCTGTTCTCAGGGCCATATCAAAGTTATGCGGACGCCGGCGTGAATACTGATGACTTGTCGTTGCAGCCTGTAGGGAATAATAAACCTGAGCATCTCCCTCAATCAGCCAAATTTCCGTCACCAGATGAGGAGGCAACAAATCAATATGATAGTCACAGGACTGGCTAGACCAGTCTGAACGTTTGATAATCACATGAGCGTGATTCAAATGCTCCCAGGTCTCAAATGATAATTCCCCCTGAATACCAAAATAATCAAGTTTGGAAAAGGCTGTTTCCTTTCCCCATTGGTTTATTTGCCACTGCCACATATCATAGGAGAAATAATCTCCAGTAGGATTGTGGTAATGGACTAAGACTTTATAGTCTAGCATGTTCTTTCATCTCTTATCTAAAATTATTCTATTGAAAGGGCTGTATGACTGATTTCATCGATATTGGCAAAAAATTCCAAATGTCCGTGCAGCACTTCCAGTTCAACAGGCGTATCGCCGCCGTATTCTCCATCCAAATTCAGCATAAATGGACCTTTTTTGTCTAAAATTTCCAGCTGCAACTTGCTTGTTTTGAGGTATTCTACATTGATATCGCCAACGTGCTGACCGCCATTAATAGCCTGCATCATCAGACTCAGCATATCGAAGAGATTGGCTGTCTTGACCAAAATCAAGGTAAAATTCCCGTCATCTAATTTTGTGTCCGGTGCTAGCTTTTCAAAACCACCGATAGAGTTGGTCAGAGCCGCAAACATCAGCGAAATCTTCCCTTCAAAGACACCGTGATCGTGCTTGATACGAACCTTGCGGAACTTAGAGCGAGGTAGCTTTTTTGCTCCTTCTGCGACATAGGCAAAGTAGCCTAGGCGGGATTTGACCTCGCTAGGTACGCTATAAGTTAGCTCTGTTAGGGTTCCAGCCGCTGCAATATTGATAAAATACTTGTTACCATATGCCCGGCCAATATCCATCTTTATGGTCTGGTTCTTTTCAATAATGCGGGCTGCCGCTACCGGATCTCCCATGGGAATCTTCAGAGCACGCGCATAATCGTTGGTTGTGCCAGTTGGAATAAAGGCCAATTTAGGCCGTTCATCCAGATTCGCCACACCATTGACTACCTCATTGATGGTACCGTCGCCGCCTGCCGCAATAATCAAATCAAATCCTGCTTTTGCTGCTCTCTCAGCTTCTTTTTGAGCAGAAAGAGGCGCTGGAGTGGTTTGGTAGGCACTGGTTTCATAGCCCACATCCTCCAAAACATCCAGAACTTCCGCAATATTTTTCTTAATAATTTCCTGTCCCGAAGTCGGGTTATAAATCAATCGTGCTCGTTTAATCTTATCCTTCATACTTCAGCCTCATAAGCTATCAAGCCAATCTTCATCCCGAATTTCAATTCCTAACTCCTGAGCCTTGGCCAGCTTGCTGCCAGCATCTTGGCCAGTCACTACCAGATCTGTTTTTTTAGAAACAGATCCAGAAACATTAGCACCCAAACTCTGCAATTTTTCTTTAGCTTGATTGCGTGTCAATTTTTGTAATTTACCAGTCAAAACAACCGTCATACCTGATAGGGCTGCATCAGCCGCTGCCTTTTGTCCCAGATAGTCTAGATTCACACCTGCTTCCTGCAGCTCCGCCAAAAGAATCTGAGAGCCTTCCTGCTCAAAATAGGTATGCAGACTTTGGGCAATCACAGTTCCAAGACTGTCAATAGCCGCAATCTCTTCTTGGCTGGCCTGAGACAGCTTAGGAATATCATGGAATTTCTCCAGCAAAATCCGACTGGCCTTGCTTCCCACATGGCGAATCCCCAAGCCGAACAAGAGACGTTCGGCCGAGTTCTCCTTGGAAGCTTGAATAGCAGTATACAATTTATTTGCTGATTTTTCCTTAAAGTTCTCTAGTTCTAGTAAATTTTCTACCGTCAGCCGATAGATTCCAGCCACATCCTTGACTAGATTTTGAGCAAAGAGCTTCTCTACCACTGCTGGACCAAGGCCAGTAATATTCATGGCATCCCGGCTGGCAAAGTGAATCAAGCCCTCCTTGATCTGGGCTGGACAGAGTGGGTTAATGCAGCGCAGAGCGACTTCATCTTCAAAGTGCACTAACTCACTCTCACAGCTCGGACAGTAACTTGGTATTTCCAGAGGTTCCTCTGAGACACGCTTGGACTCAACCACTCGCAAGACAGCAGGAATAATATCTCCCGCTTTATAGACGATAACGGTGTCTTTCTGACGAATATCCTTCTCCGCAATATAGTCCACATTGTGTAAAGTTGCTCGACTGACAGTCGTTCCCGCTAGCTGCACCGGCGTCAGATTAGCCGTCGGAGTCACAACTCCCGTCCGACCCACTGTCCAGTCAACAGACAGAAGCTGGGCTTCCTTTTCCTCAGCTGGAAACTTATAGGCGATAGCCCACTTAGGTGCCTTGACAGTAAAGCCAAGCTCTTCTTGCACCGCCAAGTCATTAACCTTGATGACAATACCGTCAATCTCATAAGGCAGACTGTCACGCTCCTGAGCAATCTTTTCGATAAACTCCCAAACTGCTTGGATAGAGTCCGCCAGAATACGAGTAGGATTGACTGAGAAGTCCAAATCTGCCAGCTTGTTTAAGACTTCTTCTTGGCTGCCAACCTGAGTCGGACTGGCTTCTTGGTAGAGAAAGGTTGCTAGATTGCGCTTGGCCACAACTGCTGTGTCCAACTGCCGCAAGGTTCCTGCTGCCGCATTTCGGGGATTGGCAAACTCAGGCTCACCATTCTCCTGCCGAAGCTGATTAACCGCATCAAAGGAAGCCTTGGGCATATAGCACTCTCCGCGAACCGTAATGTCCAGCGGTTCTTTCAATGTCAGAGGAATATCCTTGACCCGCTTGAGATTTTCAGTGATGTTTTCTCCAACAGAGCCATCCCCCCGAGTCGCTCCCGCTACCAAGATTCCCTTTTCATAGGTCAGGGAAATAGAGAGCCCGTCAATCTTGAGCTCACAAAGATAAGAGACCTGAGGAAATTCCTTGCGAATCCTCTGGTCAAAGACTATTAATTCTTCACGTGAAAAAGCATCCTGCAAACTAAAGAGAGGATACTGGTGTGGATATTTTTCAAATCCTTCTAAAATCTTCCCTCCCACCCGATGTGTCGGACTGTCAGGCAGGATATCGGTTGGGTACTTTTCTTCTAACTCCGCTAACTCACGATAGAGTCTGTCATACTCGCTGTCCGACACGCTTGGCCTGTCTGCCGTATAATATTCATGAGCATATCGGTTGAGCAATTTTACTAATTCTGACATTCTTTCTTTCATACTTCTATTTTATCACAAATACACAAAATCTTCCTCTATTTGTTCCCAATTCTTCCTAAAAAGCAAAAGGACATAAAAAGAGCGGAAATTCCGCTCTCTGCTGTCTTATTTTGTCAAATCAATCCTTTTCGCAATCTGGTTAATAAGGATAGCTCCAGCAATCAAGGAAGCAAATTCTCCAATGGCTGTTGTAAACCAAGTCAGGAAGAATGGCAGACCTTGCAAGAAGTGTAATTCTGCAGCAATGGTCACCATCGAAATAGAAAAGAATACTGCAAAATAGAAATGATCCAAACGAATCAAGCCTTTAATCAGATATTGATTCTTATAGCGACTGAAAAGGTAGACACCCAATGACAGGAAGACTAAAGTGGACCCGCCACCGACAAAGACATCAACGATTCCAAAACTATAGAGATTGGCAATCATACAGCCAATGGTCACTCCCATGATATACTTCCGATTATAAAAGGCCATAAAGTTCATCATTTCAGAAATTCTGAACTGGTAAGCACCATAGCTTATAGCATTTAAAGGGGGCGTAATCGTTAGAGCTACGTAAATGGCAGCAACAATGGCAATCTGAGCCAAGTCACGAACTCTCAGTTGTTCTTGTTTCATGTTTTCTCCTTTAGCGGCTTTACCGCGTGTAATATGCTTGGCGAAAGAAGTTAAGCGCCAAGGGTTGCGTCACATGAGAGGAGCATCATTAGTTGATTCCCCCACAGATTTGGCAACCCAACTAGTATAGCATAAATCCTAGAAATATGATAGACTATCTTTATGAAAACTTTAATCAAAAAATTCTTTGACAATGAGGTTCTGTCTTATCTCTTCTTTGGTGTGGCAGCTACACTTGTTTATATGACTACTCGTCTCCTTATCTTCGCTCTTACAGGACAGACATTATTTGCGACCATTACTGCTAATGTCACAGCAGTACTTTTTGCTTTTATCACAAATGATACCATTGTCTTTAAACAGCAGCGCAAAGGTTGGCAAAAACGACTTTTTAAATTTGCTCTGGCTCGTTCTGGCACTCTTTTGCTGGATATTGTTCTTGCAAAATTATTAGTAGATACTTATCCTAATATTATCGGGCAATTTGTCAACAATGAACGCAACCTTATCAACTCGATAGAGTCCCTTTTCTCTCAAGTGCTTATCATTGTCCTCAACTATGTTTTCAGTAAAGTCTTTATCTTTGAAAACAAGAAAAACTAATTGGCTATGGTGCTTCAGCCTCAACATATCAAATCTGGACCAGAATTATCTTGTCCAGATTTTTTCATTCTTAGATTTCCATGCTTGGATTTTCAGCAGTCAGATGAGTGATTTCACCTTTGACACCAAAATAGTCCTCAATCAGAGTCTGGAGTTCTGTCATGGCTGCTTGGGCGCGTGATGCTTGCTCTTCATTAATGGACTCAATGACCAAGATGGCGTCCTTAGTCTCCTCTGTCAGCATGGTACGCTGGGCTTCTCTCCAGTTAAGACAACGGCAGACAGCTCCCTCTTCATCATAGTAGATGATTTCTTCTGGCAGTGCTGGTGCGTCACTCTCAGCTCCCAGCGGGAAAAAGGCTTCCCCTCCCTTGGCTTTTCCTAAATGAAGACCTCCGACAATCTTATCCAAATCCTCACCTCCACATGGAACCGCATAAGACAGCGAGACACTGTTGTAGATATCGACCAAAGGATTGATTGGATGAAGTTCCCGCCCCTGACTAACCCGCTTGAGCAGGGCTTCGATAGAGGAGCGCGCTCCTTTTTTGGTCTTGAATTTGCTGAAAGCCTGCCGCCACTCCTGAATAACTTCATTTTGAGTGAAGTTCTCGTCTGGGATAAAGTCCTCAGCTCGCTTTGATCCCTTATCCAGCAGGGATTTGAAATATGGATCCTTACTTTCATCCACACTATTATCAAGCCCTTTGACCACTAAAATACTAATCTGAGCTTTCGGAAATACTTGCCAAAACTCATCTTCAACTGTAACTTTCATGATACACCTCTTTAATCTTAATAATTTCTTTTTTGTCCTTTTTTGACTGCTTCCCAGTCACCTGTGATGTTTTCACGCACTCGTACCAGCATTTCCTCCAAGGCTTGAACTTCTGCCTGAGAAAAGCCCTGCAGGGATGTCTCTTCAGAATAGTCATTCTCCGCTAGGATAAAAGGATAAAGTGTTTCCCCTTTTTTCGTCACAAACCATTCCTTGTTCTTCTTGTTGTCCTTGGCTGCTTTCTGCTGCACCAAGCCCTTGGCCTCTAGCTTCTTTACAGAACGGGCAACCGTTGAGCGATCCACCTTGAGCAGCTCCGATAGCTCCTCTTGGATAATTCCTGGATTCTCCGCGATTCGCACCAGATAAAGATATTGCCCCCGCGCAAGGTCAATATCACGAAACTCAATATTCGCAATGGAATCCAAAGCTCGGGCAATAATCCCAATTTCCCGCAATACTGACATATCCCCTCCTTTAAACTTTTATTTGAAACTATTATATCACATTTTATTGCAAATGCAATAAAATTACTAAAAAAATAAAAAGAGGAAAATCCTCTTTAAGAAATCTATATCAAAATCCTTACAAGTAAGGAATCTTCTTATTCTTATTAAGATAAGTAATGATACTAGAAAAAAATGCAGAATTCAATTCTTGACAGTAGCTAATCAGTTCTTGTCAATCCTTGTCCTCAAACAGGTAAGCCATTGATACTAGGACCTGAATTGGAGAAATGACCTGTCTGAATTTTTCTAAGTAAACTTCACATTTAGCTGCAGTATAGAAGTCTTGAACTTCCTCATGATTGAGTACAACTTCTCTTTGATTCAAGCCTAGCAAAGTACCAGCAAATAAGTTCTGGTTGCCACTTTCTAAGATAGAGTATACATAGCTCAACTCTTTCTTGTCTTTATTTTGTAAATATACAATAGCTAAAGCCAAGCTTCGATAGAGAACAGTCACTGAGTAATTTCCATGAACTAATTCCTCCAAATAAGGCAGTAGGCTAGTACATTCCGTAGCTGCAATTGCTAAAATCAACTCATTCTGAGCTTCCCAAAACCTTGGTTTAGTCATAACAAAGTCCAGAGCTTCAGCTAATGCTTGATCCAGGACTTCTATACGTTGGCGTCTAATTTGCTTGGCTGCTCTCTTAAGTAGAGGTAGTTTTTGAGATAGGAGCATAGAAACAAGTTCTTTATTTGGAGATACTGCTAATTGTTTTGCAGTTTTTAAAGTAGGCATAGTTTTCTTCTCCTTTCATTTTTTAGACGTAATGACTAGGAAAATTTAGTTTTTTATGTATCTATCCTACTGTTTTTCTTTCACCAGCTGATTCTTGAAAGTAAAACGTCCTGTACTTTCAACTTGAAACCCTGACTCACAGCAGCTCTGGATACTGGCATTAAGCACTGCGCCAACAATCAAAATTTTAGCAATCATGATAAACCAAAACATCATCACAACCATAATGATGGAGCTGAAAAATCGAACATCAACTAGGTGATTTAAATAATTATCCATGTAGACGGAAAAGATGTTCAGCAAGGCAAGAATAGTCAGGAGCACAAAGGCGCTGCCTGGCAAAACATAGCGTTTTTTGTTGATTTTCACATTGGGCAGGAAATAATAGAACATGACCAAAACCGCAAAGAGTAAGGCGTAAATCAATGGCTCCGTAAAATTCTGCAAGTGCTGATAAAGCTGACTATCTAGTTTCCAGTAAGTACGGAGAAAATCCAGCGACATATGGCCGAACATGGTCAGAAAGAGGGCCAAGGCAAAGAGAATCTGCAGACCTAAACTCACAAAGAGACTCATGACGCGATGAGAAATCAGCCCCCGACTCTTGGCTACCCCATAGGCTTTGTTAAATGCAATCTGTAGGAAATTCATGGACTTGGAAAAAGTCCAAAGAGCCGACAAGACTGAGAAGCTCAGCAGACCAGTCGAAGGCTGGGTCAGCACTTCACGCATGACTTTTGCTACAACATCATATAAAGTCTCTGGCAGCATGTCCTTGATGGCTGTCAGAAAATCCGCAATTGGAATATGGAAATAAGGCAGAATATTGACGACAATCAAGAGCAAAGGAAAAACGGAAATCAGCCAATAATAAGCAACTGCAACGCTGCTCAGCTCACTATCTGACTCTTTATAAAAACGGAAAAATTCTCTTAAAAACTGATTGTTCCGAACCTTACCAAATAATTTCTTCACTCTCTTCTCCTTCAAAAAAGCTGAGACAACTGCCCAGCCTTTGATTTCTAATAAGTCCCTTCTTCTCCCTGGCTGGTCAGAATGACAGGACCATCTTTTGTAATGACAAACTGATGCTCATACTGACAAGACAAGCCGCCATCCAGCGTTTTATGTGCCCAGCCGGTCTCAAAGTCCGTATCAATTTCCCAGGTACCTGTATTGATCATGGGCTCGATAGTCAGAACCATTCCCTCACGCAAGCGCAAGCCACGTCCTGCTCGACCATAATGCGGTACCATTGGCTCCTCATGCATGGTTGGCCCAACACCGTGACCGACCAGATCCCGCACAACGCCATAGCCATGACTTTCAGCATATTCCTGAATAGCTGCGCCAATGTCGCCGATACGATTGCCAACCTTAGCTGCCGCAATTCCACGATAGAGACATTCCTTGGTCACATCCATCAGCTGCTGAGCCTCAGGACTAACTTTTCCTACGGCATAAGTCCAGCAAGAATCTGCCACGCCGCCCCGGAAGCTCTCTGTGTGCTGCTTCATCTGTGCTACATTGTCAAAATCTAGCTTGGACACATCCAGCTCTGCCTTATCGATCAAGCCAACCACCATATCAACGCTGATGACATCACCTTCTACCAGCTTCTGATGACGGGGAAAGGCATGGGCTACCTCGTCATTAAGAGAGCAGCAAGTCGCATAAGGATAGTCCATGACAGAACCTTCAACACCAATTTGCAGAGGCAACGCATTGTCTTCTTTACAACGCTTGCGGACATACTCTTCGATGTCCCACATGTCAATACCTGGCTTAATCAAATCTCTCAAACCGATATGGACCGAAGCCAGAAAATCTCCACTCTTGTCCATCAAGTCAATTTCACGCTGTGATTTTAAAGTAATCATTCTTTCTCTAATTTCCTCTTCTTAATTAATTTTCACTGTAATCGTGGCTTTGGCAACCAGCATCGCTTCCAGATACATCTCAAAGTCAATAATAGCTGTCCGCCTAGTTTGACGGATAATGCGCGGCTGAATATGCAGCAGGTCATCAATCTGGACCGCTTGAAAGAAATAAATCATCAGCTGGTCGATAATCAAGCTGCGGCCGCTGTTGACCATGAGCTGCTGGGTAATCCGAGTCAAAATTTCTGTCAGCACACCGTTGGCCAACACACCATTTTGCTCCAGCATAAAAGGCTCAACGGTAAAGGAGAACAAATCATCCTGACGGCTAATCTTCTGTCCCACCTGCTCACTGAAAGTCGGAAGGCTGGAAATCTGAGAACGGCTCATTTTTTCCATAATGTCCCGCCGCGTAATCACACCCAGCAAGGTCTGATTACTGCGCACTACTGGTATCATTTCAAAATCTTCTGCAATCATACGCTGGCTGATATTGGCAATATTAGCAGATAAGCCTGTCATAAAGACATTTTTCGTCATGACCTTGTCCAAGGTTGTCAGAGGGGACTTATCACCTGCATCCCGCATGGTTACTACTCCCACCAGCATCTGCTGCTGGTTGATAACCGGAAACCGGCTGGCACGATTGCGACGAACCAAGTCCAGATAGTCACGAACAGTATCAGTATCATGCAAGAAGCCGTACTCGTGGCTAGAGCGATAGACCTGCTCCACTGTTAAAATATCGGTCTTGATCTGCATATTAGACAGGGCCCGATTAATCATGGTTGCAACAGTGTAGGTATCGTGCTTGGTCCTGAGAACCGGTATATTAAGCAAATTAGCCATCTTCAGAACTTCCGAGCTGACTTCAAAGCCTCCAGTTACCAGCACCGCATTCTCATTTTCCAGAGCCAAGAGCTGAATTTTCGTCCGGTCTCCGACAATCAGGAGCCCCCCCTCTGTCAGATAGCGCAGAATATTCTGCTCCGTCATGGCTCCGATAGAAAATTTATTGAATTCTTTTTCTAGACCATCTTCTCCAGCCAATACTTCTGAGCCAGTAATATCAACGATTTCCTTGTATGTCAGGTGCTCCAAGACCACTTTCTTGGACTTAACCCGAACCGTACCACTCCGAGGCCTAGTCTCAACAATACCGCGGTTCTCCGCTTCCTTGATAGCTCGATAGGCCGTCCCATCACTAACTCCCAGAAAGTTTGAAATACTGCGAACACTGACCCTCTTGCCGATTGGAAGATTTTCAAGATAGGTTAAAATTTCCTGATGCTTACTCATTAAAATCTCCTCTCTCATAACGGTACTCCAAATAATCTCTCATCTTCCTCGTGTACCGATCGCTCCCTTTAAACTGCCGGTAGAGACTGAAGCCAGATTTTTGAGCTACCTTTTGACTAGCTAGGTTCTCTGCATGAGTGATAATACTAAGTCGTTTGAAGTCAAAGCGGGTAAAAGATAGAAAAGCAATTTCCCGAACAATTTCTGTCATCAGCCCTTGTCCCCAGTAGTCTTGCCGCAGAAAATAGCCTAATTCAGCTTCTTTCTTAATCTCGTCCATCTTTTCAAACTTGACAGAGCCAATCATTTCCTGCGTTTCCTTGTGACAAATAGCCCAAATCCCCAGAGGATTTTTCATAAAGAAATTGGCAATGACGTATTCACTTTCCTCTAGGCTTGCTTCTGTCGGAAAAATGAACTGAGTATTTTCCGGATTGGACGCAATCTTATATAGGGCTCCTGCATCTTCAAATACAATTGGCCGCAAAAAAGCATGCTCTGTCTCAATAAATGAGCAGGCTGCCAAATGTGTCCACAAATTCATCTGCTACCTCTACAAAAAATAAGCGAAAAACGCTTATTCTTCTATCAACTGGATATCTGCACCCAGACTTGTTAATTTTTCAATAATATTAGAATAGCCGCGCAGGATAAACTCAATATTAGTAATTTCTGTCTTTCCTTGAGCCATCAAACCTGCAATAACCAAAGCAGCTCCTGCTCGTAAATCGGTCGCCTTGACCTGAGCTCCCTGCAGTTGATTTGGTCCCTCATAGACAATCTGGTCGCTACTGGTCGAAATCTTGCCTGCCATCTTAGCCAGCTCTGCCACATGGTTAACCCGCTTCTCATAGATCGTGTCCGTGATTTTACCGTGGCCATTAGCCGTCAGCAAGAGTGGGGTAATAGGCTGTTGTAGGTCAGTTGCAAAGCCTGGGTAAGGAGAAGTTTTAATGTTTATAGCTCTCAGAGTTTGCTGCTCTTCGACAAAAATGCTGTCTTCAGAAACCGTCATCCGAACACCCATTTCCTCAAGCTTGGCAATAAAACTCTCTAAATGCTCATAAAGGACATTATTAATCTGAATTCCCTGACCAATAGCCGCAGCAAGGGCGATATAAGTTCCTGCCTCGATACGGTCAGGAATTACTTGATGACGAGTTCCATGAAGGTGTGGAACCCCCTCAATCGTAATAATATCAGTTCCTGCTCCACGGATGTGCGCTCCCATATTGTTCAAGAGAGTTGCCACATCAATGATTTCTGGCTCCCGCGCTGCATTTTCAATAATAGTCCGACCTTTGGCCTTGACAGCAGCTAACATAGTATTGATGGTAGCACCCACGCTGACCGTATCCATATAAATGCTAGCGCCTTTCAGCTGCTGACCTCCTGTGGATAGGTTCATGTAGTTGCCGTCCATGGTCATCTTAGCCCCCATGGCTTCAAAAGCCTTGAGATGCAAGTCAATAGGACGCGGCCCCAAGTCACAGCCACCAGGCAGACCTACCGTTGCTTCACCATAGCGACCAAGCAAGCTGCCATAGAAATAATAGGAAGCTCTTAGACTGTTGATCTTTCCATAAGGCATAGGGACGTTTTGGATACCTCGCGGATCAATCGTCAGACTGTCCTCAGAGCGAGTAACACTAGCTCCCATAGCAATCATAATATCAATCAGACTATCCACATCCGAAATATCTGGAACGCCATCCAACGTTACAATATCATCCGCCAGAATCACAGCCGGAATCAAGGCAACGACACTGTTTTTAGCACCATTAATAGTCACCTCTCCTTTTAAGGGGCGACCACCATGTATTACAATTTTTTTCATGTTTAAAATAAAGCTCTTTCAAGGTATTGCCATTTATTATACCACAGATTCGGGAAATTTCCTATACTTTTAGATAAATAAGACAATTGAAATTAAAATGAAACAGGGAAAATGGCTTTTTCAACAGTTCTTTCAGAAAAAACAGTATTGCAAAAAATGAAAGAAGCGCGAGGCTAGACTGCTTGCCTTTTAAAAGTTGCCTGTATAGAAATGAATTTTTCTTTAAAAAATAGAAAAGTTCCCAATCATTACGATTGAGAACTGTCTTCTTACTGCACTGCTGCTTTCAAAGCCTCTACCTTATCCAACTTTTCCCAAGGCAGGTCAATGTCTGTCCTACCCATGTGGCCATAAGCTGCTGTTTGACGATAGATTGGGCGTTTCAGATCCAGCATTTGAATGATACCGGCTGGACGCAGATCAAAAATCTGACGAACTGCTTCTTGCAATTTGCTTTCTGCAACTGCTCCAGTACCAAAAGTATCGATGCGTACAGAAACCGGCTGAGCCACACCAATAGCATAGGCTAGCTGCACTTCTGCTTTCTTGGCCAGTCCTGCAGCAACAATGTTTTTAGCGATGTAACGAGCTGCGTATGAAGCTGAGCGGTCAACCTTGGTTGCATCCTTACCAGAGAAGGCGCCGCCGCCGTGACGAGCATAACCACCGTAAGTATCCACAATAATCTTGCGGCCAGTCAAGCCAGAATCCCCTTGCGGACCGCCAATTACAAAACGGCCGGTTGGATTGATGAAGAATTTTGTCTTCTCATCCAAATATTGGGCTGGGATGACTGCTTTAATCACCTTTTCAATCACATCACGATGAATCTCTTCATTGGTCACTTCTGGGTCATGCTGGGTTGAAATTACTACCGTATCCACGCGCACAGGTTGGTCATTTTCATCATACTCAACGGTCACCTGTGACTTCGCATCAGGGCGAAGATAGCTGATTTCACCAGACTTGCGAAGCTCTGCCAAACGACGAACCAGCTTGTGGCTGAGTGAGATAGGAAGAGGCATGAGTTCTGGCGTTTCATCCACAGCAAAGCCAAACATAAGCCCCTGGTCTCCAGCGCCAATCAAGTCCAATGGATCTTGGTCGTCTGTATTCCCACGAACTTCCAGAGCTTCATTGACACCCTGAGCAATATCTGGTGATTGCTCCACCAAAGACGGATGCACACCGACCGTCTCTGCTGAAAATCCATACTCTGTATTGGTGTAGCCAATCTCTGCAATGGTATCACGAACCACACGGTTAATATCTACATAAGCTGTGGTCGAAATTTCACCAAAAACATGAACCGAGCCTGTATAAACGGCTGTTTCGGCAGCCACATGGGCATCTGGATCCTGACTTAAGACAGCATCCAAAATAGCATCGGAAATTTGGTCTGCAATCTTATCAGGATGCCCCTCCGATACAGACTCAGACGTGAAAAGTTTACGTTCTGACATAGAAATGTCCCCCCTTAAATAAATTGTTATAGAGTTACAAAGTACTGATAGAAAGAACTACCACCTTATCGGGACTATATAACTTCTTCATTATACCACTTTTCGCTAAAAAATTCAGAATTTTTTAAATAGAAAAAGTTATAGCCAGAAACTATAACTTTCCCCAAGGTTTAAACCTTAGATTTTTTATACGTATTATTTATGAGTTAAGGCTTTCTTGAAACTTTTTATAAATCCAATATCATCTGTTTGAAGAATTAAGCCCGCATAAATGCGGCCAATATACCAAGCCATGCCGAAAGTAAATGCAAGTAAGACAAGAAAGGAAATCAGGGCTTCCATATTGCTAGCATAACCGTTAATCAGACGCTGTGGCATAAAGAAAGTAGACAAGAAAGGCAAGTAAGAACCAATCTTTAAGATAAAGCTATCTGTTTGCCCCAAGGACATCGAGCCAAACAACCCTATCATCACAAGGAAAATAATTGGCTGCGTTGCCTTTTGCGCATCTTCTATGCGAACCACAAGAGAGCCACAAAAGGCTGACAGAACGACATAAGCACAGACTCCAAGCACCGCAAAACCAATCGTCGCAGGCGAGAAAATGCTGCCTAATTGATTAAGAATTTCTGGACTCTCATCTATAAAGTTTCTGACAAAGTCTATATTTGATCCAAAAAGAATCAAAGCCAATCCTCCCAATATATAAATTCCAAAGTGGGTCATAATCACACCCAAAATCCCAATCAAACGACCGTAGAAATATTGCGAAGCCTTAATACTAGAAAAAATGACTTCCATAATCTTAGTTCCTTTTTCATTGGCAATATCTTGAGCTGTGCTAGCTGAATAAGTCAGTAAAATCATATAGATAATCATAGAAATCAAGAAAAAGCCTATTTTTTGAAATGCCTTCTTCTGTTCTTTTGCTTCATTGATCTTTTCAGTAAATTTAGGAGCTCGATTGAGAGCTGTCACTTGTTCCTTCGACAGATTAGCTTGACTGACATTAATGTTTGTCTGCAACTGATTAAGCGTTTGGAGTAAGAACAACTTATCTTCCTGCTTCATGTTGCCTTCACCGTGATAGGTAGCCTTGATTTGATTATTTTCCAACTTAACTATGACATAGCCAAGGATCTTCTCTTCCTTTATTGCCTTTTTAGCACCTGCTTCATCCTTATAACTTTTTGTAAAATTATTTTCCATGGAAAAACTATCTAGCACCTCTGCTTCACTAGATACAAGAGCAATCTTATCTGCTTGATTGCCTGAAGATGCACCCTGCAAATACCCAACTCCCAGGCTCACACCTAGCATAAGGAAAGGCGCCAAGACCATTAGCACAAAAGACCATGATTTGACATGACGTAAATAAGTTTCTTTTGCTACAATCCATACTTGCTTCATACTTCAACCCCCGATTCTATTCTAAAGATCTCATCAATCGTCGGTGCCTGCTGGTCAAAAGTAGTAATATACTTTCCTTTGGTTAATAAAGTAAATAATTCAGTACCAGCCGATTCATCATCCAATACTAAACGCCAAATTCCCCTCTTAGTGAGACTAACCTTGATTACATGTGGTAAACCTTCTAGCTCAGCTTGGGAATGTTCACTGGAAACAAATAAACGTGTCTTTCCATATTGGTTACGAACTTCTTGGACAGGTCCATTGACAACAACTTCACCATCCCGAATCATCACCACAGTATCACATAACTCCTCTACATTGGTCATAACATGGTCAGAAAAAATAATAGTCGCTCCGCGTTCCTTTTCTTCAAAAATAACCTGTTTTAAAAGCTCAGTGTTGACAGGATCTAAGCCGCTGAAAGGCTCATCAAGGATAATCAAATCAGGTTCATGCAAGAGGGTAATAATCAACTGAACTTTCTGCTGATTTCCCTTGGACAAGCTTTTAATCTTATCTGTCAGTTTTCCTTTAACCTGAAGCCGCTCCATCCAGACTGGAAGTTTTTCCTTTACTGCCGCACTGGAAACACCTTTCAAGTTTGCTAAATAGCGTACCTGCTCATAAACCGTTAGCTTAGGCATGAGACTTCGTTCTTCAGGCAAATAGCCTATTTTACGATAGGTCTCTTGGGCAATATCTTGACCATCAAAGGTAATAGTTCCACTATAGTCAAGGAAACGCAAGATACTATGAAATATCGTCGTTTTCCCAGCTCCGTTTTTTCCGATTAGTCCTAAAATTTGTCCTGACTTTGCTTCAAAATTGATTCCAAACAAGACCTGTTTGGAGCCAAAACTTTTTTGCAAATTTTGAATTTGTAACATTGCTCTCCTCCTAGTTTTTTAGAAATATATGCCCTTTGTATAAACTCCTCGGCCTAAACCAAATCCGTCTGAGCGATAGCCTTCTTGACATCATCGAGCGGCAGATGAACTAATTCCACCTCTTTTTCCTTGTAGAGATATTGAGCATAGTCATCTATGCGATATTGGTTGATATAGACCACCCGTTTGCAGCCGACCTGAAGCAATTGCTTGGTACAGTTGAGACAGGGAAAATGGGTCACATAAGCCGTAAAGCCCTTGGGAACCCCCCGCTCGGCTCCTTGCAAGATGGCATTGACCTCAGCATGCAAGGTTCGCACGCAGTGACCGTCAATAACCAGACACTCGTGGTCAATACAGTGCTCAGTCCCTGAAACCGAGCCATTGTAACCAGTTGAAATAACCTTATTGTCCTTGACCAAGACAGCGCCGACTTTGGCTCGTTTGCAGGTTGAGCGATTAGCGATTAAGAGAGCCTGAGCCGCAAAATACTGATCCCAAGCTAAACGATTCTCTGACATAATTTCTCCATTCTACTGATTTTTTATTTACATAAATGTCTGTTTTTTCTATTATATCGCAAATCCCTATTTTTAACTAGCTTTATCATGAAAGCTATCTTATCAGCAACATGCCTTTATCTATACTATAAGTGGCATGGCAGGCTGTTTCTCTCTTCATACTTTTCATTAAGAGTTATGGAAAAAGAACCAAGGAAATCCTCAGTTCTTATTTTAATTATTTACCAAGCTTAGCTTTAGCTGCATCTGCAAGAGCTGTGAAAGCTGCTGCATCGTTAACAGCCAAGTCAGCCAACATTTTACGGTTAACTTCAATCTCAGCCAACTTCAAACCATGCATCAATTGTGAGTATGAAAGTCCATTCAAACGAGCTGCCGCATTGATACGAGTGATCCAAAGTTTGCGGAAATCACGTTTTTTCTGACGACGGTCACGGTATGCATAGTAGTAAGAGTTCATTACTTGCTCTTTTGCAGTACGGAACAAGATATGTTTTGCTCCATAGTAACCTTTAGCTAATTTTAAAATACGTTTACGGCGTTTGCGTGATACAACGCCACCTTTAACACGTGCCATTTATATTTCCTCCAATATTTCCTAGATAATCGTTACAGCAGCTCTTATTTCAGACCTGTAAGCATTGCTTTGATACGCTTGAAATCTCCTGCATGCACCATTCCTGCTTTGCGAAGATGACGACGTTGTTTCTTAGTCTTTCCGTGGAAACGGTGAGAAGTGTAAGCACGGAAACGTTTCAAGCCACCAGAACCTGTACGTTTGAAACGTTTAGCTGATGCGCGGTGTGTTTTTTGTTTTGGCATAATGTTTTCTCCTTTTTCTATCTTTCTGACAATCTATTTTTTGTCAGGAATTGGCGCCATCTGCATGAACATCTGACGTCCATCCATCTTAGGCTTTTGCTCAATGATAGCAACATCTTGAGTCGCTTCAGCAAAATCTGCTAAAACTTTAGCCCCGATTTCTTTGTGGGTAATCATCCGGCCTTTGAAGCGGATAGATACCTTTATTTTATTTCCTTTTTCAAGGAACTTGCGTGCGTTGCGAAGTTTAGTGTCAAAGTCTCCCTTGTCAATGGTTGGACTGAGACGGACTTCCTTCACAGTAACAACACTTTGTTTCTTGCGTTGTTCTTTTTGTTTTTTCTGGTACTCAAATTTGAACTTACCATAGTCCATAATTTTTGCAACAGGTGGTTTAGCTTGTGGCTGAATCAGGACCAAATCGACATTTGCTTCATCCGCAAGAGACTGCGCTTCGCTCAGCGGTTTAATACCTAATTGTTCGCCGTCAAGACCGATCAAGCGAACTTCACGCACACGAATTTCATCATTGATGAATAAGTCTTGTTTTGCTATGGTTTTCACCTCTTTTTTTATTTTTAGAGAAAAACAAGTGCGGACCTGCTAACGCAAACCCGCACTACATGATAGTATTTCATTACTGAAACTGAATCCTGTAGAGCCAGACAACGTTAGTCGCAAGGCGAGAAGCTCTCACTTCTGCTTTTCTCAACTCTACTATCATACCAAGTTTCATTTTATTTGTCAATGATTTTTTTCGCTTTTTCTTCGATAAATGCAACAACTTCAGAAATACCTACACCCGTGGTATCAAAATGTACGGCATCGTCTGCCGGTTTCAGTGGCGAAACCTCACGGTGACTGTCCTTATAGTCCCGCTCTGCAATTTCTTCTTTCAGTTTCTCCAAGTCAGCAGGAATGCCTTTAGATAGATTTTCCTTATAACGGCGCTCAGCTCTTTCATCAACCGAAGCGACCAAATAAATCTTGAGCTCAGCCTGAGGCAAGACAACCGTTCCAATATCACGGCCATCCATGACAATCCCTCCCTGAGCTGCAATTTGCTGCTGCAAGGCCACCAGCTTCTCACGGACCTGAGGAATGGCTGATACCCAGGAAACATTATTGGTAACTTCATTTTCCCGAATTGGGTGAGTCACATCCACATCGCCAACAAAGACTAGCTGCTCGCCATCTTCTGCTCGACCAAAACTGACCGAATGATTATTAAGCAAGTCTACAATTTCAGTGGCATCTGCTTCTGTCAGATGATGGCGCAGAGCCAGATAGGTTGCAGCCCGATACATGGCTCCTGTATCTAAATAAGTATAGCCAAAATCCTTAGCAATAATCTTGGCAACAGTCGATTTTCCACTGGAAGCTGGACCATCAATCGCAATTTGAATCTGTTTCATGGCTGGCTCCTACTCAATCTTCACAACATCACCTGGATTGGCATACCAAGAACCAGTGGACATATGAGAAGGGTTAAGCTGTTCAAGCTTGGCAATGGAAATACCTGCACGCGCCGCAATGGCTGCCTCACCTTCGCCAGGCTGGACAGTCAGAGTTCCTTCAGATGATTCTGTGGTATTTGCCGCTGTCTGCTCTGCTGTAGAAGATGCTTCACTGCTGGAACTTGCTGCTGAAGTGCCGTAGAAACCTTCCATTTGGGTCTGTCTATTACTTCCACCAGTAGACAGATAGGTCAAGAAGCACACCACCGCAACCACTAAAATACAGAAAATAATGGTTAATATGGTCAACAAGCGGTCTGCATTCAAGGCGCTAAACTTCTTAGTTCGTTTCAACTTTTCTTCTCCGTTATCGTATACATCTTCTTCCCATGGTTCTTTTTCCATGACTTCCTCCTTGAGTTTTTCTTAAAATCTTATTACAATATGGGTATGAAAGTAACACTCATTCCCGAACGGTGCATTGCCTGTGGGCTTTGTCAAACCTACTCAGATCTTTTTGACTATCATGACAATGGCATCGTCAAATTTCACCAGGACGACCAGCTCCTAGAAAAGGAAATCGCTGAGGATCCCGATGTCGTGGAAGCCATTAAAAACTGCCCAACCCGAGCTCTTTTGAAAGACTAAGATTTTTTGGACTGACTGCCATAGTAAGCTTCAAAATAGTCAATATGGGTAAAATTATCCACCAATTCTACCTCGCCCTTAAAATGCTCATTCAGGGCTAGGGCATTGACAAAATATTTCTTAGGCCACTTGCGCATACAAAAACTCCGGCTGCGGCTCTGACCTTTAAAATATAAGGTAATTGACGTCTTAGTCACTTCGACTTTTTCAATATCTGAAATCTTGACCTTTATCGGAGTAAAGGGATTAGCTGTGATGATTCGCAAGGTTCCATCGTCATAAATGGTAAAATAACGATGAACTCCCATTCCCAACAAAACCATGAACAAGAAGAAAGAAAACAGAACAAGAGTCGGCACTCGTGAGCTTTCATACATCAAAGCCAGGCCAACAAAAATCGGAATGACTGATAAAGACCAATATATTATCAGGATAGCTACATCTGGCTGCCAGTGATAGCGAACCTTACCGAAAATCTTTATCATGCTCACACCCCCATACTATTAGTTTAGCATAAATTAAGAAAAAATAGAACAGGTAGACTTGCCTATTCTATTTTTTTATTTATGATTTTGCTGTCTTAAAGAAGCTATCAGACAAATAGCCCTTGCCTCTGACCATATCATACTCAATCAGTTTCAAGTCATCTGCTATTTCCTGTGCTTCTTCGTCCAATTCCTTTTTATCTACACTAGCCTTATGCAATACTTCTGTTAATAAAGCATAGTAAGGTGATACTTTGGAATTTGTCTGCTCCAGTAAGAGAGCGGAGAAATCACTAGAATTGACTCTTGGATAATCGAGTTTAGGAGTTTCATAATTGCTCCAAACAAAATAATCTGTCAGATATTGGCTTTCTGGATCTTCTTTAAAGGCTGACTGAGGATAGAGACCTGGCAGATGATCGCCATAAAAGACGACTGTTACCTTTTTATCTACCTTTGAAAGCTTCTCCAAAAACTCCTTGGTTGCCTGATCTGTATGGTAAAGCATTCTGACATAGCTAGAAAGAGATTCGTTCCCTTCCTTGCTAAAGTCAGGATAGCTGGCAGACATGTAGACAGGATTGGGCTCACTCCAAGGCATGTGGTTCTGCATGGTCATGACAGAGAAAAACTGTCCCTGCTTGCCATTCAAATGCTCCAAGACTTGATTATAAGTCGTTTGATCGCTGTAATTACCACCTATATTATCACCTTTCAAGCCTTTGGTACCATAGTGAATAAAGGTATCAAATCCCAAATCCTGGTAAATGACATTTCTGGCATAATTGCTAGGGGAGGCCAGATGGATTACTGTCCGATTCTTAGATGAATAAGCATCACTAATGGAAGGGAATCTATTCATCCTCGGGACAATTTCAGTGTAGAGAACCGAAATAGACGGAGACAGATTATAAAAAGGTAAACCAGTCAGGGTCTGAAATTCCATGTTGGCTGTTCCTCCACCATAACCATCTGACTTCATAAGTCCACTGGTGGTGCGAGTTTTAACTTCCTGAATATAAGGAATTGGATTCTCAGACATAGTAACGCCGTCAACCCGAGCAGGGTCAGAAAAACTTTCACTGAGGAGGTAAATGACCGTTTGATCTTCGATTTTATTCTGGCGCTCTTTGTTAATAGCTTCAGCAATCCCCTTGTATTTCTTTTCTATCTCTTGAATCTTTGCTTTAGAATAGCCACGTGGCTCAGTCATGGTTGTATCCGACATCTGTGAAAACCAGACAAAGGAAAGGGAGCGCAGCTGTGAATTGACAGTATTTCCCATCCATGTCAGGTCATGGTAATTATTTAAGACCGAAATAACTGGAATATTCTCTACTATTTTGCCATTCTTTTTAGTGGCAAATATATCCATGACTCCCAAGAAAAAGACCAGGGGCAGGACTAGCAAGAGGAGCTGGTATTTAAGAACGGTAATGAGCTTTCCTGGCAAGATTTTCTTGCGCAAATACCAATAGAGAGTGCCTAGAGCAGCCAGTCCCAAGATAGCATAAAATCCATAATTGCCTCCGAGAAAATCAAAGAGAGTCTTAGGATTTCTCAGCCAGACCATATCGCTAGGCAAAATTGGCTCTTGGCGATACTGGAATTTCAGACTGCTAGCTATGGTGGCAATCACCACTAAGGCTGTTATCAGCATGGTTGGCAGGAGAAAACGATTGAAAATCAGGTAAAGAGCCATAAAAATCATGAAAAAGACAATGATTTGAAAGAGACTGGCTCCAGTGAAAAGATACCTCTCTAAAACAACCACATCTCCTCGGATACTATTTTGGATAGTATAATTAAATATAAGAGCAAATGATGCACTTAGTACCAAAGTAACAGAAACACTGGCTTTATTCTGAGCGAGATCGCGCAATCCCTTAACAGCTAGAAAGCTTGGGAAAGAAAGCAGGATAAAGATAAGTGCGATAAGGCAGAGGAAAGTTAGCATAAAGTTCTGCGTTATTTCCAACTTGCCTTCCTCAAGGAAATTCACTAAATAGCTCTGGTGATGCAGCAATTCCGGCATCTTATCGTCCATCAAAGCAAGAAATAGGAAGAGCTGAGACAGAAAAAGATTTTCCAGTACCTCTCTATTTTTCTTAGTAACTTGCAAGAACTTACCTGGGAAGCGTTTTTTAAGCTTTGGAAAATGAATAAAAATATAAGCAAATAAGAAAATCAAAAGCAAGCCAGGCAGGGAATTAAACTGCCAAAAATGATTGCTAAACACTCGATCTGCTTTAAACTCAAAATCATTGACATGCTGCGTTACTGTCAGTAAGTAAGAAAATCCCGTATAGAGAGCGTAAATAATAGCTGACCATATAAAGAATCTTTTGCTGAAGAGCTGAGACAAAAGCTTGCCCAAGCCAAACAAAAGAGGGAGCAACATCAGAAAAGCCAGCCACAAAACTGGATAGTTCCTCAAATCTAGACCTTCATCCAATAGTAAGACTGTTGTAACAGCGACTGTATCTAAAAGTAAAAAACAAATTAGCAGGTATGAGAACTGCTTATAGTGATTGAGTAAAAATTTCATTTTTCTTTCTGGTAAATAGTTATATTCTCTAGCGAGATTTTTGTGAATTAAGAATCTCACTTTTTCTTTAAAAGATTGGACAAACGATTTCTAATCTTTTGAGATAAATTTTTCTGACTTAATTTTTCTTTTTGATTGGTCAACTCTTCCCTTTTCCTCTGCAAGTCCAGTAAAGAGGGGAGGGAAGATAAGGGCATAATCTTGAAATCATAATGACTATCCCAAGCTAAATAAACCAATAAATGCTCTAAAACATCAGATAGTTCCTGATCAGAGGATGGCAAACTTTCTAAGCTCTTCATCTGGAACACACTAGCCAAAGCAGAATATTTGAACCATAAGAAGCCACCATAGACTCTCGTCAGAGAAGGGGCAATCATAAAGTCAAAAGACTTATGCAAACCAGCTTCCTGCCAGACAGCAGCCAGCCATGAACGCGGCGGCTCTGACTCAAACAAGCCATCTCTGACTAGGCGCGGCAAATCTGGAATAACCAAACCTAAAGCAGACTCCTGCTCCAACGCTTCTATACTTGCATCCGCATAATCAACCATCATATTTATCAAATCAGAACGTATAGCTTGGTCAAAAATAGCCTGATTCTCCACCAATCTATGAGTTGATAGATGGCCGATATAAGCATAGTTTTGCAGAATTTCCTTCTGCTCCAGCATGGCAAGCCAGGCATGCGATTTCTGACTTAGGACAAGCTGAACTTTATTGCCCAGATGAACCAGCGCTGTCTGCAGCTGTTTCAGCACTTCTGGCTGATCTGTTGTCACTAAGTACTGGTACTGAGACAATAGAGAGAATAGCTTGTCCTGATACTGCAGAAAAATAGGAAAATCCGTTACATGGATATGCAGGAGGACAGGCTGATCTGTACGATAGTTCGAAGTTGACTGGGACAAATACTTGTCCTCTAGCAAACAAGGAAGGTCCGGACCAAAATGATAGAAAAGATGTTCCCTAATAAGCGAAGTCGGATAGGATGAGTTGGTTTCAAGATCTTCCAGCAAATACCTAGCTAAAAAAGGATTACCCGTGAGAGCCTTGACCTTTAGAAAAGGAACCTTCGCTTCCAGAATCCTAAGTGGCTTATAGTAGGAAAAGTCTGGATGAACCAATTCTCCTGCTTCTTCCTGACGGGTATCAAGGAGAGCTTGATATCTGAATCCTGCCTCTACAAAGAGCTTGGTAAACCGGGTCTCGTAATGGTTAATCACATCTTGAACATCAGTAAAATCTTCTACTTGAGACCAAAATTCATGGAAAGTCTTGTCTTTGAGAACTGACTGCTTAAAGGTGACAAAGTAGCTCTGCAGGTGTTCTTCAAAGCACCTGGTCTTGCGGAAATTAGTCATTCCCCAAAAATCGACTTGCGAATCCTCTTCAAAACACTGATAAATCGGTGCCAAATCCCATAGCGGACCAAAGCAAGTGTCGTTCATGAGAGTCAGAGAGTCTGAGTTTTGCAAAGTGTCAAAACCCAGCCAGTTCATGCCATCACGCCAGGCTGCAAAATCAAAACCTCGATTATCCCGCTCAAGCAAGTCAGAAATGCCCAAGTCTTCTCTCAGCCGGCATTTGTCCTCATCGCTCAAAGGACTGTTTGAAATAAAAATAATCTTAGAAAAAAGCGGCTTGAGCTGCTCCAACTGATAGAAGACATGACCGCTTATATGATTGCATTTATTGAAATGAACATAGAGTAATATTCGTTCCATGAAAATACCTTATTCTTTATGATTGAGAAATCTTCCAACTGCCATTACGCTGGATTAACCCAGTAGCAGAATCCTTAGCAGAGACATCGTCATCCTTAATATCCTGACGATTGACTAAGATAACTGGGTTGTTCTGAGAGTCTGCAAAGGCTAAAATCTGTTCTTCCTGATCCCGCACTGAAACCTGCAGTTTTAACTTAGCGTTATTTATCTGTGACACATGGCACTTGTAAGTCAAACGCTTCTGTCCCGGTCCTTCTGTCGGCTGATCCATGGAGTTATCATTGTAGAGCCAGATAGTTCGATCGATATCTGTCAGAGAAAAGGAAACATAGGTCGGAAGGTCTTGATTTACCCGATAAGAAATTGCAAATTCAATTTCTTGTTCAGGTGAAATCTGAGGCGAATGCAAGAGCTTAACCTTCAAATCAGAAACTGCTGCATTCTCAACCTGGAATCCTTCGTTCATGGCTTTTGTTTCAGTCGCATTGTCAAGACTGTACTGGTTAGCCACATCATCTGGATTGCCGATAGCCTTGACCAAGCCATTTTCAATCAAGACAGCCTTATTACAATACTTTTTAACAGCTCCCATGTCATGGGTCACCAGAATGGTCGTCTTACCTGACTCCTTGCGATCTTTGAAGTAGTCATTACACTTACGCTGAAAGGCTTCGTCACCGACAGCCAAGACCTCATCCAAAATCAGAATATCACCCTGAGCCTTGATGGCCACAGAAAAGGCCAGACGCACCTGCATACCGCTGGAATAATTCTTAAGTTTTTGGTTCATAAACTCGCCCAGCTCAGCAAACTCCACAATATCATCGTACATGGCGTCTACTTCTTCTGTTGAGAATCCCAGCATGGCACCATTCATATAGACATTTTCGCGACCAGTTAGTTCTGGATTGAAACCGACACCCAGCTCAATAAAGGAAACCAACTTACCGTCAATAGTTACCTTGCCCTTCTCCGGAATATAAATCTCAGAGATAATTTTTAGGAGGGTGGACTTACCAGAGCCATTGCGGCCGACAATCCCGTAGAAGTCCCCTTTTTCAACTTCAAAGGAAATATCTTTCAAAACATGCTGTTCTTTGTAACCTTTGATCCCCTTAAAACGATTGACCAAACTGGTTCTCAAACTTTGAGTAGCCTCAGTAGGCAATCGAAAGAATTTACTTACATGGTCGACTTTTACTGCAATATTATTTGACATTATAAAATCTCCGCAAATCTCTTAGCATTTTTATTAAAGAAGAACAAACCTAGAGCCAATATCACAAAAGGAATCAAGTAGGGAATGAGGGCGATTAGTTTGTTATTCACGATGTCCCAGCCTCTGACATTGACAGGAGAAACGATGAAATGGCGCATGTCCTGCAGCATCTGGGCAATCGGATTGAGCATCATTATTTTAGCGACAAAAATGTTTTTACCTTTCAAAAGGAAGTTCAGAGAGTAGATAATCGGGCTGGCGTACATTCCAGCTTGAAGAGCCACTTCCCAAATAGGTCCAATATCCCGGTACTTCACAAACAAGGAAGACAGCATGAGGGCGCAGCCCATTGCCAAGACCAATACCTCCAGAAAAAGAGGAATAATCACCAGCGTATGAAAGCCGAATTCCACCTGATTAATCAAAGCGAAGAGGAAAACAACGACCAGATTAATCAGAAAATTAATAGCTGCTCCAAGAACCGATGAAATGACAATGGTATGCTTAGGAAAGTTTAATTTACGAAGCAAATCTCCCCGAGAAACGATGGAAAGCATGCCCATATTAGTGGCTTCGGTAAAGAAAGACCAAAAAACCATCCCCAGCAAAAGCCCTACTGTATAGTGGGGTGTCCCGTCATCAAAGCGCAAAAAGCGGACAAAGACCAGATACATGATAGTAAACATCATCAACGGCTTCAAAATCGACCAGAGATAGCCGACCAAGGACCCTTGATAACGCAACTTAAAATCCGTCTTGATTAATTCTTTCAAAAGAATTCGATTTTTTTTACTAAAAAAATCCATGAATATTACTCCTTATAAGCAAACTTTGTGAGAATGAGGCTCGTAAAAACAAGGGTATGGAAAGTGCGGTTTTTACGGTAGCCATATTGACGAATCCTGCGCCAGCGCTCCTTAAAAGGTACCTCCATAATGGTCACAAAGTTCTCAATTAACTCTCTATTTTCAGCAGTTAGCGGCAGGACCAGCAAATTTCTAGCCTGGGTCTGACTGTCTTTTATCAATTTCCAATATTTGGCAAAAAGAACATGGGGACGCACCCAGTTTTTTACGCGTTTTCTGAGCGTTCGAGCTCCTAGAACATTATTTGAATGCTGGCGATAGAGCTCACCCGGCTTGTCAATATAGACCAACTTTCCAAAAGCCGCAGCCAGCAAGCCCAGATACCAATCGTGCATGAGCAGTTCATGCTCTTCCTCCCCAGTCCAAAGTTGGGCCAAGGCGCGATTTATCATAGAAACACCGCCCGTCACCGTATTCTCTGTCAACTCTTGGACTAGTTCTGTATTAGCGTGATCCGACTGAGTGCGAATCATGCTTTCGTGAACAACCTGTAGCTCTTGATCTACGACCTTCAAGTCAGTATAAACCAGCAAGGGCTGACTGCTATCATATTTATCTGCTTCAGCCAATTGCATGGCAATCTTGTCTGGCAGCCAAACGTCATCTTGGTCACTAAAAAGATAGAAATCCGAATCTTGGTATTGAAGCAGACTATGAAAACTTTGAATGACACCCAGATTTTGTGGATTTTCCCGATTGATAAAGGAAATGCGGTCATCCTTGCGGCAAAAGTCTTCGATGACAGCCCGCGTCCCATCTGTAGAGCCATCATCACGAATCAGCAGCTGCCAGTCCCTATATGTCTGCTCTTGAATACTCTTAATCTGCTCGGCCAGAAATTGCTCCCCATTATAGGTGGACAGAAGAATGGTCACTTTCATGATAAAAATAAATCCTCGTATTCACCCACAATTTTTTCCCAGGTGTAGTTTTCTTTCATATTTTCTTTGGCAGCTTGACCTAGCTCCGTAAAATCTGTTTGAGCATCTACTCGGTCAATCAGTTGGGTCAGCTGACCAGGGTTTTTTTGCCAGTACAGAGCCGTTTCTTTTGCCACCTTCCGATTGAAGTCCACATCCAGCACCAGATTGGCATCTGTCTGAGCCAGTGCTTCCAAGAGTCCCGGATTGGTACCGCCAACCTCATGTCCATGTATGTATGCAAAAGCATGATTACGAATATATTTGAGCAGATTCTGATCATAGACCGTTCCAACAAATTTAATGCGAGAATCACGGTCAAAGCTCGTTTTCTGCTTAAGCTCTTCAAAATAGGGATTGCCCTCATGATTGCAGATAATCAGCAAGTCACGTTGGGTTTTGGATTTCATAAATTCTTGAATGATGGTTTCATAGTTGTTTTCTGGAACGAAGCGTCCGACAATGAGGTAATAGTCTTTTTCCTTACTGGCCCACTTTTCAAAGAAGACCCTGACCTTGCCTTCGTTTTCCGTCAGATTAGACAGATAAAGGTCGGTTCCATAAGCGATACAGGTCGTTTTAGACCAAGGATAAGCTTTTTGAATATAGCTTTCGATGCCTTGATTGTCCGCTATAACCAAGTCTGCATGCTTGGTCATGACCTTCTCAGAATACTTGAGATAGGCTTGGACTGGCTTAGACCACTTGGCCCGCTTCCACTCCAACCCGTCAGGATTGATAAAGAATTTACCGCCTGCCTGATGGATACGACGAGCAAGGGGAAAGATAAAAGCACCAATCGTATTTCCAAGAATGTAAAAAATTGGCTGCTCAATCTGCTCTTTCTTAGCAAACTTGAGGGCGTAGGAGACAGCCATCATATCATAGGCAATTACGCGAGCCGGACCAAGCTTGGGTGGCTTGACTGTAAAACAGTCTACGCCCTTGTAATCAAAATGATGAAAAGCTTCATCATATGATAAGCAAGCCACATGATACTGGATTTGAGAAGAGATTTGATGCTCTGTCAATTTCTCGACAAAAGTTTCAAATCCTCCATATTTGGCAGGAAGTCCCCGACTCCCGATGATGAAGACATGTTTCATGATTTCCCTCAATTCAAGATTTTACAATCCATTCTATTATACCACTTTCTAGTGTGTTTGTATAATATAAAAAGGACAGGTAGAGCCGCGGCTACACTTGTCCTTTTCTTTCTTTAACCTCTTCTGCCAGAAAGCAACTTATTTTTCACTTTGCGTAAAAAAGAGCCTGCTGGTTGAGAAGGTAAATTTGTATCCAATAAGCACTTGACATGACGCAAAGAGTTAGACTTGTATATTTCAGTGTTTTCAATCTTATCCAATAAGTTTTGGTAAACACTCTGAACTGTGTAGCGCTCTTGGATTTTACCAAGATTGGCCACCGACTGGTCTTTTAATCTCTCAAAGTTTGCCAAGGCAATGTTTATCTTATCAGCCAACTCCTCGATATTGCCAGATGAATACAGCTGACCTTCTTCAAAGATTTCATAGGCGGATAGATGACCAGGATTGTCCGACAAAATGGTCGGAAGGCCATTCATAATCGCTTCAATATAGACTAAGCCAAAGGTTTCCATCGCAGACGGAAATACCGCTAGGTCTGCTGCCGTCACCTCTGCCCAAGGATTGTCCTTGTGTCCCAAGAAACTAATATTTTCTATTTGATGTTCAGAAATATAAGCATCACATTTTTTTCTGTAATCCTCATCCCAGGCACCTATAAAAACCAAAGCCGGTTTTGGCTGAGATAACTTGTCATAGGCTTTTATCAATTCTAATTGATTCTTACGCTCTGTCAAACGTCCAACTGACACAATACGCCTTTCGGCTCCATCCTTTTCTTCTGTATCAGTAGGCTGAATTTTCGTAAAAGGAGCAAAAGACAAGACTTTTCTGTCTGGCAGCAGATCCTGCAGCTGTCTCTGCAAGGCACCTCTAACTGCAAATATTTCCTGCGAATAATCACTGATAAAATCTAGCTTTTCCTTGTAGTAACCAAACTCTCCGTCAGGAAATTCATGAATCAGCCAGAAATGTGGAACATTCTCGCAGGCCGCTGCCACTGCTCCTTGAAACATATTGACCGTGTTGGTAATAACCAAATCAATCTTTCGCTCCGTTAGCATCTTTCTGAGTGCTGATGTATTTTCCTGATAAGACCGAGCTCTAGACTCAGGACAACCTGGCAGGCCACCAGGCGCATCCTCCCACCACCATTTAACTGACGGCAAGGCTATAGTCTCAACACCCAAGGCTGCCAAGCTGGATATATAGTCCTGCTGAACGGCTACATGATAATCCGGAATCGCATTGATAACCTGATGTCCCGTCTGGACCAAGTACTCCATCAAATTGACAATAGAGATTTCAGCTCCATTATCCAGCGTTCCCGTCGGCGAAATAAATAATATCTTTTTTTTCATAGCTTATCCTAATACATTCCAATAAAAGGGCACCATCAAGTAGAGGGAAACCAAGAAGTTAGCTACCAGAGTCCCAACCATCATTCGATTCACCACTCTGTCTTTAATGTCCAAGGTTCCTAGATTAGCAACAGTTGGTAGCAGTAAGATCAAGAAGGGTGTAAAATAACGTCCCTGAGCACCAACCGATATCATGGCACCTTTACCTAGGACGATGGGCGTCCACTGAAGATACATAATTGACACAACAGCAATCACTTGAACCAGAAACAGATAACGCGACATGACTGAGTAGCCCTTGGTCATAAAATCTTTCTGCGACTGCAAAAAGATAAGCGCCAAAACTGCCACATCGATAAAAATCAGCCATAGAGGCAGTTGAATGGTGAAATTGCCCAAGAAGCCAAACATACCAATTGTCAAAATCGTATTCAAGTCGCCATTAACACTTTGCTTAAAGAGCGTATTCAGTAAGACTTGTCCATAGTGCAAGAGCCCACCCTGATTGCGAAAGGCTAGATGCAGGGCAAGAAAGAAAGTAGCAAAGCCAAGTACATAAAAGATAATGCGATAGCGAGCTACAAAAGCTTTGGTTGCAACAAAAGGCTTGTTCAGAGCCGCAAGGAATCCTTCAAACTCAAAGTCAACAAAAGGCAGCAAACCTAATAAAAGGACATTATTCGGTTTAGTGACAAAGAGACCTATGGAAATCACTAAAAGTTCCAGCACATTTCTGTTGGTAAATTTCTTATGGTAGGCAATATTGGTCAAAAAGCCAATTGCCAGCGTAATCTCCAGATAGCTCATCACATCGTAAGAGAGAGAAGCTGCCTGCTGGACCATAATAGGCAAAAGAGATAGGAAAAGTAGAGCTTTTTTGCCATATTTGAAGTATTTAATCAGGAAATAAATTCCAAAGATATAGGCCAAGGCATTAAAGAGCCGCCCCATCATCGCGATGAAGCCTACTGACGGATAAAGCATGCTTCCCAAGGTCATACCTAGGAGCTGAGGCAGGAAAGAGATAGCCTTGAGATTAAAGCCAAAGGTAAACTCTTCTTGCGCCAGATCTATCTTCTCTGAGAACAACTGCTTATACTCTGCCGGTGAAACATTCGGAGTAGATGGAATTTTGTCCATCCATTTATATGTTCGACTGGTCGGTTTATGGAAGATTTCCCATGTCATACGAGCGTGATTGGTCTCATCAGGCACCCGATTAATCGGCTGTGCAATCATAAAAGTCAAGACAAAGACACTTGCCAATAATAAGAAAATATTCTCGACTTTTACTTCTTTATTTCTTTTCAAAATAAGTCACCATTTCATCTTTTTTATCTAAACTGCAATTTTCTAATACAAAAGCGTAGGCGTTCTCTGCTAGTTCTCTGCGTAAATCAGCAGAAAGAATCAGGCTTTCCAACTTTTCTTTCCATTCACTATCTTTAGCCAAAAGTCCAGTCTGACCGTCAATCATCATGTCCGCAAAGGCACCGATATGACTGGCAATCGTTGGCACCTTGACTAGAGCTGCTTCTATCCACTTGATTTCTGACTTGGCCCGATTAAAGACTGAGTCAACTAACGGGGCTAGATTAATATCAACCTGACTAATCAACTGAGGCAAGGCCTTCCAGTCCACATACTCATGGATGACAATACGCTGCGTATATTGTTTCATATCCTGCGGGATATCCAAATGCCCTACAATATGAAGCTCAACGAATGGGTAGTTGTCAAGCACTTCTTTGATAGCCGGCTTGATGAGCTCAAAATTCTCATTGTGGCTGATGGAGCCAGAGAAATAGCCGATTTTTATTCTGTCGTCTGCGCCAAAGTCTTCCTTCAAGAACTGCGAGCTAACCGCAATCAATTCGCTGGACGCCAGATTCCGATTCAGCAGGACGGAGTCCTTATATTTGAGCAATTCCTCTTTTAACTGATTAGTGGAGGTAATCGCCCCATCACAAGCCGCTAGCATTTTCCCGTAATTCTTCACCCCTGCATCGTAATTGCCCTTTTCCTTCTCAGATAAGCCTTGTGTATAACTCAGCTGGTCCGTATAAAGGGTATCAAAGACCAAATCATCAATATCAAAATAGACTGGCTTATGCTCCTCCCGAGCCAAATCACACAAAAGCTGGAGCTGGGCGGACCAAGGAGCGCGGTAGATAATGATGTGGCTGGCATACTGGGCCTGAGCCAGACTAAACTCAGACGCATTAACCACTTTCACAGCAAAGCCATTCTTTCTAAGCTGCTCTGCCTTATTGAGCACACGGTAGCGCGTACACTGCGGAATGATGTTCTCTACACCGTCAATGATGAGAATATATTGATCACGAGGCACATCTTTGAATTTTTGAACGATATTCTCAAGAATCTCCACTGGGTAGTCTGTCTTCTCCCGAACATAGTCCAATACATCAGGAACCTCTGACTCTCTTTCCAGACCTTGCCATAAAAACTGCTGATCATCATAATTCTTCAAAGAAGTATACTTAATCAGAGGACTGCCTGCCTTTAACATCCTTAATGGATGAATATACATAGCTGAATCCCGATTTTCGTGAACCAAGGCATCGTAACGATAGCCCAAGTCAGCAAAGTACTTGGTAAAAGTCGTTTCATGTTTTCCGATAGCCTCTTCCCTTGAATCTGTATCAGTCAGCACTTCCCAATAGTCGTAGAATTCTTCGGATTGAAGCAGCAAAGGCTCTATCACCAGAAAATAAGACTGTAGGTGATTGGGAATGTAACCATAGCGGTTAAAACCAGTAATATCTTCCTGGGTCTCACCATAGGAAATTCCCCAAAAGTCAAGATTTCTGCCAGCCATAGTATGAAAGACAGCCGCCAAATCACTCATAGGTCCGATATTGGTGTCATTGACGAGCATCAGCTGAGAACAATGCTGCAGCGTTTCCTTTCCTAAGGAAAGAATGCCTTCACGAAAAGCTGCCGTATCATAGCCACTATTATTCCTCACCAAGACTTGCCCATACTGCTCTAAAGTTTCTAAATCCTCTTCAGCCAGTCCGCCGTTAACGACGATGAGAGTCTTATCAGCCAAAGCTGCTAACTTTTCTAAAAAGATAGTCTTATACTGCTGCAGGCGTGGCTCGGATTCAAAAATGACATAGACTAAGACTTTTTCGCCACTTGAAACTGAAGCAAGAGCTTTTCCCCTTTGAGAGTTTCGCAACCATTGATAATAATAAACCTTAGGAGACTTAACTTGGCGTTTCAAACGAACCAGCTGTTGTTTAATCCGACTTAAAACAGCTTTGATACTGCGAGGATTCTTAATTATCTGAGCCAGACGTTTCAATGGCGTAATCAAGCCATTTCCCAATCGGTAGGAAATAGATCGGCGAATACGAAACTGCTCCTGAATAGCCTCATCACGCTGTTCTTTTATCGTTCTCAGTCTGGATTTCAAGGAGTCTAGATTTTTATGTAACTGCCTCTGCTCCTCCTGCAGTTCAAGAACATAGTCGTTCACTTTATCCATATGCTGAATCAACTCATCCAAACGACCTTCCAGTGTAAATATGTTCTTTCCCAGAGCTTGATATATTTCATCTGGTATCTGTTTTACATACTTACGCAGAATTTTCAGATACATTTCGTAATGATATCTCGTAGAATCCCGTTTAGAGATTGATTCCTTATCAAAGACCCGGTAATTCAGATTCGTTTTTGCATCATAAACAGGTTTCGCTCCTTGATTGATAATTAAGTTTAAAAGGAAATCATAGTCTTCCAGTTTTTCACGATTCAGAGCTTCATCATAATAAATACCATCAGCAACCGAACGACGAATGAGAGAACAGTTGGAAATAAAATTTTCCGTTAAGAAAGCTAGCTTGTCAAATGGTCGTGATTTAAGGTAAACTTCCTTTTTATCAGGGTCATACAAATCACCATAGACAATATCTGCCTCTTCTTGCACCATGCTTGTGTAGAAACTCTCAATATAGTCCGAATCCAGAAAATCGTCACTATCCACAAAAATAAAATAAGTGCCTTGAATTTGCTGCAAAGCCTTGTTTCTTGTCTTGACAACCCCCATATTTTCATGGCTTTCAAACCGCGTTGGAAAAGGGGAATCCACCAAGACAGCTTCTATGATTTCAGCAGAATGGTCAGAGGAGCCATCATCCAATACCAGTAACTCAATATTTCGATAGGTCTGCGCAAAAATACTGCGCAAACACTGTTCAATGTAATCTTGATGGTTGTAACAAGTTACAACAACAGATATTAAATCTTTCATATACTTTCCTTGTAAATAACTCTATTAATTTGAGTTAGCATCTTGACTCTTCATATATGCTTTATTTATCAGATTAGCCACCCACTTTGGCCAGAAAAGCTGATACATAAACAAGTCCTCTTTGGTTCGAGTATTATCTGAAATAGTCTTGGTTGTTTCAGATTCTCCATGAATCCGATGGCACATAAGCTTCTCGGAAATATAAGCGAAGCGACCCTTATAGGCGCTAATCTTGTACCAAGCATACCAATCCAGACTTACTCGCATTTCCTCATCAAATCGGAAATCCCTTAATGCCTCTAAATTGTAAGTCACCGCCGGACAGGAAATGGGATTGCCAAAAGCCAGGATCCGATTTCTCCAAAAACGGCTGGATGGCATAAGATTCAAGGTTTTAAGCATGAGAGTCTTGATTTTCAGATTTGTATTAGCCGGAATTTTGATTCCATTTTTCTCTTCAAAGTAGTCTGTATAGGCAATGAGAATGTCTTTAGATTGCTCTATCTTCTGCATCACTGCTTCTAGATAAGTTGGCTCATAGTAGTCATCCTGGTGGGCAATAGTAGCATAAGAAGTCTCAACAAAGGAAAGGGCATTGTTCCAGTCCTTACCGATACCACCGCCTTCTTTCGTATAAAAAGGAATACCGTACTTCTGGCACAACTGCTTGATTGAATCCAGCGGTGTTGAGCTATAGCAGATAACCTTTGATGGTAAGGTTTGAGCTTGCAGAGACAGGATACAATCTTCTAAAAATTCACTTTCGCCATAGGCGCAAATCACCCAGGTATGGTTATTTTTCATCTTTTTCACTCTCTAACTTGGACATTCTTTGCTTCATGATGGACAGTTCTTGTACCAACTGCTTGATTTGTTCCTTTTGCTTTGAAATGGAAATAGTATGTAAAAAAACAATAACCAACAAGAAAAAGATGGCCAAGGACATGACAAAGTTTGAGGTCAGTTCAAAGCCTAACAATTTGGCAATCGAAACGGGAATCCAATCAAAAATAGAGATAACAATCAGTACAAAGCCAATAATAATCCACATAAAAGCTTGCTCAAACAAAATATTGTTTTGATTGATATTCCGAAAGACAAAATACAGGAATAGAACTGAAGCCACTAGCATAACAATAGACAAAATGGACATTATTCACTCTCTTTCATAAAAGCAGCAATCAAGATCGAAGAGCAAACTTCAATCATATAGCGAATGGACTTAATCGGAGTAATCGAAGAGACTCCTCCTGCACGTTCAAACATATTGGCTGGTGCTTCCACCACTGTATATTTTCGCTTCAAGAGATGGACGATTGATTCTGGCTCAGGATATTTGATAGGATAGCGCGCAGCGAATTGTCGAATAATGTCTCGATTGGCCAAACGATAGCCTGATGTGGTATCCAGAATCCTTTTGCCTGTTGTTAATTTAATAAAAGCTGAAATAATGGTAATACCAAAACGCCGCATAAAAGTCGTCTGAAACTCCGAAGCCTTGTCACCGATAAAACGAGAACCAACAACCAAATCCGCCTGCTGTCGACGAATAGGCTCCAGCAAAGCATCCAGCGACTCAATATCGTGCTGACCATCTCCATCAAACTGTACGGCCACATCATAATTCATCTCAAGAGCATACTTATAACCCGTCTGAACAGCTCCACCAATCCCTAAATTCATAACCAAATGAATAGCATTCAGATGATGACTGTCCAAAATCTCCTTGGTTCTGTCAACTGACCCATCATTGATAACTACGTAGTCTAAGTCAAAATCAACTTTCTTCCGATATTCTACAATGCTCATAACCGTATTTAAAATACTTTCTTCCTCATTATAAGCAGGAATTATCATTAAAACTTTCATTAATTTAATCTATTCTTTCTATAACATGTCATCGCATTATTTTTTGTTTTTCTGCAACTGTTTTTTTCTATATTTCATAAAGCTCGGAATTAGGGAATTGATAATCTTATATCTTAGCATTGGAAAAGGCTTCATAACAATATTAAAGATTCTAAAACAAACAAAATACAGCTGCCAACCTTCTTCCATTGGTGTATCCTTCCATGGAGTTTTGTGGAGATAATAGAGGTACTCCTTTTTAAACCTATGTGTATTCCCCTTCCGCCAAGGTCTCTCTTCACCAAGATAGTGAATAATTGTAGGTGCTTTCCGAAAATAATTAAAATCTTCCTGTGATATAAACTTAGTTGGCTTACTTAATTCACTCAACGTTTTATAAGGATAGACATCATAAATATTAAAATAATTAAAGGAAATTGGCAAGGTAAAAATTTGCTCTTTCAAGGCTCCATTTAAGGCATCTTGGTCAGGTGCGAATAGCTTTCCTTCATGAAACTGATAAAATTCTATGACCTTTTTACCAATCTCTTCCCTACGCCATTTTTTTAGATCGATCAATAGGACACCCGAATTATGATAGGGGTACTCTTTCAAAGCTAGAAATTCCTTTCTTGACTTATCCACAGTTGGTTCGGGACACATACCTATTACCTTATCTCCTAAGTCGCTATAAAACAATGAACCTAAATCTTCTAGAACTAGTGTATCTCCATCGAGATATAAGATCCTATCAACTTCTTGTGGAAGAAGCTTATCTAAAAAAAGACGTGCCAAAATAATTGAAGACCAACCGTTTGTATCAAAATCAAAGTCAATATAGTCTTCGATATTATTTATAGAAATAATGCAAACTTTTCTATCGTAACTTTTAGCGAATCCTTTTAATTTATTTTGATTCTCTTGGCTTATCCTCTCGCCAATTAAATATACTGTAATATTCTCAGCGGATTTATTATTCTCAAATATAGAACACATACAGGTTGCAACTTGAGGTACAAACGAATCATTTAATGTAAATAAGATATTCATAGAATCCTACTTCTTTCTTTTTTCCTTATTTTTAACAACGCCATAAATAATCAGACTTGTTGCATAAAAGACGCACATGGAGATTAAAAAGGAATTAGCAGCTCCGAGCAATTTTTGGTCGCGGATAAATGGCAACGTAATAAATTTTGAAACAGCAAATGTCAATAAATAGGCTATCATCAGATAATGCTGTTTTCTAAAGATGGTCATAATGATATCGACTACTAGAGCAAAAACATTCAAAATACCACCTATAAGTAGTATAGTGAAAGGAAGCTTATACTCCTGTAATCGGATACCGTAAACAGCACCAAGCACTTCTGTACCAATCATATAACCTAAAACAACAATGACAACTCCTAAAACAGTCATTGTTAGATATAGGGTATTGACCTGTTTGAAAAATAGTGTAAATTTCTTCTCATTCCAATAAATAGAAAGCTGTGTAGTCAACGGTCTCAGGACGAAGAACAAAAGGGATAGGACAAAGACAGGCATGAATAGAACATTGAAATCTCTTTGAACCCCAGATGAAAAATAGCCATTTGTCAAAAGGTAATCAATATCAATTTTGGGCTCGTTATAGATATACGTTATCAAAAATCCATTTAAAAACAAGGGGAAACTATTTTTCAAAATAGAATACACATTTTTTCTGTCATCAAGGAGTTTAGGCGAAAACATTTCCTGAGAAAAATGTAATCTACAGTTTCTGAAATCTAAGGGGAAGGTCAGAATGAAATTCGCACAGCAAATAGCAATACTAGCTACCATCAATGATTTTGTAAGCAACAGGACTGTTGCAAATATTAACATGCAAATCCAGCTCCTATAGAATTGCACCTTTCCAGCTAAGTCTGATCTATTTTTTTGCTGAAATAATCCTTGAAAAACATCTGAATATGCATCTATAGCACGATAAAGAACAAGCAATAAAATAATACTAGATTTGTAAACATCATACCCTTGCCATAGAGTATAGATAAACGATGTTAAAATCATCAAAAAGACCGTAAAAAGTCTCGTGTTATGATAAGAAGCAAATTGGTATCTTTCTTTTACATCCGTAGATTGCAGATTTCTAACTTGAAAATAACCTAGAACAAAGAACTGCTGAGCAAGAGCATAAGCAATACTAAAAATATCAGAATCTCTTGAATCTAGAAATCTAGAAGCTAGTAGAAGCAAGACGACTGATATCAATGAGGATGAGACTGTCCCCAACATGTTCCATATATAGTTATTTTTCAGTCCTTCTTTTGAGATTATTTTTTCTATTTCTTTATTACCGTCATTATTTTTAGCATAAGATAATGATCCTGATTTTGAGGGCATTTTTCTTCTCCAAATGTATTCTATTTCTTATTATACTATACTTTCAGTGAAAAGTGAAAATCCTTCCTGAAAGAATCTCTGTTTTAAATGATTCTTTCTTCCCCAACCTAACCAAAAGGGCAAAACTTCTATCAAGCTTATATCTATACTTCTTCCCTTTCCGTCTCCTAAATCATCTTCAAGGTGCTTCTGCAAAATCGAGCTATCTACTCTGGAGATTACCGACTACTTTCTATTCTTCTTTTTTAAAAAACAATTACAATACTAAAAAACCCCGTTTTCACGGGGTTTAGTGTCTGACTATAATTGTTATCTGGGAACGGAATCGAATTAAGCTTCGATTTCTGTAACCATACCTGAACCAACGGTACGTCCACCTTCACGGATAGAGAAAGTAGTACCTTGTTCAACGGCGATTGGGTGGATCAACTCAACGTCGATTGTTACGTTATCACCAGGCATTACCATTTCAGTACCTGCTGGAAGTTCGATTGAACCTGTAACGTCAGTTGTACGGAAGTAGAACTGTGGACGGTAGTTGTTGAAGAATGGAGTGTGACGTCCGCCTTCTTCTTTAGTAAGGATATAAACTTCACCCTTGAATTTAGTGTGTGGATTGATTGAACCTGGTTTAGCAATAACTTGTCCGCGTTCGATTTCATCACGTTGGATACCACGGAGAAGCACACCTACGTTGTCCCCTGCAAGACCTTCGTCAAGCTGTTTACGGAACATTTCAACACCAGTAACAACTGCTTTTTGGATTTCTTCTTTGATACCAACGATTTCGATTTCGTCGTTGACTTTAACGATACCACGGTCGATACGTCCTGAAGCAACTGTACCACGACCAGTGATTGAGAATACGTCTTCGACTGGAAGAAGCAATGGCTTGTCAGTATCGCGTTCTGGTTCTGGAATGTACTCATCAACAGTGTCCATCAATTCCATGATGATGTCTTCAAATTTAGAGTCACCTTCAAGAGCTTTAAGAGCTGAACCTTGGATAACTGGAAGATCGTCACCTGGGAAATCGTATTCTGACAAGAGGTCACGGATTTCCATTTCAACCAATTCAAGCAATTCTTCATCGTCAACCAAGTCAACTTTGTTCATGAAGACGATCAAGTGCTTAACACCAACCTGACGTGAAAGCAAGATGTGCTCACGAGTTTGTGGCATTGGTCCGTCAGTTGAAGCTACTACAAGGATAGCTCCGTCCATTTGAGCGGCACCAGTGATCATGTTTTTAACGTAGTCCGCGTGTCCTGGAGCGTCGATGTGAGCGTAGTGACGCTTAGCAGTTTCATACTCAACGTGCGCAGTGTTGATGGTGATTCCGCGTTCGCGTTCTTCTGGAGCAGCATCAATAGACGCATAGTCTTTAGGTTGGTTAACTGCTGAAGGCAAGCGACGTGCCAATACAGTTGTGATAGCTGCAGTCAAAGTAGTTTTACCGTGGTCAACGTGTCCAATGGTACCAATGTTAACGTGTGGTTTACTACGATCGTATTTTTCTTTTGCCATTTGAGTAAAAGCCTCCAATAAAATATATTTTATAGATAGACAGTAGGCAATACAGTCTAACTTTCCTTACTATTTTATCAAATTTAAATGAAAATGCAAGTCTTTTAGCATTTTTTTGTGAATTATTCCTTGTCTGATTTGTAGTAAGGTTGATACAAAGAAAAGCGATTGAACTGTCACAAGTATAACGAATTAAGAAGCCCTTTGGTTACAAAAATAGAAAAAACCGGAAAAATTCCGATTTTCTCTTTGTATTAGCCAGAGTTTCTCAGACCAGTCGCAATACCGTTGATGGTAATGTGAATCAGCTTTTCTTGATCTGGTGTAAGCTGGCCATTTCGCTGACGCTTGATTAGCTCTAGCTGGATATAGTTCAAAACATTGAAATAAGGCATGCGGTAGTCCAAGCTGTCTCTTAGATAAGTGTTTTCTGCTAGGAGTTCATCATGACCTTCAATCTCTAAAATGACATCCTTAGTCAACTGCCACTCATCCAAGATAATATTGAAAATATCACGCACATTCTGATCTTCGCAAAGCTGCGCATACTCAAAAGCGATATTCATATTTGACTTAGACAGAACCATATCTACATTTGACAAGAGTGACTTGAAGAAAGGCCATCTCTTATACATAAATTGCAGAAAGGCTAAGTTATTTTCTGGGTCTTCATCAATGAATTCCTTGAAACTTGACCCGACACCATACCAGCCTGGGAACATAACTCGACTTTGAGACCATGAGAAGACCCATGGAATAGCTCTGAGACCGCCGATTTCAGTGATGGTTTTACGGGCTGCTGGACGTGAACCAATATTAAAGCTAGAGATAGCCTTGATTGGGCTAGATTCGAAGAAATAATCGTAAAAACGCTCGTCGCCAAAGACTAAATCACGGTAAATCTGATAACTGCGATTGACTACTTGGTCCATGATTCGCTCATATTTATCAGAAGTATGGCTATCGCTCTTCTTATGAGTTACCATGCGGTTAATGGCAGCAGACACTAGCATTTCCAAGTTATAGTAGGCTGCGTCTTTGTTTCCATATTTATTACCAATGACTTCCCCTTGCTCAGTCAGACGAATCCGGTCATTGATACTGCGGAGTGGCTGAGAAGTAATGGCTTCATAGGTTGGGCCGCCACCACGTCCCACTGTACCTCCTCTTCCGTGGAAGAAGGTGATTTTTACGCCAAACTTATCACCAATAGCTGTCAGCTGCTGCTGAGCCTTGTATAGGGTCCAGCAAGAAGACAGGTAGCCACCGTCCTTATTACTGTCTGAATAGCCCAGCATAATTTCCTGATAATTATCCTTAGAGGCAATCCACTTCTGCGCAATCGGCAGAGATAGGTATTTCTCCATGGTATCGCAGGAATTGTCCAAGTCTTCAATGGTCTCAAAGAGCGGAACAATCTGAACACGGGCACCATTTTCATCAATCAGCCCCACTTCCTTGAGCATAATAGCCAACTCAAGTAGATCTGATACACTGGTCGAGTGAGAGATAATATTCTGCTTAATCACTTCTTCACCAATGGCATCTTTTAGCTGACGAGCTGTTTTGAAAATCTCCAGTTCTTTTTGCAGGAGTTCAGATTTAGACTCATGGGTAGCTGATAGAATACGAGGATCTTCAAGCAACTGTTTGAGGAGGACCTGGCATTTTTCTTCTTCCGACAGACTACTATAATCCTGAACAATATTAGCCGAAGCCAAGAGCTCAGCCACACAGGCTTCATGAACACTGGAATCCTGCCGCATATCAATGCTGGCTAAGAAGAAGCCAAAAACATCAACCGCTTGGAGAAGTTCAGTCAAGTCGCCACTTACCAAAGCTTCCCCATGATGTTCAATAAGAGAATCATAAATGACCTGCAAGTCTTCTTTAAATTCCTGAGCTGTTTTGTAAGAAGGTGTCTCCTCCTTCTTGAGCTCAGTCAGGGTCTCGCTGATACGAGACTGGATATAATTAGGGATGATTTCTCTTCCTTTATTGCTGACAGAAAGGTTGGCTTTCGCAGACAATTTTTCCTCAGCTCGGTCCATCAATCGCTGATCGTCAGTTGAAAAGTTGCCTTCTTTTAGGTAAAGCAAGGTTTGAATCAGTTTAGACTGGATATAGTGGAAAGCACGGCGGTAAGGCTCATTTTCACGATAAACAGACTTGTCAGTAGATAGAGCTGCCATTTCTGCTACTGCCTGACTGGTTTCTGATAGGTTGGTCGAGAGCGAGAAGGTGCGATAGAGTGTATAAACCTTGTCAATATAATAGTTGAGGATGACTTCACTCTGGAGGGTGGCTGAAAGTTTAAGGGTTTCTGCTGTTACAAAAGGATTACCATCCCGGTCACCGCCAATCCACATTCCCATGGTAATAGGCTTAGGATTATCCAGCTTAATGCCCCGCTCTTCTGCCAAGCGTCTGTATTCAACCATAAAGTTGGTGATAGCTTGCAGAAACGAACTGTTGTAGTACTCCATGACGTTGGTAATCTCATTGGTCACTTTCAGCTTCTTCTCACGGATCATATCTGTCTGCATCATAAGCTCAATATAGCGGCGGAGATTTCCTAGCCACTTCTTCTCATTGACCAGGCCAGCCTTAACATCACGATGCTGGCGCAGTAAACTATGGATATGATTGGTTAAGTCCAGAATAGTCTTGCGCTGAACCTGAGTCGGGTGAGCTGTCAGGACTGGCACAACATTCAGGTTTTCCAGAATTTCCTGAGCATTTTCCCGCGTTGAAATCAGGTCAATGGTTGTTGACAGCTTTCCAAGATAATCCTGATTGATATTGTTCTGATGGTTGATTTCATAAGCAAGGTCCACATCTTCTGAGATATTAATCAAAAGCGGCAAAATAGAAAAATAACGGGAAATATAAACCATTTCATCTGTCGTTAGTTCTTCTACAATTGCTTTTAACTCATGATATTTGGAGTTAACAGCCAGCTCTTCCATGAGGGAGATTTTTTCAAAGGTCTCAGGGCTGAGAAGATTCCGAGTAATGTCGGCAAGCAAGTCTGTCAAAATGGCGACTTCTTCTCGAATTACTTCTTTATTGCTGTAGCTTTCTAATTTGTTAAATGACATAATCTGCACCTTTCATTTTTGCAACAACTGTTCACACGAACTACGATTAAGCTTCCTCAGACCGGCCTTGCGCCTCCGCTTCCATCTGCTCATACAGGGCATCACGGCGCTCGTTGGCATCAATATTAAGCACCAAGGCGATGGCTACTGACAAGACCAGAAGACTGTTCCCTCCTTGCGATAGGAAGGGGAAGGTTACTCCTGTAGAAGGAATAAGACCTGAGATACCACCGATATTGATGAAGGTCTGCATGAGTATCATACCGCCAATTCCCAAAGCCATCATGGAGTTAAATGGATTCTTTGCCCGAATCCCTACCAAGATAATTCTCAAAATCAGGAAAAAGAGTAAGGCCAGAATCAGACTGGCACCAAAGAAACCAAACTCTTCTATCACAATAGAAAATACAAAGTCCGTATGAGCTTCTGGCAAATAGCCACGCTTTTCAATAGAGTTACCCAAGCCCAGACCAAACCAGCCGCCATTACTCATAGCATAGTAGGAATTAGCCAATTGGTGGCCTGAGCCAGACAGATCCTTGAAGGGATTGAAGAAAGCACTAAAACGCTTGGCCACATATCCAAAGACTGGAATCTTGGCCACGCGCTCAACCCCAATCAACCAAATGCTAGCTAGAACCAAGCCGGAAACACTAACAATGGCTCCCAGCATCGTAGAAAACCATCGATAGCCAATCCCGCTGACAGCTATCATTATCACGACGGTCAAAAATAGAATAGTCGCATTTCCAAGGTCTGGCATAATAGCTACAATCCCAATCAGAATAGCCACCATGGTCCGCCAGTCGTTAAAAGCTTTAGGAAACCAATGGTTGTGAGTCAGGGCTTGATAGTCATAGACCTTTATCTCCTCCTGCCTCTTTGTGAAGCGAAAAGCTAGATACCAGACCAGAATAATCTTCAAATACTCAGCAGGCTGAATACTGAAAGCTCCAAGCTTGAGCCAACCATGAGCTCCGTTGATAGTCCCTGTTATAAAACGAGATAAAAGCAAGAGGATAATCTCAGCAAAGATAACTATAGTCAGGATACTCCCTTTTTTTAAGAAACCCAAGCGGATTCTATATAGGAGCGCAATTATAAAGAGACTTATTATCCAAAAAATCCCCTGATTCATGACCATCCCAAAACCATTTCCTCCGGCCTGAATCGAGGTAGGACTCGTCGTTGAATAGACCACAATCAATCCCAAAACAGATAAAATCAAATAGGGAATCAAGATGGAATAATTCAACAAGTGCTTCTTGTCAATTTTCATATTTCACCATTAAACTTCTAAAAATTCAATTCTCATTATACCACCTTTTGGATTGAAAAAAAAGCATTAGTGCAGAGACTGGAATAATATGACCTTGCTTTCTCTCTTTTACATAAAATTGTGATAAGATAGGAAGCAAACAAAGGAGGAGAACATGACAGACATTTATGATATCGAAATTCAAAAACAAGACGGAAGTCCGCAAAAAATGAGTGATTATAAAGGTAAGATTCTGCTGATTGTCAATACAGCGACCGGCTGCGGCTTCACTCCTCAGTATCAAGAACTGCAGGAACTCTATGAGCGCTATCAGCAAGACGGATTTGAAATCTTGGATTTCCCCTGTAATCAGTTTGGCCAGCAGGCTCCTGGAGACGCCGCAGAAATCAACAGCTTTTGCAGCCTTAACTACGAAACGACCTTTCCTCGATTTGCTAAGATTGATGTCAATGGTCCTCTTACCGCTCCTCTCTTTGACTGGCTCAAAAAAGAAAAGGGTGGTCTTCTGGGCGAGAAGATCAAATGGAACTTCACAAAGTTTCTGGTTAACCGAGACGGAACAGTCATCAAACGCTTCCCTCCACAAACCTCTCCCCAAAAGATAGAAGAACTCATTCAAAAGCTATTATAAAAGGTAAGAAAAAGCAAAACGATTTAGCCAACGAAAAATCACTTTCCACAGCCTGCCTAAGCTCTTTAAAAAACAAGACATTTTGAACTTTCAAAACGTCTTGTTTTTGCTTTATAATATTTCAATTATATTACATTTTATTCATTTTCCAGCAATTCTGGGGATATTTTTTGCTTTTTTATTTGTTTTAAGTTAAAATAAACCAGTATGAGGAAGAGGATTAAACCGCTTGCAATCCTAATTTTCTTTGCTTCTTTTATCACTTTTATTTTGATAAGCAAGCAAATTACTGACTCTCAGGAAAAGCAAGCACAGGCAAAAATTTCACAAACTAAACAAACTCCAAGTTCCTCAAAAAAAGAGGAAACATCTGACGATTCGTCCTTGGATGAAGAGTTTATTTCCAGACCGATCATTGACATTTCTGGCTGGCAGTTGCCAAGTGAGATTAATTACGACTTACTCGCACAGAATGTTTCGGGAGTAATTGTCCGTGTTCATAGTGGAGCGCAGGCAAAAAAAGAAAACGCAGCAACCCATCTGAATGGTCTGGACAAGTCTTATGAAAAACATATCAAAGAATTTCAAAAGCGAAACATCCCTGTTGCTGTCTATGCCTATGTGGCCGCCAATAGCAAAAAGGAAATGGAAAAAGAAGCCGAAAGTTTCTACAAGGCTTCTGCCAAGTACCATCCAACCTATTATTGGCTAGACGTCGAAGAAAAGACCATGTCTGACATGAATGCGGGAGTTGAAGCTTTCCGTGCCAAGCTAGAGTCACTTGGTGTTAAAAATATTGGTATCTATATTGGAACTTATTTTATGGAGGAACACAGTATCTCTACTGATAAGTTCACAGCAATTTGGATTCCGACTTATGGTAATGATGACGGCTACTACAATGCCGCACCAAATACTGAGCAAGATTACGACTTGCATCAGTACACATCACAAGGTCAGCTGACTGGTTTCTCTCATTATCTTGATTTGAACCAGCTGTCAACCTTAAAAGACCAGACAGCTACTTATCAAAAGCTATTTACAGTTCCTAAAGAAAGCCAATAGCTCAGAACGACAGCTCAAATCTCAAAAACTGCTGTCGTTTTTTATTGTCAAAAAATAGGAAATTTCCAGCCGTTTCCTCTTAATAAAGCCTATATTTTATGATATAATGATTTGATAAATGAAATTAGAAAAGGAAAATACAATGATTTCTTGGTTGAATAGAATTTTCAAAGGAATAGTCATTGCACTTGGCTTTATTTTGCCAGGAGTTTCAGGCGGTGTTTTAGCAGCTATCCTAGGTATTTACGAGCGCTTGATTCATTTTTTAGCACATTTAAAAGAAAACTTCGTCGAAAATGTTCTCTATTTTATACCAGTTGGAATCGGAATGGTTTTAGGAATCGCCGCCTTCTCCTATCCTGTCAATCTGCTGCTGGACAACTACAAAGTGATTGTCCTTTGGGGATTTGCCGGAGCTATTATTGGGACTGTTCCTAGCCTTATTAAAGAGTCTGTCGCTAAAAGTGAGCGTGATAGAGTTGATATTCTCGTTTTCTGGGTCAGCCTCATCCTTTCAGGAATCTTTCTTTATTCCTTAAATGGCATGGTCGGCACCTTGCCAGCTAACTTCCTCTCTTTTATCTTAGCAGGAGCCTTGATTGCACTGGGCATTTTAATTCCCGGACTCAGTCCGTCCAACCTTCTCCTGATTTTAGGCCTCTACGCTCCTATGCTGAACGGCTTCCGCAAACTAGATCTCTTGGGTACCTTTCTTCCCATCGGAATAGGAGGCGCCTTAGCTCTGATTCTCTTCTCTAAGCTGATGGATCATATTTTGAAAAACTACTACTCTCGTGTCTATCACTTTATCATTGGCATCGTCCTATCCAGTACACTTCTCATTGTAGTGCCTCAAGCAGGAAACAGTGAAAGCATTAGCTATCATGGAGTTTCTATATTGACACTTGTCCTTGCAGCCTTTTTCTTCGGTCTGGGAACCTGGCTGGGACTCTGGATGTCACAATTAGAAGAGAGATATACTAATGGCTAAAAAGACAAAAATCAAAAAAACACTGGTCGAGCAAATTTTAAGCAAGGCTAAGATTGAACATAGAGGCCTGCAGCTAAATGCCTTAGCAGAACAGCCAGCTGAAGGCTTGGACCGTTCGCAGATTTATAAAACCTTGGCCTTGACAGGAGACAAGACTGGCACACTAATCGGTATCCTGCCAATCACAGAACATCTATCTGAAAAGAAAATGGCCAAGATTTCTGGTAATAAAAAAGTCAGCATGATTCCCCAGAAAGACTTGGAAAAGACAACGGGCTATATCCACGGAGCCAACAATCCAGTCGGTATCCGTCAAAAGCATAACTTTCCAATCTATATCGACCAGTCAGCTTTAGAGCGGGATAGCATCATCGTGTCTGCTGGTGAAGTCGGCCGCAGTATCGAAATCAAGGCTCAAGATTTAGCAGATTTTGTTCAAGCTGACTTTGCAGACCTCAAGGAGAATCCTAGCTCATAATTCTTCAATATTGCACCTAATATTCTCAATAAACCCTAATAAGAAAGAAACAATCAACCACTATGAAATTATACTTTGTCCGACACGGAAGAACGGAATGGAATCGGGAAGGCCGCTTTCAGGGAGCCAGTGGTGATTCGCCACTGCTGCCAACCGCCGTTGAGGAACTGCATAGCCTAGGAAAACATCTGGCTCAAACACAATTTGGCAAGATTTACAGCAGCGACCTCCCACGCGCCATTCGCTCTGCTGAGATTATTCAAGAAGAAAGCCAGTTTCCGACTGAAATCGTATCAGTACCTGAACTGCGAGAATGGCAGTTGGGAAAACTGGAAGGAGCAAAAATCTCTACCCTAGAAGCCATCTATCCTCACCAGATGACAGCCTTCCGCCACAACCTTTCGCAATTCAATCATACCTTTTTTGACGCTGAGTCAGTCTACCATACAACCCACCGGACCATTTCCTTTATCAAGACCTTAAAGGACAAGGACTATGAACAGGTCCTCATTGTCGGGCACGGTGCTAACTTAACCGCCAGTATTCGAACCATGCTGGGCTATGACACACCTCTTTTGCGCAAGAATGGCGGTCTGACCAATGCTAGCATCACCATCCTTGAAACAGGAGACTTTGAGAATTTTGAGCTGATCACTTGGAATAATACGGATTATTTAGTTGAAAAGGCAGAAAATTAAAGCTGGATTTCTAGCTTTTTTTCTTACTTTATAGCCAAATATAGATGAATTTCCCTATCTTTTGTGATAAAATAGGTAGGAAAACTTTTGGAGGAAAAACATGACTACTGAACATATCGAGGAATTAAACGACCAGCAGATTATCCGCCGTGAAAAAATGGCTGCGCTGGCTGAGCAGGGAATTGACCCTTTTGGTAAACGCTTTGAACGAACTGCTAACTCTGCTCAACTGAAAGAAAAATACAACGATAAAGATAAAGAAGAATTAAACGAACTCAACGAAACAGCTATTATCGCTGGCCGTCTCATGACCAAGCGCGGCAAAGGAAAGGTTGGCTTTGCCCACATCCAAGACCGTGAAGGTCAAATCCAGATTTATGTGCGTAAGGATGCTGTTGGTGAAGAAAATTATGAAATCTTCAAAAAAGCTGACTTAGGAGATTTCCTCGGTATCGAAGGTGAGATCATGCGGACAGATATGGGGGAGCTTTCTATCAAGGCGACCCACCTTACTCATTTATCTAAGGCTCTGCGTCCCCTGCCTGAAAAATTCCACGGCCTGACAGATGTTGAAACCATCTACCGTAAACGTTATTTGGATTTGATTTCCAATCGCGAAAGCTTTGAACGCTTTGTCACTCGCTCAAAAATCATCTCAGAAATCCGCCGTTACTTAGATGGACAAGGCTTCCTTGAAGTTGAAACTCCTGTTCTCCACAATGAGGCAGGCGGTGCTGCTGCCCGTCCATTTATCACCCACCACAATGCCCAAAACATAGATATGGTGCTGCGGATTGCAACTGAGCTTCACCTTAAACGTCTCATCGTCGGTGGTATGGAGCGAGTTTATGAGATTGGCCGTATCTTCCGTAACGAAGGAATGGATGCGACTCACAATCCAGAGTTCACTTCCATCGAGGTTTACCAAGCCTATGCGGATTTTCAAGATATCATGGACTTGACTGAAGGCATTATCCAACATGCAGCTATCTCTGTAAATGGAGATGGACCAGTCAACTACCAAGGAACTGAAATCAAGATCAACGAACCATTTAAACGCGTTCACATGGTAGATGCCATCAAGGAAATTACTGGTGTTGATTTCTGGCAAGATATGAGTTTTGAAGAAGCTGTTGCTTTGGCTAAAGAAAAGAAAGTTCCGCTTGAAAAGCACTTCACCGAAGTCGGTCATGTTATCAATGCTTTCTTTGAAGAATTTGTGGAAGAAACCTTGATTCAGCCAACCTTTGTCTACGGTCATCCCGTTGCAGTGTCACCTCTAGCTAAGAAAAATCCAGAAGACCCACGCTTCACGGACCGTTTCGAACTCTTCATTATGACCAAAGAATATGCCAACGCCTTCACAGAGTTGAACGATCCAATCGATCAATTATCTCGTTTTGAAGCACAGGCAAAAGCCAAAGAACTGGGTGATGACGAAGCAACAGGCATCGACTATGACTTTGTCGAAGCTCTGGAATACGGTATGCCACCAACTGGAGGTCTGGGAATCGGTATCGACCGTCTGGTTATGTTACTAACAGACGTGACTACCATTCGAGATGTCTTGCTCTTCCCAACCATGAAATAATCTGTATTTTATACGATTTTAAGAAAACAAATCCTGCTGGAATTCCAGCGGGATTTTTTACATCACAAACTTACTCGGAATAAAAGACCCTAACATCACTATCTTGGATGTTCTAGATGCTGGTACACATAAAGAAATCATCGCTAAGCTAGATTATCCTGCTCCTAAATGCCCTCACTGCCAAGGACAAATGGCTAAATATGACTTCCAAAAAGAATCAAAAATTCCCTATCTAGAGTGTGCGGGATATAAAACGCTGATTCGCTTAAAGAAACGACGTTTTCGCTGTAAAGTCTGTGGGAAAATGGCTGTCGCAGAGACTTCCTTAGTCAAGAAAAATCACCAAATCTCAATCATTGTCAAGC
>NZ_GL890993.1:2097938-2257188 GCF_000212855.1 Streptococcus sanguinis SK355
TTTTAAATAGAGTTAACACACTATTCTTGAAAAATATCCCTTTTAACGGCTAGTTTTTAATCTATTATTTCGTCATATAGTTCTTTACAATTTATCCTTCCAAAGCAGCCTTTATAACCAGCAGTTAGATTTCTCCTAACTCCTACAGGCATATTGGGATCATCGTCTTTTATGATGAAACGTTTTTCACTCCCCCATGCTCCCTGTTCTTCATTGTGCTCAAGTACAGTAACAACATTGCTTGAACTTTTTAAATAATTAATAGCCTCTATTTTTTCTGATTCATCTAAAAATTTCACTTGATCTTTTTTCCCATAAGTTAATTTAGTCATATTTTTACCTCATTAAATTTTTAATTTCCTAAATAATAATTGGTAATGATAAACTCCTTTTTTATCAAATTCTCTTATAAAGTTATTCCCCCCCTTTTATGACTCACTATCTCTTACTATTTTATCATGAAAACTCTCAAAAATCTATAAAAATAAGTGATATAAAAAATATTACTTATAATAGAGACCAAAAAATTTAACAGAATTCTTATCAATGTTTAAACTTCGTGTACTATAGTTTCGTGCAATTGAATAAAATCTTTCAAAAGTTTCGCTACACAGGAAATCAATATGCTCTTTTTTTATTTCTAAATTGGATTTGTTTATTAAAACTGCAACTGATCCATTTATTAAAGTATTTTTCGGTTTTTTAATTACTCTTGGGTAATACGTCATGTTTGGACTCAAATAAACATCTTCCCTTTCAAAATATTTTCCGACAGCATATTTCTCTATCTCATTTTTGTCAATAAAGCTATCGTATCCGTTAATTGAAATAATAGAACTTCCATCTCGTAAGATATTTCTACTTTTTATAACAGGAACTTCTCCAGAAATTTTTAATATAGAATTAGTCAATTGTCTATCTCTGAAGACATCAAATATATCAAACTTCATTTTCGAAGCTATTTCATTAAAAAAATCATTTCTATAAAGTAACCAACTTGGAAACGCAGAACTCGTTAAAATTTGCTGATTTTGAACATTTTCAATGTCTTTAGTTAACGAATAACTTATTGTCTTATCAGCTTCATGTAGCATATCAATATATAGTGCAATAGTTTCTATCAATACGCCCTTAAAGCCTTTTTCTCCAAAATCTAAAATTCGTTCAATTTTTTTTGCTTTAGTTCTATTTCTTGTAACTAAAAAATCCGGAGCATTCAAAAAATACTTAGGTAAAATCATCACTACACGATCTGAAATATCCATACATTTTTGTAAAAAGAAACCAGATAAATTTGTTGTGTTATTATCATTGAAAATAATTGAGTAATCTAATAAACCATTTTTCTTGTTTAATTTTGTAAATGGAGGATTTCCAATTGCTAAATCATATTTCGTTTCAAAATTTGGAAAAGAAGAACTAAGAAAATCTTCATTTGAATAAATTATCTCGACATTGTCAGGTATATTTCTATGTTTATTTAGAGCTTTAAGAAGTTCAATACTTTTTCTATCAATATCATTTACTTGAATGATTAATTTCTTAGCATAAGAATACTTTTTAATAATAATTTCTAAGAAATTTCCCACACCCGCAGATGGTTCTATAATTTAATTACCGATTTATTTATCTTAGGTAAATATTTCTCTATTTCAGTTAGAATTGAACCATCAGTATAGTAAGCTGATGTATTTATCCGACCATTGTTAACAAGTTCCGCAATTCTAGAAAGTGCTTGAAGATCTAAATCATCAGGATTCTTATTAATAAATTCAATAACATCCTCTCTATGATTCAAATTATGGTCATTGATAATACGTTTTATTTGTTGTTCAGTTAATTTCATTTAGAGCATCTCTCAAATTTCTAGCAATTTTTTGAATGATTATTGTTGGTATAGCTTCTCCTATACTTTGTCTAATATTCATCTCATGTTTTTTTAAGTATAGTTTTTTTTCTTCGTAGCTCATAGCATTTAACTTTTTTTCAGGAATAACTGACCATTTAAATGTTTCTGGAATGTTCATCATCTTCATTAATTCTCTGATACTAAATACTCTATCGTCTTCAGGATGAACTGTGTTTTGACTGGCCATAATATCGTTTCTAGTGTGAATGCATGGAGCGACTGCTTCCCACTTTTGTCTTGTGTATTTGCCTCCATTTTTCTGGGCGTTTTCTATTCTCTTACCATTCACTATTTTATGAGGCCTATTGATTGCCTCCTTATTTTCAAATGCTGAATGACCAGGTTTTACATTATGGATCCAATTTCTCATATCTTCTCGATACACTTTGAAATTATGGTATATATCATTTTGATCAATTTCACCCATATCTTTTAGCCTAGGTAAATCATAAATTATTTCTTTTAAAGTTTTTGGTTCTTCTCGCGATGGAAAAATCTTGTCAAGGACAACCGAATTTGATAAATCTCTTCGTACACCAATCACTAATGTTCTAGTTCTACTACTATTAGCTCCATAATCTTTAAAATTGATAATCCTTGACTCGAATATATAATCGGTCTCCAACCAATCGTCAAAAGCTTCTGAGATCTTTTTCTCTTCATTATGATCTATACATTTAGTATTCATAAATGATCTCACATTCTCAGCAATGAAAAATTTGGGTTTTATTTTATTTACTATTTCTAAAGCTTCAACTACTAATGAATTTCTTTCAATAGTTCCATCATTTTTTTTGTGGTTTGCAACAGACATACCTTGACATGGCGCAGTGAAAATAATTACATCAACTTCTTCTTGTTTTTTTCTTTTTTTGAAATTTTCTACAGCATCAAACAAATTTTGTTTAACTATTTCATCTGTTATATCTCCAAGTATATATCCATCATCATATTTTAATTTATTATTTGCTTTTTGAACTTCAAGACGTCGTTCAATAAGTTCTGAACTTGCAATACATTCAAACCCCTCTTCTTTAAAACCATAGCATCCAATACCAGACGAGCTAAACAAACTTATATAATTCATATCATTCCTCTCTTTTATATTTCTAATTTACTTTAAATCTAATTTTCACAAATTTTACTAAGAATTTCTATGGATGTCTCCTCATTTTCGAATAATTAAGAAAGTGTATAACTCATGATACCGAACTGAACTCTCAAAATAGTTTTGTTTAATTTCTTTTTATATACAAGACTCCATAACTTATATTAGCAAAAAATTATACTTCCACTTGAAGAGGATTTTGTACGAGTTTTATTATAACAGAATCAAAATTTTCTTACTAGTATTTAAAATAAATCTCTGAATTTTTATAGCGATAATGCCTAGATTTATAGAAGCGGATAGCAAAATAAAATAGCAATTAAAAAAAACTGTAAATTTTAATAAAAAGCTCTTTTGTATAGTTTATTCAATAGACTTGTTTGGAAACTAAAAATAATATAGTTAAGCAATAACAAGCATCTTTTTCTCTCATAAGATTAAGTCGTAATAACTGGAAATAATAATCAGGATCAGAAAAGGTATCTTTTAGGTCATACTTGAGTACATAAACTCACTTATAAGAGAGAGCAGCACAGAGGCAGTTACCCACAACGTTTATGGTTAATTTAGAGACAAAACAAGCTCGTCAGTTGGATGCTTCTGATGTGTATTTCCATTATTTAGCACTTTTTAAGGAGAGCATTGAAGATACATTACTGAAAGACTGCTTAATTTTTGTAGACTTAATTAATTTAAAACACCTTAAATTCGGATAATAGTTGTTCTAAACTGCATTCATTACCTTAGAACGAGAATCAGGTCACTTTTACCTTATTATCAACTCGGATAAAAGTAGAGTGCTTAAATGCCAAATTTAAAACTGATTATAAAGAAACATAGAAAAAGGTTTGATTAGCGAATCAAATTAAATTATGACATTATTAATTTTGAAAGAGATTAATTTTAAAAATTAAATATCTATAATAAAAATAACCTAACAAAATTAATTATATTTCCTAATTTTTTATTTCCTGAATTCTAGCATTTTTGTCTTTTTCATGTAACTATTCCATTTTTCTTCCAAATCCCAAAAAAGTCTGGTTCCCCAGACTTTTTGTTGTATTATTCATATCTCAGTGCTTCAATTGGATCCAGTTTGGAGGCCTTGTTAGCTGGCAAGATTCCGAAGAGGACACCGATAGTCGCTGAAAAGAGAAGGCTGATGATGCTGACTGGCAGGGATACCGTTACTGGTGTTCCTTCCAGCATTTGACTCATGGCTGAACCTAGTACAGACGCAAGTCCTGCAGCTAGAAGCAGGCCAATCAAGCCACCAATCAGTGTCAAAATCATAGACTCAATCAAAAATTGCATCAAAATATTTCCGCGTGTTGCTCCCAAAGCTTTCCGAAGTCCGATTTCTCGGGTTCGCTCAGTGACAGATACTAGCATGATATTCATAACGCCGATACCTCCGACAAAGAGTGAGATTCCGGCGATGGCGCCGATAACTCCTGTCATGGCACCATAAATATTTTGCACTTCCTGATAGAGGGCACTATCATCTGTCACTTGATATTCTCCCTGTTGGAGACCAGCAATTTCTGTTAATTTCTTGGCAACCTTAGGACCAAGTTCTGGAACTAAGCTAGTATCATTCACTCGAAGAACAATCTCTGAAATTTCATCAACTCCAAAGTTTGCAGCTATGAGAGTATTGGTCGTAATGGCATTACCACCATAGACCTGCATGGAGCCAGATGCAGCAGCAGTCTCAGGATCTCTATAAACCCCAATCACCCGATAGTTACTAGCCCCCACTGTCACAATCTTATTGATTGCTTCTTCAGCGGAAGAAAAGAGGTTCGCAGCCAGATCCTCGTCCAGCAGCACTACACTGGCAAAGCCTTGATAGTCTTGCTGCCTCAGAGCGCGACCAGCAATGATTTTGTATTTTTTCACCTGAATATAGGTCATGTTTGCACCGACAAAGTTAACGCGCTCAGCCTGCTTATTTTCGTAGCTAAAGGTTTCCATAGCTGAGTTGGTCACATAGTAGCCGTCCACTCCCTTGATATGGGTCAATTCCTTAACCCATGCTTCCTGGACCTTGGGTGGCTCCACCACTTCTTCGCTTTCATCTTCCACATTTACGGAATAGAGATCAGCCGTTTGCGTGTAGGAACCGTCCTTGCTCTTTTTAGGAGAAAAAACAAGACGCATGTTTTTCTGACTTTTGGTAAAACTTTCATTGACCCGCCGGGTAATGGAATCTCCTAAGGCCATGATAACCACAACTGAAGCCACTCCGATAATAATCCCAATCATGGTCAGGAAAGACCGCATCTTGTGTCCAAGAATGGAGCTAATGGCAAATTTCCAGTTTTGCATTAGGCTAGTCCTCCTTCCTTAGCGCTATCAGATGAGATGACACCGTCACGAATGACGATCTGCCGCTTGGCATAGGCAGCAATCTCAGGCTCATGGGTTACCATAATAATGGTTTTCCCTTCTCGATTGAGCTCAGTTAAGAGCTCCATAATCTGCTCACCAGTCTTGGTATCCAAGGCTCCTGTTGGTTCGTCAGCCAGAATCAGCGAAGGATTATTGACCAAAGCACGCGCAATGGCTACCCGCTGCTTCTGTCCTCCGGAAAGCTCTGAAGGCAGATGGTGCATCCGCGTGTCCAACTCCACCTTGGTCAGAAACTGCTCGGCCAAGGACTTACGTTTAGATAGACCGACACCTGCATAAATCAATGGCAGTTCCACATTTTGCAAGGCATTAAGCTTAGACAAGAGAAAGAACTGCTGGAAGACAAAGCCGATTTGCTTATTCCGAACCTTGGCCAGCTTCTTATCACCTAGCTTAGCTACTTCTTCGCTTCCCAGATGGTATTCACCAGTGGTCGGACGATCCAGCATCCCAATGATATTCATCAGAGTAGACTTACCAGATCCAGACGGTCCCATGATGGCAACAAATTCGCCCTCTTCAACCTCCAGACTGATGTCTTTTAATACCTGCAGTTCCTGGTCTCCATTGCGATAGCTCTTATTAATATTTTTTAACTCAATTAGCTTCTTCATAAGATTTCACCTCTTGACCGTCTTTCAAGCTATCTGTCGGATTGATGATAACTTTACTATCCTTTGTCAAACCAGATGAGATTTCTTGATTTTCAGCATCAGCATTTCCGAGCGTCACTTCTGTTTTCTTGGCAACTCCTTTTTCCAAGACCCAAACATAGTTCTTGTCTCCGTCCATTACCACACTGCTTACTGGAACAATGAGTCCCTGAGTATTGTTTTTAACTTCAATATTGACTGAGAAGCCTTGCTTGAGCTCACCAATCTCGCTGGTAATGTCAATTGTAAATGGATATTTGGAACCTGAAGCTGTTCCGCTGCCACCTGTTCCAGACGGTTGAGCTGCTGCCTGCTGGCCGTCTTTCGGATAGTTGGAAATGTAGCTGATTTTACCAGTCCATTTCTTATCTGGATAGACCTTTGATGTAATGGTCACTTCTTGACCGACAGACAAGTTAGCCAAATTGTATTCGGATAATTCACCCTTAATCTGCAGATTACCATTGCTGACGATGTGAACCAAGGTTTGAGTGGCACCTGTTGTTGATTTTGAAACATCGCGGTTGACTTCTACGACCGTACCATCTGCTGTGCTGGTCACTGTCAAGGCATTAAGAGTAGCTTGTGCTTTATTCATATTATCAACTGCATCAGCTCGAGCATCGCGCAAGTCAGCTGCCTGAGACTCCACAGAACGCTGAGCCTGAGCTTCAGACGCCCCATCAGCTTCTTCGTCGCCAGTTGTATTTACAGTCACACCATTGGTTTGCAAGTCATGCAATTGACGATCGGCTTTGCTAACCGCCCGAGCAGCTGCATCGTAAGCTGCCTGAGCCTCTGCACTTTTATAAGTTACCAAAGCTTGACCGGCAGTCACCTGGTCACCGACATTGACCAACACATTTTCCAAGTCACCCTTGGTGCTGTCATAGTAGATGTACTGCTCGTTGCTGGCTGTGACATTTCCTGTCAGTAAGACTGAAGAAGCCACTGAGCCTTCCTTGGCTTTCTGAACCAGCGGAGTTGTGTCAACAGGCATCTCAGAAGGATTCCCTCCGTTTAGAAACATGAAGAGAATTGCTCCTGCAACAACTGCAATCGTAGCTCCAATAATGCTAAATAATTGCCATTTCTTTAACTTTTTCATCTTTTTTCCTCCTCTTGATGAAAACGATTTTCTTTTGTTATATTATATCACAAGGCTATCATAATTCTTCTAAAAAAATTTACAGTTTTTCACAAATGGTTGCTATTTTATCTCAGATAGTCGCTCCACTCAAATCCGTAGCAGATTTTTGCATTCACCTGCTAAAAAAGGTACAATTACCTCATATAATAGAAGGAGATTCTAACAAGATGAAAGAATTTGATATGATTGCTATTGGCGGTGGCAGCGGGGGAATTGCTACCATGAATCGGGCCGGCGAATACGGTGCCAAGGTTGCCGTTATTGAAGAAAAGAAACTGGGTGGCACCTGTGTCAATGTCGGCTGTGTCCCAAAGAAGATTATGTGGTACGGAGCTCAAATAGCTGAAGCTATCCAGTATTATGGACCAGACTATGGCTTTACCTCTGATAATCAGGCTTTTGATTTTGCTACCCTTCGGAAAAATCGCGAAGCTTATATTGACCGAGCACGTTCGTCCTACGATGGTAGCTTCAAGCGGAATGGTGTTGAGCTGATCGAAGGCCGTGCCCGCTTTGTTGATGCAAACACTGTCCAAGTCAATGGAGAGCTAATCCGGGCCAAGCATATCGTTATCGCGACAGGTGCTCATGCTGCTATTCCAAATATCCCTGGCGCAGGTTACGGAGAAACTTCCGATGATGTCTTCGCTTGGGAAGAGTTACCTGAATCTGTTGCCATTGTCGGAGCAGGCTATATAGCAGTTGAGCTAGCCGGAGTGCTCCATGCTCTGGGAGTTGAAACAGACCTTTTTGTTCGTAAGGACCGACCGCTACGCAACTTTGACAGCTATCTGATTGACGGTCTGCTCCAAGAAATGGAAAACTCTGGACTCCAGCTTCATACCCATAAGATTCCGCAAAAGCTTGAAAAACTTACTGATGGTCAGCTCAAGCTCTATTTTGAAGATGGCAGCAGCCACACAGCCCAGCATGTTATTTGGGCCATCGGCCGTAAGCCAAATGTTCAAGACCTCAATCTGGAAGCAGCTGGCGTAACTCTCAATGAACGTGGCTTCATCGCTGTCGATGAGTACCAAAACACTGTGGTTCCAGGTATCTATGCTCTAGGCGATGTAACAGGTGAAAAAGAATTAACTCCTGTTGCTATCAAGGCTGGACGAACTCTGTCTGAGCGTCTTTTCAATGGTAAAACAAATGCTAAAATGGACTACTCAACTATTCCAACTGTTGTCTTCTCCCATCCCGCTATTGGGACAGTCGGCCTGACTGAGGTAGAGGCTATCAAGACTTACGGAGCTGAAAATATCCGTGTCTATACATCTAGCTTCACATCCATGTATTCAGCTGTTACCCAGCACCGCCAACAGGCCAAGTTCAAGCTCATCACTGCCGGTGAGGATGAAAAGGTCGTTGGACTGCACGGCATTGGCTACGGAGTAGATGAGATGATTCAGGGCTTCGCTGTCGCTGTCAAGATGGGCGCTACCAAGGCTGACTTTGATGCCACAGTTGCTATTCACCCGACTGGCTCCGAAGAGTTCGTGACCATGCGATAAAAAATTCAAAATCAGAAGAGGTTTGGTATTCCAGCCTCTTTTTGACTTCTGCTACCATTTTATAATAAAGATCATGACCATTCCATAACTTAATCTTTCATTTTACAGACGAATCTTACATTTTTGTAAGATTGTAAATTTTGGCTATTTCAGATTCATTTGATATTCCTTTCAAATATCAGTCTAATGGAAGAAATTCAGATTTTTTTCAGACCATAGATTTCTGCATCCCTATTTTAAAGGGTAAATTGTCAAATATCCATCAAGAAATTCCAAAGATTATAAAAAGCGATCTATTTATTAGTTATTATATGAGACAAGGAGCCTGAAATGAAACCTCAGACTCCTTTTTCACTATGGTAAAATAGCTACAGCCCTCACTGGTGAACCGCTGGCTTGATGCCAGTTGGGAAAGCTAATCGAGATGAGAGCACCCTTAGCCGGCAATTGATCCAGATTGGTCATAACTTCTAACTGATAAATGTCCTGCTCCAAAAGATAATATTCATTGAGCAGTCCATGCTCCGCTGTGGGGATACCCGCATCAGTGTCAAACGTCTCATGACCCACAGCTTTGACACCACGCTCCTTTATTAGAAACTCAAGAGCATCTTGTCCCCACCCAGGCGTATGCTGAATCTCCTGATCATCCAGATTGCGCATGGCAGATTGACTTGGCCAACGCTTGGACCAGTCTGAGCGAAAGGCAACAAAGGTTCCCGGATCAATTTGTCCGTGCTCCGATTCAAAGTCCAAAATATCCTGCTTGCCCAGAATAAAATCTGGATTCTCTGCTACTTCCTTAGACTTATCAATAACCACCAAAGGCAGGAAAAGATCTTTTAGCTCAATCTCTTCCAACCAGCGACCACCCTCCACAAAGTGAATCGGAGCATCAATATGAGTCCCGTACTGGCCAACTACAGAAAACTGCTGAACATGAAAACCGTCTTTCAAAGTGAAAATATCTTTTTTCTCCAAGGCAGGTAAAGCTGGGAAATGCGGACTGTCTTCCTTAATCTGATGGGATAAGTTGACCCATTTTTTCTCTTGTAGTTCCTGATAAATTTTTAATAAATCTGTCATATGCTTCTCCAATCTAGTCTGTCTTGCTTTGGAAAGATGTTGATTACGCACCCACACCTCTAGCAAAAACTCTTATTTACTTTTGCATTATTATATCAATCAAAGTGTGCTGCTGCAATTCTTTATAGCTTTTTTAGATAATCCTTTTTTATTGATAATAATATAGTTTGAAGCTATAGCTATTTTTTCTAATGAATCCTATTCAAACATTGAAAATTTTGATATGATAGAACAAAGCAATCCAGAAACGAGGAAAACAGATGAGTAAAACGAAAAAGCTTCTTGCAGCCTTGGGCATCCTTTTCTTTAATATTTTTGGTCTTATCGCCTTCATCATCTTGCTCATCAGAAGCAAGAAACGGAAATAAGAATTTATCTGTCTAATTGTCTCGTCCGATTAAGAAGGGCTTGACTTTTTTTTATTTAGCTTTTAAAATAGTTACCATAAAAATAAAAAGAGGTTTACTGTTTATGAACAAGAACAAAGCATTTCTTCTTGCCCTCCCAGCTATCGGAGCTGCCTTCCTAGCTGTCCTGTCCCAATTAACTATCTCCATTGGCCCTGTTCCCATTACTCTGCAGACTTTTGCTGTCGGTTTGATTGCAACGATTTTCAAACCTCGCGAAGCGGTTTTGTCAGTCTTTATTTATCTGCTGCTGGGAGCTATTGGCCTGCCGGTCTTTGCTGGAGGAAGTGGTGGTTTTCAGGCTCTCTTTGGCCCAAGCGCCGGATATCTCTGGTTCTACTTACTCTTTGCATTTGTGACATCCAGTCTGACCCATAAGGACAGTCCTTTCTATATGATTTTTATAGCCAATGTATTGGGTGATGCTCTCGTCTTTGTCGGCGGTATCCTAGGACTGCATTTCTTGGGAGGACTTGATTTCTCTAAGTCAATCGCGGTTGGCCTAACTCCTTTTATCCTGCCAGACTTGCTAAAAATGGTTGCCATCACCATTATCAGCATCCCTATTTTTAAGAGTCTAAAATTCCATTCCTACTTTTCAGAGAAATAGAAAAAACTGATAGAGCTTTCTCTATCAGTTTTTAAATGCATCCACGAGAACTTGAAATTCTTCATTAGAAAGTGTAATTCCCTTGCCCATTTTGCTGTGGTCTGGACTCCAAGTCCGAATATCGTACTTAGCTGGTGCTCCGTTAAAGCTAACTCGGTTGAGTTCCTTGGTCCAGCCCTTGTCATTTTCAGACAGGACCAGAAGTTTTTCTTCGATTTCGAATGTAAATTCAGCCATATTTCACCTCTTGTTTTATTTTCCAACTAATAATTCGTAAAAGAATTTACAATTTAGGGAATTTTGTTATATAATATATTGTAACAAGTTATGGAGATTTTAGCTATGAAAAAATATCTCGAAATGATTTTACAAAGAGCCAACGAATTTATCAGTGGCAAAAAGAATGAACAGGGACCAGAGGACAGCGGCCGCATTCTGCGTACCATTGAACTAGCTCTGCGAAAACAATCTGGTGTCCACGTTATCTTCCTGGATAAAAGCTTCACCGGCGATATTGTCAAATACGATCGCGAGCGCCTGCAGCTGATTATCAAGAATTTCAAGAAAAGTATGACCACTATTATCCGCGTGCAGGACATCAAGCGAATCAGTCTCGTACCCAATAATATCCGTGAAGCCCAAAAGAAAGACATTCGCATCACCAACCGTCGTTTCAAAAGATAACTCTTCTATCCAGCTGGATGGAAGAGTTATTTATTTGTCTGAAAATAAATTGATCGATGCTTCTTGCATCCTTGATTAAAAGGATGAGTACAGATAGGACAGGCATCCTCACAGCCAAGATATTGAGAAATAGTCAACTCGGTCCTGCAATAGCCACAGAGAACTACTCGATCTTCTGACCGACTCATGGGATAGGCCAGAAAAGCATGGTCTTCGTAGCGGTCATGACAGAGAAAGCACGGATAATATTTCTGACAAACAAAGCACTTAAGGGCTATGATATCTCTCTCACTGTGATAATGCTGGCAGCGAGTCTCCTCATCAAGAATATCTCCGTAAACCTGAATCATGCTATTTCCTCTCTGAAAACCTGTATTCATAAAAATAGCTTTTAAAAAGCCGCCTATGAATAAAAGATTAAGCCCGGACGGTCACGCTAGTGCCATCTTCCTTATAAAGATTAATCAAACCTTCCTTACGAGCCCGCACCATATCGCCAGCCTCTACGGGCTGCTCCAAGTGAATGGTCAGGAGTTCCATCGGATTAGGAGCCCGATCAATTTTGTTACCATCAGCATCTCGGAGGTCTGTGATAAAGGTTTCAAAATGACGGAAGCCTGGTCCGTAAAACTCAACTTGATCCCCTTCATGGATAACGTTACGCTGACGAATAGTCGCTGTCTGACTGTCTGCGTCATAGGCTACTACTTCTGCTACAAATTTGTATTCTGGAATCTTGCGTCGCGCTCCGAACAGCTGCTCATTTTCAGTTGGAGTATGATAGTAGAATCCTGTGGCCAATTCGCGTTGAGCAACTTTCCACATCTCATCGACCAAATCCTGCTTGATAGCTTCGAACTTTTCAGGACTTTCTAGATAAGCATTCACAGCTGCTTTATAGCAGTTAGTCACCGTAGAAACGTAATGAATGGACTTCATCCGTCCCTCAATCTTCAAGCTATCCACCCCATTTTCAATCATGTCTGGTATACGGTCAATCATGGACATATCAACTGCGGACATAGAAAATTCTTCTGGAACTTCACCCTTCAAGCTCTTACGTTCTTGTCCGAAAGGCATGTCGTAGAGGTCGTATTTCCAACGACAGGATTGCGAGCAGCCTCCTCGATTGGCATCGCGCATACTCATGTGGTTGGACAGTGTACAGCGGCCAGAGTAAGAAATACACATGGCTCCATGAACAAAGGCTTCTATTTCAACGTCAGTCCGTCGGCGAATTTCAGCCAGCTCAGCCATAGAAACTTCGCGGGCTAGGACAACTCGAGTCAGTCCTAAATTTTTCCAGAACTCCAGCGTTTCATAGTTGGTCGCACTAGCCTGAGTTGACAGGTGGATTTCCAGACCTGGTGCTTCTGATGCTGCAATAGCAATCAAAGCTGGATCTGAAACAATGACAGCCGCAATCCCGATGTCCCGCAAACGGCGGAACCACTCACCAGCTCCCTCTTCATTGCCCTCGTGCATGACCATATTGGCCGCGACATAGACCTTAGCACCATAACTAGCCGCAAACTGAACCCCTTCTTCCATCTGTTCAAAGGTAAAGTTCCCAGCCCGGCTGCGCAGACCATAGGCCTGTCCGCCAATAAAAACAGCATCTGCTCCATATCGAACAGCTACTTTTAGCTTTTCCAAAGTACCAGCAGGTGATAACACCTCTGGTCGTTTCAACTTTCTTGCCATCATTTTCTCCTATTTGCAATATAAAAGTGTTGATGTCTAATCCTTATTATTTTATAGTAATTTACCCCTAAAAGCAAGGTCCTTTGAATTATTTTCACAATTCTAATTTTCGGATTTTTTCGAATTAATTCAAAAAATAGTTTGAAACATATATTTTTTAGTTCTATTTTATAAATATCAATTTTGTGCTCAAAAAGAACTCCTAAAAGGAGTTCTAATTTCGATATTTATTTTACCATATCAGGATCATAGTCATAAAATCCTGTATCGAGAAAACGATTTTTCGGATGCAGTTTATGAATCGCCTCATCCAGCACAAAGGCTTGATCTGAGCTAAACTTGCCTGCTTCAATCAAATCTCTTGCCTCTACAAAAATCTTAGCAATCTCAACAAAGTTGTGACCAGGTGTGTAGAGCCCTTCCAACTTCCAGTGGCAGAATCCATGGTCAACCAATTCTATTAGCTTGGTCATCAAATCCAAGTCATTATTGGCAAAAATATGAGTACCATGATTGTCCTCAAAAATCGAATAATGGCTCTGCGGGTCACTAGGTTCCGCCAGAAAGAGATCCCGTTCTCTAGTCTTCTCATCATCAATATGAGTAAAGTTGTAGTAATTTTGCAAGAGAGGACGCTTGGAGTGATGGATAACACTGGCCCCATAAACTAAGACTTCAGCAGGAATTTCCAGAATCTCTGGCATCTTAAAAAGCTCAGCAGAAGGAATCTCACGCGCCAAGACAGCTTCTGAAACACCAGCGTTCTTAGCCCAAAAATTAATCTGACGGCTGCTGGTAACCATGGTCGAAGCGTCGTAAATGGTTTTTAATTTGTAGCCATCTCGCTGCAGCACATAGAAAACACCAGCATCGCCAACGGTAATATAATCTGCCCCAATCTCCTGAAGAAAATCAAGATAGGGCTTGATCTTATCCATCATTTCTTGATGCATGAGAGCGTTCACCGCAACGGTCAACTCTTTTCCTGCTTGGTGAACCAAATCAGAAATTCGATTTAATTCGTTTGAACTAAAATTATGAGGTAAACGAAGGCCATAATTTTTCTCGCCAACATAAATTCGATCGACATTTGCCTCCAAAAGTTCCTCAACTTGCTCTATACTTTCAGCTGTTGCTGTAATAATTATCTTTTTCATAAAACCATTATAGCAAAAAAATATAAAGGAGTGGTTCTTCATTCGAATTTATTCGTTTTGTAACGTTTTTGTAATATATAAAACTGCAAAAAAATGGTAGAATTAGAGGGTACTGTAAGGAGAGAGAATTATGCATGTAAGAAAATACCAACAATATGATGACCCAACTGACTACTACTACCAAGAAATTGAATCTGAACAAACACCACTCTATCAAGAGTACTTGCCTGAAGCAGAAACATCACCAAGATTAAGCGAACTCTTTTTCTTCTTGAATATTGCTGTTTTCTGTGTCTTGACAGTTTTGTTTAGCTTTGTATTTTTGAGCTTAAAAATGAATACATTTATGTCTTTCGCTTTGGCCATTGCTTCCAGCCTGATTAGCATCCAATCTTATCGCCTGTTCGCAAAGAAACACCAAACTAACAAATAAACCAACCTTGTGATTCTACGATTTTAAAATATAAGAAAAAACCGAAGACACCTTATGTCCTCGTTTTTTTCATTCTAGCAAACAAAGAAGCTTAGCAAAATTGCTAGGCTTCTTTGTTTTATTTTTCTTCTTGATTATCAGTTTCAGCAGTCTTTTCTTCTTGACCTTCTGTCGCTTCTGCTCCGAAGTCAATGATGATTTCTTCTGAAGGTTCCTCTTCTTCCTCTTGGAAGATCACAGGCTCTTCCTCTGCAAAGCTGCTTTCTTCTTTATCAAATTTTTCTTTGATTTCGTTAAACTTATCTTGTGAGTAGTCAACGACTGATTTTGTCGTTTCTTTGACAGATTCAAGAACTGTTTCTGTCGTGATTTCGCCTTTCTCAACCTTTTCTTTGGTCTGTTGAATTGCGCTAACAGCTTGATTTGAAAAGTCTTTAGCAGACTGAACGACAGCTTCATGAATATCGTCAGGATTTTCTTGGTAATCCTTAACAAACTCCCGAACCTTGTCTGTCGTTTCCTTTCCTTTCTTACTGGTCAGGAAATAGGCAGCAGCTGCACCTGTAATGGCACCCAATAACAGTGATGAAAATTTTCCCATGGTAGACCTTCTTTCTTATTTTTTAAACAATTTTGAAGCAAAACGCAAAGCAGATAAACCAGCTGTAGTTTTGACGGTTCCCTTACCAGCAGACACTGCTTTTTTACTCAGTGTACGCGCCTGATCGTTTAAATCTGAAACGGACTCAGACAGGTCCGCAACAGCTGTAAACAAAGGATCAATGGTTGCGACTTTTTGATTGATGTCGTCAGTTAAGACATTGACCTTGGCCAGTAAATCATTGGTTTGGTGAAGGGTCACGTTGACATCAGAAGTCAAGACCTTGATAGTATTTTCTGTTTCATCTAGCATCTTACCAGCTTTCTCGCCCAGATTTTTGACAGTAATCGTCAAGTAAATCACGAAGATAATGAGGGCTAGCGCCAGTAAAGCATAAGCAATTTCAATTATCATATTTCTCTCCTTTCATTGCAGACATCTCTTACAAGAGTCAGCGGCTCTAAGCATTTCTTATTCTTGATAATAAGGAGCTTGCTTTTTTCTTTGGTAAATGATAATGCCAATTCCGACAAAAATAAGAATCAGCGACAGCCATTGGGAAACACGCAGACCAGCAAACATGAGACTGTCCGTCCGCATACCCTCAATAATCATCCGACCAAATCCATACCAGATTAGATAGAAGGCGGCGATTTCTCCCTGTCTCAGCAACTTAGGCCGACGGCGTAGAACAATAATCACGATAAAACCAAGTAGGTTCCATAGAGATTCATAGAGGAAAGTTGGCTGTCTGTAACTGCCTTCGATATACATATTCTCACGAATAAAGCTTGGTAGGTAGTTCAAACTCTTAACTGCCGCACCATAGGCCTCATGGTTGGCAAAATTTCCCCAGCGTCCAATACTCTGGGCAATCATCACACTTGGTGCTGCGATATCTAGAAAATCAACCGGATGAATCAGCCTTCTCCGACAGAAAAAGTAGAGAACAATGGCACCAGCTATCAGCCCGCCGTAAATGGCAATACCTGCTATTCCGCCATTCCAGAAATCAATGATTTTTATCAGATTCTTACCGTAATAATCCCATTCGAAGGCCACGTAATAAAGCCGGGCACCAACGATAGCTACGGGAAAAGCCACTAGGATAAAATCCAAAATATCATCAGGAATAATCTTCCGACGCGGAGCTTCTTTCATGGCAAGATAAACGGCTAAAACTAAGCCCGTGACAATACAGATGGCATACCAGCGAATACTGATAGGCCCTAGTTGGATAGCTACTGGATCAATCATGTTTCACCTCATTCCGGCTAATTAAATCGGTGAGGCGCTCTTCAAAGATCTTAGTAGCATCATAGCCCATTTGCTTAGCTCGATAGTTCATCGCTGCAGCCTCAATCACGACTGAGATATTGCGACCAGTCTTTACAGGAATCCGAATACGTGGAATTCTAACACCGGCAACCTCCAGCTCCTCTGTATCATTACCTAGACGGTCAAAAGTTTTTTGAGTATCGTAATTCTCCAAATAGACAGCTATCTGAACTTGAGAAGAATCTTTGACTGCACTGGCTCCGTATAAGCTCATGACATCAATGATACCAACACCACGAATTTCTAATAGATGTCGCAAGATTTCAGCCGGCTCTCCCCAAAGGGTCACTTCATCCTTAGCATAGATATCCACTCGATCGTCCGCAACCAAACGATGGCCACGCTTAACCAATTCAAGTCCTGTCTCACTTTTACCAATTCCACTGTCCCCTTGGATGAGAACTCCCATGCCATAGATATCCATCAGGACCCCATGAACACTGGTTCTCTCAGCCAGCCGAGAATCAAGATAACTGGAAATTTCTCCAGACAAGCGGCTAGTAGAGGCTTTGCTTCTAAGAATAGCAACCTGCTTCTCATCAGCCGCATCAATCATTTCTTTAGGAATCTCTAAATTTCGAGCAATGATAACCACCGGCGTCTCAGGCTGGAACATTTTCAGCAGTACTTGATGGCGATTATGAGAGCTCATCTTCATCAGATAAGACCACTCTTTCATCCCAATCAGCTGTATCCGCTCGGGTGTATAAAAATCAAAATATCCAGTCATTTCAAGTCCAGGCCGAGAAATATCTGAAGTTTTAATTTCTTTCTCCAGTAAAACTTTATCTCCGTACTCCTGAGACAGACGAGACATTTTTAAGAGGTCTTTGACCTTTACTGACATTGTCTTCTCCCTTCAAATTTGTCTGCTTCTATTATAGCAAATTTTTACCTCAAAAGAATCTTTAAGATTGATTTTAGGTCGAAAAAATATTTTGATTTAAATCAACTTTTTAGTAAAAATAGAAAAACAGCCATGGTCTTAGTCAAGCAGGCTGTTAAGAATCTTCTTTTGGTTATTAAAACAAGGATGGTTTTCTACAAAATCTGGGACCTCTTTCAGAGGCAACCAGACATGGGCATCTGTTTCGCCTTCCTGATAGCGGACTTGACTCTTATCGCCAGATACAACCACTTCAAAATAGTCGAAATGGCACTGATCTTTGATAGAGCACACCTGCTCCAAAAGTCTGATGCTGTCAGGAACCAAGCCTGTTTCTTCTTCTAATTCACGTAAGGCGGCTGTCAGACTATCCTCTCCAGCCAGCACACTGCCACCTGCTCCGAACTCATAATAGCCAGGATAAAGGCTTTTATTGGCTGATCGCCGCATAAAGAGAATATCACCATCCTGGTGACGAACCAAGACATTAACACATAGATGAAACTGTCCTTCAGGAATTTTTTCTCCTCGAACCAGGAGATGAGGGAGTTGATTTCGATTTAAGTCATAAGCATTCCAAATTTCTGCCATATTTCCTCCTTGGATGAATTACTAATATTTTAGTGGAGTTTTTAAGTGTAAATTTACCTGGTTTTCTAGCCTGCTTCTTTTTGAAAGTTTATCTAAAAGAAGCAAGCAGAAAATTAATCAAGGCATAGAAAAGTCTTACCCCAACATTCCCGACTTCAAGTAAAAAATCGGGAGTGCATCCCGAAATTTTCTATCTTATTAAGAATTACCAAAACCAGCCGTCTTTATCGTCTTTGATAGCTTCCGCTTCTTTTCGTTTGCGTGGGCCAGTTCCGTACATTTCCTCTTCTATGTCTTCTTTATAAGGCATAACCATAGCTAGCAGGATATAGATGAGAATTCCCAAGCCGAAATTGACCACAGTAAAGATAATAAAGAGGAAGCGCACTAGGCTCAGATCAAAATCAAATTTATCAGACAGACCAGACAAGACACCGGAAATCAGTCGATTCTTTTTCAACTTATAGAATTTCACGTTCATGATAGAGACCTCAATGATCATATTTACTTTATTCTACCATATTTCACAGAAAAACAATCGGGCCAAAGGCTGATTATAGTTTAGAAAATTCATTCTTTTAAAAAAGAGAGTTCTTCAATGAACTCTCTTGCTGGTTTATCAAGCGTTCTCCGACAAACGGAGCTTGCCCATACAGCGTCCGCACCGGTATTTTTGAAGATTGACTCTGCGTCTGCGACGGATAAGTGCTCCGCAGCTCAGGCATTCATAGATGAGAAAGGTTTGCAAGTTGGACAAGGATGGAGCGTAGCGTAGACCATCAACTCGCTTGAGCAGGTCTTTAAAATCTCTATCCCCATGGCGGTAACCTTTGCCCTGATAATAGAGGTGATAGTGAGCTAACTCATGGCGCACAATTTTTCGAAAGGTCGCCAGCCCAAAAGTTTCATAGATTTTTGGGTTGAAATCCAGATGACCATCTTTAGGAAAGAAGCGTCCCCCTGTAGTGCGGAGACGCTTGTTCCAATAGGCTTGGTGGCGGAATTCCCAGCCAAAATCTTCAACTGAAACCCGCTTGACGTACTCAGTTAGATTCATTTGGTGCTATCAGAGAGAGGTTGACCTTCTCCCGCTCCACATCCAATTTATCCACCCAGACTGTGACTAAATCACCAACAGATAGGACCTGACTAGGATGCTTGATATAGTCTGTGCTCAGCTTGGAGATATGAATAAGACCATCTTCGTGGATACCGATATCCACAAAGGCTCCGAAATCAACGACATTGCGGACGACCCCTTCCAGCTTTTGACCGATGCGCAGATCCTTGATATCCAAGACATCTTGCCGCAGAACTGGTGCGTCAAAGGAATCTCGCAAATCTCTGCCAGGCTTGAGCAAATCAGCAATAATATCTTTGAGGGTTTCTTCTCCCAATCCTAGCTCTGCAGCCAAACTAGCAGTCTGCACTGCTTTTAATTTGGCTTGGGCTGCTTCATCCAAACTGCTAATTTCAAGACGCTTAAAGAGCTCCTCCACTGCCTTATAAGACTCTGGGTGAACGCCTGTATTGTCTAGCAAGTTATCACTTTCGGGAATACGCAGGAAGCCGGCTGCCTGTTCAAAAGCCTTTGCGCCTAGACGCGGCACTTTCTTGATAGCCTCGCGAGACCGAATCAAGCCTTCCGTTTCCCGGTACTTGACAATATTTTCTGAGATAGTTTTATTAAGACCAGCTACGTGAGCCAGAAGGGCAGGACTAGCGGTGTTGATATTGACCCCGACTTGGTTAACCACGGTATCAACGACAAAGTCCAGACTTTCAGACAGCTTTTTCTGGCTGACATCATGCTGGTACTGACCAACCCCGATAGACTTAGGATCAATCTTAACCAGCTCAGCCAAAGGATCCTGCAGACGGCGGGCAATGGAAATAGCTGAGCGCTTTTCAACAGTCAAATCTGGAAACTCATGACGAGCCAGTTCACTAGCAGAGTAGACAGATGCTCCGCTCTCATTGACGATGACATAGCTGACATTTGGATGAGATTTCAAAACTTCTGCTACAAAGGCTTCGCTTTCTCGGCTGGCCGTTCCATTTCCAATGGCAATGATTTCCACGCCAAACTGCTCAATCAGCTCCGATAACTCTTTCTTAGATGCTTCAATCTGAGCTGGCTTTGCTGGTGGAACGGGATAGATGACATGAGTCGTCAGCATCTTACCTGTTGCATCAACAACAGCTAGCTTGGCTCCTGTCCGAAAGGCTGGGTCAAAGCCCAGTACTACACGACCTTTGAGAGGAGCAATTAGGAGGAGATGACGGAGGTTATCTGAGAAGAGTTGAATCGCCCCATCCTCAGCAGCCTCAGTCAGCTCGGTCCGAATACGGCGCTCCATGGCTGGAATGATTTTCTTTTTAACCGCTTGCTGAACTGCTTCAATAATATAGGCATTTTTCACCTTGAAGCGTACTTCAAAGAAGCGCAGAATTTTCTCAAGATTGTGCTCAAAACCAACCTTGAGAATACCTAGCTTCTCACCACGGTTAAGAGCCAAGGTACGGTAGCCTTGCATGATCGCTACTTTTTCGGAAAAATCATAATAAATCTGGAAGACCTGCTTTTCATCCAAATCCCCGTCTTTGAGACTGGATACGATAGAAGAATTGGTCTGCATCTCATAGTAGGTCCAAGCCCGCAGCTTGGTATCTTCAGAAATTGCTTCAGTCAGAATATCCACTGCTCCAGCTAGAGCTGCTTCTGATGTTGGAAAGGCTTCACTAGTAAGTTTCTCAGCTTCTTCCTTCAGATTAGCCGCATCCTGTAGGATTAAGCGGGCCAAAGGAAAGAGACCTGCTTCACGGGCAATGGTTGCCTTGGTACGGCGCTTCTCCTTGTAAGGCAGATAAATCTCTTCCACATCTGCCAGCTTTTCAGCAGCTTCAATCTCAGAGCGCAGAGCATCCGTAAGTTTTCCCTGCTCCTCAATCTTAGCTAAAACCGTTGCTTTACGCTCTGCCAAAGCAGTCATGCTCTTATCTAGGTCAATGATTGCCTTAATCTCGACCTCATCCAGATTTCCTGTCATTTCCTTACGGTAACGAGCAATAAAAGGAATCGTATTTCCCTCAGCGGTCAGATCTAGGACCTGTGATACTTGGCTTTCTTTAAGGCCCAATTTCTGGGCAATCTTTTCAATATTTATATTTTCCATAACAATCCTATTATATCACAAGTGCTTTGAAAGATAGGCAGTTTTAGAACTATTTAGTACTATTTGTACAAAAAAATTTAGGGTAAATTTTATGTATTGAGTGAGCTATGTTTCAAAATTTCATTTTTTGATAATTGGTAGTATAATAGAATTATTATTTTAGAAATGAGGTGCCTTTATGGCTGTTAAATTTACTAGATCAGATGATTTGGACAAGATGTTCGAGGAGTTTGCGACCCTGCCCAAGATTGAAAAAGTAGAGTTCCCTGGGGAAGACAAGAAAAAATCTAAAAATGAGAAGGATAAGAAAGAATGAGCTTCTTCTCTCAGCTGCCGGCCAGTGTCTTGCAAGCCGGCGCCATCTTTCTCTCCATTATCATTGAAGCCCTGCCTTTTGTCTTGATTGGAAGTATCATTTCTGGCTTTATCGAGGTGTATGTCACGCCGGACAAGGTTTATCGTTTCCTACCCAAGAACAAATGGGCTCGGATTTTCTTTGGGAGCTTGATTGGTTTTGCCTTCCCCTCTTGCGAGTGCGGAATTGTTCCCATTATAAATCGGTTTCTTGAAAAGAAAGTTCCCAGTTACACGGCTGTCCCTTTTCTGGTAACGGCTCCAGTCATCAACCCCATCGTGCTCTTTGCGACCTATTCAGCCTTTGGTAATTCCTTCCGAATGGCTCTGCTTCGTGCTTTAGGTTCTATGGTCGTGGCTATTCTTTTAGGGATTTTTCTGGGCTTCTTTGCAGACAGCAATATTCAAAAAGAAAATCGCAAGGCTGTTCATGAGCATGACTTTTCACATCTCAGCAAAGGACAAAAGCTATTTCAGGTATTTGTGCAGGCCATTGATGAATTTTTCGATACAGGCCGCTATCTGGTCTTTGGCTGTCTCTTCGCCAGCCTGGTCCAGGTCTATGTTCCAACCAGAATCCTGACCTCTATTAGCTCGACACCGGCTGTTGCTATTCTCCTCCTCATGCTGCTGTCCTTCCTGCTCTCACTTTGCAGCGAAGCTGATGCTTTTATCGGGAGCTCCTTGATTGCTAGCTTCGGCTTATCGCCAGTCTTAGCTTTCTTGGTCATTGGGCCTATGCTAGATGTCAAGAATCTTCTGATGATGAAAAACTACTTTAAGACACGCTTTATCTGGCAATTTATCAGCCTAGTTACCGTCGCCGTCTTTCTTTACTCTTGGCTTGTGGGGGTGGTGCTATGATTCGATTTCTAATCTTAGTCGGCTACTTTGAGATCACCATGTATCTGCAGCTGACGGGCAAGCTAAATCAATATATCAATCTCCACTATTCCTATCTGGCCTACTTGTCTATGATTCTGTCTTTTGTCTTGGCAGTTGTGCAGCTTATCATCTGGATGAAGAAGATGGAGGTTCACAGTCATTTAAGCACTCGCTGGGCCAAGTTAGGCAGCGTGCTGCTCCTTGTCATTCCGCTTTTTGTAGGAATTTTCTTTCCAACTGTAACCTTGGATTCGACAACAGTTTCGGCTAAAGGATTTCATTTCCCGCTGGCTGAGGGAACTTCAACTGCTATTCAGCAGGACGAAGGCACAACCAGCCAATACCTGAAGCCCGACACCAGCACCTACTTTACTAAAGGGGCTTACGAAAAAGAAATGCGGGCAGCCGCTAAGAAATATGTTAAGCAAGATACCATTCAGGTCACAACTGAGAACTACATGGAAATCATGGAAGTCATCTATGATTATCCCGACGAGTTTGTGGGTAAGACGCTGGAGTTCACCGGCTTCGTCTACAATGACCCCAGCGACCAGAAAAGTCAGTTTCTCTTTCGCTTCGGTATTATCCATTGTATCGCCGACTCAGGTGTCTATGGCCTCTTGACGACTGGAAATACCCAGCATTTCGAGAATAATACCTGGATTCATGCCAAGGGGAAAATTACCATGCACTACCATAAAAGTCTGGGGCAAAGCCTTCCAACTCTAGAAGTTGAAAGCTTTGATAAGGTAGAAAAACCGGACAACCCTTACGTTTATCGGGTATTTGAATAAAGAAAACGAGGCTGGCACAATCGTGTCTTAGCCTCATTTTTTTTTATTTGAATATGTTTCAAGCAGCGGTCAAATTCTTTCCATTTGTCTCCCTTTTCAGAAACCGAATTTCTGAATACAATCTTTAGAAAAATTGTGATAAAATAGAGACATCATTTAGAAAATAGGTATCAGGATGTCTTCAAAAGTTATTGTAACAATTTTCGGAGCCAGCGGTGACTTGGCCAAAAGAAAACTCTATCCATCCCTCTTCAGGCTCTATAAGTCTGGCAATCTTTCCAAGCATTTTGCAGTTATTGGAACAGCCCGCCGGCCTTGGAGCAAGGAGTATTTTGAGTCTGTCGTCGTCGAGGCAATCGCTGATTTAGCTGACAGCCCAGAGCAAGCCCAAGAGTTTGCCAGCCACTTCTACTATCAAAGTCATGATGTGCAAGATACCGAGCACTACATTGAGCTGCGCAAGCTTCAAAACCGACTCAATGAGCAATACCAAGCCGAGCACAATAAACTCTTCTTTCTGTCCATGGCTCCGCAATTTTTCGGTACCATTGCCAAACACCTCAAGTCTGAAAACATTGTAGATGGCAAAGGATTTGAACGTCTGATTGTCGAAAAACCTTTCGGAACAGACTTAGCAACTGCCAGCCAACTTAATGAAGAACTCTTGGCTGCCTTTAATGAAGAGCAGATTTTCCGTATTGATCATTATCTAGGCAAGGAAATGATTCAGAGCATCTTCGCTATCCGCTTTGCCAATCTTCTCTTTGAAAATATCTGGAATCGTGACTACATTGACAATGTCCAGATTACCTTTGCCGAAAAGCTTGGTGTCGAAGAACGCGGCGGTTACTATGACCAGTCCGGTGCTCTACGGGATATGGTGCAGAATCATACCTTGCAGCTCCTGTCACTCTTAGCTATGGACAAGCCGAAAAGCTTCAGCAAAGAAGACATTCGGGCAGAGAAAATCAAAGTTTTTGAGCGCTTGGTACAGCCCGATAAAGAAGACTTAAAACGCTTCTTTATCCGCGGTCAGTATAAGTCTGGCACAGTCAAAGGCAAGAAATACATCTCCTACCGAAGTGAACCTAATGTCAATCCTGACTCCATGACCGAGACTTTTGCTTCAGGAGCTTTCTTTGTAAATAGCGATCGTTTCCGTGATGTTCCATTTTTCTTCCGAACTGGTAAACGCCTCACTGAAAAAGGCACTCTTGTCAATATTGTCTTTAAGCAGATGGAGTCTATCTTTGGTGAGGAATTAGCACCAAATGTTCTGACCATTCATATCCAGCCGACTGAGGGCTTCTCTCTCAGCATGAATGGCAAAGAGGTTGGCGAGCGCTTCAGCTTAGCTCCTCTCTCTCTGGACTATCGAACAGACGCAACAGCCAGCGGTGCTTCCCCTGATCCTTACGAAAAATTAATCTTTGACGTCCTCAACAATGACTCAACCAACTTCAGCCACTGGGATGAAGTCCGCTCCAGCTGGGAGCTGATTGATCAGATTGAAGAGCTCTGGCATAGCAATGAAGTGCCTCTCCATGAGTATCCTGTCGGTTCTATGGGACCAGATGCTTCCTTTGAACTCCTTAGAGAATTTGGAGCTGACTGGCAGTGGTCTCCAAACAAATAAAATTTAAAAATTGTTCATAAAAAGCCAGTACGTGTACTGGCTTTTTTGTTTTATACCAAGCCTTCAAGCAGGCCTTTCATAAAGTTCTCTGAGTTGAACTCACCGATATCATCAATCTTTTCTCCAAAGCCAATCAGCTTGACCGGAATATCCAATTCCTGACGAATAGCTAACACAACCCCGCCTCGAGCTGTTCCATCAATCTTCGTCAGTACAATTCCTGTGACTGGGGTGATTTTAGAAAATTCCTTGGCCTGAACCAGAGCATTCTGACCAGTTGAAGCATCGAGAGCTAGGAAAGTTTCATGCGGTGCTTCTGGATCCACCCGCTTAATAATACGGCCAATTTTCTCTAGCTCTGCCATGAGGTTGTCCTTATTTTGCAGGCGGCCAGCCGTGTCAATCATAAGAACATCAACCTGCTCTGCCTGAGCACGCTCCATACCGTCATATACCACGCTGGCAGGATCGCTCTTCTCAGGCCCCGTCACTACAGGAACATCTACGCGCCGACCCCATTCAGCCAGCTGAGCTACTGCTCCAGCTCGGAATGTATCTGCTGCTACTAACATGACTTTCTTGCCTTGTTGTTTGTACTTATAGGCTAGTTTGCCGATAGAGGTCGTTTTACCGACTCCGTTGACCCCAACAAAGAGCATGACAGTCAGCCCATTTTGGAAATTGATTTTTTCATTAAAGCGGCCATCTTTCTCATAAATGTCCACCAATTTTTCAATAATCAGCTGGCGCAGAGCAGCTGGTTTTTTAGCATTTTCCAGACGGGCTTCATAGCGTAGTTCCTCAGTCAGACTGGAAGCCACTTGAACTCCTACATCACTAGTGATGAGCAGCTCTTCCAAGTCTTCGAAGAACTCTTCATCTACTGAGCGGAAATTAGCAAAGAAGGCATTGAGCCGTGCTCCAAATCCTGTCCGAGTCTTCTTTAGGCTGCGGTCATATTTTTCCTGAGTGGATTCCTCTTGAGGAAGTTCAGCAGAATCTTCTGTAGCTACTGCTTCTGATTCTTCAGCAACATCAGCTGATTGATCGACCTGTTCAGATTCTGTTAGTGGCCCAGCTTCTGTTTCTAGCTCGAACTCATTAATTGAATCAGTTGTCACCTCGTCATAAGAAGTAGCTTCATGTTCAGTATGAGATAATGCTTCATCTGACAGGTCTGTTTGTTCAACAAGTTCTTCTACCGTTTCGTCACTGCTTTCAGGCTGGTGCTCTTCTAGAGTTTCTTCAGTCTGAGTTGCTCCTTGAGCCACTTCTTGATTTTCTGCAATAGTTTCTCTTTCATGCTCTGGCCCCTTGCTTTCTTCTTGGATAGCTTGAGATGCAAGCTCTTCTGTTACTAACTGCTCTTCAACATCAGCCAAACTATCTTTTGTATCCGAAATTTGGTCATCAAGTGGCTGCTCGTCCTGATAGGACTGAACAGCTTCCGCTTCAAGATTTTCTCCTGCTTCTGGAACAGACGCTGTTTCTTCTTCAAGCTCGCCAATGTTTTCCAATGCTTCCTTGACAACTTCTTCAATCGGCGGTTCTTGTTTTTTTCGGCCGAAAAGGCGGTCAAATAATCCCATCGGCTAATCCTCCTTTAGTACATATTCTTCAATAGCCCAAGCCACTGCATCCTCATCATTGCTCATAGGTGTCACCACATTGGCTGCTTCTTTGACGATGGCTACTGCATTCTGCATGGCCACTCCCAGACCAGCCCACTCAATCATAGACAGATCGTTGGCTTCATCACCACAGGCCATGACCTGACTTCTCTCAATGCCTAAATGGGCAATCAGTTTCTCCAAACCATTGGCCTTATGGACATTTTTAGGGGACCACTCCAGCAGCATTTCTCTAGATTTGAAAATCTCATAGCGCTCAAATAATTCTGGAGAGATTTGTTCAATGGCCGCATCCAGTGGTTCTTGAGCATAAGCGGTGACACACTTATTATAAGTCTGCTGGCTGGACAAATCACTGAAATCAATAGACTCAAAAGTCAGAGCAGGATTGAACTGAGCATAAAGCGAATCTTGATCGGATTGAATCTGATAGACAAGTCCTTCGCAGATAGCATCAAGCGGGATATGGAGCTTGTCCGCCTCCTCATAAATCCGGGCTACATCATCATAAGAAAAGACTGTTTTATCGAGGATTTCTCCAGTGTTGCGCTGAACAAGACCACCATTAAAAGTAATGGTGTACTCATCCTCTCGACCGTCTGTTCCCAGCTCATGCAGGAAAAAGTCCATGGCCTTAAGAGGGCGTCCAGTAGTCAGAACTACCTTAACTCCCTTGGCCTGAGCTGCTTTTAAAGCCGCTAAATTACGCTCAGAAATCTTCTTGTCTGAATTCAGAAGAGTTCCATCCAAGTCCAGAGCTATTAGTTTTATATCTGCCATTATAATCCCTCCATGTAAGTGATAACCGACTGAGCATCATGGTGACCGATGACTTCCTTGGCGACTTCTAAAATCTCAGGGCGAGCATTTTCAGTCGCAATCGGATAGCCAACCACCTGCATCATGTGCAAATCATTGAGATTATCACCAAAGACCATAACCTGAGAAAGATCTATGTCTAGCTTCTTGGCTAGCTCGACAATGGCAACCCCCTTATCCACATGGTCCAGAACGATGTCAATGGACTTGTAGCCAGTTGTCATGGCCTTGACTCCATCGATATTCTCATTGACCCAGGCTTCACCAGCTGCGACTTGGTCCTCAGCAAAATTGGTCGTAAACTTAAAAATATCATCGTCGATATCAGCCAGGCTAGCCACTTTTTGAATGTTTTCATTATAATGAGCACTGAAAGAAAGATAGGTCGGATCCACAGTCTCCAAGACATAGCAGGCACGTTTGCCTGTCAAAAGCAGCTCGTTGACATTGACATAGGGTGATTCCTGCAGCTTGTCAAAAACCTTGAGGTAAAAGTCCCGAGGCATAGTTGCTTCATAGAGATCCTCGCCATGAAATTCCACTAAACTACCGTTTTCAGCAATAAAAATAATCTCATTGCGCACTTCCTCAAACAGCTTTTCCAGCGACAAGAGGCCCCGTCCGCTGGCTACGGCAAAATACATGCCTTTTTCTTTGAAGCGAGCCAAAACTTGCTTGAGGCGATCCATATCAAACTGACCTTTACTGTCTAAAAAGGTGCCATCCATATCCGTTGCTACTAATTTTATACTCATGTTACATACTTTCTAAATCTTTTAACTTGACCGAGACAATCTTGGAAACCCCAGACTCCTGCATGGTAACTCCGTAAATAGAGTCTGCAGCTGACATGGTTCCCTTACGGTGAGTGACCACGATGAACTGGCTGTCCTTGTCAAATCGATTGAGATAATCCCCAAAGCGTTTAACATTGGCTTCGTCCAGCGCTGCTTCCACCTCGTCCAAGATGACAAAAGGAATGGTCTTAACGCGGATGATAGAGAAGAGCAGAGCCAAAGCTGACAAGGCCTTCTCACCACCGCTCATCAGATTAAGCGACTGGATTTTCTTGCCAGGTGGCTGCACGGAGATTTCTACACCAGCCGTCAGCAAGTCTCCCTCCGTCAATATCAGGTCTGCAGAACCACCGCCAAACATCTGACGGAAAGTCACCTTGAAGCTTTCACGAATGGCTTCAAAGGTTGATTTAAAGCGTTCCTTGACTTCGTCATTCATCTCTTCAATCGTCTCTAAGAGCAGATTTTTGGCTGATAGGACATCGTCTCGCTGCTCGTTTAGGAAGTTCAAACGATTGCTGACTTCTTCAAACTGCTCAACTGCTTCCAGATTTACCGGACCTAAAGCTCGAATGGCTTTTTCCAGATCCTTCACCTGGCTTTCAGCAGCTGGTAAACTTTCTAACGGACGAGCCTGGCTGCTCGCTTCTTCGAAGCTCATCTGATAGTCATCTGTCAGATTGCTTGCCAGACGGCGCATGACATCCATGAGCTTATCCTTTTCTGCCTCTGCCTTGGCTTGCCGGCGAATCAATTCTTCATTTTGATGGCGGGCTTGCTCCAAACGACTGGCAATATCGTCAGACTGACCTTCTAAATCTTCAAGCTCAAATTTCAGACGAATCAGTCTTTGATCCAGCTCACTCTTTTCTTGCTTGGCGGTCTCTAATTGACCTTCCAGAATCGTAATATCCACCTTTTGCAAGCTGGACTGCTCCTTTTGCTCCATCAAAAGTTCCAAGGTCGACTGCTCTTTTGCAAGGCTGGCTTTTTCCTTGGACAGACGTTCCAAGTCATTCTTTTCAAAGCGTTGGTTGGAGGTCAGTTCTGTCCGCTGGAGCTTGAGTTCTGCTAGGCGAGAGGAAAGCTTGTCGAAACGAGCCTGAACAGCATCTTTGTTTGACTTAACCTGCTCTATTTCTGCAGTGATGTCCGTTTTTTCTTGCTCAACCTCGGTCAAGCGGGTCTGCAGTCGGTCTTTCTCTTCTGAAATATCCAAAGCAGATTGATCAGCCAACTCCTGTTCTTGTAGATTTTTCAGACTTGTGAGCTCTTCTACGCGCTTGGCTAACTGTTCATAGGCTAGATTAGCCTTTTGCTCAGCCAAGCGAGCCTGCTCACCGTCTGTCTTGATTTGTTCCAATACCTGCTTAGCCTGACTTAGCTGGTTTTGCAGAATTTGCACTGCTTCTTCCTGCTCTTTCAAGCTGACATTTTTCTGCTTAATCTCCTCAAGCAAAGCATCTAGCTCCGGCTTGATAAAGATAGTATTGTTATTGCGGTTGGCACCACCGGCATAGGAACCGCCAGTCCGAAGCTCTGTTCCATCCAAAGTCACCATACGAACCTGATAGCGCACTTGATGAGCCGCTGCTCGGGCATGCTCCACTGTATCAAAAATAGCGGTCGTTCCCAGCAGATTTTGAAAAATACTGTCTAACGATGGGTCATAACTGACTAGAGAAGAGGCTAGTCCCAGAAAACCAGCACTTTTTTCAATCGTAGCACGGTTATGGTCAGGCAGCTGACGCGGCTTGATGGTTGTTAAAGGTAGGAATGTTGCTCGGCCAGCCCGATTTTTCTTCAGAAATTCGATAGCCCGAGTCGCTGCCGCCTCATCTTCCACGATGATATTCTGACTGCTGGCTCCCAGCGCAATTTCCAGCGCTGTCTGATAGTGGGGATCGAAGCTAAGCTTTTCGCTAACAGCTCCAACAATGCCACCTAGACGGCCAGCCTCCTGCAGCACACTCTTAACCCCAGCATAGAAATTGCTGTGATTTTTAAGAATGGCCTCCAAGCTATTGGAACGTGCTTGCTTGTTTTTGAGGTCGTCCAAAAGCTCAAACATCTTAGTCTGCTGATGCTTATAATCAGCCTCTAGCTTCTCTACCAACTGAACCTGACTTTGGTAGTCTGCTAGTAGATTCTTGAGGGCTTGGCGAGCAATTTCTAACTCCTCCAAACCAGCTTGCTCCTGCGCCTGACTAGCCTCCAAATCAGCCTGCAGCTTAGCATAGTCAGCTTTCTTGCTCTCAGCCAATTTAAGCTCACTAGCCAGCTGACTCTCCAGAGAAGTCAAGTCATTAGAAAGATTTGCCTCTTCCTGCATGAGCTTGACATACTGCTCACGCAGATGTTCAATCAGCTGGTCTGGATCATCTGAAAAGTCTACTAATTCTGCTTCCAAAGAAGCGATAGACTGCTCATTGTCACTCAGTTTGGCAGCTATTTGGCTCAATTCAGCCTGCTTGTCTTCTATGTTGCTTTCTATCTGAGCCAGTTTTTCTGACAGAGCAGCCAAGCGTTCTTCATTTTCCCGACGGCTCGTCGCTGCCTGGCTGGACTCCAACTTAGAAAGGTCAATCTGACGCTCCAAATCACTGATTAAGCGGGTCAATTCCAGCAAACTAGCTTGATCATCAGACAAAGTTTGATTGAGCTCATGGCGCTTGGCCTTCAAGGTTTGGTTTTCAACTTCCAGCTCATCGCGCTTGCTGTAGTAGGCTGCCAGCTCCTGCTGGATATTCGTTAAATCTTCTTCAGCCTTGATCAACTTTTCCTTATTAGCTGTCAGCTGAGCGACCAAAACATCCAAGTAAAGCTCTCGGCGCTGGCCATCCAGACTCAAGAAGCGCTTAGCAGTTTCAGCCTGCTTCTCCAAGGGCTTGATCTGGCTCTCCAGCTCGTAGATAATGTCTTCCAGACGGTCCAGATTATCCTGGGTTTGACTAAGCTTGCTTTCCGTTTCCTTACGACGCGTCTTATACTTAAGCACTCCAGCAGCTTCTTCAAAGATTGCCCGACGTTCCTCTGGCTTGCTGTTGAAGATTTCCTCAACCTTCCCTTGGGAAATGATGGAGAAGGAATCTCGTCCCAGCCCTGTATCCATGAAAAGATCATGGACATCACGCAGACGGACTTTTTTACCGTCAATCTTATACTCACTATCACCGCTGCGGTAAATGTGACGCTCCACCCGAATCTCATTGGCAGCATCCTTGATAAATTGGTCGCTGTTATCCAGAACCACTACCACTGATGCGTAATTAAGGGGCTTGCGGGTTTCTGTTCCCGCAAAAATCACATCGGGCATCTTGCCGCCCCGCAGACTTTTCACACTGGACTCTCCCAAGGCCCAGCGCAGGCTCTCTGTAATGTTGGACTTGCCGGAACCGTTTGGCCCAACAACCGCTGTCACTCCCTGATCAAAGACAACTTTAGTCTTATCAGCAAATGACTTGAAGCCCTGAATTTCAATTTCCTTTAAAAACATGAAGAACTTTCCTTTTCAAATGCGTTTTTAGCAGCTTCCTGCTCGGCCAGCTTTTTAGAACGCCCCTGGCCTTGACCGGACTTGCGGCCATTGATAAGAACAGCCACCTCGAAATTTTTGGCATGAGCCGGCCCTGTCTCAGAGACGACCTGATAGGCAATTTCCACATCACCATTAATCTGCAGCAACTCCTGCAGCTTGGTCTTATAGTCCGTCACCCGCTCAAAATCTCCCGCTTCAACCTTGGGAATCATGACTTGATAGAGAAAACTTTTGACTGCTTCCACACCCTTATCTAAGAGCAAGGCACCTAAAAAGGCCTCGAACAAATCACCTAAAATCGTATCACGATTCCGGCCGCCAGACTTCTCCTCTCCGCGTCCCAGCTTGATAAACTGATCAAACTGACAATCTCGGGCAAAGCCTGCCAAGCTCTCCTCCCGAACAATCATGGAACGCAGCTTAGACAGGTCTCCCTCTGGCCTCTTAGGATACTTGGTATACAGATACTCCGAAATAATCAGTTGCAGAACAGCGTCTCCTAAAAATTCCAAGCGTTCATTGTGTGAAATTTTTAAGAGGCGGTGCTCATTGGCATAGCTCGTATGGGTAAAAGCCGTTTCCAACAAGGTCTCATCAGAGAAAACCAAGTCAAACTGCTCCAGCAATGCTTTTTTCAAATTTTCCATTACTATTTTATATCATGCTGGCTTCAGTCAGATAAGCAGCATGATACCTTTTCCTTTCCAAAGATATACAGTCTCTATTATAACAAAAAACAGGCGCAAACGCACCTGCTGACAGTGATTTCTATTCCTTATCCGGAATTACTTTGAACAAATAATAGGTGATAAAAACAGTCAGACCAAACAGTCCAATCTTAACCCAAATAATAGGCGCTAGCAAAATGGAAATGCCCATCAAGATATAGATGGAAACGATGATCTTTTTCTTACGCTCCTTGGCAATCGTTCCTGTCTCTCGAAAATCTGCCACATAGGTCTGATACATCTTTGTATGATAGAGCCAATTTTCAAAACGCTTGGAACTGCGTGAAAAGCAGGCAATGGACAAGAGAAGAAATGGTGTAGTTGGCAGGAGAGGCAGAAAAATCCCCAAAACTCCTAACCCTAAAGATAAGAGACCTACCACAAAGTAAATTGGCCGCATACAAGCTCCTTTGCAAAATAAAACCGTTGCTTTTTAAATATTTAATGGATACCGCACTAGAGCAAGAAAACCAAACCTTTCGGTCTGGTGTCTAAATACTCGTCAAAGGCGTTGCGGTATCAGGTGAGGTATCATAGACCTGAAAATCGTGGCCGACTGCCATATCGGCTTGAGCCAGTTGATTGACCATGGTCATATGAGCCAATTCCTTGATATTATTTTCCTTACTGAGATGCCCTAGATAGATCCGTTTGGTGCGATTGCCTAAAGTCCGAATCATGGTCTCTGCTCCATCTTCATTGGACAAGTGACCCATATCAGACAGAATCCGCTGCTTGAGACTCCATGGGTAGGCACCGCTGCGGAGAATTTCAATATCATGGTTGCTCTCAATCAGGTAAGCATCGGCATTTTCGATAATTCCAGCCATCCGGTCACTGACATAGCCCGTATCCGTCAGCATGACAAAGCTTTTGTCATCCTTCATAAAGCGGTAAAATTGTGGACAGGCTGCGTCATGACTAACACCAAAGCTCTCCACATCCAAGTCTCCAAAGGTCTTGGTCTTGCCCAATTCAAAGATATGCTTTTGACTAGCATCCAGCTTGCCCAGGTCCTTTTCCATAGCCTTCCAAGTGGCCTCATTAGCATAAATATCCAGATGATACTTGCGGGCCAACACTCCAACGCCATGGATGTGGTCCTTGTGCTCATGAGTCACTAAAATGGCATCCAAATCCTCAGGCTTGCGGCCAATTTCGCTCAGCAAGCTCGTAATTTTCTTGCCTGATAAGCCAGCGTCAACCAGAATCCGCTTTTGGTCTGTTTCCAGATAGAAACAATTACCGCTTGATCCTGACGCCAAAATACTGTATTGAAATCCTTTAGTCATGTTTACTTTCTATATATCATCTTCATTATCCCAGTCGTCATCCCGGACGCCATCATTCTCATAAGGCAAGACAATGGTAAAGGTCGAGCCCACACCATACTCACTCTTAGCCCAGATAAAGCCCTGATGCTGCTTGATAATTTCCTTGGCAATAGCCAGCCCCAGACCCGTTCCGCCCTGTGCGCGACTGCGTGCCTTATCCACTCGATAAAAGCGATCAAAAATCTTAGGCAGGTCCTGCTTGGGAATTCCCAGACCTTCATCTGCAATCGAGAGAATCAACTGCTCATCCGTTGTCTTGATGGAAACAGTAATGGTTCCACCATCCGGCGAATACTTGATGGCATTGTTCATGATATTATCAATCACCTGGGTCAGCTTATCTGTATCAATCTCTACCCAAATCGGTGTTATAGGATAATCACGGATAATCTCATATTTCTTGGTCTCGTCTTGATTTTTTATCTTGTCAAAGCGATTGAGGATAAAGGTGATAAAGGCCGTGAAATTCGTCAGCTCCACTTCCAGATGACTGGTCTCATTGTCAATACGGGACAGACTAAGCAAGTCCGTTACCATCCGCATCATGCGGTTGGTTTCATTGAGCGATACCTTGACAAAGTCGGGTGCTACAGGCTCAGACAAGGCTCCCTCATCTAGGGCTTCCAGATAGGACTTAACACTGGTCAGCGGAGTCCGCAACTCGTGGCTGACGTTGGAAACAAAGAGGCGACGCTCCCGCTCTTCCTTGTCCTGCTCTGTCGTGTCATGCAAGACAGCTACCAAACCAGAAATGAAGCCCGACTCCCGCCTTACCAAGGCAAAGCGAACCCGCAAGCTCAAGTACTCACCATTTTCATCCTGAGAGTCAATCGTCAGCTCAGGAACATTGGTAATCAGATCCCTCAAATCATACTCGTCTGAAATCGAAAGCAGATCCAAAATACTCATATTTTGGACCTCATCTCTCTTAACTCCCAACTGCTTGGTTGCCATATCGTTGATAGTGATAATCTGCCCCCGGCGGTTGGTCGCAAGCACGCCATCTGTCATATAGGACAGGATACTGGAAAGGCGTTTTGTTTCTTGCTCAAGGTTTTCATGTGTCAGTCGAATGACCTCTGATAGATCATTGATACTGTTGGTCATATCTGTGATTTCTGGACTCCCTTGCATGTCCAGCACTTCAGAATAATCCCCTGCGATCAAATCTTTAACCTTTTGATTAAGTTGTACAAGCTTTTGGTTATCCCGGCGATTTTCCAATAAAAGCAAGGCCACAACTACAATGAAGCCGATAATAATGATTGCAAAGACGAAATCCGCAGAAATCACAAATTGTTTAATTGCTTCAATCATTATTTCTCATATAATAGCCAACTCCGCGGCGAGTCAAGATATACTCAGGACGGCTTGGCGTATCTTCAATCTTTTCACGCAGACGGCGAATCGTCACATCCACTGTACGTACATCGCCAAAATAGTCATAGCCCCATACTGTTTCCAGCAAGTGCTCACGTGTCATCACCTGGCCGATATGTGTCGCCAAATGATGAAGAAGTTCAAACTCGCGGTGGGTCAGCTCCAGCTCCTTGCCATGCTTCTTAGCAACAAAAGCATCTGGCAAAATCTGCAGTTCCCCAATGGTCAGCTCGTTCGGGCCACTTTCTTCTACTTGATTTTCAACAACAAGGTCTGCCCGACGAAGAAGTGCCTTGACACGCGCCTGCAGCTCACGATTTGAGAAAGGCTTGGTCACATAGTCATCTGCACCGATTTCAAGACCGATAACCTTGTCAAACTCACTGTCCTTAGCAGACAATACAATAATCGGCACATTACTAGTCTTACGAATAGTCCTAGCAACTTCCAGTCCGTCCACTTCTGGCAGCATCAAGTCCAGAATCAAGATGTCTGGCTGTTCTGCTTCAAACATTTCCAAGGCTTCCTTACCATCAAAGGCAGTCAAAACCTCATAGCCTTCCTTGGCCATATTAAACTTAATAATATCTGAGATTGGTTTCTCATCATCTACAACTAATATTTTCTTCATATATTCACCTTAACATAAGATTGGGATTGAATCAACTCCATGATAGAAAAGTTGTGACATAGTCAGCTAAGTCGTCCTGCATCAAAACGTGCAAAAGGCAATCTAGTTTGCCTAGCTAGACTCCCAATCCAATTTTATTTATTTATCTAGTCTTATTATACCAAAGTTTTCTTAAAAAACACTAATTCAAGCCATTTTTATTCCACATTTGTAGAAAATGGACAATTCTCATCCAAAAAAATTTTTTTCTAAATGGAAATACTCATTTTTATTCAATTTGACAGTTTATTTATTCTATGGTAAAATCTATGTCATATTATCTAACACAAAGGAGAAAGATATGGCTTTAGTTGAATTTAAAAATGTCGAAAAGTATTACGGAGATTACCATGCTCTGCGCAATATCAATCTCAGTTTTGAAAAAGGTCAAGTAGTTGTACTGCTGGGACCATCCGGCTCTGGAAAATCTACTCTTATCCGTACAATCAACGCTTTAGAAGACATTGATCAGGGAAGCTTGATCGTCAATGGCCACGAGGTCGCGAACACTGCTGCCAAAGATTTGGTCAACTTACGCAAAGAAGTCGGAATGGTCTTTCAACATTTTAATCTTTACCCCCACAAAACGGTGTTAGAAAATGTTACCTTGGCGCCTATTAAAGTCCTAGGAATGGATAAACAAGAAGCTAACAAAATCGCTCAAAAATATCTAGAATTCGTCAACATGTGGGACAAGAAAGACTCTTACCCAGGCATGCTATCCGGAGGACAAAAGCAAAGGATTGCCATTGCCCGCGGTTTAGCCATGCATCCTGAGCTCCTGCTCTTTGATGAACCGACTTCTGCCCTGGACCCTGAAACAATCGGGGATGTTCTGGCTGTTATGCAAAAATTAGCCAAAGACGGCATGAATATGATTGTGGTCACACACGAAATGGGCTTTGCCCGTGAGGTAGCTGACCGCATTATCTTCATGGCAGACGGTGAGGTGTTAGTGGATACTACTGATGTTGATGCTTTCTTTGACAATCCTACCGAACCCCGCGCTAAGCAGTTTCTCAGTAAAATTATCAACCATGAGAGTGATAACGTGCTTTCTTAAAAAGGAGAAGATCTATGAAACTACAAAAAATACTCATTAGCCTACTCTTACTCCTATTGACTCTAGGCTTGATTCACGCCGCTCCTGCACAAGCCGATTCCAGTACCAGCCAACAGGTCAAGGCCATCCAGAAACGCGGAGTCCTCAATGTCGGTGTCAAGCAGGATGTACCTAACTTTGGTTACCTCAATCCTGATAGCAATACATATAGCGGTTTAGAAATCGATATTGCAAAAAAGATTGCCAAGGAACTAGGCGTCAAAATCAACTACGTCCCAGTTACCGCACAAACTCGAGGACCACTTCTGGACAACGGACAAGTTGATATGGTAATTGCGACCTTTACCATCACAGATGAGCGTAAGGAAATCTATAATTTCACAACCCCTTACTACACAGATGCTTCTGGTTTTTTGGTTAATAAATCCAGCAAAATTACAGATGTCAAGGACTTGAATAATAAGACTATCGGCGTCGTTCAAGGCTCTATTACTCAAACCTTGCTGGAAGAAATCGCTCAAGAGAAAAAACTCAACTTCAAATATGTAGAGTTAGGTTCCTACCCTGAACTAGCTGTTTCCTTGCGAGCTCACCGTATTGATGCCATCTCTGTTGACAAGTCCATCCTGACCGGCTATGTAAGTTCCAAGTCAAACATTCTGGATTACAGCTTCAAAAAAGCCGATTATGGTGTGGTAACAAAAAAATCCAATACTCAATTGAATGACTATATAGATGGCCTAATCTCTAAATGGAAGGAAAACGGCAGTCTGCAGAAACTTTATGACAAATATAATTTAAAACCATCTGCTTCAACAGATGATTAGAAAGGAGATCCCATGAGTTTTAGTATTTCTTCTTGGCAGGCCTACTTTGCGGACTTTGGCAAGTTTTTCCAAGGATTCCTCTTTACCTTAGCCATTTCTATCGGTGCTCTAACCTTGGCTCTTTTACTAGGGATTTTCTTCGGAGCTATCAGCACAGGTAAGCATAAAGTTCTACGTGGTCTAGCTCGTGTTTTTGTTGAGTTTTATCAGAACACACCACTCTTAGTGCAATTTGTGATTGTCTTTTACGGTCTTCCGCTAGTCAGCAATTACACCATCATGCCCTCAATCTATTGGACTGCAGTGCTCTGTGTGGGACTGTATCACGGTGCTTATATCGCCGAAGTCATCCGCTCAGGTATCCAGTCCATTCCTCGCGGGCAGACCGAAGCTGCACTCTCTCAGGGCTTTACCTATGTAGAAACCATGCGATACATCATCCTGCCCCAAGCTTTTCGGATTATCCTTCCACCGCTAATCAATCAGGTCGTCAATCTGATAAAAAACACTTCTACCGTCGCTATTATCTCTGGTATGGATCTGATGTTCGTGACCAAGTCTTGGTCTGCTCTGAACTCCAACTACATCCCAGCCTTTGCCGGAGCAGCTCTACTCTACTTCCTCCTTTGCTTCCCAATCGCTAGCTGGGGACGTAAGGTAGAGGAAGCCAATAAACAAGCTTACAGCATCTAAGGAGGTCTCTATGGAAAATATTTTAAAAGTCTTAACCGCAAACAACCTACTCTTTATCCTTAAGGGGCTCTGGCTGACTCTGCAAATTTCTTTCATTTCCATTGTCCTATCCACGATTTTTGGAACTATTCTAGCCGTCATGCGAAATGGGAAAAATAAACTGCTCAAGCTGATTGCCAGCATTTATATCGAATTTGTCCGTAATGTACCCAATCTGCTCTGGATTTTCACCATCTTTTTAGTCTTTCAGATTAAGTCAACACCAGCCGGTATCATCAGCTTCACTGTCTTTACTTCTGCTGCTTTGGCAGAAATTATCCGGGGCGGTCTCAATGCCATTGATCCAGGTCAGACTGAAGCTGGCTTATCTCAAGGATTTACTCAGTTTCAGATTTTGCGTTATATCATCCTACCTCAGGCTATTCGGAAAATGCTGCCAGCCATCATTTCTCAGTTTGTAACAGTGATTAAGGATACCAGCCTGCTCTATTCTGTTATTGCGCTCCAAGAACTCTTTGGTTCTGCTCAAATTCTAATGGGACGCTATTTTGAAGCTGAACAGGTCTTCGCACTCTACCTACTAGTAGCAGCCATCTATTTCCTGATTAACTTCGCCATTTCCAGCTTCTCGCGCAAGCTATCTCAACGCTGGGCTCAAGCTGCAGAATAAATAACTCAAATACAGACCTACTGTGCAAAAGTTGAGTTTACCAACTCAGCTTTTTTATTTTTAATATTTGTGGTAGAATAATATCAAAGGATAGACAAGGAGAACGATATGAAAAAACTAACATGGCTTTTCATCACTTTCTTAACACTAATCTTTCTCAGCGCCTGCGGTCAGCACGCTAGCTTCCAGGGAAAATGGAAGGCTCAGAAAGCAAACGGAGAGGACATTGACATTGTCTTCAATGACAAGACCGGCAAGCTAGGTGATAAAGAATTTCACTATAAGATAGATAAGTCAGGCTATCAAGATAATACTAAATATTATAGTATCACTGTCAGCGACACCTATCACTACACCATCCTTTTCCCAGATGATGATATGAAAATAGCTACTCTTCTAGAACCTGACGACCCGTCTAGCGACCCTCTCTATGGGGAAATTCTCTATGCCATGAACCGAAATGAGTATCCTGATTTTGATGATTATGTGGATAAATACTTGAATTAAAACTAGAAAGGGGCTGGGACAAAAGTCTAACTTTAAATATAAAAAGCGAACAAAACGGAGTTATCTGACACTCAGAATTCTGTCTTGTTCACTTTTTTGTCTAATCTATCGATTTTAAAAATTTATAATAAAGAATTCCTAAAATCAAAATCTTTTTGTCCCAGCCTCGTTCAGTCTTATTTGTCAAGAAAAAATCAGAAGTATTCATTGAAGAGGTAAAAAGGCGAAATTCCAACTTACAAAATTGTAAGAAAAATGAGAGAAATGTAAGCTAAAGAAATGGAAAGAAGAACCTCTTTCTTGTATCATAGGAAAGGAAAAAGGAGGATCCTATGAAAAAAATGATTGACAATAGCAGTTTGAAACTGTTTGCTATGCTTGCCATGCTGATTGACCATATCGCCTGGGTATCTTTTCCACTGGCTACCAATATGAATATTCTCTCTCCTAACTGGCTGGCCAATAGTATGCACATAATAGGCCGCCTGGCTTTTCCAGTCTTTGCCTTTTGTATCGCGGAAGGCTATCGGCACAGTCATGATGTGAGCAAGTATATGAGACGATTGGGGCTACTGGCTCTTATCAGTATCATCCCTTTCTCTCTGATGGGCTGGGTTACTGGTCTTGGCTTTATCATGCAAAATACGGTTGTTACTCTCTTTTTGGGGCTCTGTGCTCTTTATTACAGTGATCAGCAAACAGCAACCTGGAGAAAAGTTCTAATTATTCTACTCTGTTTTACCCTGTCCATTATCGCTGACGGCGGACTGACGGGAGGAGTTTTTGGTATCTATGCCTTTGCAAAGATTAAAGACCCAATCTTCCGAAAGATTGGCGGTGTCTTGGCACTGAACAGTGTGCAAATCCTAATTTTGGCCTTCAATTTCTCCTATGATGGTTTGGCTGATCTGGCTGCCACCTGTCTTCTGTTTCTCCTCGCGACCTCTTTCTACAACGGTCAAAAAGGGGCCAATATTGGAAAAGTATTTTACTGGTTTTATCCCCTGCATTTGCTCGCTCTGTCTCTATTTCGAATTGCCTTTCTCTTATTTCTAATGTAGTTAATGAATGTGTTAAAAGTTTCAGTAGAATACCTGTTAAGTTAATTTTTCTTTTGGTAAGTCTCAATAGTAGAATAAAAGAATCTGGGACAATAGTCTCTTTGCTACAAAAAAGAGTTTGGGACAAAAAGATTTCAATTTTTAAAAATCTTAATTATTAAGCCCTTCTAATCTAGAATATAATGCGAAAAGTGAATAAAGCAGAATTCTGATTACCAGAAAAGTAGTTTTATTCGCTTTTTATATTTGAGGTCGGACTTTTGTCCCAGCCTCTTTTTATTATTCTTTTTTAAATAGTTTCTCAGCTAGAAAAACAGCATTTAGTACTCTAGGAAATCCAACGTAAGGGATGCACTGCAAAAAGCATTCTATAATCTTTTCGGGGGTTAAGCCAACATTTAAAGCCGCTTGAATATGTACTTCCAGCTGTGCTTCACAACCTCCCTGTGTCAAAAGGCTAGCAAGAGTGACGATTTCTCGCTCCTGTAGATTCAGTCCCTCACGACTATAGATATCACCAAAAGCAAATTCTACAATATAGTCTCCTAAATCGGGAGCTATTTCTTTCAGAGAGGAAATGACCTTCTCACCGCCCTCACCATCAATCTGATTGAGTCTTTCCAATCCACGTTCAAATCGTTTGTTTTTCATTTGCATTTACCTCCTTAAATGATTACAATGACATTATAAATCTTAGACCATACTCTAAGTCAAGAAATCAAAGGAGCTTTTTTATGAAAATCGGTCCATTTGCCCAAAAAGTGAATTTATCAACGCATACGCTCCGATATTATGAGAAACGAGGACTGATTAAAGTTGATAGGGATCAAAGCGGTCAGCGTTTCTATGACGAGAACGATCTTGCTTGGGTTCAGTTTATTCAGCGTTTAAAAGATACGGGTATGCATTTGAAAGATATTCAGAAATATGCTGACTTGCGCTACCAGGGTGATAGCAGCCTGAAAGAACGCCTAGAAATGCTGCAGAAGCACCGCAGTTTTGTTCAAAAACAAATTAAAAATTGGCAAATATCACTAAAAAAATTAGATAATAAAATTGAATGGTATCAAGCAGAAATCAAGCATCTTCCTAAATAGTCTATAAACGAAACCCGAGCTAATTGCTCGGGTTTAATCGTTAGCCAATGAATTCTACTCTTCAACGCGGGATTTGCTGGCAATGTCTGCTAAGATCTGCTCTACAAATTCGTCTACTGGTATTGTATGTGTTTCTTTTTGACCATAGCGGCGGACATTAACAGTACCGTCTTCTACTTCTTTGTCACCAACGATGAGTTGATAAGGAATTTTGCTAGTTTGTGAGGCACGAATCTTGTACTGCATCTTTTCATTACGCTCATCTACATCAGCACGGACACCCTTGTCACGCAACTTCTTAGCCACTTGCCAAGCGTAGTCAATATGTGCTTCGTTAGAAACAGGAATCAAAGTCACTTGATGCGGAGCCAGCCAAGTCGGGAAGGCACCCTTGTAATTTTCAATCAAGATGGCTGTGAAGCGCTCCATGGTTGAGATAACTCCACGGTGAATCATAACTGGGCGATGCTCTTCACCGTCAGCTCCGACATACTTGAGGTCAAAACGCTCTGGCAAGAGGAAGTCCAGCTGGATAGTTGACAGAGTTTCCTCATTTCCTAGGGCTGTTTTAACCTGGATATCAAGTTTAGGACCGTAGAAGGCTGCTTCTCCTTCTGCTTCAAAGTAGTCCACACCCATTTCGTCCAAGGCTGCTCGTAGCATGGTTTGGGCATTTTCCCACATCTCATCGTTATCAAAATACTTATGCGTATCCTGAGGGTCTCGAAGAGACAGACGGAAACGATATTCTGTCAAGTTGAAGTCAGCGTAAACATCGATAATCAACTGCAGCGCACGCTGGAATTCTTCTTGAATCTGTTCTGGCGTTACAAAGAGGTGACCATCGTTCAAGGACATTTCACGCACCCGCTGCAAACCAGTCAGGGCACCAGATTTTTCATAACGGTGCATCATGCCAATCTCAGCGATACGGATTGGCAACTCGCGGTAAGAGTGAACATGGTGCTTGTAGACTTGGATGTGGTGAGGGCAGTTCATGGGACGAAGAACAAACTCTTCTCCATCACCCATATCCATGGTTGGGAACATATCCTCTTGGTAGTGCTCCCAGTGGCCAGAAGTCTTATAGAGCTCCACAGAAGCCAAAGGCGGAGTGTAGACGTGTTGGTAGCCTGAAGCCAACTCTTTGTCAACGATGTAGCGCTCCAACTCTCGACGAACCGTCGCACCATTTGGCAGCCAGAAAGGCAAACCTTGACCCACTTCTTGAGAAATCATGAAGAGATCCAGCTCTTTACCTAACTTACGGTGGTCACGTTCTTTGGCTTCTTCCCGCATTTGCAGATATTTCTTCAGGTCTTTCTTGTCAAACCAAGCAGTACCATAGACCCGCTGCATCATAGCATTGTCGCTGTTCCCGCGCCAGTATGCTCCTGCCACGTTCAAGAGGTGGAAGATTTGGATACGGCCTGTAGATGGAACGTGAGGTCCACGACAGAGATCCACATATTCACCCTGACGGTAGATGGTCAAACCGCCCTCATCTTCTGAGTGCTCTTCAATCAATTCCAACTTGTATGGATCGTTTTTGAAAATGTCACGCGCCTCATCCTTGGTCACTTCTTCACGGATGGATGGGAAGTTTTCTTTGACGATTTTCTTCATTTCTTCTTCGATACGAGGCAGATCTTCATTTGAAATTTGCCCTGCTTCATTATCTGTATCATAGTAGAAACCATCCTGAATGGCAGGACCAACACCCAAGTGAATATCTGGGAAAAGGCGGCGAGCTGCTTGCGCAAACAAGTGGGCTGCAGAGTGACGCAAGATATCTAAAGCATCTTCGTGATCAGGTGTCACGATTTCAATGGCACCATCTTCAGTGATAGCACGCGTCGTATCAATCAATTTGCCGTTGAATTTACCAGCCAAAGCTTTTTTAGCTAGGGAATTGCTGATAGATTGAGCAATTTCAAAAGTTGTCACGCCAGATTCGAATTCACGAACAGCGCCATCTGGGAAAGTAATCTTAATCATGAGTTTTCTCCTTTAATATCTATTCTATTTATATTGGATAATTTAAAGATTCGAGCAATCTCTTCTGCAGTCTCCTTTTCCGATCGACTGCCATCTGTCATGAGACTAGGATAGCCTAATTTTTTTGCTTCCTTCCGCACCATTTGGGCAAACAGAATGTCCCGCTGCATCCAGTTTTCAAAAGCTTGCTCAGGATTGGATGTTCCCTCTAAGACATAAGGAACCCATTCTCTCTGTTTATAATGCTTTTTCTGAAAATCAGCTGTCGGAGTCAAGCATAGATAGGAAACCGCTGGTTCTTCAAGACTTTTTATCAGGTGAGGCAGAAGCCCTGCTCCCTCCACCAAAAGGGCTTTGTCTTGATTTTTTATCAAGCAAGATTTTACATAAGGAAAAATCTCTTCATAAAAGCGCCATTCTTCATCTGCCATCTCTTCTGGATTTCTCATCCAGATTTGTTCCGGATTTCTGTCCTGTCTAAGAAGGCAAATCGGCTGTGAGTCTGCACTTGCTTGACTCATCATCTCGTCTACCAAATCATCCAGTTTGATATGAAGTAGCTGATACTGTCTAGCAAGAAGTGAAGCAATTGTTGACTTCCCACTACAAGGCGATCCGCCAATCATATAAAGCACCATTCTCCCTCCTTCTGACAAAAGAAAAACGACATCCAAAAGGACGTCGCAACGTGGTTCCACCTTCATTTATGCAAGTCAAAAGACTCACACCTCGAATCGGCTCTAACGTAGCCACCGTTTTATGTTTGCATAAAAGCTAATAGAGTAGTCCCAACTGCATCCTCTACGCGATTTCCAGCTCCACGCGCTCTCTAAAAGATTTCCTGCAGGTGATTTGTCTCTAGAAAACATTATAGCACGATTGGAGAAATTTGCAAGAGCTATTGACCATCAAAACCAGAAAACGATTGAGAGTCTCTTGACTCAAAGTGGCTACTTGACGTTTTTTACGATGTTGCTCTGCCAGCAGCATTCCTCCCAAAGAAAGGAATAACAAGACATGAATATCCCTAGCATTGTAAAGCGTGGAAGTGATTGGATTATAAATCTTGTCTCCTGAGTAAAAAAGGCCATTAAAAAAATTTTTGAATAAATAATAATAATGAACCCCTGGAATCAAAAGGAGAAAAGGCAGTGAAAAGCCTTGCATCCGAGTATTTATATAAGCAATCCCTGCACCAACCAAGGGCAGCAGTAAAAGATAATACAAAATATTAAGGTTTGAAAGCCAGTTCAAAACACTTTCTACACTTTCTGTATTGTCTATAAGATATCTCCAAAGCTCTTGCCAAATCCAATCTGAAGCAATGAAAATGCCATAGAACAAAAGTAGCCAAGGCAACTGTTTGAGATATTTTTTCATAAGATTTCTCCTCTATTTCTAAACAAAACCTTGCATAAATAGCTATTGCCACAATGACGCAAGGCATGTTTCTATTCTAATAACTTAGTAATATTCCTGATTTTTTTCACTTGCTTACTCGAAGCTTTGAGGATACGAACGGATCCATTGATTGGTAGAGAAATGACTTTTCCAGGCAGATAGGCCACTGTCTTGGCCAGACGCTTGGCAGCACTTTCCTCTGGGCTGAGCTCGTTATGGAAGTCCTTGGAAATAGTTAAATCTAGATAAAACTCATAAACCCTGCGACCAAAGTTCTCCGCTGAAATCTCGTAGAGCTTGTCTGCTAGCTTCTGCTCATCCATGTCAGGCGTCGCAATAATCGCCTCTAAAATAGCGCCTGATAAATCCCGCTCTTGGTAATAAAGGGTCCCAAAAATCTTGTCGCTGATAACATTATCCAGATAAGGATTTCCATGGGCAATAATCGGTGTGCCGCTGGCTAAGCTTTCCAGATAAGTCAGACCTTGAGTCTCACTAGTTGAGGCAGATATAAAGAAATCCGCAGCTTTGTAGTAAAGGGCCGTATCACTTGGAGCAATCATCCCCGTAAAGATGACAGCTTCTTCAATCTGAAGCTTAGCAACCAGTTCTTTCAAGTCTTCCGCATAGGGACCGTCGCCGACAATGACTAGCTTGACTTTGTCATTTTCTTCAAGGACGGCAGGCATCGCCTCAACGATAGCTTGGATATTCTTTTCATAAGAAATACGGGACAGACTGAGTAGCATAATCTCATCTTCAGCCAGTCCTAGCTTGAAACGAAGCTTCTTGATATCCTCACGAGAAATTTCCGGCCGCTCAAACTTCGCCAGCTCAATCCCTGTCGGAATCACCCGCTTTTCTGCTTCGATTTTATAATTAACCAAGAGGTCATAAACAATCTCACTAGGGCAGATAACCCCATCCAAGTCACTCATAAAACCACGGACGATGTACTTGACCATGCTAGGACGGATGACCATCCCCTTGGCAATATAGTGCACATAATCTTCATACTGAGTATGATAGGTATGTACTACCGGAATCCGCAGCTCTTTAGCAATCCAAATCCCCAGCAGACCTAGTGAAAACTCAGTCTGGGTATGGATAATATCCAGCTGGTACTGACGAGCAATTTCTAAGGCATGAGAAAAGCCTCGGTAAGCCACTCTTCGGTCCTTAAAGGCAAAGAAAGGTACGCTGGGAATCCGAATAATCTGCCAATCCTCATAACGATTGACATCCTTGTCCGTCGTCGTAAAAATAAATACCGTGTGACCTAATTTTTCCAGCTCCGTCTTCAAAGTCCGAATACTGGTAGCAACCCCAGAGACCTGAGGAAAATAGGTATCTGTAAAAAGACCAATACGCATCTTACATCTCCAAAACTGTTTGATAAGCCTTAACTAACTGATCTGCAACATCGTCAATAGACCGGCTTTTAGCTACCTGATAGCCTGCTTCGCGCTTGTCCACCTTTTTATCTAAGATATTTCTCAGAGACTGGACAAACTCATCTACATTGTTGCAGAGCTCGGCTGAACGCTCATCCACCCAGCCCTGATAGACCGGGATATCACGCAGCACAACATTCTGCTCACTGGCCAAGGCTTCCAGGACAACAATTCCTTCAGTTTCCTCATAGGACGGGAAAAAGAAAGCATCCGCTCCAGACATGGCTCCCTGAAATACTGCTCCCTTAAAATAGCCAGGGAATTCGACATTATCAGGGTGGTCAAAGAGGACCAGACGGCGAATCTTACGCGGAATCAGCCAGAGATTGATAGAGCCCAGCCAGATAAAGCGCACATCTGGCATCCTGCGGGCAACCTCTACAAAATCCTCAATCCCCTTGCGGCGGAAATAAAGGCCAGCACAGACAACCACCTTCTGCCCTTCTTCAATCTTAAAATACTTTTTAAAAACTTCTTCCTTGCGAGCATCTTTCTTATACTTAGGCAGGTCAATACCGTTTGACACAGCCACCATAGGCGTAGTGACTCCATAAGACTGGATCAGCTGCTTAGAATACTCCGAAGGCGTGATAATGAAATCCGCCTTTTTATACATGTGAGTTAGGTATTTACCAAAAAGCGGAGCAAAAAGATTGGATCCAATAAAGGAATTTTCAAAGTCCTCCTTGGTCGAATGCCCATGCATAATCACTTTTTTATTGCCCCTCTTGGCAGCATGCAGGAGAAGCAAGCTACGGGGACCATAGGTATTGATGTGGACCACATCATAATCTCCTAAAACGTCCGTCGTATAAGGAATCCCAGCCAAATCCAAGGCATGCATCTGATGCTGGAGGGCTCGGCCGATTCCTGATTTCTCCAAAACGGACTTTCCTTCAAGATACAGTAATACTTTCATACTTCCTATTATACCTAAAATAAAATAAAAAGGAAAACCACAAGGGCAAATGAGGTAAAAAATCTATCCAAAGCCTGAAGCTACTTAGCTAAATTGCCCTGACTGAAGATTAACAAAAAGGCTGAGGTAAGATTACCCCAGCCTTGATTCATTATCCTATAAAGTCCTTGATATGCAGCTTTTTCGAGTTTTCAGCCAATTTTTAAGTTCAGAAAAGTTGCTAATCAGACTTATCTTTTATTTACGAGTTGATTTACGCTCGCTAATGCTGTGAGCCAGGAGAACTTCGCGTTCTTCCAATTCTTCCTTATGCATAATCTTAGTCAGCATGCGCATACTGATAGCACCGATGTCATAGAGGGGCTGACCGATTGTGGAAAGGTTAGGACGAGTGAAACGAGCTACTTGCGAATCATCACTGGTAATGATTTCAAAATCTTCTGGAACCTTGATGCCTTGATCAGACAGACCATTTAAGAGGCCTGCTGCCAGTTCATCTCCTGTGACAAAAGCTGCAGTTGCTTTGGAAGCAATGACACGCTCTGCCAAGTGGTAGCCATCATCATAAGAATATTTTGATTCAAAAACCAAGCCTTCGCTGTATGAAAGTTTCTTGTTCTTCAAGCCATCTTTATAGCCTGATAGACGGATTTTCCCGTTGATATCATCTACAAGCGGTCCGCTGACAAAGGCAATTTTCTTATTGCGCTTAGCCAGTAATTCTACAGCATCAACCGTTGCTTGCTTGTAGTCAATATTGACGCTCGGAAGCTGATGCTCCACATCGACAGTACCCGCCAAAACGACCGGTGTGCGCGAACGTGAAAACTCTGAGCGAATTTTCTCCGTCAGATGATAGCCCATGAAAATGATACCATCCACCTGCTTAGAAAAGAGAGTATTGACAACGGAGACTTCCTTATCATCGTCCTCATCACTGTTAGCTAAGACAATGTTGTATTTATACATTTCAGCAATATCGTCAATCCCTTTTGCCAAGGTTGAGAAATAGCTATTGGTAATATTTGGAATGACAACGCCGACGGTTGTAGTCTTCTTGCTGGCTAGTCCACGTGCTACTGCATTTGGACGATAGTCAAGACGATCAATGACCTCTAAAACTTTTTTACGTGTGTTTTCTTTGACGTTCTTGTTTCCATTCACTACCCGACTGACTGTCGCCATCGAAACTCCCGCTTCACGAGCGACATCATAAATGGTTACTGTGTCGTCTGTGTTCATATAGTTTCCTTTCTTCTATTGAAAATATCGTTTTCACTTTCCTACATTCACCATTTTATCACTTCTTGTAAACACTTTCAAGTATTTTGATAAGTTTTTGAAAAGTCTTGCTTTTTTTGACATTTTTTGCCAAAATAGAGGCATAGAAAGAAGGTTGTGACCATGACAAAAATCCAACAAATCATCCACTATCTCGAGAATGAAAAGCTAGATGCTGCTGTCCTGTCTGATCCAGTCACTATCAATTATCTGACTGGTTTTTATAGCGACCCGCATGAGCGGCAGATGTTTTTGTTTGTCTATCCTGACCATGAGCCCCTGCTCTTCGTACCAGCTCTAGAGGTTGAGCGCGCTTCAGGTTCTGTTCCCTTTTCAGTCCTTGGCTACATGGACTCCGAAAATCCTTGGCAGAAGATTAAAGTTGCCCTGCCGGCTCACTCTTTTAAGACTGTCGCTCTTGAGTTTGATAACTTGATTTTGACCAAATATCATGGATTGAAAACTGTCTTTGATAGCGCAGAATTTACCAACCTGACACCTTACGTCAACCGCTTGCGCCTGATTAAGTCTGCCGATGAAATCCAGAAAATGCTGGTAGCTGGCCAATATGCTGACAAGGCTGTCAATATCGGTTTTGACAATATCTCACTGGACAATACTGAAACAGATATCATCGCTCAGATTGACTTTGCCATCAAGCGAGAAGGTTATGAGATGAGCTTTGAAACCATGGTGCTGACGGGAAATAATGCAGCTAATCCGCACGGAATTCCCGGTGCCAATAAAGTCGAAAATAACGCCCTCCTGCTCTTTGACCTTGGCTGCATGGTTAATGGCTATGCCAGCGATATGACACGGACCGTTGCTGTTGGCCAGCCGGACCAGTTCAAAAAAGATATCTACCATCTGACATTGGAAGCCCAGCAAACTGCTCTTGACTTTATCAAGCCAGGGGTCACAGCTCATGAAGTAGATCGCGCAGCTCGGCAAGTCATTGAAAAAGCTGGCTATGGTGAGTATTTCAACCACCGTCTCGGCCACGGCATCGGTATGGATGTTCACGAATTTCCATCCATCATGGAGGGCAACGACATGGTCATCGAAGAAGGCATGTGCTTCTCTGTTGAGCCTGGTATTTACATCCCTGGCAAGGTCGGTGTCCGCATCGAAGACTGCGGCCATGTCACTAAGAATGGTTTTGAACTCTTCACCGAAACTAGCAAGGACTTGTTGTATTTTGAATAGAATTTTATAAGCCTATATTATGTCTTGAATGATTATTAGGCTTGGCAAAAGCCATCTGACTATTTTAGCTATCATTGTTAAATATCGTTATAGTTATCTTAGTCTTTACGCATTTATAATTTCAAAAAACGATAGAAAAGTTTCTGTCGTTTTTTCGTGTTTCCTAGTAATTATACTAAGTCATTTAGGTTCACCTGCTTTTCCTCCAATGACGTCGTCTGTCAGAGACATTCCGAAAAACTCAATTACTCCGCACTAACCAGTTCTTACACCAGAAACATGTTTTCATCACTGAAAAGATTTAAAAATTTTTTACCAATAGAAAGCGACATTAAGCCTTATCATATCAGAGTTTTTTATCCCTTCTTGCCCTTCTGATTTAAAAATGTTATAATTTTTTATGAAATTATCTAAAAATTCTAATCTTTGCTGTTAAGGAGGTCTGGATGCTCTTCAAAGGGTCAGAAAATCAAGTATTTTTTCGCTATATCTGCCTGCTCTTGCTTCTCATCATTTTTCTGGCTTTCTCCCTCTTTTTAGCTGTATCTTTGGGATCGGTCACTATTGATATACAGGATACTTACCGGATTATTTTCAGCAAGCTCAGCTTTAACCTTGGCACAGGCAAACTATCGTCGTCTACAATCGCTATTGTTTGGAACATGCGGGTTCCAAGAGTGCTCTTGGGAATCCTAGCCGGTGCTGGCCTTTCTGTCTGTGGCAGCGTCATGCAATCTACTGTCAATAATCCCATCGCAGAGCCTTATATCCTAGGAATTTCAGCGGGTGCAACCTTCGGAGCCACACTGAGCATTATCTTAGGGCTCAAATCCATTACTGGCACAGGTGCCTTTATAGGAGCCATTCTGGCATCGGCAGTGGTCCTTTTTATCGCATCCATGCAGGGAAAAATGACGACAAGCAGTCTGATTTTATCAGGAACAGTTGTAAATGCCCTTTTTATCGCCTTTTCCAACTTTATCATTTCTGTCGGTGCTAATGCTGACAGCCTTATGACAATCAAGTTCTGGACCATGGGCTCACTGGCCGGAACTTCTTGGTCAGATCTTGCCTTGCCGGCTCTTGTTGTTGGTCTCTCCTTTTTGTTTTTCTGTTCCCAGTATCGAATTTTCAATGCTATGATGATGGGGGACGAAGCAGCTTTGACACTGGGGGTACCTCTACATTTTTACTGGTTCCTTTATATCACAGTTGTCGCTATAATGACTGCGGTACTGGTTGCCTGCTGCGGTATTATCGGCTTTGTCGGACTAATCACTCCGCACATTGCTCGAAGATTAGTCGGTACCAACTACAAAAGGCTCTTTCCTATCGCTACCCTGCTCGGCTCTCTCTTTCTGGTCTGGGCAGATGTTTTGGCTCGAATTTTGGTCAAAAATGCCGAGCTGCCGATTGGAATCTTCACTGCTTTGGTCGGTGCACCCTTCTTTATCTACATTGTAGCCAAAAGCCGAAAGGAGGTAAGCAGCTGATATGGATCTAACTTGCCAAAATATCCACTATGCTGTCGGCCAAAAAGAAATCTTAAGAGGGATTTCACTCACGGTCGAGGGAAATCAGTTTCACACCATTTTAGGGCCCAACGGAAGCGGCAAAACTAGTCTGCTCAAAACCATCTACCGCCAAATCAAACCTGACAGCGGGGACATTTATCTAAACGGTAGACCACTTGAACAGGTCAGCATAAAAAAAGCAGCCCAGAAAATAGCCGTTGTAACTCAGTTTAACCATCTTCAATTTGACTGCACTGTCCAAGAAATCGTTATGCTGGGCAGGACGCCACATCTGTCCCTTTTTCAAAAAGAAAGCGAAAAAGACTATGCCCTTGTTCGTCATGCCTTGAGACAGGTGGACATGCTGGATAAGGGAGAGCGAACCTATCTCTCCCTGTCTGGTGGTGAGAAGCAAAGAGTCTTGCTGGCACGTGCTTTAGCCCAGCAGCCAAGCCTATTGCTCCTAGACGAGCCGACCAATCATCTGGATATCAAATACCAGCTGGATATGCTGCGTATAGTCAAAGACCTGAACATCAATGTTTTGTCTGTTTTACACGATATCCAACTGGCTTGTCGGTATTCAGACTATTTGTATCTCATGAAAGGAGGTGAGATTGCATACCAAGGCGCTCCAAAGGAGGCCATCACCCATGATTCACTGCAAGCCGTTTACGGTATTCAGAGCAAAGTAATCTGGACCAAGGATCGACAGGCCATGATTCAGTATCTATAAGAGCCTGCTCTCAGCTTTATCTATACAAGCTCCAAGCCCAAGAAAGGAAGGCAATATGAAAAAAACATTTAGTATCTTACTCGTCGCAACTGCTGCACTGACAATGGCAGCCTGCAATTCTTCATCTAAGGAGAGCACGAAAGAAAGCTCAACTTCACAATCTTCCTCCAAAACAGAAAGCGCGAAAAAGAGCACAGCAGAGACAAAATATCCAGTGACAATCAAAACTTACGATGCCGAAGGCAAGGAGATTGACCAGGTCTTTGAAAAGGCACCGGAAAAGGTCATCACCAACAACCTTTCAACGACCGAAATCTTAATCGAACTAGGATTGAAAGACAAAATCGCCGGTATGCTCAATCCAGACAATGATGTTACAGATAAATACAAGGCTGATATTGCCACCATTCCGCAAGTCGGCGACAAGAAAACCGTATCACAGGAAACTGTGCTATCCTATGAGCCAGATGCTCTTCTTGGCCGAAACATGATGTTTTCCGAGAAGTCTTTGGGGACAGTCAGTGCCTGGAATGAAAACAAAATCCCTGTCTATACACAGAAAGCTTCCCTGTCCAATACCAAGCAAGACCTAGGCAATATCGTTGAAGATGTCAAGAATATAGGAACCATTTTTAATGTCCAAGACAAGGCCAATCAGTATGCTGACCAGCTACAGGCAAGAATTGACAGTGTCAAGAAGACCAATAAAGCTAGTCAAGGGGAAAAGAAAAAAGCACTCATCATGTGTGCCTACAACGATGAGACTTTCGGTGCCTATAAATCTGCCCTGCAAGAGAGTCTGCTCAACCAGCTCGGCTATACCAATGTAGCGACTGGAACTTCTGACCTAACCTTGGAAAATCTGGTCTCTATGGATCCAGAAGTCATCATCTACGTAACCAGCGACCGCAACAAAGCCATGGATGAGCAAGCAGTTGATCTAATGAAAGCCAATCCAGTTCTGGAAGATGTCCCAGCGGTCAAAAATCAGAAAATCATGACCATCTCCTATGATGAGTTCATGGATTATGGTCCTGCTGTAATCGACTCACTCGAGAAAATCAATGACTTTATTAATAAATAAGACCTTTGTCTGGGAGGGTATCACTGTCAATATTGCCCTGCCCCAAGATTATGACGGATCACGACCTTATCCAGCAATCTTGCTAAATGATGGACAGACAAACTACCTGAGCAGGCTTTCTTCATCGGTAATCTTGATCGGACTGATATCAAACAACAGGCTGGACGATTATACACCTTGGAAAGCCAATGCTCTAAAGCCTGGCAATCCTGATTTTGGTGGCAGAGCGGATAGCTACCATCAGAAACTATTCAACGGTATATTAGCAGAAATCAGACAACACTACCTACTGGATGACAAGAGAATTGCCTATGGTGGCTACTCTCTCGGTGGACTAGCGGCTGCTTACAGTCTCTATAGTGTCAGCGAAGTTCCCTGTGTTTTTTCTATCTGCGGTTCCTTTTGGTACCCAGATTTTACCGACTTTTGCCAGTCTCAGGAGTTAAAAAACAAGGACTGTCTAGTCTATTTGCAGAATGGAAAGACAGAAGGCTCGAATCACTCAAATCGACTTTCCAACGCTCCTTTTTATGCTGCAGAAATTCATCGCTTGATTCAGAAAAAAATTCTTACCACTTGCTCCGTCTTTGACCCTTACGGTCATCATGAAGCCCTCAAAGAGCGCTATGCTGCCTTTTCCGACTGGCTGGCCACACAATGGCATATTGACTAATGAAAATCCCTTTGTCACTCACAGTAGCTGACAAAGGGATTTTTAGTTTATTGCTGTACGTAAAAAAGACTCTCACCAGTAAAATGGTAAAAGTCTTGAGTAGAAATACTTATTCAGTCTTCTCCCCCGCTTCTAGTTTCAACAGAAAGGCTTTTTTATCAAGGCCTCCAGCATAGCCGGTCAGCTTGCCATCACTCCCGACAATCCGGTGGCAGGGAATCAGAAGGGAAATGGGATTATGGCCGATGGCACCACCGACTGCTCTGGCCGATCCAATCTTACCGTACTCGGCTTGTAATTCTCGTAGAATGTCTGAATAAGTAGCCGTTTGTCCATAGGGAATCTTCTGCAACACTGTCAAAACCTTGCTTCTAAACTCAGTCACTTGAGGTGCCAATGGAATTTCATCTGTCGCGGGATTTTCTCCCTTGAAATAATCATCCAGCCAAGCAGCAACATGCTGGCTAACTTCTGTCTCCTCCTGCTGCGCTTGCTCCAGATCATAGCCTGCTCCAAAATATTTCTGATCCTCAAGCCAAAGTCCCAGCAAGGCATTTGCGTCCGTCAAGATAAGAATCTGGCCAATCGGTGATGCATAATAAGTCTTGTACATATTTTTTTCTTTCTTCGATCTTCTTGATATGCCTTATTATACCACTTTTGTCTTAACTTTTGTCACAATCCCATCTGGGTCTGTGACTTCTAGCTCTTGGGAGCTAATCCATCGGGCTGGTGCCTGCAAGTCCAGAGCATTTTCATAAATAGCTACTAGGTCTTCTTTTCCTTCTACTTGCGCCTCAAAATAGGCTAGTCCCATTTGCTTAGGTTGACGATGATTCAAGTGAGAACCTCCCCATTCATTGACTGCTAAATGATGATGATATTTTCCGGATGCCAGCCAGCTAGCAGAAGGTACAGAAAATTTGTCCTCAAAGCCTAGAAGTTTTTGGTAAAAATGACTGGCTGCTCTGCTATTTTTCACAGATAGATGGACATGGCCCATACGAGTGCCTTCAGCAATACTAAACGGCTGGACTTCCTGACCTAGTTCATAGATTTCTTGAGCCGCTAGAGCTTCCGTCACTCCGATAATGCGGCCATCTTCCCGAATATCCCAATCAGTCTGAGGCTTGTCCCGATAAAGCTCAATGCCATTGCCTTCTGGGTCCTCCAGATAAATGGCTTCACTGTAACCGTGGTCCGCCCCTCCAACCATAGGAACTTTACTTTCTGATAAGTGCTTCAGGATATCCGCCAAAGCTTGACGACTTGGAAGCAAGAGTGCCAGATGATAAAGACCATAAGCAGACTTGACGGTCTGCCGGTCACTGGTTGCTAAAAGCCTCACCAGAACTTGTCCGTCCCTGCCCAAAGCCACCTCTCCATCCTGCTCTTCCAAAAGTTCCAAGCCTAAAACGCGCTGATAAAAATCCCTTTGTCTTGCTAAATCGGCCACATAAAGTGCCACCTTTCCTAGATAAAACTTGCTTTGATATTCAAAAGTCATGTTTTTTACTCCTTTCTTTCAATCCAATCAAAGATTCAGCAGTCCGCTTGCTCAATTTTTTTATTTTCCTAAAACAGATATAGGTTCCTTGAGGCGGATGCCTGCCTTTCCATTTACTCCGAAAGATTATTTTAAATTGTAATTATTTGTGTTACATCTATTAGTATAGCACATTTTAATGTAATGTCAACAATTACATCTCAGAATATTATTCACCAAAAAAACAATCTGCTCACTGGGAAACAGATTGTTCTTTAATTTCTTTCTCGGTTGCTGCGACGACCTCGTCGAGGCTGGTCTGAGCCAATTCAGCTTCCATGGCTGCCTGAATAGCCGCCAAGCGGTCGTCTAAGACATTGTGAATGTTCTTGCCGATAGGACAGTCTGGATTGGGCTTGTCATGAAAGCTAAAGAGCTGGCCGCTCTTGCCCAGACACTCAACCGCGCTATAGACATCCAACAGGCTAATGTCTTTCAAATCTTTGGCAATCTCTGCTCCTCCAGTCCCACGAGCAACGGTAATCATCCCGGCATTCTTGAGCTGGGACAGGGTCTTGCGAATAATAACTGGGTTGACGCCAACACTGCCGGCAAGAATATCACTTGTCAGTTTTTGTTTTTTCCCCTCCAAAGCCAGTACAATCAGCATATGGGTGGCAATGGTAAAACGGCTAGAAATCTGCATTTTTCTCCTCCCTCATCATTTTCTCTCACTATTATATCTCAAAAATGGTGTAACTTCAAGAGTTACGACTGGACTTTAAGAAAGCTGCAATCTCATCTGCATAGCCTTCCCGCTCACTGATTTCCCTCAGCAGGTCGTGGTTATGGGTATGGTGGATACCATTGACCAAGCTCTCCCGATAAATCTCATAGTAAGGCAAGTGGAGCTCCCGAGCCAATCTCAGCTCCTGCTCCACATCATAGGCCACGCGCCTCAGGTCAACATCAGCCAGACCCGTCTCATCTATCTCTAAAATGGCATACTGGGCTCGCAAGTCCTGACGCAAAGCCGAATCTAGAAAGAATGGCTGACCAATAGAGCCGGGATTGATAATCAGCTGGCCCTTAGTCCCGTAGCGGAGAAACTGCTGGTGAATATGACCATAAACAGCGACAGCGCAGTCGTTTCCCTCGAAAAGTCGGTCGAAATCACTCTGCTCGCCAATATGAATCAGCTCCCGCCCCCAATTCTTATCTGGCAGATGGTGGCTAACCGCAATCTTCAATCCCTCTACTTCTGTCAAGATATGCAGAGGAAGTTCCTGCATGCGGTCAATCTCTTCAGGACGGATTTCCTCTAGGACAAAATGGCAGAGCCGCGTCAGGTAGAGATGGCTGGGACGTGTCAAGTCTAACTTTTGGTGCAGGGCATGCCAGAGACTATCTTCCCAATTCCCTCTGACCTGGAGGCTGATGTGCAGCTGCTCCATCCTATCTAAGATATTTCTGCGACCAGTTCCTGGCAGGAGCAAATCCCCCAAAAACCAATAATCTGTCACCTGCTGGCTTTCCGCATCCGCCAGTACTGCTTCCAAGGCTGTGCTATTTCCATGCACATCAGATAATAAGGCAATTTTTCGTGTCATCGTGTGTCTTTCTCTTTCTTTACAAGGAATATTATACCAAAGTTCAAAAAAACTTCCACCCATCAAGTGAGTGAAAGTTTTGAAGTATTTTTTTATCAATCGACAGACTTAAGTGCTTCCAGCATATCTACTCTTCTGAGACGGTAGTTGACAAAGAAGCCAAGTAAGGTCAAAATAAGAGTCACTGCTGTTAGAGGAAACAGATAGACGGAGAGACTTACTTGAGTATTTAAGCTAATAATGCTAGGCGCAACCTTCTCAATCAAAAAACGATGCAAGAAGAAACCACCTAGAAGCCCAACTGCCATCCCAATCACTGAAAGAATAATGGTCTCTCGATAGATATAGAGAGTCACTTCCTTATTATGGAAGCCCAGAACCTTGATAGTGGACAGCTCGCGAATCCGCTCAGCCACATTGATATTGGTCAGATTGTAGAGAATGACAACTGCTAGAAGAACGGAGATCACCACCAAAATAAGCATCGTATTATTAAGAGAATCAGCTAGAACGTTGAACTGCTTCACCATGCTAGCATTTTGTGAAACACTCTTGACAGACTTGAGGCTCATAAATTTATTGGCCATATTGACAATATTTTTACTGGAAGAATCCTTGAGCTGCACTAGATAAGTATTTTTCTCAGGTTTTTCCCCATAAATCTTCTGATAGTCAGTCGCCTTCATAAAGGCAAAATGCCCAAAATGATTCTCATTGACTGCTGCGAGCTTGACAGGCTTGCCACCCAGCTCTATACTACCACCAGGGCTAACGCCAGCTATGCGAGCCAATTTATCCGAAACCACTGCACCGTCCTTGAGAGTCAGCTTTTGCTGCTTGTCGGGACTTTCTAGGAAGATGAAAGGTTCAAAATTTTCTTTGTCCGTGACCATCAAAGTGACTGTTTCTGTCTCTTTTCTTCCTTTGTATTTCTCTGTCAAGATTTCACTATAGATCTCCTGATAATCAGCAATCGAGCCATCTGACAGCATCTTTTTCAGCTTGTCCTGCTCAGCTTGATTCTCCCCAGGATTGACAGCGATAATCAAGTCGTATCGCAGAATCTCCTCAAACTGACGTTTTGGAATACCACCAATAGAAGATTGGAGCCCTAGACCGGCAAAGAGCAGGGCAACGGAACCCGCTACACCAAAGATGGTCATGAGCATTCGCTGCTTATAGCGAAAGATATTGCGAGCAGTGACCTTCTGAGTAAAGCTAAGACGTCGCCAGATAAGGGACAGTCTTTCCAAAAAGATCTTAGAGCCTTTGACCGGTGGCTTGGGCAAAAGCAAGTGGGCTGCTTCTTCTGTTAGCTCCCGGCTTGCCACTAAATAGGCAGGGAGAACACTGGATAGAAGGGAAAGTCCAAGGGCAAGTAAACTATAGGAAACATAAAAATATGCATGAGGGGCAGAAAGCACCATCCCTCTGGTAATAATAGAAGAAATCACACCTGACAAGAAATAATGCCCCAACAGAATTCCTATGAGGGTACCTAGACTCCCCGCCACCAAGCCGTAAAGAGCAAACTTGCGAATGATATCTCGGCTATGATAGCCTAGAGCCTTAAAGACACCTGCATTTGTTCGCTCCTCGTCGACAAAGCGCGTCATGGTGGTAAAGGTTACCATCGCTGCCACCAGATAGAGCACCACCGGGAAGATATTACCAATCGACGCAATACTATTCATGGAGTTTTTATACATATGATAGCCATTACCACCTGGCAGGGACTTGCGGTCATAGCTATGATAGGCAGGCTCTTTCAAACGACTCAGGTCTGCCTTAGCGTCAGCTAGCTTGTCCTTGCTAGCTGATAAGTCTTTCTCTGCCTGTGCGAGGTCTGCTTTTTTCTGATTGAGCTGGGACTCAGCTTCCTGAATCTGCTGCCGGCTCTGACTGAGCTGATCGGGAGCTAGGATAGAAGCGGATTGAGCTGCCGCTAGCTGGCTTTTTTGCTGGTCTAGCTGATTCTGAGCTTGCTCTAATTGTTTTTTACCTTGGGTCAGTTCACTCTCAGCCTGAGCAATCTTATCTTCACCCTTCTGAATGGTACTTTTGGCATCTGCCTCTAATCGCTTAAACCGGGCCGATCCATTATCCGCTAGGCTCTTGTCCAAAGCTGTCTGGTGCTCCTCCAAACGCTCCTGATAACTTGCAGAGAAGGGAGCCAGCTTTTCTAAATCATGATAGCGCAGGCGGGCAATACTGTAAACATCTGTATCAAAGGTCTTGGGGCTGACTACAGCATAGGCTGATAAAGCCCCGCTGCCACTAGTCGCATTGCCCAGATTTCTATCAGACCAGAGCTCTGCTGAGTTGACAAAACCCACAATCTTATAAGTCTTGTTTTTCAGAACTGACCGACTGCCTGCTTTCTCAGTCAGATCAATCTCCTGACCAAGCTTGTATTTTTTAGACCAAAAGCTAGCCAGGGCAATTTCTTGCGCATTCTTGGGAAGACGGCCAGAGGTCACTTGAAAGTTTGAAATATCCTTGGTATCTGAGAATACTCGGAGAGCCTCTTCGTCTACGGTGACATCTGTCAGATAGCCAAATTCGACATCAGCTCCCTTGATAGCTTCCAGCTCTTTCTGATCCGCCTTATCCAAACCATAGTCCGCCATAACAGCCAAGTCCATGGTTCGTTGCTCTTTCAAATAATCTGTTGCTGTTCTGCGCATATTGGGTGGAGCGACCTTGAGGCCCACGAGAGCTAAAGAGCCCAGCATCATGAGGATTAAAATAGATAGGAAACGTCCTTTAGAGCTAGTGAAGGAGCGCAGAATATCTTTCCAATAAATCTTTCTCTTCATATCAATACTCCAATGTACTTATATCCTGAGGCTCTTCATTGACTGTAACACTCTTAACTCTCGCATCGTGCATGCGGATAACCCGGTCAGCAATGGGAGCTAAGGCAGCATTGTGGGTTACGATAATAACAGTCGCTCCTTGATTGCGAGACATGTCCTGTAAGATTTGCAGCACTTGCTTGCCGGTATTGTAGTCCAGAGCTCCTGTCGGTTCGTCGCAGAGCAAAATTTTGGGATTTTTTGCCACCGCCCGAGCAATAGAGACCCGCTGCTGCTCACCTCCTGATAGCTGAGCTGGAAAGTTATTGAGGCGATTTTCCATACCAACCGCAGTTAGAACGGCCACTGGATCTTGAGCATCCTTGACAATCTCCGAAGCCAATTCGACATTTTCCTTGGCCGTCAGGTTGGGCACCAAATTGTAAAATTGAAAGACGAAGCCCACATCATTGCGACGATAGTCCGTCAGCTGGTGGGAATTGTAGTCAGCAATATTCTGGCCGTCTATCAGGATGTCTCCCTCATCATTGGTATCCATACCGCCGAGGATATTGAGCACCGTAGACTTACCGGCACCAGAAGCACCTAGGATAATAACCAGTTCCCCCTTTTCAATCTCAAAAGAAATATCGTGATTGGCGACTATTTCAGTATCCCCCATCTGATAACGTTTAAAGCTATGTTTCATTTCAATATAAGCCATATCGTTTCTCTCCTTTTCAAAGCTCGTTTCCTTAAATCAACAAACTGTTGATTCCAAATCACAGATATTATATAATGAGCTTAGATAAAAAGCAATAACCAAAATTCAACAAAGTGTTGATTTAAGCAAAAAGGGAAGAAAAAATGATCCAGAAACGAAAAACCAGCACTAAGGAAGACATCAAGGAAGCCCTGATTCAGCTGCTTTCAGAAGAAAAATTCGAGAACATCTCTATCAGTAAGCTCTGCAAGAGGGCTGGGATTAATCGCGGCACCTTCTACCTCCACTACCAAGATAAGTATCAGATGGTTGATAGTCTCAAAAGCGAAATTATTTCCCAACTTTCTAGTTATAGCATGTTTGAAGTGGAGAACGAATATCCCAAAAAGTTAATGATAGCAAAATTTCATATACTGCGCGCTAATGAACGTCTTATCAATGCCCTGACCAGAAGCCATTATATTGACTTTCGAGAGGCTATTCGGGAGTACATAACCACTATCATTCTGAGTGACAAGCAAGAGACTGCTACCCAGCGTTTTTTAGAGGAGAACTTTCAGATTCCTCCGAAATATGCACTGGAAATCTTCCTATCCAGTGTTGAGGGGATTATTTCTCTTTGGATAGCCGGTGGTGCTCAAGAGGAACCCGAAGAAATCACGGATATGATTTTAACTACTTATAACTATGATTATTTGAGATAAGGGCTCTAGCTTGAAGGTTGACCTAGACAAAAGTCGTTTTTTCCACTAAGAAAGGCCGAACATATTGCTCGGCCTTCTTTTTATTTTAGATTAGTTTTTCTTTGTTTTCTTCAAAAGGAAGAAGACTCCTGCTAGGATAATCAAGCCTGCAAGCCCCATGATGGTGACTTGCTCACCTGTTGATGGCAGGTCTTTTTTCTTGGCCTTGACGGACTGCTCATTTCGATACTGCACTTGGTAAACAGAGAAATGATTGGTCGTGAAGCTGATAGTCTGATTTTGATTAACCGTTACATCAAATTTCTCAACCTGCTTGCCATTTTCATCCAGAGCATAGACAGCATCCACTGGCAGATCTTTGCGGACTGGAATCGTCACAAGGGTTGGACTGACCTGATGTACCGGCTGACCATTCGGATCGATCAAGCGAATGTCATAGGTATCTGTCAGCTGATTCTTGCTTTCCAGTTTTTGCACTGACAGCTGAAGACCGGCCTTGACCAAGTCAGCATTTTTCAAGCGAATGCCAGTTGCAACATCCACCAAGCTGTCATCTTCTACATTGACTTCCGTCCGTGTATCAGAACTGCTAGAAGTTGCTGAAGAGGAAGAACTGGATGAGCTTTGAGATGAAGAAGAACTGCTAGAATCTTTGTTGGAGCTGGAAGGAGTAGTTTTTGCTGCTTCCTTGATTTTAGCTTCCATTTCAGCTTCTAGCTCTTTCATTTCCTTAAAGACTTGCGCTGCTCGAGCCTGTGTTTCTTCTGTAACTTTTGCTGAAGAGTCTGGCAGAGCTGCATTGGCTGCATCTAGAGCATTTTGTTCCTCAATAAAGCGAGCTTCCAAAGCCTTCCACTTGTCTTGGACAGAAGTACCAAAGAGGTCCTGATGCTTGGCTGCCATATCGTAGATATGAGATGCTACCCAGTACCAAGAGTCTGGACTGTAGCTAGTTGTGTTGACCTTATAAGCATCGTAAGTATCTGTGATATTACCATTATAAGGCAGGTAAGGTGAGAAGCGAGGGCTGCCTACCGCTAGCCACATAGTGCCTCCGCCCATATTGGCTGGAACGCCGTCTTTGAGCTGGAAGATATGAGCTTCCATGACATTCGGATTGCCCAGCGGATATTTGTAAACAGGGTCTGTCGTACCACGTTGTGGCAGCCCCTTACCATCTAGCTCCATTTGGTCCAGCGGTTTGAACTGAGTGCCCTCAAAGCGATTGCGCTGCATGGCCATGACATCTGCTACACTGATCTTTCTGTCTGTGGAGTGCATGAGATCAAAGTAAGAGTCGTTATAAGACACGGCCGCATTTGGATCCAGACTGGTGATACCTGCCCAGGCACGTGAACGATCTGCCTCTGCCATCGGTGGATTGTAGGACTGAGAAATATGGAATTTGCCGTCAATTTCTTTATAAGAGTTAGCCTGCTTGGCTACATCCTGAACACCCTTTGAGGCAATAACATTTTCTGTATCGTCAAAGTCAACACTGCCCAAGAAGAAAGTATTAGGAAAGACCGCATACTTGTCATCTGGGAATTTAATGGCAACATATTGGTGGCCAGATAGGATTTCCATATACCAGACACCAGTCTTATCAGCAATGGTTATAATATTGCCCTCTGCTGCTCCCTGCTCTCTGACAATCTGCGCCATCAGCTCCACTCCCTGACGGGCTGTCTGAACGTGGGGAAGAACAACAGTTGTCAGGATAGACTCTGCCAAGCCATTTTCTACATAAGGATCCACCTTTTGAATGGCATCATTAGCCTTGGCAGAAACAGTCGCAGAAATCGAAACACCGTACTCATTGAAGCCAACCTCGTCAAAAATACCTTGGGATGGGGTCACATCTGATACCGAGGTATACTTGTAGCTTTCTGCCGGCAGGGTCCATTCAAAGCCGTTGGTTTCATCGATCAGCTTGGCACCACTCGCATTGGTCTTTCTCGGATGAACCAGAAAGACCTTATTGTGATTGGGCTCCAAGTCCTCCGTCCGACCGTAAAGCGTCGTACCATCTGCAGTCAGGTCTTTCCCGACAATAAATCCTGTACAGGCTTCAACCACTTGGAAAGGAAAGAGAAAAATGGTCGAAAGAGCTAGCAAGGAACGAAACAATATTTTTTTCATAAAAATATCTCCTTTGTTTTTTGTAAAAAAATTACAAAATTAAATACTATATTCAGTATAGCCTTTTACTCCAGGTTTTGCAAGCGATTACAAAGCCTTATTTTATAAATATCCTCAAAATTATTTAAATTTCTAAATCTGTCTTTTTCTCCTTCAAAACGAGGCGGTAGACTTCTATAAAGGTAGCAACGAGAAAGGCAAATAAGAAACCGACAACGATGTTAATCCGATGCTCTGTTTCGAAGAAAGGAGAGTTCCAAATAAAGTGATTGGCAACTGTTGACACGACACACCAGAGACCAAAGCGACGGTATTTCTTGTAAGCCGTGGAGAAGAGAAGATAAACCCCAACGGTCACCACTGCTGTATAGAGAGTATGTGAAGCCAGTCCGCCAGCAATTCTGCCAACTGCTTCTAAGGAACCACTATATTGTCCTCCGAAAGTCACTCTGGATACATAGCCAATATCCTCTATGACTTGAAAGCCAAAGCCCGAACTCAGCCCAGCGATTAAGACTGACTGAATATCCTTGCGCCCCAAAATGTAGAGAGCAGCAAAGGCTGTCAGAGACTTGAAAAATTCCTCTGCAAAAGGAGCTGTCAGTGCATTGGTCCAATCATTGAAAACAGCTGGATCCTTGATAAAGTTAGAGTTAATAATATCAATCAAGCTATTGCCTGCAAAGCTGAGCCAACCAGAGATAAAGGCACCTCCAAAGAGGGCTGTTCCTAGAACGATCATCTCAACCGATAACTTTTTGGCGAGTTTTTTAATCAAGAAATAGAAAGGCAGGAAAAAGGCAGCTAAAACAGCTAAGTTCAGAACCAAGTCGCGGCCAGCTTCTAAGGTGACTTCCTTTTCCGCCATGGAGCCTAGCTCAAACTGCAAGCCGATACCGGCTAGGACCAAGTAGATATAGAGAGCAATTCTTCTTGTTTTATTCATGACTGTTTGCTCCTTTTCTATTTTTTCCTTTGACAAGATAAATGGCTATTCCAATGACAGTCAACACAAAGATGCCTCCTGCAATAGCAATATCGTAGTCAAAATCTTCCAGACGAATTGTCTCCTCTGTGTCAGAGTCCTCTGACTCCTCAATCTCTTCTAAAGCACTTGTACCATATTCAGCCACAACCTTATCTTCAGCAATCTTTTGAATTTCCTTAAGACGCTTAAAGACTGAATCCGCTCGCTCCATAGAATATTTTGTTGCTTTCAGACTGGCTTGTTCTGGCTGTTCAGACAGACTAATCTGCTCCTTGTCATGAGCTGGCTGTTCCTCCATCCATTGGCTTTCCATACGCTCAATTTCACTGCGAATAGAGCCATCTTCAAATAGTTCTGGGTATTTTGCAACCAAATCATTGATGCGGCTAACAATCCAATACCAGGAATTCTCATTGTAGGCTGTGCTCATCTCTTGATAAGGCTGAGAGGTATTGCTGATATTGCCATAGTAAGGGAGGTAGGGCGCATTGCGCGGACTTCCCATGGCTAGCCAAAGAATTCCTCCTCCAGTAGAGGCAGGTAAATTATCCTTGAGCTGGAAGATGTGCGCCTCCATGACATTTGGATTGGAGATAGGGTATTTATAAACCGGGTCTGCTTTTGTTTTATCAGGAATCCCTTTTCCGTCTAGCTCCATCTGATCTTGCGGTTTGAAGTCTGTTCCTTCCAAGCGATTGCGCTGCAAGTTCATGGCATCACGCAGACTAAGCTTGTCGCTGGTTGAGTGCATGAGTTCAAAGTATTCATCATCATATTGCACATCTGCATTGGGATCCAGCGCCTTGATACCAGACCAAACCCGAGAGCGGTCAGCTTCAGCCAGCGGCGGATTATAGGACTGAGCTACATGAAAGCTCCCATTGATTTCCTTATAAGTCCCCGCATCACGCGCTGTTTTCTCAAGATCAGCTGAAAGAATCGTGTTTTCACTATCATTTTTATCTACACTGCCTAGGAAAAATGTATTGGGAAAAACAGCGTATTTGTCATCCGGAAACTTGATGGCAGCGTATTGGTGGCCAGAAAGGATTTCCATATACCATACACCGGTCTTGTCAGCAATCGTCACAATATTGCCTTCGGCTGCACCTTTTTCTCTGACAATTTTGGCTAGTAGTTCTACCCCTTCTTTGGCTGTTTTCACATGAGGCAGGACTACAGAAGTTAAAGCAGATTCAGCGATACCGTCCTTAACATAAGGGTCTACTTTTTGAATATCATCATTAGCACTGGCTGAGACTGTCGCAGATATAGAAACGCCTTCCTCATTAAAACCGGCCTCATCGAAAACTCCCTGCTCTGGTGTCACATCCGGTACCGCCGTATACTTGTAGCTAACAGCTGGCAAATCAAAGCTAAAGCCATTGGTTTCATCTACGAATTGATCACCAGCCTTGTTATACTTGCGCTCCCGTACCACAAAATTCTTGTTGTGGTTGGGTTCCAGGTCCTCTGTTCGACCATAGAGAGTCGAACCATCCGTCGTCAAATCCTTCCCAATAATAAAGCCTGTACAGGCTGAGACAGCCTGAAAAGGGAAGAGTGTAAGCAGCATCAAGGCTGGAATAGCCCAACTGAAAAATTTCTTTTTCATCAGTTTCTCCTTTGTATATTAATTGATAAAATATTTATCGCATATTTAGTATACTATTCTCTTACTATGGTTGCAAGCGTTTCCAAGATCTCTTCTACTGCCTAAAATGAATAAATTCCCCTAGGAAAAAATTACTCTAGCTCTATACCTAGCAGCCCCACCAAGTCTCTTGTATAAATTTCCATAGATTTATATCAAGCTGTATAAAAATTTTTTTGTAAAAGAAAAAGCCAGATAAAATCTGACTTTAAAGACACGTGGCTGCGGAGGCACAACCCGCAGCCGCGCAAGTGTCGCAGGAAAGAATGGATAGGAGAAAAAGAACGAACTTCTCTCCTATTACCAAACTGGTTGTGCTTCATAGCTTAGATTATTTTACCGTCTTCTCTAGACAAGCAATCTCACCATACGCTGACCCGCTTATCTGGAGCCAGATACATGGCATCGCCTTCTTTGATTTCTGGATAAGTTTCATAGAAGGCCTCTACATTTTTAAGTTGCTGGTTGACCCGCAGCTCAGCAGGAGCATGGACATCTACCTTCAGGAGAAGTTGGTTAAATTGCAGACTGGCCTTGCTTCTCCAGATATTGGCATAGTTTTCAAAGTAATTCTTCAAGTCTGCATCTGGATATTTCTTTTTAACGACTTCTAGAGTAGCTGAAAGTCCACCCGCATCGGCTACATTTTCTGTTACCGTAAGCTTGCCATTGACCTTGCCGCCGTAGATTTCAATACCATCCCACTGCTTGGTAACAGCTTCAATTTTCTTGTCAAAAGCTTTCTTATCTGCTTCTGTCCACCAATTGTTCAAATTCCCCTCTTCATCAAAGTTTGCACCGTTTGAGTCGAAGGCGTGAGTAATCTCATGACCAATAACCATACCGATACCGCCGTAGTTCTTTTCCATCTCTTGCTTAACATCAAAGAATGGATTCTGCAGGATTGCGGCCGGGAAGTTGATACTGTTATTTTCCTGTGAGTAGTAAGCGTTGATATCATAGGAAGGCATCACCCACTCAGTCTTGTCTACTGGCTCAGAGAAGTGCTCAACATCATATTGATTTTTTGCCTGACTCAAAGCAATTGCATTTTCAAAGAAGGATTTCTTGTCGTCCACTTTCAAGGCCTTAGTCACTTCGCGAACTTTTTCAGGATAGCCGATATAGAGTTTCATGGTATCCAGCTTCTTGACTGCTTTCTGCTTGGTTTCTTCTGACAGCCATTCGTTTTTCAACATACGTTCCCGATAGACTTCCTTGATATCCTTGACCATTTGGGTCACTTCTTGCTTGGCTTCCTCACCGAAATATTTGCGTCCATAGTAAAGACTGAAGACATCTGAAAAAGTTCCTGTTGTCAGATCGTATGCTGCATCTTCTTTTGAAGTTGCTTCCTTAGTACCTTGCAAGGATTTTTGGTACTCTGCAAAAATCAGCCGATAGTCATCAGTTAGAAAACTAGATGCTGATGCTGCCTGCTTCACAAGCATCCAAGATTTGAGCTTGCCAAAGTTCTTGTCGTTGACTACCTTGGCAAAATTTTCATAATACTTAGGATTAGGAACATTGACATCACCCACTTCCTGGCCTAGATAGTCCTTGATAATATCGTGAAACTTAAAGGTATCAGAGTAGGCATTGATGTCTTCTGCCGTCTTAGGATGGTGAAGGTTTTTAATTTCCGAAGCTTCTTCATTGCTTTGGGCATACTTGGCCAATTCTCCATCAAATTCTAAAGCTTCTTTGACGATCTTTTCGCTGTCTTTTTCACTGTAGCCCAGCTTTTGAAAGGCTTCTTTGAATGCTTTTTCCAGCGGATCCATCATCCTTTTCTTAGCACCTTCATCTTCATAGTAGCTCTTATCCGGCAGCATAAGACTTGGACTGGACAAATTCACTTGTTTCTGATTGGTATTTTCCAGGTTAGAACTAATTTCAAGGGTAAACGGCAGTGCTAGACCACGCTTTTCCCAGTCAACAGCCTTGCTAGCCAGGTCCTTCAGGTCGGACAAATCTTCAATTTCCTTGAGATAGGACTTGAGAGGGGCTAGGCCATCCTTTTCCCGCTGCTTGAAGTCAGTAGCCTGCTGGTAGTATTTAATAAACTCGGGCATGCCTTCAATCGTTGACTCTTCTTTACCAGAGACTAGATTTTTGACATCTGCCTTCATCTTATCCTTGACCTGCTCGTTCAGCTCATAAAACACACCATTAGACGGCTGGTCGCTAGGGATCTCTGCCTTTTCCAGCCATTTTTTATTGATGGCTTGATAGTAATTGGTCCTCACTGTGGCATTCTTATCGACCGGTGTCTCTTGAGGGACAAAGGTCTTATAAGCCAAGTAGCCACCGGCAGCCAAGATTAGGCCGGTCACAGTCAAAGTAGAAGTTAGAATGATTTTCGTTCTTTTCTTCATGAGTTCCTCCTTATATATTAAGTAAAATATAATTGACTTTTTTATTTTACTCATTTACTTTAACATATTCTTTTTTCCTCGTCAACAAAAAACTGAAGGTCTGGAAAAATTTGCCGCAAGAGAAGAGAATAAGGTCTTTCAGTCTGCTTTTAAAAGTGATCTGGTCTAGAGTCACACTTAAAAAACTAAAGTTTTCTACCAGCTGTCCTGTTGCTTCCAGCACTTTTCTCTCCCCCTTGCACTTTCTAGTATAACGACCAAACTTCAGATATTTCTCAAGAAATTCTAAAATATTTCTAAAGTTTTTTACCAAAATAAAAAAGACTGGGACAAAAATGCCTCAGTCTAGCTTTATTATGTTCAAAAAATATTGAGGCTGAGACATTTTAAATTGTCTCCCAGACCTTTTAAACCAGAACCTCAAAATAAGTGAGCCAAGCTAAATTTCCAAAAATTAACTTCTATCCTACCACCATCTACTGAATCTTTTTAGCTAGCATAGTCGCAAAGCGCAGCTGAATTCGATTGCCATTTTCATCACGGCGATGGAGGTGCCCAGGATTTTCATTATACTTAACTAGCTCCCAGTCTTTATAATAGTCAGCAAGCTCGCCGTCCTTAAAAGCAAAAGGAAAAGGCACGGTGCAAGGAAAGTCCTCTGTATCCATAGCACAGACGATGAGATTATAGCCGCCAAGCGCTGTGTACTCTTGCATATTGCGGATAATATCCGGAATCCGCTCCGCCTGCAAGAACATCAGGACAACAGTGGAAATGATCAAATCATAAGTCTGAGTCAGATTAGCTGAGTTGATGTCGTAGCTACCCACTGGCAGATCTAAATCCTCCTGCTCCACAATGCCACGTAGGATCTCCAGTGCCAGCTCATTCTGATCTACGGCCGTTACTTCAAAGCCCTGCTTGGCCAGAAAGAGAGCATTACGGCCTTGACCACAGCCTAAATCAAGCGCCCGCCCTGGTCGGACTGTTTGCAGGGCTTCCAAAACCTCTGAGTGAACGGGATTGCTGCCGTATTTCTTAGGGAAATAATCCTCAGGTCGGCAGTAAAACTCCAAATACCACTCCAAATCATTCGTCAGAGCTTCGACCCGATGCCAAGCTTGGGGCTGGGCAAAAGGATTGTCCTGACCAGCTTCAAAGATGTGCTCAGCCAGCTCCTCACCTTCCTTTGACATCTCGATAAACTTAAGTCGTCCCTTAAGAACCGTGATTTTTCCCCAAGTGCCCTCTTTGGTATTGTGCTTTCTCTTTACTGTCTCTGGCATCGTCTCTGCCGTCCACAGCGGCATGCGTTTATAGGCTAGCAATTCTTCTGTCATAAAAAATCCTTTCTCTGAAAGCAAAGCTCCGAATAATCTAACTGTCTTTATCATACTCGAAAAGAACCGACTTGACAAGTGGCAAAGTGGCCAGAACTTTTTTGTTTGGTAATTTCGACAACGAACAATTTAAGATGGCTACTGTAGATGAGAATCACTAATATAAACCTAAAAAAGACCGGTCGCCCAGTCTTTCATCTTGTATTAAAGTTCTTCATTTGTCTTGCAATGTCGCGGTTTTGCTCGCGGCGTTTGATGGACTCGCGCTTGTCATAGTCGTGCTTCCCTTTGGCTAAGCCCAGTAGGAGCTTGGCATAGCCGTCCTTGAGATAGACCTTGAGCGGCACCAGTGTCATCCCAGTTCCCTTGGTCTCCTGCTCCAGCTTTTGGATCTGCTTCTTATGCAGCAGCAGCTTTCTGCGGCGCTCAGGCTCTTGATTCCAGATATTGCCCTCTTCATAAGGCGCGATATGGACATTGCTGAGCCAGGCCTCGCCGTTCTTGATCTGGGCAAAGCCGTCTTTGAGATTGATACGAGCAGCCCGGACGCTCTTGATTTCCGTCCCCGTCAGCACCATGCCCGCCTCGATGGTATCCACGATGGTATAGTCGTGTCTGGCCTTTTTATTTTGCGCGACGACCTTTCCTTCTCCCTTTGCCATGCTTGGCTCCTTTCTTGACTAGTTCCTTGTAAAATGCCTTCTGGCTCTTGCCTTTCTTGGACTTCTCATCTTTCTTATCTCTGTTGCCTTTTTCTTTGGAAGAATGGCTGCGCTTGTCATCTTCACGGCGTCTCTTTCTGCCTGACTTGCCTCTGCCAGTCTTACTGGTCTTTTCTACCAGGTCAAATTCACTAGGCAGGTATTCAAAGTCAATCTCCCCCGTAGCCTTATCCGCTCGGACCAGCTTGATGCGAATTTGCTGACCGACCTTGAAGACCACGCCTGACTTTTCGCCTTGCAGGGTCATCGTCCGCTCATTATAGCTGTAAAACTCTGGCAGGTTGGTGACATGAATCAAGCCTTCAACCGTATTGGGCAGTTCAACAAAGAGTCCGAATTTGACCACGCTTGAAACCACGCCGTCAAACTCTTCCCCGACAAATTCTTCCATGTACTCAGCCTTCTTCATGGCTTCGACTTCACGCTCGACCTCGATAGCCCGACGCTCTCGGCTGGAGGACTGACTAGCAATATCAGGAATCACTTGCTCAAAATGCTCAGCTATTTCTTTAGACTTGCCATAATCCCGCACCATTCGATGAACTAGAAGGTCCGGATAACGGCGAATCGGACTGGTGAAATGCGTATAAAACTCCGCTGCCAGACCATAATGGCCGTGATTGTGCTCAGAGTAGCGAGCCTGCTGCATGGAGCGCAGAAGCATCATGGATAGGACATCTTCGTAAGGTTGGTCTTTGACCGCCTCCATAATATCCTGCAAAGCCTGCTGACTCATAGAGCTAGCCGTTCCGTAAATCCGAATCCCAAAGCTAGAGGCGTAGTCGATAAACTTCTGCACCTTCTCAGCCTTAGGTTCCTCGTGAATCCGATAGATAAAGGGCAGATTTAGCTTAGCAAAATGCTCAGCCACCGTCTCATTGGCCACCAGCATAAAGGACTCAATCATGCGCTCAGCAATCCCACGCTGACGCAAGACAATGTCCACCGGCCGACCTTCTTTATTGACCATGATTTTGGCTTCATTGGTGTCAAAGTTGAGCGCACCTCGCTTGAAGCGCATGCTTTCCAGAATCTCATGCAGCTGGACCATGCAGTCAATGCTAGGTACAATAGCCTTGAACTGCTCAGCTTTTTCCTGATCTCCTGCGATGATGTCATTGACATCGCTGTAGGTCATGCGGAAGGTCGTCTTGATAACAGTCTGGGTGATGGTATGCTTGACCACGCGCCCCTTGGCATCTATCTCCATGATCACCGACTGGGTCAGCCGGTCCACATTGGGATTGAGAGAGCAGATACCGTTGGACAGGCGCTCCGGCAGCATAGGCACCACGCGGTCGGTCACATAGACAGAGGTCGCCCGATTGAGGGCTTCCTTGTCTAGCTCAGAGCCTTCTTTGACATAGTAGGATACATCTGCGATGTGTACGCCCAGCTCAAAGTTGCCATTTTTCAGGCGTTTGATATGGACCGCATCGTCCAAGTCCTTGGCATCTGCTCCATCAATGGTAAATGTAATCTCATCACGCAGGTCCAAACGTCTTTCCAAATCACTCTCTGTCGGTGTATCCGGAACTCGCTCGGCCTCTTCCAAGACCTTTTCTGGAAACTCAGAGACAATATCCATCGACTCCAGCACTTCCAATACATCAATACCAGGGTCGTTGACATGGCCGACCACATCGACCAGACTGGCCACAAAGAAATCGTGTTTCTTGGTAGGATATTTGTCAATAGCAACCTTGAGTACTTCTGTGCCATCTAGAACCAAGGCTGGTTTTTTGACATAAATAGGCTGGCTGATTTTCTGATTTTTCGAGCGGATGTAGCCGGCATACTTGGGCTTTTCCTCATCCAGAACCAGCTGCCCAACTGCCGACGTCAGGCTGTGCTCCAAAATATCGATAATCTTAGCCTCAGCTGATGTTCCCTTTATACGGTCTGCCACCTTGGTAATGACTACTTCCACTGTATCGCCATCAATGGCATGATTGACATCATTACGGCCGACAAAGAGGTCATCCTCTTCCTCATTCAGGGTGACAAAGCCAAAGCCATTCTTGTGGGCATGAAAAAACCCCTTAAGCGTCAGACGCTCCTGCTTTTTCTTCTCATAAAGCTCAATCCGCCCCTTATCATCAAAGCGAATCTGATGCTTCCTTTCCATCTGGGAGATGGTCTTGACCAAGCTACTAAAGTCCTTGGAAGACTCTTTCCCCAAAGCAGCCGCCAGCTCATCTACGCTAGCCTGCTGCCTGTCTTTTAAATATTCAATGATTTCTGATTTCATATTCCTCTTCTCTTGATGAGCATTTTCTTCATCCTTGCTAAATCTCTTTAAAACTTAAAAAATAGGCCAAGACGAAGTCAGAGCCCATTTTATTTACTAGATAATACTGCTAATACCAATGCAATCAGTAGCCAGAAGAAAATCATGATTCCCGTCATACGCTGCATCACAGCTTCAAAACCGCGTGCCTTAGGACGTTCAAACAAGTCGTTGGCACTGGCATCAAAGACGTTGCTGGACTGATTTTTGGTTGGCTGCATGAAAATTGCAATGACAATAATAGCTGATAAAATGACTAAAATGGTTAATAATAGGTTGTACATAAATAAAAACTCCTTAAAATCCTATCTATTTTATCATAAAATCTACTTGGATTCAAGATGTAAAGTAACTTTTCTTTCCTTAGGACAATACTTTAAGACCTCAATTTTTTCCGGATGCGTTTTCGTATTTTTACTGGTCAGATAATTCTGACTGCCGCAGCTGGAACATTTTAAATTTATTTTAACGCGCACTAGATATCCTTCTTTTTAAATAAATTTCGAAAACTAAAGAGATTGGCCAGCATACTGACGGCAACCAGCCCTGCTGTGGCATAGAAGACTGAATGATAGCCATAGGCTGCCGCAATGACCGATCCAGACATAGGGCCGACCACCCCGCCCAGATAAAAGAAAATCTGATTATAGCTGAAAATCCTAGAGATTCCAAACTTGGGTGTTATCTTACTTAGCAGAGCATTGACACCTGGTATCAACGCCCCTGTTCCTAGGCCAAATAAAAAGCGATAAAAGCCCAGCTGCATAGGGGAGCCAGCATTGGCACAGAGCAGATAAATCACGATTGAATAGAACTGAGCCAGCACTAGAAGCCGGTGATTGCCGATACGATCTCCCAAACGCCCCAGAATGCTGGAGCTCATCATGCTGGAAAGTCCCATGCTAGAAACGATGAGACCCGAAACAAAAATCAGATTGTCCTTTTGACCCAGTTCTCTGACATAGAGGGCAAGAATAGGGCTAATAGATTGAGCTGCAAACTGGATAACAAAGCTGGTCAGAAAGAGATTAATCAGCATCTTAGGATAGCTGAGTTGATGCAGCAATTCCCTAAAGCCTACCTCTTCTTGTTGGGTCACTGGCACAAAATCCTCCCGAATCAAATAAAAGGTCATTAAGGCTGATGCTAGAAAAAAGGCGCCAATCAGAAGAAAGACATTGCGAATGCCGAACATCTCCGCAATCAGACCACCAATAAATGGCCCCATAAGATTACCCGCAACGACACCAGTCGAGAGAGTTCCCAAAGCATAACCCGTTTTTTCCTTGGGAGCCTGACTGGCAATCAGAGCTGTACTATTGGGAACATAACCAGCGAAAACACCGTTTAGAAAGCGTAGGAGCAAGAGCCAGAAAATATTGGGTACAAAGGCAATACCTCCCATAGTGAAAACCATGGCAGTAGCTGCACGTATCATCATAGGCTTGCGGCCATACCGATCAGCCAGACTTCCCCAAACAGGAGAGAGCAGCGCCGCTGAGATTGCCGAGAGAGAAATCCCTAGCCCAGCGTAATACTCAACCTCATGACCTCTAGCCCCCAGCTGCTCTACGAAAAGTGGCATAAAAGGCGTCACCAGAGAAATGCTGGCACCTGTTAGGAAGTTCCCAAACCAAGCGACTTTCAGGTTATGTTTCCAATTTACTTGTGACGTGATAAATCATCTTCTTTCTAATTTCTGCAAAGCATCGCGAAGCTGCTGTCGAGTTTCCTCAAGCGAGCCATTATTATCAATCAGCACGTCTGACCTTTTTCGTTTTTCTTGTAAAGATAGCTGAGCTGCTATGCGTTTTTCTGCCTCTTCTTGACTAAGAGCGTTTCGAGTCATAAGGCGACTGAGCTGAGTTTTCTCCGTCACATCCACCAGCCAGATTTGGTCAAACCAGTCTTCATATTGTAACTCAAACAGCAAGGGAAGATCCATAAAAAAGATAGCTTCCGTCTCCGCCAGCAAATCTCGCCTGTGAGCCAGTTCCTCGCGGATAATCTGATTTTGTATTTGACTGGACTGCGCTAAGAGTTCGGGATCCCCAAAAATCATAGCTCCCAGATTGGGCCGGTTCAAGCGACCATCTTCCTGTAAGATAGCTGGACCAAAAGCAGACAAAAGAGCTTGATAAAGACGCCCCCTCGGCTCTTGCAGCTCATGCACTACCTGATCCGCATCAATGACCTGATAGCCCTGCTGCCTCAAAAACTCTGTCACTGTTGACTTACCCGAGGCAATGCCGCCAGTGATACCGATAATTCTTGCCATGACAGCTACCTCGCTTTCTGACAATGAGGACAGAGATGAGTACCGCGTCCACCTAGCTTAATTTTTTCAATCGGGCTGCCGCATCTAGCACAGGGTTGACCAGTCTTTCCATAGACCTGCAGAAAATCCTGCATCGTGCCATCTTCACCCAAAGCATTGCGGTAGGTCCGAATAGTCGATCCTCTCTTTTCAATCCCAAGCTGCAAAACTTCTATAATCTGCTCACGCAGCCGCTTCACTTCAGCAGGCTTTAAACTATCTGCTGGCCTGGCCGGATGAATCCGCGCCCGCCAAAGCGCCTCATCTACATAGATATTTCCTAGTCCAACGACTAAGGTCTGCTCCAGCAAATAGGGTTTGATGGGCTTCTTGGAACGACCCAAAGCTGCAGCAAAAGGCGGTAAAAGAAAGTCCGCCTCTGTCGGCTCTGGACCAAGCTTTCTGGCAGCAAAATAAGCCTCTAGCTGATCCTTTTTCAACAGCTCCATGGTCCCAAACTTGCGGACATCCTCATAAACAAGCGTCCCACCATCTGTCATCTCGAAAAAGACATGGGCATGCTTGCGCTCAGGCACCGCATCAGGATAAAAAAGATACTTACCTTCCATTCGCAGATGGGAAACCAGCACTCCACCCGTCAGGTAAAAGAGCAAATACTTGCCCCGACGGCCAATCCTTTCAATGGTCTGACCTGGCAAGTCATGGACAAAACTATCTACTCCCGTGCCAATCATCTTAGCATAACGGATCCGCACCTGTCCAATCGTCTTGCCAACAACCAGACGCTTCAAACCGCGCCGAACAGTTTCCACTTCAGGTAATTCAGGCATAAAGCTCCTTTCTTAATATTCTCAATATCAAAGCCCCATAGCAAAGCTGTCCGAAAAATACTCATCCAGCATCAGGCGGTGTTTATCCGATACATTTTCCAGCTCTGCTATTTCTTCTTTAGAAAAAAAGCCTAAACGCAGTGTTTCCTCATTGTGAAAATTGGAAATATCAACATTCTCCAATGCCTGCAATTCATACAGGAAGACAACCGTCTGAACTTTGTCACCATTAGGATAAGATTCATCAAAATTAGTATAAACATTCAGCAAGCGCTTGGCTTCAACAGAAATGCCTGTCTCTTCGTGAAATTCACGCACGGCTGCTTGCAGAGAAGTCTCCCCGAGTTCCATAGCTCCTCCAGGAATCGCCCATGTTTTCTTATCGCCTCGCAACTGCAGAAGCACACGACCGCCCTCGTCTGCCAGAATTCCACCAGCAAAATTCAGGATAACCTTATCATGCCCCACCTTGGAGCGAATATAGGAAATATAGTCCATATCAAAATCCTTTCATTTTCTCTGGGAAGGCAGCATTTTGAAAGAAATAGCGCAGCAGCTGAATATGCGTATCCACATCACTAAAAAGCCAAGCATGCCCTTTGTCAGGATAATAGGCGCATTCAGACCTAGCATTTTTCTGCGCCAACATGCGGTGCCAGTCATGAATGGTTTCAGCTTCTTTTCCACCTGAGACAAAGAAAGCAGGATTATCAAACTGCAAGTCAAGTCTCAACAGATTTGCCTGTGACATCGCACGGCGAAACGAACGCCGCGAAGCTCTTTGAAAATCTGCAAAAAAGCGCTGAACGTCTTGGACAGGTGCTCCGTCCTCTTGCATCATCTTTGTCAGGAGATTAGCTACAAATTTAGTATTTTTCAAGAAAGACATCAGATAGACAATGGCAATGATCTTGCGATAGCCCTTAATTGGCTGGGGGCTTGCCCCATCAACAATGACTTTATCTATAAGGCTAGAATGTTTTTCCAACAACTTAAGAATGAGTGAACCGCCTAATGAAAGCCCAACCAAGTGCGGCTTGCCATGTGCTTTGTTTTTAATGACAGCCACAATCATTTCCACGACATCATCAAAGTTTGTCCACTCAATATCACGACTCGCTCCGTGACCAGGTAAATCCACAAGGATGCAATGAAAATCTTGCTCAAGCGCAGCAACATGGTGTCGCCACATCTGACTGCTAGAGCCTGAAGCATGCAAAAAGATAATACTTTTTGGATTTTGCTGCCCTCTTTCGTCAATGAATAATGGCGGCATCTCCATCACCTCACTTACTAGCTTAGAAAACCTCAATACTCCTTCTTATTATACCCAAAATCCGCCAAGTCCAGCTTCTTGTCCCGCCAGTTTTTCTTGACCTTGACCCAGGTTTCTAGGAAGACCTTGTCCCCCAGCATAAGCTCAATATCGCGCCGAGCCATGGATCCGATTTTCTTCAGCATAGAGCCGCCTTTGCCGATGATAATGCCTTTTTGGCTGTCCCTCTCCACCATGATGGTCGCTCGGATATGGACCTTGTCCGTCTCCTCGTCTCGCTTCATACTGTCAACAACCACCGCGACTGAGTGGGGAATTTCCTCCCGTGTCAGCATCAAAACCTTCTCCCTAATCATTTCTGACACCAGAAAGCGCTCTGGATGGTCAGTAATCTGATCTTCTGGGAAATACTGGAAGCCTTCCTCCAAATTCTCGCTGAGGATGTCAACCAGACGGGAAACATTATTACCTTGCAGGGCTGAAATCGGTACGATTTCTTTGAAGTCCATCTGCTGACGGAAATCATCAATTTGCGCTAAAAGCTGATCCGGATGAACTTTATCAATCTTATTAACCACCAAAATAACTGGCACCTTAGCCGCTTTCAAGCGCTCGATAATCATATCGTCGCCCTTGCCACGCGGCTCATCAGCTGGCACCATGAAGAGGACAGTATCCACCTCACGCAGGGTGCTGTATGCTGCTTCCACCATGAAATCACCTAGAGCTGTCTTAGGCTTGTGGATTCCCGGCGTGTCGATAAAGACAATCTGCTCCTTATCCGTCGTGTAAATCCCCATAATTTTATTGCGTGTGGTCTGAGCCTTATCGCTCATGATGGCAATCTTTTGCCCCATAACATGATTCAAAAAGGTTGATTTCCCAACATTAGGACGTCCTAAAATAGCTACAAAACCTGATTTAAAAGTCATTATTTTACCTCTATTATTTCCATTAAAACAGCAGAAAATCGGCAGTCTCCCCCGATTTTCAAATCTTTAAAAAATCCAATCCCAAATCTTGGGAACAAAAATAATCAGTCCTGTCACAACGGCAAAGCCAGACACGACCAGAACAGCTCCCGCTGCCATATCCTTGGCATTCTTGGCCCGCATAGAAAAGTGGTAATCACTAGCCAGATCCACGACATTTTCAATGGCAGAATTGACAATCTCAAAGGCAATGACCAGAAAAATGCTTAAAAAGAGAAAGAGCCATTCTATTGCGGACAAGTCAAAAATCAGTCCCGCAACTATCACTGCCAAAGCCGAAAGGACATGCTTGCGCAGATTGCGCTCCTCTTTAAAGGCTGTAAAAATACCGGTTAAAGCAAATTCCAGACTCGAGACCACATCTCGATTTTTCCATTTGCGTTTGTTATTTCCTTGTGAGTCCATAAGCAGTTAAAATTTCTTCCTGTAATCCAAACATTTCTGCTTCTTCTTCCGGCGTATAGTGATCATAGCCATTGATATGCAGAAAACCATGCACTGCCAAAAAGCCCATCTCCCGCTCAAAGCTGTGGCCGTATTCTTCAGCCTGCTCACGCGCCTTGTCCACTGAAATGAACAGTTCGCCGATATAGGCATCAAAATCCTCCAGCATCTCAGCTAGCTCAGGATGGTCCAGCAAATCCTCCTCGTCAACAGCGATGTCCAGCTCAGGCTTGTACTCCAAGCTAATCACATCCGTCGGCCGATCCGTATCTCTATATTCTAAGTTGAGTTCATGACTGCGATCATTACTAACAAAAGTCACAGCCATTTCCTTCTTTTCCTTGCCCGTTTTCTGGGCCGCAAACTCCAAAATTTCCTGAGTCTGTTTAAGAATCTCTTCCGAAACCTGACCCGTTTCATCTACCATTTCGATATACATATCTTACCCGCTTTGCTAGTATTACCTTATTATATCATATTTTGACTCACTTTAGGGAGCCGAGGGCAGGGTTTTGGAAAATAGCAGAGCAGATTTGTCAACCTCTCACTGCAAAGACAAAAGCAGCTATTTTTATTTTTTTCCCCCTCCTAAAACTTTGCCTTTCACTACCAGCTATCATTGACAAAAAAAGGCTGGGAAAACCCAACCTTGTCCTACAAGATGCTAATTGCCGGGATCGAACCGGCGACCTCATCCTTACCATGGATGCGCTCTGCCAACTGAGCTAAATCAGCGTACCTATCTAATATATCATGTAGATAGGTGCTTGTCAATATCCTTTCTCATTTTTTTGCAAAATAATCTTCCCTAGTCAGATAGTAATGGACCCGCGTCACAATGCGACCTTTCTCATGCTTGTCTAGTGATGCGTAAGGCTCTTCGTGGGAATATTTCATACCAGACTTGACCATAACCCTGCCAGATGCTGGATTGTCCACATCGTACAGCGCCACAAGTTTGTTCATTCCGATTTGCTCAAAAGCCAGCTGGATTACTGCGCGATTGGCCTCTGTCGTGTAGCCCTGATTCCAGTATTTTTTATTGATTACATAGCCGATAGCCGCCGTTTTCAAGTCCAGCCTGATCTTATGCAGATCAATAGTCCCAATGAATTTGCCATTTTCTTTCGCTTCTATCCCCCAGCGCCCCAGAGGATTGGCCAGATAAAAGAGAGCGATATTATTGTGTGTTTCTTCCAGACTTTTATTTGTCTCAAAGGTATAGCGAGTATTTTCCTCATCCGAAGCATACTCAAACATCGCCGGGGCATCGTCCAAGGTCACTGGACGCAGAATCAGCCGTTCAATTTCCAGTCTGGAATGATGAGCCAGTTTGACATAGATATTTTCCATCAGGACCTCCTAGATTTTCTTAACAGAATAGCATAATTCACTGATGAAAGCAAACCGCTCCGATTTTTTCTTGATTTTTAAAGCGTTTTCATATACAATAAAAACATCTTAAAAAAGGAGCATATTTTTTATGTTAATCGGTATTCCAAAAGAAATCAAAAACAATGAAAATCGTGTCGCTCTGACACCAGCTGGTGTTCATAGTCTCGTTGGCAAAGGCCATGAAGTTCTGATTGAGACAAACGCAGGTCTGGGATCTGGCTTTGCCGATGCTGACTATGAAAAGCAAGGTGCAAAAATCGTCCCTACTGCTGCAGAAGCTTGGGCAGCTGAGCTGGTGGTCAAGGTCAAAGAACCTCTGGCAGCTGAATATGGCTTCCTCCGTGATGACCTCTTGCTCTTTACCTACCTGCATATGGCTGCCGCTCCTGAGCTAGCAGATGCTATGACTAGTGCTAAAACAACAGGTCTGGCCTACGAAACTGTTCGCGATCAAGATGGACAACTGCCACTCTTGGTACCTATGAGTGAGGTAGCTGGACGGATGGCGGTCCAAATCGGAGCCCACTTCCTGACTAAGCGTGAAGGTGGATCTGGCGTACTTCTCGGTGGTGTACCGGGTGTTCCGAAAGGGAAAGTTACCATCATCGGTGGCGGTGTCGTAGGAACTCATGCCGCTCGTATCGCTCTAGGATTGGGTGCTCAAGTGACTATTCTGGATATCAGCGCTAAGCGTCTGTCTGTCCTAGAAGATGTTTTCGGTCATCAAATCCAGACCCTCATGTCTAATCCTTTCAATATCGAAGCTAGCGTTCGAGAGGCAGATGTCGTGATTGGCGCTGTCCTCATTCCAGGTGCGAAGGCTCCAAAACTGGTAACAGACGATATGGTTAAGCAAATGCGTCCAGGCTCTGTCATTGTAGACGTAGCCGTTGACCAAGGCGGTGTCATTGAAACAGCCGACCGCGTGACGACCCACACCGAGCCTGTCTATGAAAAACACGGTGTCCTCCACTATGCAGTTGCTAATATCCCTGGTGCCGTAGCCCGCACTTCTACTATCGCCCTGACCAATGTCACCCTTCCTTATGTGGAGGCTTTGGCAGGGAAAGGCTTCAAACAAGCCATTGCAGATGACCAAGGCCTGCGCCAAGGTGTCACAACCTACCAAGGTCACATCACCAGTCAACCAGTTGCAGAAGGTCTCAACAAGGACTACACATCTATCGATGAACTCGTTTAGTTGATTTACTAGGTTATTAGCAAGCAACCGAGACTTGAAATTAATCATACGAAAAGAGCAGATTTCCCTCTGCTCTTTTTGTATGCTATTTTATTTCTTCTGGCTCAGTTGCAGTCTCTTTAACAGGAGCTGGTTCATAAGCCCGGATAATCTCTGCCACCACCGGATGACGGACTACATCCTTAGCTGAGAAATGCACAAAGTCGATCTGGGAGATGTTCTTCAATTTCTCTTGAGCGTCAATGAGCCCAGATTTGACATTGCGAGGCAGATCGACCTGACTGATGTCTCCATTGACAATCATCTTGGACTGGAAGCCCAGCCGCGTCAGAAACATCTTCATCTGCATGATGGTAGTATTCTGTGCCTCGTCCAGAATTACAAAGGCATCATCCAGCGTCCGCCCCCGCATATAGGCTAGGGGAGCAATCTCAATGATTTCTCGCTCCATAAGGCGCGTCGTCTGGTCCTTGCCCAAAATCTGATACAAGGCATCATAGACCGGACGCAGATATGGATCCACCTTTTCCTTAAGGTCACCAGGCAGAAAGCCCAGACTCTCACCAGCTTCCACAGCCGGCCTTGTCAGGATGATTCGCTTGACCTGCCCACGCTTAAGAGCAGTCACCGCCATGGTCACCGCCAGAAAGGTCTTCCCTGTTCCAGCTGGCCCGATACCAAAGACAATATCATGATTTTTAACACTGTCCACATAGATTTTTTGACCAAGTGTCTTGACGCGAATCGGCTTGCCATAGCTGTCTTTGATGATTTCTTCTTCGTAAAGAGCTACAAACTTATCAATTTCATCATTTTTGACCATGGTAATGGCTGTCACTACATCGGGCGTGCCAATGGTCATGCCACGATTGACCAAGACCAAGAGAGCTTGAATGACCTGGCGAGCCTCCTCACAGGAAGCCTCCGTACCTAAAATCTGCACAATCTCGGTCCGAGCATGGATGGTGACTTTCAATTCCTGCTCCATCAGACGCAGATGTCGTTCATTAGATCCAAAAAGGTGGAATGAGTCATCTGGATGGCTCAGTTTAATTTCTACTGAATGTTCCTGCAAACAAAGAACCTCTCTATTTTAATTTATTGAATGAATTAGCTTTATTATATCAAAGCAAGCAGAAAATGACTATCCCTAGCCACTATCCACTTAATGGGCTTGATACTCTTCCCAAATAGCATCGAACTCGCCCAAGTTAAAGGAAAAATTTGCGTGCTCCTCCAGAAAACGACTAACCTCATCAAAATCATCCGTATGCTTGGGAAAGGCCGTATCCTGAAAAGCCAAGTCCGCCAAAATAGCCTTTGGCTCCTTGCTCTTAGGATTGCGCTCTGTCATCAGCCAGCTGTAAAAAGATTTTCTCATCGGTTCCTTCCATTTTTTAAAAATCGCTTTATTTCAAGCATAAACTGTTGGGCAACACCACGTCATCCTCACACCAACTCCGTTCCAGTCGGGTCCTGCTTGATTTTACCAGCTTTCATCAGCCCACCCAGAGCTTTTTTAAACTGACCTTTGGAAATACCAAAAGTGGCCTTGATGTCGTCTGGTGAAGACTTATCGTTCAAGGTCATAAAGCCGCCATTGCTCTCCAGATAGGTCAGAATCATCTGGGCATCATTTTCCAACATTTCAAAGGAGCGAGGCTTGAGAGAGAGGTTAAGGGTCCGGTCTACTTCACGGAAGCCAATCACCCGTGCGTCCAAGACCTGTCCCAGACGAGGCTCTGCATAGCGCTCACTTGGGTGGATGAAGCCCAGCATGTTATTCTCCGGCAGGTAGACAAAAGTGCCAGAAAGCTTGAGCCGATAAACGATGGCTGGCCAGTTTTGGTTCTGCATATTATTGTAGGCAGGACGAGCCAAGCGTTGGAAATCCTCCTGATAGGCCAACTGACCCCAGATGCGGTCTTTCTTGTCCACATCTAGACGGATATAAAGGCGGTCGCCCTTCTTAGGCCAGAGTTCCTTGATCTCTGGCAAGATGTCTAGCGATACCACGATTTGCTTATCCGGCAGACCGGTATCGACAAAGACTCCCAGATCCTTGCGGACTTCCGTTACGGTTCCCCAGCCAAACTGCTCTTGAGTAGCCGTGACTTCAAGAGTTGTCAGGCGAAGCTTCTGCTTCATATCGCTGTAGGCAAAGCCTTTGACAGACTGCCCCAGCTCATGCACCCCCTCTTCCTTAGATAGAGCGTAAACCTGACCGTCCTTTTGAACAAAGTAAAAGCGATCATTTTCATCCGTGATGATACCCACGATGAAGCTGGCAAGATTTGTATTCATATAGACCTATTTTCTACCTTGCTTCTTCAAACCGGGCAAGGATTTTTGATGTTAAAACAACTCAGTCAGCCAAAGCCAACTGAGTTTTGATTCTGATAAAAATGTTAGACTTCTAAAAGTTCTTTTTCTTTATTTGCTGTCATTTCATCGATATGTTTGACAGCATCGTCCGTTACTTTTTGAATATCCTTTTCCAAGGTCTTCAATTCATCCTCGGTGATTTCTTTGGCTTTTTCCTGCTTCTTAGCTTCGTCCATAGCATCGCGGCGGATGTTACGGATGGCAACTTTAGCATTTTCACCAACCTTTTTCACTTCTTTAGCCAAATCACGGCGAGTTTCCTCTGTCAGGGCTGGAATGACCAGACGAATCACAGATCCATCGCTGGCTGGCGTAATGCCAAGATCAGAAGCATTAAGCGCACGCTCAATGTCCTTGATAGAAGACTTGTCAAAAGGTGTCACCAAAAGAACACGCGCTTCTGGAATCGTAATTGAAGCGATTTGGTTGAGCGGAGTTTCTACTCCATAGTACTCCACATGGATGCGGTCCAAAAGGCTGGCATTGGCGCGGCCTGCACGGATGCTACCAAATTCACGAGCCAAACTTTGGTGCGAGTGGGTCATTCTTTCTTTTGCTTTTTCTACAATTGCATTTGCCATGAATTTCTAATCTCCATTCTTATAAATTATTTGATACTGTTGTTCCGATTTGCTCACCGATAACAACGCGTTTGATATTGCCCGGCTCATTCATATTAAAGACAACCAAGTCAATGTCATTGTCCATAGACAGGGTTGAAGCCGTTGAGTCCATAATCCGCAGTCCCTTACTGATGACATCTCGGTGGGTCAGTTCATCAAACTTAACAGCGGTCTTGTCCTTCTTAGGATCGGCATTATAGACACCGTCCACGCCATTTTTGGCCATGAGAATCGCATCTGCTTCAATCTCTGCTGATCGCAAGGCAGCGGTTGTATCGGTTGAAAAATAAGGAGATCCAATACCTGCACCGAAAATTACGATACGGCCTTTTTCCAAATGACGAAGGGCTCGACCTCGGATGTAAGGCTCAGCCACCTGCTGCATAGCAATCGCTGTCTGCACGCGCGTATCTACACCTACCTGCTGCAACGAATCCGCCATGACCAGCGCATTCATGACAGTGCCCAACATACCAGTATAGTCGGCCTGCACGCGGTCCATGCCCGCTTCTGCTGCCGGCTCACCCCGCCAAAGGTTTCCACCTCCGATAACCAGAGCAATCTGAACTCCCAAATCGTGAACTTCTTTGATTTCTTCCGCCATCTTCTGAACGGTTTGAATATCAATACCAACGCCTTTTTCACCAGCAAGAGCTTCACCTGACAACTTAATCAAAATACGCTTATACTTAGGTTCTACCATTTTTTTACTCCTTATTTTATCTGTACTATTTTACCACATTTTGTGATTTTTATATAGTTAAATCACCGAAATTTTTCTTTTTTCCTTTTTGCAAAATAGCAGAGCAGACTAGCTCATTTCACAAAAAAACCAGCCCCATCATCAGATAGGACTGGGAATGAATATTTCAATCATCTTTTGCTAGGTCCACTCACTGCTTGAGCGACTGTTTCTTTTCCCGCTTAGCCAAGATTGGCAGGATAACACCCAGACTGATTAAGACGATTGGGGTCAAAATATTGGTCAAGAGAGAGAATTGCCAGCCAGCTGGATCTTTGGCAAAGTCTACTTTCGGAACCATCCCTAAAATGCAGGCAAAGGCTGTAAAGAGGAAGCACCAAGCTCCGATAGCAAAGCCAACTTTGGGATTTTTGGTAAACTTGTACTCGGCATCCTTGTACTTCTTCCAAGCCTTGTTCAACATCATGTAGGCCAGGAATACCCAGAGATACCGCATTGGCATAACAATGGAGTTGAGATTGGTCATCCATTTGACCAGACCGTCAATTTCTTTGATTCCAAAGATAGGCAGAATAATCAAGAAGCTAACTAAAATCCCTGTCAAGATGTAACCGTTAATGAGGATTCCTTTTGATGTCCGCTTGCGCAGCCAGCTTGGGACAAACTCTTCATCAGCATTATTGAGCATGATTTGCAGAGGCGCGTCAATAGAGAAAGCCAGTGCAGCAATCTGTCCAACCATATTGGTCAGGGCATAAATAACTACTAGTACATTGCCCACGCCCCAGTAGTTGCCTAGCTTTTGGAAGGCTTGGTAAGCGCCGTTTCGCATCAGATCCTCAGGAATATTGCTGCCATCAAAAAGCATGCCCATAGCTAGAGAGCCTAGGATAGCAGAGGCACCAACCATGACAGCCATGACAATCATTCCCTTTGGAAATTCCTTGGCTGGATTGCGTGTTTGATTAACGTAAGGCGAGATTTTCTCAGCCCCGCCGACCGCAAAGACTAAGAGGGAGATAGTCGTGAAATAAGAAAAATCAAAGTTTGGAATATAAGTGCTGAGCTTATCCATATTGGCCGTTGCAAACTGCATATCCGGCTTGATAAAAGGCGCCCCGACTGCTAAGAGGACGAAGAGGAAAGACATAATCAGCATGGCACTGCCTGCCAGCCCCCCAATCACCTTGAGCGTGGACAGGCCTTTGGTGGACAAATAGAGAAAAGCACCGAAAATCAGCAAGCTAAGAATAACGATCCAGTGAATATCAAGACTGCTCAAAAAGTCTCCATTTCCCTGAATAGCCCAGCCCAGCGGAATCAAAACTCCCTGTGGCTTTTGAGCCAGATAAGGAATATGCACCACCCAGTAAGTCCAGGCCGCAAAATAAGCAAGCCGCTTGGTAGAGGTCTTCTCCACCCAGTCACTAACACCGCCTCCACTCTCCTTGAAAGTCGATCCAAGCTGCCCCACGATGAGGGCATAGGGAATAAAGTAAATCGCTAGGATAAGAATCCAAGAAACAATTACCGAGATTCCTTGCTGGGAGTAGTTATTAACCACATTGCCCAGACCCCAGACCATATTAAAAGCAATCAGAGATACCATCAGCCAGGTTAGCTGGTTCTGATCTTTTTTCATGACACCATCTCCTTTTATTATAAAATAAATTGATTCGATATTATTATAACATGTTTCTATGAGTTTGTAATCGCTATCATGAGTTTTATTTCAAAAAAAGAACCACCCGAAGGCAGTTCAATTAATTCTTAAAGTGAGTTTACGTCAACCTTGATACCAACACCTTGTGTAGTAGTGATAGTCAGGTTAGTTACGTAAGTACCTTTAGCAGTAGCTGGTTTCGCTTTTTGGATTGTGTCATTAAAAGCTTTGAAGTTTTCAACCAACTTGTCAGCTTCAAATGAAACTTTACCAATGATAGCTTGTACGTTACCTGCACGGTCTGCACGGTAAGTAATCTTACCACCTTTAGACTCTTCAACTGCTTTTGCAACGTCCATTGTTACAGTACCAGTCTTAGGGTTTGGCATCAAGTTACGAGGTCCAAGGACACGTCCAAGGCGACCTACAAGTGCCATCATGTCAGGTGTAGCGATTACTACGTCAAAGTCCAACCAACCGTCGTTGATTTTTGCAACGAGGTCATCTTCACCAACGAAGTCTGCACCAGCAGCTTTCGCCTCTTCTGCTTTCGCACCACGTGCGAAAACAAGAACGCGTGAAGTTTTACCAGTTCCGTTTGGCAATACCATTGCGCCACGGATTTGTTGGTCAGCTTTTTTAACGTCAATGTTCAAGTTGTAAGCAACTTCTACAGTTGCGTCGAATTTTGCAAAGTTAGTTTCTTTTGCAAGTGCTACAGCTTCTTCTACGCTGTATGCTTTTGTGCTGTCGATTTTTTCAAGAGCAGCACGAAGTTGTTTGCTTTTTTTAGCCATTTTATCTTTCTCCTTGTAAGTGGTTCAATCGATTTTCATCTCCCACGTCACTCGTCAATCTGATCAAGTGTAGTGCGGGCAAATGGGACGAGCGTTATTGATTAGTCAACAACAGTGAATCCCATAGAACGAGCAGTACCTTCAATCATACGCATTGCAGACTCGATGTTTGCAGCGTTCAAATCTGGCATCTTAGTTTCAGCAATTTCTTGTACTTGCGCACGAGTAACTGTTGCAACTTTCGTTTTGTTTGGCTCACCTGAACCTTTTTCAACACCTGCAGCTTTCTTCAAAAGAACAGCAGCTGGCGGAGTCTTAGTCACGAAAGTGAATGATTTGTCTTCGTATACTGAGATAACAACTGGAATAATCATACCAGCTTGGTCAGCTGTACGAGCGTTGAACTCCTTAGTGAATCCCATGATGTTGATACCGGCTTGACCAAGCGCAGGACCAACTGGTGGAGCTGGAGTAGCTTTACCAGCAGGGATTTGCAATTTTACAAGTTTTTCGACTTTTTTAGCCATTTTTAAATCCTCCTTTGTGGTTTTGGCGGTAAATAAAGATTTTTACCTCCCACAAGTATGCTTTTCGCATACCTTTCTATTATACACTAAACTTTCTTAAATGCAAGGAATTTTATCTTCTTTTTTGAATTTTTTGTGGTAAAATAATCTTATGACACTATTAAAGATTGCTTCGATTTTATTTATCTTTTTAACTTTGATTTTAACCACTATTACAGTGCGAGTTTTTCAATTAAGAAAATACGGTTTAAACTTTGCGGACTTGGCTTTTCCGCTTTTTGTTGTGGAATTTTATATCATTTCAGACAAGGCCTACTATCATAGCTTACTACCCCAGCTTACCCTAGCTCTCTCAGTTCTCGCTATCGCCATCACCATCTATTTTCTCAAGAAAAAACGAAGCTTCTACTATCCTAAGTTCTTTAAGTTCTTCTGGCGGGCTGGATTTCTTTTGACCTTCTTCATGTACCTAGCCATGGTCATTGGACTCTTTTTGTAACAATGTAAAACAAAATCCATCGGTTATCAGATAGCCGATGGGTTTTTCGTATGCGGGACCTACAAGTCGTTCTTTTACCGAGAAAAAAGGACTTTTCTATGCTCCTAGTCTTATTCGTGAATCTCCAGAGGCAGGCCATCCGGATCAAAGAAGAAAGCCATCTTACGGCCGTCGAAGTCGTCATAGCGCAGCTCAGTATGGGGAATCTCTAAACGATCAAATTCCTCCAACATTTTTTCGACATTTGTCACTCGGAAGGCAAGATGCCGCAGACCTGTATGCTCTGGATGCGGCAAGGCTGGCCTCTTGGGAGCTTCTTCCTTGATAAAAATTTCCAGAGTCAGATTTCCCTTGCGGACATTAAAGAGAATATCATGCTTGTCCGGCCGGTGGTGCTCATCCAGCTGCTCAAAGCCTAGCTTTTCCACATAAAACTCCCTAGTTTTGGCATAATCATGACCGATGATAGCTATATGGTGAATGGTGTCTAGTTTCATACCTTATTTTCCTTTCCTTGGCAATGTGTAAGTAGAGAAAATCTGCCGGCTGACTGCTGGCAGATTTGTTTTTATTGAATAATTATCTTACTAGCAGACAAGTGAAATTAGAATCAATTCGTCTGCAAAACCTTTCTCGGCTTGGTTCCTTCGGCAGGACCGATAACCCCAGCTGCTTCTAACTCTTCCATGAGACGAGTAGCCCGGTTAAAGCCGACCGAGAGTCGCCGCTGAATCATAGAAGCACTGGCCTTCTGGGTCTCGATAACCAAGGCCTTGGCTTCTTCAAATAGGGGATCTCCTCCATCATCTCCACTGCCAGACTCCATCTCGCTTTCAGATACTTCACCCGGATCAAAGCTATCGTCATAATCAGCTTCAGCTTGGTTCTTGACAAAGGCTACGATTCGCTCCACATCTTCATCTGAGATAAAGGAGCCCTGCAGACGAACCGGGTGGTTTTCATCAATAGGCTTAAAGAGCATATCCCCACGTCCCAAAAGTTTTTCCGCTCCATTTTCATCCAGAATGGTCCGACTGTCTGTCCCGCTGGACACAGCAAAGGCAATCCGAGAGGGCACATTGGCCTTGATTAGACCCGAGATAACATCTACAGATGGCCGCTGGGTAGCCAGAATCATGTGAATCCCAGCTGCACGCGCTTTTTGTCCCAGACGGATAATGGCGTCTTCCACTTCCTTGCTGGCCACCATCATAAGGTCAGCCAGCTCGTCCACGATGACGACGATTAAAGGCAGGGGAACCTGCTTGTATTCTGACTGAGCATTGTACTCAGCTACTTTAGCATTGTAGCCGGCAATGTTACGGGCACCGACCTTAGAGAAGAGTTCATAGCGGTTTTCCATCTCGTCTACAACCTTCTGCAGGGCACGGCTGGCCTTGCGAGGATTGGTTACGACTGGGATAAGCAAGTGGGGAATGTCATTATAAACGGACAGCTCCACCATCTTAGGATCCACCATCATAAACTTGACTTCATCCGGTCTGGCTTTCATGAGAATGCTGGCGATAATGCCGTTGACAGCCACAGATTTACCAGAGCCAGTAGAGCCCGCTACCAAGAGATGGGGCATCTTAGCCAAGTCAAAGGAGCGGACAGAGCCGTTGACAGCCTTACCGAGTGGGATTTCTAGGAGCTTACTAGCATCCGTCTTGGACTGATCCCAGAGTTCTCGGAAAGTCACGGTCGCAACTTCAGAGTTGGGCACTTCAATCCCGACCAGGGATTTCCCAGGAATCGGCGCCTCAATCCGCACATCCTTAGCAGCTAGGGCAAGAGCCAAGTCATCAGCCAGATTGGAAATCCGATTAACCCGAACACCGACAGCTGGCTTGACCTCGTACTTAGTGACGGAAGGTCCGATTTCAGCCCGCTCAACAGCAGCCTTTATCCCAAAACTAGCAAAGGTCTCTTCCAAAATCTTAATATTGTCTCGGACAATGCGTTTTTCCTTGGACTGGTTTTTAGGCTTATCAGGCGCAAAGAGATTGATGGTCGGCAGCTTGTAGTCCAAACTTTCCTTGGCCGTAAAATCCACCTCAACATCTGCGTCTACGTCTGCTTCCTCCGCCTCTTCTTCGCGACCAAAGTCCAGAGGTTCATGAGGATCATACTCTCCCAGTTCCTCATAGTCTGCCTCATCAAAGTCCACAGCTGTATCTGACAAGTCCTCGTCATCTAAAATCTCTCCTGTTTCAGGATCGACTTCAGCTTCTTCTTGCTCTACTTCAATGGCTTGCATCGCTGCCTGTGCAGCTTTCTCTTCCTGCTCCAGGAAACGAAGCTGTCGCTTTTCTTCCTGCTTCTCTCTCCAATTTTGAAAAGCAGCCATAGCCTTTTCTGAAATGTCATAGATAGACCAAGGGCTCATAAGCAGACCGCCCAAAAGAATGAGGAGCAGGCCGAAGAAATAAGAACCGATATTTGAAAAAAGGAAAGAGATAGGTGCGTATAAGAGAGAGCCCAGCAGGCCGCCTCCCGCGAAGGAGCTAACCTTAAAGGCTGTCAGATCAGTCAAGACCCTGCCTAGAGTTGTGGATAAGACAGCTGCCCCTTCTAGCTTCAACACACTGACAAAATAAGCTTGGAAAATTAACTCCAATCCCAAAAAGAGGCTGATAAATCCTGAAACTGTCCCTTCGTGCTTGTGCAGCCACTTGAAAAAAAAGAGATAGCCAAAGCTGGCCAGAATAGCCAGATAGGCTAAGCTTCCTACCAAGAGGCGAATCATATTATAAATGGTGACCCCAAAGGCGCCTAGCTTAATTGCTGCAAACAAAAGAATAAGAGCCAATACAAAGGTGGCAATCATTCTCTTTATTGCTTTTTGTCTTTCTAATTCTGCTTTTGTCGGCCGACGAGTTGTCCGGCCTTTTTTCGTGTTTTTCTTAGTTGCCATAACCCTTATTATACCATATTTGAGCCTTAGATGAGAAATCTTTTATCTAAATCATAAGCAAAAAACTTATTTATCCACGCAAAAAGAACTGGACTAGCCAGTTCTCATTTCACTATCACGTAATTTCTTATTATGCCTCTGGCATAACCGCCCAGGCAATCAAGTAAGCCAAGACACCTGTACCTGCCACACAGACCAAAAGAATCCAAATAACACGAACCAAGGTTGGATCTAAATCAAAGTAGTTTGCGATACCAGCACATACACCAGCGATTTTTTTGTTCTTGACATCTCTTGTCAGTCTTTTCTCCATGGAAAACACCCCTTATTATTTTTAATCTATTCATTTTACCATATTCTTTCATCATGCACAAGTCTGCCTACTACTACTAAACTTCTTCTGTATTTAAAACTTCATCTTATCAAGATAAACGTAATCGCCCTACCTTTCTTTTAACAAGTCCCAGCAAAACTCTTGTTCTTGTGTTAGAATAGAGGAAATTCTAATTAACAGTAAAAACATTTCAGGAGGAAGATAATGCGAGCTGGAGTCATTCTTTACAATCCCCAAACCAAGCAGATACTGCTCATCCACCGCTGGAAAAATGGAGAAGAGTATTTTGTGATACCGGGAGGCGGAGCCGAGTCAGGTGAGACTGCAGTCCAAGCAGCTCAGAGAGAAATTCAGGAAGAGCTGGGTTGGAGCTTGTCTGAAAAGCAGCTGCAGCCAGCCTTTACTTTCAGAAATGGCCACCGCCTAGAAATCTATTTCCATGCCACTATCAGCCATACATCAACGCCAATGATTCAGGGCGAGGAATCCCTTCGCAGTCATACCCAGAATATCTATCAACCTGAATGGTTAGACATAGAAGCAATTTGCGGCCTAAACTTACGGCCATCAGGACTTAAAAATCTGCTTCTGGATTGTCTGACACAGGAGGGTTTGAAAAACTAGCTTAATTGTAGTAAAATATCAGTAGTTTACAATCTAATGCGAGAAAGGTTTTATATGAAAAAAATTCTTCTTATCAGCCTCTTATCAGGACTTGTCTTGGCTGGCTGCTCTGGTAAAGGTAAGAAAGAGGAGACTACTAGCTCCTCCAACTCATCCAGCAGTTCTTCGCTAGTGAGCTCTAGCTCTGACCCAGAGGAAACCAGCAAACTCCGTGAGCAATTCAAGGATGCCATGACCAACGAAAATGCCAATTTTCCGCAGCTATCTACAGAAGTTGCTGAAGATGAAGCGGAAGTCAAGTTGATAACGACTGAAGGCGATATCCGCATCAAGCTCTTTCCAAAACAAGCCCCACTAGCCGTTGAAAACTTCCTGACCCATGCTAAGGAAGGCTACTATGACGGCGTTTTATTCCACCGCGTTATCAATGAATTTATGATTCAGACCGGAGATCCTAAAGGCAACGGCACTGGAGGCGAGTCTATCTGGAAGGGCAAAGACAAGTCTAAAGACTCTGGAAACGGCTTTAAAAATGAGTATTCTCCATATCTCTATAATATTCGTGGTGCCCTATCCATGGCTAATGCAGGCCCTGGTACCAATGGCAGTCAGTTCTTCATCAATCAAAGCAAGAAAGATTTGACTAGCCAAATGTCTACGGATTCCTTCCCCGCTAAAATCATCGAAGCCTATAAAAACGGTGGAAATCCTACTTTAGATGGCGGTGCTTATACCGTATTTGGCCAAGTGTTGGAAGGTATGGATGTGGTGGACAAAATCGCTGCCGCAGAAACAGACGATAATGACAAGCCTAAAAAAGATATCAAGATTGAAAAAATCGAGATTATCAAGGACTATGACTTCAGCAAATAAGCTTGCTGCCCAACCAATAAAGGAGGGAAATCAATATGATTATCTGGGGATATAAAGGTTATCAGAAAAACGTAGGACAGACCCAAAGCAATATCGAGTGTGCCAACTGCCACAACGTCGCACCTTGGGAAATTATTGAAACCGGCCGAAAGTTTACACTCTATTGGATTCCAACCTTTCCTTACGGTAGAAAACATTACCTCATCTGCCCTGTCTGTCAGCATGGCAAACAGATTGAAAAGCAGGAAATCGAGCAGTTTTTGAATTATTAGTAATAAAAAGCGACTGAGACAAATCTTGTACCAGTCGTTTTTTGTAAGAGTAAAATATCAAGACTAAGTGTCTTATCCTGTGAGGATTTTTAAGAATAAAGCACCGTTACCTTGATAAAAAAGGAATTGTCTTCTTCATTAACTCTCACATAACTGTTCCTATTTCCATAAATCATTTAGCATGACACCCCTTTTTGTTCCGTTTGCGATAAACAGCTGAGCGTAAACCTGTTTTACGGCGTAGCTCAGCTCTTTTTTTCTTTCTCTTGCTGTAAAGGAGAATCAAAATAAAGATCAGCACAAGAAGGATGATAGCTATATAAATCCAAGGAATCACGTTCGTCTTCTTCTTGCTTGATTTGGAAATCTTCTCCTCATTCGGAACTCGGTGACCTCTAACCAACAAGCGGTGACTATTTATTCCGTAAGGGGTACAGGTAACTAGTGTGCAATAATCCTGTTCTGGGTCAACGCTCAAGGAAGAAATATCATCAGGCTCAACTGTCAAGGTCTGATCCACTTGATAGGTGATAGTCTTTCCCAAGACATGGATCATAAATCGATCGCCGTTTTTTAATTTGTCAATGTCAGTAAACAGCTTAGCTGAAGGCAAACCTCGGTGGCCTGATATGACTGAGTGGGTCCCTTGGCCACCAACCGGCAGTGAACTTCCTGGAATATGTCCAATTGCTACTTGCAAAATAGCATCATCCGTCCCATGGTAAATGGGAAGGTTGGTTCCTAGCGTGGGAATTTCCACATAAGCCATAATGCCAGTCCCTGTAACATCTAATAGGCTATTGTAAGTCTTTTTTTCTTCCTCTGAAAGACGATAGTTAGGGACAACTCCTTTTTCAAGGGTTTGGTTATAGAATTCTGCAGCCGCTCTCATCTCATCTGTTTTACTCGTGTCAAGCTTTTCTACTTTATTCTCATAGTTTGAAATAGCTTGCGACTGATGATAAGAGTTCCAAAGTTCACTTACAGTAGGGTAGAGCAACAATCCTATCCCACTGACTAAAAATAAAATTAGTAAAAAATTAATAAGGTGTTTTTTCATAACATTTATTCAGTCGCACAAGAAAGGAAAAGAGATAGTATACTTCATCTACCTCTTCCTTTCTCCCTAAGATTACTTGGAGTCTGCGCGTTTCTTGATAATAAATAGAACTCCAGCACCAAGTACAAGGCTAGTTCCGACTAGGTAAAGAATGGTCGTTCCAATTCCCCCTGTATTTGGCAGAAGAGCACCTTGCTTATTGACCACTTTCAGGGTGATAATACCAGTATTGACATCAGTCTCAAAGCTTGCGGTTGCTGAAGTTGCTGTCAGATTTGTCAAATCTCCTGTGGAGTCAATCGTTCCTGAAATGTTAAACTCAATATCCTTCATAGCATTGTAGCCTGATGGAATTGTACTTTCTACAAGCTTGTAGTCACCCGAATCCAGCCCCTTAAAATCAAAGGTGCTATCTGAACCAGCTTCAAACTTTTTAATCTCAGTGTATTGGCCACCAACTTTTTTATAAAGGGTGAAACCCGCACCAGCTAAGGCTTGTTGATTTTCTTTGACCTTATTTAATTTAAGCTGGTATGTATAGACATTTGCCTTGGTATCAGGAGTTTCAGCAGTTGAAGAATTATTTCCATTTGGATTATTTGAATAGGTCAGGTTAGCTATATTAGGATTTCCTAGAGCACCCATAACAGCATCATCGTTTAATCTTGCCGTATAGCGAATGACAATCTTACTAGATACTTTTACTCCTTGAACATATTTAAGATCACCTGGAGTTATCGTAATGACATTGCCTGTATAGGAAATTGGGAAAAATGTTGAAATGTCTTTTTCCGTTCCCCCTTCTTGTAGATAAACTCGAACATCATTATTATAGGTCATTCCAACAGGAATCGTATCCTTGATTGTAAATTTATATAGCGGAAAATCTGCATAGTTGCTTGGAAGAGTTGCGGTAATTTGGAAAGGAATGCTTTGTCCGATTCTATATTCAGTCGCTGCAGTATAATTTTGAGAGCCATTAGCTTGAACTTGTTTTGTAAGAGTTGGAACATCAGCTTTCACAGCTACAGTTGTATCCTTAGCTACTTGCAACATAAAGCTAGTATAGGCATGACCTTTTTTATTTTCTAAAGTATCACTCCTATCCTTTATAAGATAGTAACCAGGTTTTAGTCCTGAAATGGTTGTCGTACCTTGCTGGGATTGAAAGGTTTCTCCACCTGATAAATATTGATCCAAGTCTTGGGCAAAGGCTTTGGCCTCCGCAGAGTCATTTTGCTTACCACTTAAAGAAGCGGCTTTTTCAGAAGCATTTCCAAAATGAGTTCTGCCTGATTCTGAAACTCCTTCTCCCCACTCGATATTGGTCAAGGTGTTGCTAGCATCTAAAGTCCCTGAAAAGATATGGTAGACTTCGTATAGATGTCCCTCTGAAGTTCCACTTAGCTGGATGGTGTAAGTTGTATCAGCCGATACGACCGGTATCCCTGCAAAAGTCAGGATAAAGACCAAGATGGTCATCAATAGTTGTTTTACTTTTTTCATTATAATCTCCTTTGAGGAAGGAGATGAATGAAACATTCATCACTTCCTCTAGTTCTCCTTTTATTTTGTTTAAACACGTTTTTTGACTACAAAGAGCACTCCAGCTCCGAGAACCAGACTTGTGCCGACTAGGTAAAGAATGGTTGTTCCGATGCCACCTGTGTTTGGCAGAAGAGCACCTTGCTTATTGACCACTTTCAGGGTAATAATACCCGTATTGACATCGGTCTCAAATGTCGCGTTTGCTGAAGTTGCTGTCAGGTTTGTCAAGGCTCCTGTGGAGTCGATTGTTCCTGAAATAGTAAACTCGATATCTTTCATAGCATTGTATCCTGCAGGAACTGTACTTTCAACCAGCTTGTAGTCACCAGAATCAAGCCCCTTAAAATCAAAAGTGGTCTCAGAGCCAGCTTCAAACTTCTTGATTTCAGTGTATTGGTTATTGACCTTCTTATAAAGAGTAAATCCTGCGCCAGCTAAAGCTTGTTGATTTTCTTTTACCTTATTTACTTTCAGCTGGTAGGTGTAGACTTTTGTGACAGCCCACGGTGTTTGGCTTCTAAGGCCCTCTGTACTATACGGATGATTGGAATACACCACTGTTGCTCTGTTGGTATTTCCATTAGAGCCAAAAATAGCTTCTTCACCTAAAGTAACACTATAGCGTAAAATAAACTTACTTGAGGCGGAAATGTTCGGAATGCTTTTTATATCATATTTTCCAACTTCCAGATTGTTTTCCTGTGCATTTGGATAAAACATACTCTTATAGAATTCGTTTGTAATATCAGTCACTTCCGAACCATTTTGAAGCAAAACTTGAGCGTCATGATTATAGGTCATTGCTCTTGACATAAAGTTACTAAATATAAGCGTGTAATCTGAGTAATCAGCATAGTTACTTGGAAGAGTTGCTACAAGTTCAAAATATACCTTGTCACCAATGGTATATTCCGCTGCAGAAGAATAGGTGTTGGACTTACTTGACTTGACTTTTTTTGTAAGAGTAGGGACGCTTGATTTGATAGTGATATTTATGTTTTTGGCAACTTGTAAAATTAAGCTTGTATAACTTTCTCCGTGTTTATTACTCAAAGAATTTTCTCTATCTTTGATCAAGTAGTAGCCAGGTTCTAGACCTGAGATTATTGTTGTTCCCGCTTCACTGGTGACGGTCTTAGTTGGTTCAGATTTTAAACGTGGGATAAGTTCTTTAGCAAAAGCCTTTGCTTCTTCAGAATCATTACTTTTACCACTGAGACTAGCTGCCTTCTCACTCGCCTGTCCCATGTAAAATTCAATGCTACCTTTTTCAATTCCTGAGCCCCACTCGATATTGGTTAAGGTGTTACTAGCATCTAAAGTCCCTGAAAAAATCTGATAGATATCATAAGTGTGACCTGCAGTCGTTCCATTTAGTTGGATGGTGTAAGTCGTTGTATCAGCCGATACGACAGGAAGCCCGGCGAAGGCCAGGATAAAAACCAAGATGGTCATCAATAGTTGTTTTATTTTTTTCATCATAATCTCCTAATTGAGGAAGGAACTGGAATCCTACCTCCAGCCCTTCTTATTTTGTTGAAACACGTTTTTTGACTACATAAAGCAGGCCTGCTCCGAGTACAAGACTTGTGCCGACTAGGTAAAGAATGGTCGTTCCGATTCCACCTGTGTTTGGCAGAAGGGCACCTTGCTTATTGACCACTTTCAGGGTGATAACACCAGTATTGACGTTAGACTCAAAGTTGGCGGATGTCGAAGTGGCTGTCAGATTTGTCAAAGCTCCTGTGGAGTCAATCGTTGAAGTAACCGTAAATTCAATATCCTTCATGGTATTGTAGCCTGCTGGTGTCGAACTTTCAACTAACTTGTAGTCCCCAGCATCAATTCCCTTGAATTCAAAGGTGCTGTCTGATCCAGCTTCAAACTTCTTAATCTCAGTGTATTGGTTATTAACCTTCTTATAAAGAGTAAATCCTGCACCAGCTAGAGCTTCTTGGTTTTCTTTGACCTTATTTACTGTCAGCTGGTAGGTGTAGACTTTAGCTTGATCCCCAGGTGTAATACTTCTATTACTACCATCGGTTACATTCGGATTGGCTGTATAAATAACATGTCCGGTATTGATATTTCCCGTCGAACCTGTTTCTGCACTATCATTCACTGTCGCACTATAACGCAGAATAATCTTACTTGAATCAAAAACATCATTCATGCTCTTTAAATTCCGGTTACTAAAGCTAAGCTCATCTGAAGTTATACTCTTGAAAAAACTACCCGTAATATCAACGATTTCCCAATCATTTACCAAGGTAATCTCAGCATCATTATTATAGGTCAACCCTTTTGGAAGTAAATCAAAAAAAAGAAATTCATATACCGAGAAGTCTTCATAGTTTCTTGGAAGAGTTGCAGTTAATTCAAAGTAGACTGTATCTCCAATCGCGTAGTCAGTCGCTACGGAGTAATTATCAGAATCTCTCACTTTGACTTTTTTTGTCAAAGTTGGTGCACCTGATTTAATGGCTATGTTTGTATCCTTTGAAACTTGTAAAATAAAGCGAGTATAGCCTTGACTATATATATATTCTAAGGACGAATCCTGATCTTTAATTAAGTAGTATCCAGGTGCCAAGTCAGAAATGGTTGTTGTACCTTCCTCACTTGCCACTGTTTTTGTTGGACTAGAACTCAAATAAGGATATAACTCTTGAGCAAAGGCTTTTGCTTCTGCAGAGTCATTGCTCTTGCCACTGATGGTTTGCGCTTTTGCACCGGCATCACCAAGTTCACTCTGAGCTTTATCAACCTGAATCCCAGTCCCCCATCCAATATTACTAAGGGTATTGTCGTTACTTATGTCGCCGGAAAATATCTGATAGACTTCATAAGTATGCCCTGGAACTGTCCCAGTCAGACGAATAGTATAAGTCGTGTCTGCTGATACGACCGGTAGGCCGGAAAAAGTCAGGACAAAGACCAAGACCGTCATGACCAGCTGTTTTATCTTTTTCATCATAATCTCCCTAATTGAGGAAGAGACTGATCTCCCGTTCAGTACTTCCTACTTTAATCCTATTTTTTATTTACTCTTTTCTTTACTATCCACAAAACTCCCGCACCTAGCACAAATCCTGTACCTACTAAGTAAAGAATGGTCGTTCCGATTCCACCTGTATTTGGTAAGAGGGCACCTTTTTTATTGACAATTTTCGTAGTAAAAATTCCATTTGTCAATTCATAAGTAAAAGTTGCTCTGTCTGAGGTTGCTTGAATAGCAGTCCAAGTAGTTGGCAATGTTGGATCATAAGTCGCTCGTAGGCTAAACTCAATATCCTTCATAGTGTTGTAGCCTTTTGGAGTAATCGTTTCTACTAGCTTATAATCTCCAGACCCCAGTCCTTTAAAGCCTGAAAAATTACTTCTTTTGTATTCTTGTGTAGTTCCAACCTTTATATACTGGTCGTTTACTTTTTTATAAAGAGTAAATTCTGCTCCTACAAGAGCTCCCCTGCTTTCATTCACCTTATAGACATTGAGTTGATAGGTATGGATCTGAACTTTACTTTGGGGGGTTGTTCCGATTGATTTTGCCAAAGCCGTATTGGGGTTGTTCGAAAAGCTCAGACTAGCCACATTCATGTTAGTATTGGCACTGGTATGTGTTGTTGCGTATTGATTCAGTTGAGCAGTGTAACGAACCACAATCTTACTAGAAGCATCTATATTTGGTACCTGCCTCAAATTACTAGCAGCTATGGTTAGATTACGGGACGATTCTATGGAAATATTAAAATGGTCGGTTATCAAGCTTTCTTCATCACCACGTTTTAGATAAACTTGCGCATCGTTATTATAAGTCAAACCTGGCATTAAACTATCATTAAAAGATAGCTCATACTCAGAATAATCATCCAAGTTTCTTGGTAGTGTCGCCGTCAGCTGGAATGGAACCATATCACCGATGGAGTAATCCGTTATAGTCGTTTCCTCTCCCGTCGTACTTGACTTGGTTACCTTAGTTAGACTAGGAACATCAGACTTAATTGCTACTGTCGTATCTCTTGCCACCTGTAGCATAAAGCGAGTGTATGCTTCATTTTTTTGTATAAGCTATTATTTATTTCCTTAATCAAATAGTAGCCTGGAGCCAAACCAGAAATAGTCGTTGTTCCATTTTGTCCCGATACTGTTTTTCGTCCACCGCCGGATAGGTACTTGGAAATTTCCTGAGCAAACTCTCTTGCTTCTTGCGAATCATCCCCTTTGCCACTTAAAGAGGCTGCTTTGTCGGCCGCATCTCCAAATCTACTTTTACCAGAATCCCAAATCCCCGGAGCCCATCTGATATTGGTAAGAGTATTGGTGGCTGGATCGAGGTCTCCCAGAAAAATCGGGTGAGCTTCGTAAGTATGGCCCGTTGATGTCCCAGTCAGCTGAATGGTATAGGTCGTGTCTGCGGATACGACCGGTAAGTCGGCAAAGGTCAAGACAAAGGCCAAGACCGCCATGACCAGCTGTTTTATCTTTTTCATCATAATCTCCTAATTTTATCTTCACTCAAGCTTGGTCTTCGAGGTATCCCATTCCTCTTCAAAACTTTCGTGATTTCCTATCTTTTTCTTTATTGAAATTTCCTATATAGTTTATTTCGGACAATCAGCCAAATCGCTGATCCCACTGTGACGATAGAGCCACCCAAGAGGTATAAGAGAGTTCCATTCCCGCCTGTTTCTGGAAGGACATACTTTTTTAATGCCGTTGGATTACTGGTCCTATTTGTTTCTAAAGAGAAGAGGTCAGTTGATACCCTAGCTGAGCTTTGAAGAATGTGCCCATCTACATCCTGATCCACTCGGACTTTAAAGGACACTTCTACTGTCTCCTCTGGTGCCAGCCTTCTTCTCCAAGTTAATCTCCTATTAGCAAAGTCATCATATACAGTTGAACCATTGACATAGTCCATATGTTCAGGTAGTTCATCTGTAATGGTGACATCCAACTCCCTATCGCTGGTATTCTTGTAGATAATTTTATAGATTAGAACGTCATTGGCCTTGACTTCTTGGTTATCAATATTTTCATTATTTTTATTGAAGACTTCTTTTCTTGGCTTTTCGTATTCTTGAAAATTCCATATTCCAGTGAAAAGTACATCTTGATTTTGAATAGTGTCAGATTCTTTATTATAGTTTTTGAAAACCCAATTTCCTTCTGAAGTACTGACTAGTCTTTTATTCCCTTTTGGAGAATCCGGTGTAACCGTCGAACCATTTTCTAGGTCATGTTGATCTTGCGGTAGCAGATTCAAAAACTTCTTGAGGAAGAGATTTATCCTGCGTTCCACTTTCAAATTGGTAACTTTTTTTGTAGAGAACATTAGTTGTAACGATTTCTGATGAAACAGGAATATTATCAATTTCTTGTATGACCTTATTTTCAATAGGTGCCCTATTTTGTAAAATGTTATCGTTGGTTTTTGTCTTGTATACGATCGTAAATTCTTTTCCAGCATTACTACTAGTCAGGTGCTTGGCATGGATTTCTACAATCACCTTTTGCCCATCTCTGGCTAGTGTATAGTCAGTACCTTGGGTCAACGTCCGACCTTCCAATTGAAGGGCCAAACTCTGAAAATCTAAACGATCGTCCAAAGTCTCAATCATCTGCATTGAAGATAGAGAGCCAATGACATCCTTACCAGGGGTCGGTATAGTAAATTTGGCCGTATAATTTAGAGACTCTCCGGCAAGTGCAGGGATCTTATCTTTTTAAACCTGTTTCTCTGGTGCCTTTGGCGTCTCTGTATAAAAGCCAAACAAACCGCCGCTGACTGCCGTTGTTGTAAAATCAAATCGAATGGCATTGGTTTCAGAACGAACCGCAAATCCTGAAACATTGTGTTCGTCACTGCCTCCCTGCGTACTCCTTGTAGGGTGCCATGTCGTTTTATTGCCCGCTAGAGTTTCATTAAGGGCATAGGAAGTGTTTTTTACGATTTTATTTAGTGCCGTATCTTTATCATAGATTGAAAAGTTTTCTTCTCGACCGAGTGCATTGTAGACCACATCAATATCGGAGGGCAACATGACCATTTTTAGATCTGTGGGCGTTCCGTCCTGATATCTCAATTCTGCAGTAACATCCGTATCCAGAGCAAAGCTTCCATGCATATCATGAGTAAGAGTCGGATGCGGTGGCCAAATATAGTCCATAATCTGGATGGATTTGCTTCCCCAGTTTTCATCCACTGTCAGAAAGGGAACAAGCGTCTTGTTTGGATCCTGGTAATCTGCATTTCTCTGAACCAGATGAGCATCGATACTGTGAAAGGTCACATAAACATCAACGACCTTGCCATTGACTATCCCTGCATTGTTAAAGCGCAATTTAATGGGGTTATCAAAGGTCTGTTTACTTTGATTTTTATCCACTCTTAGCGAGAAGATTGTGCTTTCTTTCCATCCTCCATCAGCTGGGATATAATCTCTTTCGACCGAGCTATTCTGACTCAAGATTTCCATATTATCTTGGGTCAAGGTAAACTGATAGATGTCAAGAGTTGATAGATTGGTACTTTCTCTAAGCTCTGTAACAGCATAGACGGTTGAAGAAAAGAGCACAAAAATAAAAGTCAAACCAAGGAGAAATGACTCAATGTATTTTTTCATAAAGTGTTTCATAATAATTTCCGTTTAATCTTCAAAAAAACTGCTTAAGGATATACTAGCAGTTCTTTACATATTTGTCAAGGTGTACAAATAAATTTGAGCATCTTTTATGTTGGTAGTTTACACTCTATTGGATTCCTACCTTTCCTTACGGTAGAAAACATTACCTCACCTGCCCTGTCTGCCAGCATGGCAAACAGATTGAGAAGCAGGAAATCGAGCAGTTTTTGAATTATTAGCAACAGAAAGAGACGATTCTCAATGAACCGTCTCTTTTCCTTTATTAAATTTTATCAAGTCAACTGATTAAAATCCCAGATTTGATCCATCCAGCCTTCATAGAAATCAGGCTCATGGCAGACCATGAGAATGCTGCCCTTGTATTCTTTCAGAGCTCGTTTGAGCTCTTCCTTGGCATCGACATCCAGGTGGTTGGTCGGCTCGTCCAGCACCAGAACATTATTTTCTCGGTTCATGAGGAGGCAAAGGCGGACCTTGGCCTGCTCTCCACCTGAAAGAACCTGGATCTGGCTCTCGATGTGCTTGGAAGTCAGACCACATCTGGCCAGAGCTGCTCGGACTTCTGCCTGATTAAGCGCCGGAAAGGCGTTCCAGACTGCTTCCAGCGGTGTCTGACGATTGCCGCCTTCGACTTCCTGCTCGAAATAGCCCAGCTCCAGATAGTCCCCACGCTCGACTTGACCGGCAATAGGCGGGATAATCCCCAGCAAACTCTTGAGCAGGGTTGTTTTTCCAATCCCATTTGCCCCGATGATAGCCACCTTCTGATTGCGCTCAAAGGTCAGATTAAGAGGCTGGGTCAGCGGTCGGTCGTAACCAATCTGCAAATCCTTGGCTTGGAAGATAAAGCGGCCAGGTGTGAGGGCAGGCTTGAAATCAAAGGTAGGCTTTGGCTTCTCACTCTGCAGCTCAATAATATCCATCTTGTCCAGCTTTTTCTGGCGGGACATAGCCATATTACGGGTCGCCACACGGGCTTTATTGCGAGCCACAAAGTCCTTAAGGTCCGCAATTTCTTTCTGCTGGCGCTCATAAGCTGCTTCCAGCTGAGATTTTTTCATCTCATAGACTTCCTGGAACTGATAGTAGTCGCCAGAATAACGAGTCAAGTGCTGATTTTCCACATGGTAGACGATATTGATGACGTCATTCAGGAAAGGAATATCATGCGAGATCAGAACAAAGGCATTTTCATAGTTCTGAAGGTAACGCTTGAGCCAGTCAATATGTTCCGCATCCAGATAGTTGGTTGGCTCGTCCAAGAGCAGGATATCCGGTTTTTCAAGAAGCAGCTTAGCTAAGAGAACCTTAGTCCGCTGCCCACCAGATAGCTCCGTCACATCACTCTCCATACCGTAGTCCATCACACCTAGTGCCCGTGCAACCTCATCAATCTTGGCATCTAGCGTATAGAAATCTCGGCTCTCCAAGCGGTCCTGCAGCTCCCCCACTTCTTCCATCAGGGCATCAACATCGGCTCCTTCCTCAGCCATGCTCATATAGATTTCATTGATACGAGCCTCTGTCTTGAAAAGCTCGTCAAAGGCCGTGCGCAAAACATCGCGGACAGACTGGCCTTGCTCCAAAACAGCATGCTGATCCAGATAGCCAGCCGTCACATATTTGGACCACTCGACCTTACCTTCGTCTGGCAGCATTTTACCAGTCACAATGCTCATAAAGGTTGACTTTCCCTCACCATTGGCACCGACCAGGCCGATATGCTCACCCTTGAGCAGACGGAAGGATACATCCTCAAAAATAGCCCGGTCTCCGAAACCGTGGCTGAGATTTTTTACTTCTAAGATACTCATTTTTTCTCCTCTATCATTGATTGCAGTTCCTTGATTATACCATCAAAAGGGATTTTTTGGCAAGACAGAAGAAAAGGAAAAGCGAGCCACTTAAGTCTCGCTTGCTTATTCTCAATTCGCATGATGCGTATGCTTGGTAATCCACTGGGTCAGTTTGATTTTCAGCCAAAAGCCATAAATACCAAAAGTAACAATGGTCAGGAACCACCACTTGATCCAATTTCCAAAAAGCTGCATAGCAGTACCGTCAAAGTAAAGACGGTGCCCGTCAATAACTGTATGTTTTATCTTCCAATTATATAGAATGCACATGCCCCAAGGTGCACAAATTCCCAGCGTAAATACTGTAATCAAGGTAGCTAAAATCACATGACCGATGTAAGAAAAGAGACCACCATCAAAATAAGACTCTTTGTACATACTATCTCCCCCTTTAAACCAACTCTTTCAGAAATTGAATCAGGGTTTCTGCCGAGCGTTTACCAGCTTCAAGAATAAATTCATCAAAAGTGACATTTGCATCATGGCTAGCTGTGTCGCTGATGGCTCGAATAACCATAAAAGGCAGACCGATCGAATGTGTAGCTTGAGCAATAGCTGCGCCTTCCATCTCAACAGCCAGGACATCTGGAAAATGCTCCTTGATGCGGTCAATCTTGTCTTGACCAGCAACAAAGCTGTCACCTGTCGCAACCAAACCTACTCTGGCCTTTTGATGGGTCTTTTCCAAAATTTTCTTCATTTCAGCAACCAGATAGCGGCTCGCTTCAAAATAAAGCGGCTGCCGCGCCATCTGACCGTAGTCATAGCCAAAGGCCGTCACGTCCACATCATGGTAGACCAGACGATCTGCGACCACCACATCGCCGATAGCCAAACCTTCTGCCACTGCTCCAGCTGAGCCTGTATTAATCACGGCTGTAACCTTGAAGTCATTGACCAAAACAGCCACACTCATAGCGGACATAACCTTGCCAATCCCGCTTTCGACCAACACCACTTCATGGTAGCCAATAGAGCCCGTATGATAGACATGGCCCAAACGCAGGTGCTTCTGCGGGTTTTCTAAATGCTCCAGCAGAATCTTCAACTCCTCAGGCATGGCTGCGATAATTCCAATTTTCATATAATACCTCAAATCATCTGATGAAAAAGAAGCTTAGACAGACTAGGCTTCATTTTAAGTGCAATAGAGCAGTTTTTTAAGGCCACCAAATAATAGCAGCAATCAAACCAATCAGCAGGATAACTACCCAAAGGAGAATCTTATTGAGTTTGGCTTGAAAGAGGCTTCGCTTCTGATTTTCAATCCGACGGCTCTTAGTCACGGTCGGATCTACCTCAATGTGCAGAGTCTCATCCGTAAACTCCTCTTGGTTTTGAGCAGTCTGATAACCAAAACGACTCTGATTCTGCTGAGACCGAGCTTCTTCATAACCAAAGCGGTTTTGAGGGCTTTGATAACCAAACTGAGTATCCTGTCGGCTGGACTGCTGCGAGCTAAAGGAGCTTCTGCCAGTTGAAAGAATCTTGGTTTCCTCGTCATCCATGAGAGGCGGCCCCGAAATATCCTCACCGCGGTTAGCCCGCTCAATGATTTCATCTGTTAATAAAGCTTTTCCCATTGATCTACGTTCCTATTTATTCAGATTTTTTTGTTCCCAGTACTGAAGGGCCATGATGGTCTTGGCATCACAGATATCACCGTTTTGCAGCAACTGATGTGCCTCCTCCAGACTGACTTCAAAAAGTTCCAATGTTTCATCCTCGTCTTGGGGACGAGGGTTTTCGACCTTTGTCAAATGACTGGCGCTGTAGAGCTTGATTTTCTCATTGCAAAAACCGATGGCAGAGTAGAAATCATAGACCAACTCCAACTGTCCTGTGTAGCCGGTCTCTTCTTCTAATTCTCGGAGGGCAGCCGCTTGGGGATTTGCATTCTCTCCTAGCTCAAGCTTGCCAGCTGGAATCTCGTAAGAAGTCGCTTCAATCGCCTTGCGGTACTGCTTGACTAGAATCATCTTGTTTTCCGGTGTAATAGCAATCACAGCCACCGCACCATTATGAAAAATCAAATCCCGTTGAGCTTGCCCCTTACCCTCTGGCAGCTCTACCTGGTCCTGAACCACTTTAAAAATCGGTCCCTGATAAATTTCCGTCCGTTGGACGGTTTTTTCTTCAAATTCCATGACTGAACCTACTTATTTTGAGGATGATGAGGAAGACGCTTAGCGTAATCTTCCTTGTTAATCTGACGGCCACGTCCCAGAGCAATGGCATCTGCTGGTACGTCCTTCGTAATGGTAGAACCCGCACCGACCAGTGAGTTGTCACCTAGCTCAACTGGAGCAATAATAGTCGAGTTAGAACCAACAAAGACATTGTCGCCAATGATAGTCTTGTACTTCTTCTGACCATCGTAATTAACCGTAATGGTGCCTGCACCAAAGTTGACATTGGCTCCCACCTCAGAGTTGCCAATGTAGGTCAAATGACCAGCCTTGGTATTTTCGCCAATTGACGATCCTTTAACTTCTACAAAGTTTCCGACATGGACATCCTTGGCCAGACTAGAACCTGGACGAATGTGAGCGTAAGGTCCAACTGTTACTCCATCTGCTACACTAGACTCCTCAATCATGGAGTTGGTGATAACGGTCCGCTCTCCAATGACAGAGTCTACGATGTAGGTACCATTGGTCAGGATAGTCTCTGCCCCAATCTTAGTCTGACCTTTCAGAGTCACATTCGCTTCAACTTGAACCTCTGGCGCGATTTCTACATCCACATCGATATAGGTCGCATGAGGATTGACAAAGCTGACACCATTGACCATATGCTGCTGGTTAATTCGGCGGCGCATAACACTCTCAGCTGTAGCCAAAGCCACGCGGTCATTAACTCCCAGACTCTCATCAAAGTCTTTCAGCGTATAAGCACCGACTTTTTCACCATTCTCGCGGAAAATACCAATCACATCTGTGATATAGTATTCGCCTTGTGCATTATTGGTATTGATGTTTTTGAGGGCTTCAAAGAGACGGGCATTGTCAAAGACATAAGTCCCCGTATTGATTTCCTTGATTTGCTGCTCAAAGTCAGAAGCGTCTTTCTGCTCAACAATTTTCAAAACTTCGTCGTGCTGATTGCGAACGATACGGCCGTAGCCGAAAGGATTATCTGCTTCTGCTGTCAGAATGGTCGCAACATTCTTGTGGTTGATATGGAAGTCAATCAGATTTTTCAGGCTTTCTCCTGTAATTAGGGGAGTATCGCCAGCAATAACCAGCGTCTGACCTGTCAGATTTTCCAAAACAGGCTCTGCCATCATCACCGCATGGCCAGTTCCCAGCTGCTCGGTCTGACGGACGAACTCAGTCTGACCTGCCAAGACTTGCTCGACCAGCTCTGCCTTGTGGCCAACAACTGTCACGGTTTTCTCTGGGTCAATGGCACTAACACTACGGAAAACATGTTCCAGCATGGAAATCCCTGCAACCTTGTGCAGAACCTTTGGTAAATCTGACTTCATGCGAGTACCCTTACCCGCAGCCAAAATAATCGCGTAATTTGTCATCAATTATCTCTTTTCTGTAGGATATCACCTTTATTATATCACTAAAAGGTAATTTTTAAAAATTAAAATCAAGATACCAGAGAAAATGCTACAATAAAAGCCTTTCGCACAAAAAAATCAGCCTTTAAACAGCTGATTTTGCTTCTTTTTCTTTGATTTTCTTTGGAAGATGAACTTTAGCCTTGCCATAGTCCTTGAAGACAGCACGCTGCTTGAAGTAAATCAATTCTCCATCTAAAGCTGTATCTTCGTCCAAATCCATAGTCATATCAATAGAGCGGATGGTCCGTGTCTTAGGGTCAACCACAAAGGCAACCTTACACTTCTCTATATCGATAGTCGTATCATAATGCTCATCATTATAAGCATAGTAGAAGGCATCGATAAGGTCATAGGCCAAATCACCTTCTGCTGTCACTGAAAACTCATAGCCGCCTTCCACTTTTTTCTTAGTCAGTTCTGACTCATTATCTACCATGACCTTCAGCAAAGCCTTAAAGGAGGACATGCCCGAATAACCATTTATATGTTTCCGGGAGTCGGTGTCATCAATGGTCTCAAAGCCGTCTTTTTCTTCCAAGTACATCCGATCTTCGCTGAAATAATGGGTCAGTTCTTGATCATCATAGGTTTCGTAAAGCTTGGCTAAATAAGGTGAATCTGAAACAGTCAGCTGTTTAACGGTCTCAGCTTTTCTTTTTTTGTAGCCTTCTAGATAGGTCGACTCAGACAGTCGATCCATGTAGAAACTATCATGATCGAATTTTTTCAAGGATGCATCCACTACAGCAGACAGCTTAAAGCGGGACTCGATTGCTTCCGCTATGCCTCCAGGTTTAAAGTAAGTATAGAGAAAGGTTCCGCCAATCAGTACAAAGCAGACACAGCCGTAAATGATAAAAAAATGAACCTTCTTCAAAATCAATCCTCCTAGAAGCCTTCTGTCATTTTATAGCTTATATTATAAGCTTTTTTAGACCTATTTTCAATCTTTTTCAGAAACGGTCTTTGAAAGACTGTAGAGGAGAAATGCTAATTGGTTTTTCAAACTCTCAATGTCATTGCCAAATGTATCAACAAGGCATGTATCCGCTGCTTTTTGAATACTTAGTATCTCAGCCCTCTTTCTCATTTTCAGCCAACTGCTGGCGAAGCTTGCTAAACCAGTTCAACTGAAAGCGAGCCGAATCCAGCCCAAATTCCAGCGTCTTCATCTCAAAATAGCCAATCTGGGAAATACTTTCAGCTAAATCAGCCGCCTGACTGGTCTCTATAAGCTCTGTAGCCAGGTGGCTGTTCTGCTCTAGATAGGCTTTTACCTTTTCCTGCTCCTCTGTATAACGAATCGCGTCTTTGACAGCTTCAAACTCTTGGACTTCAACTTCCAGCCCCTCAATGGTCAAATCCAGCATGTGAAGCTGCTCTTTCTTAGGAATATAACCCATAAAAAGGAATTTCCCCAAGTCCATATTCTTGTTCTTGCTCATGTCGATAGGCGTTTTAAGCCACTCCAAAAACAAGATTCGTCCCGAAGCGGTAATGGCATATTCCTTCTTCATTTTTCCTTTTTCTACATACTCCGAATAAGTCACCGCCCCTTGCTGGGACAGTTTTTTTAAGGCTGCTTGGATACTTCCTAGACTGTCGCTGCACATAGAGCTGAAATTTTGCCGCATCACCTGACGAATTTCATAAACTGTAAAATACTTTATCATGAGTAAGCCTAAAATTAATTTGTCCATTTCTCCTCCATATCACGATTTCTTTATATACCTAATAGTAACATTTCTGCTTCGATTTATCAAGGGCAAACAAAAAGCCTATTCAAAAATAGACTTAAGCTTGATCCAGCGGATAGACCTTGCGAAATTCTTCTAGGACGACACCCGTTTCTTGGGAAAATTCCAAACCGGCTTCCGCCAGACACTCCGTGAAAAATTCCTGATGGACTTGCTGCCAGTAGGCCAAGGATTTGTCTCCTTCTCCTTCCTTAAAGGCGTGTTCGGCTGAAACCTCATTAAAAGGCAGCACAGAGACTTTGGTGATTTCAATGATACAGACTGCCCTATCTTGACTGTCTAAAATGACATCAAAACTTCCTGCCTGCGGCAAGGGCTCATTTTCAAGCTTATAGAGCTCATAGGCCGAAGCAGTCGCTGTCTTTTCACCACGAAGCACTAAGTCAGCCAGTTGGTCTGCTTGAACACCGAAGACCCAAGCGTCAATTTCGTCGCCAATCGCTGGATTGATTTTCTTGTAGGCCTGCCACATTTCTTTTGGGGTCATCATTTCTCCTGTCTTTCTCATTATAAAAATTTCTATACTAGTCCGTATCTTTATCAAAGCCAATAAAGAAAGCCGCCTCTAAAAAACTCTTGATGAATTATCTCTATTCAAAATCCATAAAGTCATCATCCCCTTACATAGAAAGCAGACACCATTTTATAGCCTCTAGGCATTTCGAGACTTGCTTCCGTAACAAACCTTTGGTAAAATGTTAGCAACACAAGTCTAAAGGAGGCGCTTATGACTCAAAAAACGATCCGTCGCTGGGCTCCCTGGTCTATTTTAGGAAGCTGGCTGATTTATGTTGCAGATATATTGATTGCTATCTCTGACGGTTTTGGAAAGGGATTTTGGCAGCACATGCCTGATTTAGCAGCTTGGAAAGTTGATTTTGCAGGCTATGCCTTACTTCTTTTCCCGCTTTTAGGAATGGGCGTCTATATCCTCTCTATCGGGCTGAGACAAAAATGGCTAGGAATAGTAGGAGCTTGGATTCTCATGACTGTCTGTGTTTTCCTCCACACCAGCTATTTCTATTTTGCCGCCACTTCGCGGCTGTATGCCCATAATCCCTCTGCCGATATTGCAAAATTACTAGAAAGCTTTTCAATAGTGAAAAATAACTTTCTGCTTATTTATTTCGTACTTATGGCTGTACTTCTCCTATTTATTGTTATCCTCGTTTTGAGTAAGAAAACGGCTTACCCGCGCTGGTTTGCCCTAACAACTCCCTTAACAGGAATTCTCCTTAGTCGGCTACTCAGCGCTATTGCACCAGCCCTTCGTGAAATGCTTTCTCCTATTCTCATTCCCGCCTTTTGGTTTGCTTCAATGATAACAATAGCCATGATTTTTGCCCTAAAGGACAAAAACTTTACCAACAAGGAAGCAAGTAGCTGTCCTGAAAATTCAGTTCTCCATTTTCCTTAGCATACAAACAGAAATCATCATCTAGCTCTTCCGATTTTACAGCCTCAATGATGTCTTTTAAGAAATAGGTTTGGTTTTTCTTCATTGGTCAAAAGTCCCTTTCCATTCATAAGCCGGATAAGCTCCTAGGTACTGATAGCCCAAGCTTTCTGCGACCTTCTTGGAGGCTTCATTGTGCGCATCCCATAGAGGAAAGAGTGAGCGTTTTTGAGCTTCTAAAATCATCTGGGCACCCAAGATTTTGGCCAAGCCCTGTCTTTGGTAGGCTGGCTTGGTAGCAATTTCAATCTCAAGAGCTCCATGATAGACTAATCCTGTTGATACGCCAGCGATGATTTCCTCTCCTGAATAGAATAAAAAACCAAAGCCACCCGCCGCTTGAAAATGGTCAAAATCGGAAAAATCACCCTGCAAATCCTGAGACCAGGCTTCCTCAGCCAAACGCTCATAACTCTCCCTATCAATCGGACAAAGGTAGTAGTTTGCAGGTAGCCTACGCTGCCATTTCTCCAAAGCCTCTGTGTCAAAGGCAACCTTGTCCGCAAAAGCATAGCGAGTAAACTGCTGCAGCTCACTCTGACTATCCAGAAACTCTTGCCAACTGCGCTCCTCGGAGATAATGACCTTGTCAGCTAAACTATATTTTTTGCTAAATTCCTGCCACAAATCCGGATCCACCTGACCAGCCGGAAAGATGAAATTTCCTAGTTGGTAAAGGCAGGATGTCTCAGGCGCATTCATGAAGTACTGCCCTAGGCCAACATCCAAACCGTAAAGTACCATATTTTTGGTCCAGGATTGGAAAAAAGTATCCTTTGCTTTCATTCTTTACCTTCTTTCAGATGCAGTTCATTGATTTTATTCGTCCAGATATAGCCGTCAAAGCCCTCTGGGATATCTTTTAGACTATGGATATGATCGAAACCTTCTGATAAATCGCTGCCGCCAGCTGTTAGCTCAACCCGTGTATTGACAGCTTCCATTCTTTCCATAAATTTGTTTGGCCAACCCCATAAGAATTTGGCATATTTCAAAGGAATGCGCAGCTCTGCATTTTTCATTTCCTCAGGGATATAGCCCGTAAAGCCCAATAATTCATATTGGATAAGAGCATTAAGCATGCGATTTTTGGACAAGAGCTTGAGGCTGCTGCTTTGACTGCGCAACCACTGAACGCCTTCCTCGCTTGCCCCGCAAACACTGAGTTTATTTAGCCTTTCGGGCGAGAGCGTTTTTAGTTTCTCCCACAAGACTTTATAGGTTTCTAATTTCCCGTCTTTGACCTCAATCACAAACTCCTTGTCGGGAAAGGACTCAAAAACCTCATCTATTGTGGGCATCTGACCGACTCCTTTTCCTCTAAAAGGATAGGTTTTTCCGCCATCAGCCGTATAACCGTAGCCAATATCCATCTTTTTGAGTTCAGCCATCGTGTAGTCCTGAATTTCTCCCTCAATGCCAGTTTTGAATTCCAAAGTTGCATCATGAAAAACTGCCAGTTGCTTGTCTTTGGACAATTTTACATCAAACTCCACTGCATCTGCTCCTAGGTCAAAAGCCGCCTGCATTGAAGAAATGGTGTTCTCAAGATAGGGATGTGTAGGAGGGTCAATCATGGCTGCCGTATTGCTGTCCCAGTCCGCTTTAGACTCATCAAAGGTCTGCGCAAGCCCTCGATGGGCTAGGATTTTATATTCCTTCCCATCTTTATTAGAAAAGAGGCTTGTATTGTTTAACCAGATAAGAAATAGCAGGGCTAGACAAAACAGATAAATCTTCTTGCGTTTTTGCCATTTAAACATTTTATTTCCTTACTTCAAACTCCAGCCGCCGTCGATTTTGATAATTTCACCCTGCATAGCAGCTGCCTTACCACTAGCTAGAAAGAGGCTGACGTCTGCCACTTCCTGAGGATCCAGCCAACGCCTGATCGGCGTTTCCTCAGCAACCCAGTCTGCCAGTCCGCCTGGCTCAAAGTCGGTGGCAGTCATGGCTGTCTTGACTGCGCCTGGCGCCAGGCCAAATACTTGGATATTTTTATCCGCATAGTCTAAGGCTATCTGCTTGGTCAGGCCAGCCAGAGCATGCTTAGAGGCTGTATAGGCAGCACCGCCACCGCCAGCCAGAAAGCTAGCAATCGAGCACATATTAATGATGATACCGGACTTTTTCTCCAGCATTTTCTGCAGGTAAAAGCGAGTGATTTTCATGGTAGCGGTCAGATTGAGCGCAAAAATCTGCTCCCAGTCCTCGTCGCTGGTCTCGTGCAGGGGACGATAGTCATCCAAGATACCTGCTGTATTGCAGAGAATGTCCACCTCAGGTAAGCTAGTAAAGAGCGGTGTCAAATCCCCTGTCAAATCCATCTTGACAAAACGAAGTTCATTGAGAAAGCCAGGATTTTCATCCTTGTCCACCCCATAAACCCGGTAGCCATTTTCCAAAAAGGTCAGAGCCTGAGCTCGGCCGATGCCAGAGCTAGCTCCCGTCACCAGTACTGTCTTAGTCATTCACTTCCACCCAATCTGTCGCGAGGACATCACAAGGAGTCGGACTCCACATGGAGAAGCCCTCACCTTCGCCTGAAACATTGATGAGGAAATAAGGTGTCACTTCAAGAGCCACCCCATTCTGCTCAATCGTATCAAAGAGCTGGACGTAGTTTTCTGCCCCACCCCAGCCTGTACGCACATATTTTTTCTTGGCCTTAAGGCCTGGTAAAATTTCTTCAAATGTCATGGTTTTCTCCTTTATCGTCTATAAACCTTGATTTGATAAGGTTTGTAAACCTCTGAAATGAGGTGGTTTTTAAATTTGTTCACCTTTTTGTGGACTCATAGACCATTTATAGCTTTTTCGTAGTACGAAACGGCCTCTTTTCATTTAACCTTCTACATCTACGATTGTACGGATATTGTCGCTATCTTAAATGATTTTTTCACACTCATAGTAGCCAAACTTTGCGAACATTGTTTTTTTGTTTTAAACTCCACCAGCGAATTTCAGCTACTCATCTTGTATCATGACTCCATTGATGATTGCTTTTAAAATTTTTTATAGCAAAAATAGTTCATTACTAAAACTGGCTCATCCTCTCCTTTTCGTCATCTAGTGACTGCTGCAATAAGTTAGCCAGTCCTTGGATGTTTTGAGCAGCTAAAAGCTCCATATACTCCGCCCTATCATCCTTGCTGATGATGATTGGAGCATCTAGGTACTTCATAGCTAAGTACATAAGAACCAAGCGGCCAGTGCGTCCATTCCCATCACTAAACGGATGAATACGCTCGAACTGGATATGAGTATCAGCCAGTATCTCTACTATCTCATGCTCACTCTTTGCCGCATCTAGTCTATAAGCTGTATTGTCAGCCCATTGAGACATTAAGAAAGGCGTTTCGTCTGGCGATGCCGTCTTAAACTCAGCTCCTATGATGGCATTTTGAACAGTTTTAAACTGCCCTCTATCGTGCTGCAGGCGGTCTGTCAATAGCGCATGGAAATCTTGCACCAGCCCCACAGTCAAGGGGGCGTTATTAGCTAAGCTATCCAGCAACAAAGAAAAAGCCTGTTTGTGGTTCTCTATCTCATAGAACTCTCTGATACTCTTGTGCTTTCCTGGCAAGGTGCTTTCCAAGATGATACTGACGGTTTCAGGAAGAGATATAGTGTTGCCCTCAATCCCGCTAGAATGGTAGGCAATACGGATCAGAATATCATCCAGATAATCTTGTTTATAGGTCATTTTGTTTCCTTTCACTACTCTTTAGTGTATTTGATATTTAGAGATGTGTATGGCTTGCTTATGATTGAGAAATAACGCGCTTCAGGAGAAACCATTTCTTCATAATCTTCCAAGTCATTTTTCATATCATAAAAATCATAAGGTGCATCGTAATGCCAGTCATTAGCAATTTCCAAAGCATGCTGCTGGGTTAGTGGTTCAATCATCATCTACTCCTCCTTTCTCTAAAATTCCCAATAAAAGCGTTTTTGGTCTGATTTTTCGCTGCAACCAAGACTGCGATAAAATTCATGGGCTGCGGAGCGGGAAATACCTGAATTAATCCGAATCCCTGTGTAGCCTGCGGCTTTTGCCTCTTCGCGCAAAGCTTGCATCAGCGCTCTGCCATGTCCCTGCCCTTGAAAATCCTGAGCGACGGCCAAAGCCAAGAGATTGAGCAAGGACGGGAAATAGAGACAGTCGTAACTAGCCGCATGGGCATAACCTATGACCTGACCGCCTTCTTCAGCTACCAAAATCAAATGCTGGTCATTCTCTAGCAGCCTCTTCAGTTGAGCCTCCGTCGCTTCCCTATCGAAGTCATAGCCCAAGCACTCAGCATTAAGCCGCTGAATGGCTGCGGCATCTCTTAGTTTTACTTTACGAATCATCTGTCACCTCGTTCTTCTCTTTATTATAGCAGAAAAGCAGTCTTTTTGACTGCTTTCAATGAACTATTCTCCCATCTGTCCCTTCAACCAAGACTCCGCCTCTTCTAAAGGCTGGTCTGTTAGGACATCGGGCTGAATGGCCTCATTCTCATAAAGCTTGCCCGTGCGATCTAGGATACTCGAGGTAGTCAAGAGCAAAACCGCTCCATCATATAGTTGATAATAATTATTTCCCGTAGTATAGCTTGCCGTTGGCTGACCAAATATTTTAACATTTTCCAGTCCCTTAAAAGCTAAAACAGTCATCTCTCCTGAGCTACCTGTCTTCCCATTGGTAAGGACAGCTATTGGCACTTTCTTTGCTTTCTCATCAGTCTGCTCCAGACCAAGCTGCTTAAGAATATCTGACCGAGAAATCGCGCTCTTGCTTCCATTTTTATAAACAAATTGGAAGAGGTCTTCATCAGGCAAAAGAGAGGACAGGCCCGCAATCATCGGATACATATTCCCGCCGGTATTGTCTCTCAAATCCACAAGAACCGCCTGATAGTCATCCTTTTTAAGAGCTGCTGAAAGTTTCTTGGCATAAGCTTTCGCTGCCTGTGCATCACCTGTGAAAGCAGGAACTTTTAAATAGAGAACTCCCTCTCGATTCTGCACTTCAGGGTGGTTTTTGCTTTCCGACCAATTTTCGGGATTATCCTGTGGACTTAAAAAATAAGAATGCTTCCCGCCAGCCTTTTTGGTTAATTCTTCCAAAACAGGATAGGTATCTTGATAAGTCTTAGCTGATTCAAGCTTCTCCAAGGCTTTCTTCTTCTCATTCTCCCAGTCTTTGTCAGTATAAAGACCGAAATCAAGTTTTTTCACAACCGAGCGAGCGTAGTCCTGCGGACTAGGTGGGAAAAGAAAAATGCCATAGTCTGGACCAAAGTAGGCCAGAAAACCCATTAAAAGAGCAAGCAAAACCAATACTGTTCCCAAGCAACCTAAAAGGACTTTTTTCATAATTGCACAACCTTTCTTGTGAGGATTTCTGAGCTGATTATAGCAAAATAGAGACACGTTTTCCATGTCTCTACCTTACATTTATCATCGTCAATCTTACATTTTTGTAAGATTATTTTAATCTACAGAAGCTTATTTCCATTTCTCACTCTTAGAGAATGCAATCATCAAACCAGACCCAGCTAGAACTGCCAGAATAACAAGACAGATATTTTTCAGTGGATAGAGCCAGTCTTTATTTTTCTCATGCCAAGTTGTCTTCCAAAGCCGAACATACTCAGCATGCATATCTTCGGGCTGGTTCAGCTGAATATTAATCACAATCGCCAGTAAAATTAGGGCTATAAAAGCAAGGGCAAAGAGGCAGATTTTCTTCTTTTGGGTTAGGTTAAGGTTCTTCATTCTTTTCTCCTTCTACTTTCTTTTTAATAGCAATACTCTATCCCTACTTCTCTTTTACAGATATTTCTGAGTTCCTATAGCCATAGAAGGCGTAAATGAGACTTCCCAGCGCTAGGGCAATTCCAAAGGCCTGCCAGGTTTCCTTGGTGTACTGAGTCATAAAGGATAGACAGATGACAATGGACAAGATTGGCGTCAGAGGCACCAGAGGTGTTTTGAATTCTCCAGCTTTGGGCATTCCTTTGTCTTTCCGCAATTTCAAGACAGCGAGTGCCAATAAAATCAGATAGGCCAAGGTGCAGATATTGAGGAAAGAGGCGATGCTAGCCAAGGGGAAGATACCAGCACAGACAGCTGAGGCGATCCCTACTAAAATCGTTGCATTCTTTGGCACCCGACTAGTCTCTGTCAATTTCTTGAAAGAGCGAGGCAAAAGACCATCACGCGCAATACTGTAAATCATCCGCGACAGGGCGTAGGTCATGGAGATGCAGACTGTAATCAGTGTCAAAATAGCGACGACAGAGATATAGTTAGCTGCCCAGCCAAGTCCGACGCTGCGCAGGGCAAAGGCCACCGCATCTGAGACATCTAGCTTGCTATAGTGGACAATCCCAGTCAAGACCAAGGTCACCAAAATATAGAGAATAGTCACAATGCTCAAGGATAAGACAATCCCACGCGGAACGTTCTTTTGGGGCTCCTTGATTTCATCAACCGCCATGGAAATGGACTCAAAGCCCAGAAAGGCAAAGAACATGAGTGAGGCCCCGGCCATGATACCGACCTTGCCGCCATAAATTTCTCCAAAGCCAAAAGGTGCAAAGTTAGACCAATTTTCTGGTTTGATGAAGAAAAATCCTGCAATGATAAAGAGTGCCAAGGCTGAGAATTTCAAGACCACCAAGGCTGAGTTGAAGCGCAGGGCTGCCTTTGAGTTCAAAAGGACAACCCCTGTAACAAAGACCAAGACCAGAATAGGCAGCAAATCCACATAAGTACCTTCTTTAGGATTGAAGGTGCCATTCAGAGCTGCCGGCAGCTGGATACCAAAGCCGCTCAGCAAGCCCTTCAGATAAGAGCCCCAGCCAGAGGCAACACCTGAGATAGCTGTCATGAACTCCATGATGGTCAGCCAACCAGCCAGCCAAGCGGGAAATTCTCCCAGAACCGCATAAATATAACTATAGGCTCCGCCATTGGCCGGAATCCGTGAAGCAAACTCAGCATAAAAAAGAGCTGAAATACTCACACAAAGAGCTGAAATGACAATCGAAACGGTCAGAGCAGGCCCAGCATATTTGGCTGCTCCGGTCCCAGTGATGGTAAAAATCCCAGTTCCTACCATTGCTCCAATACCAAGCAAAATTAAATCAGGAATTTTCAAATGACGGCGCATGCCCGTTCTATCCTTGCTGGCATCTTTTTTTCTAAAAATATTCATCTATTTTTACTCTCCTAATTGCATTAACGCCCTATTTTATCATATTTCCTCCCTTTTAGGAATCCTTCTCAGAAAAATACCGAAAAGAAAGGCTGAGAAAAATCTCAGCCTAGGTCTTTAAAATAGATGAAAGATATATAGAGCCTGTCTCTGCTATCACATAGCCACAATTTTGCGATAGCTGCGAGATGTGATGAGAAAGACACCGACATATACTGCAATAAACAGAGCGCAGACACCCAGAGTCACCACTAACATAAGTGTGGCATTCAGCACCCCTAAAGCAGATAAAATCAAGCTCAGCATGTGATAGGCAAAAGCCAAATGAAGAAAGGCAAAGATTAGGGGTAGGAAGAAGACTATCAGAATCTGCCTACGAATCGTTTTCTTAATTTGTTTTTCGTCCAATCCAACCTTTTGTAAAATAACAAAGCCTTCTCGATCTTCATAGCCTTCAGAAATCTGCTTGTAGTAGATGATAAGAACAGTTCCAAGCATAAAAACGATTGATAGGAAAATTCCAATAAAGAACATACCACCTAGCATTCCTTTTATTTCTTGCTTATCAAAGGCAGTCACCGAACCATAAATAGCTTGATTTTCAGGTAAGGTGGTATTAAAACTGCTTAGCTTTTCTTGGTATACTTCTTTGAGTTTTCTCTGTTCTTCTTTTGGAAGCTTAAGATTTAATCCTCCATAATAGTTAACATTGACAGCGTAATCGTTCATCAATGAAGAAAAGATTTGACTCGGATTTTTAGCTACCATATAGATTTTTTCAGGCACTATCATATTCATCGGATCGGGTATATTACCGAAAACGAAATCTTCTTTTAATTTTTTCTTGATTTTTAAATTTTTATCAGCTAGCTGTAAATCTTTTTTGCTGTCTAATTCCAGTCCTTGCTCAAATATGGCTATTTCATCATCTTTAAGCTGAAGACTTTGACCCGTCATTCCTTGATAATCACTCTCAGAAATGGCCAAAATATAAAGATTTGGAGTGAATGATTTCTGTCCCTTAGAATAAATATCTAGCTGATTACCAGTTCGACCGCTAACTCCTATTGTATAATACTGGTAAATAACTTTTTTACTAATCTGAAGCTGCTGCTCTTGAACAAACTCTGTCAAAGCTTGGTCCAGCACCTCACCTGTTACTTCTTTTCCTTGGATACTGAAATCATGCGGGAACATGGCATTCTGCATATAATCACCACCAGCATAAATGTTGGCTCCACCAGATAAGGTAACCAGAACCATTGTCGACAAAATAGAAATCGTCGCTAAACCAATTGCATTTTTCTTCATTCGAAAAATTAGATTAGATACCGAAATCATGTTATCTGGCTGATAATAAAACGTCTTTCTCTTTTTCAAAAATTGTAAGAAAACAGTCGTTCCTGCATTGAAAAGTAGATAAGTCCCTAGAATAACAAAAAGTACGGCCACGAAGAAAATGATAATGGCTGCCATCGGATTAGATACACCTAAAGCAAGATAATAGCCAAAAGCGAGAGAAGACATACCAATAATAGTTTGCAAGAGTAAAAAGCGACTCTTTTTCTCCCCGCTATTTTTTTCTTTGACTAATTGCAGAGCATCAAACTTTCTTAAGTAAAAGCCGTTTTTAATCAGCAAGCAGAAAAATACAAAAGCATAGAAAATGATAATCAATACCATTACAAAAGGTTGAAATGTTGAAACCAAAACCACCTTGGTACCCATGAGCTTGAGCAGAAAGGCATAAATCAGCTGGTCAAAGAGAACACCAATAGTCAGCCCCAAGCTTACAGCCACTAGCCCGAAGATTAGTAGCTCAATAAAGGTCATAACAAAGAGATGACGCTTATTGAGCCCCAACATACCGTAAAGTCCTAGCTCCTTGGAGCGATTCTTCATGACAAATTGATTGGCATAAAAGACAATAATTCCAGCTGTGATGTTCACAATAACAACCCCTAGGACCAAAACAAGGATAACAGAGCTGGCCCCTGTCATTTTGGATAGATTGGGATTAAAAGCCAAGGAGTTGAAAATATAAGAAATGGCTACAGCCACACAGGTAGCCAGTGCAAAAGGATAATAGAGACGGCGGTTCTTAATCAGATTGGATACCGCCAATTTTGCTGCTAATCGAAACACTAGTCCTTCACCTCACTTGCCATAACTGTCAGAGTATCGGAAATCTCTTGGAACATCTGCCGCTCGGTCTTGTCACCGCGGAAGATTTGATTGTAGAGAATCCCATCCTTGATAAAGAGCACACGCTTGGCCCGGCTAGCCGCTGCTGTTGAGTGGGTTACCATGAGAATAGTTTGACCGCGGGCATTGATGTCGTCAAAGACATCCAGCAACGCCGCCGAAGACTTGGAATCCAAGGCTCCCGTCGGCTCATCCGCTAGCAAAATCTCAGGGTCTGTGATGATGGCCCGAGCCACTGCTACCCGTTGCTTTTGACCCCCGGAAATCTCATAAGGAAACTTCTCTTGGAGTTTGTTAATTCCCAGCTCGTTGCAGGTCGTAACCAGCTTTTGCATCATCTCGGTAATGGGGCGGCGAGAGAGGACCAGAGGCAGGAGAATATTATCCTTGACCGACAGGGTATCCAGCAGATTGAAATCCTGAAAGACAAATCCTAATTTCTCTCGTCGGAAGCTAGAAGCTTGGCTGTTTTTGATGGTTGCTGTGTCAGTTCCGTTGAGAAAGACGCGGCCCTCAGTCGGCTTGTCCAACATGGCTAGGATGTTGAGCAGAGTGGATTTACCGGAGCCTGACTCCCCCATGATGGCGACATATTCGCCCTTTTCTACCGTAAAGTGAATGTCCTTCAGTGCCTCCACTTGGCTGCCCTGAAAGCGGGTTTTATAAATTTTTTTCACATGCTGTACGTCTAATAATGTCATACTCGAACCTCTTCTTTATTTAACTTGATACTACTATCATACCGGAAAGACAGACAAGTTTCCATAACCTAATCTTTCATTTTGCCTGCCAATCTTACATTTTTGTCATCTTGTGCTCCAAGTCGGATAAAGAGAAAAGTCAACTGACCTTTCTCTTATCCTTGAATAATGGAATCTCTCAGTGACTGTACTGTAGCCAGAAATAATATTGACTGGAAGCGCAGCCTAGGCGAGTCTTCTCGATTTCTTCCTTGGAAATCTTTTGAGCTTTAGGTTTACTTTGACGATGGTTAAAAAGATTGATTTTCATAGCGGGCCTCCTTCTTGAAATCTGATTTTTAGTTTGGAAGATAGTTATCTTCTTTTTCTTTACACTTATAGGATACCGAATTCCCAGGCTAGCTGCCATAAGATAACCTTTCATTTTAGCCTGTAAACTTACATTTTTGTCACTTAGAAAAAATAGTTTTCGATTCTCCTTAAACTGCGTCAATAGTCCTAAATTCAACGATGTATATCGGCTTCTTTCATCAAGCGAATAAAAAAACCGGAATTTGTTTCCGGTTTTCATGATATATTTCCTAAATTTAAAGATATAGAAGTTTTCTTTCCAGAGGAGGTTCAGACTTCTGTCAATACTATCTTGAGCAGGCTATTCTTATTGCCCCTCATCCCCAAATTTACCAGTATGAAGGTGGATAATACTGTCATGACCAGGTAGAGGAGGCAGCCCGCCAGAATCCTTACGGCTGAACACTTCAAGCAAGCCCGGTGTCAATTGAGAGTTTTTCAACTGCTCAGGGCTAATCTCATGGACAATTTCTGCTCCTCGTCCCGTCTGTACTTTATAGCCAAACAGCGGGTCAATCAGGGTACCACGCCCGATTGCAACTAAATCCGTAGCCGTATCCTCAATAGCAGCTTCTGCATCTTCCTGACTAAAGACACCACCGATTGTAATCAGTTTGGTTTGCTCATCCATCACTTCCTTAAAATGATCTGCATAGCTCTTGTCTGATCCCGCAGGTTTTGAATTATAGCCAGCCAAAAGCGACAAATGGATGTAGTCTAGTTCGTGCTTGACCAACTCCTTGACCAAAAGCTTGGCTTCTTCATAAGTATAGCCCACTTGATCTTCATGGATTTCATCTGGGCTAATCCGATAGCCAATAATAAAATCTTCTGGTGCATACTTGGCTGCAGCACGCTTCACTTCCTCGACTACCGCCAAAGGAAAGGCCATACGTTTTTCCAAAGTTCCGCCCCATCTGTCCTGACGAACATTGGAAGTGCTAGAAAAGAATTGCTGCAGCAGATAGTGGTTGGCACCATGGATTTCCACTCCTGAAAAACCAGCTTGAACTGCACGTTTGACTGCCCGACCAAAATCCTTGATAATTTCAAGGATTTCTTCATCGGTCAATTCTCTCACCGGATATGGCAAGAAAGAAAAATCTAAGGCGCTTGGAGCCAATACTTCCTCACCCTTCAAAGCACGGCCGGAAGCTGCTATCCCACCATGATGAAGCTGCAAAATCGCTTTATTGCCATCTTTTTGAAGGGCAGCAGCTAATTTCCTCTCCCCTTCGATGTGGTCATCAGAGTAAATACCTAATTGAACTGGGTAACCTGTCTGGTAACAAGGCCCTCCTGATGGACTAACATAATGAAATTCAGTAATCAAAAGACTTGCTGCCTGAGAGCGTGCTCCATAGTATCGCAAAGTATCATCAGACACAAATCCTCCTTCTAAGCCACTGAAAGTATACATAGGGGACAGCACCAAACGGTTGGTTAATTTGGCACCGTGACGCAATTGAATCGAGTCTATAATTTGTTTAGACATAGTAAAAATCTCCTTTCTTCTTTGACAACTATTATAGAAGATTCAGAGGCAAAAACAAGGTTTTTTCAGTAAGTGGTATTAACCATCAGGTATCCGGTAAGAAAAGGATGGTCACTTACACAAAAAAACAAGCGTCAAATTTTATTGACACTTGCTTTCTGTTTTATTTTTTGAAACGGATTCCGAAATAAACCCCACAACCAACTATAATAATCAAGCCTATAGCAAGTAGCGTAAAGCTGATTTCTGTACCTGTGAAAGGCAGAACTTTCTTCGAGTTCCCCTTATCTCCAGGTTTATCTTGATTTGATTTTTTCGGATCTGGATCACCTGTTTCTTTAGACGGATCTTTGTCTGGACCAGTCGGTTTTGTTTGGTCAGTTACGACTAACTTCCCATCCTTGTATTCAACTGTATTTCCATTGGCATTAACAACTGTTACTGTGCCATCGAGATTCACTTGGAACACAATGTCAGTAACAGCTAGGTAACCGGTTGGGGCTGCAGCTTCATGGAAGGTATATACTCCAGGAGCTAATCCAAGCTCATGCGATGTATTTGCTTCTGAAGTCCATTTCGCTACAGGATTACCAGTTGCCTCTTTGCCTTGGAAAATTTGAATCTCTGCACCGGCAATCTCAGTACCGCCGAGGTTGACCTTACTGAAGGTCACCTTACGCGGGAGATCATCATCCTTATCGGTTACTGTAACAGTTGAGCCATTAGTTACGACCTTGTTCTCTTCGCCCTTAGCATCTTTCTCGCCAACGTTTGTCACTTCCACTGTGCCATCATGTTTGACTTGGAGTGTGATGTCGGTTACTTTGAGGTAACCCGTTGGGGCTGCTTCCTCATGGAAAGTATAAGTGCCCGATGCTAAGTTGATGTCCTTAGACTGGTTAGCTTCGGATGTCCAGCTTTCGACTGCTTGGCCTTCAGCTTTCTCGCCCTTGTAGATTTTAATCTGAGCACCGGCGATTTCAGTACCGCCGAGGTTGACCTTACTGAAGGTCACCTTACGTGGAAGATCATCGTCTTTGTCGGTTACAGTCACTTTGGAACCAGAGGTTACGACCTTGTTCTCTTCACCCTTAGCGTCCTTCTCGCCAACATTGATCACTTCCACTGTGCCGTCATGTTTGACTTGAAAAGTAATGTCAGTAACTTTAAGATAGCCGGTTGGAGCGGCTTCCTCATGGAAGGTATAAGTGCCTGGTGCCAAGTTCAAGTCTTTAGACTTACCAGCTTCGGATGTCCAGATTTCGACTGCATCTCCTTCTGCCTTATCGCCTTTGAAGATCTTGATCTGAGCTCCCGCGATTTCTTCTCCACCAAGGCTGACCTTACTGAAGGTCACCTTACGTGGAAGATCATCGTCTTTGTCCGTTACTGTAACAGTTGAACCATTTGTTACGACCTTGTTTTCTTCACCCTTAGAGTCTTTTTCGCCAACATTTGTCACTTCCACTGTGCCGTCATGTTTGACTTGGAATGTGATGTCAGTCACTTTGAGGTAACCGGTTGGGGCGGCTTCCTCATGGAAGGTATAAGTACCAGGTGCTAAGTTGATGTCCTTAGACTTACCAGCTTCAGATGTCCAGCTTTCGACTGCTTGGCCTTCAGCTTTCTCGCCCTTGTAGATTTTAATCTCTGCACCGGCAATCTCAGTACCGCCGAGGTTGACCTTACTGAAGGTAATCTTACGCGGGAGGTCATCATCTTTGTCAGTAATAGTCAGAGTTCCACCATTGGTCGCAACGGTGTTAGCTTCGCCCTTAGCGTCCTTCTCGCCAACATTTGTCACTTCTACTGTGCCGTCATGCTTGACTTGGAATGTGATGTCGGTCACTTTGAGGTAACCGGTTGGAGCTGCTTCCTCATGGAAAGTATAAGTGCCAGGTGCCAAGTTGATGTCCTTAGACTTGCCAGCTTCGGATGTCCAGCTTTCGACTGCTTGACCTTCTGCTTTATCGCCCTTGTAGATCTTGATCTCTGCACCTGCGATTTCAGTTCCACCTAGGTTGACTTTACTGAAGGTAATCTTATGTGGAAGATCGTCATCCTTATCAGTAATAGCCAGAGTTCCACCATTGGTCGCAACGGTGTTAGATTCACCCTTAGCGTCTTTCTCACCAACGTTTGTCACTTCCACTGTACCGTCATGCTTGACTTGGAATGTGATGTCCGTTACTTTGAGGTAACCGGTTGGAGCTGCTTCTTCATGGAAAGTATAAGTGCCAGGTGCTAAGTTAATGTCCTTAGACTTGTTAGCTTCAGATGTCCAGCTTTCTACTGCATTTCCTTCTGCCTTATCGCCTTTGTAGATTTTAATCTCTGCACCGGCAATCTCAGTACCGCCAAGGTTTACCTTACTGAAGGTCACCTTACGTGGAAGATCATCATCCTTATCGGTTACTGTAACAGTTGAGCCGTTAGTTATGACCTTGTTCTCTTCACCCTTAGCGTCTTTCTCGCCAACGTTTGTCACTTCCACTGTGCCGTCATGCTTGACTTGGAATATGATGTCGGTCACTTTGAGGTAACCCGTTGGAGCCGCTTCTTCATGGAAAGTGTAAGTACCAGGTGCTAAGTTGATGTCCTTAGACTTACCAGCTTCGGATGTCCAGCTTTCGACTGGAGTGCCTTCTGCCTTGTCGCCCTTGTAGATCTTGATCTGAGCTCCTGCGATTTCTGTACCGCCAAGGTTGACCTTACTGAAAGTCACCTTACGCGGGAGGTCGTCATCTTTGTCAGTCACCGTAACAGTTGAACCATTGGTCGCAACGGTGTTAGCTTCGCCCTTAGCGTCCTTCTCGCCAACATTTGTCACTTCTACTGTGCCGTCATGCTTGACTTGGAATGTGATGTCCGTTACTTTGAGGTAACCGGTTGGGGCTGCTTCCTCATGGAAAGTATAAGTGCCCGGTGCTAAGTTAATGTCCTTAGACTTGTTAGCTTCAGATGTCCAGCTTTCAACTGCTTGGCCTTCTGCCTTGTCGCCCTTGTAAATCTTGATTTCTGCACCAGCAATTTCCTCGCCACCAAGGCTGACCTTACTGAAAGTCACCTTACGCGGGAGATCATCATCTTTATCCGTTACGGTCACTTTAGAACCATCGGTCACGATTTTGTTCTCTTCACCCTTAGAGTCTTTCTCACCGGCGCTTGTCACTTCCACTGTACCGTCTGTTTTGACTTGGAAAGTGATATCGGTCACTTTGAGGTAACCGGTTGGGGCTGATTCCTCATGGAAGGTATAGGTACCTGGAGTCAAGTTGATTTCCTTAGACTTACCAGCTTCGGATGTCCAGCTTTCAACTGCTTGGCCTTTTGCCTTGTCGCCCTTGTAGATCTTGATTTCCGCACCTGCGATTTCAGTTCCGCCAAGGTTGACCTTACTGAAAGTAATGGCTTTCAGACTATTGTCCACTTTATCGGTTACAGTAAGAACCAAGCCATTTGCTTCAACAGAATCTGTTGCTCCTTTAGCATCAACTGTAATGGTACCATCGGAATGAACTGTGAATTTAATATCTTCTACAGCTACAAAACCAGCTGGAGCAAGGCCTTCTTTCAGAGAATAAGTTCCTGGAGCTAATTTTACGACCTTAGATACGTTGGCTTCGGATGTCCACTCTGCAAGAGGCTTAGCTTCAGGACGAACCCGACTGCCTTTGTAGAGTTTCAGTTCCGCACCAGGAATCTCCTTCCCGTTTGGATCTACTTTTTTGATAGTCACATCACGTTCTGAGTCGTCATCCTTGTCTGTTACCTTCAAAGTTGCTCCGTCAGTCACAACCTTGTTGTTTTCACCTTTGGAGTCTTTTTCTCCGACATTAGTCACTTCCACCGTACCGTCATGTTTGACTTGGAAAGTGATGTCAGTTACTTTGAGATAACCAGTTGGCGCGGCTTCCTCATGGAAGGTGTAAGTACCAGGCTCCAAATTGATTTCTTTAGACTGATTAGTTTCGGATGTCCAGCTTTCAAGAGCTTGACCTTGAGCATTGTTGCCTTTGAAAATCTTAATTTGAGCACCAGCAATTTCAGTACCGCCTAGGTTAACCTTGCTGAAGGTAATGGCTTTAGGACTATTGTCCTCCTTGTCGGTAATCGTCAGAATTGAACCCGCCGCTTGAACGGTATCTTCTGCTCCTTTCTTCACAAGAGTAACAGTACCATTAGCACCGACAGTAAATGTGATATCTTCTACATATTGATAACCAGTAGGAGCGTTAGCTTCAGTCAGTGTATAGGTTCCTGGAGACAATTTTATTACTTTAGAAGTGTCAGCCTCAGAAGTCCAGTCTGCAACAGGAGCTTCTTCCTGATCAACATGATCACCTTTATAGATTTTCAGTTGCGCACCAGGAATTTCTTTCCCATTTGGATCTACTTTTTTGAAAGTCACATCCTGCTCGGTTACCGTCTTCTTATTGACGATCTCGCGCGATACAGATTTGTCTGTTCCAAAATCCTGGGAACCAATCTTAATTTCCTCAGTTAATTTATCATATCCTGTAGGAGGAGTCACTTCACGGATGGTATAATCATCACGCAACAAGTCACCCAAGTTGGCATTCCCGTTAGAATCTGTGGTTAATTTTCCGACAACTGCACCGCTCCGATCACGAACAACTTCAAATTCAGCACCTTGCAGATTCTCACCATTTTCATTCACCTTATGGAGCTTAATGGTGAAAACATAGCCTTCTCCAACACCGCCAGCAATCTGATAAGAGCGATTTTCAGCTGATGTCGTTGTTTGACCACCATTATAGGTCATGGTAGCACTATTGGAAACACGCTCACCATCAACAAGATCGTAATCTGCTTTTGTCTTATAGTCCAGCAAATACCCGAAACCATCCATGTCGCCAAGGTCAATCGTGAATCCATCACCAGCAGCATTTTCCGTGATCTTTGATTGGAAATTAGCTGTCACGTCTTCTGTTGAATCCCGCACCCAATCTCCATTATTCCAGCGCCAAGCAATTTTATAGACCCGAATTGAGTCCCTCATGATTTTAAAATTAGGCGAGGTAATCTTGTCAGTTATCGTTACATCGGTATAATGCTCCATATTGCGGTTAATCGCAATATTATAATGAACTTCATTCTTACCGTCTTCTGCTGCCTGATAAGAGCTCTTTTCAATTTTTGAGTCATATCTTTTGGGCGGTCCATTATAATGGACGATTCCCGGATACAACATCCGACCTCCTACGGTAAATCCACCATTCAAGTCACCTTCTTGTCTCACAACATCATGGTCAACTCGTGCATAGAAGAAGAATTCTCCTTGGACACCAGACTTTTGCTCAACATAATTTGTATAGGTCAAAGTAATGGTCTTGTTGGTTGAATCCAAAAATCCATTTGCCACAACGTTATCCGAGCTGTCCTTAAGTTCAATAGCTGAAGAGTTCCCAAAAGCATACTCAGAAGGCAAGGCGATTGTTGTCGTATCACCTTGATGTACTTGGTTATCCGGCAAGACAAACTTTGCGTAAACTCGAAAAGTTTCCCAAATATCAACCCCCTGCGTCAAATCACCACCTGAAGAATTCTTCAGACTCATCTCCGTGATAGCATTACCAATCTCAGCTGCTTGCACCTGAGTCAGTGGCGCCAAAGATGGCAGAATTACTCCTAAAAAAAGAATAATAAGGTGGAGCAATGCTCTAATCCTTTTGTTCATGCAATTTTCCTTTCTCACAATATTCAGTTTTAAATGTACAATGTAATTGTATACTAACTGAGCTTCCCCATCTTGTCAGTGCCCACTTTTTAAAAAGCGAACATTTATAGATACATTACATCTACATTTTATCATACTATCAATAAAATGGCTATATACAAAAGTAGATTTTTTTAACATTTATTAACCTTTTTGTCATTTAGAAAAGGTGGACGATTTGTACAGTTTATTCACAAATCAGACCACTATTGCTAGGGTAATTGCACCTGACAATCAATGTCCTCAATAACGTAGAAAAACCGGAAACAAAGTCCGGTTTTAATCATTTATTTCCTAAACGTCAGGGCATAAAATTTCCCATCCCAGAGGAATTTCATCTCCTTCTCCTTAACCCCTGCCGGTATAACGGCCTCTAAAAAGATGAGAATTTTTCAATCGTAATTCACCTGACTGCCTATCTATATCTTTTGCTAAACCATAGGCTTTATTGTAAGATTGCAAACATAAGCAATTCTAATATAATCTGTCATTTCATTTCCGGTGTCAATTTATTGTAAAAAGTTTAAACTTTCTTTAATCCCTCATATTAAATATTCTAGAATACAAACATCAATTATTTTTCAAATAATTTGCAGTTATTTTTTTCATACAATATTCCTTTCTAAAAAGTATGATATTAGCCCTAAAATCATTTCTCTATTTGAAGAAAATCAAAAGGACATCCTCTATTATGCAAAAAGGAAGATAGGCTTTCCATAACCTAACCTTTCATTTCAGCTTTTAAACTTACATTTTTGTCACTTAGCATAAAGGAATATTTTTCTAACAATTAAACTGTGCCGAATGCTTCTTTCTATTCAGAATCAAAAAAACCGGAAACAAAGTCCAGTTCTTCTGATTTATTTCCTAAACGTCAGGACATAAAATTTCCCGTCCCAGAGGAGTTTCAACTCCTTCTCTTTGACTCCAGCCGGTATAGCAGCCTCAATTTCTCCTAGATCAACAGTAGCGTCCTTAAAATAGTCCTTGCTGAGGTGGTTCTTCTTATATTGCTGGTCCACATAGTCTGCCGTCTCGTCTGAAATCATAATCTTAGTCCCTGGCTTAGCTACCCGCAGCATTTCCTGCATGGCCTTGGCCTTATCGCTAAAGAAATTAATCCCGCCGATATGATAGACGATGTCAAAGCTATTATCTGCAAAGGGCAGGTCCTCCGCACAAGCATGAAAGAGCTTCAGATTGGTCCTCTTGGCGCAAGATTTCTGACATTTTTTCAGCATGCCTATAGAAATATCTGCCCCGAAAAAGTCTAGGCTTTTCAGGTCAATATTCTCAGGAATGTAGCGCAGGTCTTGACCAGTCCCGATAGAGACATAAAGGACGGATAGATGATCTTTCCATTCTATTTCTGCCATCTGGTCCTTTCTCAGCTTGTCAATTGCCTTGCCATGGAGAAGTGGCCCTATCCATTTTTCACCAAAATCATACCAGCGAGCCAAGCGATTGTACATGGTCATATACTTGGCATTGTCCCCTGAGACATAGTCCGGATTCAGCGCCAGATAGATGTCTCCGTCTTTTTGAAAATCCGCTAACTTCAAACCTGGCTTCAGCTTCTCTTGTATTTTTGTATCTGTCATATCTTCTGTCTCCTTTTTCTATTTGCCATTTATTATAGAGGATTCTGAGACAAAAAACAAGAGTTTTTCCGTAAGTGGCTGCCCAGCATGAGTAACTGGAAGAAATTGCTCAGTAAGCTGCAAAAAAGCTAGTCCAAAATAAGCAAACAAAAAGAAGATAAAGCATTCTGCTCTATCCTCTTTTTCTTTATTTGCTCAGTCGAATCTTTCGGTAAAGTCCTAAAAGGGTTAGAACTACTAGACCGCCAAGAACCAATTCAATATTTTCGGCAGAGCCAGTCGCAGGAAGAACTTTTTTAGATTTTCCTTGACCGTCTGCTGCTTTATCAGAATCAGATGATTGATTTGGCTTAATACCGCCTTGAACTGCTTTATCAGGGGTACCAGGTTCAGCAGGTGCCGCTTGGTCAGTAATGAACAACTTACCATCTGTATATTCTACAGCATTGCTATTAGCGTCTAGAACTGTTACAGTGCCATCATCATTGACTTGGAAGATAATATCTGTCACAGCCAAGTAACCTGTCGGAGCCGCTTCTTCATGGAAGGTGTAAACACCTGGCTCTAGGTTAATTTCCTTAGATTGGTCAGCTTCTGAAGTCCAAGATGCGACAGGACTGCCCTTGCTTTCCCGTCCCTTGAAAATCTGAATCTGCGCACCAGCAATTTCCTCACCAGCTAGATTGACCTTGCTGAAGGTTACCTGTTTGTCTGTTGGACTTTGAGTTTGCTTATTGACTACATTGACTGCAACCAATCTGCTGTCCCCAGAATCTCCAGATGCTGGACTGCCTACGTTCAAAGTCTTACCAAAATCCGTCGGGCTGATAGTAATATCCTCTGTCAGGCGGTCATAACCAGCCGGAGCAGTCGTTTCACGCAGGATATAAGTGTCGCGTAGAAGATTACCAACTTCCGCATTCCCATCCGCATCTGTCGTGATTGTGCCAACCACCTTATTGGTCGCTTTCCGCACCACTTCAAAGACTGCACCGCTCAGAGAAGCATTAGACTCATCTGTTTTGTGAACCTTCACCTTGAAGTTATAGCCTTCTGACTTTCCACCAGCAATTTGATAAGAGTATTCATTAGTTACAGACACTGTCTCGGTATTGTTGTAGTTCATGGTAGCCTTATTTCCTACAACCTCTCCATCAGCCAAATCATAGTCGGCCAGCGTCTTGTACTCAACTAGGTAGCCGAAACCTTCTACATCTCCGAAGTTGATTGTCAAGCTATCGCCTTCAGCGCCAAAGGTCATCTTAGACTGGAAGTCTGCTGTTACATCTTCAGTCGAATCGCGCGCCCAATCTCCATTATTCCAGCGCCAAGAGACCTTATAAACTCGTACAGAGTCTTGAACAATCTTAGCGTTTGTGTCACCCAGCTTGTCCGTCACAGAGACATTTTTGTAGTTGCCCATGTTACGGTTAATGGCCACATTGTAGCGGATTTCATTCTTAGCATCGGCATCCCATTGAAAAGCACTCTTTTCTAACAGAGACTCATACTTTTTCGGCGGTCCATTATAGTGAATGCTGCCGGCAGGAATCCTATTATTGCCTACAGTGAAAGTAGCTGGAATATCTCTTTCCTCAGTGACAACTTCGTGGTCAATCCGCGAATAGAAGAAAAACTCGCCTCTGACACTGGACTTCTGCTCCACATAGTCTGTGTATGTCAATGTGATGGTCTTGGCATCGCTATCTAGGACTCCATTAGCCACCAGAGCTCCGTTTTCATCCTTGAGCTCAATAGCTGAGGAATTCCCAAAGGTAAATTCATTCGGCAAATGAATCACTGTCGTATCACCCGCATGGGCTTGGTTGTCCGGCAGGGCAAACTTAGCATAGACACGGAAGGTCTGCCAGATATCTACACCATTGGTCAGCTGCTCACCAGAGTTAGTGGTGAGATGCATTTCAGTGATGACATCATTCAATTCCGCCGCATGAGCCTTAAGGGTTCCAGCTAGGAAAGGCAGGAACACGCCTAGACAGAGAATGATTAACTGAAACCATACTCTCAGTTTTTTATTCATGCAATTTTCCTTTCTCACAAGTAAAATTTGTTTAAAAGCACAGCGTATTGGCAAGCCAGTCGAACACGCCCTTTTTATGTTCTTCTGCCTTTTTGACAAACACTGGAAAGACAATACTAATTCATTGTACCATATTGACTATTAAAAAACTATAGGAATGCTCACAGGGTTTTATCATAAAAAGGAGAAAGAAGATGCTAAGCCTTCTCTCTCCTATTGATACACAAAACAGGTCAAAAGATGACCTAAAAATCATTGAACAAATTAAGATCTTCTATTTTGACAAAAAGTCAATCTTTCTGTGACGCACTGGAAGTTGCGTCTACCTGATTCTGATCTGCTTCTTCTTGTTTTGAAGAATTTCTTTCCGTCTTATCTGAAGTGTCAGGATCTTTCTGTACATGTCCGCAGGCCGTTAGGATAAAGACAGAAATCAGAGCCAGAAACAAGCTCCCAATTTTCTTGAACCCAGACATACGAGTCCTCCCTTTATGCGAAACTTGATGAGACTAGTACCCCGCCAAAAATGCCTGCACAGTCTTGACATCTTCTGGACTACCGCCTTGGTCAATATCGCAGATATGCTGTAGCCCATACTTTTCAATAATCAAGGCAGTCGCTCCGCAGAAGGTCCGGCCGTGTTTAACAGAGTCACCATTGTTAACAAAACCTTTAATCAGCCCAGGATGTTTCTTGATAAAGCGTTTGGTAGACCAGGGAATTTCCCCAGCACCAGCATTTCGAGTAATGAGAATGCAAGGCTCTTCCAGTTTCTCCTTGATGCTCTGGGTCGGATAGCCCAGTGATTCTGCAAATCGTTTTCCAATACCAGTATTTGAATCATAAACTACAATCATCTTCATCACCTACTTTCTTAAAAAAAGGATAGCAAACCAAGTCGCAAAGCCTAAAACCACAACATCAGAGATGAGCATAAGCATAAACTCTAAATCTGGCATCATGTGAATGTAAATCAGCAATGACAAAGTTGTCAAAGCCAGTACCGCCAGCTTAGCAACTGCCGGCAAGCCCGGAATCAAAGCTGCTCCGATTAGAACAATGATGAGACCTCCGACTAAAAATGACTGAAAATCCACACTTAAACTAAAACCAACTGTCACACCGCCGTAGCCAATGGTCAAAAGACCAATCGCGACCAGACAGATACCCAAAATAGCCATTCCACTCATAGCAAATCCTCCTTGCTTGTTCATTCTATTTCCTCACTTTCTATTTTTGAATGAACGCTTCCAAATATTCATTCAAAGCTTTCTAACCATTCCTATTCGCACTACATAAGACATCACCTCCTTTGTTTGTGAATGAATAGTTTTAGAAATTCATTCACAAATGCTTTTAAGAAAAGGAATTTCCTCTATTTGGAAAAAATCCCCTTAACAAAATATTTAACTAAAGTCTCAATGCTATTGAAGTAGCCTGAAAATTCCTGCTCTGTGACATGCATGTCTATGTAGTAAATCAAGTCATAAACCTTCATAATCTCAGCTATTTTCTCCTTCGAAAAGCCCTCTTCCTGCAAGCGCTGGCTGAAGGTCTGAATCAGAAACTGATGAAAGGCATTGGACGCTCGGCCGGAATCCTGATTATAGTAATCGTGCAGAATCTGAGAAATGCCCGGCTTGTTCCACTCAGCTAGAATTTTATTGGGCGAAATCAACTCAAAAGTAACTGCAAAAAGCTGTTCAACGATTGCCTCGGGCTCGCCCTGCCAGTCCACACGCCGCATGGTTTCCTCACGTATACGGCTATTTTCAGCTATATAAACCTCCAAGAAGATAGCTTCCTTAGACTCATAATACTTGTAAAAAGATCCGACAGCCATCTGGCTTCTCTTAGCAATATCAGAAATTCCAGCTGCCTTATAGCCTTTTTCTGCAAAGACTTCTCTAGCCGCAGCCAGGAGCTCATTTTTTTTATCCATTTCCACGCCTCTTTTGTGAATGAATTTTATTTTATGTTCATTCATATTTTAACACAATCTTGCCACTTGTCAAGCATTTATGTTATACTATACAAAAAAAGATAGTTTGCTAATCAAATTATTTTTTAGATTATATTTTGGAGGTTGAGCTATGCTCAAGGAAAGACGAAACCAAGGTACCATCGCCCTACTGGTAATTTCTCTTATTTTTCTAGTTGTTGCTGCAGTGATGGGCTTTATCCAATACCAAAAAGTCAACACCAAGACTGCCTATGACCGAAATAGCGAGCCTGGAGCAGATTCAGCAGTCTATGCTGAAGTGTCATATATTTTTCCAGAGGCTCTGATTGAAGTAGAAGATAATACTCAAGTTTGGCTGGTTGCTTACCAAGACGAATATGTTGGTCTGCAGGCTAAAAAAGGGGACAAGCAGGTTGCCCAGCTCTTGGAAAAAGAGAAAAAGGGCGAGCTGGAAAAAAATCCTGTCCGAATCGTTGGCTCCTACGTTAATGCTAACTCCCCTAAAAAAAATCAGGGCTATATCTCTAATTATGGCAGCCTCGTTCGCGGTCTCTTAGCAGACAATCCCGAAGTCATCACAGTAATGTCAAGCAGCTCCTATATCTCTATCACTGAATTTGAATCTGACAATCTTGCATTCATGTTCTACATTCTGTTTTTGATTGGACTCAGTGTTTTCTTTGTCGTTATGGGAATTATCGGCCGCAAGAAAAATATCGCTGCCTACGAAGAAATCTATGCAGCCTATCCAGAGGCCAAGAACAATCTCAATATCCTGCTTGAGCAAGCTTCTTTCCACGACGATGTGCTGAAAATTGCTGTTTATAAAGACCATCTCATTACCTACTATCGAGGTTTCAAAGCAATTGATCTCAAACAGGTCGTCCATCTCTACCACCACATTCTCACCATGCATCGCGGCTTCGTTGCTTCAAACAGAAACTCAACCTTAGTTGCTATTCGAAACAATCAAAAGAAATACCAAATGCCTATTAAGAACATTGGTAAAACAACAGACACCAAACTCCAGTCAACCTTTGACTATCTCTACAACCACTTCCCTCATATCAGATTGGGTGTGTAATAGCACATAAAACTCAAGCTAGAAAATCTAGCTTGAGTTTTTTAGATACAAAAAGACAGGAGCAGAATACGATCCAGCTCCATTTATTTTTATGATAGGCTTGTCAGAACGTTTTTCAGCAAATTACTTGCCTTCTTTTTCCTTTCTGCGCTTGGCCAAAGCGCTGTTAATCTTCTTGGTCTTAAGATTTGTATCCAAGTAAAGAAAGAGCCATACAAAGAGATAAATCAGAATAAAATCTAGCCAGAAATGCCAGTTGGCAATTAAAAATCCCCAGTTATTGTAGACCATGAAGCAGCATACCAAGACTGCGACCGCAGCAAAATGCAGCAAAACTGAGACTGAAAAAGAGAATCGGTCTTCAAGAGTTTTTAACATTGAACTGATGAGTCCGATCAAGCCGCTCATCACCATGACACTGATGATATTACTTGTTGTGGGCGGATTTTTTTGAATAGAGAGAGCAAGGACAATCAGATAGACTGCACTCCCCCTCTGGATGCCCATTAATATAGCGTGTAGACATTTTTTTATACTCATCACTTACCTCCTAGATTCCCAGATATTCCATTAAGAGTTTAACATAGCGACGGCTGACTTCGGTCTTGATTTGATTGGTCAGCTTGGCCGTCATATTGCCAGAAAAGCTGTCAGATAAGGACTCCAGATGGTCAATATTGATGACAGCATGCCGGGAAACCTGGATAAAGTTCGAGCTGCTAATCCGCTGCTGAAAGCGAGTCAAGGTCTCTGTCGTCTGGTAAATGCTTTCTCTACTGTAAATCATCAGAGTTGTCTGGTTGATGTCTGCTAGGATAATATCTTCAGTCTTCAGCATGACCAGTTTATCGTCTGACTTGATCGGCAGGACGCCACTTGGCCCTGCCTTGTACTGCTCTAAATAATCTAAGATGGCCTTGGCTTCTGCCGCTAGCTGGTCTGCCTTGACCACAACCAGCGGATCCTTAGATGAAATGGTTGGATCTGTTTCAAATTTTGCTTGCAAGAGGAAGCTCCCTATTCACATTCTATTGTAGTTTCAGCCGGCGGATGGCAATCATATTTTGCACCATCCAAATAAGCGCTATTGCAACTAAAACTATTCCAACTATATAGAAAGTTTCTGTCCTTGTCAAGAGCTCCTGCCATTCAATGCGAATTCCCATTGTTTTTTCGAAAGCTGCTTGCGGCTGGCTGTTATTGGCAAAAGTATCTGCTAGACTTTCCTTCATGAGAACCTGTCTGAAAAGAGAGGCCATATAGTTAGAAGGCGTAAGCTTCATTAGATTTTGTGCCATATTCGGCAAGGTTCCAATGGGGATATAGGTTCCCACTAGAAAACCAGATGTAGCTCCGACTACTGTCGCCAATTTCCCCAGACTATCCACTGATTTGAAACATTGAACAATCAGAGCATTTATCAGTGTGGCTAAGAGACTGTTCAAGAGCATCAGAAACATCAGGTAAGGAAGACTCCCCCATTCAAAGGAAACTTTATCCTCCAGCGTAAAATAGCTGAGCATAAAGGCAAACATAATGACCTGCATCAAAAAGCCGATAATAACAGAGCTGACAAGATAACTAAGCTGCAATCCCCATGGTCCCAAGTCTGTGATAAAGAGGTCGTCTGTCACCTTCCGCTCCCGGTCTTCGACCTGCCGAGAGAAAGCTGCCAATGTGGTCGTTAATCCTGTAACTGCCAATACACCGCCAATCAGCCACAAGTCCATCAGCTGGCTGGAATGAGCTTTGTAATTATTTTTCAAAAAAACGATATAAAGCACAAAGGGAATAATCGCTCCGAAGAGGGACAAAATTACCCCACTGCGGTTTCGGAAATAAAGTAAAAAATTACGTTTTATCAAAGCGAGCATATTAGCGTACCTCTCTTCCTGTCAGTGCCATAAAGGCATCGTCCATGGTTCCGGGTTGAAATTCAAATTGTTCGATATAGGGACCAGCCTGAGCCAATAAGGTCAGTGCTTCTTGAGTCGTTTTAGGGTGGAGGATAAATTCTCCCACCTTGACTTGCTCCCAAGCGCAGCCTCTTGGCAAACTTTTCTCTAAACCTACTGAGTCTTGACTCAAAATCCGTAAGGCATTACGGGCATAGTTTCCCTTAATCTGGTCTGCAGAGCCTTGGGCAATGACCTGACCATGGTCTACGATATAGATCTTATCCGCATCATCAGCTTCATTGAGATAGTGGGTTGTCAAGACAATGGTCATCTGCTCTTCTTTCTGAATTTGCTTGAGCAAACTCCAAATACTCTCCCGAGTCTGAATGTCCAAGCCTGTGGTCGGCTCATCCAGAAAGAGCAGGTCGGGACTATTGAGTAGGGCTCGCGCAATGTCCACCCGACGCTTTTGACCACCGGACAGTGTCCCATAAGGCTGCTTGGCAAAGGCTGATAATCCCAGCTGAGAGACCAAGCGATCGATTCTACCTGCCGGCATCTCCTTGTACTGCTTGGCTCTGATGGTCAGATTTTCCAAAACTGTCAGCCGGGCGTCCAACACACTGTTTTGGAAAACCACACCCAACTTAAGCTTTTCAGCATAGCAAATCTGCCCGGATGTCGGCCGCAAGAGACCTATCAGCATCTGAATAGTTGTCGATTTTCCTGCACCATTAGGGCCTAGAATAGCTGTAAAACTGCCTCTCTCAATCTGAATATTCAGATCATTAACTGCCACCTTATCGCCATAAACCTTGCTAAGATTTTTCGTTTCTACTAACATGATCTTTTCTCCTTTTCTTTACTTCTGAGACTATGATAGCAAGTTGTTTTTGAAAAATCTCAGCTTTTTGGACAAGCGGTAAAATGAGGGAGATGAGAGGTGAAAATCCAGACATCAAAAAATCCCCGATCTCTGGTCAGGGATTTGCTCTTAGCGGGCGACAATCTTGCGGTAGCTACGTGAAGTAAGAAGAAAGACCAGAATATAGGTCAAGAGGAAGACTCCGCAAGTTGCAAGTGTCGTCTGAATCAAAAGAGGAAGATTGGTCACACCCAGTAGGGCAACTATCAAGCGCAACATGTGAAAGACTGCTGCTACATGTAGAAAAGCAAAGATGAGAGGTAGGAAGAAAACAGTCAAGATTTGCTTGCGAATGGTACTTCTAGTCTGCTTTTCATCTAAGCCAACCTTTTGCAAAATGATAAAGCCATCGCGGTCTTCATATCCTTCAGAGATTTGCTTGTAGTAAATCACGAGAACAGCTCCTAGAAGGAAGATAACTGATAGGAAGACACCGATGAAGAGCAAGGTTCCAGTAAGTTCTTGATAGCTCTTTTCTGCACTATAACGGTCACTAGCCATTGCGAAGCTACCATCTTGAGCTTGTTCCTGATCCAAAGTGTCCCTCAACCCCAGCTGGACTTGCTCGACAAACTTTTTACTGTCCTTAGTCTCTGAAGCAACTCCAATGTAGTAGTAATGATCCACATCGAGATTAACCTCTTTGCTATCATTGACCACCATATAGAGGCCCTGCTCCATGGTCACATCGTTTGGATTAGGAATTTCCCCATGAGTGAAATTCGATGATAAAAGCTGCTTAATCTTCCAGTCCTTGCCATTCACTCGGAGAGGCTTGTCCTTATTTAAGGAAATATTTTTTCCATAGACAAGAGTTTCATCGTCTGCCAAGTCTATCTTTTCCCCTGTCATTTTTTCATAATCCTGACGATTGATGATCGTAATCGTGCCTGCAGACTTGGTCAAGATACTTGTATCCGACTCCAGCTCGCTTTGCATTGGAACTGTCACATCATTACCAGCCAGTTTCATGATGAAGGCTGATTGGTAGAGATAGCTAGTATAGCTTGGCTTCTTCAGACCAGTTTCCTGAGCGACTTGCTGGACCTTGTCCAACAGAGCCTCCTTCTGATCAGTCAATTTCGGCAAGACGATGCTGACATTATAATCCTTTGGATGCAAGGTTGTAATATAATCCTGACCCCCAACATAGATATTGATTGTGCCAACCAGAGTCACTAATAGCATGGTAGATAGAATGGAGATAGTTGCCAATCCTGCTGCATTTTTGCGCATCCGCGAGATGAGATTGGAAACAGAAATGAAATTCTGCGTTTTGTAGTAGTAGCCTTTGCGCTTTTTGAGAAATTGCAATAGTGTAATCGAGCCTGCATTAAAAAGCAGATAGGTTGCTAGGATAACCATGATCACAGCTATAAAGAAATTGCCAATAGCAGCGACAGGTTTGGTAACGGTCAAAGCCATATAATAAGCCACACCCATGAGCAGGAGCCCCAGCAAGGTTTGCAGAAAAAGGAAGCGTCCTTTCTTCTCGCCTGCTTTCTTTTCTTTCATTAGTTTAAGAGAGCTATAGCGTAGAAGTCGGGTAGAGTTGAGCAACAAAATCACCGCAAAAGCAATACCCAGACTGATTAGAGTCATCCAGACGTTCTGCCATTGGAAGGTCGAGGCAAGAACTGCCGGCATTCCCATCAATTTCAAAAGGACTGCGTAGAGCATCTTATCTAAAGCTAGGCCAGACAAGATACCCAGACCAACTGTAAGTAGATAAAAGACACAGAGTTCAAAGAAGGTCATGACTAGCAGATGCTTTTTCTCCATGCCCAGTAGACTATAGACTCCCAACTCTCGGGAGCGGTTTTTCATGACGAAGCTATTAGCATAGGTGATAAGGATAAGGACGGCAATCTGAATGACATGGATACCAAACTGCAAGGTCATGCGAGCAGCTGCACCGCCATAAGAGGTCTCCATGTTGGGGCTATGAGCCAGTGAGATAAAACTATACAAAATCGCTGTTGCAAGTACCGTCGCCAAAGCAAATGGATAATACAAACTGCGATTTTTAACCAGATTGGACAAAGCCAGTTTACTCGTTAGTTTGAACATAATCGCCCACCTCACTTGCCATAACTGTCAGAGTATCGGAAATCTCTTGGAACATCTGCCGCTCGGTCTTGTCGCCACGGAAGATTTGATTATAGAGAATCCCATCCTTGATAAAGAGCACCCGCTTGGCCCGGCTAGCCGCTGCCGTTGAGTGGGTCACCATGAGAATAGTTTGACCGCGGGCATTGATGTCGTCAAAGACATCCAGCAACGCCGCCGAAGACTTGGAATCCAAGGCTCCCGTCGGCTCGTCCGCCAGCAGAATCTCAGGATCTGTGATAATAGCCCGAGCCACTGCGACCCGCTGCTTCTGGCCACCGGAAATCTCATATGGAAACTTCTCTTGCAGCTTGTTAATCCCCAGCTCATTGCAGGTTGTGACCAGCTTCTGCATCATCTCGGTAATGGGACGACGAGAGAGGACCAGAGGCAGGAGGATATTATCCTTGACCGACAAGGTGTCCAGCAGGTTGAAATCCTGAAAGACAAAGCCTAACTTCTCCCGGCGGAAGCTGGAAGCCTGACTGTTTTTGATGGTTGCTGTGTCAGTTCCGTTGAGAAAGACACGGCCCTCAGTCGGCTTGTCCAGCATGGCTAGGATGTTGAGCAGGGTGGATTTACCAGAGCCTGACTCCCCCATGATGGCGACATATTCGCCCTTTTCTACCGTAAAGTGAATGTCCTTCAGTGCCTCTACTTGACTACCCTGAAAGCGGGTTTTATAAATCTTTTTCACATGCTGTACGTCTAATAATGTCATCTTGTTTCCTTTCTGTTTAGCAGGCGCCTATCAAAGCCCTGCTTTTAGCAGCTTTTATAAACTGCCTCTTAATTGATAAGTCTATTTTATCTCAATACCAAGCGCCCTGCCATAACCTAAGCTTACATTTTAAAGTGCAATCTTACACTTTTGTAAGATGAGATGAGCTTTATTTTACCCAAAAGGCAATCAAGGCAATTAGCCAAAGGTGGGCTGGATAGAATATATAGAAGAAATATTTGCTCCACTTGCTGCTGGATCCTCGCTCACCATTGTAGAAGTGCAAGAGAGGAAGAACACTGATAAAGAGCCAGTCTGAATTATAGAGCAGCATTGATAGCGTGTCCTGCAGGGTTGGATAAATTTGAATACTCATGGCAAAGAGAACTCCTGCCCAAACTACATAGGACAAGTTTCTGAAAAAGACTTGATTTCTAAAAAGATAGGTCAGGAGCATGAAAGGAAGCAGAGCCATGCCGCCTTCGCTAAAGAGAAGCCCCGCCAGCAAGACTAATACTCCTGCTGTCAGCCGCAAACCACGCTTCTGCTCCTTAGCAGCTCCGCCATTGTCAGAAAAGCCAAAGAAAAGACTCAGCATGAGAACCCCGCAGGCCAAGGTCAGGAAGATATTGTGAGTGAGGTAGATGCCCTTCTCCTGAAAGAGGAGCGTCAGGATACAGTTTCCTGTCTGCATCAGGGCCGCCCAAAAGAAGAGCCTCATATTGTAAGCTAGGCGGTTGCGAGTGTGGATAAAACCTTCCACTGCCATGAAGGCAAATGCTGCTCCGACACAGCGGGTTAGGGCATGCAAAACGCCATCCCAGCCCTCCGGCACCAGCCCCGGTATCTGGCTGATATGGTCAAAAACCATAAGAAATGCCATGAAGAGCTTCAACTGAAAAGCATTCAAACCTTTTGATTTCATTTTTCTGTCTCCTTCTTATTTCTTGCCTCTATGATAATAAAAAAGAAAGGCCGGTACCATAACCTAACCTTTCATTTGCTAGTTTTATTCTTACAATTTTGTCACTTTTAAAAATCTTGCAAAGCATCTACCTAAAATAGCACAAAACCTAGTGGCTTTTATGAAAACTTTCTTCCGTCTGCAACTGTTCTAGAAAGCCTTTGACTGCTTGTCGGTCTGCTTCCGTTCCAGAGCCCTCTATGTTACGAATATGGCGAAGACCATACTGCTCCACTATCTTATCCGTTGCCCCGCAAAAGGTTCGCGGATAACGCTTCTGATTGCCATTGATGACAAAGCCTTTGATTAGATGTCTGTACTTTCTGATGAAGCGCTTGGTCGTCCACGGAATCTGCCCTGCTCCGCTATTTCTGCTGACTAAAATACAGGGTTCCTCCAGCTTTTTCCAGACTGACTGGCTAGGCATTTCCAGACTTTTAGCAAACTTTTTGCCCAAACCAGTCAGACTATCATAAAACACTACTAGCAACTTTCTTCCTCCTACTCAAAGACTAATTTCTTCTCAGGAAAGGCGATGGAAACCGTCGTTCCCTGACCAACTTGAGAGTCTATAGCAATCTTGTGTCCCAGCTGGTCAGCAATTTTCTTGGACAGATAAAGACCTAAGCCTGATGACTGCTGGGTCAGACGACCATTGTAGCCTGAGAAACCGCGCTCAAAAACCCGCAGCAAATCAGCATTTTGAATGCCCAGACCCGTGTCCTTGATGTAGAGGCTGCCCTCTTGAAAATAAATCTCTATGCTGCCCTCTTTGGTGTATTTAAGACTATTGGACAGGACCTGCTCCAAAATCACTAGAAACCACTTTTTATCAGTGACAATCGTGTGGTCTAGGTCATGAAGATTGAGGCTGAGTCCTTGCTGAATAAAGAAAAGAGCGTATTTCTTGACAACTTCCCTAACCAAATCAGCCAAATTTTCCTGCTTCAGAACTAGATCGTCATGGAAGCTTTCCAGACGGAGGTACTGGAGCACCAGGTGAACGTAGGATTCGATCTTGAAGAGTTCCTGCTCCAACTGAGACTTGGCTTCCTTATCCTTCAAATCTCCAATCAAAAGTGAACTGGCAGCAATAGGAGTCTTGACTTGATGAACCCAAAGAGTGTAGTAGTCCAGCAAATCATTGTATTTTTCCTGCTCAACCAAGAGCTGATTCTTCTGTTCGTACTCCAGCTCCTCCACCCTTTCCTGCAAGAGCTTTTCTAGAGGAGTCTGAGCCTGAGCAGCGACCTGCAGCTTCTGGCTGCGATAGCCCTTAAAGGCCGTCCAAGCATCTGCTCCGATAAACAAGAAAGACAGAAAAGTCAGCAAGAGCGCGACATATTCCAGCAGACTACGGTAAGTATCAAAGACAAAGGCAAAGAGCAGAATAAAGCCTAGCAGCAGAATCAGCAGAGCTAGAAAAAATCGCCGTGAATAAAGGTAAGACTTAAAAAAGAAAAATTTATCCTGTGTGTCCATTGATGAGACCGTATCCTATTCCTTTTTTGGTTTCGATGAAATTCTTCAGTCCGTGCTCCTCAAGCTTTTTACGCAGGCGAGCGACATTGACCGATAGGGTATTGTCATCTATGAAAAAGTCGCTGTTCCAGAGTTCCTTCATCAAATCATCACGCGCCACAATACCATCCGAATGCTCGAAGAGGACCCGCAAAATCTGAAATTCGTTCTTGGTCAAGGTCACCACTTTCCCATCAAAAACCAGATCTGTCGACTTGAGATTGAGAATGACACCTTGGTGCTCCAAGAGACTCTGGTCGTTTCCAAACTCATAGGAACGGCGCAGCAAGCCCTGAACCTTAGCCAGAAAGACATTATTGTCAAAAGGCTTGGTCACATAGTCATCTGCCCCCATATTGATAGCCATGACAATGTCCATGGACTGATCGCGGGAAGACAAAAACATGATGGGCACTGTTGAAATCTTGCGGATTTCCTGGCACCAGTGATAACCATTAAATAAGGGCAGGCCGATATCCATCAACACCAGATGCGGCTCTTCTCGGACAAAGATAGTCAGCACATCCATAAAGTCCTCGACTGCCACTACCTGAAAGCCCCATTGTTCTAGCATTTTTTTTATCATTTGGCGGATGACTGGATCATCTTCTACTAGTAAAATCTTGTGCATCTTTCCCTCCCGATTTCTTGCTAGTAACATTATACCAAAAAATACGATTGCTTGTTTTATCATCCTCAGTCTAAGGTAGGATTTTTCTGGAAAAGAGAAATTCTATCAGAAAAATATGCTATACTAACTAGTAGAAATTGGAGATGAAACATGAGCAATATTTTTACTTACCTTGAAGAAGTTCAGCATGATAGCATTTATGATAGACCATTTAATGAGTTGGACCTGCTAATTCTGACCGAGCTAACCTACTTGCCTTTTGACCAACTAGTGCACGAGGACATGTCCCACTACTGCGACTGCCGGCTGCTGGATTTGGCCGACCAAGTGCCGCGTGACCTCTCCATGATGGTCAGCAAAAACCGTCTGAAACTCTTAGATTTGGCCGCAGCCTCTACCCGCTTTAAAAATCTAAAACTGATGGGCTATGTCAATGACGTTGACCAAGATATCCAGAAGCAATTCGCTGCCTTGATTTTCAAAATCAATCCTGATACCTATGTCCTGGTCTTTCGCGGTACGGACGACTCCATTGTCGGCTGGAAGGAAGACTTCCACATGACCTATATGGATCAAATCCCTGCTCAAAAAATGGCCGCCCGCTACCTGCAGAAAGCCTTAGAAAATCTGCCCGGTAGCTTTATCCTAACCGGCCATTCCAAAGGAGGAAATCTAGCTTCTTATGCAGCCAGTCAGATGGAAGAATCGCTCCAAGACCGTATTGAAGCCATCTACAGCTATGACTCTCCTGGTCTCAATCACTCTGTTATCAAAAGCGATGGCTATCAGGCCATGGTTGAAAGGATGAAACGCTACCTGCCTCAGAACTCCATCGTCGGCATGATGCTGGAAACACCTAAGGAAGCTAGGATTGTCAAAAGCAGTGCCATCGGCGGCTTTGCCCAGCACGATACCTTTTCATGGAAAATCAAGGGAGACTCTTTCCTATTGCTGGATACACTAGATGCAGAGAGCCTGCAGATAGACAAAACGTTTAAAAATTGGGTGAGCACTGTTTCAGATGAAGAACTTAAAGACTTTTTCGACCTCTTTTTCGGACTGATTTTGGATGCTGGCATCCAGTCTGTCGACGAACTGTCCAATGTTGAAAACTTTAACAAAGTTCTCGATATCCTGAAAAATGCTCAATCTCTAACAGACCAAGAACGTGACATGCTGCTGCGCTTGTCCAAGCTCTTGCTGGATATGCGTGTCCAAAGCTGGAAAGACTCCATTAGCTTTCCTAAGCCTACTACCATTGGCAAGGATATCCGAGAAAACCTATCACGCTGGAGTAAGCAGTTGCCTTTCGGCCTGTCTGAGACTGACAAAAAGGAAGACACTGCCGCAGAGATTCAAGAGTAAAATCACAAATCTCTTCTATAGTTTGGCTAACGGAAGATTTGACCTATCCATACCAAAAATAAAACAAGCGCTTATCTTGACAGCTTGTTTTTTCTTTGTTAGAATGTAACAAACCCATTTACAACTAAATAGTGATAAAAATCAGAAAGGAATCCATCATGAAATCTATCAAAGGAATCGCCCTTATCGCTGTCAGCATAATCCTGACCATCTATGCTTGGGCTTCAGCTGGAATGACCAACTTTATTGTACCCGGTCTGGCCTTGACCACCCTTTCGCTGACCTTTTTACTTGCGACTCGGAACGCCCTATTGGAAAAATGGTTCCATGGCATCGAAAAGATGTATGCTTATCATAAGTTTACAGCTATCTTTTCCGTCGTCCTGCTTGCTCTACACAATGTCGCCATGGGTGGCAGTCTCTGGGGCTCTCATCTGGCAGCCCAGCTTGGGAACGTCGGCATCTATCTATTTGTCAGCATTGTTCTGGTGGCCTATCTTGGCAAGCACATCAAATATGAGGCTTGGCGCTGGATTCACCGCTTTGTTTATTTGGCCTATATCTTTGGTCTCTTCCACGCCTATATGCTGATGGGCGATCGACTCCTAACACCGACCTTACTAGGTTTCGTAGTCGGATTCTACGCTATCATAGGTTTAGCTTCTGGCTTTTACATCATCTTCCTCTATCAAAGTTTGGCCTTTCGCCATCTGGGAAAAATCATGCAGGTCAAACGCCTCAACCACGATACCGTGGAGTTGAAGATCCAACTCAGTCAAAAGCTAGACTACCAGTACGGTCAGTTTGCCTTCGTCAAGATTTTCCAAGAAGGATTTGAAAAAGCGCCGCATCCCTTCTCTATCTCTGGCGGCCATGACAATATTGTCTATTTTACTATCAAGAACTCTGGTGATCACACTAAGAAACTTTATGACAAGATCCAAGAGGGAACCAAGGTCACCATTGACCGAGCTTATGGTCACATGATTCTTGACCAAGGGCAGGAAAAACAAATCTGGATTGCTGGTGGGATTGGCATTACGCCCTTCATTTCCTATATCCGTGAAAATCCTAATCTGAATCGTCCAGTCAGCTTCTACAACGCTTATACTGGAACAGAAAATGCTGTTTACCTAGACCTTCTCAAAGACTACGCAGCTAAGAATCCGCAGTTTGACCTTCATTTGGTCGATAGCAAGGTCTCCGGCTATTTGGACTTCAAAAATTATCCTCTGGACAACCAAACCACCGTCTTCATGTGCGGACCTGTCAAGATGATGGATAAACTAGCCAACGAATTTAAAAAGACCAATCCTAAAGCAGATTTGGTCTATGAAGGTTTTAAGTTTAAATAAAGAGTATAAAATATCAGGAGCAGCAATAAGGCTGATCCTGATGTTTTATTATCTAGTAATGGATAGTGCTGAATCAAGATACAGATTGGGAGGTCTGCCTGATTCGTAAAAATCTTCTCCAAAGAATAAGTACTAATTTCAATCATCAATCTTACTGTTTTTTAGGCATGTTTGAAACAAACAGATAAGACATTTTCAAAACATTTACCAGTTTATCACGTTTTTCTTTTACGCTTTGCAGGAACGGATCCCGTACCTCTGCTGGAACTTCTAGATCATCTGGACCAAACTGAGATAATTGATCACTAAGAGTCTGTTTTGATTCTTCAAAAGCTTTCAATGCTGTTTCCGCTTCTTTGTCAAAATCAGTTCTTTCAGACTCAGGGAGTTTTTCTCTAATTTCTCCACTATATTTGATGTAATTATCCGCAAGCTTATTGTACACGGTTTTTAAATCACCAATTGTTGTTGCGTTAGCGATTTCTTCGTCTGTAACCAAGACAAAGTCAGGTGTTTCTAGATTGGCACTTGACGAAGTACTTGAGCTGCTTGAGTTACTTTCTTTACTGCTTGATTTTGAAGACTTTTTAACTGAGCTAGAAGCAACCTTGCTTTCTGAAGATTTAGAAGTAACGGATGAATGATTATTTGAACATGCTGCTAAGGTAACTGCTGCTAAAAGAACCACGCTGGCTGAAAAAATCTTTTTCATTTTTATCTCCTTAAATAATAAGTAATTTCATTATAGAATAAAACTAATGAGCTGTCAAAAAGTTGCTGAAAACTCGTCATCCAACAAGCGACTGCCGACCATAGTCTGTTAGATCACTCCCCAAGCGAGCGTAGAGGCCTTGGGCAGTCTCTTCTTCATTGAGGATTTGCTGTAATTCTGCATCTGTCACTCCAACCAACTCAATAAAATCTACCCGACCATGGACTGTCTCCAAAGGCTGGGCTTCTACATCCGGAACCGTGATAAAACCTGTCAAAGCAGATTCCTGTTCACGGTCAAAGCCAAGAAGCTGTCCAGTATAAATGTATTCAAAAGGCTGATAAACCTCTCCGGTCTCAAAGGTCCGGCGCGCCAACTCCTGAAAAATCGTGACGATATTGATAAATTCATCATTAGCTTGGTAATTTCCTTTTTTCAGTCGCATGGTAAATTCAAAACCATAGCCACTATAGTTTGGATCTTCACTGAGTTTTTCATACAGTTCAGACAAGCCATAACTAACCAAATGCCAAGAGTCACCAGCATCATAGACATCTACACCATCCAGCGGATCCGGCCCGCCAAAACGCCATTTTACAATGGCCTCAATGTGATCTACCGGCTCTTGATTATTATATATCCGAGCAAATTCTGTTGAGATGGCTTCCCATCCCGGAGCATCCACATAATCTTCTACCGGCTCGACATCTTCTACTACTTCTTCGTACTCTTCATCGAAAACTTCCTCAGCTTCCTGATTTTCCGACTGTTTTTTAAAGAAATCAAAAATTCCCATTTTTTCCTCCTTGAATTAATTTGAAAACAGTATAGCATAAAAAACGAGGAATTACTTTTATGATAGAAGGAAATTTATTTTTGTTTTTATCGTTTTTCGATATATTTTTCTTGAAATACAATAAAAAATAGATTATAATAAGAATAAAAGGAAAAGAAAATCTACTGCCGGCTGATTTTCGATAGAGGTAAGCATCATGAAAAAGATTGAATTAAAAAATAACTCTTTGCTCAAAGATATCGTTACTCTACTGAATCTTATCATAGTGGGTTATGCTGCTATTCTAGTGTTTCTTACTATCCTAAGTGTGATTTCTTACACTGGTCTTTCCGACAGGTTGGGAATAAAGCTCAATGTTCAATTTCTGCCCTCAGCTGATTTTTCAAATTGGTGGAGTATTCTAGCCTTTGTTATAAATCTTCTCACAGCTTCTTTGACTATTTATCTCATCTATCTTGCTCGTAATTTCATCAAAAATTTGATTGGTGGAAAGATTTTTGATTCATCAAACACGCAACTAGCTGATAAGGCATGGAAAGTCTTTTTGGCTCTGACCTTTCTTTCCGTCAAGGTTGCTGCATCAGGCAATCCCATCACCCTCCCCTTCTCTTTTAACGCCAGTATGAGCTTTACACCTCTCTTGGGTGCTCTGATTATTTGGCTGATGATGAAAATTCTGGAAAAGGGGATTGATATAGCTGAAGAGAATGAATTTACCATCTAAGAGGCTGCTATCATGATTATCGTTAATCTTGATGTCCAGCTGGCCAAGAAAAAGATGAAACTGGGTGAACTGGCCGATATCATCGGTATCACCAACGCCAACCTTTCCATTCTCAAAACGGGCAAGGCCAAGGCTATCCGATTTAGCACCCTCAATGCTATCTGTCAGGCCCTTGATTGCCAGCCCGGAGACATCCTAGAATTTACAGATGATGAATAGTCATAACCACCCGTTAAACAGGTGGTTATGACTATTTGTTTGTTTTAAACAAAAATGCGGGTTTGCAATATAGTATAGGACATAAAAAAGCACCTCGCAATGATGTGCAAGATGCTTTCGCCAGTAGATAGAACGATACATTTCACTATCAGCTAAACGGTAACAATACTCATAAAGTTATGATTCTTATTTATTCATATTTTTAAATGTCACTTTTGCCTCGAGATCAATACTAGTCACGATATTTGTATAATAGTGTTCTGCCGATTCCGTAATGAGATTTTTATATTGTTTAATGTACTCTTCTTGTTCTTTATTGCTAAGAGATTTAGCGACATGCTCTCCAGTATCAATATTTTCTGTTGAACCGCTCAACAGCTGTCCACTCATATCGTAGAGTTTGTATCGATCTTTGGGATTATCCGAGACCTCTACACCTATAACTTCATATTTAGGTATAGTTAACTCGTACTCATGTTCAGCAATTTTCTTAATCTTAATTCTTTCTTTAATTCCAAATTTAGCCGTATAATTAAGAATGATGATTGCTTTCTTAACAGAGAGTGGAATACTGATATTGGTACCAGGTATTTTTTTATCTTTCTCAATCGTTTCAACCTTTTGAATCCCTACATCCAAAAAAACACTTTCGTTGACTTTCTCTAAGCGAGTGATTTGCGTATAGATTTGGCTTCGCTCATCTGAAGCGTTTTTACCTTGGAAAAACCCAATGATATTATAAGTTTTCGCAACAACAAAAAAGATAGCAAGAACGGCTACCACAATCCAAACATAAATCTTAGCCCCCAAAACTTTTTTTATGAAATCCTTAACTATTTTCATTATATTACTTCCTCCGAATCAAAAATGCTGTTCCAAGGCTAATAATAGCTAGAAAAGCTGCTAAATAAGGATTCAGCGGAAAGAGAATGACAATTAAAAGCAACAACAAAACAAGTGATGCAATTTTTACTATTTTCATAATATACTCCTAAAACTTTTTCAATAAAAATTATATAAATATATATACCTTTTGTCAAGCGTTTTCATATCGTCTTATACAGAAAATTCCCCGGCAGCCTCCTGCTGGGGGATTGTCATTAGATCAAAGATTGTTATCCAATCAAACTTCCATTTGGGACTTTTTCGTCCACAGTAAGGAGAGTCAGTTGGTCGCCGTGCTCAGCTGATAGAATCATACCTTGGCTGATACGGCCCATCATTTTACGCGGTTTGAGATTGGCTACGATTTGGACTTTCTTACCAACCAGCTCTTGCTCGTTTGGATAGTACTTAGCAATACCAGAGAGGATTTGGCGGTCTTCACCGTCTCCTGCATCCAAGCGGAACTGAAGAAGCTTATCAGAACCTTCAACTTTAGAAACTTCTTTAACTTCTGCGACACGGATTTCTACCTTATCAAAGTCGTCAAATTTGATTTCCTTGCGGTTAAGTTTGAGCTCGACTTCTTCTGGATTCCATTCCTTTTCAACCGCAGGTTTGTTGCCTTCCATTTGTCCCTTGATATAGGCAATTTCTTCTTCCATATCGAGACGCGGGAAGATTGGTGTTCCTTTTTCTACAACTGTCAGACCTGCTGGAAGCTGGTCAATTGCTAGATTTTCCAGTGAAACCGCTTGAGGCAAGCCTAGTTGGCCGAGGACAGCCTTGCTGGTTTCCATCATGAAAGGCTCAATCATGTGGGCAACAACACGGAGGCTCGCTGCTAAGTGGCTCATGACTGCTGCCAGTTCTTTGACCTTGGCTTCATCCTTAGCCAGAACCCAAGGTGCTGTTTCATCGATATATTTATTGGTGCGGGAGATGAGCGTCCAGACTGCTTCCAGCGCGCGTGGGTAATCTACTGCATCCATGTGTTTGTAGTAGTCAGAGATGGATTCAGATGCCACCTGAGCCAGAGCTCCATCAAAGTCTGTCACATTTTCTTCATAGGCTGGCACCTGACCGTTAAAGTACTTGTTAATCATAGAAACAGTACGGTTGAGCAAGTTTCCAAGGTCATTAGCTAACTCATAGTTGATACGACCGACATAGTCCTCAGGTGTGAATGTTCCATCAGATCCCACCGGAAGACTGCGCATGAGGTAATAACGCAGGGCATCCAAACCATAACGTTCTACCAGCATTTCCGGATAGACTACATTGCCCTTAGATTTGGACATCTTGCCATCCTTCATGACAAACCAGCCGTGAGCAATCAAGCGGTCGGGTAGCTTAATATCCAGCATCATGAGCAGAATTGGCCAGTAGATAGAGTGGAAACGCAAAATGTCCTTGCCCACCATGTGGAAGACTGTTCCATTCCAGAATTTATCATAGTTAGCATGATCATCCTGACCGTAGCCAAGTGCTGTCGCATAGTTGAGTAGGGCATCAATCCAGACATAAATTACGTGTTTAGGATTAGATGGTACCGGCACGCCCCAAGTAAAGGTTGTCCGAGATACCGCTAAATCTTCCAGGCCCGGCTCAATGAAGTTTTTCAGCATTTCATTGAGACGTCCGTCCGGCGTGATAAAGTCAGGATGTGATTTGAAAAATTCTACCAAGCGGTCTTGGTACTTGCTGAGGCGCAGGAAGTAAGACTCTTCTGATACCCACTCCACTTCATGTCCAGATGGGGCAATTCCACCAGTTACTTTTCCATTTTCATCACGGAAGACTTCTGCCAGCTGGCTTTCAGTAAAGAATTCCTCATCAGATACAGAATACCAGCCTGAATATTCACCCAAGTAAATATCATCTTGGGCTAAGAGACGCTCAAAGACATCGGCTACAACCTTTTCATGGTAGTCATCGGTAGTCCGGATAAATTTATCATAAGAAATATCCAGCAGTTTCCAGAGTTCCTTGACCCCAACTGCCATGCCATCGACATAAGCTTGTGGGCTGATACCAGCTTCTTCTGCCTTAGCCTGAATCTTCTGTCCATGCTCGTCAAGGCCAGTCAGATAGAAAACATCGTAGCCCATGAGACGCTTGTAGCGAGCCAGAACATCACAAGCAATGGTCGTATAGGCAGACCCGATATGGAGTTTACCGCTCGGATAATAGATAGGGGTTGTAATATAAAACGATTGTTTTTCAGTCATTTTTTAATCCTTTCAAGGCTAATGAAACCTTTTTTAATAGCACTTCATTATATCATATTTTGTTAAGTTTGCGAAAAGACATTCATTAACAGTCAAATCAATTAAAAAACCTAGAAAATATTCTAGGTTTAATAGGTCACAACATTCAAGTTGCCGCTTTCGTACTCTGCGATGAAGATATTCGAAATATCGGTGTATCCGTCTTTAGCCAGTCTCTCCACCAGCCACTCTTCTGTTTTATCAATAGACTCCAGAATATCAATCTGGACAACACCATCTGTGATAAGAGGATATTTAGGATTCTCTTCACCAGCCTGTACAATAATCAGCTGGCCGTTTTGTTCTATAACCGCCCGTTTGACCTGCTTGAGCTGGAAAATACCTTGGCTGCGCAGCTTCAAAGCCACATCTGCTGCTGAAAGACCAACAGAACGGCAGGCTTCGGGAATCAATTTCCCATGCTGAATCAACGTTGTCGGCTTGCCATCAATCAAATGCTTGACCGCACGGACATTGTTATTGAGCCATTTCAGGGTCAAGACCAAGATGGTCCACATAATGAGAATGACCGCATACTGAAGAATATTAATGGAGCTATTATAAATCACCCCACCGATAATGCCACCAAGGACATAGTTTTGAATCTGGTCGATCGCTGAATTGGGCGCCAGATTGCCTTTTCCCGTCACGTTGATGACAAAAACCAGTGAAAAAAGCCCCAATGCTAGTTTAATTAGGATTTCAAGAAAATTCAATGTCATTTTTCAACCTCCACTATTTCGATATCTGTCGTCTTATGCAAGTCAATTTTTTCAAGCAGATATTTATCCGGCTCACTACCGCTCATAGCCCGATAAAAGTTCTTTCCGACTTTCAAAATCGCTCCATCTGTCGCAGCTGAAGTATTGACATAGACCTCCGACTTATCCACACCCAAGTCTTCTGAAATGACCTCAATAAAATGCAGAGAGGTTTGAAACTGGTTGTTAGAATCCTGGTCAGTCTGAAAATTGCTAATGCCAATCAAGACCATAGCCACCAAGGCCAAAACAGAGATGATGGCTAGTTCTCGAAATTTTGAATCACGCTTATTGCGATAGGCCTTAAAAGCAAAAAATCCTGTCACAAGGAGCAGCAAGACAGAAAGCGCAACTGTCACCCAGTTTTGCTGACTAATCTGACTCAAAACATAATCATAAGAATAGAATTTCATGGTTTCTTCCCTCTATTTTTCTAGAAACATTATAGAAAAATTTTCATCTTTTTTCAAGCATTCTTACAATCACTTTGCTATAAATCAGTTCTAAATTTTGTTATAATAAACTCAGTAAATTTTACTAGAAAAGGAAATTTTATGAAACTCATCTCTTGGAACATTGATTCTCTCAACGCCGCATTAACCAGTGATTCTGCCCGCGCTAAGCTCTCTCAGGCCGTCCTTCAAACCTTGCAAGCTGAAAATGCAGATATTATCGCCATTCAGGAAACAAAACTGTCTGCGACAGGTCCGACCAAAAAACACGTGGAAATTTTGACAAAGCTTTTCCCAGAATATGAAAACACTTGGCGCTCCTCCCAAGAGCCGGCCCGCAAAGGCTATGCAGGAACCATGTTCCTCTACAAAAAAGAACTGAAGCCAACCATAACCTTCCCAGAAATCGGCGCTCCATCAACCATGGATGTTGAAGGCCGCATCATTACGCTGGAATTTGACGGTTTCTTTGTCACTCAGGTCTATACGCCTAATGCTGGCGATGGCCTCAAACGCTTGGATGACCGTCAAGTCTGGGATGCCAAATACGCTGAATACTTGGCAACACTAGATGAACAAAAACCAGTCCTCGCTACTGGCGACTACAATGTGGCCCACAAGGAAATCGACTTGGCTAATCCAGCCAGCAACCGTCGTTCACCAGGCTTTACCGACGAAGAACGTGCTGGCTTCACCAACCTGCTAGCTAAAGGCTTCACCGATACCTTCCGCCACTTACACGGCGATATCCCTAACCAATACACTTGGTGGGCGCAACGCAGTAAGACTTCTAAAATCAACAATACAGGCTGGAGAATTGACTACTGGCTGACCAGTAACCGTGTAGCTGACAAGGTGACCAAGTCTGATATGATTGACTCCGGTGCGCGCCAAGACCACACACCTATTGTCATGGAGATTGAGCTCTAAGGAGAAAATGAATGGACTATCAAGCTATCATTCCTGAATTTGTGGTATCCGACATCGAAAAATCACGCCACTTCTACTGCAACTTGCTGGGATTCTCTGTCCAATACGAACGCCCCGAGGAAAAATTTCTCTTCCTCTCGCTTGAAGACTGCCAACTTATGCTAGAAGAAGGCAGCGCAGAAGAATTAGCCCAACTAACCTATCCTTTCGGACGCGGTGTCAATATTTCCTTTGGCATTGAGGATGTCCCTCAGCTCCACCAAAAACTGCTGGAAGCTGACTATCCCATCCATCGTCCCCTGATAAAAAGAGAATTTCGAGTGGGAGATAGCTTTATTTACCCTCATGAGTTTGCAATTTTGGATCCAGATGGTTATTTTTTAAGATTTAGTGAATAAGAAAGCGAAGTCATCAGACCTCGCTTTTTAAATGTCTTTAAAGTTATAGAGTTGCGGATAGTGATCGCACTCTGGATTTTTAGGATGGCAGATAGCCCGTCCAAAGTAAATCATGGCCTGATGAGCTGGCAACCAACGTTCCGGTGGAAGGACATCCATAACACGCTTTTCTACTTCAATTGGCGTTGCTGACTTTTTGACAATATCATGGTGCTTGCAGATACGTTCCACGTGAGTATCGACAGCAAAGGCTGGAATACCAAAGCCCACACTCATGACTACATTAGCCGTCTTACGGCCAACACCGGCCAGGCTTTCCAATTCTGCCCGTGTTTGCGGGACTTGGCCATCAAAATCGTCCAAAAGTTGCTGGGCACATTTCTTCAAAAACTTGGCCTTATTGCGATAGAGCCCTAGGCGAGAGATGTATTTAGCAATGTCTGCTTCACCAGCCGCAGCCATGTCTTGAGGACTTGGATAGGCTTCAAATAAAGCCGGCGTTGCCTTATTGACCGCAGCATCTGTCGTCTGCGCCGACAGCATGACCGCTACCAAAAGCTCAAAGTGATTGCGAAAATCCAGACTGGGCTTGGCATCAGGAAAGAGGGCAATAATCTCTTCAATGACATGTCGAGCTCGTTTTTTTGATAAAACCATGATTCTTCTTTCTAAGATTGAGATAGATTTATTATATCATGAAAAGAAGAATCATCCAAAAAACATGATTGAGAAAGCAACTGTTCTTAATACTTTACAAACCTAACTCTTCATACGCCTTTCGGTAGCCAATCTGCAAGATTTGGTTATCTCGAACCAGAAGCGGTCGTTTAATCAGCATGCCGTCTGTTGACAGCAAGTCTACAGCTTCTTGGGCTGTCAAATGTGGCACCTTTTCTTTGAGACCCAGCTCACGGTATTTGAGACCACTGGTATTGAAAAAGGCCTTGAGCTCAAAGTCCGAGTTCTGGATCCAGTCTAGGAGCTGGTCCCGGCTAGGTGTATTTTGGACAATATCCACCACTTCAAAGTCCACTCCTAATTGATTGAGCTCAGCCTTGGCCTTGCGGCAGGTAGAGCATTTTGGGTATTCGATAAATTGTAACATTGTTTTTCCTCCGTCCCTATGATAGCCCAGCTAGCTCCTTCTTGTCAAGCCGAGACTCATTAGAAAAAGCCGACAAGCGAAAGGCTCATCGGCTGATACAGACTTATCCACTAGGGAAGTGTAGTCTGTTTTTTTGTTATTTCTTAATCAAACGCACGCGCACAATATTATCGCTATTCTCAAATTTATCAACCAGCTCCTGAATCTTGCTTTCATCCGACTCATCCAAATCCAGCAAAGTATAGGCATAATCACCTTTGGAACGATTGATGATATTGTCAATATTGATATTCAAATCACTAACAGCTGTTGAAATCCGAGCCACAATATTCGGTACATTTTTGTTAATCAGAGTAATCCGATAAGGCGCTGAGAGAGCCTGACGGACATTAGGGAAATTCACAGAGTTGATAATCTCCCCCGTTTCCATGAAGCGGCGGATAGTTTTCCCAGCCATAATAGCACAGTTTAGCTCAGCTTCCTCTGTCGAGCCACCCAGATGCTGAAAGACAGTAATCTGCGGATGGCGGAGCAGTTCTTCTACACCAAAGTCTGTGATATAACGCTTGACTACACCAGCTTCTAAGGCATCAAAGAGGGCAGCATTGTCCACCAGCTCGCCACGGGCAAAGTTGATAAGGGTTGTTCCTTTTTGCATAAGACCAAAAGCAGCCTGATCAAAAGTAGCACGTGTATCCTCAGTCAGGGGCACATGGATAGTAATATAATCACTCTTCTCAAAGATTTCGTTAATGTCTGCTACCCGCTTGACATGACTAGAGATATTCCAAGCTGTTTCAATGGATACATAAGGATCATAGCCAAGGACGTTCATCCCCAGACGATAGGCATCGTTGGCAATACGGCCGCCGATAGCTCCCAGCCCAATGACTCCTAGAGTCTTCTCTGAAATCTCTGTCCCAGCAAACTGTTTCTTACCAGCTTCTACTTGCTTGGGAACATCATCTCCAGAAAGGCCGTTAGCCCAACTGTTAGCTGCGATATAGTCACGGGCAGACAGGAGAATGGAAGCCAAGACCGCTTCTTTCACCGCATTGGCATTAGCTCCTGGCGTGTTGAAGACCACAATTCCCTGAGCTGTTGCCTGTTCGACCGGAATATTATTGGTTCCTGCACCTGCCCGCGCAATGGCTTTGAGCTTGCTCGGAAATTCCTGTCCATGCAGATTTTGACTGCGCAGGATATAAGCATCCGGATTGTCAGACTTATCTCCGTCAATCTGAAAAGCATTGCCCAGCTCCTTGAGCCCGATTTGATTGATATTGTTAAAGGTTTTGACACTAAAGACCATAGATTCCCTCCCTTAAGAATTCTCTTCTTCAAATTTCTGCATAAAGGCAATCAAGTCCTTGACTCCTTGGAGCGGAAAGGCATTGTAGAGACTAGCTCTCATACCGCCTACACTGCGGTGCCCTTTGATATTCTTGAATCCCTCTGCTGCGGCCTCTTTGTTAAACTTGGCATCCAGCTCTGGAGTTGGTGATACAAAGGGAATATTGGCGACTGAGCGCTGCTCCTTATAACGGACAGGACTGCGGTAAAAGTCAGACTGCTCAATGAAGTCGTACAAAAGGCCCGATTTTTCACGGTTGAGCTTTTCCATTTCTGCTACGCCACCCAGCTCCTTGACCCACTCAAAGACCAGCTTGGCCATATAGATGGCGAAGGTCGGTGGTGTATTGTAAAGAGAGCCATTGTCCGCCTGAATGCGGTAATCCAACATGCTAGATAGAACTGGCTCATCATCCAGCAAGTCTTCTCGGATGATGACAACTGTCACGCCGGCAGGTCCGATATTCTTCTGAGCCCCAGCATAAATCAAACCAAAATCCTCTACTCGGTACTGAGCAGCAAGGATATTAGAAGACATGTCCGCCACAATCGGTACGCCATTTGTTGCAGGCAGATCATAAATAGCCGTTCCTTCGATAGTATTATTGGTTGTCAGATGCACATAAGCCGCCTGCGGATCAATCTCCTTTTCATCAAAAGAAGGAATTTCTGTGTAATTTAAATCCTCTGACGAAGCCAAGAGAATAGGCTCAAAAGGAATAAACTTAGACAGCTTGACTGCCTCAGTGTAAGCTTTCTTTCCCCAAGATCCAGCCACTAGGTAATAGGCCTTGCCACCTTGAGCTAGATTAAGGGGAATCATGCTAAACTGGGTAGAAGCCCCACCCTGCAGAAATAGCACGCGGTAATTGTCCGGAATATCCATGAGCTCACGCAACAAGCTCTCAGCCTCTTTTATAATATCGTCAAATTCCTTGGATCGGTGGGACAGCTCCATCACACTCATGCCACTTTGGGCATAGTCTAAAAACTCAGCCCGAGCTTTTTTCAAGACTTCCTTGGGCAATACTGCCGGTCCAGCAGAAAAATTGTAAATCGTCATATCCTACCTCCAAAATTTATTTTGTATATCATATCACAAAGTTTAGAAAATATCTATTTTATTTCAGAAAATCAGCTCTTTTTTAGGTAATTCCCGAACATTATTGACTTATAGACAAGCAAAACCAACTGTCTAATCCAGATAATCATAACCAGCC
>NZ_GL890993.1:2257362-2317548 GCF_000212855.1 Streptococcus sanguinis SK355
GAAACACTTATCCTCGGTGGAATACTTACCAACATATGTACATGATCTGGCATTAAGTGACCCTCGATAATTTCAACACCTTTATAACTACATAATCGGTGAAATATTTCACCCAAACTGTTTCGATATTGATTATAGATAAGATTCACCTATACTTAGGTGTGAACACAATGTGATATTTACACATCCACTTTGTGTGTGATAAACTATGTGCCTTTTGCGCCATATATTTCTCCTTTCGCTTTACAATTGGCTTGAACACCTTTATTGTATCGCGTTGGGAGTTTTTTTGGTATAACCTTCGATGCGCACCCGCATAGCGGGTGGTTTATTTGTCTCGCACCTACCGGAGCGAGACAGACTGAAAGTCAATAACAAAAAAATCCTGAGTTTAAGTCAGGATTACTAAGTCTGAAGACATAGAAAAATTAAAGATTTAATTTCTATAGAAAGTGTTTAATCAATTTTCATAACTTCCTATATCTTCCTCTACCAATAAATTCTATCATCCCTTTATCTCTTAGCAATTGCAATTGTTGGCGAATCTTGTCCTTAATATGATGGTTGTTAGGAAAAATGAGTTTTAAGCTTTCTTCAAAAGAATACATATCTTCAAGCGTAAACTCTCTCTCCTTGATTTTATCCAAGCATTTGAGAATTTCCAGCAACCATCCCCTAGTAGCAAAAGATTGCTTTCTAAGAAATAAGGTCTCTCTAAATTCTTTATGTACTAGTTCAGGCTCTCTAATCTGACCATTTTTAACTAGAAATATTCTTCCCTTTGATGACACTTGTGACAAATCGATATTGCAGCCTACCCAACCCGCTCGTCTTGCAGTCGGACCAAGTGGCTTCCTCTTAATTATAGTGTCAACTGTTATAAATTGCTTGGGAAGGACTATAAAATTTTGAACTTCATAAGTTTCAGAATAGGTCAAAAAGAAAAAGTTTGGATTATTATCTGCTTGTACTCTCTCAACCATAGTTGCATAAGCACCGTCATTAATAATAGAAGAAAAATTTCCCTTCTTACTTTTTAGTTCAAATTCTTCTGAACAACTCTGGCAGAAGAAGTCTGCAACAGGGCGATTATTTTCAAAGTGTTTCAAAGGGGTTTTACCACAATTTGGGCAATAGCTATGACGAGCAACCCAATCTTCTGTCAAAACACGAGCCTTTTGACTGTTGCTTTTATAATTTTTAATTAAAGCTAAGTTAAACTGTAATTGCATAAGAACCTCTAAGTACGATAAACAGCAACAACCTACTATAAAAATTTGACAGCAGGGAGCATGATTAAACACATTTTTAAAGTCTTCAACTTTCTCTTAGTTCATGATAAACCGCATAGAGCTCGCTCTTGTTCCTGCCGTATTTCTTGGCGATGTTCTTGATGGCATGATTTTTTTTGCTGCCGGCTTCAACTAAAAGATCAATTTCAGCTAGAATCTGCTCTTGAGATATTTCTTGTTGAGCATCTTCTGCCGCCCCAGCTACAATCAAGAGACACTCTCCTTTGGGCGGATGTTCAGCCGCATAAGCCAACAATTCTGAAATCTGCCCTCGCTGATACTCTTCGTGAATCTTAGTCAGCTCGCGCACCAAGACGACTTGTCGATTACCATAAACTGCCAACATATTTTCCAGCGTAGCCCGAACCCTATGAGGGGATTCGTAGAAAATCTGGGTCTCAGGATAGGATTTTTTGCTAGTGAAAAATTCCTTCTGCTGGCCAGCCTTTCTAGGCAGAAAACCATAGAAAATATGCGGTTGGGGAGCCAATCCGCTGGCAATCAAGGCTGTTATTCCAGCACTAGGACCAGGAATTGGCACTACAGTAATTCCAGCTTCTAGCGCTGCCTGAACCAAATCATGTCCAGGATCAGAAATGCTGGGCAGACCAGCATCCGAAACCTGGGCTATATCATTTCCGCTTTGAAGCATGTCCAAGAGAACTGGGATTTTCTCCTTGGCATTGTGCTCGTGAAAACTGATCTGTTTAGTCTCAATCCCAAAATGTTTGAGCAGCAGGCCGGTGTTTCTCGTATCTTCAGCCGCAATCCTGTCAACCTCTTTCAGGGTATTGACCATACGGATACTCATATCATCCAGATTGCCAATAGGAGTCGCGACCAGATAAAGCATGCCGTAGGCAGTTTCGCCCTTAAAACTTTTTTGAACCTGCATCGCTACTCCCTAAATAACAATTCATCGCAGAACATGCACTCTGCGTCATTCTCCCGGCGCTGGCCATAGAAATCCGTACAGACATGAAAGCCGTCATAGTAAAGCTTGCGCAGATTATCCCGGTTTTTCTTGGTCTTGGTCGGAGCTTCCTTCTCCACCTCTCCCAAGCGCTCCCTCAGCTTGTCATTTTCCAGATGCAGAGCAATATTTTCCTCTACCACACTCTTGAGATTTTTCTTGACGGCCTCAACCTCAGCAAGGGTCACTAAAAGCGTCTGTGAAAAATCATCTAAGGCGTCAAATAAGTCTTTTTTATCCATTTTATACTCCTGTGCTGCCTCTTTTTACTTTCCCTTCAAAGTCATATATTCTAAAGCGTTTTGAAAAGATACATTGGCTCGCCACATCTTCCGAGCCAGCAAAAGCTGCTCCAAGGCTTGTCGACCATTTTCTGTTGCTATCTCTTTATAAAATAACACTTCCAAGAGCTTGAAGACCTGTTCCTGCTTCTCCTTATCATCAGCCATCTTTGCCAGACGTGAAACCTGCAGAAATGCCTGACTGGAGCGAGTCTGAAAATCCTTGACAAAGCGCTCGCATTCGCTGACTAATTCAAAAAATGCGTTATTATGAGCCAAGCTTTCCGCTTCTGACTGAGTCTGACTATAGGCAGCTAGTAGCTCCGCTCGACTTTTAATCAAGCCATCCTGCTCCAAGCTGTGCTGCAAAGCAGCTGTATTTTTCAAAAAATGATAAACCTGAGTCCGACTTCGAATTGTCGGCAGAATCAGCTGTTCATCAGCAGTCAGGAGAAAGATATAAATCTCGCTCTGCGGCTCCTCAATGACTTTGAGCAAGGAATTGGCTGCATTAACGTGCATCCGATCCGCATCGCAGATAATGAAAACCTGCCGACTGCTTTCCAGACCAGTCTGAGAGAAGTTTCGGACCAGCTCCCGAACTCGGTCAGTTTTGATAATGTTATTAGCTGGTCGCACCACTGTTACATCAGAAAAGTCTTCTTCTGCAATCAAACGACAAGAACGACAAGACTGACAAGGCCAGACGCCTTGCTTATTCTCGCAAAAGAGACTCTGAGACAGGATTTGGGCCATTTCAAAACTGCCAAAAGCTCCGGTAAACAAGTAGGCGTGACTAAGCCGCCCCTGTTCCAGAATATGCTGAAACTGCTCAAACAAGCTGGGCTGGCTTTGCTGTAAATCTTTTATCTTCATGACAGATTCCCAAATCGTTCCTGAATGATGGCCAAACTATCAGCCACCACCTTATCCAAAGGTTGGCTAGCATCCACCTTGACAAAGCGCTCGGGCTCCTTATCAAGAATCGCCAAATAGCCCTGTCGAACCCGCTGATGCAAGTCCAAACCTTCCAGATCAAGCCGATTCACCTCTCGACTTTCGTTCTTAGCAATCCGCGCCAGCCCTTCTACAACATCAATATCAAAATAGAGGGTCAAATCAGGCTTGAGTCCATCTGTCGCAAACTGATTAAGCCATTCAATATCAGATACATCCAGCCCTCGGCCGTATCCCTGATAGGCTACTGAACTATCAATAAAACGATCCATCAAGACGATTTTCCCTTGTGCTAAAGCCGGCAAAACCCGCTCAGCCAAGTGCTGACGGCGGCTGGCAATGTACAGCAAGAGCTCAGTCTTTGCATCCATAGCCGTATGGCTAGGCTCCAAAATCACTTCGCGAATAGCCTCCGCAATCTGGACACCGCCCGGCTCCCGCGTCGTAATCAGACCAGTGCCATAATTTTTCAAAAAAGGAAGCAAGGCTTCCAACACACTCGACTTTCCAGCCCCTTCCGGACCTTCCAGCGAAATCAAAATACCATTTTTCATCTTTACCTTTAATCTCTAACTTCTAATTTCTTAATCTTTATAAGAAAATGCAGATGCGAATTACTCTAAAGCTTGATATAAGCTACTTTTCAGAGTCCGTCCACATTGCTGAGCAGCTTGATAAGAGCCGACTCCGTCAACTCATTATTATCATCCCACTCTTTTTTATCTATTGTTTATTTTACCAAAAAAAAGCTAAAAGCCCATCATAAGAAAAACTTTAAATATTTTTTCAAAGTGTTTTACAAAGGCTAAATTTTTGGTAAAATATATTCAGAAGAAATTTCTGGAAAGAGATTTAGGAGGATCTTATGTTTAAATTAAAAAACGTACTAGCCATCATTTTTGGGGCTGGAATTTTTTCTTTTGCGATTCATTATTTGGTCATTCCTTTTCATTTGTATGAGGGCGGAGCAACGGGTCTGACCTTGATTACCTACTATCTATTTAAAATCCCTGTCTCAACGACCAACCTAGTGATTAACATTCCTCTCTTTATTATTGCATGGAAGCTACTGGGTTCGCGAACCCTCTACCTCAGCATTCTGGGGACCTTCTCTGTGTCTGCTTGGCTCAAGATTTTTGAAATTATACCTGCCTCCAAACACCTGCAAGACTATTTTATCTCAGCTCTGGACGGCGATGTCTTACTAGCCTGTCTTGGAACGGGGATTATTATGGGGATCGGACTGGGCACCATCTTTAATGCTGGCGGAACAACTGGCGGTACCGACATTGTAGCTCGCATCTTCAATAAATACACCAGCATTTCCATGGGCAGACTCATGCTGACGGTTGACTTTGTAGTCATTACCTTGGTTCTCCTAGTCTTCAAAGACTTACGCATGGTATCTTACACCCTAATGTTTGTCTTTATCACCTCCCGCGTCATTGACCTGATTGCAGAAGGAGGTTTTGCCGGCAAGGGCTTCCTTATTGTTACCAGTAAGCCAACAGAGCTGGCTGAAGCTATCAATGACAAGTTAGATCGTGGAGTGACCTACCTCAAGGGGCAAGGCTTCTATAGCAAGCAGGATTTGCAAATTGTCTACTGTGTCGTTTCTCGTAATGAAATGCAGCAAATGAAGAAACTCATTAACCAAGTCGACCCATTTGCCTTTACTACTATTACCGAAGCCCATGAGATCTTGGGCGAAGGCTTCACTTTAGATTCCAACAAACAACCTATTGTACGTTAAAAACCTCATCTAACGATGAGGCTTTTTTATGACTTATAAGGCTTTTGCAGCAGTATGTGTAATCTCAGCCAGCTTAATAGCATGCTCTTCAAATTTTTTCTTGAGAAGCTCCATGTCTATATCACCAGCTAACTGTACTTCAATGACGATTTTGCCATCCTTGCGTGGGATATTGACTGTATTGGAGATGTTGAGATTTTCTTCCACCAAAAGATGGATAATCTGCTCAAGAACCCCCACCTTATTCTCAGTGACAAAACGTAGCCGAACTCCCTCTTCACCATAGCCAGATACTTCTAAAAAGGCCTTGAAAATATCACGGTCTGTGATAACTCCGTAAAGCTGTTCATTGTCCACGACAGGCAGGATGCCAATCTTATTTTTCAGCATCAGATAGGTTGCATCTTCCAGACTGGCAAACTGAGAAATCGTGACCACATCCCGAATCATAACATCACCAACCTTGGTTTTGTTGAGAAGATAGTTCATCTCATAAATGGACAGGCTCGTTGCCTTAGATGGACTAGCTTCTGCAATCGTTCCTTCTGTCACTAGTCCCACTAATTGGTCATTTTCAATCACCGGCAGACGGTGGAGCTTCTGCTCACGCATCATATCTGCCGCATGAGCAATCGTTGTATCTGGGCTGATATAAACCACCTTACGCGTCATAAAATCTTTAACTGCCATAAGAGTTCCCCCTTCTTCCTATCCAAAATTCTTATACTTATTATACTTTATTTTGCAGCTGATTTCAAACGCTTCCAAGTTCTTTGCCTAAGTTTTCAAAATTTAGAAAAATCCTACGATTGGAAAAATTGAAGATAGGAAATAGTCAACTATACTATCTCACTTCAGAGACCATTTTTAAAGATAAACTTTTAGCTATTCAGAAACGTGTTAATAAGCATCAGTTTCAGGTCTTCAATTATATCAGAACATGTATTGATTTGGTCATATATTAAAGATACAATACTACTAAAATATTAGTAAAATTGGAGAGTTCCCATGAAAAATCTGATGGATAAATTAAACAATCTACCCAAAGGCGTTCAGCTAGTCCTAGCAGTGATTATCTTTGCAGTCATGTTCGCAATTATGTACCATGTTGGATTTAATCTATTTGCACCTAGCAAATAATTTTTAAAGTATAGAACTTCATGTTTTAAAATCTGATATTCAAATATGTTTCGATTGACAGGCAGTGTATTCACACTGCTTTTTTTGAATGTGTGGATTTTAAATATGATGACAGGTTTGAAATCACAAAAGACTTCTCAGCTTCAAAGCAAAGAAAAAGGTCCATTGGACCTTAAAGAGCGAAAACTCGCTACCGCGAGTTCCCATCTGCAACCTGAAACAATCCCCTAGGCATCTTGACGAAAAACTTGTTTTCTTTATCTGCAACTTAAAAAGGTCCAATGGACCTTTTCAAAATGTTAAGTTACTATCGTAACTTTCTATCCACAACCTAAAAATGTCTCCCAGACATTTTTAGCCACCTAGATATGCTTTTCGGACTTCGTCAGAAGCGAGGAGTTCTTGACCGGTTCCGGACAGAACGATTTTACCTGTTTCAAGGACATAACCGCGGTCAGCGATAGAGAGAGCCTTGTTTGCATTTTGCTCAATCAAAAGAACTGTCGTTCCTTGTCGCTGAATATCTTGAATAATATCAAAGATTTCCTGGATAAAGATCGGCGCCAAACCCATAGAAGGCTCATCCAAGAGCAAAAGCTTAGGTGTAGACATCAAAGCCCGTCCCATAGCCAGCATCTGCTGCTCACCACCTGAAAGGGTTGCAGCATCTTGGTTTTTACGCTCTTCCAAGCGTGGGAAACGAGAGAAGACCTTTTTGAGATTGGCTTGATTTTCTTCGCGATTTGTTTTGAGAAAGGCGCCCATTTCCAAATTCTCCAAAACGGTCAAACCTGGAAAGACATGACGGCCTTCTGGTACTTGCGAAAGTCCAGCTGCTACGATTTTTTGAGCAGGAACTTTTTGAATTTCATTACCTACAAATTCAATTTTACCAGCACTTGGACGAACCAAGCCTGAAATAGTCCGGAGAATGGTCGTTTTCCCAGCTCCATTGGCACCAATCAGGGAAACGACTTCTCCTTCGTTTACTTCAAAGCTGACATCACGGACAGCCTGAATCATGCCATAATGGACAGAGAGATTCTCAACTTTAAGCATGGACATTAGGCTTCACCTCCTAGATAAGCTTCAATAACACGTTTGTCATTCTTAATTTCATCAGGTGTTCCGTGCGCAATCAAGCGGCCGTACTCCAGCACATAGATTCGCTCAGTGACTTCCATTACCAGACTCATGTCATGCTCAATCAGCATGATGGTAATGTTAAATTCGTTTTTAATCCGTCGAATCAATGCAGTCAGCTCTGCTGTCTCCTGAGGGTTCATCCCTGCAGCTGGCTCATCCAAGAAGAGGATCTTAGGCTCTGTTGCCAATGCCCGAACAATCTCCAAGCGACGCTGCTGACCATAAGCTAGGTTCTTAGCCAAGGTTTCTGCTTCCTTGTCCAAGTCAAAAATTTTCAGCAACTCCAAAGCCTTGTCTTTGAGTTCTTCTTCGTTTTTGTAGTAAGCTGGCAGGCGGAGGAAAGAAGCTAACACATGAGCCTTATGATGATTACCAAAGGCAATCAAAACATTATCCAAAACACTAAGGTCCTTAAAGAGCCGGATGTTCTGGAAGGTCCGCCCTAGCCCTAAAGCAGCAATCTTGTAAGGAACCTTACCATTGAGCAAATGACCATCCAGTGTCACTGTTCCTTCACTCGGCTCATAAACACCAGTCAAGAGGTTGAAAAGAGTCGTTTTTCCTGCACCATTAGGGCCAATCAGACCAACCAGCTCACCCTCGTTGAGTTCCAAGGTCACATCGCTGACAGCAGTCAGACCGCCAAAATTTTTAGTTAGATTTTTTACATCAAGAAGTGCCATTATTCTTTGACCTCCTTATTCTTTTTGAAGAGCTTAGATAGACTGAGCTCCCAAGTTCCTAAAAGTCCGCCTGGACGGAAAATCATGACCAAGATTAAAGCTAAAGAATAGACAATCATCCGAATGCTGGATACATCCTGCAGCAACATATTGAGAATGCCCAATACTACTGCAGCTACGATTGTTCCAGTCATAGAGCCTAGACCACCAAAAACGACAATAATCAAGATATTGATAGTGTTGGTAAAGGAATAGTCCTTAGGAACAACTGAACCAACGAAGCCAGCTTGAAGAGAGCCAGCAATAGAAGCCGTGATAGCTCCCAAGACAAAGGCTGTCACCTTGATTCTAGTAGTATTAACCCCAACAGACTCGGCAGCAATCTCATCCTCACGGACAGACAGAGTACTGCGGCCAATCGGACTGCGCAGGAAATTCAAGGTCAAAATAGTTGTGATAACAACAAAGGCATAGACCATCTGCCAAGAAGTAAAGGGCGGAATGGATAGGATACCAGCTGCGCCATTAGTCAAAGTACCGCCATTAATAATCAGAATCCGGATAATCTCTGAGACACCAAGAGTCGCAATCGCGAGATAGTCCCCTTTAAGACGTAGTGTTGGCAAACCAACTGCCAAAGCCACAATACCAGCAATGACAGCGCCCGCCAGCATAGCAATAAAGAAAGCTCCATAAGTTGGCGATTTAGAGCCAATAATTGCTACAGCGTAGGCACCGATAGCCATAAAGCCAGCATGCCCCAGAGAGAATTGACCCGAGAATCCGACGATGAGATTGAGCCCCACAGCCAAAATAATATTAATTCCGATCTGCTCTAAGATTTGAATGTAAAAAGCATTAAGAACACCGGCACTAACCAATACTGTCATCAGCAGGTAGCCGATTAAGACAAGGCCAAGCCAGAAAATATTTACCTTTAAATTCTTTTTCATACCTTACACCTTCTCTTTCACATTTTTGCCGAGGATACCAGCTGGACGGATCAAAAGAATGACAATCAAAATCGCATAGACAATGGCATCGCGGAAATCAGATAATCCAAGCGCTGTCGCAAAAGTTTCCAAAAGACCGATAACAAAGCCACCAAGTGCTGCACCAGGAATGATTCCAATACCACCGAGAACGGCCGCTACAAAGGACTTAATACCTGGAGTCATCCCCATCAAAGGCTCTAATGAATTATAGTAGAGGGCAATTAGAACACCAGCAGCTCCTGCAAGAGCTGAACCCAAAGCAAAGGTGAAACTAATCGTGCGATTGACATTGATTCCCATCAGCTGAGCAGCATCACTGTCTACGGATACAGCGCGCATAGCCTTACCCATCTTTGTCTTCTGCACGATGAACTGCAAAGCCACCATAAGGAAAATCGAAATTCCCAAAATCAGCAGCTGAATATTTGAGATAGAAATCGGCCCCAAGTTAAAGCGTACTGTTTTAATAACCTGCGGGAAGGAACGGGTATTGGCACCGACAAAGAAAATCATGCCATATTCGAGGAGAAAGGAGACCCCAATGGCTGTAATCAAAGCCGCAATCCGAGTCGAATTTCGCAGAGGACGATAGGCTAAAAACTCAATAACCACACCGAGAATCGCTGTCCCAATCATCGCTAAAATGAGAGAAAGGAAGAAATTAAACTTCAGGATATTAATCAAGTAATAACCCATAAAGGCACCAATCATATAGATATCGCCATGGGCAAAGTTAATCAGCTTAATAATCCCATAAACCATGGTATAACCCAAAGCCAGAAGCGCATAGACACTACCTAGGATTAGACCGTTGACTAATTGTTGGAGCATTAGACACCACTCTTTCTATAATAAAATAAGGAATGGGACAAAAATCAGCAGACTAGGTCGTGATTTTATCATCCCACTCCCAAAATACGAATAATAGTTGATTGAGAAACGAAGAAGAATAGATTATAAAACAATACTCTTTCAATCCATAGATTCATAAAGCAAGAAATCATCTACTAATTTCGTCCAAACAACTAAAAATAGAAAACAAGTCAAAGACTGGGATAGCCCCAGCCTCATAACTCTTATTCCGCTTTAACTGTTTCTACAGTATCTACTTGACCGTCTTTCAAGCCAATCATCAAAGCTGTTTTCACTGGATTGTGATCTTTATCAATAGTGATTGAACCAGTCACTCCATCGAAATCTTTAAGCTTAGCCAAGTTGTCTTTGATATCTACAGAAGTTTTAGCACCTTTGGCTGCTTCTGCTGCCATATAAACAGAGTCATATGCCAGAGCTGCAAACATAGATGGCTCTTCTTTATACTTAGCTTTGTATGCTTCAACAAACTTCTTAGCTTTTTCTGACATTTCACCAGAAGTTGTAAAGCCAGATACATAGTAAACATTTGTAGCTGCAGCAGGAGTTGCTTGCTCAACGAACTTAGCATCACCAAAGCCATCAGGACCAACGATTGTTTGGTCAATACCCAAACCACGCGCTTGATTAACAATTTTACCAGCTTCTGTATAGTAACCTGGAACAACCAGAGCGTCAAATTCTTTGCCCTTAATCTTTGTCAAAGCAGCTTGGAAGTCTGTATCCTTGGATTGGAACGTTTCTGTTGCTACAATCTCACCCTTGAATTCCTTCTTGAAGGCATCCGCCATTCCTTTAGCGTAGTCACTAGATTGGTCGTAGTAAAGAACGACTTTCTTAGCTTTCAAGTTGTCAGTGACATACTTAGAAATGATTTTACCTTGGTAGCTATCAATAAAGGTAGCACGGAAAAGATAATCTTGCTTGTTGGTCAGGTCATCCTGTGTCGCACTTGGTGTAATGATTGGTACACCCGCTTTAGCAGCATTTGCAGTAGCTGAAGCTGTAGCTCCAGAAGTCGCAGGGCCAATGATTGCATTTACCTTGCTTTGGGTAACCAAGCTAGTAGTGATGGTAGATGCTTCAGCAGTTTCTGATTTGTTATCCTTATCAGTAACTTCAATCTTCTTACCATCTACGCCGCCAGCAGCATTGATTTCATCAACTGCTAGCTGAGCACCACGTTGTTCAGCTGTACCGTAGGCTGCTACTTCACCTGATTCTTCAAAGTTGAAACCAAATTTAATCGTATCGCCAATTTCTGTACCAGTTGCTGTTGAGTTGTTATTGGATACTTCTCCACAAGCTGCGAGAAGAGCCGCACTAGCAAAAGCTACTAGGGATAGTGCAAATTTTTTCTTCATTCCGAAATCTCCTTAAGTGATTTGATTGATGATATAGTAAGAATATATCGAATTATCTGACAATTGTCAACCCCTTATAGAAACTTTATCAAATGATAACGTTTTCTTGCTCTCTATACAGGCTTCCAACAAAGTTTTGATCTAGTTCTTTTATATGAGAAATTCGAACCTGCTTAACATAACGCTCCTTGGGAAGATTCTCCTGTAAGTTCTGGGCGTCCTCTTGCTTGACATAGAGATGCAGATAGCGATGCTTCTTAGAATGATAAATAATATCCCCAAAGTTAGCCAGCTTTTTGGCATCTCGATTATAGTAAAGATAGACAATCAAGCCCACTCTTTCTTCTCTCTCTATCATAAAACTCCTTTCCGGTCCATGTAGTTCTTAGATGATTATAGCAAAGATAGGTCAAAAAAACTAGCCCTGAAAAGCTTTATAGTCAGCTTAAAACACCGGAACTTGGTAGCTTGTCAGATTCAAAACAGCAAAAAAGGAACCGCTTTTGGCTCCTCCTCTGTTAGATCAGATTGCTATTTTCCATGATTTCGTCAATAAAGCCGTATTCCAAGGTTTCCTGAGCACTCATCCAGTAATCGCGTTCCGCATCCTTGTGGATTTGCTCAACGGACTTGCCAGAGTTTTCGGCCAAGATTTTTTCCAAGGTATTACGAGTTCTAAGCAAGTGCTCAGCTACAATGGCCATATCCGTTTGCTGAGTACCACTTCCAGCTCCGCCCATTGGCTGGTGAATCAGATATTCTGCATTTGGAAGCATGAAGCGTTTGCCCTTAGCACCACTGGAAGCAATGATTGTTCCCATGCTAGCAGCTACACCCATAACAATGGTCTGAACATCAGACTTGATGAAGTTCATAGTATCCACAATAGCCAGACCTGCTGAAACGGATCCCCCCGGCGTATTTACATAGAGATAAATATCTTTAGTATTGTCCTGTGCATCCAAGAAAAGGAGCTGGGCAATGACTGAATTAGCCATATTATCCTCTACTGGGCCAGTCAGCATGATAATGCGGTCTTTTAATAGCCGGGAGTAAATATCATAGGAGCGTTCTCCTCGGCTGGTTTGTTCAATAACTACAGGAATCATAGTTTTCTCTCTTTCTCTTTTTAAAATTTTCTATCAAACTAGGAAATAGAATTTCAAATTACGGAACTATTATATCCTTTTGGTCAAAAAAGGTCAAATAGAAACTTTTACTTGGTTCCGAAAAGACGATCTCCTGCATCTCCCAGTCCTGGTACGATATAACCATGGTCATTGAGATGGTCATCCAGAGCAGCCGTGAAAATATCAACATCTGGGTGAGCTTCCTGCAAGGCTTTTACTCCTTCAGGCGCTGAAACCAAGCAGACAAATGTAATATGGCTAGCACCACGTTTCTTCAGAGAATCCACAGCCAAGATAGCAGAACCACCCGTAGCCAACATTGGATCTACAACAAAAATCTGACGTTGGTCAATATCTTCTGGCAGTTTCACCAGATATTCAACCGGCTTCAAGGTTTCCTCATCACGGTACATTCCGATATGGCCGACCTTAGCTGCTGGAACCAAGCTCAGAAGTCCATCCACCATGCCAATACCGGCCCGCAGGATTGGTACAATAGCTAATTTCTTCCCTGCAATCTGCTTTTGAATGGTTTTCGTAATCGGTGTTTCAATTTCGACATCTTCAAGTGGTAAATCGCGCAAAACTTCATATCCCATGAGCATTGCGATTTCATCAACTAATTCACGAAAAGCCTTGGTAGAGGTATCTGTGCGACGCAAGATAGACAATTTATGCTGAATAAGCGGATGAGCAATAACTTCAAGTTTTCCCATGATTGGATTTCCTTCTTTCAATTTATTCTTCTTATTATATCAAAAAAAGAGTGAAAAGGCTTGCCATAAGCAAACCTTTTCAAGGATTTTATGCACTTTACTTCCGTAGACTATAACGTATGATATAAAGGTATTTGAGAAATAAATCAAAAAAAGTTTTTGATTTATTTTGGCAATACCTCTGCAATACGAGAGCAGATTTCTTCAACCATGGTCTCTGGAGCAGCAACATTTAAGCGGGCATGGCCTTTCCCTTCTTGACCAAAATCACTTCCCCGATTCAGGACGACCTTTGCATCTTCTCGCAGCAGCTGGAAGAGCTGGTCATCTGTCAGGCCATAATCTGAAAAGTCCAGCCAAATCAGATAAGTCCCTTGAGGCTTCATGACTCGAAGGCGTGGCGCTTCCTTGGCAAAATAATCAACCACAAAATTCACATTCTTCTCAAGAACTTCCTTGAGCTCCATCAACCAAGACCAACCGTAACGATAGGCTGCTTCTGTCGCTAAAAATCCAAGGCCAGGAATTTCATGCTGGTTGTTGGCCAGCTGGCGTTTTTTAAACTGATGCCGCAAGCTAGGATTCTCAATCACAGCATAGGAATTTTTAGTTCCAGCAATATTAAAGGTCTTAGTCGCACTTGCTAAAATCAAACTAAAGTCCTTAAAGTCAGGTGAAACAGTATTGAAAGACTGATGTTCATGGCCAAACAGCGTCAAATCTTGGTGGATTTCGTCTGAGACTAGGAGGACGCCGTACTTTTGGCAGAGGCGGCCAATTTCCTCTAACACTTCCCGTTCCCAAACTCGACCTCCGGGATTATGCGGATTGCAAAGAACATAAATCTTGACTTCATTATCTGCAATGTCCCGCTCCAGCTGCTCAAAGTCAATCTGAAAAAGTCCGTCTTGCTCTATCAGAGAATTGGTAATAAGCTGACGATTATTGAGCTTAACACTGCGGGCAAAAGGCGGATAAACTGGAGTGTTGATTAGAACGGCATCGCCTTCCTCACTAAAGGCTTGGATAGCCGTCGAAATAGCAGGAACAACCCCTTCAATAAATACCAAGGCCTCCCGATCAAAGGTATAGCCATGCTCATCCCGCTCCCAATTTAGCACGGCATTGATTAGCTCTTCACTAGCATAGGTATAGCCATAGACTAGCTGATTAGCATAGTCATGAACGGCTTGCTGGATTTCAGGCAGGACTTCAAAATCCATATCTGCAATCCATGCTGGCAGGACTTCTTTGTCCTTCTCCACTTCTTTCCATTTATAAGTATGATGCCCTACACGACAGGGGGCTTTTTCAAAATTATATCTTCCCATATTATTCATTCTCCAAGGCTGCGCGTAAATCGTCTACCAAATCTCGACTATCCTCAATTCCAATTGACAGGCGCAGCAAATCATCAGTCAAGCCATAAGAATGACGCACCTCCACCGGAATATCTGCATGAGTCTGGGTCGTCGGATAGGTAATCAGGCTCTCTACTCCGCCCAAACTTTCCGCAAAGGTAAAGACTTTCAGGCTATTTAAGAGATGAGGAATCTTCCCTTCGTCCACAACTTTAAAGGAAATCATGCCACCCTTACCTGGATAGAGAACCTCTTTGACCGCAGGAGATTTCTTCAGAAAAGCGACCACTTCGTGTGCATTCTGAGTAGAACGCTCCATGCGGAGAGCCAATGTCTTGAGGCCGCGCAGAAGCAGATAGCTGTCAAAAGGAGACAGGACTGGCCCAGTTGTATTGAGATTATAGAATAGCTTGTCATAGATAGCAGCGTCATTGGTCATGATAGCTCCAGCCAAGACATCATTGTGCCCGCCTAGATACTTGGTCGCAGAGTGCAGAACAATATCAGCCCCATCCTCCAGCGGTTTTTGATAAATGGGACTGTAGAAAGTATTGTCCACAATGACAGCTGCTCCTCGCTCGTGAGCCGCTTGGGCAATGCGGGCAATGTCAAACTCTACCATAAGAGGATTGGTCGGTGTCTCGATATAGACAATATCTATATCCTCTGTCAGATTATTCAGTAGTTCTTCTTCTGTATTGGCATAGGTAAAGGCAAAGCGTCCTTCCGCTTCAGCCTGAGCAAACCAGCGGAAAGAGCCGCCATAGAGATCCCGAACAGCCAAAACCTCACTGCCGACCGGAAAGGCACTAAAGGCAAGCACAATAGCCGACATTCCAGAGCTAGTTGCCAGAGCATAATCTGCACTTTCGATAGCAGCTAGAGTCTCTTCCAAGCTAACCCGCGTTGGATTCTTGGTTCGAGTATAGTCATAACCTGTTGACTGGCCAAACTCAGGGTGCTGGTAGGTCGTTGAAAAATGCAGGGGTGTTGTTAAGGCACCGGTTGCTTCATCTGTTTTAACCCCAGCCTGAGCCAGTAGTGTATTTAATTTTACGTCCTTACTCATATTAACCTTCCAATCCTTCGCTAATATTTCACCCTCTATTGTAACATCTTTTGAAAACATTTATCTTTTTTCTTTTCAAGAGCTAGCTATAGTTTGAAACTATAATGTTGATGTTTTAGAAAAACAAAGCTAAAAATAAAAAAGCCTAGCGGCTTTTTAATAGATATGAAAACGTCGACGGAGACTGGCTGCTTTTGAACCGATAAAGCGATCCATGAGGCGAACTTTGAGCGCCAGACCACCATAGACAGCGAGGCCAATGCCGCCAATAAGGGCTATATAGACAAAGCTGGAAATCCGTCCGCTAGGATGGAAGAAGAGTCCAATGAGCAGTTCTGCTACCAAGACAAAGATGGTCATCAGAACCGTCAGAATCACTGACAGGAGACTTCGTTTAATGAGGTTCTTAGGATTCAGACCGGTTACCTTGCGAATTTCCTGATACATAAGCAGGATTGGGATAATCAGACCAATTGTCGTCGCAAGAAGAGGTCCATAAGCTTTGAAAATATAAATCAATGGCACTTGTAGCACCAACTTCACTCCTACTCCATAGAGGAAGTAGATAATAGCTTTTCGATTTTGGAAGAGAGCCTGAATCATCGGAGCCAACACAGTATATAGACTGAGGATAATGGTCTGCAGCATAGCAAAGATGAAAAGACCTAGTGCTAAGCTATCTGGCTTGCCATAGAAGACAGTATACAGAGGCTCCGCCACCAAAACAGCACCAATAGTTGCTGGCAGGATAAAGAAAATCAACATGCTGAGATTATCCTGCACTAAGCGGGCAGCCGAGCGGAAATCACCTTTGACATAGTTCTCGGTCAAAAGCGGAATCCCCACACCACCGATAGAGGTCGCCACAGCAATTAAAATCATGGTGACTTTATTAGGATTGGCTGAGAAATAGGCAAACTGAACCAAGAGCTCGGACCTGCTGTGCTTACTAATCCAACTCATGACATGGATAAAGGTAGATTGGTCAATAATCTGAAAAAGCTGAATGGCAGATCCTGTAATAATGAAAGGAATGGCTTCACGAATGGTATCCCAGAGCAGGGCACGGCCATTAATCTCTGTGGCATTTGCAGGCTTATGGATGATAGAAGTCAGCATTCCTGTCTTCCAAAGATAGAAGGCCAAGACAGCCATACTAGCCAGCATACCGATAAAAGCGGCAAAAGTTGATTGGGTAACCGCTTCTACATAGTTGCCAGAACCGATTTTCATGATGAAAAAGGCTGTCAGCAGCATCCAGATAACCCGAATGACCTGCTCCGCAATCTGACTGATGGCATAAGGCTTGAGATTGTTAAAACCTTGGAAAAAGCCTCGGATAACACTCATCGATGGGAAAATCAAAACAGCCCAGGACAGACTCTGCATAACAGGCACTAAGTCTGAACCACCACCGGACATAGAAGCGAAAACTGGTGAGAGCAGGTACATAATCACCCCAAAGACAGCTCCCAAAAGCAACATAAACTTGAGAAACTCTCGAATCAGAGTGAAGCTATGCTCTTCCTTGTCAATGGTATTGTACTTAGCTACCTGCTTGGCCACTGCCACTGGCACGCCGGCTGTCGAAATCAGTAAAAACCAGGCATAGATATTGTAGCCCATAGTAAAAAGGCCGTTGGCCTCGGCGCCGTGCTTGCCCATCCAGATATACCAAGGAATGATATAGATGGCACCCAGAAGACGACTGATAAAATTGCTGGCAGTTAACCAGGCAGTTCCCCGCAGCATCTGCTGCTGCTGGCTTGTTGTTTCTTGGCTCATAGAAAACCTCTTCTATTTATTCTTCTTTTATTATAAACTTTTCCTTGCCTCTTGTAAAACCCAGCCATAAGGTTTACAATAGATTTATGATTAAAATTGAAACCGTATTAGATATTTTAAAAAAGACCATAATTTTCGGGATATTGTTAAAGACGGAGAATACTTCTTCTCCTACAGCGGCTTAACTTTCGATAGTATCAGCTATGACAGTAGGGAAGCGGATGCCTCTACCCTCTTTTTTGTCAAGGGTGAGGCTTTCAAGAAAGAATTTCTAGAAAAAGCCGTCACAGCTGGCCTGCGCTTTTATATCAGCGAGACAGACTTTCAAGTGGGCATTCCGGTTCTCTTGGTCAACGATGTCAAGCAAGCCATGAGTCTCTTAGCCATGGAATTTTACGACCATCCTGAGAAAAAGCTCAAACTGCTAGCCTTTACAGGCACCAAGGGCAAGACAACTACAGCTTATTTTGCCTATCAAATCCTTTCCCAAAGTCATCGGCCTGCCCTGCTCTCGACTATGAATACCACTTTGGATGGCGAGACCTTCTTCAAGTCAACTCTGACCACACCAGAGAGTCTGGATCTCATTAAAATGATGGCCCAAGCCCTTTCTAATGATCGGACTCATCTCATCATGGAAGTTTCCAGTCAGGCTTATCTCAAGAAAAGGGTTTATGGCCTTACCTTTGATGTGGGTGTCTTTCTCAATATCAGCCCCGACCATATCGGTCCTATCGAGCATCCGACCTTTGAAGATTACTTCTACAATAAGCGGCTCTTGATGGACAATAGCCGAGCAGTTATCGTGAATAGCGGCATGGATCATTTCCAAATCGTGAAAGAGCAAGTCGCTTCTATGGAACACGATTTCTATGGAGCAGACTCTAGCAACACCATCACGGATTCTCAGGCTTTCAGCTTTGAAGCTACTGGCAAGTTAGCTGGCCACTACGATATCCAGCTCATCGGCCGCTTCAATCAGGAAAATGCAGTAGCGGCTGCTCTTGCCTGTCTGCGTCTGGGTGCTAGCCTCGAAGACATCAAAAAAGGAATTGCCGCAACCCGAGTCCCAGGCCGTATGGAAGTTCTGACTCAGAAAAATGGCGCCAAGGTCTTCGTTGACTATGCCCACAATGGTGTCAGCCTAAGCAACCTTCTGTCTGTGGTACAGGAACACCAGAAGGGCAAAATCATCCTCCTCTTGGGTGCTACCGGCAACAAGGGTGAAAGTCGCCGCAAAGACTTCGGTCTCCTACTTAATCAGCATCCTGAGCTGACCGTTATCCTAACGGCGGACGATCCCAACTATGAAGATCCTCTAGCCATTGCGGAGGAAATCGCATCCTATATCTCCTATCCAGTGGAAAAAATAGCCGACCGTGAAGAAGCCATCAAAAAAGCTCTCAGTCTGACAGAACGAGAGGGAGAAGCCGTCATTCTAGCCGGTAAAGGAGCGGATGCTTACCAGATCGTAGAAGGAGAAAAAGTACCCTATCCAGGAGACTATGCCCTAGCAGAAAAGTATTTATAAGAAAAAAGGCGAGCATTTCGCCTTTTTATTGTTGTTTTGTAAAATTACCGCCATTTAATCAGAACGTACATCAAACTGGAGCCAAACATATCCGCCAAGGCGTGCATGAGAAAGAAAGGCAAGAGGTTCTTGACCTTGTACTTGTAAAGGAAATAGTAAAAGAGACCGTACACTACTCCGATAACCAAGGCCCACAGCATGCCCTGATAGGTATGGAAAGAAATCCGAATGATAGTAGAGTAGGCCAGCGCCCACCACTTATACTTATCCTTAACAGAGGTCATAAGACCCAGAAAGAAGAATTCTTCATAGAAGCCATTGAGAAGTCCATAGAGAATAGCCATAGGTGTCAGCTCAGCAAATTTCCGAAAGATTTCTAGCAAATCCACATAAGACCAAAGAGTTGGATCAAAGTAATTATACTCGCCGCTCAGTGTCGTCACAATGTCACCAAAAAAACCTACCACTACAAAAATAAGAGGAGTCCAAAGGAGAACCGACCAGCTCATACGGATGGGAAGCTGCTTAAAGTCAAAGCGCCGAAGCAAGAGATAAAGAATTGTCAAAAACAGCATCAGTAGCTGAAAATTGAAATTGCTAGAAAAAGCCGCTCCTTCGCTGGCTGTATTGGTCGCCGTTTCAGTCGCTCCTGTGCTGGCGGCTGGTGCAAAGCTAGCTAGATAAAGCTCCGTTGAGCGGTAAATAAACTGCCCAAACATAAGCAGGGTGATCACAGCAATATCAAACCACCTCAACTCTTTCAAAGGCTTTGAGGGGCATAAGTGCGTCAATCGTTTCATCATCTTTCCTTTCACCACCTGTAAATTCATATCACCATTGCAGGTTCTTTTTTATATTTCTATCTTAGCATCAAAAGCTTAAATTTTTATTATTTACAATTTTATAAAACTTTTTTATTGCTGTTTACTGCTACCTGTTTCGTTTTTCATTTACAAACAGAAGGTGAAAAAAGATTTCATCTCTACTTGGAAAGGAAAAAAGAGAGTTAAATTTTAACTCTCTTCTCACTATTCTTATTTATCCAAGCTGTTTTTGATACCTTCAACGGCACCTTCTACAGCTTCTTTAGCATCTTCAGCAACTTCTTTGGCTTTGGCAACTGTTTTTTCTACAAAGCCTTCTGCCTCTGTCTTGTTATCGCCTGTAACTTTGCCCACGCCTTCTTTAACAGCGCCTTTAGCTTGATCGAATTTATTTTCTAGTGACATATGATTGCCTCCATTCTTTTTTACGGTTTCTGATACCGTTTACAGTAGTATATATTTTTCCTTTTCAAAGGTCAAATATTCTGCTCATTCTATGGGAAAATCAGTGCAGCTGGAAAGTCAATCTCTCCTTGTCAAAGCTGGCCTGCAACTCATACTTGCCTACTTCGTTTTGTCGAATATAACCTAAGATTACTAGGCTATCGACAAAAATGTCCCGCCGCTTCTGCATGAGCTCATCCTTGCGGACATACTTAAGGAGAAAGGTTGTCATATACTTTAGTGCATACTCGGGATTGACATCGCCCAAGACAGCATAGAGGGGCTTTTGTGTCTCAGACAGGGGATATTGGCGTTGCATCTTGTAAAAATAATTAGCCAAGGTCAGCTTATCTCGCAGAAAATCTGTATCTTCCAGCAAGACCGCCGCATTTGTCTGATTGGAAAGCTGGGTCTCAAAGCGCAGCTCCAACAATTCCTGATAGAGGGGACTATCATCACGGATAAAGACCTCCTGATCCAAACGCAAGTCCTCCAAACTTTCCACAAAAGGCAGCGTCAGATAATATCGCTTGTTCTCTCGCCGGATGTAGCCAGCTTTGATATACTCTTCTATCGAGCGGTCAATATTAGCCACACCCTCAAACTCTCGCTTAATCTCACGTAGAATCACCGCCTCATGCTGATCCAAATAATCAATCAGCTCCTGAAAAAAAGGCTGGCGCGTCAAACGGCTGGGATTGATGATTTTAATCATGTAGTTCTCCTTTGTAGATGAGTTTTCTTGACTGAGCCAACTGGCTAGGATTCGTCCCAGGCTGATCAATGGGAACCGCTAAGCCCAAATCCAGATAATACTCCTGCCAAAAATCAGAAATCAGATTTTCCTCATCACCAAACTGCATAGGAATCGTATCAAAAATCGGTAAAATCTCTGCAATATACTCCGAACAGTAAAAACCATCGGACTGAGGATAAAAGCTGAAATTGTATGGCTTTCCTAGATGTAATTTGGCCCTTTTAAAGACAGCTTCTGCTTCAATAGCTGGATAGCGGTACACGTCATAAACGTCCTCATCCTGCAAAAAATCAGACAAGTCTTGATTGACAACACCCTTCTTATCGGTTGCATGAAAAATCTCACCATTAAAAAAGATAGCCACGTGGCTATATGAACCCGTTGCTGCTCGGATTGCTGCAGCAATTTCTGAAGATCCGACTGTAAAAATCAAATCTCCGTCTTGTAAATCTTGAATCTTCATTTCTCTCGTCTATCAAAAAAGGAGCCGAAACTCCTTTTTAGTATGAGGGGAATAGCCCCCATCTAGTAACCTATTTCGTCAAATGAGCTCTTTAAGCATTAAAACTTGCTGTCAGTTGAGGCACCACTTGCTTCTTACGAGAAACAGCGCCTGCTAGGAAAGCATGATTATTCTCAAGAGTAAAGTTAAAGGCTGCTTCGACCTTGTCCATATTGCTTCCGATAGCCAGAATCTCTGAGTCTGAGTTGATAATATCTGTGATCATAAAGACGAAGTCAGAGTAGCCATTATCAGAAATTGCTTTTTCAATAGCAGCTTCGATTTCTGCCTGACGCTCCAAAACTTCGGAAATGTCAACAGTGTTGACTTGTGCTACACGGACATTGTTTCCGTTCAATTCAAAGGTTTTAGCATCAATATCAATCAATTCTTCTGCAGACTTGCTAGCCAAGTTTGTACCTGCCTTGAGCATAGCCAAACCATACTCTTCTAAGTTGACACCAGACAGCTCAGCCAATTCTGGTGCAATGGCCTTATCAGTCGGATGAGTTGTTGGTGACTTGAGCAAGAGAGTATCAGAGATCAAACCAGACAGCATCAATCCTGCAATCTCTTTTGGAACTTCTACGCCGTGCTCCTTGAACATGCGGTAAACAATAGAGGAAGCAGAACCAACTGGCTCCAAGCGCATGTAAAGGGGGCTAGCTGTTTCAAAGTTGCCCACACGGTGGTGGTCCACCACGCCATAAACTTCAACTTCAGCGATATCTGCTACAGACTGCTGGAATTCATTGTGGTCTGTCAGGATAACTTGCTCAGCTCCCTCTGCCTTTGCCGATGTAATCACGCGCGGTGCAGCCACGCCAAAGTAATCCAAAACAAAGGCTGTTTCTTCATTAGGATCACCCAGAGCAACAACTTCTGTATCCAAGCCATAAGCTTCACGAGCCAAGTAAGCAAAAGCGTAAGATGAACCAATGGCATCTGAATCAGGATTTTGGTGACCGAAAACTAAAATTTTAGACATGATAAACCTCTTCTTTTATATAATGTTTATTGCATTTATTTTACCACAATTACAGGCATTTCACAAAAGCAGAAGGACTTTTTCTTAAGAAAAATGGACTGGTTAGCCCACCAACCCATGAATTCATACTTAAAATAGATTAGTTACTATGCACCCGATTCATGTACTCTGTATAAGATTCAGTCTGCATGAGTTCCTTGGCATTCTTGACCCGATCAGCTGTCGGAGGCTTAACACTTTCCAGCTTGTAAGGGATGCCTAGCTCCCGCCATTTGAATTCTCCCATGGTATGGTAAGGTAGAATTTCAAACTTATCAACATTCTTCAGCGTCTTTACAAATTTACCTAGCTCAATCAAGTCATCATCTCGGTCGGTCAATCCCGGCACCAAGACGTGACGAATCCAGACTGGCTTTCCAATGTCCGACAAGTACTTAGCACAAGCCAAGATATTCTTGTTGGTCTGGCTGGTCACAATTTTGTGCTGTTCTTCATTAATCTCTTTAATATCCAGTAGGACAAGGTCAGTGACTGCCATAAGCTTGTCAAATTTTTTCAGATAGCGAGGCGTATTTCTGAAGGGCAGGGCACAGGTATCCAAAGTACAGTGGATACCCAGCTCCTTAGCCTTGGTAAACAAAGCAATCAGAAAATCAATCTGCAGCAAGGCTTCTCCACCACTGACGGTGATGCCGCCTTTATTGCCCCAGAAACCCTTATAACGGAGAGCTTCTTGTAAAACATCATCTACAGTCCGCAGCTGAGATTTGTTGGTCTCCATCTCCCATGTGTCTGGATTATGGCAATACTGGCAGCGCATGTGGCAGCCCTGCAAAAAAAACAATAAAACGGATACCCGGTCCATCAACAGCTCCAAAACTTTCGGTGGAGTGGACCATGCCCGTTACCTTTCCATAATCAACTGCTTCTTCAATTTTCTCTTCAACCATCACGCAACCTCTTAACTCTGAAAACGTTTTATAACTAACTACATTATAACATGATTAAAGCAAAAATAGACTTAATTTGCCTATTTTTTAGAAAACAAACTGTTTTTCAGTTTCATTTTCAGTGTTTTACAACAGATAAAACTTTAGGGTGAAAGCAGTAGGCAAAAAAATCAGGGCAAAATCTTTATTCCACCCTGATTTCACTTTTTAAATTGATTTTAGTTAATTTCTGCTTCTCTTTTTGAGAGTAAAAGCAAACATCAGCAGGGTCAATCCCAAGACTGCCCAGCCGCTGTTATTTTGGCCGGTCTGCGGGAGTCCCTTCTTCTTGCTGCCAGCAGTCTGACCTTGTCCAGTTTGATTGGACGATGAAGGATTGGTCTGAGACGGAGCTCCTTGATCTGCCGCTGCAGAGGATTTATCGGTTGATTGAGACGGTTGGGAGCTGTCAGAAGACGAAGCTGCAACATCCTTAGAAAAGTCCAGCTGCACCACTACTGGATCATGGTCTGAAGCTCTGCCATGTTCCTCCATGAAAGAGGCATTGATATGGACAGGCGCAAAGACTGCCTTGCCTGCAAGGTTCTTTGAAATGAAAATATTGTCCAAGCTTTGGTTGCTGCCGCGGTAGAAATAGGAATAACGGTCAGCCACATCATGCTCCTGCATGAGATTAATCAATTCATTACCCGCTAGTGCTTTAGCCGTTTCGGAAAATTCAAAATCATTAAAATCACCAGTCAGCACAAACTTAAGGTTAGGATTTTGTCTCAGTCCTTCCTGAACAAAGCTATTTAAAATTTTCGCCTGTTCTATCCGGGCTGCCTGCGTATGCTGAACTGCTGGCTGAGCGGAACCATAAACGGCATCATCCCCAATCTTGGACTTCAAATGATTGGCAATAACGACGATATGCTGTCCCTTAAATTCAAACTCAGCTGCTAAGGATTTACGAACCTTAGTAAAGGCTGGATTTGTTGGAGCAATCCGGGCAGGATTCTTAACCAAATGGCCACCGGAGAAGCTAGCTGCTTCTTCACTCGTACCGGCTTCTTTTTCGACTAACTTCACCCGATTTGGATCGTAGAGAAAGGCTACGCGAATATTAGAGCCAGGCTTGCCGCCATCTTGACCGTCAAGTGGGGCAACTTCAGTGTACTTGTAAGTTTTTCCGCCCAGTTCTTTGATGCGGGCCGCTAGTTTCTCACCGCTTTTGACACCGCTAGTCGTCCCATCATTGACACTGCCATTCTCATCTTGAACCTCAATGAGCGTGATGATATCTGGACTATGAATTTCATTGATAAAGGAATTGGCGATTCTAGTCACTTTTTCCTCAGGCGTTTCACCTTTTTTAGCATTTGCAGAAAAATTCTCGATATTGTAGGAAGCAATAGTCAGTTTGTCCTCGCTTGGATAGATAGGAGAGACCTGTCTCTGCAAGCCACCGTCCACCAAATCAGGCAGCTGAGTCGGCTCCAACTTGTAAATCTTCCCACGATAGGTCACGACTCCGACCACATCACCATTGAAATAATCCTTGGCCTTGGCAATAAATTTATTGCCAACATAGACTGGAATGGTTGCGGTATTTTGGGCGTTTGGACGAAGATTGAGACCTCCGATATTGTTTAATGGCAAGGCTTGGTAGCCTTCAGGTAAGAGATAAATGTCTCCACGGTACTGCGGGCCTAAAACACGAGGCCTCTTCACCTTCGTCAACATTCCTTCCAAACTTTCCCAGTAGTCCAACGCTTCACTTTGAGGCTGATAGTCATTAATATCGTTATCAACCGTATCCTGAGGCATATTAGCCACGATGTCTACTGGAGCAGGTAAGTCAGCTTTCCCTTCCTTGATCACCTTGGAAGCGACAAGCATGGTGACTGTCAAGCTATCACTTGGCTTGTTGAAAGTTTGCCCCTGACGAATGCTGAGCTCTTCCATATAGCCTTCTTTGACACGACCTTCAAGACTAAGTTTGTCTCCGATATCGACTTTTTCTTTAGAAACAACATAAAGAGCATCAGAAGTCCTTCTGTTTCCATCAGGAGTCACGTCTTGAACATAAAAACCATAGCGGTCTGTTTTCGTCACAACTACATTGGAAACTTGAACTTCCTTGTCGTCATAGGGAGAGGTTTGTGATTCTCCCTGAATGGTTCCCACATTGGGCACAACCTCTGGTCCGCTAGTCGCAGCTTGTGCTGCAGTAGAGGCTTGGTCTGCCTTTCCCACTGACTCTGTAGAAGCTGGCCTTGCCTCTCCCAAGTCTGCAGATGGACTATCTGCTTGACTGGCAACCGACGCATCGCTTACAGTTGGATTCTCTGTAAGAGCTGCCGCATCTGAAGTCGACGAACTTACTGCTTCTTCTGCTCCAACCGGTCGGACAGAAAAAAGCAGGGATAGAAAAGCAGCTAGCAAAACCACTGTGGGAAAGAGCTGCTTGTAAGAAACTTGTTTTTTCATGAACTTCTCCTTTTCTGTATAAATGTATATTATCCTATTTAATTTTTATTATAAAGAAAAGAATCAAATTTTGCAAAGGCTTTCTCAAAATTCTGTATTAGTTTCTCTCTCTTCAGAAAAATACTTGTCTAGGCTGGCCCAACACATAAAAAAGAATCTGGAATTTTACCAGATTCTTTCGAGACTTTAGTTTTCCCCTACTAAGATTGCCAAGGTTTCATAAGGCTGCAGGGTCATCACATGATCAATCTGAGTCTTGTCGTAATTGGATAGGAGAACCTGACCATTTTGATAATCCGGCAGGATGTCCACCGTAATCGGATCAGCATAGAAGTTGTTAAGGACTAAAAGCTTTTGTCCTTGCCACTCCCGCTCAAAGGCATAGACCTGAGGACTGTCCTCATAGGCTGGCTGATAGCTGCCCTCTGCGATGATAGGTAGTTCCTTACGCAGGGCAATCAATTTCTGATAAAAGGTAAAGATTGGGCCCTTGATTTCATTTTCTACATTGATGAGAGGATAGGATTTGCCCGCCTTCAGCCATGGAGTTCCTGTTGTAAAACCTGCATTGGCTGAATCATCCCACTGCATAGGCGTCCGAGAATTATCACGAGATTTGGCCTTGATAATCCTGAAGGCTGCTTCTGGTGATTGACCTTCAGCAAGCAGAGTCTGGTAAGCATTGAGAGACTCGACATCCACATAATCTTCCATGGAGTCATAGTCAGGGTCCACCATGCCAATCTCCTCCCCCATGTAGATATAAGGCGTCCCGCGCGAAAGGTGAATACTGGCTGCCAACATGGTCGCTCCTTCATTGCGGAAATTTTCTACATCGACAAAGCGGTTGAGGGTTCGCGGCTGATCATGGTTGTTCCAAAAGAGAGCCGACCAGCCTTCATGATTACTCATTTCCTTGCCCCAAGTATGGAAGAGGCGTTTTAACTCTTCAAAGTCAAAAGCCTTAAGCGTCCACTTCTGTCCAGCTTCATAGTCCACCTTGAGATGATGGAAATTAAAAGCCATGGACAGCTCCTGCCGGTCTGGTGCCGTGTAAAGGATGCAATTTTCAATCGTCGTAGCACTCATTTCGCCAACCGTCATAACAGAATCGTCCTGCCCAAAAGTTGCTTCGTTCATCATACGCAGATAGTTATGCACGATTGGCTTATCAGTATAGGCTGGCTTGCCCTCCTGCTCTGGACAGTCCGTCAGCACCTCATCTTTTCCGATGACGTTGATGACATCAAAGCGGAAGCCCTTGACTCCTTTATCTCGCCAAAAATTCACCACCTTGAAGAGCTCTTGACGAACATTGGGGTTGCGCCAGTTAAGATCAGCTTGAGTCACATCATAGAGATGCAGATAATATTTGCCCGTATCGCCAAATGGCGCCCAGGCACTGCCGCCAAACTTGGACAGCCAGTCCGTTGGCTCATCCCGCAGGATAAAGAAGTCCTGATAGTAGGAATCCCCAGCCAGCGCCTTTTGGAACCACTCATGCTCAATTGAGCAATGATTGAGAACCATGTCCAGCATAAAGTCAATACCATGTTGCTGGCCAACCTTGACCATCTCTTCAAAATCTGCCATATCTCCAAAGATAGGGTCTACCGCAGTGTAATCAGAAATATCGTAACCGTTGTCCCTCTGTGGACTCGGATAGAATGGATTGAGCCAGATCATATCCACTCCCAGCTCTTTCAGGTAAGGAAGTTTTTCAATAATCCCGCGAAAATCTCCCAAACCGTTGCCAGTCGTGTCTTTAAAAGATTTTGGATAAATTTGGTAGACAACCTTTGTTTTATCAAGTGTCATATGTTCTCCTTTTTTGAGAAAAGGGACAGGTTTTAAAGCACCGTCCCTCTCTATAGTCATTTCATTTTTCTTTAAAGTGGCTTAGCGTTCATCAACTGACTTCCTCGCTCAACTGCCTGAGGAAGTTGTTCAAGCTCCTCCACCTGATACCTGTCGGAATTCGTAATGATGACTGGTGTTTCTGTCACATAGCCCGCTTTCTTGATCATGTCTATATCAAAGGAAATGAGCTTGTCGCCAACCTTGACCTTATCACCTTGAGATACATAACCTTCAAATCCTTTGCCTTCCAGCTTGACAGTGTCCATTCCGATATGCATCAAGATTTCAACCCCTTCATCTGACAAGATGCCGATTGCATGCTTGGTTGGGAAGAAGACTGTTACTCTACCATTGACTGGTGAAACCAACTCACCTTGGCTAGGAACAATGACAACCCCGCGCCCCATCAAACCTTGTGCAAAGACAGGATCCGTTGCCTGACTCAATTCTTTGACTTCTCCTGCCAACGGACTGGTGATTGTTACAGGAGTCAATGAATCAGCTGCTTGCACCTCTGGAGATGACTCGGCTTTGGAAGTCCCAGCAAATTCTGCCTCTTCCTGAGCTGCAAACTCTGCCTGCAATTCTGGATCTTCCTCTGTCTTGGTTAAGAAGCCTGTCTTGCGGAAGAAGAAAGTCAGGAACATTGGTACAAGAATTGCTACAAGCATAACTCCTGCAAACGGAATCATATATTTTGCTTGGATAGAAAGGATACCTGGTAAACCACCAATACCAATAGCATTTGCCGTTATATTAAAGGTTACAGAAAGCAGACCCGCAATAGACGAACCAATCATTCCCGCAACAAATGGATAAACGTACTTGACATTGACCCCGAAGAGAGCTGGCTCAGTAACACCAAGGTAAGCTGAAATGGTAGCAGGCAGGGAAATTTGCGCTTCCCGCTCATCATGGCGTTTCATAAGGTAATAAGCAAATACAGCTGAACCTTGAGCGATATTGGACAGAGCAATCATTGGCCAAAGACCAGTACCACCGGCATCAGCTACCAACTGAGTATCAATGGCATTGGTCATATGGTGAAGACCTGTGATAACAAATGGAGCATAAAGAGCACCAAATACTGCGCCAAAGAGCCATTTAACTGGACCAGTTAAACCTGCAAGTACAACTGTTGAAAGCCCCTGACCGATTGTCCAACCGATAGGACCCAAGACAGTATGAGCCAGAATCAGAGCTGGAATCAAGGATAAGAATGGCACAAAAATCATAGACACTACTTCTGGAATATGTTTACGCCAAAAGATTTCCAGATAAGATAGAGATAAACCTGCTAAAAGGGCTGGAATAACCTGAGCTTGGTAACCAACACGATTGACAGTGAAGAAACCGAAATCCCAAACCCAGTCCTTAGCGATTTCAGCTGCTGGTGTCGATGCTACCGAATAAGCATTGAGCAATTGTGGGGACACCAAACAGATTCCCAAGACAATCCCAAGAATTTGGCTAGTTCCCATTTTACGAGAAACAGACCAAGTGATTCCAACTGGCAGGAATTGGAAAATTGCTTCTCCCGGAAGCCACAAGAAATGGTTTATTCCAGACCAGAATTTGGATACCTCTGTGATTGTTTTCCCATCCAACATAGACCAATGCACGCCCTCAAGGACATTGCGGAAGCCAAGGATTAACCCTCCGACAATCAAAGCTGGAATAATCGGTGTAAAAATTTCCGCCAGAGTGGCCATAACCCGCTGAAGGGGATTTTGGTTGCTCTTAGCAGCAGACTTTGCTGCTTCTTTTGATACCCCCTCAATACCTGAAACAGCAGTGAAGTCATTGTAAAAGATTGGCACATCATTTCCAATGATAACTTGGAATTGCCCTGCATTTGTGAAAGTTCCCTTGACCACTGGGATTGCCTCAATAGCCTTGACATTGGCCTTTTTACCGTCGCCAAGTACAAAGCGCATCCGCGTTGCGCAGTGGCTAACTGCTGTGACATTCTCTTTGCCGCCGATTGCATCTAGCAGATCTTTAGCTTCCTTCTCAAATTTTCCCATTTGACTACTGGCTGAATGAGAATCCAGCACTCTCCTTATATTTTTTTACGAGTCGGTTTTTCAACACACTCCTACAAATTATTGTAATCGATTTCAAAGATGTAGGCAAGTTGTTTGTTGAAAAAAGCCCTCATTTTTGATAAAATTTTCTAGGTTGTATGCAAAAAAGAAAACAAGTGGAGTTTATGATGAAGAAATACAAACAATTGTTCAAACAGATTGAGAAAGATATTTTAGAGGAACATTATGCAGTCGGAGATTTCTTGCCCAGCGAACATCAGCTGACAGAAGACTACCAGGTCAGCCGCGACACTGTGCGCAAGGCTCTGGCCCTGCTGCAGGAAGAAGGATTGATTGAAAAAGTCCGCGGACAGGGTTCCAAAGTCATCAAGCATGAACAGTTTGACTTTCCTGTGTCTAAGCTGACCAGCTATCAAGAAGTAGTCAAGCAGAATAATATGCAGTCCAAAACCAATGTTGTCAGCTTGGAAAAGATTACCGTAGATCAGAAACTATCCGACATCACTGGCTTCCCTCCCTACCGACTGGTTTGGCGAATCGTCCGTCAGCGCGTTGTAGACCAAATCGCCTCTGTATTAGATATTGACTATTTGGACAAGGGTCTCGTCCCTCACTTGACGAGGGAAATTGCTGAGCAGTCCATTTATGCCTATTTGGAAAATGATTTAAAGCTCAATATCGCTTATGCCAAGAAGGAATTTACCATTGACCACGCCAATGACCGAGACAAGATTCTCATGGACCTAGGCAAGGACCAGCAGGTCGTCTCTGTCAAGTCTCAGGTCTATCTGACAGACAGCCGCCAGTTTCAATATACCGAGAGCCGCCACAAGCTTGACAAATTTCGCTTTGTGGATTTTGCTAAGCGCCAGAAAGAATGATCTTGAGTTCCACCCAGATCACAAAACCACCCCTGCCAGCTGGAAGGCAGAGGTGGTTTCTTTTATAAGTAGTCTAAGGCTGCCTTGTTTGGGAGCGACAAAGAGCCTCAAAATTTCTTTTTACTTGTTTTAGGAGATTTATATGAAAAAATTAGTTAAGGGTTTCTGCTGCTTTTTAAACGTTACTGATTCTTATTACTTCCTTTCCTACTTTTGCGCCTGTGAGAATGTCAAAACTTGCTTATCATATAAGGTAACTTTAGATGTCATTGGACTGTCCTCATTTCTATTTTGATGGTATTAGTATAATCCCAGAAACTTAAGGCAGACTTATAAAAAACTTGAAGGAAACTTAAAAGGCTGAGTTTATTTCTCAGCCTTTTCTACTTCTTCAATAATTTCAGAAATTTCAACCTTAACCTTCGTAACACGGCCATTTTTAACCTTGTCATTGGTCAAAATGAGTTGCTTATTCTGACTTTCGGCTTCGTAGCTAATGCGTTCTTTCGGGTCTGGAATAGTCCCTACACAAGTCAAGTAATAACCAGCTATCGTATCCACATCGTCGCTTTCGATTTCAACTTCAAAGTATTCATTAAAGTCATTGAGGGTCATGGTTCCTAAGACGATGTAGGTATTCTCACCGATTTCATGGACTTCAATCTCAGCCTTGTCAGTCTCATCGTCTATCTCACCGACAATCTCCTCCAAGAGGTCTTCCAGCGTGACCAGACCAGCCATTCCGCCATACTCATCCAAGAGAATCGCCATTTGGTTTTGCGTATTACGTAACTCCTTGAGCAAATCATCGACAAACATAGTTTCCGGTACAAAGAGCGGTTCCTGCAGGATTTTACGCAGAACGATATTGTCAAAACCATTGATGAATCCTTCATTGAGCAGTCGCTTGGTATGAATCAGACCGATGACATTGTCCTTATCCCCATCATAGACAGGAATCCGCGAGAAGCTCTGTTTGAGAATGCTTTCGATGATTTCCTTGGTATCGCCCTGAATGTCCACCATAAAAGCATCCGTCCGCGGCACCATTAGTTCACGCGCCATCAGCTCATCCAGAGAGAAAATCCCCTGCAGCATCTCAATCTCGTCCGCATCCAAGGTCTCTTCGCTCTTAGTCAGCATATACTCAATCTCGTCCCGGGTCATCTTTTCGTCTGCATCATCAAACTTCATCGGCGTTATTCGACTCAGCAGGTTGGTTGAAGCTGACAGCAACCAGACGAAGGGGCTGACAATCTTACCAAGAAAAATAATGACTGGTGCAGCCCGTACAGCTAGATTGTCTTTCAGGTTCATGGCAATGCGCTTAGGATAAAGCTCCCCCAAAACAATGGAAATATATGTCAATAAAATCAGGGCTAAGAAAGTTCCGATAGCACGTGCAGTTTCGGAATTTCCCATCCAAGAAGAGAAAAGTTTCCCCAGATTATCCGCAAAGCTGGCCCCAGACAGGATATTGATAACCGTAATCCCAACCTGAATAGTTGATAAGAAGTTATTGGGGCTTTCCAAGACAGCTAAGAGCCGGATATACTTGAGGTCGCCCTCTTCAGCCTTTTGCTCCACACGCGCCCGATTGAGCGATACCATTGCCATCTCAGCAGCTGAGAAAAAGGCATTTAACAAAGTCAATATAAACAGTAGTAAGGCTTGCCATAACATATTCTGACTGCCAGGGTCTTCCATCGATTCTTTCTCCTCGAAATGTATAAGTAAATCTGATTATATCATATTTTTAAATTTAGTGCACAGGAAATGAAAATAAGACGGAAGTTCCCTCTTCCGTCTTATTTTCTAGTCTTGAGACTCTGGAATCAATCGATTCCGAAACTCATCCTTATTTATTAATAATCCCAAACTCTTCGTTCTTCTTCTGCTCTTGAGCTTCCTTGTGATTGTCATAGAGGTTAGCCAAGAACTTAACGATTTCTTTAAGGATAGAATAGGTCGGGATTGCAACAATCATCCCCAGCACGCCATAGATATTGCTGGATAAGAGCAAGAGCACCATGATGGTAATAGGATGGACCTTCATCACACCGCCAACGATACGGGGATAGAGGATATTGCCATCGACCTGTTGGATAATCAGCATGTAAATCAAGGCCGCCACCATCTTCTGAGGATCGGTAAAGGTATAAGTAATGACCATAGGAATCAAGCCGATACTCGGTCCTACATAGGGGATTAGATTAGCCAGACTGGAGAAAATAGCAAAGACCAAAGCGTACTTGAGTCCAATGACGCTATAGCCAATATAAGCCAGAGCACCGATTATCAGGGCATCGATTGAAATCCCGCTGATATAGCGGGCAACAGTAGCATTGAGATTGGTCAGCAAGCTGGAGATATTGAGCTTATCGCGCTTGAGGACTGTCCGCTCCAGCATGGGCAAAAGCTTATGGCCGTCCATGAGGAAGTAAACCAAGAAAATCGGCGTCATAATTAAAATCATCAGCGTATTGACAACTGCTGAAAGAACGCTCCCCAGACTGTTGGTCACACTGTTAAGGATATTTTGCAGAATGTCCACATAAGACAGGTTGAGCTGCTGGATGGTGGACTGGATATTCAAATTCCGAAAGACCGGATTTTTAGATAATTGATTGACAAAACTTTGAATTTCCCAATAAAGGCCTTGTGTGGAATTAATTAAGCTGCTCAGCTGATTAATCAAAATCGGCAAGAGGTAAATAACGCCTAAAGCAATCAAGCCAAACAAAAGACTGAGTGTAATCAGAATCCCAATCACTCGGTTGATTTTGAGCTTATCCTGGAGAAATTTCACCAGCGGATTCGTAATATAGTAAAGAAATCCTCCCACAAGAAAGGGAATCAAGATTGTATTCACAACGCTAACAATCGGGGTTATCATATCCCCCATCTGGCGCCAGATAAAGAAAATAATCGTTAGCAAAAGGACCTCACTGGTCCAAAACATCAGCTTACTTTTATGAAACATTTGACTCCTCCTATCAGTTATTTTACCATAAATTTTGTTATAATAAAGGAGATTTAACGAAAGAAAGAGTAAAAATGGAAAAGATTATCAAACTGGAAAATGTAAGCTTAGCTAAACAAGGCCGAACCATCTTAAAAGATCTCAACTGGCAGGTGAAAAAGGGGGAGCATTGGGCTATTCTCGGTCTCAACGGTTCTGGAAAGTCTACTCTTCTGCGCTTGCTCATGGCTGAACATTGGAAGACCCAGGGTAAGGTAACAGTTCTCGGTACTGAATTTGGTGCCGGCGACATTCCTCAGCTGCGAACTAGGATTGGAGTGGTCGGCTCATTCATTGCTGAGCGCCTGCCCAGCCATCTCACTGCCGAAGGAATCGTCCTAACAGGCAAGTACAAAAGCAGTATTCTCTATGCTCCTTACGGGCAAACTGAGCTGAATCAAGCTAGGGAAATGCTGGCTTCCATTGGCGGGCAAGAATTGATTGGCAGAAGCTACGCCAGTCTGTCTCAAGGGGAAAAGCAGCTCTTACTGATTGCGCGCAGTCTCATGGAAAAGCCAGAACTGCTTATCTTAGACGAAGCGACCAGCGGTCTGGATCTCTTTGCCCGCGAGCGCCTGCTGGATCAAATTGGTAAGATTACACAGATGAATCAGGCTCCAACCATCCTCTATGTAACCCACCATGTAGAGGAAATCACTGCTGCTATGGATCATGTCCTGCTCCTAAAAGAAGGCCAAATCATAGCCCAAGGTCCTAAAAAAGAAATTTTTCAAAAAGTAATCATGGATCGATTCTATCCTCAGCCAGTCGAGCTGATTGAGCTGGGAGAAGACCGCTATTTCGTCAAGGTGGAGGTCAGTTCGTCATGAAGCAATTTTCTAACACAATCTTCAACCTGGGCTATTTTCTGATTCTGACCATGACTGCGATTGCCTTGCTTTTCCTGTCTGGGCAGATTCTGCTGTCCCATACTTACATCCCTTTGAGGATTGCTGAGGGGGTCCAATTCGTCAGTAATCCTTGGTATTTCTACCCTATCCTCCTGCTCTTTCTCCTCAGCCTCTTTTTAATCCGGCCCCTGTTGGAAAAGGTTCAGACCAAGCATCTTTTTTGGATCCTGTCCCTCATCTTTATAGTAGCAGCAATTTTTCTGATAACTGCCTACGATGGCCGCATCCGAGCTGACGCCAAGCACGTTTTCAATGCAGCGCTGGCCTTTAACCGAGGAGATTACAGCTCACTGACGACCGTCGGAAGCTACATGTATCGCAATCCCCATCAGCTAGGACTGATGACTCTGGAGCGACTTTATGCTTTTATTTCTCCGACGACTCAGTTTGCCTTTAGCATGAATGTCGTCTGGACTTTACTCAGTCATTTCTTGATTTACAAGATTACAGCTCTCCTCAATGCCAGAGAAATGATTCAGAAATACACGATTCTGCTGACTTTTCTCTTTCTACCACAGCTATTTTTCGTCCTCTTTGTCTACGGTACCATTCCTGGACTCTTCTTCTGTCTGCTCAGTCTCTATGCTTTTATCAAGCTGGACCAGAAAGGAAACCTGCTCTATGCCTTGCTGGGAGCTGCCAGCATCAGTCTGGCCTGCCTCCTGCGCAACAACTACATCATCTTTGCCATTATGCTGATCGGCGTCTACTTCCTGTCCGTTTTTTATAAATGGTCTTGGAAGAAACCACTGACTATCATCCTGATTTTAGCCGGCATCGTTCTTTCAAACAAGGGTCTGACGGCCTACTATGAGCAGCTGATCGGAGGCAAGATAGGTGTCGGCACACCAAAAATCGCCTACATCACTATGGGCCTGCGGGATGATCCTAATCGGCAGAGTCTGGGAGGCTGGTACGATGCCTACAATACCAAGATTCTCAAGCGCAACAAGTACGATGAAAATTTGGCAACAGAAATGGCCACTCGGGATTTGAAGGATATCCTGATTCACTTCAGCAAGCATCCTGCTTATGCGCTCAAATTCTTCTACGAAAAGGTCAAGTCTACCTGGACTGAACCGACCTTTCAGTCTATCTGGACTGGACCGCAGATTGAGCGCCAGCAATACATGAAGCCAACTGTCTTGCGCAGCATTTATGAGGAAAGAAAGGGTTATCAGATTGTTAATTTCCTGCTCTTGACCCTGCTAGCCAGTATCTATCTGCTCGCCTGTTTCTTTATTCTACATAAATTTTTCGTCGCCGAGGAAAAGCTGACGCCTTTTGACCTCTATCCCTTCATCTTTCTCTTGGGGGGCGGCCTCTTCCACTTCTTCTGGGAAACCAAGAGCCAGTATGTCTATATCTATGTTCTCCTTCTCATCCCTTCCGCCGCTCAATCCTTAGTCGACCTGAGCGATTGGTGGAAGAACAAAGGAAAAGGGAAATCAACAGACCAGCTTGAGAAAAACCTATAAAACTTGAACACTTGCTAAGAATTTGTTATAATTTTATAGGAACATTAAGTGAGACAAAGTTGAATTTGTAATTAAAATTTTTTGTATTTTGCGAAGGGAGAATAGCGATTTATGTTTTCAATATTAGGTGCAGTATTATTTGGAGTTATAGCAATTATGACAGTTCTTGTTGCTTGCGGTCTGCCTTTGGGCGAATATACAATGGGTGGACAACATAAAATCTTACCTAAAAAATTTAGACTTGCGGCAGTCATTTCGGTGGCTATCCAAATTTTTGCCATGATCATTATTTTGCAAGCTGGAGGTTTGCTTCCTTTGTGGCTGTCTTTTAAGGTGACTAAATATATTTGTTTCTTCTTTGCCGCTTACCTATCCTTGAATACGATTATGAACATGATTTCAAAAAGTAAGAAAGAAAAATATGTTATGACTCCGATTTCACTTGTAGCCGGAATATGTTTTTGGATAACAGCATTTCAGATGTAGTATGTAAGCGAGGATCATCTATAGTGAGTCAAATTGGAATTTGTAGAGGTGAGAAAAATGCAATGGCAACATATTCAACTTAAATCTAAATAATATAAAATTACGAGGAGATTATAAGATGAACAATTATATAAAATTAAATGAAGATAGATGGAATAATGTACAAAATGATTATACTGAGCCATTGACACACGAAGAATTAGAAGAAGTTAGAAATAATCCAATTTCTGTTGCATTAACTGTTGGGAAAAAAGTTCCGAAAGAATGGTTTGAAAAAGCCAACGGAAAAAAGATATTAGGTTTAGCTTGTGGTGGTGGACAGCAGGGTCCAATTTTTGCTATAAAAGGTTATGATGTAACCATAATGGATTTTTCTAAATCACAATTACAAAGAGATAAGATGGTTGCTAAAAGAGAAGGCTTAAAAATCAACACAGTTCAAGGCGATATGACAAAACCATTTCCATTTGAAAATGAAACTTTTGATATTATTTTTAATCCGGTTTCAAATGTATATATAGAAGATTTAGAAAACATGTATAAAGAAGCCTCTCGAGTATTGAAAAAGGGTGGACTATTAATGGTCGGATTTATGAACCCTTGGATATACATGTACGATGCTGACATTGTATGGGACAAACCCGATGAAGAATTACTTTTAAAGTTTTCAATACCTTTTAATTCAAAAGAGCTTGAAGAGGAAGGCAAAATAACCATAAATCCAGAATATGGATATGAATTTAGCCATACCTTAGAAACTCAGATTAGAGGACAACTTAAAAATGGTCTCGCTATGATAGATTTTTATGAATCATGTGATAAAAGACATAGATTATCACGTTATGGAAATGACTATATAGCTACACTCTGCATTAAACTATAATATTATAGAAAACACTTAAGGAGAATAGCCCATTTTATTTTCCTTAAGGCTTAAAATCTAAAAATCCCAGTTTGTCTAATTGAATCAAAGAATGTTTAAAACAGTAAATCAAAAAGTTTTACTGTTTTTTGCTCATTTTTCCAAAATAAAAGAGTCAGTAATTTTTGAATCAAGAAAATCGCAATAACTGGAATAAAGCAACCCTAACAGGCATTTTGAAGAGGCAAGAGTATTGATGCGATGTAGTCAAAGTCAAAACCGAAATTCTATATTAAATGGAAAGAGCTAAAAGTGTTAGAAATTGTTTAGAGACACTAGTAAAAGAAAATAGAGGACTAACACAGGTTAAGAAGCAAGAGCTAGGGCTCTAACATTAAGTAAATATATGATATAATAGTAAAAATGTTTAGGGAAGCGAATTAGAATATACAGAGCAAAGGGGATGACAAATGTTGAAGCAGAAAACAAAGACGAGTGCAGTTATATTAGCACTGTTAGCAGCTGGATTTTATGCAATTAACACGCCATTTTCAAAAGTTCTTTTGAATAATGTTACACCAACTTTTATTGCCGCTTTTCTTTATCTTGGTGCTGGTCTTGGCGTTGGAATAATGTATTTATTTCACATAAAAAAAGAGAAAAAATCAGAGAGACTTACAAAGCAGGATTTACCTTATACAATCGGAATGATTGGATTAGATATAGCCGCCCCTATATTTTTAATGATAGGTATAAAAATGGGAACAGCATCTAATGCGTCACTCCTTGGTAATTTTGAAATTGTGGCGACTGCGTTAATGGCATTACTGTTTTTCAAGGAGAAGGTATCAAGAAAGCTGTGGATTGCCATTGGATTTATTACGCTATCTAGTATTGTTTTGTCATTTGAGGGAAGTGATAGTTTCCAGTTTTCTATAGGTTCTTTTTTTGTGATACTGGCAACCTGTTGCTGGGGACTTGAGAATAACTGTACAAGAAAGATGTCAGATAAAAGCACATATGAGATTGTTTTGCTAAAAGGCATTTTTTCTGGCGGAGGTTCATTTACTATTGCATTGCTACTTGGCGAAAAGATTCCAGAAATGAAATACATTGCCGAAGTTATGCTATTAGGATTTGTAGCATACGGATTAAGTATTTTTCTTTATATAAGAGCGCAAAGAGACTTAGGTGCAGCTAAGACAAGTTCTTTTTATGCTATAGCACCATTTGTGGGATCATTTTTAGCCTTTGCAGTAAATGGAGAAAAATTGGCTCTAGAATATTTTATAGGGCTGGCTCTGATGTTGCTAGGAACTGTATTCGTAGTATATGACACTATGATACAGCAGCATCTTCATGAGCATACGCATACGATTGTTCATACACATAACGGCGTGACACATACTCATGTAATCACTCATGAACATGAGCATAAGCACTTCGGAAATGAGGAGAGGCATAATCACAAACACGAAGATTATATAAATAGCCAGGAACATAAATTGGCTCATGCGAATGGATTATAAATCCCAGTTTGTCTAATTGAATCAAAGAATGTTTAAAACAGTAAATCGCAATGGTTTACTGCTTTTTTGCTCATTTTGAGAAATCATAACCACCCGTGAAAACGAGTGGCTTGTACACCGGCTATAAGCCGTTTCTCTCTAGCGACGTCTAAAGACGTTCGCTGAACTTCTTTTAGGTTAATGCTATGATTACTTGACTAATTCCCGTAAAAATAGGCTTTTATCTTATTCTAAAACTGCCATCTGAGAACGCTTTGACACTTAACTTGTCAAAGACAAGGTCATTTTTTCCCAATCGCGTATATATTTAGAAACTATCTTTTCATTTAGGCCAACGATATTCACATAGTCCCCTCTCCCCCAAAACTTTCGATTGTCATAATATAACCCCTCTTGTTTTTCAATCTGAACAGGAGGGGTTGTTTTGAATCGAAATGAATAAGACTTAGCCTTGTGTTATTAGCATTCTTATCACTTCATTTTAATCGTAATCAGCATACCTCCACCAAGCTATTGTTGTGATAAGACCTAGAATACTTACCCCAAATAAACTGACAATGCTCCCAAAATTCAATAATGCTTTTCCTGCAATACCACTTGCGAGTGCAGGAATCGCCCATGGAATATACTTCCCAAAGTTAAGAGCAGAACCAAGCTGAGAAAAAATAATAGTAAAAATGATAAATGCCAATGGAGACAAATAGCCCCGGCCTAAACAAGCAAAAAATGCTACTGGAGTAGAGAGTATGATCGTAAGAGTAGTACAAAAACCAAAAGTAAGTATACCTTTGAAAATCACCGTTAAGTTCCCACCATCAAGTCCAATCAGATTGCCAGCTAATAATCCCAATAAAAGTGCAAAAATTGATAGAATATAGCTCCATAGAGCGATAACGATAAATTTGGATAATACGATTGTATCTCTTTTTATCGGGAGTGCTAATAGGTCTATCATAGTTTTATCAGAATATTCTCTACCAAAAACCCAAGATGCTGTAAATCCAAAAATGAGCAATCCCCCAACAGAAATGACTTGTGATATGGTCATTAAGTACGACGACCAGTCTGTTATCCTCATCATTTCCATTTTTGCAGAAATCAAACCAAGATTTTTAAAATTCTCTGGATATTTCATCATAGTTGCAAACAGCCCAACAATAAAAGGAACTAAACAGATAGAACAAGCAGTTACGATGGAAAGTTTTGATTTTATTAACTTTTTCCATTCAATTAAAATACAGGAACTAAGCTTTTTCATTCGAGATTCCTCCGTGATAGTCATTCAGTATTCTTAAGAAATAATGTTCTAAATCTTCTTTCTCAACAGCCAGCGATTTGGGTGGATAACCTTCATGAACCAGCAATGTAGCAATTTCTTCCGGATATTCCACAGATTTTGTATCAGTTAATTCTAAAAAATTGATATTATTTTCTGTGTCTGATTGAATGTTTACATGATAGCCATGGTTAGATAATACTTCTTTCATAGCCTTATTATTAGAACCACTTACTAGTAACTTCTTTTCTAAGTACTGTTCTAATTCACTGCTTTCAACTTCTCTTATAAGTCTGCCCTCATGTATAATGACTATTCTAGTAGCAATTTTAGATATTTCTTCCAGATTATGACTTGAAATAAGAACAGTTGTACCTAGATTATTTGCCAATTCCTTTAACAGTTCTCTCACTTCAATAACTCCAAAAGGATCTAATCCATTTGTTGGCTCATCAAGAATTAGGATTTTAGGTTTATGAATAATCGCTTTTGCAATTCCTAAACGCGCAATATTTCCTAAAGAAAGATGCTTCTCCTGTTTATGTTCATATTGCTTTAATTTTAATTTCTCAATTACCCAGTCAATATTATCTTTATTAACCCCTCTTAATTTACTAACGATTTCTAAATTTTCTCTCACAGTTAAGTCTGGATAAGAATAAGGTGTCTCAATAATATAACCTATTTCATTTCGAAGTTCTAAATTACTCAGATCTAACTTTTTTCCTTGAATATAACATTCTCCTGATGTAGATTTTATCAATCCTAGCATCATTCTCATCGTCGTTGTTTTCCCTGCACCATTCAGTCCTAAAAAACCTACTATTTCACCACTTTTTATTGATATATTCAAGTTATTGACAACATTTTTTGTTCCATATCTTTTAGAAAGGTTTGCGGTTCTAATTGCTTCTTTCACCATTACCTATCCTCCTTAGTAATTTGCTCAACAATTCCTTGTATGACTAACTTCAATGTAGTATCAAATTGTTCTTCACCGATTTCCTCGATGTGTAATATAGTCATAGCAATCGTTCTAAATAAAGCAGAGACGATTTCTACCGATACATTTTCTCTAATGTTGATTCGGGATACAATTTTTTTAACCATCCTATCATCTATCAGATGATGATTTGTTATCGCCTCTTTTGGTAATTTTCTTACGAGTAATTCCATTTCATGATTTTTAAATATGGTATACATAAATGAATAGCGAAAATCTTGATAAAAATCATAAAGTAACTGTACCAGACGATTTGTATCTATCTTGACTTCCATACCTAATTGTTCAGTCAGGCGATTCATAACATCTATTTGATATTCTTCTAAGACCGTAAAAAATAACATTTCTTTTGAAGAATAAAAATTATAAAAAGAACCTTTGGAAATATCTACCATTGCTGCCATCTGGTCAACTGTGGTTTTCTTAACCCCATATCTTTGAAGGCATTCTTTTGCAACTTTATGTAATTTCTTTCTAATAATTTCTTTTTCTTCGCTAGTAAAAGCAGTAGCCATAACTTCCTCCTAAAAACTCTATGACGTTTTTTGGTTTTACAGTCATAGATTATCATATAAACTAAAAAATGTCAAAAGTCTTATATCTTTTTTGTAAGAAAATATAAGACTTTACATTTACACACACCATAATTTTCTTCTTTTAGACCTAGTTATTTGATTTTCACGATTTAAAAAAATAAAGATACAGTACTGAAAGCTCCTATTATCTGGTTTTTCTCTCTGTATCCTTATTGTATATCAAGCTTCTTCTCTCAATTTTTCAATCATGACCAAGAAAGGCGGGTTGTTAATCTGGTTGATGGTCTTGTAGAGGGCAACAGTGAAGTCCTGCTGGGACAGCTGACTGACGAAGTCTAGCACTGCATCTTTTTCAACTTCGCCACCTTCATGCCCATAGTAAATCATGATAGCTGCGCGACCGCCTTTTTCTAAGCCTAGACAGACCTTTTCCAAAGCTTCCAGCGTCGTATCAGGTCGGGTAATAACAGACTTGTCCGCAGAAGGTAGGTAGCCCAGATTAAAAATAGCAGCCTTAAAATGGTCTAGGTATTGGTCCAGCGTCTCATGCCCAGCTAAGATTAGCTGGGCATTGTCCAAGCCAGCTTCTGCCAAGCGCTGGCGGGTCTTTTCCACAGCTTGCTCCTGAATGTCAAAAGCATAGACTTGCTTGGCCAACTTAGCCAGAAAGAGGGTGTCATGCCCATTCCCCATGGTAGCATCCACCACGGTATCTTCCTTGGTCACGACTTCTGCCAAAAAGGCATGGGCCATCTGTAAGGGTCTTAACATACGAATCTCTGCTCCTTTGCTTTACAGCCTTGTTTGCTGCCACGGCGACGCATTTCTGTCTCAATGGCATTGAGAACTTCCCATTTATTGAGGCTCCACATGGGACCAATCAACATATCCCGCGGAGCATCACCTGTGATACGGTGGATGACGATATGCTCGGGGATAATCTCCAGTTGGTCGCAGACGATAGAGACATACTCCTCCTGACTGAGCAGCTGCAGTCGCCCCTCATGATAATCCCGCTGCATACGGGTATTAGTCATCAAGTGAAGTAGGTGGAGCTTGATCCCTTGAATGTCATTATCGGTCACACAGCGGCGGACATTCTCTAGCATCATGTCATGGGTCTCACCCGGCAGGCCGTTGATCAAGTGAGAGACAATCTCCGCCTTGGGAGCCAACTTACGGACTCGCTGGACCGTCTCCACATAGAGCTCATAAGAATGGGCACGATTAATCAAATCTGAAGTCTCCTCATAGGTAGTCTGAAGCCCCAGCTCTACAGTCACGTGCATGCGCTCAGACAGTTCAGCCAAGTAGGCGATGGTCTCATCAGGCAAACAGTCCGGCCGAGTCCCGATATTGAGTCCAACGACACCTGGCTCGTTAATAGCTTGCTCATAGCGCTCACGGATTACTTCAAGCTTCTCATGGGTATTGGTGAAGTTCTGGAAATAGACCAGATACTTGCGAACATCTGGCCACTTTCGGTGCATAAAGTCAATTTCCTTATAGAACTGCTCGCGAATGGGCGCATCTGGTGCCACAATGGCATCACCAGAACCCGAAACGGTACAGAAGGTACAGCCTCCATGCGCTACCGTACCATCCCGATTGGGACAGTCAAAACCCGCATCAATAGGCACCTTAAAAGTCTTTTCACCAAAAAGTTTTCGATAATAATCATTCAAAGAATTGTAAGATTTCATACCTTTCATTCTACCACAAAAAAGACCTGAGAAACAAAAAATCCCTCTTTCACAGAGAAAGAAGGAAATCACCGTTCCCACAAATAGACTTTCAAATCCACACAGCCATTAGCCTTCAAGTCCACTCCCTCCGCCCAAAGCAAGTGCCTTTGGTCTTCCCAGCCAGGTGCGAGGCGCCCTGCTACATTGACCACCCGATGACAAGGATGTACACCGCCATAAAGTTCCGACTGACTGAGAATCTTTCCCACCAAGCGGGCATTTTTTGGCCGACCAATCAAACGGGCAATCTGGCCATAGGTCGCTACGCGCCCAGAGGGAATGCTATCTACTACTACCAAAACAGCATTGATGAGTTCTTGATTCAAATTGGACATTCTGACCTCCTAATCTTGTTTGCTCCTATCTTAAAGAAAGGGATTTTCTTTGTCAAGACAAAAAGGCCAGCAAAGCCAACCTTTCTCATCTATGTTTATTTCTGCTTTCCCTTGAAACGCCACTGAAAACGCAGCTTGTCATAAAAGGGAAATTCGATATTGAGAATGGCAAAGCCCATCAAGGCTCCTCCGATTACATCCGTCGGATAGTGCACACCCAGATAGACTCTGGATGCCATAACAGTGAAGATATAGACCAGAAGCAAACCTTGTACCAAGCGCTTGATTTTTTGGTTTTGAATCCGTTGCTGAGCGATAATAATCAAGGTCCCAAGAACAATGGCTGTCGCCATGGAATGTCCGCTCGGGAAAGAATAACCTCCCTCTTCGACCAAATGCGAAAGACTCGGCCGGCTTCTATGGTAAACGAGTTTAATCAGCTTAATCAAAATCCCATGTAAGACCAGATTTCCCGCTAGCAAGGCAGCTTCTAGCTTCCATTTTTTATAAAGGAAAAACAGGACAAGAGCTGAAACCCAGATGATAATCCCCATCGGATCAATCACACTGGTCACTAGTTTGAAAAATGTCGTCAAAGCTGCAGGCAAGTCTCCCCTCAGCCAGGTCTGAATCGGGGTGTCAAAGCTGGTCAGTTGCTCAGGATAAAACTTGACCATGTAGCCTAGCATGACGAAAAGTAAAAGGGCAAAAGAGCCCTTTGTTAGATAAGATTGTTTATTTTTCATAGCGTTTTAGAACAGGCTGTAAGAGTTTGTAAATCAGCCAAAAGACTAGAGCCCAGATTACTCCTTCTAATAGATTAAAGGGGACAATCATGGTCAGCAGATACTTGGACAGGCCATATGTTTTATAAATATCAAAACCAGCAAATCTCGCAAAGAGAGGAACTGCATAAATGACATTTAAAACGATCATAGTTACAGTTAGACCAAGCGTTGCTACCAGAGAAGCCTTCACATAGTCAGACAAGTTTTTCCTTTTTTTCCATAAGAGTGCAAAAGCAGAAACAAATACAGCTACTGCCAATATATTCATGGGGAGACCGATAAGAGTGCCTATACCATGATTATTCAAAGCTAGCTTTAAGACAGAGCGAATCAAGAGCACTGCCAGAGAGCTTTTTAAATCCAAGACCACCAAAGCCAGTAAAATCGGAATAATTGAAAAATCCAACTTTAGAAACTCGGTTATCAAGGGAATCTCATAAAGCATGAGTAGAAATGATAAAGCAGATAAAACTGCTACAATCGCCAACTTACGAGTATTTGTCATCACAGGTTCCTCCAATTTATAAAAATTAGAGAAGCCGGAAAGGCAACTGAAAAAAGCTTGTCAGCTAATGATTATTTAGTATAAGGCTCAGCCCTTAAATAAAGATTAAACGGCAAGATTGCTTCACTGCCTCTCGTCTTCTCCCATCCAGACTATACTGTCGGTTGTGGAATCTCACCACATCAGCTTGCGCTCGCGGACTTGATTTGGCATTGAGAAAAAACATTTTCCAGCCAAAAGTTACCGCCGGTCGGGAATCTCACCCTGCCCTGAAGACATCATTATCATAACAAAAAAAGCCTGCCAGAGCAAGCAATTTGATTGATGTAATTAAAAATGTTTCAACAATAGTATTCTATCTATTAGAAAAATTACTGCTTAGATACATTCATTCCACTACTTCAGCTTGTCCACTTCATACTCATGTACCAAATCTAAGCCAGCAAAATTCTGCTGGCGCAGAGCTTCATAGACAATCATGCAGACAGCATTCGATACATTAAGGCTGCGGACATGCTGGTCGTTCATGGGGATACGCAGGGCCTTTTCTGGATAACGACGCATAAATTCTTCTGGCAACCCCTTGTCCTCACGACCAAACATAAAATAGTGCGAGCTTTCTGCTGCAAAATTCTCCTCAGAATAGACCTTCTCCGCAAACTTAGAAATCAGATAAAGTCGGCCGTCCATCTGCTCCATAAAATCTTCTAAACTATCATAGTAGGTGATGTCCAGCTTATCCCAATAGTCCAGCCCCGCCCGCTTCATCTTGCGGTCATCAATGGGAAAGCCCATGGGCTTGATGATGTGAAGCGGCGAATTAGTCGCGGCGCAAGTACGGGCAATATTGCCGGTATTCTGCGGAATCTGAGGCTCAAAAAGAACGATATGATTTTTCATAATAAGAATATTTTCCTAGTATTTTCTTTAGATAAAAAAATAGCCACACTGCCCGGAGTCAAGCTCAGCAAACAGCGTGGTTAAGGCTTCATTAACTTACATCACAACAGGTTTGAGGTAAACCAATGAAGGTACTCATTTAGTATAACACTTTCAGCCTACAAGTCAATAAAAACGGCTCAAAAAAATCTAGTTTTTTTTAAATTTTCATAGGAAGACACCATTTTTGTAAAAAAATATTCGGAATTCTATAAACAAGCAAGCTATTCTGTATTTTATAGATGAAATTTAAATGAAAAAAGAGTATGATAGATACATACTTTGGAGGAATCTAAACTTATGAAAATTATCGTTGTTGGCGGCGGGAAGGTCGGAACGGCCCTCTGTCGCTCCTTAGTGGCTGAAAAACATGATGTTATCCTAATTGAGCAGGATGAGGCTGTTCTCAACCAGATTACCAAGCGCTATGATATTATCGGTATTTCTGGCAATGGAGCCAACTTCAAAATCCTAGAACAGGCAGATGTTGGGCACTGTGACATTTTCATCTCTATGACCGAGCATGATGAGGTCAACATGGTTTCAGCGGTCCTAGCCAAGCGGATGGGGGCTAAGGAAACTATCGTCCGAGTGCGCAATCCTGAGTATTCCAACCCTTACTTTAAGGAGAAGAACATCCTGGGCTTCTCGCTAGTGGTCAATCCTGAGCTCCTAACTGCTCGCTATATTGCTAACATCATTGACTTTCCTAATGCCCTGTCAGTAGAGCACTTTGCCAATGGCCGGGTGGCACTGATGGAGTTCAAACTCAAGGAAGACAGCAATCTCTGCCAGATGAATATTTCCCAGTTCCGTAAGAAATTTGGAAATATCATTGTCTGTGCTATTGAGAGAAAAGGGCACTTGGAAATTCCTGATGGTGACTTCACTTTGGAGGCCGGGGACAAGTTCTATGTAACAGGTAACCGCCTAGACATCGTTCAATTCCACAATATGGTACGCCCTAGAGTGGTTAAGAGCCTGATGATTATCGGGGCAGGCAAGATTGCCTATTACCTGCTCAATATTCTCAAAAACAGTAAAATTGAGCTCAAAATCATTGAATCCAACCGCGAGCGGGCAAACTTTTTCAGTCAGGAATTTCCTGATCTCTATGTCGTCCATGGTGATGGTACTGCCAAGGACATCCTGCTGGAGGAACGCGCTAATAACTTTGATGCCATCGCTACCCTGACTGGTGTAGATGAAGAAAATATCATCACTTCTATGTTCCTTAATAATCTAGGTGTACAGAAAAACATCACCAAGATTAACCGGACCAGTTTGTTGGAAATCATTGATAACCAAGATTTTGCCAGCATCGTGACACCTAAAGGTATCGCTGTTGATACCATTATGCACTTTATCCGTGGTCGCTACAATGCTCAATTCTCTAACCTAGAAGCTCTGCACCATGTAGCCAATGGCCAAATTGAAACCCTGCAATTCCAAATCAAGGAAGAAAACAAGATGACTGGTATTCCTCTGTCTCAGCTTCATCTGAAGAAAGATGTCCTGATTGCGGCCATTATCCGTCAAGGCAAAGCCATCTTCCCTACCGGTGATGACGACCTGCAAGTTGGAGATAAGATTATCGTTACCACTCTGCTGCAAAATATCACGCAGATTTACGATCTGTTAGCGAGGTAGGCCCATGAATAGATCTATGATTCGCTACCTGCTGGCAAAATTACTGCTGATTGAGGCGGCACTGCTGATTGTGCCCATTATCGTAGCTCTAATCTACGGTGAGCCTTTAAAGGTCTTTCTCTCTATCGGGGCAACCATGGCCATCCTGCTAGTTTTAGGTGGCATAGGCTCTTATTTCAAGCCCAAGGACCTACATATCTACGCCAAGGAAGGTGTCCTGATTGTAGCCCTGTGCTGGATTCTCTGGTCCTTCTTCGGAGCTCTGCCCTTTGTTTTTTCCGGGCAGATTCCAGACGTTATTGATGCTTTCTTTGAGATCAGCTCCGGCTTCACCACCACGGGAGCGACTATCCTTAACGATGTCGGCGTTCTCTCCCATTCTCTGCTCTTCTGGCGCAGCTTTACTCACTTAATCGGAGGGATGGGAGTGCTGGTCTTTGCCTTAGCTATTATGGACAATGCTAAAAATGGCCACTTGGAGGTTATGAAAGCAGAGGTACCTGGACCAGTCTTTGGCAAGGTCGTGTCCAAGCTCAGGAGTACGGCTCAGATTCTTTACATCATCTATCTGGCTCTCTTTGCTATCTTTGCTCTGCTTTATTTCCTAGCGGGCATGCCGCTCTTTGACAGTCTCGTCATTGCCATGGGAACTGCTGGCACAGGAGGATTCACCGTTTATAATGACGGTATCGCCCACTATAACAGCTCGCTGATTACTTATCTAGTCAGCTTTGGAGTTTTAGCTTTCGGGGTCAACTTCAATCTCTACTATTACTTGCTGATTCGTAAGTTTAAAACTTGCTTTGAAGATGAGGAGCTCAAGGGCTATCTCTGGATTGTATTTCTTTCCACAGCCTTGATTGCCTTTAATGTCTTCCACCTCTATCAAGGCTTTGCCAAGAGCGTGGAGATTTCCTTCTTCCAGGTAGCCAATGTCATCACAACAACTGGATTTGGCTATGGCGATACAGTCAAATGGCCGCTCTTTTCTCAGGTTATCCTGCTCTTGCTCATGTGTATCGGGGGCTCAGCTGGATCAACAGCTGGGGGATTTAAGGTCATTCGGGGGATTATCATTTCCCGTATTGCTAAAAATCAGATTCTATCTACCTTATCACCTAATCGCGTCCTGACCTTGCATGTCAATGGTGCGGTCATTGACAAGGATACCCAGCACAAGGTACTGAAATACTTAGCTGTTTATATCTTGATTGTTCTAGCTCTCATTTTCATTGTCAGCTTGGATAATGATAATTTCATGACGGTTGTCAGCGGGGTTCTCTCTTGCTTCAACAATATCGGCCCCATGATTGGGACGACAGATACTTTTTCTATCTTTAGTCCTTTTTCCAAACTGCTGCTAGCCTTTGCTATGATTGGCGGTCGTTTGGAAATCTACCCGATTCTCCTGCTCTTCCTGCCTAAGACTTGGTCTAGAAGATAGGAAATATTCGGAGAATATAGATATATATAAAAGTCACACTAGATACTTATCTAGTGTGACTTTTTTCTTGAATTATTTCTTCTCAGGCTGAAATGGTCTGGTACAGAATCCTCTCCTGGCTGAGACCAGGGATGACAGCGGAGAATGCGCGCCAAGCCCATTAAAACTCCTTTAGCACCATGCTTCTGGATAGCCTCTATCATATAGTTAGAGCAGGTGGGCCGAAAGCGGCAAGATGGAGGGAAAGCAGGCGATATGAAGCGTTGATAAAAGCGGACAGGAGCAATAAGCAGTTTCTTTATCATTTCTTGGTCTTGGTTACAGCCAGTGTATGCAGCTGGCTGACTTCTTTTTTATTGAGCTTACGATACTCACCAGGCTTGAGGCCAGTTAAGTCCAAATGACCAAATCGAGTCCGTGAAAGCTTATCCACTTGCAATCCGACCGCCTGAAACATCTTCTTGACCTGATGGTTACGGCCTTCGTGGATTGTCAGCTGAACGACCGAGCGATTTTTCGCCGGATCAACCTTGATAATCTCATAAACCGCTGGCTTGGTTTTGCGCCCCTCTATCTCAATACCGCGAGTCAGAGGACGAAGAACTTCTTTATTGGCCAATCCTTTGACACGGGCCACATAGACCTTGTCAATCTCATTGCGGGGATGAATCATCTCGTCGGTAAAATCTCCGTCATTGGTCAGAATGAGAATACCAGAAGTATCCCAGTCCAAACGACCGACCGGATAAATTCGCTCCTTGACCTGAGGCAAGAGCTCCACGACCGTCTTACGTCCCTTGTCATCACTGACAGAGGAAATGACCCCGCGCGGCTTATTGAGGAGGTAATAAACCTTCTCTTCATTGTAGATAGGTTGGCCTTCTATTTCCACACGATCGCCAGACTTGACGTTTGTCGCCAGTTCTCGTACCACTTGGCCATTTATACTGACCTTCCCCTGCCTGATTAGCTCTTCTGCCTTACGACGACTGGCTATCCCAGCATGAGCGATGTATTTATTGATTCTCATCGATATCTGTCCTTTCAATAAAGAGCTGGCTTTCTTCAGCAACTAGCTCTGTTTCTTCGACAATCGGCAGCTCATCTAGGTGATTGATTCCCATATAGTCTAAGAAATAATCCGTTGTCACATAGAGATTTGGCCGACCAATGACTTCCTTTTTGCCATCTTCTCGAACCAGTTCAAAAGCTAAGAGCTTGGCCAATGCACCACTGGAATTAACCCCGCGGATGTCATCTATTTCTACCCTTGTAATCGGCTGCTTATAGGCAATGATAGATAAGGTCTCCAGTGCTGCCCGCGACAGACTTTGATTGATTGGCGCCCGTGAATAGGCCCGAAGAATCTCAGCAAACTCTGGCTTTGTGACCAGCTTGTATGTCTTTGAAGTTTCCAGCAGGGTCAGGCTAGAGTCTGGATTGGCTTCATATTGCTCAGCCAACTTCTCCAAACTCTGAATAACCCCGGTCGGCGGCAAAGATAAGATTTCTGCCAATTGATGAACCTTGAGTCCATCTTCTCCCGCCACAAAAAGCAGGGCTTCAATCTCTGCTAACTTACTCATTTCCTCTTCCTACTAAATAAATATTTCCAAAATTTTCTTCCTGAATGACTTGCACTTCCTGCACCTTGACCAATTCCAATGTCGCCAGAAAGAGAGTGATAATTTCATTCATATCCTTGGTCTCTGCAAAAATCTCCTGCAGAGCCAGACGGCTCTTACCAGCACAACGCTGACGCACCACTTCCATCATGTCCTCAATCTTGTACTCGTCTCGCACAATGGTTGTATGGCTCTTAGAAAACTCCTCTTGCTTCTTGGCTATAACCTTGGAAAAAGCCAAGAAAAGATCAATCGTTGACTTGTCATGCAGGAGCTCAGCATCCTCATAAACCAGCTCTAGCTTAGGCTTAGAATAATAAAGCGCCCGGTCATCATGCTGGAGCGACATTTTCTCACCCAAGAGCTTGAACCTGCGGTATTCCTCGATCTGGCTCAAGAGGTCTTGCTCCAAATCATCTTCCAGCTCAGCATTATCCGCCACCTTAGGCAGGAGCTTGCGGCTCTTAATCAGCATGAGCTGGCTTGCCATGACCATGTACTCGCCCGTCACTTCCAGCTTCATGGTCTGCAAAGTAGCCACATAAGCCAGATACTGCTCGATGACCTCCGTAATGGGAACATCATAAATATCCACCTGGTACTTAGATACAAGGTGGAGCAGCAGGTCCAACGGGCCTTCAAAATCTTTTAGTTTGATATCCATTTTTATCTGTATTTTTCTAGTGTAATCATGGTTTTCAAGCCCAAGTCTTGGGCAATATCATAGAGGCCAATCCCCTTCTCCCGCTGGCGCAAAATAAACTGCTCACGCAGGCTTTGGGCAGATAGACTGGCTTGTCCCTGCTCAATCAAGAAGGCCTCTAGCTGACGGAAGCCCCATTGACGAGAATAGGATTTGCCGTTTTTCTCAAATAAATATGTCCCTGTCAGATAGTCTTCTAACTCACCCGTCAGGCTCTCAGGAATCTTGATGACCCGCTTCTGACCGGCCTTTTCAATCTTCAAAACCTGAAAATCAAGATTGACATCTGCCACTCTGACCTGCAAAATCTCGCTGGGCAGCAATCCCATTTCCAAGATAAGAAGAGCCATCAGCCGCCCCCTGGGAACGCTTGATTCCTGCCAAAAAGCAGACAGATCCAGCAGTTCATTTTCCTGCTCCTTCGATATGGAAACCTTGGGCAGGACCAAGCGGTAGAACTCCTCAATAAGCTGCTGCTGATAAAGGAAGTAAAGAAATTGATTGACTGCTGAGAGTTTCCGCTTCTGAACAGCTGCCTTAAAATCCTTGATGGAGGCCTGATAAATCCGCAGATTGGTCTCGGTAATCCGGCCATGTACTTCCTCGATAAACTGCTCCAAATCATAAGAATAGGCAATTTTAGAATTTTCTGAGATGTTTTTTTGATTTAAAAACGGTCTAATGTATTCTTTCATTTTTTGCGAATTTCGTACTTCTTGCTAAAGCCGTGCAACAAAGAATTGACAGCTTTCAAAATGGACTTTCTAGTAATAATTCCGTAAAAATGCTGATCCTCGCCCACAACCGGCAGGAATGACTCGTCGACCAGCTTATGAAGTACATCTGATACAGTATAATCTGGCCCAACTGTCAAGTCGTCCATTTTAGTCATGTGGACGATATCGGTCATCATGAATTCCTCTTCTGGCAAATCATGGCGCATGCGATAGGACATGATGTCGGTCAGGGAAATCGTACCAACAAACTTTTTATCTGCTGTCACGACTGGTACACGTGAGTATGTCATCTGGCTCAATAGTAGGATAGCATGATCCACATTGTGGGTGTCAATCATAACCGCCAAATTTTCCCCAGGCGTCAAAAAAGTTTCTTCATGTTCCAGCAGATAGTCTTCAAATTCCTTAGCAATCATCGGCTAAACTCCTTGGACAAGCTTGGATAAAGTTCATGATTTCGCGTATAGAAATCAACTTTAAAGCGGTCATCATCAATCTCTACCTTAGCGTAGAGACGTTCGTTGATCAGGCCGCGTGGCTGGCTGATGGAGCCCGGATTCAGAAAGAGCGTTTTGCCCTCCATTCGAGCATCTGGGATATGCAGGTGACCATAAAGGCAGATGTCTGCATTAACCTCTTGCGCCCACAAATCCAGCTTTTGAAAAGAAAAGTTGATATGGAAGAGATGCCCGTGAGTCTGGGCAATAATGGTCCCCGCCAAATCTGTCACCAATCGTTCTGGATAGCCGTCGTAAAAGTCCATATTCCCTGCAACAACCTGAATCCCTTGCCATACCTCATCATCAGAAGGAAGCTCAGAGTCTCCGTTATGGAAAATCGCATCTACTTTTCCTATATAATGATTCCTAATCTCTTCAACAATAGCACGGTCGCCATGAGAATCACTCATGACTATAATAGTTTGCTTTGCCATGCTGGAAATACCTCCACTAATTTCTTAACTGCCTGAGCCCGGTGAGATTGCGCATTCTTTTCTTCCATCGTCAGCTCGGCAGACGTTTTTCCTGTTTCTCCCACTAAGAACAAGGGATCATAGCCAAATCCATTTTCCCCTTTTGGCTCATGGGCTATGTAGCCCGGCCAATCCGCTTCAACTACCAGAGACTCCCTGTTAGGACTAGCCACCACTAGGGTCGTATGAAAATGGGCAGAGCGGTCCTTGATATCAAACACCATAGCCAACTCATGCAGGAGCTTGATGTTGTTTTCATCATCTGTCGCGCCTACTCCAGAGAAGCGAGCCGACCAGACTCCTGGCAAGCCGCCTAAAACATCAACCTGCAGACCTGAGTCGTCAGCTAGCACCATTTTACCGGTCAGCTTACTGATTGTCTCTGCCTTGAGCCGCGCATTTTCCTCAAAGGTGGTTCCAGTCTCTTGCACTTCTGGCAAATCAGGATAATCATTGAGATTTTCAACCTTATAGCCCAGCTTCTCAAAGAGTTTGCGAAACTCTGCTGTCTTTCCTTCGTTGCGAGTCGCAATCAAGATGGTATCTCCGACAGCCATCTCAGACTCCTGACCCTGACCAAAAAAGTCGGTCATCTTAACCCCATCCTTGGACAGGAAGAAGACCTTGCGCAGCAAGTCCTTTTCTGTAATTAGAATAGCCCCCTTATGACTGGTCGCCTTAAACTCTCGCTCCTGACGGTCGTTAATCATATTGAGGACAAACTGGATATAGGACATAGGTGAGCCGTATTTAACCACAACTGTCGTAAAGGCGTTATATTCTTCATCCAAATCCCGCTCAATCAGCTCACACAACTCTGCATCAATATGCTCCAAGAGCCTGTAAGGGATGTCGTTGAAATGATAGCCAGCCTTGCGAAAGCGGGTCCATTCCCCGATATACCAATTGTTCTCGTCAATGTATTCATAAATTTTATTTGTCATAAGCTTACATGCTCCACATTCACTTTCAGGCCCAGCCAGCTTTCTGCAATCTCCGAAAAGCTCTTGGCATTGGCGGTTGTGTAAAATTGGTGATTGAGCTCCTGTTTTTCCCGGCTGCGGTTGATTTCAAAGTAATTGAGCAGGACAGAAATATCCCGTACGCACTCTGCCCCGCTGTCAATCAGCTTCACATTTGGTCCCATCCTATTTTGAATAATAGGCCGGAGCAAGGGATAGTGAGTACAGCCCAAGACCAGGGTATCTACCCGGCCAACCAGAGGCTGGAGGGTTTCATAGACAACTTTTTTGGTAAGACTGGAATGAAGTTCATTGGACTCTACCAAAGGTACAAACTTAGGGCAGGCCAAACTTTCCACCTGCATCTCCGGCGAGAGCGCTTCAATCTTCTGACGATAAATATCAGAAGAAACAGTCATTGGCGTTCCAATAACACCGATGCGGCCACTGGCAGTTGACTTAATAGCTGCACTAGCCCCCGGCAGAATCACGCCCAGTACTGGAATATCCAGCTTTTCCTTCACTTCTTCCCAGACAACGGCAGTCGCAGTATTGCAGGCGATAACAATCATCTTAACATCCTTGGTCAGGAGGAAGTTGACCAACTGCCAGGTATAAGCGCGAATCTGCTCAGCAGGCCTAGGACCGTAAGGAGCCCGCGCTGAATCTCCGATATAAATGACCTCTTCGTGGGGGAGCTGCCGCATGAGCTCACGGACTACAGTCAAACCGCCCACTCCTGAGTCTAAAAAACCGATTGGTCGATTATCCATAAGGTCTTCTTTCTAAAACAAGGGACTGGAAGCTGATTCCAAATCCCCATTTTTTATAGATTTTCTCTACTGGTATTAAAAGCCAGCCACTAGAAAATTATTTTTTCTTTTTGCTCTTAGCAAGCGCAGCTTTCTGCTGGCTGATAATTTGACGATAGACTTGCTGTACTTTCGCTTCATTTGGCCGTTGGCCGCTAGCGCTAAGCAAGGTCCGAACTGCTTCTACATTCAAACGCGGATTTTCTGCAAATTCCTTCTCCACTTGACGACGAAGCAGATACATACCCAGAATCACGCCCCCAGCAAATGCTGCCATAATCAAGAAAATTGCTAAAACTAAATTCATATCGAGAACTCCTCTATTTCCATTTTTACATTGCTCTTCATTATATCAAATTTTCTCTATTTTTCAAAATCAAAGCCATATAGTGTCGCAAAATAATCTTCTGGTTTTTCAGCCCGACGAATCATGCGAACATTGCCATCTTGTTCCAAGAGAATTTCGCTGGAGCGGAGCTTGGCATTGTACTGATAACCCATAGAAAAACCATGAGCCCCCGTATCGTGAATCACTAGTGTATCGCCAATTTGACTGACGGGAAGCGAGCGATTAATGGCGAATTTATCATTATTCTCACAGAGACTGCCGACAACATCCACAATCTCTGTCTCACCATCGGGTCGATCCATATTGGTAATGTGGTGATAAGAACCGTACATGGCAGGACGCAGCAGATTGACCGCAGAGGCATCCACTCCCAGATAGGTTCGGTAGGTCTGCTTCTTATGGGTAACCTTGGTGACTAGCAGGCCATAAGGCGCCAACATGAAGCGGCCAAGCTCCGTATAAATCTTGACCTCTCCTAGACCAGCTGGAGTTAGAATAGCTTCATAGGCCTGACGAACTCCTTGACCAATGACCGCAATGTCATTTTCCTCGCCATCAGGTTGATAATTAATGCCAACACCGCCAGATAGATTGATAAAGTCCAGCTCAACTCCTGTCTCAGCCACTACTTCTACAGCCAGCTCAAAAAGCTGACGGGCCAGTTCAGGATAGTAGTCATTGCTGACAGTATTTGAGGCCAAGAGAGCATGAATGCCAAACTTCTCAGCTCCCAACTCCTTGAGCTCTTTGAAAGCCTGAATCAGCTGGTCCTTAGTCATACCAAACTTGGCTTCTTCTGGATTATCCATAATGCTGGTTCCCAGCTCAAAGACACCGCCAGGGTTGTAACGGCAGGAAATAATCTTTGGAATACCAGCAGCCTCCTTCAGAAAGGCCACATCTTCATAGGCATCCAGATTGATAGTCGCTCCTAGGTCACGCGCAAACTGAAATTCCTCAGCTGGTGTGTTATTGGACGAAAACATGATATCCTGTCCAGCAAAGCCCAGCTTTTGGCTCATGAGCAGCTCAACGTAGCTAGCACAATCTACCCCGCAGCCTTCTTCTTTGAGGATTTTTAAAATAGCAGGATTGGGAGTGGCCTTGACAGCAAAATACTCTTTAAAACCTGGATTCCAAGAAAAGGCCTTATGCAAGGCACGCGCTCTTTCCCGAATTCCTTTCTCATCATAAAGATGGAAAGGGGTTGGAAACTGAGACGTAATCTCAGCTAGCTTGTCACGACTGACAAAAGGAGTTTTCATACTATTCTCGCTTTCTATTTGCTGGATTTATTATACCATAAATCCATAGGAGAAACAAAAAGCACTGGAGCAAACGTCCAATGCTTAAGTCATATTTAACTTAGTTATTTGTTTCTTCCAAAAATACGCAGCAAGCTGAGGAAGAGATTAATGAAGTCCAGATACAGATGCAGAGCCAGAGAAATTGCCCAGCCATTTCCTGGATTGCCATTGGTCTGCTCATAGACGTAGCGAATCTTCTGATTGTCCCAAGCGATGAGTCCTGAGAAAATAAGGACACCAACGATACTGATGATAAAGTCCAAGCCACTGCTTCTCAAGAAGATATTAAGGACGCTAGCAGCGATAATACCAATCAAACCGGCCATACAAGCTCTGCCCATTCCAGAAAGATCCTTCTTGGTCACCTTGCCGATGAAGCCCATAGCAAAGAACATCACGGTCGTTGTCAGAAAGGCTAAGAGAACAGTTGACTGAAGATACAGGGCCATGATAATACTTAAGGTAAAACCATTGATGGCTGAATAAGCTAAAAACATAGGCAACGCCGCTGGGCTATTGCTCCGAGCAGTTCCAGAAGCTACCAAAACAAAGATAAACTCAGCTGCAATAGCCGCATAGAAAATCCAGGTGGAGCCTGTCAGAACAGAGATAATAATGTCCTGAAAGAAGTTCAGCATTGAGAGGGATACGATTGCTGAGATTCCGATACCGACACCAACGATAGAATAAATCTTGGCATAGAAAGAATTAATATCTGATTGATCTTGAATAATAGAATGATTCATAGTTACTCCTTTTATAATAAAACATTTACGGTTTCAGCATCTTTCGATGAAAGAGCTTGCGATTACCGCTCTTGCGTCTCCAAGGTGCAGTCGCTTCCTTGACGGCCCAATACTTGTCCACCATCGTCACAACGAATGATTCTTTGTAGCGAGGCGGTGCCAAAGTCAGGCCCCACATATGCTTGACGATAATGTCCTCTTCGACTTTATTAAGCTTAGTAATCTTACGAGCATTGCGAACTGCCAACCTCGGATGAACCCAAGCATGACTCTTCTTAAACTTGGTCACACGCCAGTCATAGTAGAATAAGTCATGAAGCAGGGCACCGCGTGCCGTGCTGCGGGCATTCCAACCAAATTTTTTGGCAATTCTGTAACTAGTATAACTTACATTGATGGAATGTTCAAGTCTATTGGAATGAATATGATGGGGAATTTCTTTCAGGCGCTGAACACTGGGCTTTTCAATCAAGTGCCCAACATAGGCCATAAACTCCTCGTCCTTTTTGTAAGGCATAGAATCACCTCCCTTGCCAACTATTATATCTCTTTTTCTGATTTTTAGCTTAAATGAAAGATTAAAATACCAGCAGCGACAGCAACATTGAGACTCTCTGCCTGCCCCTTCATGGAAATATGGACCAGAATATCAGCTGCTACCGTCATTTCTGGACTAATCCCCTGCCCTTCATTGCCCATGACTAGGACAAAGCTCTCTTTACTGACCACCTCTCTGTAATCGATAGATGTTGACGACAAGGTCGACGCTAGAATTGGCAGACTGGAAGAACGAGCCAGCCTAATAAAATCAGCCGTATCGATCCGATAAACTGGCAGATGAAAATGGCTCCCCTGCATAGAGCGCAGCGTTTTTAGGTTATAGATATCTGCTGACGCGCTAGAGATGAAGACTCCATCAAAGCCAGCTGCATCAGCTGTCCGAATGATGGTGCCGACATTACCTGGATCCTGAACGTTCTCCAAGAAAAGATAGCGCCCACTTAACTCCGATGGTATTTCTTTCCTTTCAAAAGCCACTTCTGCGACAATCCCCTGAGGCGTCTTACTATCAGCCAAATCTGCTAAAATCTCTGGACTGACAAAGATTACCTGAGAAAAATCAGCTAATCGCTCTGCGTATTCTGCTAAAGCAAAAATCCTAATCAGCTCTGCCCCGTTGCTGACAGCTTCCTCAAATAAATGCCAGCCCTCGATCAAATAAGAATCCTTGCGGTATTTTTTGTGATGAAGTTTTTTAGCTTTTTTTACCACATTATTGGCTTTTGAGGTTATAATATTCATAAGAACATTATACCACAATTTAGCAGACTTGCACTCATACTGAGGGCTTAAATCCCCTCGGTCCGCTCACTAAAGGAGGATGCCATGCAGAAAGTAAAAATGATAGCCCAAGGACGAGTACAAGGGGTCGGATTCCGCTGGGGAGTTTATTCTCTAGCGCTGGAAATCGGAGGTATTACCGGCCGGGTCTGGAACAACGACGACGGTACTGTTGGCATTCTGGCTCAGGCTGATGACCCAGCTCTGATGGCCAAATTTATCCAAGAAATCCGCAAGGGACCGACACCTTTTTCTAAGGTCAGTTATTTGGATGTCACTATGGCCAATTTCGACTCCTATCCTGACTTCAAAATTTCAAATTAGGTCTGCAGAACTATTGTATATTTTGCAAAAAAACAGTAGAATAGATAGGTATTATTTTTTAGAAACAAAGGATATGAACTCGTGAAACATTTCAAACGCTTTTTATTCTCCGGTATGGGACTGGCTGCGCTTCTTTTCCTGTCTGGCTGTGTGGGCCGCGATAAGGCCGGCAATCCTTCTGGTCTGATCTGGGACGTGATTGGTCAGCCTATGGCAGATGGTATCCAATTTTTCGCCAAGAATTCAGGCCTAGGCTATGGGCTGGCGATTATTATCGTTACGCTCATCGTGCGGATTATCATTCTGCCGCTGGGAATCTATCAGTCTTGGAAGGCGACGCTTCAGTCTGAAAAGATGAACTACTTTAAGCCGATTTTCGCCCCAATCCAAGAGCGAATCAAAAATGCCGAGACTCAGGAAGAGAAAATGCAGGCTCAGCAAGAACTGATGGCTGCTCAAAAAGAAAATGGACTCAGCATGTTTGGCGGTATAGGCTGTCTACCTCTGCTCATCCAAATGCCTTTCTTCTCAGCCCTCTTCTTTGCAGCCCAGTATACTCAAGGGGTTGCAGGCAGTTCCTTCCTCTGGATTAAAGACCTGGCCAAAAGCGACTGGGCTTTGACTGTCATTGTCGGTATCCTCTACTATATCCAGTCGGTGCTCTCTCTGCATGGTATTGAAGATGAAACTCAAAGAAACAGCATGAAACAGGCTTCTTACATGAGTCCTATCATGATTGTTGGTTTCTCATTCTTATCTCCTGCCGCAGTTACTCTCTACTGGGTAGTTGGTGGTTTCATCCAAATCATTCAGCAATTTATCATCAACTATATCATCCGACCTCGCCTGAGAAAACAGGTAGCAGAGGAATTTGAAAAAAATCCTCCTAAAGGTTTGAAAAAAGCTAGCCGGGCTAAAGATGTCACTCCAAAAGCTCAGCCGGCTATTGAGCAAAAGAACAAAAAGAAAAAGAACCGCAATGCTGGTAAGCAACGGTCAAGATAAAGAAAAATTCTTCTAGTA
>NZ_GL890993.1:2317930-2360643 GCF_000212855.1 Streptococcus sanguinis SK355
GTATTAGCTAGAAGAATTTTTTTAATCTCGAGTAAGAATCGGCGTAATCGATACAAAAAACTCAGCAAACAAAGCAATAACTGATGAACGAGGTGACTCTATCACAGTAAAACGGTAAAGCCAATCAAGCCCTTCTTATACGAAACCCAAATCCTGCCCTTGAAAATCCGCACCAGACTTTCTGCCATGGATAGGCCAATTCCATAGCCAGGCTGCTTCTGATTGTGCGATTCGTCTTCGCGATAGAAACGGTCAAAGAAGCGACTGTAATCAACATTTTTGCCGTCCGCGTAACTATTGGCCACCGTCAGACGAGCTCGTTTCCCGCGCTTAGCCTTGGTCAGAGTGACAAAAATTTGCCCATCTTCGTCACAATACTTGCAGGCATTGTCAATCAGGATACTAACCAATTCATAAAGTTCATCTTCAGTTGCCTTGACATGGATATCTTCCTGCAGCTTGATCTCGTACTTCTTGCCCGCCTTCTCGATGACAGACTTGAAGTTCCCAGCCACTTTTTTGACAACTTCTGAGAAATTCACATCTACCAAGGTAACATCTGGCTGCTCTTCCAGACGGGCCAAAACGACCATTTGATTGATTAGATTACTGAGGCGCTTGACCTGATCCTTGGTGCTTTCTGTCCATTCATTTTCGCCAGTCATCAGCTCTTGCAGCTCCGTATTGGCTGAGATGATTGCCAATGGCGTCTTCAATTCATGTCCCGCATTGGTAATGAAACGTTTTTGGTTTTCATAGTTTTTGATATAGGGACGGATGGCAAAGTTGGAAAATCCGGACACGACTAAAACAAAGAAAATAAAGCTATAGAAGCATAACTGGATAGACAGCCAGAAAAAGTCATTGCGGCTTTCGAGATAATTAGTCGAATCTAAGACCACCAGTAAATAGCGCTTGGTCTTGGAATCCTGCGTTATCTGGTAGGAATAAAATTGACTGCCTACCTTAAAAACCCCACTGCTGCGGCTGTCCTTAATCACTTTGTTAGCATAGCTGAGCGCCTGCTCCTTAGATAGATTGGAAAGATGGTCCAAGTTAGAGGAGTAAAGTGTCTTGTCTTCCTTATAGACCACGCTAAAATAGCGGTATTGGTAGATCGTGTCAATGGTGATACGGTCGTTTTGCAAGCTCTCTGCCGTTTCTTCTACGCTGGGAAAATCTCCATTATTGGCAGATAGAATATTGAGAACGGCTTGGATTTCTCCGTTAGTCTGCAGAAAGCGAACGGAGTTTAAGACAGCAATCATGGTCAGCAAAATACAGACAATAGCCGCCGAAGCCAGCAGAATAAACCGAATTTTAAGCTTCCGAAACATGGCCATCTCCTTCCAGCGGCACCAGAGTGAAACTGCCGCCTTCCTCACCCAAGATAGCAAGGTCAGCATGAATAGCCTTCAGCTTCTGACGCAAATAGGAAATATAAATCCAGACGAAGCCTTCGTCCAAATCCTCATCCTCGTCTTTGGACCAAACATGGCGGAAGATTTCCTGAGTGGAAAGACTCTTCTGAGCATTGAGCATGAGAAATTCCATCATTCTAGATTCCTTACCGGCTAGGCGGATGGAGTTGGAGCTAATAAGCTCATGTTCTCCGACATTGAGGCTGGTTTGGCCAATCTGCAGCAAATTGGGGGTGAACGTCGCTACCCGTCTTGACATAGACCGCAGGCGAGCTAGAAGCTCTTTCAGAGAGAAGGGCTTGGTCAGATAATCATCTGCACCGGCATCCAGCCCTGTGACCTTGTCATCCACCTCTGACATAGCTGTCAGCATGATGACATAGGTCGTATTGCCGGTTTGGCGGATTTCTTTCAGCGCTTCAATGCCTGTCTTTACCGGCATCATGATATCCAGAATCATCAAATCATAAGCATTTTCCTTGGCCAAGTCCACAGCTTCTTGCCCATCAAAAGCGGTATCAACCTGATAGCCCTCATGGGTCATCGCCGTTTCCAGGACACGGGACAGCTGCTGCTCATCTTCAGCTAATAAAATCTTCATCATCTCACTCACTTTCTCGAATCAAATTGCGGATGGTCTGCATGGTCACATCACAGGAAGCTAACTCATCTGCACAGCGTTTCAGCTCGCGGACAATCCGCTTGCTGTCTTTTATCTCGTGCTTGTACTTCATCTGATGCTCTAAGCTGGCCCAAGAATCCATAGCAATGGTCCGAAGCTGGATTTCTACAAAATAGCGGCCGGGGTTTTGACCATGACAGTCCTCATAAGGAGTCTCCACCTCTAATATCAAGTGGTAGGAGCGATACCCATTAGGCTTGGCAGCTCGGATATAGTCCTTTTCCAGAACAATCTCACAGCCCTCCAGCTGACGAAGCACCTCAATAGTCTGATAGATGTCCTCAATAAAACCGCAAACAATCCGAATCCCAATCGCATCACGAATTTCTTTCAGGGCAGACTCTGGCACCCTAGGCAGATTCTTGCGTTGACATTTCTCTTCCATACTGGCTGCCTGCTTGATCCGTGCATTAAAATGCTCAAAAAGCTTCTGCCCTGTTTCCTGCTTGACTCGATCATTAGCCTCTTGAATACGCTGACTAAGATCCTCTAAAATCTTGGGCAGGTAGACGCCGTATTTCCCATAAATATCTTGCTCTTGCATACAGTTCTCCTACTTTTCTAGCTTATTCTCATTATAGCATAACCATCTGTCTTTTCTCTATTTTTCCCCTGCTCTTCTTATCTATCCTATACTCTCTGTCTTAAAAGAAACGAAAAAAGAACCAGTCTTCTAGCCAGTTCCTTTTGGTATCGATTAAACGGTTTTTTCAACCTTGAGAATTTTAACGTCGTAGCTGCCAACCGGTGTTTCGACTGTTGCAGTATCACCTGTCTTTTTGCCAATCAAAGCTTGACCAATCGGGCTTTCATTGGATACCTTGCCTGCAAAAGCATCTGCACCAGCAGAACCAACGATAATGTAGACTTCCTCTTCGCTTTCGCCTATTTCTTGAATGGTAACTGTTTTGCCGATAGCTACTTCATCCTTGGCTACAGCGTCACTGTTTACAATCTCAGCGTAGCGGATCTTGGTTTCCAGACTAGAAATCTGACCTTCCACAAAAGCCTGTTCGTCCTTTGCAGCTTCGTATTCACTGTTTTCTGACAAATCGCCGTATGAGCGGGCAATCTTAATACGTTCTACCACTTCTGGACGACGCACCAATTTCAATTCTTCTAATTCTTTTTCTAGTTTTTCCTTTTCCTCTAGGGTCATAGGATAAGTTTTTTCAGCCATTTTTTCTCTTTTCTTTTATTTTCTTTTATTTTAAAACTAAAACAAGAGGCTGAGACAAGTCTGTATCAGTCCCTTTTTTATATAGCAGGACTGAGAAAGCTAGAACTAGCTGCCTAGCTTTCTCTAATCTGCAATAACAGCAATTTAATCAGTGCTGCTGGATTGAGTGAGCTTGCTGTTGACATGCTCCTCAACATTTTTAGCGTGTTCCTCATAAGTATTGGCGAAGTAAACAGCGCCTGTTTCAACATTTGCCACAAAGTAGAGGTAGTCCGTCTTACTTGGATTAATGGTAGCTTCCAGAGCTGACAGGCTCGGACTATCAACTGGCCCAGGCATAAGCCCTTCTTTTTTATAGACATTGAAAGGCGAGTCGATATTGGTATCAATCTCAGCGTCCTCTTTCAGAGTCGTTTTCTTTCCTAGCTTGCCTTGAGCATAAAGGATAGCGATATTACTCTGAAGCGGCATCGCTTGATTGAGACGATTATAAAATACGCTGGCAATATCTTTGCGGTCCTGGTCTGTCGAACCTTCTTTTTCTACCAGAGAAGCAAGTGTCAGAACTTCATTAACCGTTAGGTTCTTCGCTTCGATAGTAGAGTAGTAAGAAGACAGATTGGTATTCATAGCGCCCAACATCTGGTCAATCAAGCTTTCCAGATCCGCATCCTCACCATAGTTATAAGTGGCAGGGAAGAGGTAACCTTCTAAGCGATACTTGACTCCGCTGTCCTTACTTGGCAATGTACCCAGCAACTGTGGATATTTAGCCGCCATCTTGGAAATGAAAGCTTCATCCTGCACCTTAGCTAGGAAATCGTCTTTACTAAAAGGTGTCTTACTAGTCTTCTTAGAAGTTGCAGCTGCATTAACCGTCACGGCCTCTGCAATCTGCTCCAGTGTATATCCTTCAGGAATAGTAACCTTACCAACAACTGGTGGTTGCGGTGTATCTGTTCCACCTTCCTGAAGCTGCCGAGCAATGGTATCTAGGTCCATACTCTTCTGGAGATTGTAATAGCCAGACTGGTAATTGTTAAAGCTTTTAATTTTGGAATAGAGACTAAAAACTTGGGCATTTTTAATCAGCCCCTTTTTCTCGAGGATTTCCCCAATCTGTTTAGAGCTAGAGCCCTCTGGTACTTCAACCGTCACATACTCTGTTGCGTTTGCATCAACAGGTTTAAGAGCTGAAGATACATAAGTATAGCCGACAACTCCTGTGACCACAAGTCCCAGCAGGACAATCAGCAGAACCGTTGTCATAATCCTGCGGGCTAAGGTGTTTTGACGTTTTTTCTTGACCGTGTTGTTGGCCCGATTAGCCCGAGATAGGACCTCATTGGGCTTCTTATCTTCCTCATCCACTCGGCCATAGACCTGAGGGTGAGCCTTTTCATTCTCTGCAACCTTGTAGGAAACATCTACTGAAGCCGGTCTAGCTTCAAAGTCTTTCGCAGCTGCTGTTTCTTTTGCAGAAGCAGAGTCCGCTTCTGATTGGCTAGTTGAAGAGGGAGTTTGTTCTTCCTTTTCTCCAGCTAAGTCTTTCAAAATCTGCTCTTTAAAGCTCAGATTCTTCTCTTTGTCTTGTGATTTTTCAGTCAAAAATTTGACCTCCTTCATCATAATCCCTAACATTATATCTTAAAAGTCAGATAAATGCAATAAGAGTAGGATTTTCTAGCTTATTATTGGTTTTTTTGCAGTTTGAAACTAGGATTTTCCCAGACCATGTCAAACCAAGTAGCACCTGCGTAAGTTGATTGTGACAAACCTTCATTTACAAAGGCATGCTTCTCGTAGTAAGCGGTGAGATAGTCGTGGCAGGTCAGATTGATGCCGTGGCGCTGATCTGCTATAGCAATTTCTTTCATAGCTTCCAATAGCTTGCGACCGACTCCCATCCCCTGAGCATCCTTCGAGATAGAAAGGCTGGTCAGTGAGATAAAGCCACCGTCCAGATGACCATAATCTTCAATCTCCTCTGTAAAGGAAATATCCTTTAAATAACGTTCTGGACGGACAGGTCCCTCCAGATAGCCCAGAATCTTACTATCCTTTTCTGCTACCAAAAAAGTCGAAGATAGGGTTTGGATATGTGCTGCAAGACTTTCGTGGCTAACAGCCTCTTCTGGACTGAAATTTTCCAATTCGATAGCATAAATGGCATCTAAGTCAGCCATTTGAGCTTGACGGATAATCATCACTTCTCCTTAAAATTGGGATTTTCCCACACCATATCAGACCAGACAGCTCCACCATGAGTCGAGTCAGAAATCCCTTCGTGGACGAAACCATTCATCTCATAATATGGTATCAGCTCATCATGACAGGTTAGGCTAATGCCCTTTCGATTTTGCTGAACAGCTATCTCCTTGAGAGCTGCAAGCAACAAGATTCCGACCCCCTGCCTCTGAAAATCAGGATGGACGGACAGACTTTGGACGGCAATGAAGCCACCTTCTGGAGAATTAGCACCCACCTTGCTAAAGAGGTCATCTGTCAAATATCGCGCCTGAACAGCTGGTCCAACAATATAGCCCGCCAGCTGACCATGCAGCTCTGCTAGCAAAAAAGTATCTGGAATCTGCTCAATCCGCTCTTTGAGAACTTCTGAACTGGCTGCTTCTGCTGCTGGAAAATTCAGCTGCTCGATTGCAAGAATTTCTTCCCAGTCGCTCAAGTCAGCCTGTCTGATTCGAATCGGTGCTTCCATCAAGTCTCCTCCTACTGAACATTGCTGGTCAGATTGGACAGGAGGCGTTCAAAGGAATACTCATAGGTCTGGATGTCCCCAGCTCCCATAAAGACATAAACTGCATTAGTGTGGTCAAGAAGCGGAGAAACATTATCTACGTCAATGACCTTGGCCCGCTTCACAATCTTTTCAGCCAGATCTTCGACCTTGACATCGCCATTGTCCACCTCACGCGCTGATCCGTAAATCTGAGCTAAATAGACTGAGTCAGCCTGATTGAGGGCTTCCGCAAATTCGTCCAAGAGAGCAATGGTCCGAGTGAAGGTATGCGGTTGGAAGATTGCCACGATTTCCTTGCTTGGATACTTCTGACGAGCTGCATCCAGAGTCGCGATAATTTCCGTTGGATGGTGAGCAAAGTCATCAATGATGACTGTGTCATTGACAATCTTTTCAGTGAAACGGCGCTTAACTCCACCAAAGGTCTTGAGGTGTTCCCGAACTAGATTCAGATCAAGACCTGCAGTATACAAGAGGCCGATGACTGCTGTCGCATTCATAATGTTGTGGCGGCCAAAGCTTGGAATCTGGAATTCGCCCAGCTCTTGCCCGCGGAAAGAAACTTTGAAGCCTGAACCGCTGGTAGAACGCAAGAGGTCGTGAGCGACAAAGTCATTGCCCTCTTCCTTGAAGCCATAGTAGTAAATCGGAGCCTTGGACGTAATCCGGCGCAGCTGCTCATCTTCTCCATAGATGAAGAGGCCTTTAGTAATCTGCTTGGCATAGTCATTGAAAGCGTTAAAGACATCTTCCAGGCTCGTGAAATAATCCGGATGATCAAAATCGATATTGGTAATGATCGAGTATTCCGGATGATAAGGCATGAAATGACGCTCGTACTCGTCTGACTCAAATACAAAGTACTTGGCATTGGCAGAACCGCGGCCAGTACCATCCCCAATCAGATAGCTAGTATCCGTGATATTGGAGAGAACATGGGAGAGAATTCCCGTTGTAGAGGTCTTCCCGTGGGCACCAGCCACTCCCAAGCTGACAAAGTCACGCATAAAGCCACCTAAAAACTCATGGTAGCGTTTATAGCCAATACCGTTTGCGTCTGCATAGGCAATTTCTACATTGTTATCTGGACGAAAGGCATTGCCGGCAATGATTTCGAAGTCTGGCTGGATATTCTTTTCATCAAAAGGCAGGATGGAAATGCCAGCCTGCTCCAAACCGCGCTGAGTGAAATAATATTTATCAACGTCACTGCCCTGAACCTTATGGCCCATCTGGTGCAGCATCAAAGCCAAAGCGCTCATACCAGAGCCCTTAATCCCGATAAAATGATAGGTTTTCGTCATGATTACTCCTTAAGATACAAGGCCATAAAAGCAAGTCAAAAGAGGAAAATCTCCGCAGACCCTAATCAGCCCGCAGGGATTTTCTTTATGTACAAGCTTTTAGGCACCACCAAAACACCAAAGAAGCCGGACCAATCAGTAGGTCCCAGCTTCTAGCATCAGTCTTCTTCAACCGATGATGGATGTTATATGCAGATAGATTTTACATTTACATAAGCAAACAGCAATTTCCTTTATACATTAGAAAATTGCAGGCAGAAAATACTCGAGCAAGCCAGCTTTATTCACTGTCCAAGCCTGTCAAGTTCAGCTCTTGAGCCTTGGAATGCTTCAACTGCTCCTCCTTAGCTCTATCCTGATTATAGATCTGACTGGTTTTTAAAAAATCATAATTGTTCTTCTTAGGCTTTTCTTCCGGCTCCTGCGGCTGAGGGCTATACTCAGGCTGAATATCCGCCAAAATATAGTTTTCCTGCTGAAGCCTATCGCCAAACTTCGTAAATTCCCCTGATGTATTCTTCTGAAAAGGAGCTGTTGGCTTAGGTCTTTCTGCATTAGAAGCTGTTGGAAGCTTTCTGCTGCGGACCTTAGTCGGAAGGTCGCTAGTCAGATAAGAAGCTGAACGCTTCTTTTTCAAATCTGCCCGAGCTTCCTCGCGTGCCTGCTCAGCATAACGAATGGCCGGATCTTTCTTATCAATCGGCTTTTTAAAATCCTTGAAAGCAGATTGCTTTTGCAGCGGTCTTCTGATAGCCTGACTGGCAGCGATGGGAGCATGCCTGCTGGAGTCCACAATCGGCATCCATTCCAAATAATTACGGTCTGTATAGTCTCCGGTAATGTTGCTAATGAGATCCAGTTCATCATAAAGATTCATATGCGGCATTTCCGTCAGCATGATTTCATCATCTGACACCAGAGGAAATTGTTTATCAGTCATATCTTTTTCCTTTCAACCCTTCATTATTATAAACTATTCAGGCTATTTTTCAAGCTATTCTGCTGAAATTCCCAGAATTTCTCGAATTTCCTCCACAGAGAGACTGGATTTGGCTTCTGCTCCGTCCAGAATAGTCGAAACCAGATTGCGCTTGCTCTCCTGCAACTCCTGTATCTTCTCCTCAATCGTACCCCGTGTAATCATCCGATAGACTTCGACATTGCGCTCCTGACCGATACGGTGGGCACGGCCGATGGCCTGGGCCTCAACTGCTGGATTCCACCAGAGGTCGACCAAGATGACTGTGTCTGCACCAGTCAGATTGAGACCGACACCTCCAGCCTTGAGGGAGATTAGAAAGGCTGAACGCTGGCCCTCATTGAAGGCTGTTGTCATGTCCTGACGCTCCTTGGCCGGAGTAGAGCCAGTAATCTTAAAGGACTCCATGCCCATCTTGTCCAGTTCACTCTTGATAATATCCAGCATACCACGAAATTGTGAAAATATGAGGACACGGCGATTACCATCTTGTATCTGTTCAAGTAATTCCCGCAAACTTTCCAGCTTACCGCTCTCGCCCTCGTAATCTTCCATAAACAGCTTCGGAGTGTCACAGATCTGGCGGAGGCGCATAAGACCTGACAGAATCTCTATCTTGCTGCGGTTGATTTCATCTTCTGTCGCATGGATAATTCTGTCCTGCATCTGCTTGAGCAGAGCCAGATAGATAGTCTTCTGACTATCTGCCAATTCATTGCGATAGGCAACTTCAATCAAATCAGGCAATTCCTGCAGCACATCTTCTTTCTTGCGCCGCATGACAAATGGTTTGATATAACGGGCGACTTTCTCAGCCGGCAGTTTTAAAAATTCCTTTTTACTTGGCAAAAGTCCTGGCATGACAATCTGGAAAATAGACCAAAGTTCTCCCAGATTATTCTCAATCGGCGTCCCAGAAAGGGCATAGGTATGCTCCACTTCAAAATCTCGCAAATACTGGGCAATCTTGGTCTGGTCATTTTTCATCACCTGAGCCTCATCCAAAATCAAATACTGGAAGTGATTGTCCTGGTATTCTTCTACATCCTGTCTAAAGGAAGCATAGCTAGTAATGGTAATCTGATGCTTCTCCGCTATCAGCTCATCACGAACATTTTTCAGACCATACACCACCGCCACATCCAGATGCGGAGCAAATTTAGCAAACTCATCGCTCCAGTTGTAAATCAGGCTGGATGGCGCCAAGATTAAGACTTTCTTAGAGTCATCTATACGCGAACTCAGAAAAGAAATCGTCTGCAGAGTCTTCCCTAGTCCCATATCGTCAGCCAGAATTCCACCAAATCCATACTTATCCAACATAGATAACCACTTGACACCCGTCTCTTGGTAATCCCGAAGGTCAGCCTTGACTTGCAGCTTGGGAAGCGGAAATTCCTCAGGGTGAGTCAGGTCAAAGGCCAGTTGATGCACATCTTTTGAAAACTGTACCCTATCCTTGCCCTTAAAGAACTCTGCCAGTTGATAAGCCGCCAGACTGCTGGTCTGAATAAAGCCATTTTTAGTCCGCTTACTCCGCAGCTGCTGCAAAGTCCGACTCATCTCCTTGGTCTCTTCATCGAAAATCAAGACTTGCCCAGACTTACTGATAAAGAAGTCCTGCTCCTTAAAGAGCGAATCAAGCACTGCGTCTATCTCTGACTGCTCAATGCCAGCAAAATCAAAACCAACATCCAAGAGGCCGCCCTTCATCTTGACAGAGATCCTTGGACTTTCTGTCTGTGCCAGTGCCTCTAACTCTTCTGTCATGCTGACATGGCCCAAAGCCTCAAAGTTGGGAATGACTTCTGAGAAGAAATGATAAATTTCTTCTGGCTTCAGAGGCGGTCGCTGACTGTAAAAGTCTGCCACAAAACCTGCCTGCAGCATTTGCTTAAAGACTTGCTGCTCATGCTCAAAATTACCCGCAAAAGGCAGACGTTCCAAATCTTTGCGAGTCGTCACCTTCCTGTCTTCATAGTCAAAGACAGTGTCCAAAATCAGACGCTTGTCAGGACCGATGTCAAAGTCAAACTTGGCTGTAAAGTCATGAATCATCATACTTTCAGGTGCTTCTACCCGGCCAACCTTTTTAAACTCAGACAAACTGGAAGCCAGCTTCGTCCTCTCCGACAAGTCGAATTGCAGGCGCTTCAACCGATCATGCTCTATAGGCAGCTCCCGTAAAGCCTTCATCAGTCTAATCTGCTGAGGATTTAGCTGGTAGAAAGTATCTCCATAAAAGATAAACTGGCCATCATAAAGCAGCTTATAATTCTTCTCAGCAATGACTAGCTCAAAATGCTCTTCATGCTCTTCCACTTGGAAAGTATAAACTTCTGCCTCTTCATGTAAATCTTGGAAAAAGACTTCACTGTAGTCGTAAAGGCTGTACTCTAAGCGGAAAGAAGACAGATTCATCAGGAAGATAACTCCCTCTTCAAAGATGCTGGCTGGGAAGAAAAGATTGCGCCCAGCATTTGGGAAAACCAAAGAAGAATCTTGCCCCTGATAGTCGAGAACTAGCCCCTGCAGGAAAACGAGCAAATCTTGACTGGCTTCATCAAAATCCTCCAAATGAATAGCCTCATAATAACTCTTACCAATCTGATAATGCCCGCCCTTTTCCAAGGTCCGAAGGAATGAAAGAACGTCTCGGACAACATAAGAGCGCTCGTCCGGCAAGCGACTGATCCGAAGACTCCAGAGAAACTGCCCTGTATAAGAGTCCTCCTGACCAGTAGCCGAGAGCTCATAACGAACCTGTTGATCGGATTTTTCCGGCAAGACCTTATCCAAGAACAAGCTTCCGAAAGAAACCAGCTCTTGGGTCTCCTGACTGGTCAACTCCTCTTCTTCCATACTCTTTAGCACATCTTTTCCCGATGGGGCATTTTTCAGATAATACTCCAAGGCTGCCAGATGGGCACAGTATTTTTTCTTCTGGAAAAAGTCGCAATAACAAAAGATGACATCATCATCCAAGCTATAGCGCAGATTGCACTCATCCACACGAGCATATAAAAGTGAATCACTGACCTCAAGGATTACTACCTTATTGTTTTCAACCAGAGCAATTCCTTCTGTCCGAATCTTACCAGGAATTAATTTTGCCATAATTACCACCTTACATTTATCTCACCATTATACCATACTTTCGACATAAAAAAAGAAAAGCAAGCTCTTATGCTTACTTTCATTTTTACATGTAAACGTATGTTTGTCAAATTGCTGTTTTACAACTCTACTTCCGCTTCCTTGCAATCAAGTGAATCGGGGTTCCTTCAAAGACAAAAGCTTTGCGAATTTGATTTTCCAAGAAACGCAGGTAAGAGAAGTGCATGAGTTCTTCTTCGTTGACAAAAATGACAAAGGTCGGTGGCTTGGTCGCTACCTGAGTCGCATAAAAAATCTTGAGGCGTTTGCCCTTGTCAGTCGGTGTCGGATTAATGGCAATGGCATCCATGATAACATCATTGAGCACCGCTGATGGAATACGGGTATTCTGACTCTGACTGATTTGCTTAATCATATCCGGCAGCTTATGGAGACGCTGCTTGGTTAAGGCAGAAACAAAGATAATCGGGGCATAAGAAAGGTATTGGAACTGGTCTCGGATATCCTCTTCCCAGTCTTTCATGGTATGGTTATCTTTTTCCAACGTATCCCACTTATTGACAACGATGACAATACCTTTTCCTGCTTCATGGGCAAAGCCAGCGATTCGCTTGTCGTACTCACGAATTCCCTCTTCGGCATTAAGAACCATGAGAACGACATCTGAGCGATCGATCGCCCGCATAGCCCGCATGACAGAGTATTTTTCCGTGTTTTCATAGACCTTGCCTGACTTGCGCATACCAGCCGTGTCAATCATGGTAAATTCCTGACCTTCACTATCTGTAAAGACCGTATCAATAGCGTCACGCGTTGTACCAGCCACTGGGCTAGCAATGACTCGGTCTTCCCCCAAGATGGCATTGATCAAGCTAGACTTGCCGACATTAGGACGCCCAATCAAGCTAAACTTAATCATATCAGGATTTTCGACGACTTCTTCATTAGGCAGATTTTCAACGATCGCATCAAGAACATCCCCTGTACCAATCCCGTGAACTGAGGAAACTGGGAATGGATCACCCAAGCCAAGCGCATAGAAATCAAAAATTTCATTGCGCATTTCAGGATTGTCGACCTTATTGACCGCTAAAATAATCGGCTTATGAGTCTTATAGAGCATGCGAGCCACATACTCGTCCGCATCCGTAATACCTTCCTTGCCAGACACGACAAAAACGATAACATCTGCTTCATCCATGGCGATCTCAGCCTGGTGCTTGATTTGCTCCATAAAAGGCGCGTCAACATCATCAATTCCGCCCGTATCAATAATACTAAACTTACGGTTGAGCCAGTTTGCGGTCGCATAGATTCGGTCGCGGGTCACCCCTTCGACATCTTCTACAATGGAAATCCGCTCACCAGCAATCCGATTGAAGAGCGTTGACTTGCCGACATTGGGACGGCCGACAATGGCAATAGTTGGTAAGGCCATGTTTTTCCTCTTTCATTCTTTAGGACAGAGCCAAACTCCGCCCTATTTTTCTAATTTCTTTTCTTTGAACAATTGGTCAATAGCCTGATTAGGCTCCTGACCAAATTGAGCAGCTAGGCGCTGACTCCAGGTTTCCTTAGCTCGCTCACCGGCATATTCAGTCTGTACGCGGTCATAGGCTTGGATAGTGGAACAATCCTGTTCACGATATTCTTCCTCAAAGACCACCGCTTCATAAGGCAGACGTGGCTTGACTGCATGGTTCTGGTTGGGAGTTCCCAGAGCAATCCCAAAGACAGGATAAGTGTAGTCCGGCAACTTGAAAAGCTCCGCTATTTGACTGGCAGCATAACGAACCAATCCAATGATTACCCCACCATAACCCAGACTTTCAGCTGCTAAGAGAATATTTTGACCCGCCAGAGCGGCATCTACTGAGCTAATCAGGAGATTCTCCGGCCCCTCAGGATAAAAGTCTTCCGTATGCATATGAACGCCCTTTTGAGCACGATTGAGATCGCCAACAAAAAGCAGGAAGGCCGAAGACTGCCGAATGGCTTCTTGGGGCACCAGGTCAAAGAGGGCTTCTTTTTTCTCTTTGCTTCGCACCACAATGATAGAATAAGACTGAAAATTCTTCCAGCTGGACGCAGCCCGCCCAGCATCAATGATGGCACGTAATTCCTTATCCGAAATCTGCTCCTCAGTAAAGCGGCGAACAGATGTATGAGCTTTCATCAAGTAAATCGTTTCATTCATCGGCGGTTCTCTCCTTCTAGTCGCACCTCCTGTGCTAGAAACTTAATTCGCTCCATAACTCGCTTGGCCTGCCAAGTTTCATCGCCATTCTTAGAGCTGGCAAAGTGTCGTTCCAAATCCGTAAAACTAAAGTTAGAAGTAAAGAAAGTTGGCAGATTTTCCTGCATGCGGTGCTGTAGAATGACCTGCAAAATCTCATCGCGCATCCAGGGGCTAGACTGCTCTGCACCGATATCGTCCAAAATCAGCACTTGAGCTGTCTTGACCTGGTCAATCTTCTCCTTTACCAAGCCGGAACTGATTGCATTCTTCACATCCAAAACAAAGCTTGGGTAATGAACTAGAGTAGTTGAAGCCCCTCGCGCTACTGATAATTCATGAGCTAAAGCAGCCATCAAATAACTTTTCCCAATACCAAAATCTCCATAGAGATAAACAGCCTTTTGATAATTAGGATAAGCAGCGACAAAATTAGCCAATCGTTCAAAAATTTCATCACGATTCTTTTTTAAGTCAATTTGACCGAAACTCGCATCTTTAAGGCTAGAAGGTAGGTTAATTAGATTGATCCGATCTTTAATATTTTTCAACTTTTCCAGCTCAATCAACTCAGGCGTCTCCTCATAGGCAACATCCGCATAGCCTTCATTTTTCACCAAGATTGGCTTATAGCCCTTGGCAATATAGGTCTCATCCCCCAGCAAGAAACGATTGCGCTCCGTAATATACTGGTTAAACTTGGAGACACTCCGCTGAATCTCAGCTTGGGTCAGCTTTTCCCGCTGGATAAAGGCTGCCACATCTGGGTCCGCCATGATTTGCTTGACCAGCTCCTGATAGTCAAACTGCCGCACCCTATTCATATGAGGCATATTCTGTCCTATTTTCTCCATTTAATCGCCACCCGAACCCTTTCTAATTTTTTCTAAAAGCTTGCGTCTTTTCTCTTCTAATTTTGCTTGTTGTTCAGGAGTAGTATCATCTTTATAGTCAGGATTACTCCAGTCAGGTACGTTGCTCTTGGTAGAGCCTTGTCCAGATTTAGCTGGACGATTATTCGTCTGCTGGCTGCGCTCACGAATTTTCAAGACAGCTTCCTCAGCTGTCGTCACCTTTTGATAAGAAAAATCATTGGCTACCTTGAGAGCATACTTTTCATTGAGATTGGCTGAATCCACCTTATTAAAGGTCAAGAGCAAGATTACGTTAATAACCTCATCCAAAAGGCCCAATTCAGCTAAATCCAGCAAAAGCTTTCTCTCCGTCCGTGTAATAGCAGCCTGACGGGTTTTTTTGATTTCTGCCAGAAAGACCATTGGAGATGTTCGTTTTGCCTCTTGAATGATAGACTGCTCCTGCTTAGAAAATTGGCCTTCTACTGGGTTCTGAGCTAGCTTTTGCTTCATCCGCTTGGTAGAAATGACCTGAGAAACAGCAGTTTCTCTCGCCAAGACATAGGTCTCATACCAAGTCCACTTCTTCTGCTCAGCAATTGCAAACAATTCTAATAAATCTTCTTTTTCATTGGCAAAGCGAAGATTGTCCTGAGCCATCCGTTGCTTGAAATACTCCAAATCAAAATCATTGGCCTTTCGCACTGCCCTTGGCTGCTCAGCTTCCATACCAAACACCTGCATAAAAGGCTTGACCAATTTCTCTCCACTAGGATTTTCTGGCCGCAGGGCATCTGCAGCAGCTTCGCCGATTTTCTTTTCCAAGAGCCGGCTGTACACATTATGGCTGAAAAATTCCTCCGCCTTTAAGGTCGGGTGGAGTTGAACCAGATAATGGTCATCTGTTTGATAAAGGTCCACTAGCTTAATCGCCGCCAAACGCTCAAAACTTTCTTCTAAAATATTAAGTCCAAAATTTAAATGATTGAGAATCTGACTGAAGAGGTGCTGTTTTTGCCCATTATCCACAAAAGACAGCAGATAAAGATAAAGTGTTACCGCTTCTCTCCCCAAAATCGGCAGATAGAGCTTGGTCAAGATAGCAATATCAGGGCTGACTGCATTATTGCGCAAGAAAGAAAACTGATGGTTTGGTTTCATTTATTTGTCCTTTTTCTTCTTGGACCCCTTAGTAATCTGCTTGAGCAGGCTTTCTAGCTCTCCCACATCCTTGAAACTCCGGTAAACACTGGCGAAACGAACGTAGGTGATTTCATCCAGCTCTGCCAGTTCATCCATGACTAAGGATCCAATATATTCACTATTGATTTCATTATCGCTCTGACTGCGGACCTTTTGCTCGATTCGGTTGACAATCTCTTCTATTTCGTCACTAGATACTGGCCGCTTTTGAGCGGAGCGAATAATACCGTTAAAAATCTTATCCCGAGAAAATTGCTCGCGTGTCCCGTCCTTCTTGACAACAACTAGGGTTCTCTCTTCAACACGCTCGTAGGTCGTAAAGCGGTGTTGACATTCCTCACACTCACGACGGCGACGGATCGTATTTCCATCTTCTGCCTGTCTGCTATCAACTACACTTGATTTATTCCCACCACATTTCGGACAACGCATACCATTTCCTCCTAGAATCCTAATACTTCATTATAACACGTTTTCAAGAATAACAAAAGACAGCCGTTTGGAGGGTAATATTTCACCATTTTGCCCTAAAAATATGTTTATCAAAAAGAAAAAGAGAGGCAATCTGTTGTATTCACAGTCTTGCCTCATCTTTTTACCATTATAAAGTCACTTGCACTTCTAAACCAAAGTGGTCACTGACAACAGGGGTTTCTTTCCCGTCAAAGACGACAGCGGAACGCTCAACGTCCATCCCTTGGCTAGTGAAAACATAATCTATCTTCAGAGCGTGCTTATTGTCATCCCAGCCTGCAATAGTCCCTTCTACTGTCGCCTCACCGCTAGCTTCTTTTGCAGCAGTATGACTATCCTGCAGCTTCAGGGGACTGGCTAAGATGGTCTGGTAGCCTTGCTGACCGACCGGATTGTTGAAGTCCCCCATCAGGACCAGAGGACTTTCTGCTTTTAGCAGCTCTGCTTCAAGCTTAGCCCATTCCCCCTGAAAGCCTTTGTCCCACCAAGACAGATGGCAGGAGGCAATTGTCAGCAATTGACCTTCTACCTCAGTCTCGGCTAGCAAGACCTTGCGGGTATGGTAATCCGTAGGATCATTAGCCTCTGATACCAGAACTTCTCCAGGAGCCATAGGATTTCTAGATAGGATTGCCACTCCTTCGTTGTAAATATCAAACCCAATATGATTATAGGCCCAGGACCAATGATAGTCCAGCCCTGCTTCAGCCAACTTTTCTACCAGACATAGAGCAAAATTATCTTGATGAATCGCAACCGCTCCTTCAACCGCCTGATAGAAAGGAGCCTGAACAACCTGTTCAGACTCCGTTAATTGATTGACTTCCTGCAGGCAAATGACATCATATTTTTCTTGAAGAATGCGTTCTACAAGCTGATTAAGCTTGGTTTCTTGCTTTTCTTCCATCCAACTATGAGTATTTAATGTCAGGAATTTTGCCATGATTTCTCTTTTCTATATTACAATTCAACCTTAGCAACAACTGTCTTAGCAGATGCTTGACCAAGTTTTTCTACTGTTACAGACTTGATAGATGCTGCATTGGTGAAGACTACGATTGTTGAAGTTTCACGTCCTGCTTCTTTGATTGCTTCCAAGTCAGCTGTGACTAGAAGATCTCCAGCTGCAACTTTTTGACCTTCAGAAACATGAACTTCGAATGGTTTACCTTCAAGGCTAACAGTTTCCAAACCAATATGTACCAAGACTTCCAGACCGTTATCTGTCACAAGACCGATAGCGTGCTTGCTAGGGAAGACGCTAGTTACTGTACCAGCAACTGGTGAATAAATCTTACCGTTTTCAGGCTCAACTGCAAATCCATCACCCATCATTTTTTGTGAGAAAACTGGATCTTTAACATCTGCTAAGTCAATGACTTGACCGTCCGCAACAGTTTCAACTTCCTCAGTCACACCTTTGTAAGAAACTTCGGCAGCCGCTGATTCTGCTTTTTGGCTAGGAAGTGTCTCAGGAATCACTTCACCAGAATCTAGCAAGTCTTGGATATCAGATTTGAGAACGTCGGCTTTTGGTCCGTAGATAGCTTGAACACCTTGGCCTTTCATAACCAAGCCCATAGCGCCTTCAGCTTTCCACTGTTCTTCTGTTCCAACTTTTTCTGCATCCTTGACAGTCACACGCAGACGAGTCATACATGCATCTACATCAACGATATTAGCACGGCCACCAAGAAGATTGATAACATTTACCGCTTGAGAAGCTGCAGCAACTTTACCGCCAGTTGACCCTGATGCTGAAGCTTCATCTGAACCTTCAGCAGTTTCATAGTTGCCGTTACGCCCTGGAGTTGCATAGTTGAACTTCTTAATCATGAAGTTAGAAATGAAGTACATCACAACACCAAAGAGAATCGTTACCCAAATGAAGTTGATGATATCCATACCCAAGCCAGCATTGATTGCCATAGGAGTACGAGTCAAGAATTCGATAGAACCGAATGAGTGTACACGAAGGTTGACGATATCAGCCATTGCAAAAGCAGCACCCTGAACAACTGAGTAAATCAGGTAAAGAGGAGTTGCTACAAACATGAACATGTACTCGATTGGCTCAGTAACCCCTGTCAAGAAGGTCGCCAAAGCAGTCGCAATCATCATACCTTTGTATTTGTGTTTCTTGTCAGCATCCACATTGTGATAGATAGCTGCTGCTACCCCCATAAGGATACCAAATGAACCAATCATCTGACCAACTTTGAAGCGAGCTGGGTGAACAGTCTCAAGTAAGTGTTGATAAGTAGAAGGATCAGCTGTTTTCGTACCAACCAAGTCAGTTACCCAAGCCAACCAAAGTGGATCTTGACCAGCTACAGTTGTTCCCGCACCAGAACCAGTAATAACGTGGTAAACACCACCTAGTTCTGTGTAGTTCATTGGAATAGTCAACATGTGGTGCAGACCAAATGGAAGCAAGAGACGTTCCAAAGTACCAAAGATGAATGGTGCCAAAACTGGCGCAGTATCTTGTGAGTTAGCAATCCAAACACCAAAGCTGTTGATACCTGATTGAACAACTGGCCATACGAATGACAAAATAATTGCTACGATAGCTGAACGCAAGATAACAACGAAAGGTACAAAACGCTTACCATTGAAGAATGACAAGGCATCTGGCAATTTACGGAAGTTATAGTATTTGTTGTAAGCTGTTGCTCCGACAAAACCTGCGATAATTCCGACAAAGACACCCATATTCAGAGCTGGTGACTCCAGAACACTGATGAAATAATCAGAAACCTTAATAGATGCGCCAAACATTGTTTTAACTACAGCTCCCTTATCCGCAAGCATATCGCTGGTAACACCAAACATGACACCAGTAATACGGTTAATCAGGATAAAGGACAGACCAGCTGCAAAGGCACCGCCAGCGCGTTCTTTTGCCCAGCTTCCACCGATAGCCAAAGCAAAGAGAATATGCAGGTTACCAATAACCCCCCAACCAATCTGCTCTAAAACACCGCCGGTAGTGACTAAAACACCTAGATTTGGATTAATCATCGGGATAGACTTACCGATACTAATCATCAGTCCTGCTGCCGGCATAACAGCAACGACCACCATCAAAGCTTTACCGAATTTTTGCCAAAATTCAAAGCTAAAAATGTTCTTGAATGAATCTTTCATCATTCAGACCTCCTTATATTTTTTGCAAACAAGTTCGTTTTTGTGAAATCGTTTGCATTTCGATACATCTATTATAGCACGATTTTTTATTTTGTAAAGGCTTTTATAAAAATATTTTCTCTTTTTTTGCATCCCAAAGGCTAAAATTTCTCTTTACCAGCCATATTCTTGCTATGTTTTAACGAAAACGATTGCATAGAATTATCAGAAGTCCGCACTATTTCTCCTATCAATACTGTAATAAGCGCAAAAAACTCCGCCTCTCAAGGAGAACAGAGTTTTGAATTTTTTATTCTTGCATGGCATAACCAACACCGCGAACGGTTTTGATATAGCTTGGTTGCCCTTCCACATCAATTTTACTGCGCAGATAACGAATATAAACATCTACAACGTTGGTCTCGGTTGCACTCTCGTACTTCCAGACACGCTCCAGCAGTTGCTCACGGCTCATGACCTTATTGCTGCCCATCAGGGTCACCAGCAGATCATACTCCCGCCGCGTCAGTGCAATGACTTCCTCACCACGGTAGACCGTGTGATTTTTAATATCCACTCGCAGATTGCGATAAGAGGTCGGAATTTTCAAGAGGCTGCAGTGCTGGTCGATAAAGTCGCGCCCGCGGAAAATGATGGAGACACGCTCCACTAAATCACTGATAATGAAGGGCTTGACCACGTAGGAAACGGCAAAATGCTGAATAACTTCCTGCTGCTCCGCAATCTCTTCGCGACTAGCCAGAACGATAATGACGGACGCTGGCTTAATCAAGCTCAGCTGCTTAGCAAAATCGCTGGCAGTCATATCTTGAAGATCGTAGTTGAGCAAGAGCAAGTCATAATCCACATCTTTAGCCAGAGCCAGTCCCTCTTGACCTGTCTCAGCTAAATCTACAAGAAAGCTTTCCTTTTGCAGTTCCAAACTCACAAATCGAGCAAGATTTTTTTCATTTTCTACTAGTAAAATTCGCTTTGCCATAGGCCTATCCTATTTTTCGTCGTACCAAGAATAGTGGTAGGTACCTTCTTTGTCTTTACGGTTGTATGTATGAGCACCAAAATAATCACGCTGAGCCTGAATCAGATTAGCTGGCAGATTTTCCGCACGGTAGCTATCAAAGTAAGCAATGGCACTAGAGAAGGTTGGCACCGGTACTCCTGCTTGCACAGCCAAGCTGACAACATCACGGACTGCCTGCTGATACTTAGCCGTAATATCCATGAAGTATTCATCTAAGAGTAGGTTTGCAAGGTCAGCATCACGGCCATAAGCATCTGTAATTTTCTGAAGGAAGCGGGCACGGATGATACAGCCAGCACGCCAGATAGACGCAATCTCTCCAAACGGCAGATTCCAATTATTTTCCTTAGAAGCTACACGCAATTGAGCAAATCCTTGAGCATAAGACATGATTTTTGAGAAGTAAAGAGCCTGGCGGATCTTTTCAATCAGCTCTGCCTTATCTCCTTCAAAGGTGAAAGCAGCTGGTTTTGGCAATACCTTGCTGGCAGCCACACGCTCATCTTTGTAGGTAGAAATGTAACGCGCAAAGACTGACTCAGTAATCAATGGCAGCGGCACACCTAAATCTAGTGAAGATTGACTGGTCCACTTACCGGTTCCCTTATTGCCAGCCGCATCCAGAATGTAATCAACGATTGGACCAGCTTGACCTTCATCGTCCTTGCGTGTCAAGATATCCGCTGTAATCTCAATCAGATAGCTGTCTAGCTCGCCTTTGTTCCACTCTGTGAAGATGTCAGCCATTTCACTAGCTGAAAGGCCCAGCAAGTGCTGCATCAGGTCATAACTTTCAGCGATCAGCTGCATATCTCCGTACTCAATCCCATTGTGGACCATTTTTACGTAGTGACCAGCGCCATCAGGACCGATATAGGTCACACATGGTGCACCGTCTTCAGGAGCTTTAGCAGAGATTTCTTCCAAGACATCCGCTACCAACTCATAAGCTTCTTTTTGACCACCCGGCATGATAGACGGACCTTCCAATGCGCCTTTTTCACCACCGGAAACACCTGTACCGATGAAGTTGATACCAGAGTTAGCCAACTCTTCATTGCGGCGAATAGTATCTTTGTAGAAAGTATTCCCACCGTCAATCAGGATATCACCCTTATCCAAGTGAGGAAGCAGCGCCTGAATAGTCGCATCTGTACCAGGGCCAGCTTGAACCATGAGCATAATCCGACGTGGTTTTTCGATAGAGTTCACAAAAGACTCCACATCATAGCTTGGCACAAAGTTTTTCTCAGGATGAGAAGCAACCACGTCCTCTGTCTTGTTTGCTGAGCGGTTATAGATGGCAACTGTATAGCCACGAGATTCGATATTTAGAGCAAGGTTACGGCCCATAACAGCCATACCAACAACACCAAAATTTGCTTTAGTCATTATGTTCTCCTATAGTTTGTTTGTCTTATTTTATCATTTTTAAGGCTTAAAAGAAAGTATTAAGTCGGAGAGGGATGAAAGGGGGGATGGATAGAAAAACCAAGTACAGATTAACTGAACTTGGTTGTGGAGGGGGTTACAGTAAAATAGAGACTTTCATAATAATCTATAATCTCCAAATACCCAACTGGAATATCCTCTGGCTGAACAGTGTGAATGTTACGACCATCAAAATAGATATCGGGATGATTTAATTAATATATCTGACGGGCAAACTAATTAACTTACACCAGTCGGAACTCGTTGGTTTATTCGAATCCCAACTCAATTCCCCAAACACCTGAGAAGAATGCTGCAATCTTGTACTTCTCAGAGCGGTTCGAACTTGCAGGATTTGTTATGAAGTTACTTGCTTTCTAAAAAATTGGTAATAATATACCTAACAAAAGTATTTTATGTGGATACAACTAGTTATTGTAAAAATAATAATTTTAAATCTTACTTCTGTTTCCAGAGTTTCTCTAATTCTTCAAAATTAATATCTTTCCACTTCTCTTTCCATAATTGGAAGTATGGAACATCTTTAGATGAAGGTTTATCTTTACAGACATCAATTTTCACAATCGATGGTAAAATAGTTGCTTCTCCGATGAGCAATGCCTCTCCTGTTGCTAAACTAGGTAACTTATCAACAATTCCACCCATAGAATCCGGTAATAACTGTCTTACATATGATTGATCTATAGGATTTGTTAACCGCATTGTTATAAAATTACTACACTGTGAGAATATTGTTTCAGAAATTTCAGAAGGTCTTTGACTAGCTAAAAGCAATGTAACCCCGTATTTTCTGCCTTCTTTTGCAATTCGTTCTATCGACTGCCGAGAAGCTCTGTACTTAGTTAGAGAACTTGTAGGTACATACTTATGAGCCTCTTCATATACTAATAAAATAGGTACGTCAGAAACTAGATTCTTACTATTATTAAATTGCTTGTAGTAGTATCCATACTCAAACATAATTCTTGAAATCAAAGAAACAGTTATACTCAATACATCAAACGGTACTCCACTCAAATCAAGAATAGTAACATTAGTCAGAGAATCTTCACTATATCCAATAAGCTGTTTTAAAACTGATTGTAATGTTTCTTCCTCTATTCTACCACCTAATAAGAACTCCAACCTTTTATCATATATTTTTGATTCTAACCGACTAATATAATTTGATAATTTACCATTCAATGGACCAGCCTTTTTCTGCCCTTCCCTTGCTCCTGCAATTTGTTCTTCATTCTTTTCATGAGCATATTGTAGGACTTCACGAATATCAAAATAAATCGGAGAATCAAAATGTAATTTTTCTTTTTCTTCCTCTGATCCACTAAATTTACTTTTTTTACTTTTAATAACAGATTTTTTAAAAATATTTCTCTGATTATGATCACTTCCCTCAGTATCTAAGAACAATTCTTGTAATTCATCACTATTTAATAGCCAGTATGGTAATATAAGATTATCAACATTGATAAGCCTAGCATTTGGGAAAGCACTTTGATATTCATTATGAATATCAAAGATAAGTATATGTGAATTATTTAGTCCTTCATATCCACCATTCTTAGAATGTATAGCATTTTGAACAACTTTTGCAACCGTGTGAGACTTACCCGAACCAGTTGAACCAACAATAGCAATATGTTTATTAAAAAATTTATTTCCTTCAACAGGAATCTCAATGTCATTATTAGATGATAACGAAGAAAATTTAAATTTGAGTTCATCTTTTATAGAATTTTCAAAAATTAACTTTATTTCTTCAAATTTAGCTGGTTCAACCGATTTTGGAGGAATAGTTATTGTGTCACTTCCCCTCACAAATTTATTTTCTTCATCAATCATCCCTAAAGGTACCGCTTCAATAATATATTTAATATCAACTTTCTCATCAATTTCAATGGGCTCAATACAAAAATTTTCTATTGTAGCTATTAATGCCAAATCATTTTCATCGGCAATTCTAAGATATGAACCAATTTTCAACTTTTCTTCTGCGATCTGAAAATCTGTGATTGACTTCACTTCAATTTTAATCTTATTAGGTTTCACTGAAATAACTTGAGCATTTAAATTATCCATTTCTATCTCCTAAATAATATCCGATATATCTAAAATTTGTCGAATGTTAATTTTTGAATATTCTCTATTACCAAGATTATCATTCTCTAAGTTTAATTGATTATTTTTATTAAATACATATAAATTAATTGGTAATTGGTCAGCCCGTTCTACTTCCGCCAACTTTTGTAAAACACTTGATAAATCTTCAGGATATTCTAATATACGTAATGAAATTTTATTATATCTATCGGGTTTAATTAGCATTTCTTGAAATCTAAATTTTGAATTTTTAAACGGAAATCCATCTTTAAAAAAACACCCATCCTCATATAACTTCCCTTTTAATTCACTTACAAAATCAACATTTAAAGTGTTATATAAATAAACATAAGGACTAAATTGATGTTTCAAACGAGAATATTTACTTGAAATTTCTGAAATTACCTCTTTAACATTATTTACACTCTCCCCTTGACAGTCAAGTAAGAAAAATCTATGTGCCTTTGATAAATTTGGTACTCTTGGAAAATATTTTTTATGTATGATTTTTTTATAATTTTCCCACTCTAGCAATTCACTCATCCATCTTTCAAAATAGTAATTTTTAGTTTTTATTCTATCCCAAAATTCTTTTTTTGAAATTTGACGCTTTTCAATATTATGTTCACATGCTAAGTCTTTAATTATTTTAAGAGCATTAAAATAAATCAATTCAATATCTTCTTCACTATAATCACTTAAATCATTTTGAATTTTAGATTTTATTTTTTCTATTTGATTTTCATAACTATCGGCTTTGATATTTACAAAAAGACGTTTATTAAAATCTTCAATATCATCTTCTTGTAAGGATTCCTCAAATTTAATTTCTCCCTTTTTATTTTTTATTTGATAATTTAAATTTCCTAATTCATCTGTAACTCTATATTTGCTAAAATCTAAAAAATATGTTCTTAGATTTTCCGTTGTTAATTCCCTTAGCTTCTCATGTCCTTTGTTATAAAAGCCATATAATTTATAAGTAAAATTCTTAGATTGAGCCTCCGTCCTGTTTTTTAAATAGTGTCTAAACATTAACTGTATTGGCTCTTTTATAATACTGTTATTAAACTCAGTTTCTTCATAATATTTACATTGAACAAATTGTATTTCATCACTATTTCAATATCAATATCTTCAACTCCCTCAATGGTAACTATATTTGTTTCATTCGATTGTTCCAGGATCTCTAAAATTGATTTGTCAAACTGATAAAAATAACCCTTTATAGTATTCGTTGCAGATCTTGGTCTACTCATTATTTACCTCACTATATGATGACTTTCTTTCTATTGTATCAAAAAAACACAGTTTTTGCACTGTGTTTTTATCATATTCATATAATGAATTTGAAATTTTAAACCAACTTCTTCATCTCATCAATCCGTGCTACTGTCGCATCGTACTTGGCTTGATAGTCGGCTTGTTTGTCACGTTCTTTTTGGACGACTTCTGGTTTAGCATTGGCTACGAAGCGTTCGTTAGAGAGTTTCTTGCCTACCATATCAAGTTCTTTCTGCCATTTCACTAGCTCTTTTTCGAGACGAGCCAGTTCTTCCTCGATATTGAGGAGGTCTGCCAGCGGCAGATAGATTTCTGCTCCTGTAATGATGCTGGACATGACCAGCTCTGGCACGGCAAGGTCTGCTGCGATTTCCAGATGCTCAGGATTGGTGAAGCGCTTGATGTAGTTGACATTATCCTTGAAGAAGGTTTCCAGCGCACTGTCTGTCGTCTTAATCAAGATGGTAATCGGCTTGCTTGGCGCCACATTGACCTCAGCTCTGCTATTACGCACCGAACGGATTAGATCTTTGAGGGCTTCCACACCAGCTGCTGCCTCGGCATTTTCAAATTCTGGACGAACCACTGGATAAGCCGCTGTCACAATGGTGCCTTCTGAGATTTGTCCAAAGATTTCCTCAGTCACGAAAGGCATGATTGGGTGAAGCAGGCGCAGGATTTGGTCCAGCGTGTAAAGGAGGACAGAGCGAGTGATGACTTTCTCGTCGTCATTATCGCTGTAAAGCACTTCCTTGGTCAGCTCCACATACCAGTCGGCAAATTCATCCCAAATGAAGTTGTAGAGGATATGACCAGCCACACCGAACTCAAACTTGTCGAAGTTCTCAGTCACCTTGCCAATGGTTTCATTGAGATTGTGGAGAATCCAGCGGTCAGTAACATTACCAGCTTGACCAGACGCCACCTGAGCGACATTCTCACGCGCCGCATCCAGCGTCAAACCTTCATTGTTCATGAGGATGTAGCGGGAAATGTTCCAGATCTTGTTGATGAAGTTCCATGAAGCATCCATTTTCTCATAAGAGAAACGGACGTCTTGTCCTGGCGCAGAGCCGTTTGAAAGGAACCAACGCAGGGCGTCAGCACCGTATTTATCAATGACATCCATCGGATCAATCCCGTTCCCAAGAGACTTGGACATCTTGCGACCTTCCTCATCCCGAATCAAACCGTGAATCAGAACGTTTTGGAACGGCTGACGGTCAGTGAACTCCAAGGATTGGAAGATCATACGAGATACCCAGAAGAAGATGATGTCGTAACCTGTTACCAAGGTTGAAGTTGGGAAGTAACGCTTAAAGTCTTCTGAGTCGACATCAGGCCAGCCCATGGTTGAGAAGGGCCAAAGGGCAGAACTGAACCAAGTATCGAGTACATCTTCGTCCTGAGTCCAACCATCGCCTTCCGGCGCTTCTTCGCCCACATAGATTTCACCTTCAGCATTGTACCAAGCTGGGATTTGGTGACCCCACCAGAGCTGACGAGAGATAACCCAGTCGTGGACGTTTTCCATCCATTGAAGGAAGGTATCGTTGAAGCGTGGCGGGTAAAATTCTACCTTGTCATCTGTTGCTTGGTTGGCAATGGCATTCTTAGCCAATTGGTCCATCTTGACGAACCACTGAGTAGACAGACGCGGCTCAACCATAACACCAGTCCGTTCTGAGTGGCCAACGCTGTGGACGCGTTTTTCAATTTTAACAAGGGCGCTGATTTCTTCCAGTTTCTTGACAACAGCTTTGCGAGCTTCAAAACGGTCCATACCCGCAAAGTCGAAGGCCAAGTCATTCATGGTTCCGTCATCGTTCATCACGTTGACTTGTGGCAAGTTATGGCGTTGACCAACCAAGAAGTCGTTTGGATCGTGGGCCGGCGTGATTTTCACGACACCAGTCCCAAACTCAGGATCTGCGTGTTCGTCCGCCACGATTGGGATTAGTTTATTAGCGATTGGCAGGATAACGTTTTGGCCAATCAAGTCCTTGTAGCGTGGGTCTTCTGGATTGACCGCAACGGCCACATCTCCAAACATAGTCTCAGGACGAGTGGTCGCCACTTCAAGGGCGCGTGAACCGTCTTCCAGCATGTAGTTCATGTGGTAGAAGGCACCTTCGACATCCTTGTGAATGACCTCGATATCAGAAAGAGCTGTGCGAGCTGCTGGGTCCCAGTTGATGATAAACTCACCACGATAGATCCAGCCTTTCTTGTAAAGCTCGACAAAAACCTTGCGAACGGCTTTTGACAGACCTTCATCAAGAGTGAAACGCTCACGAGAATAGTCCACAGAGAGGCCCATCTTGCCCCATTGTTCCTTGATAGTTGTCGCGTATTCGTCTTTCCATTCCCAGACTTTATCGAGGAATTTCTCACGACCGAGGTCATATCGGGAAATGCCTTGCTCCCGCAAGCGCTCCTCGACCTTAGCCTGCGTGGCAATCCCCGCGTGGTCCATCCCTGGCAGCCAAAGCGTATCAAAGCCTTGCATGCGCTTCTGACGGATGATAATATCCTGCAAGGTCGTATCCCAAGCGTGACCAAGGTGAAGTTTACCAGTCACGTTTGGTGGTGGAATCACAATCGAATAAGGCTTAGCCTTTTGATCTCCTGAAGGCTTGAAAACATCAGCCTCAAGCCATTTTTGGTAACGACCAGCCTCAACCTCGGCTGGATTGTATTTAGGTGAAAGTTGTTTAGACATGTGTATTCTCCTTTAATTTAGCATTCTTAAAACTAGTTTTGAAATCCGTTTTTTATTCTTCAAAAAGCAATAAAATTGTATTGGGTGTTGGAATTTATTGGGTTGATTTTTATTAACTAATTTCTTTTTTAACTTTCTACGTTTCTTTTCTAGTGATTCTAAATTTATTTTTCTGTTATCAAAACTATAAGCTTTGGATTCTAAGCGTATTATATCATTATTAAGCCTAATAGCTTTCCTATTATTTACCGAAGGTTTTTTTAGATATCGTTCTATTGCTCTTATATAATCATCTTCTATTCGATTTGATATCAATAAAAGGTAAAAAAATTCATAAATACAAATTGGTAGAAAAGATATAGAAGCAATTGAAGTATTTTTTAGCAAATCCATATAGATAATACCTATTGACAAATTAACTAAGTATGGAGTGACAAAAAAGATAATAAAGAACCACATCTTTTCTTTATCATTTCTAGATGGATTTATTCTTAGAGCATCAATAACAAAACCTTGTAATATAATAGCTAATATTGACAAAGTTAATAGACCCAGTGCCACCTGAGACCACAAATTATGTGTCAAATCCTTAGCTACTAAATAGGACAAATAGAGAGTAAAGACACCTAAAAATATTTGGACTATTCTCAACAAAACTGTGGAATATTGAAACTTAGGCTCTTGTTTTCTTCTTTCCCAATCATATTTTAATAGTAATTCTAAAAAATAAATAGTGTCCTCATATTTACCATCTGCGATACTATCCCAAATATGACCATCTTTCATAAAATATGGTTTTGTGTTTTTTATTTCTAGATTGTAACCATAGGGATTGATCTGACTCTTTAATCTTGCCAGAACACCCTCATGGCTTGAGGATCCTTGAAGCTCTTCAATAATATTTTCAATCTTATTCCTCCACTCAGATCGTTCTCCAGTAATATAATCGAGCTGATTTCTTTTACTATTATTAAGAAACACTAAAATCGCACTTAATATCGCCCCTAAGCCTGCACCGCTAAGTAGAGTAATAATCTGGCTTGCTTCCAATTTTTCTCACCTCACTTTTGAAAATCAATAAACCAAACTGTTCGAAATTTTCGAATGGTTCAACTACCATTTTTTTCCTCCCACTCACTCCTCAGCAATCCATATATCAAACCGTCACAGCGATTGCCTTGGGCATCTTTGCGGTCTCGGATGCGAGCTTCAAGGGTGAAGCCAAGTTTCTCTGCGACTCTTTGACTTTGAACATTGTAGCCAAAGCAAGTCAGCTCAATCTTATGAAGACCTAGTTCTTTAAAAGCTAGGTCAATCAAGGCACGCGCTGCTTCGGGCACATAACCACGTCCCCAATAGTCTGGGTGTAAGGTATAGCCAATCTCCAGCACATCGTCTTCGTGCCGATGGTTGAAATCGACAGAGCCGATGACCTTATCAGTTCCTTTAGCGACAATCCCATAACCTGCTGGGAGATTTTCCTTTTGATTGCGTTCAGGAAGGATATGCTCCAGATAATAAATCTCATCCTCCAAGGTCTTGACGGGCGGAAAGCCTGCTGGGTAGGAAACTTCTGGCCTACTGGCATAGTCAAAAATATCCACAACATCAGCCACGGTGCGGACTCGTAACACGAGCCGTTCTGTTTCGATTCGTTCTGGCAACTCTGCTCTTGTCATTCCTCCCTCGCTTTCTACAAAAAATCGCCCCTGCCATATCCATGACAGGGACGAATCAATATCCGCGGTACCACCCAATTTCGGGCAGTTGCCCGCAACTTTTCTCTTCTTCTTTCTCTTTTATGACGTCGTTAAGTCGCTTTGGCATACGCTAGTATAGCCTGCAGCTCCTTTCCTAGTCCTAAAAGGAAACAAAAAGACACTTTTATTTCAATTTTTCATCTCATCAGCAACCAGCTTTGAAACATTTGTGGACTTCTCAGCGCCGCCACTTTCTGTAAAATGCTTGACTCAAAACACCTCTGATGAACTTATTCTAACACCTTTCCAGTGAAAAATCAATAATTTCTCTCCCCCAAAAGTCCGTCAGGTAGGTCGTGGAATCCTTTGCCCGCCTGATAGTTAGCGAATTTCCCCAAAAGAAACTGATAGGCATCGATACGGCTTTCATAGCGAATGGCTGCTTCCTTAGCTCGCTCGTCCTGGTCTGCCTCGTAGACTGCCTGACTCTCCTTGAGGGCCATCTCGTTAATCATGACCTGGGTCTTGACCCAAGCTTCAAAGTCCTGTAAAAATTCTTGTTCGTAACTCATTTTTCTCACTTTCTAACTGCAAATACCTAGTCCAAATCTCGGTAAAAATCACTGTCAATATCACGGAAGGGCTGAATGTCCTGTACATACTCCAGCACCCCCTGAAATTCACCGGCCTCATCCCGCACCGCCGCATAAGTCACATGGACAAACTTGCCCCGCGATTCCGACTTGAACCACATCTCAAACTTGTCCCGCTCTCCCTCACGCAAAGCCTTGAAAATCCGCCGCACCTTGTCTAAAAACTTGGGCGGGTGACAGAGCTCGACATTGCGCCCTATCTGGGACGGTGTCCTCTTGAAAATCATCTCGTCTGCCGGCACGCTGTCATTATAATACTGGAAAATATCGTCCTTATTGACAAAGGTAATCTCCATGGGCAGATGGTCCAAAATCAGATTGGCCTCCGCCACTGACAGATAGCCATGACCAAAAGGCTGTTGTGAGTCCCGATTAAAGGTTTGCTCCTTCTTTTCCTTGGGCTTAAAGGAAATGGTGACCTGACCATCCGGCGTATCAATGACCTGCTGAAACCTGCCATCACTAGTCTGTTCTATACTGGCTGGCGCTTCGCTTCCTTCATCAGCAGCATCCCCAGCTTCCTCCTCCGAGAATGAGTGACGCGCAGGAATCCATTTCTCTGTCGGCTTGATGATGGCATAGCCATAAGAATCGCTCTCATCAGCAATCTTGAGCCAGTCATCCTGAGTAAAGGACTCGAGGAGAATCATGAGAAGAATGGACTCTTCCTTGAAAATCATAGCTTCAAACTCAGCAGCAAAAGTCTCAAACTTGTCCTTGACTTCTTGAATCGAAGTATCAGGCAGCTGCTCTGCAGCAATCTTAGCCTCTTGGAAAAGGTCCCGAATCTGATCATCTACCCCCCACATGACCTTGGGCGGCGAATCGTGACCGTAGCTCTCCATGATAGGAAACATAAGCTCTTCCTTGCGCTGATAGTGGATATCAAACTGCCCCACCAAACCCAGCTGGCGCTGGAGTCCCTTGCGGATTTCAGGGAGAAGCTCCTCATCTTCTGTGCTTTCATAGGTGGATAGGAGCCTACGAACTCGCATAAGGGCAGCCCGCAGCGCTAGATTTTCCTGCTTGAAGACCTGAACAGGATGGCCTGGATGGTCGGTATCAGCCACCTCCACATCCTGAATGGCACCTTTAAAGAGATTGGCATGGACATTGCAGAGAGACATGACATCTTCAAAGGTCACTCCCGTATCCGAGTTCATCAGCTCATGCTCCATCAGGCTGATTTCGATAGCGGACACACCCGCAAAATGCTCATTGAAGAGCTCCTGAACAGATTCTGCAGAAGCTCCATTATGTAGGTCCAGCAAGATTGACTTGAGGACTTCAATGCGTTCAGTAGCCATGCCTAAATCCCCACCACTTCATAGCCATTTAATTCTAGGGTTTGCTTGATTTTATTCAGGTCAATTCCATTCATGGCAGCTCCTTTTTTGATAGAAACCACGCGCCCGACTGTATTACGCATGACAGGATTGGCCAGAGGCGTAAAGCCCAACTCGACCAAAACTTCTAAAACTTCAGGCTGCTTCTCAATCACTTCTGCCACTGGGATAGACAAATCAATCACATTATCCATAGCTGCTCCCTCGTCGTCATTTTTCTACAATTATACCATAAAAAAGCTATCAGACCCAAAGCAAAAAAGTGAGAGAGATTACTCCTCTTATGCTTGTTCAAAAGAAATGGAATGGCGAATGAAGATAGACATGATGATAGACTTCTGCCTTCCATTATTGCCTCAGGCAACGATAAGAAAATATGAAGCACATTGCTTCGACTTTTTTCCCTTTTGTGATAAGCTAAGATTAGTGAATTGAGAGGGTTTTCGTATGTATCTTGCAGACTTAATGGAAAAGAGTGAAGCGGGGCAGTTTATTGTCCTGTCTTATTTACAGCAGCATTCTACATCCAGTTTGAAGGCCGTCATGTCAGAAACAGGCTTCTCGAAAGCAACCTTGACCAAGTACATTAGCCTGATTAACGACAAGGCTGTAGGCCATCATGCAACCTTATCCATCCAGCTTCAGGACGAAACGCTCAGTCTGTCCATCGGACCTGATACCAAGGGACGGGACATTCGCAGACTCTTTTTGGACAATGCCGTCAAATACCAGATTTTAAACTACTTGCTCTATCATCAGCAGTTTTTAGCCCATCAATTAGCTCAGGAACTGATGATCAGTGAAGCAACCCTCGGCCGCCATATATCTGGTCTAAATCAGATTTTATCAGAGTTTGATATTTCTATCCAAAATGGTCGCTTGAAAGGGCCTGAGCATCAAATTCGCTATTTTTATTTCTGCCTCTTTCGCAAGGTCTGGTCCAGCCAAGATTGGGAAAAGGAACTTCAAAAATCAGAAAGAAGGAAGGAAGTTGCCGTCTTAGAAGAACTCTGTGGAGCTCAACTCTCTCAAGGTCAGCGATTGGACTTGGCCCTTTGGGCACATATCACCCAACAGCGCCTAAGAGTCAATGCCTGTCAATTCCAAAACATTGAGCAGAAAATGCAGGGCTATTTTGAAAACATCTTCTATCAACGCTTGCATCGCCGAACAAATGATTTCTTTGCTGGACAGCACATCACACTAAGTCAGGAAGACGGAGAAATGATGATTTTCTTTTCATTTCTGCTTTCCCATCGGATTCTGCCTTTGCACACCATGGAGTATATACTGGGCTTTGGCGGTGAAATTGCCAGTCTGATTACGCAACTGATTCAAGAGATGAAGTCTCAAGACTTGCTAGGTGACTACATTGAAGACCAAGTGACCTACGAACTCAGTCAGCTCTGTGCCCGTGTCTTTCTTTTTCGAGGCTATCTCTTGCAAGACAAATACAAGCACAATCTGGAATTGCGCCATCCTTACTTATGGAGCGAATACGATTATCGACCAGTGGCAGACACTATTTTTAGCAAACTGCCTATTTTCCAACAGGGAACATCTCTGGATAAAAAGGTTTTATGGGAATGGCTCCAGCTGATGGAGTACATTGCTGAAAACGACGGTCAAATCATCAAGATAGGAATGGACTTGACAGATAGCTTTATCGTTGTTTCCAGGATGACGGCCATTTTAAGGCGGTATTTAGAGTACAATCGCTTTATTACGATTGAATCCTACGACCTTACCAGAAATTATGACCTCATCATCACAAACAATCCTATTCGTCAGGCCCAGCAGGTTCCTATCTATTATTTAAAAAATGACTTGGATTTGGAAGATTTGGCACAAATCCGTCACATGATATTTCATTAAGAAACTTGGAGAAATCCAGGTTTCTTTGTGATTTTCGCACAATCTCCTCAGATTTTTTTAAAATTTAAAAAAAGTTGATAAAAAAGAAAGCGTTTTATTTTATATACTAGTTACTGTAGAGGAAATCTCCTCAAGATTTTTACTAGGAGGACAGTTCATGTCACAAGAAAAATACATCATGGCCATCGACCAAGGAACTACTAGTTCCCGCGCCATCATCTTTAACAAAAAAGGAGAAAAAGTTAGCTCCAGTCAAAAAGAATTTACTCAGATTTTCCCTCAAGCTGGATGGGTTGAGCACAATGCCAATGAAATTTGGAACTCCGTGCAGTCCGTTATCGCCGGTGCCTTCATCGAAAGTGGAGTCAAACCTAATCAAATCGAAGCTATCGGAATAACCAACCAGCGTGAAACAACTGTCGTCTGGGATAAGAATACTGGTCTTCCTATCTATAATGCTATCGTTTGGCAATCTCGTCAGACTGCTCCTCTGGCTGAACAGCTGAAAAGCCAAGGCTATGTGGAAAAATTCCATGAAAAGACTGGTTTGATTATTGACGCTTACTTCTCTGCTACCAAGGTTCGCTGGATTTTGGACCATGTAGAGGGAGCGCAAGAAAGAGCTGAAAAGGGCGAATTGCTCTTTGGTACTATCGATACCTGGCTGGTTTGGAAATTGACTGACGGCGCGGCTCACGTGACTGACTACTCAAATGCAGCCCGTACCATGCTCTATAACATCAAGGATCTTAAATGGGATGATGAGATTTTGGAAATCCTTAACATTCCAAAGGCTATGCTTCCAGAAGTTCGTTCTAACTCAGAAATCTATGGCAAGACTGCTCCATTCCATTTCTACGGCGGAGAAGTTCCAATTTCTGGTATGGCTGGTGACCAGCAGGCGGCTCTCTTTGGACAGTTAGCTTTTGAGCCTGGTATGGTTAAGAATACTTATGGAACAGGTTCTTTCATCATCATGAATACTGGGGAAGAGATGCAGCTGTCTGAAAATAACCTCTTAACAACTATTGGCTACGGTATCAATGGAAAAGTTTACTATGCTTTAGAAGGTTCTATCTTCATTGCCGGAAGTGCTATTCAGTGGCTACGCGATGGTCTTCGGATGGTTGAAAATTCACCAGAATCTGAAAAATATGCTCTAGATTCTCACAACAATGACGAAGTCTATGTCGTACCTGCCTTTACAGGACTGGGCGCTCCCTACTGGGATCAAAATGCACGTGGATCTGTCTTTGGCTTGACCCGCGGAACCAGCAAGGAAGACTTTATCAAGGCTACTCTGCAATCCATCGCTTACCAAGTACGCGACATCATTGATACCATGCAGGTGGATGCCAAGACTGCTATTCAAGTGCTCAAAGTCGACGGCGGTGCTGCTATGAACAACTTCCTCATGCAGTTCCAGGCTGATATTCTGGGAATCGATATTGCCCGTGCTAAAAACTTAGAAACAACTGCTCTCGGGGCAGCCTTCCTAGCAGGACTGTCAGTAGGCTACTGGAAAGACTTAGACGAACTCCGCACTCTCAATGAAACTGGAGAACTCTTTGAACCATCTATGAATGAATCCCGCAAGGAACAACTCTACAAAGGATGGAAAAAAGCCGTTAAGGCAACTCAAGCCTTTGCAGAAATCGACGACTAATACTGATTCATATTTTGATAATCCAGTCAGTAGAAGCATGAAATGACTAAGTTAGAAAGTGTGTATTATGGAATTTTCAAAGAAAACACGTGAATTATCGATAAAAAAAATGCAGGAACGCACCCTGGACCTCCTGATTATTGGCGGAGGGATTACTGGTGCTGGGGTAGCCTTGCAAGCGGCAGCTAGTGGCCTGGAGACCGGTCTGATTGAAATGCAGGACTTTGCAGAAGGGACTTCTAGCCGTTCTACCAAATTGGTCCATGGTGGCCTTCGTTACCTCAAGCAATTCGACGTAGAGGTGGTCTCAGATACAGTTTCTGAGCGTGCTGTGGTTCAGCAAATTGCCCCTCATATTCCAAAACCAGATCCTATGCTGCTTCCTGTCTACGAAGAAGAGGGTGCTACTTTCAGCCTCTTCCGTCTCAAAGTGGCTATGGACCTCTACGACCTCTTGGCTGGTGTTAACAACACTCCTGCTGCCAACAAGGTCTTGAGCAAGGAAGAAGTCCTAGAACGAGAACCTGAACTCAAGAAGGAAGGCCTGGTCGGCGGCGGTGTCTATCTTGACTTCCGCAACAACGACGCGCGCCTCGTGATTGAAAATATCAAACGCGCCAATCAAGACGGTGCCCTGATTGCCAACCATGTCAAGGCAGAAGGCTTCCTCTTTGATGAATCTGGAAAGATTACAGGCGTTGTTGCGCGTGACCTCTTGACGGATGAAGTCTTTGAAATCAAGGCACGCCTAGTTATCAACACAACTGGACCTTGGAGCGATAAGGTACGCAATCTGTCAAATGATGGTAAGCAATACTCACAAATGCGTCCAACCAAGGGTGTTCACTTGGTGGTTGACTCTAGCAAGATCAAGGTGTCTCAGCCAGTCTACTTTGACACAGGCTTGGGAGACGGCCGGATGGTCTTTGTTCTTCCACGTGAAAATAAAACCTACTTTGGTACTACTGACACCGACTACACTGGCGACCTTGAGCATCCAAAAGTAACACAAGAAGATGTGGATTACCTCTTGGGCATTGTCAATAATCGCTTCCCAGAAGCAAACATCACGATTGACGATATCGAAAGCAGCTGGGCAGGTTTGCGTCCTCTGATCGCAGGAAACAGTGCTTCTGACTACAATGGCGGAAATAACGGTACCATCAGCGACGAAAGCTTTAACGCACTGATTGCGACTGTTGAGAGCTATTTAGCTAAAGAAAAATCTCGTGAGGATGTCGAGGCGGCTGTTACGCAACTCGAAAGCAGCACGTCTGAAAAACACTTGGATCCTTCTGCCGTGTCTCGTGGTTCCAGCTTAGAACGTGATAACAATGGCCTCTTGACCCTTGCTGGCGGTAAGATTACGGACTATCGTAAGATGGCGGAAGGCGCTATGGAGCGCGTGGTTGAAATCTTAAAAGCAGAATTCGACCGCAGCTTCAAGCTCATCAACTCGAAGACCTACCCTGTTTCAGGCGGAGAGCTCAATCCAGCAAATGTAGATTCCGAAATCGAAGCTTTTGCTCAACTCGGTGTCTCACGCGGCTTAGACAGCAAAGAAGCCTTCTATCTTGCAAACCTTTATGGTTCAAATGCTCCTAAAGTCTTTGCCCTCGCACACAGCATCGAACAAGCACCAGGTCTCAGCCTGGCGGATACCTTGTCACTGCATTATGCTATGCGTAATGAATTAGCACTCAGCCCAGTTGACTTCTTGCTTCGCCGGACAAATCACATGCTCTTTATGCGGGATAGTTTAGATGCGATTGTAGAGCCTGTTCTGGACGAAATGGGACGATTCTACGACTGGACAGAAGCAGAAAAAACAGCTTATCGAAACGATGTTCAAGCTGCCCTTGCAAATAACGATTTAGAAGAATTAAAAAAATAGAAAGTACGAGAAGAGGCGGTAGGCAAAACAACTGTCTGCCTCCCCTTCTTTTAAATGGAGTAACATAAATGATGAAAGAAATATTTGGCGAATTTTTAGGAACACTGCTCTTGCTCCTTTTGGGAAATGGCGTAGTTGCAGGTGTAGTTCTTCCCAAAACTAAGAGCCACAATTCAGGCTGGATTGTGATTACCATGGGATGGGGGATTGCCGTTGCCATCGCTGCTTTTGTATCTGGCAACCTTGGCCCAGCCCATCTGAATCCTGCCCTCACTATCGGAATAGCTCTAAAAGGTGATTTACCTTGGGCATCTGTTCTTCCTTACATCCTTGCTCAATTTGCAGGTGCTATGGTCGGACAGTTCCTCGTCTTCCTACAGTTCAAACCTCACTATCTAGCTGAAGAAAATCCGGCTAACGTTCTGGGTACATTCAGCACAGGACCAGCTATCAAAGATACCTTCTCTAACCTGATTAGTGAAATCCTTGGAACTTTTGTTCTTGTACTCACTATCTTCGCTCTTGGACTTTATAAGCTGCAAGCAGGCATTGGTACTTTTGCAGTCGGAACGCTGATTGTCGGTATTGGTCTCTCACTTGGTGGAACAACAGGCTATGCCCTCAACCCTGCTCGTGACTTAGGACCTCGCATCATGCACAGTCTTCTTCCTATTCCCAAAAAAGGAGATGGCGATTGGAGCTATGCTTGGATTCCGGTTGTCGGACCAATCATTGGTGCCGTCCTTGCAGTCCTAGTCTTTGGCTTATTCTAATATAATTGATTACCATTAGAGAACACTTGACGAGTGTTCTCTTTTTGTGACTAATTGATTAGGTGGAGACTAACATTTCGAACTTACTCTTCCAATTTGACAAAAGAAAAGACTTAGTTCTGTATTACAGAAAACTAAGTCCTTTTTTAAAGCAATTTTATCAACTTTTGTGAGTCCTTCCTGAACCCATACGAATACTGTCTTTCTTGGATAATTTCACCACTGCCTCGGTCCGAGCGGTATGCGGAAACATATCAACTGACTGGATGTAGTGGACATCGTAGACCCTACTGAGTTTGACCAAATCCCGAGCCAGAGTTGAGACATTACAAGAAACGTAGACCATCTTCTCAGGTGCATAGCGGACAATCGTCTCCAGCAGCTTATCGTCCAGACCTGTTCGAGGCGGATCGACAATCAAGGCATCCGCCCGATAGCCCTCAGCGTACCAGCGAGGAATAATCTCCTCTGCCGTCCCAGCCTCGTAGAGCGTATTGTCAAAGCCCATGCGTTTCGCATTGCGTTTAGCGTCTTCAATGGCCTCAGGGATGATGTCCATGCCACGCAGAGACTTAACCTTTTTAGCAAAGGCAAAGCCGATGGTCCCCCCTCCGCAATAAGCATCAATCAAATGGTCTTCTTTCGTCACATCAAGCGCCTTAACCGCCTCCCCGTAGAGCACCTCTGTCTGCTCAGGATTGAGCTGATAGAAAGCCCGAGGCGACAGGGAGAACTCATAGTCCAGCACTCCTTCTTGGATAGCCTCTTCCCCCCAGATAATCTCTGTCTTATCCCCATAAATCTCACTGGACTTGCTTGTATGATAATTGACCGCCACTGTCTCCAGCTCTGGAAATTCAGCTACTAGATCTCGAACGACTGGAGAAAAGTCTAGCTTGCGCCCTGTCACAAAAATCATTTGCACCTGACCCGTCTTTCTGGCTCTGCGAATCATGACCGTGCGTACTCCAGCTGTCTTTCTCTCATCATAGATAGGTAGCCTGTACTTGCCTAAAAGCCGAGCCACCTTATTGATGATCTGTTGCGTTACCTTGTCCTGAACCAGACAGTTTTTCAGTGAGACCAGATAGTGGGAATTCTGGGCATAGAGCCCCGCCTTGACCTCATCCTTGAACTTCCGAGTCTGAAACTGTAGCTTGGCCCGATAATAGAGCGGCTCCTGCATACCAATGGTCGGACGAATCTCATAGTTCTCATAGCCTGCTGGCGCAAATTTTTTCAAGGCCTGACGCAGCAAATCTTCCTTAAACTCCAACTGCTTGTCATAGTGGAGGTGCATGATTTGACAGCCCCCACACCTATCATAAATCTCACAAGGAGCTTCCACCCGAAATTTTGACCGCTTGTTGATGGTCAAGAGCTTGGCCTCGATAAAATTACGCTGAACCTTGGTCACCTGACAGTAGACTTCCTCGCCTTTCAAAGCCCCTGGCACAAAGACCAGTGTTTTCTTATAAAATCCAATCCCTTCCCCATTAATCCCCATTTTCTTAATTTTCAAAGGGATTCTTTGCTTCACTTTCACATTCATGCTTCTATTATACCATGCCGCCTCGTATTAGTTGAGAATATGTTACAATAAAAGTATGAATACAGAAAAAATATCCCTCCCACTAGCACATTTCCCTGAGCAAATACGAACTTATCTAGAGGGGGCCAATTTTTACGACAGCTCCTCACATTCTGCAGCCAGTGTTTTCTATGCTGATACGGGCTATTATTTGAAAATCGACCAAAAAGGCCAGTTAGCCCAAGAAGCCACACTTGCCAAATGGTTTGAGAAGCAAGGACTCGGTGTACCTGTCATTCACTACCTGACAGCAGATAAAGACTACCTTCTGACTAAAGAAGCCGAGGGCAAGGACGCCCTAGCCTTTCTCCAACAGCCAGAAGAACTTTGCCAAACGATGGCTGTCACACTCAAAAAACTTCACAGCCTCCAACCCCAGCATTTCCCAATCCAGCATAGCCTCCAACGCTATAAAGGACAAGCAGAGGAAAATTATCGGAAAGGCTGCTTTTATCAAAAAGCCTTGCTGCCTCAATTTCACATCTCAAGCCGTGAGGAAGCATACCAGCTTATCCAAGAGCAGGGAGACCTACTGACGTCAGACTCCTTGATTCACGGAGATGCCTGCTTACCTAATTTCATTCTGAAAGACACAGACACCTTCTCCTGCTTTATTGATGTTGGCCTCGCCGGCCTTAGCGATCACCACATTGATCTTTACTGGGCAATCTGGTCTCTTACTTATAATTTATCTGAACCTAAATATGCAGAGCTATTTCTTGACTACTATGGCCGGAAGGATGTTGATACAGACAAACTGCGCTTGATAGCTGCCTTTGAAGCATTTGGCTAAAAGAAAGGACTTTACCAAAATCCCCTATGAAAATCACAAAAATCGAAAAGAAAAAAGACTCTACCTCTTGGAGTTGGACGACAGTGAAAAGCTTTATATCACAGAAGACACCATCGTTCGCTTCATGCTATCTAAAGGAATGGAAATCACAGAGCAGGAGCTATCAGAAATTCAAGACTATGCCCAATTTTCCTATGGAAAAAATCTAGCCCTCTATCATCTTTCCTTCAAGCAAAGAACTGCCAAGGAAGTTAAAGACTACTTAACACAGCACGACATCCAACCAGAAATCATCAGCCAAGTCTTGGACAATCTAAAAAAGGATAATTGGATTAATGATAGAAAATATGCTAACTCTTTTATCCAATCCAACCTTCTCACTGGTGACAAAGGCGCTTTTGTTCTCAAGCAAAAACTCAGTCAAAAAGGGATTTCTAGCACTATCATAGAGGAAGAGTTGAGCCAGTTTGATTTTACTGAATTAACAGACAAGGTTGCCGAAAAGCTGCTCAAAAAACACCAAGGAAAACTGCCCAGCAAAGCCTTACAAGATAAAATTCTTCAATCAATGATAAACAAAGGTTTTTCATACAGCCAGGCCAAAACCGCCTATCAACATTTGGAAATCGAAGAGGACCAAGAAAATCAGCAAGAGCTACTCTATAAAGAGTTAGACAAGCAGTACCGCAAGTACTCAAAAAAGTATGACGGTTATGACTTAAAACAGCGTCTGACCCACGCTCTAGCACGCAAAGGCTATGATTTCTCCGACATCGCTAGCGCCCTGAGAGAATATCTTTAAGATTTCCAATGAAAACTTATGCATTTCTATGAAAATATGTTACAATATAGAAGATGAACTTATAAATTGTAGAAAGTTGGTAAGTTATGAAACTTCCAAAAGAAGGCGACTTTATTACAATTCAAAGTTATAAGCATGATGGGAATCTTCACCGCACCTGGCGAGATACCATGGTACTAAAGACAACAGAAAACGCCATTATTGGCGTTAATGACCACACACTGGTAACAGAAAGTGATGGCCGACGTTGGGTAACACGTGAACCTGCCATTGTCTATTTTCATAAAAAATACTGGTTTAATATCATTGCCATGATTCGCGACAATGGAACTTCATACTACTGCAACCTAGCCAGTCCATACTATCTGGATAATGAAGCTCTAAAATACATTGACTATGATTTAGACGTCAAAGTCTTTGCTGATGGTGAAAAACGCCTGTTGGATGTAGAAGAATATGAACGCCACAAAAAGCAGATGCACTATTCTGATGATTTGGATTTCATTCTCAAAGAAAATGTCAAAATCCTAGTTGATTGGATTAACAACGGAAGAGGTCCATTTTCAGATGCTTATGTCAATATTTGGTACAAACGTTATGTTGAACTAAAGAATCGATAAAGTTGTCAAAGAGCGCAAGCTCTTTTTCTTTTGTCTAATTCAGACCTGACAGAAGTCAAATTCTTGCAATCTCAAGCATTTTCGGGTATCATATAAGAAAATCCAGACTGTAAGAAAGGAGTCTCTATGGCATTTACAAATACTCTTGGCCGATATGCCAGCTTTGGCATCATGACGAGCCTCCCTGAAGAAATTGTCGACTCATTCTGGTATATCATTGATAACAATCTTAAAGGGGTATTTGAACTTCGCCCAGTCCTCAAGTTCGAAATCATCAATCGACAAGGAAGAGTATCTCTACGATTCTCACAAAAAAACTTCAACACCATTATTTCATTTGATTTAAACTATCAATTTGACCCTTTCTTTCCTAGAAAAGTCTACATCGTTGATAACAAGGGCAAAGAAACCATTATGCTATCTGATGAATACTCTTTGATGTAGTAAATCAAACTCAGCACATATAAAAACCTCTGAAGGCAACAAACACTGCTATCAGAGATTTTTTATCTTTAATATTATTCATCCCAAATGGAAAGTATATTATAGCAGTAAGATACATACAAAACTCCCGGAACACTAGTCTTTAAAAAAATCTAAACCCGATTAAATAATCAAAACCCTTACTTTCAAATAGGATTATATAAAGAAACAAGACCAGTAGTTCTAAAAGATTGTATTGCTTATTAAATCCGACTATAACTAAGGAGTCTTAAAAACAACATAAGTTAGCTAAGTCATAGATACTGAATACACAGTTTTCTTGAAAAACAAAAAAAGATAGATCAGTATATCTATCTTCTATGTTATCTAGTCGGGAAGACAGGATTCGAACCTGCGACACCTTGGTCCCAAACCAAGTACTCTACCAAGCTGAGCTACTTCCCGATATTTAAACAATCTAAAAACGGAGCCCTAAGACTTCGCTTCCAAATGCACCCTAGAGGAGTCGAACCTCTAACCGCCTGATTCGTAGTCAGGTACTCTATCCAGTTGAGCTAAGGGTGCTCACTATTCATATTAAATTAATTATAGCAAAACTTAAGAAAAAATCAAACAA
>NZ_GL890994.1 GCF_000212855.1 Streptococcus sanguinis SK355
CTTATTCTAGGATAAGTCCTCGAGCGATTAGTATTAGTCCGCTCCATGTGTCACCACACTTCCACTTCTAACCTATCAACCTGATCTTCTCTCAGGGCTCTTACTAACTTGCGTTATGGGAAATCTCATCTTGAGGTGGGTTTCACACTTAGATGCTTTCAGCGTTTATCCCTTCCCTACATAGCTACCCAGCGATGCTCTTGGCAGAACAACTGGTACACCAGCGGTAAGTCCACTCTGGTCCTCTCGTACTAGGAGCAGATCCTCTCAAATTTCCTACGCCCGCGACGGATAGGGACCGAACTGTCTCACGACGTTCTGAACCCAGCTCGCGTGCCGCTTTAATGGGCGAACAGCCCAACCCTTGGGACCGACTACAGCCCCAGGATGCGACGAGCCGACATCGAGGTGCCAAACCTCCCCGTCGATGTGAACTCTTGGGGGAGATAAGCCTGTTATCCCCAGGGTAGCTTTTATCCGTTGAGCGATGGCCCTTCCATACGGAACCACCGGATCACTAAGCCCGACTTTCGTCCCTGCTCGAGTTGTAGCTCTCGCAGTCAAGCTCCCTTATACCTTTACACTCTGCGACTGATTTCCAACCAGTCTGAGGGAACCTTTGGGCGCCTCCGTTACCTTTTAGGAGGCGACCGCCCCAGTCAAACTGCCCGTCAGACACTGTCTCCGTAGATGATAAACCTACCGGGTTAGAGTGGCCATAACACAAGGGTAGTATCCCAACAACGCCTCCATCGAAACTGGCGTCCCGATCTCGTAGGCTCCTACCTATCCTGTACATGTGGCACAGACACTCAATATCAAACTGCAGTAAAGCTCCATGGGGTCTTTCCGTCCTGTCGCGGGTAACCTGCATCTTCACAGGTACTAAAATTTCACCGAGTCTCTCGTTGAGACAGTGCCCAAATCATTACGCCTTTCGTGCGGGTCGGAACTTACCCGACAAGGAATTTCGCTACCTTAGGACCGTTATAGTTACGGCCGCCGTTTACTGGGGCTTCAATTCATACCTTCGCGTTACCGCTAAGCACTCCTCTTAACCTTCCAGCACCGGGCAGGCGTCACCCCCTATACATCATCTTACGATTTAGCAGAGAGCTGTGTTTTTGATAAACAGTTGCTTGGGCCTATTCACTGCGGCTGACCAAAGTCAGCACCCCTTCTCCCGAAGTTACGGGGTCATTTTGCCGAGTTCCTTAACGAGAGTTCTCTCGCTCACCTGAGGCTACTCGCCTCGACTACCTGTGTCGGTTTGCGGTACGGGTAGAGTATGATACAACGCTAGAAGCTTTTCTTGGCAGTGTGACATCACTCACTCGCTACTAAACTTCGCTCCCCATCACAGCTCAACGTTACAGGTATAAGCATTTGACTCATACCACGCCTCACTGCTTAGACGTACATCCATTCGTACGCACGAGTTAGCCTACTGCGTCCCTCCATCACTTCATACTCTAGTACAGGAATCTCAACCTGTTGGCCATCGGATACACCTTTCGGTCTCTCCTTAGGTCCCGACTAACCCAGGGCGGACGAGCCTTCCCCTGGAAACCTTAGTCTTACGGTGGACAGGATTCTCACCTGTCTTGCGCTACTCATACCGGCATTCTCACTTCTATGCGTTCCAGCGCTCCTTACGGTACACCTTCGCCACACATAGAACGCTCTCCTACCATACCTATAAAAGGTATCCACAGCTTCGGTAAATTGTTTTAGCCCCGGTACATTTTCGGCGCAGGGTCACTCGACTAGTGAGCTATTACGCACTCTTTGAATGAATAGCTGCTTCTAAGCTAACATCCTAGTTGTCTGTGCAACCCCACATCCTTTTCCACTTAACAATTATTTTGGGACCTTAGCTGGTGGTCTGGGCTGTTTCCCTTTCGACTACGGATCTTAGCACTCGCAGTCTGACTGCCGACCATAATTCTTTGGCATTCGGAGTTTATCTGAGATTGGTAATCCGGGATGGACCCCTCACCCAAACAGTGCTCTACCTCCAAGAATCTTCATGTCGACGCTAGCCCTAAAGCTATTTCGGAGAGAACCAGCTATCTCCAAGTTCGTTTGGAATTTCTCCGCTACCCACAAGTCATCCAAGCACTTTTCAACGTGCCCTGGTTCGGTCCTCCAGTGCGTTTTACCGCACCTTCAACCTGCTCATGGGTAGGTCACATGGTTTCGGGTCTACATCATGATACTAATTCGCCCTATTCAGACTCGGTTTCCCTACGGCTCCGTCTCTTCAACTTAACCTCGCATCATAACGTAACTCGCCGGTTCATTCTACAAAAGGCACGCTCTCACCCATTAACGGGCTCGAACTTGTTGTAGGCACACGGTTTCAGGTTCTATTTCACTCCCCTCCCGGGGTGCTTTTCACCTTTCCCTCACGGTACTGGTTCACTATCGGTCACTAGGGAGTATTTAGGGTTGGGAGATGGTCCTCCCAGATTCCGACGGGATTTCACGTGTCCCGCCGTACTCAGGATACTGCTAGGTACAGAATCTATTTAAAATACGAGGCTCTTACTCTCTTTGGCTGACTTTCCCAAGTCATTCTTCTATAAATTCTGAGTCCACATTACAGTCCTACAACCCCGAAGAGTAAACTCTTCGGTTTGCCCTCCTGCCTCTTCGCTCGCCGCTACTAAGGCAATCGCTTTTGCTTTCTCTTCCTGCAGCTACTTAGATGTTTCAGTTCACTGCGTCTTCCTCCTCATTTCCTTAACAGAAATGGGTAACAGGCATCAACCTGTTGGGTTCCCCCATTCGGACACCCCCGGATCAAGTGCTTACTTACAGCTCCCCGAGGCATTTCGTCGTTTGTCACGTCCTTCTTCGGCTCCTAGTGCCAAGGCATCCACCGTGCGCCCTTACTAACTTAACCTTAATTTTGACCTTTCAGTCTTAAACTCATTAATATTCACAGCGTTTTCGGTTTATTTTCTTGTTACTATTTGATATCAGTATTCAATTTTCAATGGACAAGTTCTTTATCTAGTCAAACTAGATAATGGAGCCTAGCGGGATCGAACCGCTGACCTCCTGCGTGCAAAGCAGGCGCTCTCCCAGCTGAGCTAAGGCCCCACATAGCCCTCTCAAAACTAAACAAGACCCAAGTGCATTCCGTATGTCCTTACGGACTCCTTAGAAAGGAGGTGATCCAGCCGCACCTTCCGATACGGCTACCTTGTTACGACTTCACCCCAATCATCTATCCCACCTTAGGCGGCTGGCTCCTTACGGTTACCTCACCGACTTCGGGTGTTACAAACTCTCGTGGTGTGACGGGCGGTGTGTACAAGGCCCGGGAACGTATTCACCGCGGCGTGCTGATCCGCGATTACTAGCGATTCCGACTTCATGTAGGCGAGTTGCAGCCTACAATCCGAACTGAGACTGGCTTTCAGAGATTAGCTTGCCGTCACCGGCTTGCGACTCGTTGTACCAGCCATTGTAGCACGTGTGTAGCCCAGGTCATAAGGGGCATGATGATTTGACGTCATCCCCACCTTCCTCCGGTTTATTACCGGCAGTCTCGCTAGAGTGCCCAACTCAATGATGGCAACTAACAATAGGGGTTGCGCTCGTTGCGGGACTTAACCCAACATCTCACGACACGAGCTGACGACAACCATGCACCACCTGTCACCTCTGTCCCGAAGGAAAACTCTATCTCTAGAGTGGTCAGAGGGATGTCAAGACCTGGTAAGGTTCTTCGCGTTGCTTCGAATTAAACCACATGCTCCACCGCTTGTGCGGGCCCCCGTCAATTCCTTTGAGTTTCAACCTTGCGGTCGTACTCCCCAGGCGGAGTGCTTAATGCGTTAGCTGCGGCACTAAGCCCCGGAAAGGGCCTAACACCTAGCACTCATCGTTTACGGCGTGGACTACCAGGGTATCTAATCCTGTTTGCTCCCCACGCTTTCGAGCCTCAGCGTCAGTTACAGACCAGAGAGCCGCTTTCGCCACCGGTGTTCCTCCATATATCTACGCATTTCACCGCTACACATGGAATTCCACTCTCCCCTTCTGCACTCAAGTTAAACAGTTTCCAAAGCATACTATGGTTAAGCCACAGCCTTTAACTTCAGACTTATCTAACCGCCTGCGCTCGCTTTACGCCCAATAAATCCGGACAACGCTCGGGACCTACGTATTACCGCGGCTGCTGGCACGTAGTTAGCCGTCCCTTTCTGGTAAGATACCGTCACAGTGTGAACTTTCCACTCTCACACCCGTTCTTCTCTTACAACAGAGCTTTACGATCCGAAAACCTTCTTCACTCACGCGGCGTTGCTCGGTCAGGGTTCCCCCCATTGCCGAAGATTCCCTACTGCTGCCTCCCGTAGGAGTCTGGGCCGTGTCTCAGTCCCAGTGTGGCCGATCACCCTCTCAGGTCGGCTATGTATCGTCGCCTTGGTGAGCCGTTACCTCACCAACTAGCTAATACAACGCAGGTCCATCTGGTAGTGATGCAATTGCATCTTTCAATCAATTATCATGCGATATTCAATATCATGCGGTATTAGCTATCGTTTCCAATAGTTATCCCCCGCTACCAGGCAGGTTACCTACGCGTTACTCACCCGTTCGCAACTCATCCAAGAAGAGCAAGCTCCTCTCTTCAGCGTTCTACTTGCATGTATTAGGCACGCCGCCAGCGTTCGTCCTGAGCCAGGATCAAACTCTCATTAAAAAGTTTGAGTTCGCACTCATTACTGTCCACTGACAGATTTATTCTCGTTTTTTTGACAGGTCACATATCTCTATGTCACCCTGCACTTGGTTCGTCTTGTTCAGTTTTCAAAGGGCTTTGTCTTTCGCGACAACTATATTAGTATATCACCTATACCACCACCCTGTCAATACCTTTTC
>NZ_GL890995.1 GCF_000212855.1 Streptococcus sanguinis SK355
AGTCAAAGCACTCATCTGCTCTTCCTTGTCTGTCAAGTAGAGAAGATTACCCTTAGAGAGATTCCAAGTAATTGGCTCAACCGTCTCCATATCCAGTCCTAGCGGTACGAGACCTTGCTCGTAAGCAGCTTGGACACTAGCCCGACTATAGAAGTCCGCCTCCGTCAACTCCTCTGGTACCATCGGAATAGCACTTGGGCGTTGTCCGGTCCAAGCTTCTTGGAGAGAAGCGACTTCCTGACGCAAGTTGTTGAGGACTTGTGCATCATTGGCACCCGCTACTGGCAAAGCCAGCTGGATAACATCGACTTCGTCACGCTTCATGAGTGCCCGGCCCTTGATGTCTTCCATGGTCGCCGCCAGAGGGGTAGAGCCCACGATGGAGCGGACTTCTCCCACATCATTCTGCGGCAGACTCAGCTGGTGCTTGAAGTTGGCGTAAAACTGTGCCCGAAGGTTGGACTGACGGCCCGCTGTCACCAAGAGGTGAACACCGATACTGAGACCTTCACGGGAGATCCGCACCAAGAGCTTGAAGAGCTCTGCTTCATAGGCCTCTTCCTTCATGGACTCATAGCTATCCAGTAGGATGACAATTGCCGGCTCTTGCTGACCGCTAGCCTGACGGTAGAGCTCTAGTGTACCAACACCATAGTCAGACAAGAGCTTCTTACGCCGGTTGAGTTCCCGTTCCATGATACGTACAAACTTGGCAATCTTCTCCGTCTGATCCAAAAGCAGGGTATCAGCCACCTGCGGTAATTGGCCCAGTGGTGCCAGACCATTGGTCCCGAAGTCCATCAGGTAGAGGGTGACATCTTTGGGACTGAACTTGCGAGCCAAGTCCATGGCCGCACTTTGCAGGAAGGTTGTCTTCCCCGTACCAGGACTTCCGTAGAGCAGGATATGCCCATCCTTGGACAGGTTGACAGAGACGGGCTCTTGCTTCTGCGCCTGCGGAATATCCGCCATTCCAAGAAGGACGGAGACCGGCTTCTTCTGCTCCCAGGCTTCCTGCGGCTGGATCGGTTCCAGCTCCTGCAGGGTCATCCGCTCTTTAAGCGGTGGCAGCCACGGCTGTGGTACCGGTGGGATTTGCTGGCTCTCTGTCAATAGTTGAATCTGACTGACAATGGCCTCCAGCTCCGTCGGTACTTCCTTGATATCCTCGGCTAAGTCAAGACCTGACAGGTCTTGATTGAGCACTTCGTATTGACCCAGGTCATTGATCAGGTAGATAGTATGGTCTTCGATTCCCATCTCGTCCTTATCCGGCTGGTAGTCTGCCCCTGACCAGGCTGACTGGAAGAGTTCATAGACTTCATTATTGCCAACCTGCAGATAGGCCCGACCTGTCTGGGTAATCTCTGCCGCATCTGGTGTCTTAAGCATTTCCATCGAGTCTGTCCGATCTGCTACCTTAAGTGCCAGCTTAAAGCGGGAGTTGGACCAGATCTGGTCATCCACCACCCCAGAGGGCTTCTGAGTAGCCAGGATCAAGTGGACCCCGAGGGAACGCCCGACCCGAGCGATAGATACCAGCTCCTTGATAAAGTCAGGCTGGTTAACCTTGAGCTCTGCGAACTCATCCGAGATGAGAAAGAGATGGGGCAGGGGTTCAGTTGCTTCCCCGTTTTTAAATTTCTTTTGATATTGGTTGATATGATTGACTTCAAACTCTCTGAAGAGCCGCTCCCGGCGGTGAATCTCCGCATTGATGGAAGCCAGCGCTCGCATGGATTGGGCTCCGTCCAAGTTGGTAATGGTTCCCAAGAGATGAGGCAGGTTCTTGAAGAGGTTGGCCATTCCCCCACCCTTGTAGTCAATGAGGAGAAAGGCCACATCGTGTGGGTGGAAGTTGACGGCCAGACTCAGGATATAGGACTGGATGGTCTCTGACTTCCCAGATCCCGTTGTCCCGGCAATCAACCCGTGCGGGCCATGAGCCTTTTCATGCAGGTTGAGGTAGACCAAGTCTTCCTTACCCCGCAGGCCGATAGGTACTGCCAAGCTCTTATAAGGTGCATTCTGTTGCCACTTTTGCAAAACTTGCAGGTCCGAGAAGGTCTCTGCCCCATACATCTCCATAAAGGTGACCGTATCAGGGATTGAGCTCTTGAGATTCTGCAAGTGATTGAGCGGTGCCAAGGTCCGAGCAATACGCTCCTTGTCATAACCTTCTGGGAAATGATCCAAGCGGAAGTCAATTTCTCTGAGGATTCCCTCTTCCATGACCAACTGACCAGTGTTGCGGTCCTTGATATTGACAACCGTCTTGATATTCTCAGACAGTGAGCTCATCACATCCTGCACGAAGATGAGTGAGCAGCCCAGGTC
>NZ_GL890996.1 GCF_000212855.1 Streptococcus sanguinis SK355
AGTTCTGTATTGAACAGGGCTAAGTCCTTTTAGTTTTGTCTTAATTCGTTTGTTGTTGTAATAAAAAATATAATCCGCAATAGCTTGCTCAAGCTCATCCAGGGACTGATATGATGTCTCAAGACCATAAAACATCTCAGATTTAAGTATCCCAAAGAAAGATTCCATCATTCCGTTATCAGGACTGTTCCCTTTACGTGACATGGATGGACGAATGCCCTTGTTCTCTAAAAAATGATGATAAGATTGGTGCTGATATTGCCAGCCTTGGTCACTGTGAAGGATTGTTCCACTATATGATTTAGCTGGAAAGGCTTTCTCAAGCATGCTCTGAACTTGTTTCAAATCTGGTGAACGTGACACAGTGAAGTCAATAATCTCGCTGTTGTAACCATCCAACACAGGGGACAAGTAGAGTTTTCCTTCTGCTAAAGCAAACTCTGTCACATCAGTATAACACTTCTCATAAGGTTTAGATGCACTGAACTGACGGTTGATGAGGTTATCAGCCTTTTTACCTACTTCCCCTCTGTATGATGAATACTTGCGTTTGCGGCGGATACGGGCTTTTAAGCCTAACCTCTTCATCAAACGTTGTATTTTTTTGTGATTGACGATAAAACCACGATTTCTTAGTTCCAGATGGATGCGACGATAGCCATAATTGCCATGATGTTCATCATAGATGTCTTGAATGAGCTCCTTTAAGGCCATGTCCTGATCTTCTTGAGCAGCTAGTCGCTTGACTTGATAGTAATAGGTTGACCGTGATAAATCAAGGATTTCCAGCAGAGTCGCTAGAGAAAATTGACCGATTAATTCTTGGATGATTTCTGTTGCTCTTTGAGCTTTGCTTCGTCCCTCAATCGGTATTCTCTCAGCTTTTTTAGCACCGCATTCTCCGCTCTAAGGTAGTCTAATTCTTTCTGGAGTCGTTCCAACTCTGTCATTTGTTCCCAAGTCTTCTTTGGTTTACGCCCCATCTTTATTGGTCTCCCTCTTCTTTTCTCAAGAATAGTATAGCCATTTTTCTTGTATTGCGCAATCCACCTTGAAATCATACTAGAATTTGGTAAGGCATAATCTAAGGACGTCTGTTTCTGAGATTGCCCATCAATCAGAACTTTATCTATTATCTCTTGCTTCAGTTCTGGAGAATAATAACTATTCTTCCCTTTTTGGACAATGGCTAACCCATACCTGTCAATCAGGCGAATCATGTACCTTAGTCCAGAAACATCCACACCAAATCTTTTTGAAAGCTGGTTAAAGCTTAAACCTTGTTTTATGAGCTCATAGATTTGAACCTTGTCTTCATAACTCAATTTCATAAAAATAGCACCCCAATCGTTAGATTTTTATGTCTAACTTTTGGGGTGCAGTTCA
>NZ_GL890997.1 GCF_000212855.1 Streptococcus sanguinis SK355
AGGTCCCGTAGTGTAGCGGTTATCACGTCGCCCTGTCACGGCGAAGATCGCGGGTTCGATTCCCGTCGGGACCGTTGAAGTCGAGAAGATTTCAAGAAAAGTAAGAGACTCGTTAGCTCAGTTGGTAGAGCATTTGACTTTTAATCAAAGGGTCACTGGTTCGAGCCCAGTACGGGTCATAAGAGCGGGTTTGGCGGAATTGGCAGACGCACCAGATTTAGGATCTGGCGCTTTAGGGCGTGGGGGTTCAAGTCCCTTAACCCGCATATAAGATAATAATGAGCCGGCTTAGCTCAGTTGGTAGAGCATCTGATTTGTAATCAGAGGGTCGCGTGTTCAAGTCATGTAGCCGGCATTTTTGAATAGGATGCGAACGTAGTTCAGTGGTAGAACATCACCTTGCCAAGGTGGGGGTCGCGGGTTCGAATCCCGTCGTTCGCTTGAGGCGGCCGGGGTGGCGGAACTGGCAGACGCACAGGACTTAAAATCCTGCGATTGGTAACGATCGTACCGGTTCGATTCCGGTCCTCGGCATAGACTTGTAAGAGGCAGTAGAAGAAGATGAGCACCCTTAGCTCAACTGGATAGAGTACCTGACTACGAATCAGGCGGTTAGAGGTTCGACTCCTCTAGGGTGCATTAA
>NZ_GL890998.1 GCF_000212855.1 Streptococcus sanguinis SK355
AAATCGCACAAATATAGGGCACTCAAACGCTACTGGAAACTCATTCAACAGGATAGCCGTAAACTCAGCCATAAACGTTTTTATCGTCCAACTTTTCGCATGCACTTGATCAGCGGAGAGATTCTAGAAAAACTTCTCTCTTGCTCTCAAGAACTCCGAGAACACTATAAACTCTACCAACTCCTGCTTTTTCATTTTCAAGAGAAAAAAACTGAGCATTTCTTTGGACTCATTGAAGATACCATTTCTTCTGTAAATCCTATTTTTCAAACTGTTTTTAAGACCTTTTTGAAAGATAAGGACAAGATCATGAACGCACTGGAACTGCACTACTCAAACGCAAAACTAGAAGCTACTAACAACCTCATCAAAGTCATCAAGCGAAACGCTTTCGGCTTTCGGAACTTTGACAATTTTAAAACTAGAATCCTCATCGCTTTGAACATCAAAAAGGAGAGGACTGATTTAGTCCTCTCCAGATTATAACTTTTCATCAACCCACTACAGTTGACAAAGAGCCAAAA